>JAHDSF010000035.1 GCA_018432935.1 Rhodospirillales bacterium | reverse complement strand
GGTCAGCGGCGCATAGCCGCGCCGGTTGAGGAACAGGAGCGCCTGCTCGCCGGCCTCCAGGGTGGCAGCGAGCGCCTGCCCCAGGGGCTCGGCGATCCAGCGCGTCGCCGGCAGGTTCTGGCGGCGGAGGTCGATCACCGCAACCTCGGGCAACGCCGCATGGCTGGCGCGCGAGGGGATCGACAACATCGCATAGCGGCCCGCCTGCGCGTTGCCGATCGTCTCCAGCGATGGCGTCGCCGAGACCGGGACGACCGGAATTCCGCCCAGGCGGGCCCGCACCACCGCCATGTCGCGCGCGTTGTAGAGAACGCCGTCCTCCTGCTTGTAGGAGGCGTCGTGCTCTTCGTCGACGACGATCAGGCCGAGGTCGGGGAACGGCAGGAACAGCGCCGAGCGGGCCCCCACCACCACCCTCGCGCGCCCCTCGGCGACCGCGCGCCAGGTGGCGCGGCGGCGCCGCGCCGGCAGGTCGGAATGCCACTCCAGGGGATCGCAGCCGAAGCGGTTGCGGAAGCGCACCAGCCACTGCGCCGAGAGCGCGATTTCGGGCAGCAGCACCAGCGCCTGGCGGCCGCGGGCGAGGGCTTCGGCGACCGCCTCGAAGTAGACCTCGGTCTTGCCCGAGCCGGGCACGCCGTCGAGCAGGGTCACCGTGAACGCGTCCGCGGCGACTGCGGCGCGCAGCGCGACGGCGGCCTCCTGCTGGGCCGGGCTGAGGGCGACCCCGGACCGTCGCCAGTCAGGCTCCGGCACCGGCGGGTCGGCGGGCAGCGGCACCGCCTGCAGCAGGCCCGCCGCATGCAGCCCCCTGACCACCCCGGTTCCGACCCCCGCCTCGCCCGCCAGTTCGGCGGCGGTCTGGGGTGACGCGGCGGCCAGCGCCTCGAGAACGCGACGGCGTGCGGGCGTCAGCCGCACCGCCTCCGGATTTGCATCCGGCGCCGGGGCGTAGGCGGTCAGGGTCGCGGCCGGGGCCAGCGCCGCCGGCGCGCTCATCACCATCCGCAGCACGTTGCCGGGCGGCGACAGGGTGTAGCGGGCGACCCATTCGACGAAGCGCCGCGTCGTCGCCGGCAGCCGGGGCACCCCCAGCCGCTCCGCCACCGGGCGCAGCCGCTCGTCCTCGACGGCGGCGTCGCCGCTGCCCCACACCACCCCGGGGACGTCGCGCCCGCCCAACGGAACGCGGACGAAGTCCCCCGGCTCCAGGAGCAGCCCGTCCGGCGCACGATAGTCGTATGCGCCCTCCAGCGGCAGCGGCAGGAGAACGGCGACGCGATCGGAACGGGGTGGGGCGGCAGTCATGAAAGATCGACGTCTTCCTTTCCCCCCTCGCAGGGGGGAACAAGGGGGGTGCCTCGGGCGGTGGCGCAGAGCACCCTCTCCGTCTTGCAGGAGGAGAACAGACGTGCGGTGGCTCTGGTCTCGGAGTCCGGCATCGGCTACACTTCGATCGCCCTGCGGACTAGCCGAAGGGCAGGATGCGCGAAACGATACCCGGCGGAAGCCGGCCTGTCTTCCCCCACGGGGCGGGGAAGCCCAAGAAAACCGAAGGAAGTGACCTCATGAAGTTCTTCATCGACACTGCCGACGTCGCTGAGATCAAGGACTTGGCGGAGACCGGCCTGGTCGACGGCGTTACCACCAACCCGTCGCTGATTGCCAAGAGCGGCCGCAAGTTCCTCGACGTGGTCAAGGAGATCTGCGCGATCGTCGACGGCCCGGTCAGCGCCGAGGTCACCGCCCTCGACTTCGAAACCATGCTGCGCGAAGCCGACGTGCTGCGCCGGCTCGCCGACAACGTCGCCATCAAGGTGCCGCTGACCCGCGACGGCCTCAAGGCCTGCAAGCGGCTGAGCAGCGAGGGCACCCTGGTCAACGTCACGCTGTGCTTCTCGGCCGCCCAGGCCCTGCTGGCCGCCAAGGCCGGCGCAGCCTTCATCTCGCCGTTCGTCGGCCGGCTCGACGACATCGGCAGCGAGGGGATGGAGCTGATTTCGGACATCTGCGAGATCTACGCCAACTACGACTTCGACACCGAAGTCCTGGTCGCCTCGGTGCGCAGCCCGATGCACGTCCTCGAGGCGGCGCGGCTTGGCGCCGATGTCGCGACGGTGCCGCCCGGGGTGCTGCGCCAGATGTACGGCCACCCGCTTACCGACAAGGGCCTCGAGGCCTTCGCCAAGGACTGGGCGAAGACCGGTCAGTCGATCCTGTAGACGGCAGGCGGGACAGACGGCGATGATGGAAGGTCCGGGAACCGACCTCTTGGACTTGCAGGCGACTGTCGCCCTCGACCAGGGACCGACAGCGGACGAGGTTGAGGCCTACCTGCGGGCCCATCCCGAGTTCCTGGCCTCCCGGCCGGACCTTCTGTTGCAGATGACGCCGCCGTCGCGCTTTCAGAGCGACGACGGTGTCGTCGACCTGCACCAGCACATCGTGCGCGGCCTGCGCGAGGAGCTCGACTCCCTGCGCTCGTGCGCGCGAGAGTTCATCGACGTCTCACGGGTCAACCACGACGTGCAGGCCCGCGCCCATGCTGCGGTACTCGCCCTGCTGGGCGCCTCCGGACTGGCCGAGACCGCAGTCGCCATCCGCCAGGAGTTCCCGCGCCGGCTCGGGTTGGCGGCCGCCCGGCTCGCCTTCGAGCGGGAGCCGGAGCACCCCACCATTTCGCTGCTGCGGCTGGCGGTGCTGCCCAAGGGCACGGTCGAGCATCTGATGGGAAGCGAGGGCGAAGTCGCGCTGGTGAGCCGCGTCGCCGACCACGGTGCCATCTTCGACAACGATGCCTCGCGCGTGCGCTCGGCGGCATTCGCCAGGATCGCGCCGCTGCCCGACGGTCCGATCGGGCTGCTGGCATTCGGCGGGGCCGAGCCGCACGATTTCCACCCCGGACAGGCTAGCGACATGGTGGCGTTCCTCGCCCGGGTCGTCGAGCGCTACACCCGGACATGGCTGGATCGAAGGGACTGATCGTTTTCGAGGCGGAGCCGGCGTTGACCGCGGCCATCGGACGCTGGCAGTCTTGGCTTGCCAGCGAACGCCGCGCATCGGCGCACACTCTCGACGCCTACTGCCGCGACCTGGCGGCATTCCTGGCCTTCCTTCGCGACCACCTGGGCTATATGCCGGGGCTGGCCGACCTCGGGACGCTCCGCGTCGCCGATTTCCGCAGCTATCTCGCGCGCCGCAACGCCGAGGGGCTGGCGCGCACCTCGACCGCCCGCGCGCTGTCGACGTTGCGGGGCTTTTTCGGCTTCCTCGAGCGCAACGATCTCTGCCGCAACGCGGCGCTGGCCGCGGTACGCACCCCGAAGGTGCCGAAGGCGGTGCCCAAGGCGCTGTCGGAGGACGACGCGGCAATGGCGCTGGAAACGGTCGGCGACCTCAGCGACGAGCCGTGGGTGGCGAAGCGCGACCTGGCACTGCTGACCCTGCTCTACGGTGCCGGACTGCGCATCGGAGAGGCGCTGGGCCTGGCGCGCGGGCAGGCGCCTCGTGGCGACAGCATGGTGGTGTCCGGCAAGGGCGACAAGCAGCGTCTGGTGCCGGTGCTGCCGGTGGTGCGCGAGGCCATCGACGACTATCTTGCCGCCTGCCCGTTCGGGCTGCCCGAGGATGCACCGCTGTTCGTCGGCGTCCGCGGCAAGCGGCTCAACCCGGGGGTGGTGCAGCGGCAGATGCGCCGCCTGCGCACATTCCTCGGTCTTCCTGAAACGGCGACCCCGCACGCGTTGCGCCATAGCTTCGCGACCCACCTCCTGGCCTCCGGCGGCGATCTGAGGACGATCCAGGAGCTGCTGGGGCACGCGTCGCTGTCGACCACCCAGCGCTACACCGCCGTCGACCAGGCGGCGCTCGCCAGCGTCTACCGCCGCGCCCATCCTCGCGCCGGCGGCAAGGGCCCGGGCGGGGCGTAGGAACCGGCGACCGGGCGACTTGGCTTCAGCTGACCTTCGAATGCTTGGCGATGGCCTGACGCAGCGATTTGAGGAGCTGGCGCCCGATTTCGCCGCCGTCGCCGGCAACCTTGTCCCGGATCACCGCCCGCATGGCGTCGATGTGGGCCTTGACGATCTCCAGCGCCGAATCGTCTTCGCGGCAGCCTTCGCCGGTGCAGTCGTACAGCATCTTGCCGAAGATCGTGATCAGCGGATAACCGAAGGTGCCGCCCTGGCCGCGCAGTTCGAGCGCCAGCAGGTTGATGTCCTGGAAGTGCTGCTGGCGGCGGCCCGGCTTGAGCAACGCCTCGGCGCAGATGTTGGAAAGCTGTCCGAGATAGTTGAGCGCCCACTCGGTGAAATCGAGCGCCGCCCGCTCGAGCTGCTCCTCCGCCTCCTCCAGCAGCTTGGTCGGCAGCTCGCCCGGCCCGCTAGAGCCGAGCCCGCCGACCTTCTCCTTCAACGTGTTGGGCAGGCGGAAGATCCAGACCTCGGTCGCCGACTTCGGCTTCACGATCCGGTTCGACGAGTAGACGATGGTGACGTTGTCGTCGCTGGTCTGCCGCCGCTCCTCGCCCGGAGCGCCCTGGTCCCTGCGCCGGCGGTCGGGGCCGAAATACTTGTGGCTGGCAATGAACTGACGCGGGTAGTCGATCACCTCCAGCAGATGGCGCGACACCGACGCGGCCGAAAACGGCTTGCTGAGGAAATCGGTGACGCCGAGGTCGCGGGCGGCCCCGACGTAGTCGCGGTCGGCGGCGCCGCTGATCATGATGAAAGGAACGAACCGGTTCGGCGATTCCTTGGCCCCACGCACCCAGCGCAGCAGCAGCAGCCCGTTGATCGGCGACATGACGAGGTCCGAGATGATGATGTCGAATCCGAACCGCGCCTCCATGTGCGGGCTTTCGTGCATCGACTTCAGGTACTCGATCGCCTCGGCGCCGTTCTCGCAGGCGACGGTACGCCCGACCCCGAGATGCCGCAGCGTGTCCTCGAGGATCGTGCGCACATAGAAGTTGTCTTCAACCAGGAAGACGTTCAGGCGTTCAAGGTTGTAGACGGCCATGAGAGGGCTTCTGGCTGGAGCTGCGGCGGGAGATCATGCCACAACTGCGCACGGCGGAACAATCGCATGCACACGCAAACGCCGTCGCTCGCCTTTCTCCGCTCGGCGTCTGCGCTGTTCAGCGTACGAGCGCCGCCTCGATCTCCGGCTCCGAAAGCCCCGCCTTCCTCGCGGTGGCGGCAAGCTCGGCCCACGCGTCGCCGGCCATCGGCACCCCGTTGGCCATGCGGTCGGCCCGCATGATGCGCTCCTTGTCGCCGGGCATCAGCACGTGCCCGCCCTGCTCCTCCGGCTTCGAGCTCTTGAAGAACGCAATGTAGCTGTGGACCTCCTGGAGGAACCGGTCGCCGGGCTGAAAGCGGGAAGGCTCGATGAAAATCGCCAGCATGTTGTTGGCATACTTGCGCGGCAGCGGCCCGGCACATCCGGCGCCGGTCAGTGCCCCGGCCAGGATCTCGAGCAGGAACGAGAGGCCGGAACCCTTGTGCTCGCCGAAGGCCCGCAGGGCGCCCGGGCCGTCCATCGGGTTGGGGACCTTGTCGAGCGGCACGTCGCCGTACAGCACGCGCGGGTCTGCGGTGCGCTGCCCGTCGGCGCCGATCAGCAC
Source organism: Rhodospirillales bacterium (assembly GCA_018432935.1). Taxonomy (GTDB): domain Bacteria; phylum Pseudomonadota; class Alphaproteobacteria; order Rhodospirillales; family Shumkoniaceae; genus JAHDSF01. Next base: position 62,443 of record JAHDSF010000035.1, on the reverse strand, counting down.
CTCCGGAGGCAGCTTCTTGCCGCCGCGCAGGGCGACCAGGGCCTTCCCCTCGGCCACCGCCGAGGTGGCGAAGTCGAGTATGATCGGATGATCGTCGCCGGTCGGCACGCCGATCGTCAGCGGCGCCGTCGACATCCGCCGCTCGACCCCGCCGAACGGCGCCACCAGCAGGCTGCTGCGGACGTTGACGAAGGAAATGAAGGCCAGGCCCTCGGCGACCACCTTCTCGGCCCAGGTGCCAATGCGGCCCATGTGGCCCGAGTCCCGCACCGCAACGGCGGCGAGACCATGCCGGCGGGCACGCTCGATGCCGAGATCCATCGCCTGGGGCGCGACCACCTGGCCGAATCCGAAGTTGCCGTCCGCAACCACGATGCTGCCGCCGTCGCTGGCCACCGAGAGTCCCTGCCCCGGACGCACGCGGCCGCTGTCGACCCAGGACACGTAGCGCGGCGTGCGGATGGCGCCGTGGCTGTCATGGCCGGTGAGGTTGGCGTCCACCAGCCCGAAGGCCACCGCCGCAGCCTCGTCGGCGGAGGATCCTTTGTGCTCGAAGATGCTGGCGACGAAGGCCGTAAGGCGGTCGGCCGCAACGACGATCGTCTCGGACTTGGCATGCGACTCGGACATCAGGTTCCCCCAAATGGACGTGCGGGCACGTCCTACCATGCGCCGACAACCGCGCCAAGGGGATCCGAGGCCTTACAATGTCTGCATTGTGCGATATGGTATGCGGAGAAGAGGAAGAAGCGTCCCGTGCGAGCCACGCCGGACGGCCGAAGCCGACCACCTGATCGGCCGCGCATTGCTGCTCGAGGAGACCCTGAATGCCTGATCCCCGTCTGGAACGCCCGTTCGACAACCGGTTCAAGCAGCGGCTGAATCGCGATGAGCTGCAGATCGGCATCTGGAGCAACGCCTGCAGCAACCTGGTGGCGGAACTCCTGTCCTACGTCGGCTTCGACTGGGTGCTGGTCGACGGCGAGCACGCGCCTTACGACCTTGCCGAGATGATCGGTCAGATGCAGGCGTTCGCCGGCAGCCCGACGGCGCTGATCGTGCGGCCGGCATGGAACGACCCGGTGCTGGTCAAGCGGCTGCTCGATGCCGGCTTCCACAACTTCCTGATCCCCTTCGTGCAGACCGCCGACGAGGCTCGCGCCGCGGTGGCCGCAGTACGCTATCCGCCGCAGGGCGTTCGCGGCGTCTCGGTCGGCAGCCGCAGCAGCGCCTTCGGCATGGTTCCCGACTACTGGAAGCGGATCGGCGACCACATCGGAATGACGGTGCAGATCGAGAACGTGGTCGGACTCTCCAACCTCGAATCGATCGCCGCGGTCGAGGGCGTCGACGGGGTCTTCATCGGCCCCAACGACCTTGCCGCCAGCCTCGGCCACATCGTCGACACCGGACATCCCGAGGTCCAGGACGTGATCGAGAAGGTACCCGCCACCTGCCGACGCTTCGGCAAGGCCGCCGGCATCCTGGCCGCCAATCCCGAGGAGGCGAAGCGCTACGTCGACTGGGGCTACACCTTCGTCGGTGTCGGCTCCGACCTCGGCCTGCTCAAGGGCGCGGCGATCAAGGCCGCCCAGGCGATCCCACGGCCAGAGCGGTAGCGCTTTGCGGCGGACCGTTGCGCCGCCGCCTCCGCCGTCCTATGGTCCTGCCGGCACGGGAAGTCAGTCTTCGAGAGGCGCTTATGGCAGACAGCTTGGCTCCGGAAAACGTCGGGGGGATTGCGGCAGACCAGTTGCGCTCGATCATCGAGCGCTACGAGCGTCTTCAGGAGGAGGTCGACGCCCTGCGGGCCGACCAGAAGGAGGTCCTGGCCGAAGCCAAGGGCAACGGTTTCGACGTCAAGACGATTCGCAAGGTGATCGCTTTGCGCAAGAAGGAAGAGAACGACCGCCGCGAGGAGGAAGCGCTCCTCGACCTCTACAAGCAGGCGCTCGGGCTGGGCTGAGGCCACGATTCGGACGCAAGAAGGGAGGTGGGGATCTCCCACCTCCTGCCGTTGCTCACGCCGCCAGCGCCACCTTGATCCAGCCGTTGCGGCGCTGGTCGAACTTCTCGTACGCCTCGATCACCGAGGTCAAAGGCTCCTGCCGGGTCAGGATTCCTTCGGGATCGACCTCGCCTGAGCGGACCATCTTGACGAGGTGGGGAATGTACTTGCGGTGGTTGCAGTTCCCCATCTTCAGGGTCAGGTTCTTGTTCATCGCTTGGCCGATCGGGAAGCTCTCGAACCCCGGAGGGTAGACGCCGACGATCGCCAGTGTGCCCGCCTTGGCCAGTCCCTGCGTCGCCCACTTGAGGGACTGCGCTGGCGCTTCTCCCGGTTGCCACTGCCCGCTCTGGTGAGGCTCGTCCGGCGCCTCGGCATCGACCCCGACGGCATCGATGGCACGGTCGGCCCCGATGCCGCCGGTCAGCTCGCGGATGGCCTCGACCGGGTCCTCGCTGGCGAAGTCGATCACCTCCGCCCCCTGGGTGCGCGCCATCTCGAGGCGGTCGGGCAGGCAGTCGACGGCCAAGACACGGTCGGCGCCCATCAGCCTGGCCGACAGGATCGCGAACTGACCGACCGGGCCGCAGCCGAACACGACCACGATGTCGCCGTCCGAGATCTCGGCCAGGTCGGCGCCGAAGTAGCCGGTGGGAAAGATGTCGGAGATCAAGATCGCCTGCTCGTCGGTCACCTCCTTCGGCAGCTTGACCAAGCCGACGTTGGCGAACGGCACCCGCACGAACTCCGCCTGCAGGCCCTGGAACGGGCCGGTGCTCTCTGGTCCCCCGAAGAAGGCGGTGCCGGCCTCGGGTCCGTTGGGGTTGGCGGTATCGCACTGCGCAAAGTAGCCGGCCCGGCAGTAAGAGCACGACCCGCAGCCGATGGTTGAAGGGATGACCACGCGGTCGCCGATGTCGAGGTTGCGCACGCCGCGTCCGACCTCCTCGACCACGCCGATCCCTTCGTGACCAAGCACGGTTCCGGGCTTGACGCCCGGCATGGTGCCGCGGACGAGATGGAGATCGGTGCCACAGATCGCGCTTGAGGTGATGCGGACGATGGCGTCCGTCGGGTCCTCGAGCCGCGGCTCGGGGACGCTGTCGAGACGGATGTCGCCGACACCATGGAATACCACTGCTTTCATGGGACCTCCTTGTTTTCCCGGGAAAGCCGAAAGCTCCCATGGTCGGAGACGGGCGTCGCTAACGTAGGTTAAGGACGCGGGAACAAAGACCGGCCCCGGACGTCCTATGGAATGATCGAACGCAAGCGCCTATGGAATGATCGAACGCAAGCGACAGAAACGGAGGGCAGAATGGCCACCGAAACCGGAACCCGGGACAAGACCTACGATCTCGTGAGCGTCCTCTATCATGCGCTGGAAGGGGCTTCCCTGTACGGCCGCTACGCGGAGGACGCCGAACGGGCCGGCGACAGCGAGCTCGCGTCCTTCTTCAAGGAAGTCAAGGAAGAGGAGAAGGCCCGGGCCGACCGCGCCAAGAGATTTCTCGGCAAGCGTCTATCCTCCTGACAACCTGGGTCCAGCCTCCCCGCGGGGCGGCTGGACCCATTCTTTCCTTCTCAGGACACCCGTTCCAGAATCGCCACGAAGAAGCCGTCGGTACCGGTTCGCGCCGGACCGAGGCGCAGCATCCCCTGACCCGGACACGCCCCCTCCGCGACCTGTGGCCACACCTGTTCAGCGGGCAGCAGGCGGAAGCGGCGGTTGCGCGTCAGGAACGCCTCCACCTGGTCCTCGTTCTCGGCCCGGAGCAGCGAGCAGGTGGCGTAGACCAGACGGCCGCCGGCAGCGACCAGCCCCGCCCCGAGATCGAGAATCCGCCGCTGCGCCTCCACCACGCGCGCGACGCCGTCCGGCGTCAGCCGCCACTTGGCGTCGGGGGCGCGGCGCCAGATTCCGCTACCGCTGCAGGGAGCGTCGACGAGCACCCGCTCGGCGACAAGGTCCGAAGCCCACGAGGCGTCCCCCTCCCGGATCGGCACCAGGTCGACGCAGGAGACGCCAGCGCGCTGCAGCCGAACGGCCATCCGCTGCAGGCGCTCCGCGGCGGTGTCGCAGGCCTTGACGCGGCCCTGGTTCCCCATCGCTGCCGCCAGGGCGAGGGTCTTGCCGCCGGCGCCGGCGCAGAGGTCGACCACCGTCATCCCGGGCCTCGCGTCGGTGAGCAGGGCGATCAGCTGCGAGCCTTCGTCCTGGAGTTCGACCAGCCCGCGGCGGAATGACTCGAGCCCGCCGAAGCGCGTCCGGCCGGCAACCCGGAGCCCCCAGGGCGAATGCGGCGTCGGCTCGGCTTCGACCGATTCTTTCGCCAATGCCTCGCGAGCCCTGTCACGGCCGCTGCGCAAGACGTTGACGCGCAGATCGGCGGGGGCCGGCCGGTTGAGAGCGGTCGCCTCCTCCTCGAGACGACCGCCCAGGCTCTCTTCCAGGGCGGCGTCGAGGAATTCAGGGTATTCGAGCCGAACCCAACGCGGTTGTCCGGCCGCGGTCAGCGCCATGCCGTCCAGCCGCTGCACCAGCCGAGCCTCCGCCTCGTCGAGCGGCCGCGGACAATGGGGTGCCCCGTTGAACAGGGCGGCAACCGCGGGGGCGGAGGCCCCTGCCAGAACCTGGCCGGCGAGGATCCGGGCGCGCGGCGTGGAAGGAACGCCGGCCCGCGCCAGATGCCAGTCCAGGCGGGCGCGGGCGCGAATCGAATCGTAGACCAGGGTCGCCACCCCGCGCCGGTCCTTGGCGCCCATGTAGCGGCGAGCTTTGAAGAAGTGATCGAGAACGGCGTCGGCGGGTCGGCGGCCGCCCTCGATCTCGGCCAGGGCCTCGATCGCCGACTGCAGGCGGGCCGCCGGCGTCATCTCCCTCGGGTCCGGGTCGGGTGCAGCGTCATTCGCGCACTCGGTAGTTGGGCGGCTCGCGGGTGATGGTGACGTCGTGGACGTGGCTTTCCGCAAGCCCGGCCGAGCTGACGCGGCGGAAACGGCAGCCCTTCTGCATGGCGGCGATGGTGCCGTTGCCGGTGTAGCCCATGGCGGCGCGCAGGCCGCCGACCAGCTGGTGGATGACGGTGCCGAGCGGGCCCTTGTAAGGAACCCGACCCTCGACCCCTTCCGGCACCATCTTCAGCGAATCCGAGACTTCCTGCTGGAAGTAGCGATCGGCAGAGCCCCGCGCCATCGCTCCCAGCGAGCCCATCCCGCGGTAGGACTTGTACGAGCGGCCCTGGAACAGGAACACCTCGCCCGGGCTCTCGTCGGTACCGGCGAACAGCGAGCCGATCATCACGCAGTCGGCACCGGCGGCGATCGACTTGGCGATGTCGCCCGAGTACTTGATGCCGCCGTCGGCAATCAGCGGGATGCCGGCCTTCCGGGTCTCCTCGGCGGCCTCCATGATGGCCGAAAACTGCGGCACGCCGACGCCCGCGACGACCCGGGTCGTGCAGATGGTGCCGGGGCCGATGCCGACCTTGATGGCGTCGGCGCCGGCGTCGATCAGGGCCTTGGCGCCGTCGGGGGTGGCGACATTGCCGGCGAGCACGCCGACCTGGTTGCTGAGCTTCTTGATCTGCGCCACCGCCTCGAGCACGCCGCGCGAGTGGCCGTGGGCGGTATCGACGACCAGCACGTCGACCCCGGCGTCGATCAGCGCCTTGGCGCGGGTGATGCCGGCCTCGCCGACCCCGGTCGCGGCCGCGGCGCGCAGGCGTCCCTGCTCGTCCTTGCAGGCGTTGGGGAAACGCTGCGCCTTCTCGATGTCCTTGACGGTGATGAGGCCGACGCAGCGGAATCTGTCGTCGACCACCAGCAGCTTCTCGATCCGGTGCTGGTGCAAGAGCCGCTTCGCCTCCTCGCGCCCGACCCCGTCGCGCACGGTGATCAGCGGGCGGTCGTTGGTGTGGCGGGTCATCAGCTCGTAGACCCGCTGCTGCGGGTCGTCGGCGAAGCGGACGTCGCGGTTGGTGATGATGCCGACCAGCCGTCCGGTGCCGTCCTCGACCACCGGGATGCCCGAGAAATGGTACGTGTTCATCAGGTGGCGGACGTCGCCCAGGGTGGCGTCCGGGCCGATGGTGAGGGGATTCACCACCATCCCCGATTCGAATTTCTTGACCTTGCGGACTTCGGCGGCCTGCTCGTCGGGGGTCAGGTTCTTGTGAATGACGCCGATCCCGCCCGCCTGCGCCATCGCGATCGCAAGGTTGCCCTCGGTGACCGTGTCCATGGCCGCCGAGATCAGGGGAATGCCGAGCTCGATCGATTTGGTGAGTCGGGTGGTCGTGTCGACCTGACCGGGGAGGACGTCCGATTCCTGGGGAATGAGGAGAACGTCGTCGAAGGTCAGCGCTTCTTCGATGTGCATGCCGCCATCCTTTCAAGGGTGGCGCACGATCATACACTCCGTTCCGATTTTGCCAAGCGTTGCAGCGTCCCGTCCAAGCTCACCCCGATCGGTGGGGAAAGGGAACGGGGTGCGGGTGGCAGGTGCAAAAAGGGGCAGCGGGAGGATCTCTCCCGCCGCCCCCGGGTGCGGACCGCCGGAGCGGCCCTTACTTCCTGGTCTTGACCTCGATCCTGCGGGCGGCCGGCTTGACGTCGGCGCGCTTCTCGACGGTCACTGTGAGAACGCCCTTCTCGAAGCGGGCGTCGGTCTTTTCGGGATCGGCGTCCTCGGGCAGCGAGAGCGAGCGGCAGAACGAGCCGAACGAGCGCTCGACGTGGATTCGTCCGCCGTTCTTCTCTTCCTTCTCGGCCTTCTTCTCGCCCTTGATGGTGAGGACGCCTTCCGCCAGCGTCACCTCGACGTCTTTGTCGTCGATGCCGGGCAGCTCGACCGCGATCTCGTAGCCCTTGTCGGTCTCGGCGACGTCGAGCCACGGGCTCAGCATCCCGGCCTGGGCCAGGGAACCGCGCCACGGCGCCGGATCGCCGTAACCGTTGAAGAACTCGTCGAACATCCGGTCGAAATCCCGGAACGCCCCGAGGGGCCAGTTCTCTTCGCGGCGGGCCGGCGTCGCGGCGCGCCACGGGGTCAAGTCACGCAATGCCATGGGTAACCTCCACTCTTCCCGATCGGACGGGAGAAGGGCGTGCGGCCCTTCTCCCCGAGCGCACGCAGCGTTACGCCGCGGCCTTCTGGTCCTTGTCCCCGCCCAGCAGGCTCTTCGCCTTGCCGAACACCGAGGGCTTGCCCGACTTCACCTCGATCTTGCGAGGCTTCATCGCTTCGGGCAGTTCGCGCACGAGCTCGACGTGCAGCAGGCCATTGTCGAAGGCGGCCTCGACGACCTTCACGTGATCGGCAATGCGGAACGAGCGCACGAAGTCGCGCGTCGCGATGCCGCGGTGCAGGTAGTTGGTCTCCTTCTCATCGGCCTTCTTCGAACCCGAGATCAAAAGCGTGTTCTCGCGGGTCTCGACCGAGAGCTCGTCCTCGCCGAAGCCGGCGACAGCCAGCGTGATGCGGTAGGCGTCGTCGTTCAGCTTCTCGATGTTGTAGGGCGGATACCCGGGAACCGACTGATCGGCGACGTCTTCCAGCATTTTGGCGATGCGGTCGAAGCCGATGGCGGACCGGAACAGGGGAGAGAAGTCGTACGTCATCATGGTCACATCCTCCAATCGAGCAATGCGATGTTGCGTGGCCCACAACCTGTCGGGCCGGTGGTTGCGTCGGACCCCGTAACGGGCGTCCGACAGAAACCAATCTATCCTGCGCAAACCGGGTTTCAAGTCCCGCGGCACCGCCTTGTTGTACCCCCGCCCTCTTGCCGTTAGGCTCGGTCCGCCCCCCTGTATCAGGACGCGCAGGAATGAAGATCGAGCACGTCGCCGTCACCGCCCTCCGCCTGCCGCCCGCCAGCCCCTGGGAGGACGCCACCAACAAGGTGCAGAGCCTGGAGTTCCTGATCGTCGAGCTGCACGCCGAGGGCGGGCTTTGCGGCACCGGCTTCACCTACACCGTCGACGTCGGCGGCACGGCGATGAAGAGCCTGCTCGAGGACTACTTGGCCGGCCTCGTGGTCGGCATGGACGCCCGCGACTACGAGCGCATCTGGAACCGGCTGCAGCGGCAGTCGCGCCGCCTCGGCCTGGGTGCGGCGACGATGGCGATCGCCGCCGTCGACATCGCCGTCTGGGACCTGATCGGCAAGCACTATGGGCAGCCGCTGTGGCGGCTCCTGGGCGGCGCCCGCGAGGAGATCCCCTCCTACGTCAGCGAGGTCAACCTGGCCGCCGCCGACCGGGTCGAGGACCTCGCGGCCCGCGTCGACGACTACCTCGCCCGCGGCTATCGCACGGTCAAGATCAAGATCGGCCGCGACGACTTCGAGGAGGACCTGGAGCGCCTCGGCGCGGTCAAGAAGCGGCTCGGCCGCCGCGGCGCCATCCTGGTCGACCTCAACCAGAAATGGGAGGCCTCGGAAGGACTGGCGAAGGCGGCCGAGCTCGACCGCTTCGACCTCGGCTGGATCGAGGAGCCGTTCCTGTGGAGCGACATCGCCGCCCATGCCGCCCTGCGCCGCGCCGTCCGGACGCCGCTCGCGCTGGGCGAGAGCCTGTACGCCCGCCACCAGGTGCTCGACTACCTGCGCGCCGACGCCGTCGATTTCGTGCAGGCCGACGTCTGCTTCGTCGGCGGCATTACCGAATGGCTGAAGATCGCGCACCTGGCGCAGGCGTTCGGCAAGCGGGTGGCGCCGCACTTTATGATGGAGCTGTCGCTGCAGCTTCTGTGCGGGATCCAGAATGCCTTCATGCTGGAGGACGTGGTCGGCGGCAGCTTCACCGAACTGGGCCTGCTGGCGGAGCCGATCGCGGTCAAGGACGGCATCGGCCGGCCTCCGTCACGCCCCGGCCACGGCATCGTCTTCGACAAGGCGGCGCTGAAGTCCCGCGAACTGAAGCCGGAACAGGTCAGGGCCGGCTTCTCCGGCGGCAGCAAGTAGGTTTTTGACCACAAAGCGCGAGCCGGGCCCGATCCTTTGACGAGCTCAGGATGAGGCCCTCATGCTGAGCCTGTCGAAGCACGAGGGCCGGACCGCAGATCCCCCACCCAAGGACCCGCTGCCGCTTCAGGGGCGAAAACCCGTCGCCACAACGTAGGTTTCCGCCGATTCCGAGCGACTGGCCGGGGGCTTGGCGTGGCGCACCGAGGCGAAGCTGCGCTTCAGCGCCGCCAGCAGCTCGCCTTCGGCGCCGCCCTGGAACACCTTGGCGACGAAGACGCCGCCCGGCGCGAGCACCTCGACCGCCAGCAGGAAGGCCGCCTCGCAGAGGGCGACGATGCGCAGATGATCCGTCGCCGGGTGGCCGGTCGTCGGCGCCGCCATGTCGCTCAGCACCACGTCGACGGGGCCGCCCAGCTCCGCCTTGACGCGGCCGGGCGTGGTCTCGTCGAGGAAGTCGGCGAGCAGCACGGTCGCCCCGGGCAGCGGTTCCATCTCGAGCACGTCGAGCGCGACCACCTGGCCGCGGCCGTCGAGCGCCTTGACGCGAGCGGCCGCCACCTGGGTCCAGCCGCCCGGCGCGGCGCCGAGGTCGAGCACCCGCTTCCCCGGGGAGAGGAAATGGAAGCGATCATCGAGCTGGATCAGCTTGAACGCGGCCCGCGAGCGGTAGCCGAGGCGCCGCGCCTCGGCCACGTAGGGATCGTTGAGCTGGCGCTGCAGCCAGCGGGTCGACGACGACTTCCGCCCCTTGGCGGTCTTCACCCGCTCTGCCAGCCGGCGGCCGGTCGGCTTCTGCGCCCTGGCCATCACGCGTCTCCGCCGGTGCGGCCGGCGATCATGCGGACCAGCAGGCCTTCGCGGACGCCGCGGTCGGCGATCCGCAGCACCGCGGCGGGCCAGCGCCGACGCACCGCCTCAAGGATGGCGCAGCCGACCACCACCAGCTCGGCCCGCTCGCGGCCGATGCATGGGATCGCCACGCGCTCGGCGAAGCTCATGGCGACAAGCCGGCGGGCGACCTCGGAAAGGCCGTCGAAGCGCGCTTCCATGCCGTCGACCCGCGAGCGATCGTAGCGCTCGAGCCCCAGGAACAGGGCGCCCAGCGTGGTCACCGTCCCCGAGGTACCGAGCATGCGAGCCCGGCCTTCGGCCAGCGCCGCCGCGATGCCGTGCCGCACTTCGAAGGGGGCAATGTGGGCGTCGACCTCGTCCAAGAGCGCCCGCCACGCCGCGGTGGCGAGGGGCTCGTAGCCGTAGCGCTCCATGAACGAGACGACGCCGACCGGCGCCGACATGGTGTCGATCAAGCGCGGACCGCCGACATCGGTGGTGTCGACCCAGGTCACCTCGGTCGAGCCGCCGCCGATATCGAACATCAGCACCCGCGGGGTGCCGGGGCCGACCAGGGCGGCGCACCCTTCGAGAGTGAGCTGTGCCTCCTCGGCGGCCGAGATCGGAGCCAGGACGAGCCCGGTTTCGGATTCGACCCGGGCTAGGAATTCGAGCCCGTTGCTCGCCTTGCGGCAAGCCTCGGTCGCCACCCCCCGTATCGCCGCCACAGGGCGCGACTTCAGCTTGTTGGCACACACCTTGAGCGCCCGCAGCGTCCGCTCCATCGCCCCGGCGCCTAGCTGGCCCGAGCCTTCGAGCCCTTCGCCCAGCCGCACCGGCCGCGAGAACGAATCGACGACGGTGAAGCTGCGGCCGTCGGGCACCGCCACCAGCATTCGGCAGGTGTTGGTGCCGAGATCGACCGCCACGTAGGCGGGCGACCCGCCCCCGTCGCGAGGACGCAAATCCTTACGCTGCCGCCGCGCCTGCGGGGCCGTGCCCGAAACGAACGTCGTGTCCATGGCGGCGATTACACCACGCCACCGCCGCCCGGCGCAAACCTTCTGTTGGGGCCGCGTCCTTCGCAGACCTGCCGGCGAGGGGTTCAGATCAGCCCCTTCTCCAGCCATGCGGTCAGACGGCGGCCGAAGGCAACCGGGTCGGGGACCGCCTCGCCTTCGAGGATGCGGGCCTGATCGAGCAGCAGGTGGGCGGCCTCGGCAACCGCGTCGCCACCCCCCTTGCCCTCGGCCATGCCGGCCAGCCTGCGGATCAGCGCGTGGTCGGGGTTGACCTCCAGCACGGGGGCGGACACGAGATCGTCGCCGAGCTGCTGGTGTCGCTTGAGCAGGCGTTCCAGGCGCATGTCCATGCCGCCCTCCTTGGCCACCAGGCAGACCGGGCTTTCGGTCAGTCGCTTCGACAGCCGGACGTCGGAAACCGCCTTGCCGAGCGCCAGCTTGAAGGCGGCAATCAGGGCGTCGATCCCGGCCGGTGCCGGCTCCTCGGGCTTGTCCGAGGCCTTGTCCCCATCCTTGGCGATGGCGCCGAGGTCGGTGTCGGCCCGCGTCACCGAGCGGAAGTCCTTGCCCTTGAAAGCGGCAACCGCGGGCACCCAGAACTCGTCGACCGGATCGGTCAGCAGCAGGACCTCGACCCCGCGCGCCTTGAAGCCCTCGAGCTGAGGGCTGTTGGCGACCGCCGCGGCGTCCTCGCCGGTGATGTAGTAGATCGCCTCCTGGCCCGGCTTCATGCGCTCGACATACATCGCCAAGCCCACCGGCTCGTCGCCGGCGGTGGTGCGGAAGCGTGCCAGCCCGAGCAGGCTTTCGCGGTTCTCGAAGTCCTCGTACAGACCTTCCTTGAGCACGGCGCCGAAGGCGTCCCAGAAGACCCGGTAATCGTCCGGCGCGTTCTCCGCTTTCTTGGCGAGGTCGCCGAGGATGCGCTTGACCAGGCCGGAGCGGATCTTGGCCAGCTTGGGATCGCGTTGCAGCATCTCGCGGCTGACGTTGAGCGACAGGTCCTCGGAATCGACGATGCCGCGCACAAAGCGCAGATAGCCGGGCAGAAGCTCGCCGCAGTCGTCGGTGATGAAGACGCGGCGCACGTAAAGCTTGAGCCGCGGCTTGCGCTCGGGATCGAAGAGATCGAACGGGCGCGATTTCGGGATGAACAGCAGGCTAGTGTACGACAGCACGCCCTCGACCCTGTTGTGCAGCGTCATCCAGGGGCTGTCGAGGTCGTGCGACACGTGGCGGTAGAATTCGTGGTACTGGTCCTCGGCGATCTCGGCGCGCGAGCGGGTCCACAGGGCGGAAGCCTGGTTGAGCGGCTTGGCGTCCTTGTCGCCGTCGAACATGATCGGGATCGCGATGTGGTCGGAGTAGCGCTTGATCACGCCTTCCAGGCGCCCCTTGTCCAGGAACTCCCTGGAATCGGCATTGAGGTGGAGCGTGACGGTGGTGCCGCGGCCCGCCCGTTGCGTCTCTTCGACGGTGAACGAGCCGTGGCCGTCGGAGACCCAGCGCCAGGCCTGTGCCTCGCCGGCCTTGCGGGTCACCACCTCGACCGAGTCCGCGACCATGAACGACGAATAGAAGCCGACGCCGAACTGCCCGATCATGGCGACATCCTTGGCGGCGTCGCCGCTGAGCCGCTCGACGAACGCCTGGGTGCCCGAGCGGGCGATCGTGCCCAGCATGCCCACCAGGTCGTCGCGGTTCATGCCGATGCCGTTGTCGGTGACCGTCAGCGTTCCCTTCTTGTCGTCGACGCCGATGGCGATGCGCAGGGCGGCATCCCCCTCCATCAGCGCGGGCGTCGTCAAGCCCTCGTAGCGAAGACGGTCGCAGGCGTCGGAGGCGTTCGAGACGAGTTCGCGGAGGAACACCTCCTTGTGGCTGTAGAGAGAACGCGCGACGATATCGAGAAGCTTGCTGACCTCGGCCTGGAAAACGAAGGATTCCTTGCTCATGCCTAAAGACCTGCAGTGATTTGTGGCTGTTCAGGGTGCGGGCAGAATATGGGCCGTTCGCGGGGTCTCGCAAGCCATCTGATTGAACGGCGGGGGGTCGGTCTCGATATGCGTCTGTGGGGGCGGAAAGGCGCCATGACCGATGACGAGATCGCCCGCGCCAAAGCGAGGCTGCTGGAGGAGATCGAACAGGAGGCCCGCGACACCGCATCGTGGACCGGCCGCCCACGTCTGAGCGACGCGGTGATGGCGGCAATGGCCCGGGTGCCGCGGCACGCCTTCTTCCCTGACGGCGAGAGGGAGTACGCCTACGTCAACCGGCCGCGGCCGATCGGCCACGGCCAAACCATATCGCAACCGTTCATCGTCGCCCTGATGACCGACCTGCTGGACCTGGCGCCGGACGACCGGGTGCTGGAGGTGGGCACCGGTTCCGGCTACCAGACCGCCGTGCTGGCGGAGATCGCGGCCGAGGTCCATTCGATCGAGACGGTGCCCGAGCTTGGCCGAACCGCGGGCGAACGGCTGAAGGTGCTGGGGTACGGGAACGTCAGCGTGCGCAGCGGCGACGGCTGGCGTGGGTTGCCCCATGCCGCGCCGTTCGACGCCATCATCGTCACCGCGGCGCCGGAGAGGGTACCCGAAGCCCTGGTCGGCCAGCTCGCCGCCGGCGGCCGCATGGTTGTCCCGGTCGGCCGCGTCCACCGCGCCCAGATGCTGCGCCGCATCGTCCGCGGGGCGGGCGGCGAGACGACCGACGCCTCCATCCTGCCGGTCGCCTTCGTGCCGATGGTGGAAGGCAAGAACTGAACCGCAACCTCCGGACGCTGGATCGCGCCCCCGATCCGCCCATATCAACAATAGGGGAGTGCGTATGCGGGAGAAGTGCCATGGGCACGGTGCTTGAGCGGACCGACGTCGCCAGATTGTCGGAGGATGAGAAGGAGGCGATCGCCAATCGGATCCTCGATGACGTCAAGGCCGAACGCGGCTGGGACGGACGTTTTCCGGCGCCGCGGGTGCGTCTTGCCCAGATCGCCCGTCACGCACGCGAGCACGTCTTCCGAGGCGCCGCCCTGCCTCGAGACCCTTCCGAGAGGCGATCCTGATCCGGTCCTGTCGCACGACCCGGGAGGGCCCCGTCGTTCGCCGGGCCGGCGGGCGGCATCGGGCGCCTCTTGATTCCCCGTGATGTAATCGCGATCCTTCCCTCATGCAGATCTCCACGGCGAGCCGGCGGACCGTCGCGGTTCTCGGCCCCACCAACACCGGCAAGACCCACTATGCGATGGAGCGGATGCTCGGTCATGACAGCGGCATGATCGGCTTCCCCTTGCGGCTGCTGGCGCGCGAGAACTACGACCGGGCGGTGCGGGCGCGCGGGGTGCGCAACGTCGCCCTGATCACCGGCGAGGAGAAGATCCTGCCGCCCAACGCGCGCTTCTTCCTGTGCACCGTCGAATCGATGCCGCTCGACCGCCAGGTGGCGTTCCTCGGCGTCGACGAGATCCAGATGGGCGCCGACCCCGAGCGCGGGCACATCTTCACCGACCGTCTGCTGCACGCCCGCGGCCTGCAGGAAACCATGTTCATGGGCGCCGAGACCGCGCGGCCGCTGATCCGCCGCCTTGTGCCCGACGCCGAGTTCGACACCCGGCCGCGGTTTTCGACCCTGCGCTATTCGGGGCGCCGAAAGATTACCCGGCTGCCGGCGCGTTCCGCGGTGGTCGCCTTCTCGGCGGCCGACGTCTACACCATCGCCGAGCTGATCCGCCGCCAACGCGGCGGCGCCGCGGTGGTGCTGGGAGCGTTGAGCCCGCGCACCCGCAATGCCCAGGTCGCGATGTATCAGGAGGGCGAGGTCGACTACCTGGTGGCCACCGACGCCATCGGCATGGGCCTCAACATGGACGTCGACCACGTGGCGTTCGCCGCCACCCGCAAGTTCGACGGCCGCCAGTGGCGCGATCTCTCGCCATCCGAGTTGGCGCAGATCGCCGGCCGCGCCGGCCGCCACCTCAACGACGGCACCTTCGGGGTGACCGCCGAGGCGCCGCTGCTCGATGACGAGACGGTGACGCGAATCGAGAACCACCAGTTCGAAGCGCTCGAGTTCCTCTACTGGCGCAACGCCCGCCTCCGCTTCACTTCGGTCGCCGACCTTGTCGCGAGCCTGGAGGCACCACCCTCGACCCGGGGCTTGGTGCGGGCCCGCCAGGCCGACGATGAGCGGGTGCTGTCGGAGCTGGCACAGATGCCGGACATCAGGGACAGCATCCGCTCACCGGACCGCGTGCAACTGTTATGGGCGGTGTGTCGGATCCCCGATTTTGGCAACTCGCTCAGCGACGCCCACACGCGACTGCTGGAGCAGATCTTCGGTCACCTGACGTCGCCGGCCGGACGTCTGCCGACCGACTGGGTGGCGGCCCAGGTCGAGCGCCTCGACCACACCGATGGCGAGATCGACGCGCTGACCCAGCGGCTCGCCCACATCCGCACCTGGACCTACGTTTCGTTCCACGGTCATTGGCTGCAGGATGCCGGCCATTGGCAGGCCCGTACCCGGAGCATCGAGGATACCCTGTCGGACGCGCTCCACGAGCGGCTGCGCAACCGATTCGTCGACCGCCGCACCGCCGTGCTGATGCGGCGCCTCAAGGGCTCGGCGGCCCTGCAGGCGCAGGTCACCGCCCCCGGACGGGTTTCGGTCGAGGGGCACGAGGTAGGCCACCTCGAGGGCTTCCGCTTCGTGCCCGACCTGGACGAGCGGGGCCACGCCGACCGCACTGCGACTCAGGCCGCGCTCCGTGCCCTGAAGGACGAGACCGAACGCCGCGTCGCCGCCCTGGAGGGGGACGGGGACGATGCCTTCTCGCTGTTGGTCGAGACCGGCAAGCCGGGCGCGGCCGTGGTGTGGGACGGGGCGGCGGTCGGCCGTCTCGCCGCCGGCGCCGACGTGCTGGCGCCGGCGGTAACGGTGCCGGCGTCCGATCTCCTCGACAACCGCCAGCGCGAGCGGGTCCGCGCCCGGCTGGCCGACTGGGTGGCCGCGCGGCTGCGCCGCGACCTCGCACCGCTGTACCACCTGGGTCAGGTCGATCTCGGCGGCGCGGCGCGCGGCATCGCTTTCCAGGTGGCGCAGGCGCTGGGCTCGATCCCTCGCGAGCCGGCGGCGCAGCAGATCGCCGCCCTCGGCCGCGAGGACCGCAGGCGGCTGCGCGCCCTCGGCCTCCACCTCGGCCGCGAGGCGGTCTACGTGCCGGCGCTCTTGAAGCCGGCCCCGCAGTCGCTGCGGGCGGTGCTGTGGACGGCGGCACGCGGCATCGCCTGCCCGCTGCCGCCGCCGGGCCGCGTCTCGCTGGCGGTCGAAGAGGGCGTGCCGGAAGGTTTCTACGATGCGATCGGGTACCGCCCCATGGGCGGCCGCGCGGTCCGCCTCGACGTGGTGGAAAGGCTCGCGGCGCGCGCCTGGGCCTTGTCGCGCACCGGGCCGTTCTCGGCCGGGCCCGAGCTGATGACGCTCGCCGGCTGCGGCCCGCAGGATCTGCCGCACATCCTCGCCGTGCTTGGATACCGCGGCGTTGAGCTTGAGGGCGAAACGCGGTACGTCAGGCATCGTCGCCCTCGCCGGCCGCCGCCGGCGGGACGTCGCCGGCGACCGCCCGACCATGATTCCCCGTTCGCCAAGCTCAGGGAGTACGCCGGCTCTTGACCGAATCGCTGCGCCTCGACAAGTGGCTCTGGTTCGCCCGCTTCTTCAAGACTCGCTCGCTCGCCACCAAGTTCTGTCTCGCCGGCCGTCTGCGGGTGAACGGCAACATCGTCCCCAAGGCGCACGCCCTGGTGCGGGTTGGCGACGTGCTGACCTTCCCCCTCGGACCCTACGTGCGGGTGATCAAGATTGTCCGGCTTGGCGAGCGACGGGGCCCGGCGCCCGAGGCGCAGACCCTGTACGAAGACCTGGCGCCGCCGCAGCGCAAGACCGAGGGGTCGCCGGAATCGGTCCACCAGGGAGAGCGCGAACCCGGTGCCGGTCGTCCGACCAAAGCCGACCGCCGTGCCATCGAGCGGCTGCAGGGCGACCGCTGAAAGACAGAGGACAACGCATGCTGAGCGGACTGAAGCACCTGTTGGACCGGTTCGACACCGCAGAGCCGGGTTACCCCGACGACGCGCGGGTGGCGGCTGCCGCCCTGCTGGTCGAGGCGGCCTGCCTCGACGGCAACTTCTCGGCGGCCGAGCGGACGTCGATCACAGAAGCCCTGCAGCGCGGCTTCGGCCTGCGTCGCGAGGAAGCGCTGATGCTGATCGCCGAGGGCGAGAAGCAGGGAACGGAAAGCAACCAGATCTACGCCTTCACCCGCGTCCTCAAGGACAAGATGGACGAGCACGAACGGGTCCGGGTGATCGAGATGCTGTGGGAAGTCGCCTACGCCGACGGCGAGGTCCACGAGTACGAGGCCAACCTGGTGCGTCGGGTGGCCGGTCTCCTTTACGTCCAGGATCGCGACAGCGGGCTTGCCCGCCAGCGCGTAACCGCCCGGCTGGGAATTGCCTGAGGGGGCCCGACACGCCCGTCAGCGTTGCGGCCTTCAGAAAGCCACAATCCATCCATAGGCAGGCCGATCGCCAGCGGCGGTCCGCCTTGTCCGGCTAAAAGAAGAGAAACGAGATGGCATCAGGTCGAGGTCAGCTACTCCGTCCGGACCATCCCGCGGGGTCAGAGCCGCCTGCGGCCCTTTCGATTCGCGGAGCTGCTCCCATCTCCTCCGACATGCGGGTGAACCAGCGGACGTCGGGTTTGCTTGCGGCGCTGGCCGAATGGCCCGCAGACCGCATCTCGTATCAGGAGCTGCTGCAGTGCCTCGGCTCCCGCGCCCACGGTCTATCCATCCTCGTGTTCTCGCTGCCATGCTGGTTCCCGATGCCGCCCGGCGTGCCGACGGTGTTCGGCTTCATCCTCTTGTTCCTGGCGGTGCGCTTGGCCCTTGGGTTCGAGGCGCTGTGGCTGCCCGAACGGATTGCCCGGCGGACGATGGCGACGGCGACCTTGCGCAAAGTGGTGCTGCGGGCGCTGCCCCTGGTGCGACGGGTCGAGAAGGTCGCCAAGCCGCGCTGGGAAAGCTTCACCGGGCCGCGCGGCAGGATAGCGGCGGCGGTGGTGGTCGCGATCCTCGCCTTCGTCCTGTTCCTGCCGATCCCGATCCTCGGCAACATGCCGCCGGGGATCGCCTGCACCATCATCGGCCTCGCGCTCGCCGAGCGCGACGGACTGGTGCTGCTGGTCGGCTTCTTCGCCTCGGCGGTGGCGACCGTGGTCTCGACCGTCGCCACCTTTGCCGTCGTCTCGGCGGTGTTCTGAGAGCCGTCGACAAACCGAGACGGGCACCATCTTCTAGGACCACACGCGCCACCAGGGGGAGATGCCGGATGGAACTGCTCGAACTCGCGCGAGACCCTGCCGCCTGGGCTGCGCTGGCCACTCTCGTGGTCATGGAGGTCGTGCTCGGCATCGACAACCTGATCTTCATCTCGATCATCACCAACAAGCTGCCGGCCGAGCAGCAGAACAAGGCTCGGCGCATCGGCGTCGGCCTCGCCCTGTTCCTGCGCCTCGCCCTGCTCGCCACCATCGCCTTCATCCTCCAGCTCACCGAGCCGCTGTTCACCCTGTTCGGCAACGAGTTCTCGTGGCGCGACCTGATCCTGATCGGCGGCGGGCTGTTCCTGGTGTGGAAGGCGACCCGCGAGATCCACCACAGCGTCGATCCGGCGGCCGGCGAGGAAGAAACGCCCGTCACCCGCACGGGCGGCGGCATGTTCTTCTCCACGGTGTTCCAGATCCTGCTGCTCGACCTCGTATTCTCGCTCGACAGCATCATCACCGCGGTCGGCATGACCGAGCACCTGCCGATCATGTTCGCCGCCGTCATCATCGCGGTCGTCGCCATGCTGTTCGCGGTCAACCCGCTGGCCGCCTTCATCCACGCCAATCCGACGGTGGTGATGCTGGCGCTGGGGTTCCTGCTGATGATCGGCATGACCCTGATCGCCGACGGCTTCGGCGTCCACGTGCCGAAGGGCTACATCTACGCCGCGATGGCGTTCTCGGCCGGCGTCGAGGGCCTCAACATGGCGGTCCGGCGAGCCAAGCGGAAGCGCGCGAGGCTGGCCGAGCGGAAACCCGGCTCCTGAGACTGCGGCCTTCGCTGACGGTTCTGCCCGGAGACCGGCAAGCCCTCCGGTTACGCTCAGGTGCTGCCGGCGATCACCTTCATGGTGCGACGGATCAGCGGGGCGTCGTCTTCGATCCGGCCGCTCAGCAGGCGGACCCAGTTGAAACCGACCCACAAGGCCAGCCGATCCTCGACCTCGGCCGGCTTGATCTCGCCGCGGCCGGCGGCGCGGGCGAAGATGGCGCGGACCGGCGCCAGACGCTCGGCCAGGAACCGTTCGCGCAGCGCCTCCAGGCCCGTGCCGCTCCCCTGCGCGTCGGCGATCAGGCCGCACAACGCCGCCCCGGCGGGACCGGAGCGCCAGAACCGCCAGAGGTCGATGGTGTGGCGCGACAAATCGCGTACCAGTTCGCCCAGGTCGGGCGCGCGCAGGGCGGCCGCCTCGGCGTCGTAGACCGCGATCAGGAGGTCGGACTTGCTCGGCCACCAGCGGTAGATGGTGGGCTTGCCGGCACCGGCGCGGCGGGCGACCTCCTCGATCGAGAAGCCGCCGTAGCCCTGCTCCGCCAGGAGCCCTCGGGCGGCGGCCATCACCGCAGCCTCGGTCTCGGGGTTGCGGCGCGACCCGATCGAGGCGCGGCGCCGCGGGGGCGTCTCCGTCACAGTGGCCATCGTCCACCTCCTTCCCGCCATAGTGACGGAACGGATCGTTCAGATCAACGAAGGACTTGGCCCTGCGGTCGCGTCCGACCGATGCCTCGACGTCGACACCGCGCCCCGTCGTGCTATAACCCTCCCCCATGACCGATTCCCTTCCGATCTCCGCCCAGGCGTCGGCGCCGTACCTCGCCGGCCTCAACGACAGCCAGCGCGACGCGGTGCTGGCGACCGAGGGGCCGGTGCTGGTGCTGGCGGGCGCCGGCACCGGCAAGACCCGGGTGCTGACGACGCGGCTTGCCCACATCCTGGCGGCGCGGCGGGCGACCCCCGGGCAGCTCCTCGCCGTCACCTTCACCAACAAGGCGGCGCGCGAGATGCGCGAGCGGGTGGAGGCGATCATCGGGAGGCCGACCGGCTCGTGGTGGATCGGCACCTTCCATGCGCTGGGGGCGCGGATCCTGCGCCGCCACGCCGAGAAGGTCGGGCTGAAGTCGAACTTCACCATCCTCGACGCCGACGACCAGCTGCGCCTGGTCAAGCAGATGACCGAGGGCGCCGGGGTCGACACCAAGCGGTTCCCCGACCGCGCGGTGCTGGCGCTGATCCAGCGCTGGAAGGACCGCGGCCTGACCCCCGACCGGGTGACGGCGGCGGAGGGCGGCGACGACCGCCGGCTGCTCGCCGCCTATACGCGCTACCAGGACCGCCTGCGCGAACTCAACGCCGCCGACTTCGGCGACCTCCTGCTGCATTGCCTGACCCTGTTCCGCGAGGCGCCCGAGGTGCTGGCCGACTACCAGCGCGGCTTCAAGTACATGCTGGTCGACGAGTACCAGGACACCAACGTCGCCCAGTACCTGTGGCTGCGGGCGTTGGCGATGGGCCACAACAACCTGTGCTGCGTCGGCGACGACGACCAGTCGATCTATTCCTGGCGCGGCGCCGAAATCGCCAACATCCTGCGCTTCGAGAAGGACTTTCCTGGTGCCAAGGTGATCCGGCTCGAGCAGAACTATCGCTCGACCGGGAACATCCTGGCCGCCGCCTCGGGCCTGATCGCCAACAACGGCGGCCGCCTCGGCAAGACGCTGTGGAGCGCGGGCGAGGCAGGCGACAAGGTCCAGGTGCGCGGCACCTGGGACGGCGAGGACGAGGCGCGCTGCGTGTGCGAGGAGATCGAGGCCCTGCAGAACCGGGGCGTCTCGGCCGGCCGCATGGCGATCCTGGTGCGCGCCGGCTTCCAGACCCGCGAGTTCGAGGAGCGCCTGATCACCGTCGGCGTCCCCTACAAGGTGATCGGGGGCCTGCGCTTCTACGAGCGGCAGGAGATCCGCGACGCCATCGCGTACTTGCGGGTGGTGGCGCAGCCCGACGACGACCTCGCCTTCGAGCGCATCGTCAACGTGCCGAAGCGCGGCCTCGGCACCGCGGCGCTGCGCACCCTGCACGAGGCGGCCCGCGCCGGCCGGATGTCGCTGACCCAGGCGGCCGAGCGGCTGCTGCGAACCGACGAACTGAAGCCGAAGCCGCGCGGCGAGCTGGCCAAGCTGCTGGAGGACTTCACCCGCTGGCGGGCCATGGCGGGCGCGGAGAGGCCGGCCGACCTGACCGCGATCGTGCTGGACGAATCCGGCTATGTCGAGATGTGGAAGCAGGAGAAGTCGCCCGACGCCCAGGGCCGGGTCGAGAACCTGCGCGAGCTGGTGGCCAGCCTCGCCGACTTCGACGCCCTGGGCGGCTTCCTCGAGCACGTCGCCCTGGTGATGGAGAACGACGACGCCGAGGAGTCCGAGAAGGTCTCGATCATGACCCTGCACGGCGCCAAGGGGCTGGAGTTCGACGTCGTCTTCCTGCCGGGCTGGGAGGAGCGGCTGTTCCCCCACCAGCGGGCGCTGGAGGAAAGCGGTGCCGCCGGCCTCGAGGAGGAGCGCCGGCTCGCCTACGTCGGCCTGACCCGGGCCCGCCGCAAGGCCTACGTCAGCTTCGCCGGCAGCCGCCGCGTCTACGGCCGCTGGGAGCCGGCGGTGCCGTCCCGCTTCATCGACGAGCTGCCGCCTGCCCACGTCGAGGTCGCCGGCACCCCCGGCGTCTACGGCGGCGGGGCGGTGCGCGAGATCGAGCGGCCGACCGGGCTGTTCTCGGACGACGACGCCTTCGCCCCCCGCCAGCGCCGCCGCCAGCGTGCCCCCGTCATCGACGCCGACAGCTGGCAGGTGACGCCGCCGCCGAAGAAGGAATCCCGCTTCGCCGCCGGTCAGCGCATCTTCCACCAGAAGTTTGGCTACGGCCGCATCCTGGCGGTCGACGGCGACAAGCTCGAGATCGCCTTTGACAAGGCCGGCACCAAGAAGGTGATGGAATCCTTCGTCGAGGCGGCGTAGTCCAAGAAAAGGGGTCAGAGTCATTTTTCTTCGAAAAATGACTCTGACCCCTTTTCTTGTTTTCTTGCTTGCCTGCTCGCTCAGAAGAAGTCCAGCAGCCGGCGGATGTACTCGCGCTCGCCTTCCGAGCGGCTGGGGTCGTTGGCGCGCTGGCGCAGGTCTTCCAGGATCTCGCGGGCGCGGCGCATCTCGTCGCGGTCGGGGATGCCGACCGGCCCGTTGCCGTATTTGCCCTGGCCGTCCTCGTTGCGGCCCGGCTCGCGACCGAACGGGTCGCGGCCCTGGCCGTTCGGCATGCCGCGGCCGTAGGGCATCATGGCAAAGCCCGGCCCCATCTGCTGGCCCAGCGCCTGCTGGGTCTGATCGCGGCCCTGCTGCAGGGCCCGCAGCGCCTCGGCCTGGGCCTCGATGGCGCGATCGCCCTCGCCGGCGCCCAAAGCCCGCCCCGCCTCCTTCATCGCCCGCTCGGCGGCGCCCAGGTTCTCGGGGATCTCGCCCATCATCTCGCCCGCCTGGCGCATCGCGTCGCCTAGCTGCTGGCGCAGCCGCTCCTGCTCGTCCATCATCTGGCGCATGGCGTCGAGGTAGGGCTGGATGTTGCGCGCCGAGCGGTCCTTCTCGCGCTCGCGCAGGGTGCGGTCGGCAAGGTCCTTCTGCTTCTGGATCAGATCGCCCAACTGCTTCATCAGCTGCTGCGCCTGCTGCATCTGCTGCTGCTGCTCGGCGGTCATCGGGCGGGCGTTGCGCAGCGCCTCCAGCATCTGCTTGAGCTGCGACAGCATCTCCCGGGCGGCATCGCGCGCCCCGGTGGTGGCCGCCTCGCGCAGCTGGTCGAGCATCTGCTGCAGGTCCTGCATGTTCGACATCTGCATGGTGCCGGGATCGAACGGCATCGGGGCCATCTGCTGCTGCCCCATCTCGCGCATCATCGCCTCCATGAAGCGCTGCATCGCCTCCCTCAGCTCCTCGGTGAGGCGCTCGATCTCGGCCGGGTCCGCCCCCTCCTCGAGGGCCCGCTCCAACGCCTCCTCGGCGCGGTCGAGGTCGCTGCTGGCGAGCGCGCGGGTGCCTTCCTCGACCCGCAGCGCGGTCTCCCACAACAGCGTCCGCACCCCGTCCACCCGCTCCGGGCCCATCCGGTACATCAGGCCGCTGATCCCGGCGCGCAGCGCCAGCACCACCACGATGTCGTCGCCGAACCGCTGCGGGCGCATCAGGATCGCCTCCAGCATGGCGGCAGCGCGGGCGCGCGACTGCAGCTCGGTATCGACCAGCTCGCGCCGGGCGGCGACGATCTCGCGCGCGACCGGGTGGCGGAACGGCCGCTCCGGCAGCACGAACGCGGTGGCCGGCGTCTCGGCCACCTGGCCCTTGGTGTCCTTGGCCTCCAGGGTGATGGTCACCGGGGTTCCCGACCACAGGTGCTTCGTCAGGTCGCGTTGCGCGCGCATGTCGGGCTTCTCCCGCGACAACGGCAGCGCGAAGCTGATCACCTCGTCGCTGCCGGCGCGGCGAATGGTGGCGCTGACCGCCGCCAGACCGAGGTCGTCCTGGGCCCGGTAGGACAGCGCCAGCCGGCCGCGGGAATCCCCCTTCGGCGGCTCGATCAGCGCCACCGTCGGCGGCGCGTCCTGGCGCACGGTGATCGGCCAGCGGGCGAGGGTGTTGCTGCCGCTGAGGATCTCGATCTCGTCGCCGCCGGTGATCTCGGCTTCGATCTGGTGCACCGCCGGCACTCCGCCCAACGTGGCGAACGCCTTGCGGCGCTTCGCCATCTCCAGCGAGGGGGCGGTGGACGGGCCGGCCACGCGGGCCATCAGGGCGCTGCCGGCGATGACCTCGATGGCGGCATCGGCGTGCTGCCCGGGGCTGAGGAACACCGGGGCACCGCCGGTATATCGGGGCGGCGTGATCCAGGCTTCGACCTGGGTCGGCACGTCCGCCGCCAGGACCCCGAAATGCGGGGTCAGGGTGCGGCCCAGGCGCTGGCCCAGCTCGCCATAGCCGGCAGCGGTGCCGATCAGGAGCAGAAGAACGACCCCGGCCCGGATGCCGAAGGGATCGATGCGGCCCAGCCCGAGGCGGGGCGGCGCCAGCCGGATGTCGCGCACCGCCCGCGAGGCACGCCGCAGGTGCGCCTGCCACAGGCTTTCGGCAAGCCCGTCGCCGCCGCCGGCGCCAAGCGAATCCTTGAGCGCCTGGAGCGGACGGTGGGCGACCTCGCCGTCGCGCTCGAGCCGTCGTTCGGCGGCGGTTTCCGCGGGCACCGCCAGCGAACGGATGCCGGCCCACAGGGCGACTGCGAACGACACCGCAAAGCCCAGAAGAACGGCGGTGTGCAGCCATCCCGGCAGGAACGAGACCGGGTCGAGGAAGGCGAAGCCCAGGAAGCCAAGCAGGATCGCCGCCGCCGGCCACAGCCGCGGCCACGTCTGTTCGGCGAACAGAGCCGCCCGAGCCAGAGGAACCATGAGCGCACGCCAAGCCATCGTCACCTCCTCGCCCGGAGAAGGAACGCCGCTTCCCCCCTCGACCCGAAGGTCAGGCGGGAACCTCCAGCCATGGCGGCACCGTTTCTCGGGACATCATGTCGTCAACCGTGATTCGCTCCCGCACGACCGCGAACTCGCGGCCGTGGACCAGGACCTCAGGCGCCAGCGCCCGGGCGTTGTACATCGAGGACATCGCCGCGCCGTAGGCCCCCACCGAGCGGAAGGCGACCAGATCGCCCGCGGCCAGCGGCGGCAGCGGACGCTGCACGGCGAAGGTGTCGCCGGTCTCGCAGATCGGCCCGACCACGTCGACCGGCGCCCGCGGCGCCAGCTCGGCCGGCTCGTTCACCGGCACGATCGTGTGGGCGGCGTCGTAGAGCGCCGGCCGGATGAGGTCGTTCATGGCGGCGTCGACGATCAGGAAGTTGCGGGTCGCGCCCTCCTTCACGTACAGCACCTCGCTGACCAGGATGCCGGCGTTGCCGACGATGACGCGCCCCGGCTCCAGGATGATCTGGCAGCCCAGCCCGCCGAGGGTTTCGCGCACCACCTTGCCGTACTCTGCCGGCAGCGGCGTCTCGTGGTCGCCGTAAGGGATTCCCAGGCCGCCGCCGACGTCGAAGCGGGTCAGCGGATGGCCGTCGCGGCGCAGTCCCTCGAACAGCGTCCGCGTCTTCTCGAAGGCTTCGCGGAAGGGCGCCAGATCGACCAGCTGCGACCCGATGTGCAGGGCCAGCCCGACCACCTTCACCCCGGGCTTGCGGGCGGCGCCGGAGACGACCTGGCGGATGCGTCCCATCTCGATGCCGAACTTGTTCTCGCGCTTGCCGGTGGTGATCTTGGCGTGGGTGCGGGCGTCCACGTCCGGGTTGACGCGGAAGGCTATCTCGGCGGTCCGGCCCATTCCGGCGGCAACCTCGGCCACGCGGTCGAGCTCGGGCTCGGATTCGACGTTGATCTGGTGCACCCCCGCCTTCAGCGCGGCGGCGATCTCGGCCCGGGTCTTGCCGACCCCGGAGAAGACGATGCGCGAGGCGGGGACGCCGGCCGCCAGGGCGCGCCGCATCTCGCCGCCCGAGACGACGTCGGCGCCGGCGCCCAGCGAGGCCAGGGTGCGGATGACCGCCAGGTTGCCGTTCGCCTTGACAGCGAAGCAGACCAGCGCATCGAGGCCGGCGACGGCATCGGCGAAGACGCGGAAGTGCCGCTCCAGCGTCGCGGTCGAATAGATGTAGCAGGGGGTGCCGACCTCACGGGCGATCCTGTCCACTGCGACGTCCTCGGCGTGCAGGCGGCCGGCCCGGTAGCGAAAATGATCCATCAACCGACCTCGGGCACGGCCAGCGAACTCGCCGGGTACTTGCGCGGATAGTCGGAACCGTCCGGATATGCCGGTTCGTTCTTCCTCCCGCAGGATGCCGCCGCGGCCGCCAGCGCCACGATCACGAACAGAACTCCGAGTCGCCTTGTCATTCCAAAGATCCCTCCGCCGGACCTGCGCCCGGCGCCTCCATCATGTAAGGAAACGACGGCGGGCCTCCAAGGCTGCCTTGCGCACGTTCTCGGGAGCGGTGCCCCCGAAGCTGGTGCGGCTGCGCACCGAGTTCTCGGCACCCAGCACCGTCAATACCGTTTCGGTGATGCGCGGCTCCACCGCCTGCATCTCGGCGAGCGGCAGGTCTTCGAGGCCGCAGCCCCGCCCCTCGGCGCGCTTGACGATCGCCCCCACCACGTGATGGGCGTCGCGGAAGGGCAGCCCCAAGGCGCGCACCAGCCAGTCGGCAAGATCGGTGGCGGTGGCAAAACCCTTGGCGGCGTCGGCAAGCATGCGGTCGGTGCGGAAATTGGCGCTCTCCAGCATCCCGGTGCAGGCGGCGAGGCAAAGCGTCACGGTGTCCGTCGCCTCGAATACCGGCTCCTTGTCGTCCTGCATGTCCTTGCCGTAGGTCAGCGGCAGGCCCTTCATCACCACCAGCAGGGCGTTGAGATCGCCGATCACGCGGCCCGCCTTGGCGCGGACCAGCTCGGCGGCATCGGGATTGCGCTTCTGCGGCATGATCGAGCTGCCGGTCGAGTACTCGTCGGCGAGACGCAGGAACCCGAACTGGTCGCTGCACCACAGCACGATCTCTTCGGCCAGCCGCGACAGGTGCACGGCGAGGATCGCCAGCGCGGCGAGGTATTCGAGCGCGAAATCGCGGTCGGAGACGCCGTCGATCGAGTTCTCGCACGGACGGTCGAAGCCGAGCGCCTCGGCGGTGTGCCGACGGTCGATCGGAAACGACGTGCCGGCCAGAGCCGCCGAACCAAGGGGGCTTACGTTCATGCGCTCGCGGGCGTCGGCGAGGCGGCCGCGGTCGCGGCCCAGCATCTCGACGTAGGCCAGCAGATGGTGGCCGAGGGTCACCGGCTGGGCGATCTGAAGATGGGTGAAACCGGGCATCACCGAGGCCGCATGCTCCTCGGCACGGGCGATCAGCACTGCCTGCAGGGCCGTGATCTCTCCCTGCAGGCGATCGAGAGCGTCGCGCACCCAGAGGCGGAAGTCGGTCGCCACCTGGTCGTTGCGCGAGCGCGCGGTGTGGAGGCGCCCCGCGGCGTCGCCGATCAGCTCGCGCAGCCGCGCCTCCACGTTCATGTGGATGTCCTCGAACTCGCGCCGGAACGGAAAGGTCCCCTCCGCGATCTCGCGCTCGACCGTCTCCAGTCCTTCGAGGATGCGCTCGCCGTCGGCCGCGCCGATGATGCCCTGCGCCACCAGCATGCGGCAGTGCGCGCGCGAGCCCGCGATGTCCTGCGCGTGAAGGCGGCGGTCGAAGTCGATCGAGACGTTGATCGCGTCCATCACGCCGGACGTGCCGCCGCCGAAGCGACCGCCCCACATCGTGTTCTTGGCCACCGGTCCGTCATCCCATTGCCGCTGTCGGGTCCGGAAATGTGCGGCCATTCCCCTGCCCCTGGCAAGCGCGACGTGCGGATTGCGCCGCCCCCTTTCCGGCCGGCGGAGAAGCCCGATCCCGTTGACGATCCGGTTTGCTTTGCCCGACGGCCCCCCCTATACTCGCGGGGGCATAGCAAGTCGCATAATGCTTGCGGCTGCGCGGAGGATTCAGCATGCACATGGCGGACGCCCTTTTGACCCCCGAGGTCGGAGGCACGATGTGGCTTGTCAGCGGCGCCGCGGTCGCCGTCGCCTCGCGGGCGGTGCGGCGGTCAGCGGATTCGCGCCAGGTGCCTCTGATGGGCGTGCTCGGCGCCTTCGTGTTCGCTGCCCAGATGATCAATGTCTCGATTCCCGGCACCGGCTCCAGCGGACATTTCGCGGGCGGGCTGCTGCTCGCCATCCTGCTCGGACCCCATCCGGCATTCCTGACCATCGCCTCGGTGCTGGTGGTGCAGGCGCTGTTCTTCGCCGACGGCGGGCTGCTGGCCCTGGGCGCCAACATCTTCAACATGGGATTCGTCGCCTGCTACCTGGTTTACCCCCTGATCTACCGGCCGCTGGCGGGGGTGGAGGCGAGCGGCTTCCGCCGCCGCGCGGTGACTTGGCTCGCTGCCATCCTCGCCCTGCAGCTCGGTGCCCTCGGCGTGGTGCTGGAAACCACCGCCTCGGGCATCGCCGAGCTGCCGTTCACCGCCTTCCTTGCCGCCATGCAGCCCATCCACCTGGCGATCGGCATCGTCGAAGGCCTGATCACGGTGGCGGTCGTCGAGTTCGTCGCCCGCGCCGAACCCGGGCTGGTCGATCCGGCCGCGCGGCAGACCGGCCGGCGGGTCCTGGCGCCGCTCGCCATTGCCGCCGCGCTGATCTCCGGGGCGCTGTCGTGGTTCGCGTCCGCCGATCCCGACGGGCTCGAGTGGTCGATCGCCCGGCTGACCGGTGAAGCCGAGATCGCCGTGCCGGAAAACGCCGCCCATCGCGCCGCCGCCGAACTGCAGGGCCGCGCGGCGCTGCTGCCCGACTACGCCTTTCCGGGAGCGGACGAGGCCGCCGAGCCCGGCTGGAGTACGCCGAATGCAGGAACCACGGTCTCCGGCCTCGTCGGCGGCACGCTCACGCTGCTGCTGGCGGTGGCGATCGGCTGGGCGCTGCGGCTGCGGCGCAACCGGCTGAGCGCCTGGCCGCGATGAACGGTGGGGGACATTCCCTCCTCGACCTCGGCACGCTCGACCGCCTGGGCCAGGGCGATTCCGCCATTCATCGCATCGATGCGCGGGCCAAGCTGGCGGTGACGCTGGCGTTCGTGCTGTGCGTCGTCTCGTTCGACAAGCATGCGGTCGGCGATCTGCTCCCGTTCGCGACCTTCCCGATCGTGCTGCTGGCGGTTTCCGGCGTGCCTGTGAGATTCGTGCTGCGGCGGCTCGCCATAGTGGCGCCGTTCGCGGTGCTGGTCGGCGTCTTCAACCCGCTGCTGGACCGCGAAGTAGTGGCGAGCGTCGCCGGGATCGGCATCTCCGGCGGCTGGCTCTCGTTTGTCTCGATCCTGGTGCGCTTCGCGCTGACCATCGGGGCGCTGCTGATCCTGGTCGCCACCACGCCGGTTCCAGCCCTCGGCCGCGCCGCCTTGCGGATGGGTGCGCCGCGGGTGTTCGTCACCCAGTTGTTGAGCCTTTACCGCTATCTGTTCCTGCTCGCCGAGGAGAGCCGGCGCACTCTCACCGCCTACCGGCTGCGCGTACCGCACGACCGGCCGCCGTCCTGGCGCGCGTTCGCCGCCATCCTGGGCCAGCTCCTGCTGCGCGCCGTGGCACGGGCGAGGCGTATCCACGAGGCGATGCTGTGCCGCGGCTTCGACGGCGAATGGCGGCTGATCGCCACCCCACGCATGAGCGGCCGAGACTGGCTGTTCGCGGTCGGCTGGCTCGGCTTCTTCGCCGTCCTCCGCCTGGTGTTCCCGGCCCACGCCTTGGGCCTACTGCTGGTGGGAGGCTGACGTGAGCCACCACCGCGTCGTCGTCGAGGCCGTCCGCTTCGCCTACCCCGACGGAACCTGGGCGCTGGACGGAGTATCGTTCGAGCTCGGCCACGGCGAGAGCGTCGCCGTGATCGGCGCCAACGGCGCCGGCAAGTCGACCCTGTTGCTCCACCTCAACGGCATCCTGACCGCCGATTCCGGCCGCATCGTGGTGGGGGACCTGCCGGTTGCGCACGGCACGCTCACCCACCTGCGGCGCACCGTCGGCACCGTTTTCCAGGACCCCGACGACCAGCTCTTCATGCCGACGGTGTTCGACGACGTCGCCTTCGGGCCGCTCAACCTCGGCATGCCGGAAGCGGACTGCCGGGCGCGGGTCCGCGACTGCCTGGAGCGGGTCGGCGCCTGGCACCTCCGCGATCGCCCGCCGCACCGCCTTTCCGGCGGCGAGAAGCGGCGGGTCGCAGTCGCTGCCGTGCTCGCCATGTCGCCTGACATCCTGCTGCTCGACGAGCCTTCGACCGGCCTCGATCCGCGCGGGCGGCGCCAGGTGATCGAACTCTTGCGCGGCTTCGCCCACACCAAGCTGGTCGTCACCCACGACCTCGACCTGGTGCTGGAGCTGTGCCCGCGCACGATCGTACTGCACGAAGGCAGGGTGGCAGCCGACGGCCCCTCGCGCACCCTGCTGGGGGATGCGGCCCTGCTGGAACGCTGCGGCCTCGAAGTGCCCGTCGCCGCCCGGCCTTGCCCCCGATGCGGATTTGCGCCCGGGCTGGCGGAAGGCTAGTCGATCACGATCCGCGGCTTGCCCGCCTGGCGCTCGGCGACGATGCGATCGAGCTTGCTGCGCACCTGCTCGGCGATCTTCATGAAGGCCTCGGCGTGTGGACTCGAGGGGTCGGACCCGACGATCGGGCTGCCCCCGTCGGAGGTCTCGCGGATCACCGGGTCGAGTGGGATCTCGCCCAGGAAGTCCATCGCCAGCAGCTCCGCCTCGCGGCGGGCGCCGCCGTGGCTGAAGATGTCGGTGCGGCCGCCGCAGTGCGGGCAAACGAAATAGCTCATGTTCTCGACCAGTCCCAGCACCGGCACGTTGGTGCGGCGGAACATGTTGAGGCCCTTGCGGGCGTCTGCGAGCGCGATGTCCTGCGGCGTCGAGACAATGACGGCGCCCGCCAGGGGCACCCGCTGCGCCATCGTCAGCTGGGCGTCGCCCGTCCCCGGCGGCATGTCGACCACCAGCACGTCGAGCGCCCCCCAGTTGACGTCGCGCATGAGCTGCTCGAGCGCCGACATCACCATCGGGCCGCGCCAGATGACGGGGGTCTCCTCTTCCACCAGAAAGCCGATCGACATCACCTTCAGGCCGTGCGCCTCGAGCGGGTTGATGGTCTTGCCGTCACTGGAAGACGGCTCGCCCTTGACCCCCATCATGCGCGGCATCGACGGGCCGTAGATGTCGGCGTCAAGCAGGCCCACCGCCAGGCCAAGCCGGGACAGGCCGACCGCCAGGTTGGCGGCCACCGTCGACTTGCCGACGCCGCCCTTCCCGGAGGCGACGGCAATGATCGCCTTGACCTCGGGCAGCAACTCGCGCGCGTGGTGATCCTCGTGGTCGTGGTGGTGGCCGTGGTGGTGATCGTCGTGGCCGTGGTGGTGATCGTCGTGGCCGTGCGCCTCGCCGGCCGGCCGCTCGGCGGTCAGCACGGCGGTGACGGAATGCACGCCCGGCAGCGCCTTCACCGCCTCCTCGGCCCGGCGCCGCAGCGGCTCCATGCGAGCGCCACGCTGTGGCTCCACTTCGATGGCGAACACGACGTTGCCGTCTTGGACGTGGAGGCCGGAGACCATGCTCAGCGAGACGATGTCGCCGCCCTTCTCTTCATCGACGACTCGGCTGAGCGCCTCGACGACCGACCGTTCCGATACTTCGGGCATGCTTGAATTCCCCGATTCTGGCAGACACATATGAAAGTCAGACTGCGGTGCGCAGTCCATCGACGCCGCGTCTTGTCACGGTGCGAGGTTACATATACGAAGTTGACGGACGCATCTCAAATACTGTTCTTTGATGTCCCATCGGTTTAAGCGATCCAGCAAGCGGCGGAAAGGGTAGGGTTTCATGGCATGGAATCCGCAAGGCGGAGGTCCGTTTGGAGGCGGAGGGCAGGGACCCTGGGGCCGAGGCCCCTCGGGACAGCGGCCCCCTGACCTGGAGGAACTGCTGCGGAAGAGTCAGGACCGCTTCAAACGCTATCTTCCGGGAGGCTTCGGCGGCGGCAAGGGACTGATCCTCGCCGCCCTGGCGGTTGTCGCGCTCTGGCTGGTCTCCGGCATCTACAAGGTTGAGCCGGAGGAGCAGGGCGTGGTGCTGGCGTTCGGCAAGTGGGTCGACACCACCCCGCCCGGACTGCACTGGTTCGTGCCGCCACCGATCGGGTCGGTCGAGAAGCCGCAGGTGACCCGCGTCAATCGTACGCCGGTCGGATTCCGCCAGACGGTTCCCGGTCAGCGCTCTGGCCCCTCGCGCTCGGTGCCTCAGGAAAGCCTGATGCTGACCGGCGACGAGAACATCATCGACATCCAGTCGGTGACGTTCTGGGTCATCAAGGACGCCGGCAAGTACCTGTTCAACGTGCGCAACCCCGAGGCCACGGTGAAGGATGCCTCGGAAGCTGCGCTGCGCGAGATCGTCGGCAAGAGCGAGTTCGAATTCACCCGCACCGAGGGCCGGGTCGAGATCGAGCGGGCAACCAAGACCCTGATCCAGGCCATCCTCGACCACTACGGTTCCGGCATCGAGGTGACCGAAGTGCAACTCCAGAAGGTCGACCCGCCCGGCAACGTGCTCGATGCCTTCCGCGACGTGCAGGCGGCGCGCGCCGACAAGGAGCGCACGATCAACGAGGCGACCGCGTACTACAACGAGGTTCTCGAACGCTCGGAAGGCGAGGCGCAACGCATCCTCAAGGACGCCGAGGGCTATCGCGAGCAGAAGATCGCCATCGCCACCGGCCAGGCGAACCGCTTCCTGGCGGTGCTGAACGAATACAAGAACCAGGAGGACGTGACGCGGCGGCGGATCTACCTCGACACCATGAAATCGATCATGCGCGACATCGACAAGGTCCTGATCGACCAGAGTGCCGAGGGTGGCGGAGGCTCCGGGGTGGTGCCGTACCTGCCGCTGGATTCGTTGCGCAACAACAACCAGCCCCCCAAGGACACGGCGCCGACCGCGGGCCGCAACACCGTGACGGGAGGAAGCTGACATGCGTGGACCTTTCGTCATCGTCGCGGTCGTTCTGATCGTGGTCGGGCTGTTCGGCTATTCGGCCCTGTACACCGTGCACGAAGCCGAGCAGGCGCTGGTGCTGCAGTTCGGCAAGCCGGTCCGGGTGGTCAAGAACGCGGGCCTGAACTTCAAACTGCCGTTTGTCCAGAACGTCGAGGTCTTCGACAAGCGGGTGCTCGATTTCAACGCCGATAACGAAGAGGTGCCGACGCGCGACCAGAAGCAGCTCGTCGTCAATGCCTTCGCCCGCTACCGGATTCTCGACCCGCTGCTGTTCTTCCAGACCGTGAACAATATCCAGGGCATGGAGATCCGGCTTGCCAACGTCATCAACGCCAATCTGCGGGCGGTGTTCGGCGAGGTGGAGTTGGCGCGTCTCCTGACCCAGGAGCGGGCGCAGCTCGTGCACCTCATCGCCGAGCGGGTGAACGAGCAGAGCAAGGCGTTCGGCGTCACCGTGATCGACGTCCGCATCAAGCGCGTCGACCTGCCGGAGGAGAACAGCCAGGCCATCTTCAACCGCATGCAGACGCAGCGCGAGCAGGAGGCCCGCAAGATCCGCGCCGAGGGCGACCGCGATTCGCGACGGATCCGCGCCGATGCCGACAAGCAGCGGACGATCATCGTCTCCAATGCCCAGAAGACGTCCGAGATCACGCGGGGCCAGGGCGATGCCGAGGCGCAGCGGATCTATAACGAGGCCTACGGGCAGGATGTCGGGTTCTTCGACTTCTGGGCCTCGATGCAGGCCCTGCAGGAAGGGTTGCCCAGCCAGAACACCCGCTTCGTCGGTCCGCCGGACAGCGACTTCTTCCGCTATTTCGGCAACATGAGCGGCGGCCAGCGCGTCACCGCTCCCCAGCAGGCCGGACCGACAAGCACCGCGCCGTCTCGAGGCGGCGACACCGCACTGACGCGTCGGGAGCCGCTTTCCGAGGCTCCCCCGACCGGGGCTGCTACCGCACCGGCACCGTAGCGGTGCACGGGCGCGGAGGATGACGGCACACCCGTTCGCCTCCGCGCCCGCAACAGCGGCAGATCAGGATGGTGGAATTTCTCGCGGCCCTGGGATTGGCCATGGTCATCGAAGGGGTTATCTATGCTCTGGCGCCCGAGCGCATGAAGCGTGTCCTGGCGTCGGTGCTGGAACAGCCCCCTTCGCTGCTCCGCTATGGAGGACTGGGCCTCGCGGTCGCGGGGCTCGTCCTCGTATGGGCCGCCAAGGGATAATGCCGTGTCGTCGAGATTTCGCCCGCAGCAAACAGGACAGGGTGGAACGATGTCTAGATTGGTGATGGCGCCCGCCAGGACCCGCGGGGGCAGAAGTGTTGCGTTTGCCGCGCTGTTGCTGGTGGTCTTGGCGGCGCCTGCCGCCTTAGCCCGGCCGGCACCCGACAGCTTCGCGGACCTTGCAGAGCGGCTGCTCCCCGCAGTCGTCAACATCTCGACGACGCAGACGATCCAGGGCCGCGGCGGGATGGAAGTGCCGCAGCTGCCGCCGGGATCGCCGTTCGAGGAGTTCTTCAAGGAGTTCTTCGACCGCAACCAGCCCGACCAGCGTCGGCACAAGGCCACGTCGCTGGGGTCGGGGTTCATCATCGATGCGCGCGGCTATGTCGTCACCAACAACCACGTCATCCAGGATGCGGACGAGATCACCGTCGTGCTTCATGACGAGACGAGGCTGCAGGCCAAGGTCGTCGGCCGCGACGCCAAGACCGACATGGCGGTGCTCAAGGTCGAGGCCAAGCGGTCGCTGCCGTTCGTTCCGTTCGGCGATTCCGACAGGGCGCGGGTGGGCGATTGGGTACTGGCGATCGGCAACCCGTTCGGGCTCGGCAGCACGGTGACCGCGGGCATCATCTCGGCGCGCGGCCGCGACATCAACGCCGGCCCTTACGACGACTTCATCCAGACGGACGCCTCGATCAACAAGGGCAATTCGGGCGGGCCGACCTTCAATACCGCGGGCGAGGTGATCGGCATCAACACCGCCATCTTCTCCCCCTCGGGTGGCAGCGTCGGCATCGGTTTTGCCTACGCCAGCGCGGCCGCCAAGCCGGTGATCGAGCAGCTCATCAAGTTCGGCGAGGTCCGTCGCGGCTGGCTCGGGGTCCGCATCCAGGCGGTGACCGAGGAGATCGCCGAGCCTCTTGGCCTGAGGAAGTCGGGCGGCGCCCTGGTCTCGATGGTCATCGCCGAGAGCCCGGCCGAGGCCGCCGGGATCAAGGCGGGCGACGTGATCCTCTCGTTCGGCGGCAAACCGATCGACGAGATGCGTAGGCTGCCCCGCATCGTCGCCGAGATGGAAGCCGGCAAGTCCGCCGAGGTGGTGGTGTGGCGCGACGGCAAGGAGCTGCGGCTGAAGGTCGACGTCGGCGCCCTCAAGGACGATGAGCCGCAGCTGGCCTCGCGGACGCCGCCGAGCTCCGGGCCTTCGGCAACCACCGACATCGGCGAACTGGGGCTGACCATCGCGACCGTCGACGAGCACCTGCGCGAGCGCTTCAGCCTCGACGAGAGCGGCAAGGGCGTGGTCGTTACTTCGGTGGCCGCGAACAGCGCCGCCGCCGAGAAGGGCATCCGTCCGGGCGACGTCATCGTCGAGGTCAGCCAGAAAGAGGTCAGCACGCCCGAAGACGTTCGCCGCCTTCTCGCCGAGGCGACAAAGGCCGGCCGCAAGTCGGTCCTGCTCCTGGTCGACGGCCAGGGAGGACTGCGCTTCGTCGCGATGCGGATCGGCAAAGGTTGAACGGCACCCGAAAGCGCTACCTCCGATTGAGGGCCCTCCCGCGGGAGGGCCCTCTTCTTTTCCGGAGGATGCGCTTTACTTCCTAAAGCAAAAAAAGCCTCAAGTACACATCGCCACAGTATCTCCATCAATTTCACCAGGAAATACAGGGATCCGTTCCGCAAGACTTGACATAGTTGCCACGCAAGTAAATAAAATGTTTGACATACACGCCATCATTTCGTAACGTTTGAACCGGCACGAGTTGCCCACACAAAAATAATCTACGAGGGGTTTGCGTTTGTCTGCCACGGACAAACTTGTCGTCGAGAATTTATTCAAGATCTTCGGCGGGCTTCCTGAGCCCGCGGTCGAGCTCTATCGTCGCGGCCTGTGCAAGCAGGAAATCCTGGAGCGCACGGGACTGACGATCGGGGTCTGCGACGCCAGCTTCGCGGTCCGCGAAGGAGAGATCTTCGTCGTGATGGGGCTCTCGGGCTCGGGCAAGTCCACCCTGGTCCGCCTTCTCAACCGCCTGATCGAGCCGTCGAGCGGCCGCATCTTCATCGGCGGCCAGGACATCGCTTCGATCTCGGATCGCGACCTGCTGCAGCTGCGACGCCGTCGGGTCAGCATGGTGTTCCAGTCGTTCGCGTTGATGCCGCACCTGAACGTTGTGCGCAACGTAGCCTTTGGACTGGAGTTGGCGGGCGTAGATGCCGGCCAGCGCGAGGAGCGCGCCCGCGCCGCGCTCGAGCAGGTCGGTTTGGCGTGCTGGGCCGAGAGCTATCCGTCCGAGCTGTCCGGCGGCATGCAGCAGCGGGTCGGCTTGGCGCGCGCCCTCGCCAACGACCCGGAAATCCTGTTGATGGACGAGGCGTTCTCGGCACTCGACCCGCTGATCCGCGCCGAGATGCAGGACGAGCTTCTCAGGCTCCAGGAAGACAGCAAGCGCACCGTCATCTTCATCTCGCACGACCTCGACGAGGCGTTCCGGATCGGTGACCGCATCGCCATCATGGAAGGCGGCCGCGTGGTCCAGGTCGGAACCCCCGACGACATCCTGAAGAACCCCGCCGACGATTACGTGCGCGCCTTCTTCCGGGGCGTCAACGTCGGCACCGTCCTGACCGCCGGCGACATCGCCCGCAAGCAGCAGGTGACTGTGATCGACCGCGAGGAATCCGGGGTCAAGGCGGTACTGCAGCGGATGGGACGCTACGACCGCCCCCACGCTTACGTTGTCGACAAGCGGCAGGTGTTCCACGGCGTGGTGTCGGTCGAATCCCTCGAGGCGCAGCTCAAGACGGCGAAGCCGAACGTGCACGACGCGATCCTGCCCGAGATCGCTGCCGTCCCGCGGACTGCCCCTTTGTCCGAGATCATGGGGCTGGTCGCCGCCAGCCCGTGCGGCATTCCCGTCGTCGACGATACGAACAGGTACCTGGGGGTGGTGTCCCGCGCCGTCCTTCTCGAAGCCCTCGATCGCGAGAACGGAGGCCGGCTCGATGCCTGACCAGCAGGCCAACCCCTGGGGCGGCGGCGCCCCCGCTCCCGGAACTCCCGACTGGCTGAGCGACCCCGTCCAGGACGTAGCGCCGAGCTTCGACATCCTGCACCCGTTCGAGGAAGCCCTGATCCCGCTCGATGCCTGGGTCGAACACGGGCTCGACTGGCTGGTCGGCAATTTCAGGCCGCTGTTCCAGGCGGTGCGCTGGCCGATCGACACCGTGCTGAGCGGCATCGAGAGCGCGTTGCTGGCCACCCCTGCGGTTCTGATGATCGCGCTGCTCGGCCTGCTGGCCTGGCAGGCGGCCGGACGCCGGGTGGCTGCCGCAACCGTCGTCGCGATGCTGGGGATCGGCCTGATCGGTGCCTGGGACCCGGCGATGGTGACGCTGGCGCTGGTGATCACCTCGGTCCTGTTCTGCGTGATGCTCGGACTGCCGGTGGGGGTCTGGCTGGCACGCAGCGACGCCGCGGCCAGCCTGGTCCGGCCGGTGCTGGACGCCATGCAGACCACGCCCGCGTTCGTCTACCTGGTGCCGATCGTGATGCTGTTCGGGATCGGCAACGTGCCCGGCGTGGTGGTGACCATCATCTTCGCGCTGCCGCCGCTGATTCGCCTCACCAACCTCGGCATCCGTCAGGTGAGGCCGGACCTGGTCGAAGCCGCCCGCGCCTTCGGCGCGTCGCCACGGCAGCTGCTCTTCAAGGTGCAGCTCCCCCTCGCAATGCCGACCATCATGGCCGGCGTCAACCAGACGCTGATGCTGGCCCTCTCGATGGTGGTGATCGCATCGATGATCGCAGTCGGCGGGCTCGGCCAGATGGTGCTGCGCGGGATCGGCCGCCTCGACATGGGGCTGGCGGCGGTCGGCGGCTTGGGCATCGTGCTGCTGGCGATCATCCTGGACCGCGTCACCCAGGCGATCGGCCGCAGCTCCCGGGAGAAGGGCAATCTCCAGTGGTACCAGACCGGGCCCCTCGGCCTGCTGCTGCGCCTGCGCGGCAGGATGAGGGCAAGCCTGGAGATCGCGCCGGCACCCCCCCGCGAGGCGACCGAACGCGACGCCTGATCGACAGAGCGAGAAAGGAAAGGCCATGAAACCATACGCGCGATTCCTGAGGACCGCCGCGGCGGCGGTCGGCGCCGTGTTCCTGGCGGGCGCCGCCGTTGCCGCGGACGACCTGCCCGGCAAGGGTGTCGTCGTGCAGCCGCTCAAGAGTTCGATCGCCGAGGAGACCTTTCAGACCCTGCTCGTCGTAAAGGCGTTGGAACGGCTCGGCTACGAGGTCAAGCCGATCAAGGAGATCGAGTACGCAGCCGGGCACGTGGCGATCGCCAACGGCGACGCGACCTTTCTCGCCGACCATTGGGACCCGCTGCACGTCGACTTCTACACGCGGGCGGGCGGCGCCGAGAAGATCTACCGCGAAGGGGTGTTTTCGTCCGGAGCGCTGCAGGGATACCTGATCGACAAGAAGACCGCCGAGGCGCACGGCATCACCAACCTCGGCCAGCTCAAGGACCCGAAGATCGCCAAGCTGTTCGATTCCAACGATGACGGCAAGGCCGACCTGACCGGCTGCACCCCCGGCTGGGGCTGCGAAAAGGTGATCGAGCATCAGCTCGACGCCTTCGACCTCCGCAGCACGGTGACCCACAATCAGGGCTCCTACTCGGCAATCATCGCCGACACCATCGCCCGCCACAAGCAGGGCAAGCCCATCCTGTACTATACCTGGACGCCCTACTGGGTGAGCGGCGTGCTGGTCCCGGGCAAGGACGTGGTCTGGCTCAACGTTCCCTTCAGCTCGCTGCCGGGCGAGCGCAAGGACGTCGACACGGCGCTTCCCGACGGCAGCAACTACGGCTTCCAGGCCAACGTCCAGCGCATCGTCGCCAATCTCGCATGGGCGAAGGCGAACCCTGCCGCCGCCAAGCTGTTCTCGGTCATGAAGCTGAGCGCCAACGACATCAGCGCCCAGAACCTCAAGATGCGCGACGGCGAAGACTCGGCCAAGGACATCGAGCGCCACGCCGACGCCTGGATCAGGGCCCACCAGAAGACCTTCGACGGCTGGGTCGAGACCGCGCGGAAGGCCGCCACCTCCTAGACTCGTTTCCGGGATCCCACGGCGCGAGGCGCCGTGGGATCCGACGCGCCTTCAAGACATCGAGAACGGAGACAGCGATGCCGGCCTATCAGCCGCTGTTCGACCGGGCGTATGACCGCAGGGACAAGAACGAGATCGTCGCGCTTTACCGGCGGTGGGCACTGTCCTACGACGACGAGCTCGGCGACAACCACTACGTCGCTCCGCAACGCGCCGCAGCCGTCTTCGCCAGGCACGTGGAGGACCGAACGATACCCGTCATCGACATCGGTTGCGGCACCGGCCTGGTCGGCTGCCGGCTGGCCGAACAGGGGTTCGTGAACGTCGACGGGGTGGATATCTCGGCCGAAATGCTCAGCCAGGCACTGGCCAAGCGCGCGTACCGCACGTTGATGGAAGGCGACCTCACCGGGCGGCTCGCCATCCCCGACGCGAACTACGGTGCCGCGATCAGCGTCGGCACCTTCACCCACCACCACGTCGGCCCCGCCGGCCTCGACGAGGTGCTGCGCATCCTCGTGGCAGGCGGCATCGCCGCCATCACCGTCAACGGGGATGCCTACATCGAGGACGGATACCGGGCCAAGTTCGACAGACTGGCGGCGAGCGGCCTCTGCACGATCGTCGAGGAGCGCGACGAGGACTATATCGTCGCCCGCGGCATCCGCAGCCGCGTGGTCGTGCTGCGGAAGACCTGACACCTGCCCCCCCGAGGCGGAGGCGACGGCTCAGAACCCGAACGCCTCGGCCGGATTGTCGCGGAGCGCCCGCGTGATCGCGCTGTCGTCGCCGATCCAGTCCAGCATCATGTCGAGCAGCATTTCCTCGCTCGGCGGATCGTACTGGCGGAAGTGGGGCCAATTGGTCGCCCACAACATGCGCTCGGGTGCCGCCTTCGCCAGCACCTTGGCGAGCCGGCCGACATCATCATAGAGCGGCGGGCCGACCTTCGACGTCTCGTAGGGCGCCGACAGCTTGACCCAGGTGTTGCCGGCCTCTACCAGCTCGAGAAGTGCCCGGAACGCGGGGTGATCGGTCGCCACCGGCTCGAGGAACTTGCCGGTATGGTCGATCACCAGCTTGGCCTTCAGGCGCCGCAGCAGGGGCATCCGTTCCGGCAGCAGCCGGCCATCCATCTGCAGCTGCACATGCCAGCCGAAGGGGCCGACCTTGGCCGCCATGTCTTCCATCGCATCCCAGGGCAGGACGCCGCCCGGCAGCATGTGGAAGCGGACTCCGCAGGCGCGGCGGGCGTCGAGCGCAGCGATCTCCGGTTCGGTCACCGTCGGCGGCACGACCACGACCCCTCTGGCGCGCTCGCCGATCGTCGCCACCGCGTCCATCGTGCAGCTGTTGTCGAAGGCGTAGATCGAGGGCTGCACCACCAGGCAGCGCTCGACGCCGATCCGCTTCAGGACCGCCAGGTAGGCCGGCACGTCGGCGACCGGCGGCTTGACGTTTGCGGTGGGCGCAAGCGGATAGCGCGCGTAATCGCCGACAATGTGCATGTGGCTGTCGACGGCGCCCGCGGGGACCTTGACCTTGGTCTGCGGCAACTCGGCTCTCCTCCGTGTCCGGGCCTCTCGCGAGCCCTTATAGTGAGCCTGTCGAGCCATGAGGCCCGCCCTCATCCTTCGACAGGCTCAGGATGAGGGCGGCGGCTTTTCAGCCTTCAGGCCAGTAGCGCTCGGTGACCACCTTGGGATGGGTGAAGAAGTCGGCAACCGACTTGCCCTGCCCTTTGATGTCGCCGAACATCGACGCCTTCATGCCGCCGAACGGCAGGTAGGCGACCGGCGCCGGGATGCCGACGTTGATGCCGATCATCCCCGCCTCGGCCTCGAGCTTGAACTTGCGCGCCCAGTAGCCGTTCTGGGTGTAGATCGAGGCGCCGTTGCCGTACTCGTGGGCGTTGATGATGGCGATCGCCTGATCCAGGGTGTCGGCCTTCAGGATCACCTGCACCGGCCCGAAGATCTCGGTGGCGTGGATTTCCATCCCGGGCCGGACGCCGGTGAACACGGTCGGGCCGATGAAGTAGCCGCGGTTGTTTCCCGGCACCCGGATGCCGCGGCCGTCGAGGACGAGGTTGGCCCCTTCCTTGATGCCGGTCGCGATCAGGCCCTCGATGCGCTCCTTGGCCGCCTTCGAGATCACCGGCCCCATCACCATTCCTTCGTCCGCCACCTCGGGATCGAGCGGATTGGCGACGATCACCTCCCTGGAGGCGGCGACGAACTTGGCGGTGATCTCGTCGTGCACCCTGTCGCCGACGCAGACGATCGCCGACGAGGCCATGCAGCGTTGGCCGGCGCAGCCGAAGCCGGACGTCACGAGGTTGCGCACCACCTCGTCGATCTTGGCGTCGGGCATCACCACCAGGTGGTTCTTGGCGCCGCCCAGCGCCTGGTAGCGCTTGCCCGAGCGCGCGCAAGTCTCGGCGACGATCCGCGCCACCCGGCTCGAGCCGACGAACGAGATGCCGGCAATGTC
Organism: Rhodospirillales bacterium; assembly: GCA_018432935.1. GTDB lineage: Bacteria > Pseudomonadota > Alphaproteobacteria > Rhodospirillales > Shumkoniaceae > JAHDSF01. The sequence goes on along the minus strand of JAHDSF010000035.1, from coordinate 20,885 downwards.
GGGGTGGGCCAGCATCGCCTCGGCCACGTTCCTGTCGCCGTTGACGATGTTGATGACCCCCGGCGGGAAGCCGGCCCGCTCGACCAGCTCGCCGATCGCCTGCAGCGAGCAAGGCACCTGCTCGGACGGCTTGATCACGTAGGTGTTGCCCGCCGCCACCGCATAGGGCAGGAACCAGAACGGCACCATGGCCGGGAAGTTGAAAGGCGGGATCATGCCGAAGACGCCGATCGGCAGCCGCAGCACCTCGCCGTCAATGCCGCCCGAAGCCGCCACCAGCTTGTCGCCCTGCTGCAGGATCGGCATGCCGCAGGCCGCCTCCACGTTCTCCAGCGCCCGTTTCATCTCGGCGCGGGCATCGGGCAGCGATTTCCCCATCTCGGTTGTGATGGTGCGCGACAGCTTTTCCATGTTCTCGCGCATCAGGTGAGCCAGCTTGAACAGCGGCTCGACCCGGCGGTCCGCGGGAGTGGCAGCCCAGCCGGGAAACGCCTGTCTCGCCGCCTCGACCGCCTGGTCGAGCTCGCGCGCCGACGACAGGGGAACCTGGGCGACGATCTCGCAAGTGCTGGGGTTCTCGACGTCCAGCCATTGGCACCCGGTCGGCTCGATCCACTGGCCGCCGATGTAGTTCTTCAGTTTCTGCATGGGCTCGCTCCTTTCGCGGGGGGCGATCCTGCCACGGCGATCCCGTGCCCGCAACCGCTCACCAGCGCAGCAGACGGGATCCCAGCAGGGCGCCGGCCGCGACCGGAACCGCGAACGCCAGGGGATACCAGGTGGCGACGAAAAGCGGGCTGTCGTCGGTGCAGTTGGCGGCGTAGTAGGCGGCGGCAACGCACGCCGAGGCAAGCCCCGCCACCGCGCCCGCCACCGCGGGGCGGGGCGCCGCGCCGCGGCGCAGGGCGGCCAGCAGGAACGCCAGCGGTGCGGCGGAAAGGGACGGAATCACGATCAGGCAATGGATCGCGTTCGAGCCGATCAGGCGCGCCGACCATGCGGCGCTCGGCACCGCCACCAGTTCGGCCAACACCGCCAGCGTGAGCAGGAGGGGACCGGCCACCAGCGCATCGCCCCACCACCCGAAGTCCGCGTCCGGGCGGCCGACGCGGAAGACAAGAACCAGCGCCGGCACGGCGACCGCGGCAATGGCGATGAACTTGAACACGAAGCGAACCGTGCCCAGCGCCTCGACGATGTCGGGGCGGAGGCCGATGCGCAGCGCGAACGCCATCAGGCTCAGGACGGCACCGGCGGCCAGCGCGAGCGCGAGGACGCGCCCGAAGGGCGGACTGGCGCTGCGCGCGTCCGCGGCCAGGGCAGTAATGAGGTCATCCGTCTTCATGCGAACCATCCCGAAACCGGGCTGCCAGGGCCTTCAAACCGCGATGCAGCGCGACCCGGACCGCGCCGTCCGTCATTTGCAGAAGCTGGGCCGTCTCGCGCACCGATCGGCCCTCGATCGAGATCGCGGTCACGATCCTCCGCTGGCGCTCGCCCAGTCCACCGAGCAGACCCCGGAGGTCCTCGACAACCGGCGACGTCTCCTCCGCCTCCAGTTCGCCGGGAAGATCTTCGATCGCCACCTCGCCGCGGCGGCCGCGGCGGCGCAGCGCGTCGATCAGCTTGTTGCGGGCGATCGCCGTCACCCAAGGGCCCAGCGGATCGGACCGCCGCCACGTATTCCGCTTCAGGTGGATCGCCAGCAGCGTCTCCTGCACCACGTCCTCGGCCTCGCCGATATCCAACCCGGCCCGCGCGAAGCCGCGCCTCGCCAGCGACCGCACAAAACCGGCCACGGCCTCGAGCAGCGCGCGGTAGGCGGCCTGATCGCCATGATCGGTCGCGGCGATCATCAGACCGGCCCACTCCGCTTCGCGGGCGAACCTCCGGATGGTCTGTTCGGTTCTTCGCGCGGGGTCGGTCATTCGTTACGCCTGCTGTCCGGGATCAACAATTTGTGAACGCAGGACGCAAGTCAAACACACTTTGGTGAACGGCGTAACGAACGCGGCGTCCGCGACGTAGAGCCTGCTGTGAGCCGCTTCCGGCCCACGACGAGATCGAAGGGAGAAGGATCATGAACCGTCGCTCAGCCAACATCGCGCTCGCCAGCTCGCTCCTCGCCGCCTTCGCGCTGATGTCCGTTCCCGCCACCGCCCAGGACTCCGGCAAGGAGAAGTGCTTCGGGGTCGCGCTCAAGGGCCAGAACGACTGCGCCGCCGGAGCAGGAACGACCTGCGCCGGCACCTCCAAGGTTGACTACCAGGGCAACGCCTGGAAGTACGTCCCCAAGGGCACCTGCACCACGATGAAGCTTCCCGGCGACCGCATGGGATCGCTGGAGGCACTCGCCCGCGACGTGCCGAAGGCCTGAGCTTGCCCCTCTGCCCGCCGTCCCCCCGGAGGCCCGCAGGGACGGCGGGCACCCGAATGCGCGAGGACGCCATGACCAACCGCGTTGCGCCGACGATCCCCGCCCGCGCCGGCGTCGGGCTGAAGCCGCAGCACTACCGCCAAATCCTCGACGACAAGCCGGACATCGGCTTCTTCGAAGTCCATGCGGAGAATTACATGGGCGCCGGCGGTCCACCCCACCGCTGGCTGGAGGCGGTCCGCGAGCGCCATCCCCTGTCGCTGCACGGCGTGGGCCTGTCGATCGGCGCCGACCGTCCGCTGGATTCCGCCCATCTGCAACGCCTGAAGGCGCTGGTCGAGCGCTACGAGCCCGGGCTGTTCTCCGAGCACCTGGCGTGGTCGTCGCACGGCGAGGCGTTCCTCAATGACCTACTCCCCTTGCCCTACACCGAGGAGACGCTGGCGCGGGTCTGCGAGCATGCGGACGAGACCCAGACCATTGTCGGCCGGCGCCTGTTGCTGGAGAACCCGTCGACCTACGTCATCTTCGCCGAAAGCACGATCCCCGAGACCGAGTTCCTGGCCGAGGTCGTCCGGCGAACCGGCTGCGGACTGCTGCTCGACATCAGCAACGTCGTCGTCTCGGCCACCAACCACGGCTACGACGCTGCCGGCTACCTCGCTCGTTTCCCGGTCGCCGCCGTCGACGAAATCCATCTCGGCGGCTTCGCGATCGGCGAGGACGACGACCGACACCCCCTCGTCATCGATGACCACGGGTCCGCGATCGACCCTGCGGCATGGCGGCTCTGCGCCGATGCACTTGGCCGCATCGGGCCGGCGCCGGTGCTGATCGAGTGGGACAACGACGTTCCCGAGTGGCCGGTCCTGTTCGGCGAGGCCCGCAAGGCCGACCGCCTGTTGAGGGAGGTCCGTCATGCTGCCGCTGCGTGAGCGCCAGCGTGCGTTCGCCGCCGCCCTGACGGACCCCGAACTGCCGGTGCCGACCGGCGTCCTCGGACGCAACGGGCGCTGCGACGTCCGCCGCTTCGCCGTCTACCGCAACAACGTAACGGCGGGCCTGGTGACGGCCCTCGGCGACCGCTTCCCCGTGGTGCGGAGGCTGGTCGGCGATCCGTTCTTTGCCGCCATGGCGCGCGCCTACGTCGCCGGGCACAAGCCGGCCTCGCCGCTGCTGATCGAGTACGGCAGCAGCTTTCCCGATTTCATCGCGGCGTTCCCGCCAGCGGCGGAGGTCCCCTACCTGGCCGACGTGGCGCGGCTCGAGGCGGCATGGACCGAGGCGTTCCACGCCGCCGAGGCTTCGCCGCTCGACCCCCGCGCGGTACCGGTGGAGGACCTCGAGGAGACCGTGCTGAAGCTCCATCCCTCGCTGCGGCTCATCCGCTCGCCCTACCCGATCGGCACCATCTGGGCCGCGCACCAGGGAGAGGCGGAGCCCCAGCCGCCCGCGGCCTGGGAGCCGGAAGAGCTGTTGGTCGTGCGCCCGGATGCGGAGGTCCTGGTCCACCGCCTGCCGGCCGGCGGCGTTGCGTTCGCGGCCGACCTCGCGGCAGGCGTTCCGCTCGGAGCCGCGACCGCCGCAGCGTGCGCCGCCGTTCCCGGGTTCGATCTCCCCTACAACCTCTCCGGCCTGTTCCGGTCCGGCGCCGTAATCGGATTCACGAGACAGGAGGCCCGTCCATGATCGTCGCCGCCAACGGCCTGCTTGCCAAGGTCCCAGCCTCGCTCGTGCAGCTTCTGCTGCGATTGGCCCTGGCGGTGCCGTTCTACCGCTCCGGGTTGACGAAGTGGGACGGGTTCCTGCATCTGTCCGACAGCGCGGTGCTGCTGTTCACCGAGGAGTTCCGCCTGCACATCCTCGGCATGGAGATCCCCTACCCCGCACCCCACCTGACGGCATGGCTGGCCGGGACCGCCGAGATCGTGCTGCCGGTGTTGCTGGTTCTCGGCCTCGGAACCCGGTTCGCGGCCCTGGGTCTGCTGGTAATGACGGGCATCATCCAGCTCACCGTGCCCGACGGGTGGGCCAACTTCCACCTCGCATGGGCGGCGATGGCGCTCGCCGTGGTGGCCTACGGTCCCGGACGGCTGGCGCTCGACCGCTGGATCCTGGAGCGGCCTCAGCCGGCCGCTCTGTCCCAGGCGGCAACCAGGGCGCGGTAGTTGTCGGCAACCCCGTCCACCAGGCCGGCGTCGTCGAGGCGCCCGGCAAACCAGCGTTCGGCCGGCTCGCCCCACAGGCTGCGGCCGACCGCGAACCCCCGGCACAGCGGGCTGCGGCGGGCCACGGCGAAGCTGGCGCCGACGTCCTCGATCGGCTTGGCGAGGCCGAGCAGCAGGATGCCGCGGCAATAGGGGTCGCCCGCCGCCACCACGCGCTCGATCGTCTGCCAGACGGCGGGGTCGGAGGGCGGCTGCAGCTTCCACCAGTCGGGGCGGACGCCGGCCGCGTAGATGGCCTCCAGGGCGCGGGCGACGGTATTGGTCCCGTTCGGCCGCTCCAGCGACGGAATCACCTCGACCAGGAGCTCCAGGTGCGAGGCAAGACGGGCCTGGTCGAGCTGACGCAGGCGGGCGAGCTGGGTCTCGCGCAGGTCCGCCGGGTCGTCGGGATGGAAGTAGACCAGGCACTTGACGACGTGCTCGGCGGGCCACTCGCGCAACGCCAGGGCAACGTTCTCTCCGGCCATGAAGGCGACCGGCACCTGGCCCTGGATTTCGACCGGACGGGCGACCCAGACGCCGCGGCCGGTCATCCGGCACAACGGTGCGAATCCGTACACGTCGTCGAGCAGCACCCCGGTGCCGCGGCGCCCGCCGCCGGCCTGCTCGACAGCGTCGGCGATCAGGTTCTTGATGGCCGGTATCCGCTCGCGCGGCGCGCCGTGGCGATCGGCCATCTCCTCGAACTGCTTGCGGTGGTCGAAGGCGGCGCACAGCACCTCGGGCCAGTCGGGACGCCGGTTGGTGCTCCAGTGGATGTGGTTGAGACGGGCGTCCTCGCGCAGTCGGAAGTGCGGGCTGCCGTTCTTCAGGAAATCCTCCAGCTCGACCCATTTCGGGGCCTCCGGAGAACAGGCGTGGCGCGACACCACGATCGCCCCGCAGGCGTTGGCGTAGGTGCAGCAGGTCTCCCACGGCTCGTCGCGCAGCCAGCCCCGCAGGAAGCCGCCCATGAAGGCGTCCCCCGCCCCCAGCACGTTGTAGACCTCGATCGGGAAACCGCGCCCCACCAGCCCTTCTTCGATGCTGTCGGGAATGGGACCGGGAAAGACGACGCAGCCCATGGGGCCGCGTTTCAGCACCAGCACCGCGGCGCTCAGCTTGCGGATGTTGCGCAGCGCCTCCAGCGTGTCGGTGGTGCCGCCGGCAATATGGACCTCCTCCTCGGTGCCGACCACGAGGTCGCAGTCGGGCAGGATCGATCGCAGGTGCTCGCTCACCTTGTCGCTGGCGACGAAGCGGTTCTCGCCCATGCCGCGGCTGGTCAGCCCCCACAAGACGGGACGGTAGTCGATGTCCCAGGCGACCTTGACCCCCGCCTGCCGGGCGTAGCGCATGGCGGCGCGGCTGGCGCGGTAGACCTTTTCGGTCGAGAAATGGGTCCCGCTGACCACCAGGGCCTTCGACGAGGCGATGAACTCGGGCCCGAAGTCGGTGTCCTCGATCGCCATGTCGGCGCAGTTCTCGCGGTAGAACAGGAGCGGGAACGTCGAGCGGTCCTTGAGGCCGAGGATGGCCAGCCCGGTCAGGCGCTCGGGGTCGGTGCGGACATGGCTGACGTCCACTCCCTCGGCCTGCAGGGTCTCGCGTACGAAGCGGCCCATGTGCTCGTCGCCGACGCGGGTGATGAGCGCACACCGGAGCCCCAGCCGGGAGGCGCCGATCACGGTGTTGCACGGACTGCCGCCGATGTACTTCGCGAACGAGCGCGTATCCTCGAGCCGCCCACCGACCTGCTCGCCGTAGAAGTCGACGGCGGCGCGCCCCAAGGCAATGACGTCAAAGGCCTTTCTGGTCATGAATGCTGTGTCCTGTCCCTTCCATTCTGATCACGTTCCAGCCGCAGGCCGAGCGCCACCACCAGGCTCTGGGCCAGGCAGAGCGGCGCCACCAGGCTGCGGAAGCCGCGGTCCTCGGATTCCTGGATCGCGAACGCCACCTCGACCTGCTGGGCGATGGGCCCGATCGGATTGTCGGTGATGGCGATCATCGGCACGCTTCGGCTGTTCAGCAGGCCGACGGCATCGACCACCTCGCTCGCGTAGGGCGAGAAGCTGGTGACGATGGCGAGATCGCGCCTGGACGCCGGCTGGATCTGCTGCCGGTAGAGCCCGGCAAGCCCGTCCACCAGTCGACACCGCCGCTCCAGCCGGCCGAGCGCATAGGCCAGGTAGAAGGTGACCGGGAACGAGCGCCGCTGACCGATCAGGTAGATCTCGGACGCCCGCGCCATCATCCTGACGGCCGCCTGCAGGTCCTCCGTGGTGGTCCTCTCGCGCAGCCGCTGCAACTCGCCGATGCCCTCCTCGACGAAGGTGGCGAGCACCCGCTCGTAGCCCTTGCCCGAGGCCGAAGGACGGAAGTTGTGCAGGCGGGTGCGGTAATTGACGGTGCCGGCGACGAGATGAGCCCGGAACACCCGCTGCATCTCGGTGAAGCCCGAATAGCCGAGCGCCTGGGCGAAGCGCACGATGCTGGACGGCTGCGCGCCGATCCGATTGGCGGTCACCGTCACCGTATCGAGCGCGACCTCGTCCGGATGGTCGACCACGTACTGGGCGATCCGCTGCAGCTGCGCGCTCAGGCTGCCGTATCGGTTGGCGAGCACCGCCTTGAGATCCTCGAAGGTCCGCGGCACCCGGGACCCCTCCGAGCGTGGAGAAATCCTGACCATGGTTGCCCCCTTGCATACCCCGTCGGCATTTGAACATCTATTCCCAACATTGACAAGCTGTGCAAACTGCTTTCCAACTTGGCGGGCTCTGAAGGGGAGGAACACGCATGGCCGAACAGGAATCGGACCGCATTGCTCCGATCATCGACTTCGAGCGGGAACTCGCCGGCCTCTTCGACCTCAAGGGCAAGGTCGTCTACATGCCCGGCGGCTACGGTGGCATCGGCGAGGCGGTGGCTTGGGCGCTCTGCATGCATGGCGCCAAGGTGGTGTTCTCGGGCCGCCACGGCGACCGGGCGGAGGCCCTGGCGGAAGCTCTCGCCCGCAAGGGTCACGACGCCGACGGGTTCGCCTGCGACGTCACCGAGGTCGAACAGATCCGTGCCTCGGTCGATCGCATCGTGCGCGATCACGGCGGGATCGACATTCTGATCAACTGCACCGGGCTGCAGATCGAGCAGCCGATCCTCGACGTCACCGAGGAGGCCTTCGACGCCGTCTACAAGGTCAACCTCAGGGCTTCGATGTTCCTCGCCCAGGCGGTCGCCCGCCATCTGGTGGCGGCGAACAAGCCGGGCAAGATCGTGCACTACCTTTCGGTCCGCTCGCAGCTCGGCCTGCGGGGGCGCGGCTACTCCGCCTACTGCTCGACCAAGGGCGGCCAGGTGATGATGGTCAAGCAGCACGCGCTGGAGCTGGCACCGCACGGAATCAACGTCAACGCCGTGGCGCCCACGTTCGTCTACACCGAACAGATCCGCCACGTGGTGGAAAACCCCGAATTCCGCAAATACCTGTACGAGCGCATCCCGCTGGGACGGATCGCCGACCCCAAGGATTGCGTCGGGCCGACCCTGTTCTTCGTCTCGCCGGCGTCCGATTTCGTCACCGGCCAGGTGATGTATGTCGACGGCGGCATCACGGCGAGCCAGTGAGGGCGGCGGAATAAACCCCGTCCCGCCGCTGTTGGCATCTCAGGAGGCAGGACGTCGCGACGATCGCCGGCTCTTGGTCAAGGGGCCGGCGGCCGGGCCGGGAGGCGCACCGTTATCCCGGCCGGGCGACGCCCTCTCCAGGTGGTGGGAGCCGGACGCGGGGCCGATCGTCCCGCGCACGGTTCATGCCTTCCATGCTTGACCGCTCTGCCACAGGCTCTACGTTGGCAGGATGAGAAACTTGATCACAGCATGGCTGGCGCTGCCGCTGCTTGTCCTCGGTGCATGCGCCAGCGACACGGCAGACTGGTACAGCCCCAAAGCCACCGCGCAGCAAGCGCAGGGCACTCTGGCGGCGTGCCGCCGTCAGGCCTCGGCCCTGGCGAACCAGGATTTCGATCGCCGCACCGGCTACACCGACCCGACCATCGGCTCGAACGCCTCCTCGCTGCCGACCAGGATGGCTGTATACGATGCCAAGGTGCGGGAAAGGCAGCTGGTCGCCGACTGCATGACCGCGCGCGGGTTCCGCCAGGGCAAGCCCGGCGAGCCGCGGCAGCCCTAGACGGCGGAGGAAAAGGTTTGCAGGCCCAGGATTACGGCTCGCCCCTGTTCGGCGCCCTGCGCGGCTGCTGCGGAAAGGCCTGGCAGGCGTACGTCGACCACCCCTTCGTCGTCGGGCTGGGGGACGGCTCGCTGCGGCGCGAGTGCTATCTGCGCTATCTCCGCCAGGATTACGTCTACCTGATCCACTTCACGCGCGCCTGGGCGTTGGCGGTCGCCAAAAGCGACCGCATCGCCGAGATGCGGGCCGCCGCCGCCATCGCGCTCGCGTCGATCGACGAGGAGATGCGGCTGCACGTCGCCACCTGCGCTGCCGAGGGAATCGACGAGGAGGCCCTCGCGGCCACGGTCGAGGAGCCCGAGACCCTCGCCTACACGCGCTTCATCATCGACGCCGGAGTGCGCGGCGATCTCCTGGACCTGCTGGTCGCCCTGGCGCCTTGCGCGTTCGGCTACGGCGAGATCGGAGCCCGCCTCGCTGCAACGGCGCGGCTGCCGGCCGGGCACCCGTACGGGGAATGGATCGCCAGCTACGCCGGCCCGGGGTACCAGGACCTCTGTCGGACGGTGGGAACGCTGATGGAAGGGGTGGCGGCGCGGCTGATCGGCCGGGACGTGCCGTCGTCGCCGCGCTGGCCCGACCTGGTGCGGACCTTCGATGCGGCGTGCCGGCTGGAAGCGGATTTTTGGGGAATGGGCCTGCGGGCCGAAGACGGTCGGGAGGCGTGACCACGTCTGCTGCGCTGCAACAAGGCCCTCCTTCCGGTCGGGAGGCCGGGGAGGGGGCGGAAGCCCCCTGGCCCGGTTCCCCACACCAGGAAGGAGATCGATCAGGCGGCCTTCTTGACCTCGCCGAGGTCGGCCGACACGCCCTTGGCATGCAGTTCGACGACCTTTCCGGCCCTCTCGGCCCGGGCGTCGGACATCGACTTGGCGACGATGCGGGCGATGTCCTCGCGCTGGATGCCGACGTCGGCGAGCTGACGATCGCTCATGCGGCTCAGCTCGTCATAGAGGCGGGCGCTTTGTGCAGCGCGGGAAATCATGTCCGCGACGCCGAAGACGAGGCGGCCCAGCCCGCGGAAGGCGGCGCGCAGCGCCTGGCCAAGAATGCGAGCGCGCTCGGCGCGGGCGGCCTGGATCGCGGCATTCACCTGGAACCAGTCGACCTTCGTGAAGCTCATGTTTTCGTTGGCGTTCATAGTAGTTCTCCTAGTGTCGGGATATCAAACTAGCCGTAAGTATGTAACCGTCTGGTTCGCTTACAGATCGAAAGATAATCCGTACTGCGGATTTTTCGCGTGCGAATGTTGCGCCGCAGCACTGCAGCAAACGCATACCCATCGCGGCGCTGCCCGCCCTTGCCCCCGCGCGCGCGGCCGCCTAGCTTCGTGAAACACTGGAAAGCGGCAGGAGGGCTCGTGGTCGCCGAGGATAGTCGCGTGGTGGCGGAGCAGCTCAAGAGGTGCGGCATCAGCATGGATGAGCCCGAGCTCGACGCCCTGGTGCGCGGTCTCGCGGCGTCCCCCGCCGGCGATACGGCGCCGCTGCCGTTCGAGGGCCGCCTCGACGAGGCCGCCCGCTCCGCCCTCGCTGCTGCGGTTGCGCGGGAGCGGGAGCGTTATCGCGATCTCCTGCGCCCCTTCGATCCGGCCCGGCTGCAGCGGCTGAGATCCGAGCTTCATCGACAGAACCTGGACGGCTTCGTGGTGCCGCGCGCCGACGAGCACCAGGGCGAGTATGTGCCGCTCCGCGCCGAGCGGCTGGCGTGGATCACCGGCTTCACCGGGTCGGCCGGAGTCGCGGTCATCCTTGCCGACAAGGCCGCCCTGTTCGCCGACGGGCGCTATACGCTGCAGGCGGGAGCCCAGGTGGACGCCCGCCTGTTCGAACTGCACCATCTCGTTGACGAGCCGGCCGCAGATTGGATCGCCGCGAACCTGCCGCCGGAAGGTCGTCTCGGCTACGACCCCTGGCACGTGCCGCCGTCCCAGGCGGAAAGGCTCGAGGCGGCGGCCGTCAAGGCGGGGGGCAGCTTGGTGCCGGTGTCGGAGAACCCGATCGACGCGGTGTGGGCGGACCAGCCGCCGCCGCCGCTGGCTCCGGTCGTACCCCATTCGGACTCCTACGCCGGCCGCTCCAGCGCCGAGAAGCGCCAGGAGGTGGCCGCCGCACTGGCCGCCGAGCGCCTCGATGCCGCGTTCGTGACGGCGCCGGAATCGCTCGCCTGGCTGTTCAACCTGCGCGGCGGCGACGTGCCGTTCGCGCCGCTGCCGCTGGGGTTCGTGTTGGTCCGGGGCGACGGCACGGCGGATCTGTTCCTCGACCCCCGCAAGATGACTGCGGACGCCCGCGCCGGCCTCGGCACCGGGGTGCGCGTGCACGACCCGGAGGCCCTGGAGGGCGTGCTGGGCGAGATCGGGGCCGCGGGCCTGCGCGTCGGCGTCGATCGCGAAGGAACGCCGCAGCGGGTGGTGCAGATGCTGCGTGGCGCAAAGGTGGCGTGGTTCGCCGACCCATGCGCCCTGCCCAAGGCACGCAAGAACGCCGTCGAGCAGGAGGGAATCCGCGCAGCGCACCGGCGCGATGGCGCCGCCCTGTGCCGCTTCCTGGCCTGGCTCGATCGGGCGCTGGCAGAAGGCAGCGTGACGGAGTCCGAGGCCGCGCAGCGCCTCGACGAGATCCGGCGCCAAGACCCAGCCTATCGGGGCCCGAGCTTCCCGACCATTGCCGGGGCAGGCCCGAACGGAGCCATCGTCCACTATCGGGGCTCGCCCGAGACCGACCGGCCGCTCGAGGCCGGCAATCTGTTCCTGGTTGATTCCGGCGGCCAGTATCCGGACGGCACCACCGACATCACGCGCACGGTGGCGATCGGCAAACCGTCCGATGAGATGCGGGCCCGTTTCACCCTGGTGCTGAAGGGTCACATTGCGCTCGCCACAGCTCAGTTCCCAAAGGGCACCTCGGGTTCCCAGCTCGACTCCCTGGCCCGCCGCCCCTTGTGGGAGGCGGGGCTGGACTACGACCACGGCACCGGGCACGGGGTCGGCTGCTTCCTCAGCGTCCACGAAGGGCCGGCGCGGATTTCGAAGCTGCCCAACCGGGTGGCGCTCGAGCCCGGCATGCTGCTGTCGATCGAGCCCGGCTATTACCAGACCGGCGCCTATGGGATCCGGATCGAGAACCTGGTCCTGGTCCAGGCCGCGGCCATCCCCTCGTTCCTGCGCTTCGAGACGGTGAGCCTGGCGCCGATCGACCTCCGCCTGATCGAACCCTCCCTGCTCAGCAGCGGTGAGCGGACCTGGCTCGATGCCTATCACCGCCACGTGCGCAGCACCCTTGCCCCCCTTCTCGCCGGCGCCGATCTCGCCTGGCTGGAGACGGCGAGCCGCCCCCTGGACGGTGCCTGACCTCCTCTGCCGGGCAATCCCTCTCGTAGACGTTCCGCAACCGCAGATCCATGGTATGATTGGACAAAAGAGCGGGGAAGTGAGGCATGGCGGCGGCGGATCCGAAATGGGTGCTGTCCCGGCTGGGGCGCTTCCATCGTCTGGCTTATCTGTATCCCGAGGACGAGGGGCTGGAAGGGGTAAGCGCAGTCTACGTCATGTGGCACGCCGGCTCGCGGCCGCAGTGGGTGTATGTCGGCAGCACGCCGGATCTGGCCAAGGCGCTGAACGCCCATGCCGACGATCCCGCGCTGGCGGCCCATGATGCGCGCGGCGGACTGTTCGTCACCTGGGCGCTGGTCCGGGACGAGTATCAGGCGGGAGTGGTGCGCTTCCTGATCGACGAGTTGAAGCCGATCGTCGACAACCCCAATGCGCCCGGGCGCGAGGTGCGGCCGATCGCCGTCCGGCTGCCCGGGGAAAGGAGCGTGGCGTGGTCAGGTTGAGCCGCATCTACACCCGCACGGGAGACCGCGGCGAGACGTCGCTGGGCGACGGCAGCCGCAGTCCCAAGCACAGCCTCCGCATCTGCGCCATCGGCGAGGTCGACGAGGCGAACGCCGCCGTCGGCCTCGCCCGCTTCTATGCCGGGCCGGCCGCCGATCCGATCCTGGCGGCGGTGCAGAACGACCTGTTCGACCTCGGCGCCGATCTCTGCATGCCCGAGCGGCAGGACGAGACTCGCCAAGCGTTGCGCATCGTGCCCGATCAGGTCGAACGCCTCGAGCGCGAGATCGACAGCGCCAACGAACGTCTGGAGCCGCTGGAATCCTTCGTCCTGCCGGGCGGCTCGTCGGCCGCCGCTCATCTTCACCTCGCGCGGGCGGTGGTGCGGCGGGCGGAGCGGGCGGTCACTGCTCTGGCCACGGCCGAACCCGTCAATCGCGAGGCGACGCGCTACCTAAACCGCCTTTCGGACCTTTTGTTCGTGCTGGCGCGGCTTGCCAACGGCGGCGGACGGAGGGACGTGCTGTGGGTCCCCGGCGGCGAACGGCGGCAGTCGGCGCGTTGACAGCGGAGGGGGCCACGGCTATTGTCCCAAGCTGTTGAAAATGCTGGGTCGCTCGTTGTGTAAGCGCTTTCCGAATCACCGCCGGTGAGCTTCGGTCTCAGCGCCCTGGCTTGAACGACGCAAACAGGGGTCGCGCGGCATGAAAATCCTGGTCGCTGTCAAAAGGGTCGTCGACTACAACGTCAACGTCCGCGTCAAGGCGGATCAGACGGGGGTGGAGACGGCCAACGTCAAGATGTCGATGAATCCGTTCGACGAGATCGCCGTCGAGGAGGGGGTCCGCCTCAAGGAGGCCGGCGTCGCCACCGAGCTGGTCGCCGTCTCGCTGGGCGGCGCGCCGTGCCAGGAGACGATCCGCACCGCCCTGGCGGTGGGTGCCGACCGCGGCATCCTGGTGCAGACCGACGCGGCTCTCGAGCCGCTGGCGGTCGCCAAGCTGCTGAAGAAGCTGGTCGAGCGCGAGCAGCCCGCCCTGGTGCTGCTCGGCAAGCAGGCGATCGACGACGATTCCAACCAGACCGGCCAGATGCTGGCCGCCATGCTGGGCTGGCCGCAGGGCACCTTCGCCTCCAAGCTGACGATCGCGGACGGCAAGGCGACGGTGGTGCGCGAGATCGACGGCGGGCTGGAAACGGTCGCTTTCCCGCTGCCGGCGGTGGTGAGCTCGGACCTGCGCCTCAACACCCCGCGCTATGCCTCGCTGCCCACCATCATGAAGGCGAAGAAGAAGCCGATCGACGTCGTCAAGCCCGAGGATCTCGGCGTCGACCTGGCGCCGCGCCTGAAGACTTTGAAGGTGGTCGAGCCGGCCAAGCGCAAGGGCGGCGTCAAGGTCGGCGACGTGGCCGAGCTGGTCGACAAACTGCGGAATGAAGCGAAGGTGATCCCATGAGCGTCCTGGTCCTTGCCGAACACGCCGCCGGCGCGCTGCGCCCGGCGACGCTGAACACCGTCACCGCGGCCAAGGCGCTGGGCGAGGTCCACCTGCTGGTGGCCGGCCACGACTGCGGCGCGGTCGCCGCGGCGGCAGCCAAGATCGCCGGAGTGGCGAAGGTGCTGCAGGCGGACGATCCCCAGTACGCCCACCCCCTGGCCGAAGCCGTGGCGCCCCTGGTCGCCAAGCTCGCCGAGGGCTACTCGCACGTGCTGGCGCCCGCCGACACCTTTGGCAAGAACATCCTGCCGCGGGCCGCCGGCCTGCTCGACGTGGCGCAGATTTCCGACGTCGTCGCGATCGAGGGACCCGACACCTTCGTGCGTCCGATCTACGCGGGCAGCGCGATGGCGACGGTGCAGTCGAGCGACCGCATCAAGCTGATCACCGTGCGGCTGACGGCGTTCGAGGCGGCATCGGCCGAAGGCGGTTCGGCGGCGGTCGAAGCGGCGGCCCCGGTCGAGGCCGGCGCCCCGTCCGAGTTCGTCGGCGAGCAGCTGACCAAGCTGGAACGGCCCGAACTGACCTCGGCCCGAATCATCGTGTCGGGCGGCCGCGGCATGCAGAACGGCGAGAACTTCAAGATGCTGGAGACGCTGGCCGACAAGCTGGGCGCCGCCGTTGGCGCCTCGCGGGCGGCCGTCGATGCCGGCTTCGTGCCGAACGACTATCAGGTCGGCCAGACCGGCAAGGTGGTGGCGCCCGAGCTGTACATCGCGATCGGGATTTCGGGCGCGATCCAGCATCTGGCAGGAATGAAAGACAGCAAGGTGATCGTGGCCATCAACAAGGACGAGGAGGCGCCCATATTCCAGGTTGCCGACTACGGCCTGGTGGCCGACCTGTTCCAGGCGGTTCCCGAGCTGGCAGCGGCGATCGAAAAGCGCGGGTGACAGTGCGCCCGGCGGGAGCGAGGACATGACGATGCAGATCGGCAAGGTCGGGGTCATCGGGGCCGGACAGATGGGCCACGGGATCGCCCACGCCTGCGCCCTCGCCGGGCACGACGTTTACATGGTCGACGTCAGCGAGGACAAGCTGGCCCAGGCGATCCGCAAGGTCGAAGCCAGCCTCGACCGCCAGGTGGCCAAGCATGGCATCACCACCGCCCAGAAGGCGGAAGTGCTGAAGCGCATCACGACCGGCCTTGATTACGAGCGCTTCCACGACTGCGACCTGGTGATCGAATCGGCCTACGAGAACGAGCAGGTCAAGAAAGAGGTCCTCAAGAAGCTGTGCCCGCACCTGAACGAGCACGCGCTGATCGCCACCAACACCTCGTCGATCTCGATCACCCGGCTGGCGGCGCAGACCGACCGTCCCGGCAAATTCGTCGGCCTCCATTTCATGAACCCGGTGCCGCTGCTGCCGCTGGTCGAGCTGATCCGCGGCATCGCCACCGAGGAAGAAACCCACAAGACCATCAACGCATTCGTCCAGGGGCTGGGCAAGACGGCGGTCAACGCCGAGGACTTCCCGGCCTTCATCGTGCACCGCATCCTGATGCCGATGATCAACGAGGCCGTCTACGCCCTCTACGAGGGGGTCGGTACGGTCGAGGCCATCGACACCGCCATGAAGCTCGGCACCAATCACCCGATGGGACCGCTGGAGCTGGCCGACTTCATGGGCCTCGACACCTGCCTTACGGTCATGAACATGCTGCACGACGGGCTGGCCGACACCAAGTATCGTCCGTGTCCGCTGCTCGTGAAGTACGTCGAGGCGGGCTGGCTGGGGCGCAAGACCGGCCGCGGCTTCTACGACTACTCCGGCGAAAAGCCCCGCCCGACGCGGTGAGGGATTAACACTCTGCGGCTCTCTCCCCATGTTCGGTGGGGCTAAGGGGCGGCTTTTTTTTGTGCCTTCCTCCCGCAGCAACGGCGGGAAGAGGGTCAGGGTGTTCCAACTGGGGGGAGGCATCAATCATGGCCGAGAGTACCTATGACCTCGTGGTCATCGGCGGCGGGCCGGGCGGCTACGTGGCCGCGATCCGCGCCGCCCAGCTTGGCATGAAGGTCGCCTGCGCGGAGAAGCGCGGCAGCCTGGGCGGCACCTGCCTCAACGTCGGCTGCATCCCGTCCAAGGCCCTGCTGCAGTCGTCGCACCATTACGCCACCGCCCGTCACGAGCTCGCCGCGCACGGCGTCAAGGCGCAGGTCGAGCTCGACCTCGCCGCCATGATGGCGCGCAAGAACAAGGTCGTCGCCGACCTGACCAAGGGCGTCGAGTTCCTGTTCAAGAAGAACAAGGTCGACTACCTGGTCGGGGCCGCCACCATCCTCGCCCCGGGCCGGGTGCAGGTGACCGGCAACGACGGCAAGGCGCGCGAGCACGCCTGCACGAACATCCTGATCGCGACCGGATCGGACGTCGCCGGCCTGCCCGGGATCGCCATCGACGAGGAGGCAATCGTCTCCTCGACCGGGGCACTGGCGCTGAAGGCGGTGCCGCAGACGATGGCGGTGATCGGCGGCGGCGTCATCGGTCTCGAGCTGGGCTCGGTGTGGAGTCGGCTGGGCGCCAAGGTGACGGTGATCGAGTACATGGATGCGATCCTGCCCGGGATGGACAGCGAGGTCTCGAAGACCATGCAGCGCATCCTCAAGAAGCAGGGCATCGATTTCCACCTCTCCAGCAAGGTTACCGCCGCCGAGAAGACAGGCAGCGGCGTGCGGCTCTCTTTCGAGCCGGTGAAAGGCGGCGAGGCGAAGGCCCTGGAGGCCGAAATCGTCCTGCTGGCGGTCGGCCGCCGCCCCTACACCGATGGCCTGGGGCTGGAGAACGTCGGCGTGGCGATGACCGATCGCGGCTTCGTCAAGGTCGACGAGCACTACCGCACCAGCGTCGACGGGATCTATGCGATCGGCGACGTGATCGGCGGCCTGATGCTGGCGCACAAGGCGGAGGAGGAAGGCATCGCCGCCGTCGAGCGGATCGCCGGCCAAGCCGGGCACGTCAACTACGAGGCGATCCCCGGGGTCGTCTACACCTGGCCCGAGGTGGCCGCCGCCGGCCGCACCGAAGAGCAGCTGAAGAAGGACGGCATCGCCTACAAGGCGGGCAAGTTCCCCTTCACCGCCAACTCGCGAGCGCGCTGCAACGCCGATACCGACGGCTTCGTGAAGATCCTGGCCGACGCCGCCAGCGACCGCATCCTCGGCGTCCACATCGTCGGCCCCGAGGCCGGCGACCTGATCCAGGAACTGGTGGTGGCGATGGAGTTCGGCGCCTCGGCCGAGGACGTGGCGCGCAGCTCGCATGGCCATCCGGGCCTTGCCGAGGCGATCAAGGAGGCCGCCCTCGGCGTCGCCGGACGGGCGATCCACATCTAGCGAGGCGTTGACGTCGGCGCCATCCCGGCTTGCGCCGGAATGGCGAGGGGAGGCGGAAGCATGGCGCGTTACGATTTCGACCTCATCACCATCGGCGCCGGATCGGGCGGGGTCCGGGCGTCGCGATTGTCGGCCCAGATGGGCGCCAAGGTGGCGATCATCGAGGAAAGCCGGGTCGGCGGCACCTGCGTCATCCGCGGCTGCGTGCCCAAGAAGCTGCTGGTCTACGGCGCCCACTTCGCCGAGGAGCTGGAGGACGCCAAGGGCTTCGGCTGGACGGTGCCGAAGCCGGACTTCTCGTGGGGCCAGCTGGTCGCCAACAAGAACCGCGAGATCGATCGCCTCAACGGCGTCTACATCAACCTTCTGAAGACCGCCGGGGTGCGCCTGATCGAGGGCCGCGCGGCGCTGGCCGATGCCCATTCCCTCGCCGTCGGCGGCAAGACTTTCACCGCCGAGCACATCCTGATCGCCACCGGCTCGCGGCCGCATCTGCCGACCATTCCCGGCGTCGATTTCGCAATCAGCTCCAACGAGGCGCTCGACCTGATGGAGCAGCCGCACCGCATCGTCATCATCGGCGGCGGCTACATCGCGGTCGAGTTTGCCGGCATCTTCGGCGCCCTCGGCAGCGAGGTCACCGTGGTGGTGCGGGGCGAGCGCCTGCTGCGCGGCTTCGACGAGGACTGCGTCGAGGCGCTGGCGCTCGAGATGGGCAAGCGCGGCATGGGCCTGCGCCTGGGCCGCATTCCGGTCAAGATCGAGAAGGAGGACAACGCCTATACCACCTTCCTCGACGACGGCTCCGAACTGCACTCCGACCTGGTCATGTGCGCCACCGGCCGCCACCCGAACACCCAGGGGCTCAACCTTCCCGCTCTCGGCATCGAGACCACCCCCACCGGCTCGATCGCCGTCGACGAGTACTCGGCCACCAGCGTGCCCGGCATCTACGCCATCGGCGACGTCACCGACCGCATGAACCTGACCCCGGTCGCGATTGCCGAGGGGGCGGCCTTCGCCCGCACCGTATTCGGCAAGGAGCCGACCGCGGTCGACTACACCAACGTGCCGACCGCGGTGTTCGGACAGCCGCCCCTGGCCGGGGTCGGGCTGACCGAGGCCGACGCCCGCGCCAGCCATGGCGCCATCGACGTCTACGTCTCGCGCTTCCGGCCTATGAAGCACACCCTTTCGGGACGGGACGAACGAACGCTGATGAAGCTGATCGCCGACCGCCGCACCCAGCGCATCCTCGGCTGCCACATGATGGGCCCCGACGCCCCCGAGATCATCCAGGGCATGGCGATCGCGCTGAAGTGCGGCGCCACCAAGGCCGAGTTCGACGCCACCATCGGCATCCACCCGACCGCTGCCGAGGAGTTCGTCACCATGCGAATTCCCGAGCCGGATCGGAAGTGACCCTCGGGTATTGCCCGGACGTAAGGGGTCATCCCAGGTTCGGGTGCAGGTACCTGTGGATCGCCTGCACCACCACCGAACCCTCGCCGACGCCGGAGGCGACCCGCTTGACCGAACCGGAGCGGACATCGCCGACGGCGAAGATGCCGTCGCGGCTGGTCGCGTAGGGCGACCGTATTGCGTCCTCCGCGTGCCCGGTGCGGACGAAACCCTTGGCGTCGAGCTCCACGCAGCCGTTCAGCCAGTCGGTGTTGGGCTCGGCCCCGATCATCACGAAGATGTTGGCGACCGGCCGCGTCTCGCTCTCGCCGGTCTCGCGGTTGCTCCATGTCACCTCGCGCAGGCACTCGTCGCCGGAAAGCGCGGTGATCTCGGTCCACGGATGCAGCGTGATGCGAGGCGAGGATCCGATCCGCTGCACCAGGTAGTCGGACATGGTCTCGGCCAGCCCGCCCTTGCGGCACAGGATGTGGACGTGCCTTGACGTCCGCGCCAGGAACACCGCCGCCTGGCCGGCCGAGTTGCCAGCCCCGACCACGACCACCTCTTCGGGACCGCAGAGTTGCGCCTCCATGGCGGTGGCGGCGTAGTGGATGCCCTGGCCCTCGAAGCGCTCGTAGTCGGGCACCCGCAGCTTGCGGTAGCGGGCCCCGGTGGCGATGACGACTGTACGGGCCTGCACGCACCGGTCGTCCTCGAGGCGGAGGCGAAAAGGCGATCCATCGCCCTCGATGCCGGAAACCGAGCGCGAGATCGCCAGCCGGGCGCCGAACTTCTGCGCCTGGACCTGGGCACGGCCGGCCAGCGCCTCGCCCGAGATGCCGGTGGGGAAACCCAGGTAGTTCTCGATTTTCGAACTGGTGCCGGCCTGGCCGCCCGGCGCCAGTCCCTCGATGACGACCGTCCTCAGCCCCTCCGACGCCGAATAGACGGCCGCCGCCAGCCCCGCCGGGCCGGCTCCCACCACCGCCACGTCGAAAACGACATCGGGGTCGATCTCCTCGCTTAAGCCCAGGGCGTCGGCGAGCGCAGGCGTCGACGGGTTGCGCAGCACGGCGTCGGCCGAGGCGATCACCACCGGCAGCTCGTCGTGCGAAAGCTCGAAGCACTTGAGGAAGCCGCCCGCGTCCGGGTTCTCGTCGGTATCGAGCAGGCGCAGCGGATAACCGTTGCGGATCAGGAAGCGCTGCAGGCGCAGGGTGTCGCCGTCGTGGCCGGGGCCGATCAGCACCACCCCGCCCTGGGCGTGCTGGATCAGGCCGACGCGGCGCAGGATGAAGGCGCGCATGACGATCTCGCCGATGTCCGGCTCGGCCGCGACCAGGCGGCGGAAGTCGGTGGGCTTGACCCGGACCACCCGGCACTCCTCGCAGGCCCGCCCCGAGACCAGCACCTGGCGGTCGTTGAAGAGGTCGAGCTCGCCGGTGAACTCCCCGGCGTGATGCACCGTGACGAGATCGGGCTCGCAGTCGCCGATGCCGCCCAGGATCTCGATCGAGCCCTCCAGCAGCAGGAAGAAGTCGACGCTGCGCTGGCCGCGCTCGAACAGCATGGTGCCTTTGGGAACGACCTCCTCGTGGCCGTAGGCCGCCACCCGTTTGGCCACGTCGGGCTCGAGGCGCGGGAACGTCTGCGCTGCCCGCGCGTAGGGGTCGGAGGGGTCGAGGTTCGAGTTGGCCGCAGCCGGAGGAGATGTCATGCGAGGAAGATGTGGACGGGCCTACGGGAGGAACAGGGGTTCATCCTGCCAACACCCCCACCCGAATGCGCTGACTGTCCGAGGGGCGGCATAACCTTCGCGGCCGCAACCTGCCTGTAGCGAGCGCGTCAAGTTGACCGGTTTTTGTAGCGCATCAATTGACCGCTTCTGTGGTGGTTGCGGCTGTGGGTAAGCCGGAGGCTTATCCACAGCCGTTGCCGGTCGCCGAAGCGGCTCAGGCGGCCAGGGCATG
>JAHDSF010000016.1 GCA_018432935.1 Rhodospirillales bacterium | reverse complement strand
CTCAGGCGAGGGGTGCAGTCCAGTCATTTTTCAACGAAAAATGACTCTGACCCCTTTTCTACTACTCCCGAAGCAGCCCGCCTGTATTATGGTTTGTTACCAATACCTCATCCCATCCCTATACATCCCCTCCATGTCCTTCTCCGTCGTCTCCCGCGGCGCAATCACCAGCAGGCGCGGCTGGGCGTAGCCGCCTTTGACGAGGCCGGGGAGGTCCGCCTCCGTATAGCCGAGGTCGTTGAGGCCATTGGGGAGGCCGGTCGCCTTCATCATCTGGATCAGCCGGGCGGCCAGGATCTCGCCCGCGTCCTCCAGCCGCGCGCCGCGGATGTCGGCGCCGAGGGCCTCGGCGGCCGCCAGGTGGCGCTCCGGCGCCGCCGGGGCGGTGAAGCGGAAGGCGGCCGGGGCGTTGATCACCACCGCGATGCCGTGCGGCACCATCGGGTTGTCGTTCTCGTAGCCCTTGGCGACGTAAGTGTGGTTCATGCCGGCCACCGAGTACGACATCGCGTGCGGCAGGTGGACGCCGGCGTTGCCGAACGCCATGCCGGCCAGCGTGGCGGCGAACATGAGCTGGTAGCGGGCCTCCAGGTTGTCGGGCTCGTTGACCGCCGCCACCAGGTACTTGCCGCCGATCCGGATCGCCTCGAGTGACCCGACGTCGCTGTACGGGTTGGCGCCCTGGAAGGCGGGGCGCGCGGCCGGCGTCGCCGGCGGCTGGCGCGTGGTGTAGGGGCGCGCGGTGTAGGATTCGATGGCGTGGGTCAAGACGTCGAAGCCGGTCGCCGCGATCACGCCCGCCGGCATGGTGTGGGTGGTGGTCGGGTCGACCACCGCGAGGCTCGGCTTCAGGTAGCGGTGGCTGATCGCCGTCTTGACCTTGAGGTCGACCAGGTCGACCACCGTGTTCGCCGTGCACTCGCTGCCGGTGCCCGAGGTGGTCGGGCAGGCGATGTGCGGCTTCAAGGGGCCCGGCACGGGCTTCAGCTTGCCGAACGGCAGGTTGACGTAGGCGAGGAACTCGTCCGGCCAGGTGGCGTAGAGGTTGGCCGCCTTGCAGGTGTCCATGGTCGAGCCGCCGCCCAGCGAGACGAAGCCGTCGAAGTTCCCATCGCGGGCGAACTCGGCCGCCGCGATGAACGAGCGGTCGGTCGGCTCCACCTTGATCGCCGAGTAGGGCTCGAAGTCGACGCCCGCCTTCCTCAGCGCCTCCGTCGCCAGGGCGTAGGCCTCGCCGTCCTTCACCTTCTCGTCGACGAACAGGGCGACCCGCTTCATCCCCAGGCCGACCGCATCGCCGCCCAGCTCGGCCAGGATGCCGGGACCGAACTTCATCGCGTTGGCGGCGACCGAAAAGGCGGTCTCGCGGCCGGGCACGGGGGCGTAGTAGACGGGCTTCTCCATGGACGTCTTCCTCCTTGTTGATTGCTGCCATTGTCCCGCAACGGCCGCCCGGCGGCAACGGGTCGTCTTGTCCGCACCCCGCAAGGCGAGAAGGAACAAGGAGATGAGGACACGGATGAACACGGATCGCCGCTTCGCGGCGCCACGGATGGACGCGGATGAGCCTTCCGGCCGGATCCATTCCTACCCCCATGTCGTGGGCGGGGAGACAAGAAGGCTCGTACGACCGGGCATGGCCCGGTCGAGACATTCTTCTTCATCCGTGTTCATCTTTGGATATCCGTGTCCATCCGTGTTCCCCTTTTCCTTCCTAGCGGGATTATCGATAAAATCGGCCCCGCGGGCTTGCCATGGCTGCGGCCGAAGTGCCATAAAGCCTCCGTTCCGCCTTCGATCGACAGTGGAGTAAGACACCCCCATGGACGCAGGTGCTGCGCTGTTCCGGACGGCCACGGCCGCCGGCCTCGAGGTCTGTTTCGCCAATCCCGGAACCTCCGAGCTGCCGCTGGTGGCGGCGATGGATTCGGCCCCCGGCATGAAGGCGATCCTGTGCCTGTTCGAAGGCGTGGCGACCGGCGCCGCTGACGGCTACGCCCGGATGAAGGGGCGGCCGGCGCTGACGCTCCTGCACACCGGACCCGGCTTCGCCAACGGGCTGGCCAACCTGCACAACGCCAACCGCGCCAACTCGCCGATGGTCAACCTGGTGGGCGACCAGCCGACCTGGCACCGCAAGTACGACCCGCCGCTCCACTGCGACATCGAGCGCGCGATCGGCGGCTGGTCGAAATGGACCTGCTACGCCGACCAGCCGGACAAGGTGCCCTCCGACCTCGTCCGCGCGGTCGAGGCGGCGATGGCCGCACCGGGCCGCAGCGCCACCCTGATCGTGCCGCTGGACAGCATGTGGGCCGACGTCGCCGGCCCCGCTCCGGCGCCGAAGCTGGTCCCGCCCCGCGCCGTGCCGGATGACCGCATCGAGGCGATCGCCGCCGTCTTGAAGAAAGCCGGCAAGGCGGGCGCCATGATGCTGGAAGGCCCCGCCATGCAGGAGAAGGGCCTGTGGGTGGCGTGGCGGATCGCCGCCGCCACCGGCTGCCGCTTGCTGGCCGACTGGTCGACCAGCCGCCTCGACCGCGGCCTGGGCGTTCCGGTCGCCGACCGCGTCCCCTACTTCCCCCCCGAGGCGATGGCCTTCCTGGAAGGCATGAGCGACCTCGTCATGGTCGGCAGCCACGAGCCGATCACCTTCTTCGGCTACCGCGAGTACCGCTCGACGCCGGCCCCCGTCGCCTGCGTCCGCCACACCCTCGCCCATCCCAACGAGGACCTGGTCGGCGCGATGGAGGCGGTCGCCGACCTCCTCGGCGCGCCAAAGAAGCCCGCCCTGCCGCCCTTCCCCGGCCGGCCGGCGCGGCCGACCGGCAAGATCGACGCGCAGGTGATCGGCGAGGCGATCGGCGCGCTGTTGCCCGAGAACGCCATCCTGGTCGACGAGGGGGTCTCGGGCGGCCGGCCGTCCTACCTCGCCACCGCCGGGGCGCCGCGCCATACCTACCTGTCGATCACCGGCGGCGCGATCGGCTTCGGCCTGCCGTGCTCGACCGGCGCCGCGGTCGCCTGCCCGGATAGCCGGGTGGTCGACGTGCAGGCCGACGGCAGCGCCATGTACACGGTGCAGTCGCTGTGGACGCAGGCGCGCGAAGGCCTCAACGTCACCACCGTCATCCTCGCCAACCAGAGCTACGCGATCCTCGACATCGAGCGCGAGCGCGGCGGCTTCCCGCCCTACGGCCCGATGGCCAGGGGTCTCACCGAGCTGGCGCGGCCGCACCTGGACTGGGTGGCGCTGGCGAAAGGCATGGGAGTCCCGGGAAAGCGGGTCACCGACGGCGAGGCGCTGTGCAAGGCGCTGGAGGAATCCTTCGCCGAACCCGGCCCGCGCCTGATCGAGGCGGTATACTAGGGCCGACGGGCTTCCCGCCTGCGCGGGACTGGCGGCCGAAGGGTGGACCACGCGATGAAGCAGCGCTGCGTCGGCATCTACGTCTACGACGAGGTCGAGGTGCTCGATTTCGCGGGACCGTTCGAGGTGTTCTCGGTCGCCTCCCGGCTCGCGCTGCGCGATGCCCCCGGCACGTCGCCGCCGTTCCGCGTCCTCACCGTCGCCGCGGCCGCCGCCGAGGTGCGCGCCCGCGGCGGCCTGCGCGTGGTGCCGGACGCCTCGATTGCCTCGCACCCGCCCCTCGACGTCGTGATCGTCCCCGGCGGGGTGATGGAGGCGCAGCGCGCCGACCGTGCCGTGGTCGCCTGGGTTGCCGCCCAGGCGGCGACCGCCGAGGTGGTCGCCTCGGTCTGCACCGGCGCCTTCCTGCTGGCCGAGGCTGGGCTCTTGGAGGGGCGGCGGGTCGCCACCCACTGGGAGGACCGCGACGACCTCGCCCGCGCCTTCCCCGGCCTGCACGTCGTGCCCGGAATGGGCTGGATCGACGAGGGCCGCATCCTCACCGCGGCCGGCATCTCGGCCGGCATCGACGCGGCGCTGCACCTGGTCGGCCGGTTCTGTTCCGATGCCTTCGCCGCCCGCGCCGCGCATCAGATGGAGTATGCCTGGCGACGCAACCCGGCCGCGTTTGCCGGCGCGAGTTGAGATGCAGGTCACCTACCATCGCGGCAAGCTCGTGTTCCTGGCGCTGGTCCTGATCGGCTTCGCCGCCACCAGCGTCTATGGCCTTCACACCGTCCCGGCCGGCGCCAATCAGGCGCCGCGCCTGCTCGGCGCCGCCGTCGCCGCCGCCATGCTGGCGGTGGCCGCGCGGTTCCTGTTCCTGTGCTGGACCGGCCGCGTCCTGGTGCTGACGGTCGCCGCCGAGGGACTGACCTTCCACCAGCCGGCGCTGGGGGCGGTGCCTTGGTCCGCGCTGGACGGCCTGGTGCACAAGCGCAACCTGCTGCAGCGCTCGCTCGGCTTCCGCTTCCGCAAGCCGGCGCCGAGGCTGCCGGCATGGTCGCGGTTGCTTTACTACAGCTACCGGATCACCGAGGGGAGGCCGGCCCACGTCTACCTGCCGCTGCCCCTGCTCGCCCAGTCCGACACCGAGATCGCTGCCGCCGTCCTGCGCCATCGTCCCGACCGATGACCTCGCCCCGCCTCTCCGCCTCGGTATGGCTGGGCGCCGGCGTGTTCCTCCTCACCATGGCCGGGCAGTTCGTCACGTTCGCCCCGCTGACATGGCTCGCTTCGGCGCTGCTCGTGCTGTACGCCGTCATCGAGTTCCCGGCGACGCCGCGCATCAGCAAGCTGATCACCTGCGTCCTGGTCGGCGCCGGACTGATCCTGGCCGCGTTCGGCGCCCGCCCCCTGGCCGCCCTCCAAGAAGGCATGGCGCGGGCGGAGATGTTCTTTGTCCTGTTCGTCGCCGTCATGTGCCTGCGCATGCCGGCCGACCGCAGCCCCGCCCTGCGCGCCGCCCAGGAGGCCGCAATCCGGCAGCCGGCGGGTCGCCGCGACGTCTTCCTGGCGCTCAGCGCCCACGGCATCGGCTCGGTCCTAAACCTGGCCGGCCTGACCCTGGTGGCCTCGATCATCGCCGGCCAGGAGGACGGCCGGGTGCGCCGCCGGCTCGCCCAGGACATCTCGCAGGCGTTCACCGCCGCCGCCTGCTGGACCCCTTTCTTTTCGGCCATGACAATGGTGCTGGCCACCGTGCCCGGCGTCGGCTGGGCCGACGTGGCGCCGCTGGGCCTGGTCCAGTCGGCGGCCCTGATGATGGCCAGCCTGGCCCTGGGCCGAGCGGCGCGGCGCCGCGGCGGGGTGGTGACGGTTCCC
The DNA here is from genome assembly GCA_018432935.1 of Rhodospirillales bacterium. Classification (GTDB taxonomy): domain Bacteria; phylum Pseudomonadota; class Alphaproteobacteria; order Rhodospirillales; family Shumkoniaceae; genus JAHDSF01. The sequence goes on along the minus strand of JAHDSF010000016.1, from coordinate 85,624 downwards.
GCGGTGCGGCCCGCACCGGTGTCCGGCTGGCGGGTGATCGGCATCCTGGCCAGCCTGTTCGCCGTGGTGATCCTGCTGTCCGAGGGGGCCTCGTTGTCGATCCCGATCGCCCTCGGCTTTGCCGGCCCGGCCTGCGGACTGGTATGGTGGCTGGCGCAGCGCGGACGCACCACGAAGGCACGCCCGGCCGCCGCAGAGTTCGGGCGCCTTGTCCTGGAAGGGATCCCCGGGCTGCGCGGCGAGGCGCTGCTGTTCCTGGCCGCCAGCGTGTTCGGCAGCGGGCTGGCCGCCGCGGTCTCGCCGGCGGCCGCCAAGGCCGCCCTGGCGGCGCTTGACCTCGGCCCCGACGCCACCATCATCGTCCTGCTGACGGCGATGCTGGCACTGGGTGCCGCCGGGGTGCACGGCGTCATTCTGGTAGTGGTGGTGGGGCAGATGCTGCCGCCCGAGGTGCTGCAACTGCCGGTCCCCGCCTACGCGGTCCTGCTGCTGGCGATGTGGGGGATCGCCACGGCCGCCTCGCCGGCCGCCCCGAGCATCCTCTACGTTGCGCGCCCGGCCGGGGTCGAGCCGTGGGTGCTGGCTTGGCGGTGGAACGGACCCTACGCGGTGGTCGCCACCGCCCTGGTCGCCGCCATGGCGGTCACTGCCCGTCACCTTCCGGGCTGATGCCGCCAGTGGGCGTGGGCGTGGCGGTGTCCCGCCTCCCTGCGGCAGCGCTCCACGTAATACGAGAAATAGGTTTCCGCGTCTCGCCGGCTCGTGAAGGCCTTTTCCTGGCTCACCGGCCCCCTGACGACGAACGAAACCCCCCTGCTCTTCCAGACGCCGTCTTCGTGGTGGCACTTCAACAAGACCATATCGAGCTCGGTTTTGAGGACGTTCGTCACAACCATCGCTCGAATCTCCTGCACGCACTTTTTGGCTACGCCGACCACTCTACGGCAGCCTGCGGCGTGACGCATCGTCTCAATCGGGCCTACCTCCTTTGAGGGGGCTGGCCTCCCGGGTATCCGCGCCTGGCTTTTGGATCCGCCCGGAATCGTGGAAGCTGGATGACCCGCCCTCGTCGGCCACCCTGGACGATCGGCAGACCGGGGCGTACGACACCTGTTGCAACCATACAGAGATCAATACGAACTCCGGCAATCCGTCCGGGCGGGCAGTCCGGGTAGCCGCGGACGTTACAGGTGCCAAACCTCTGCAGGCGGCTCGTCCCATGCGTTGTCGCGACCGTTCTGCCAGGCGACGGGGGCAGCGGCAAGCTCGTCGGCGCCGGCATCGTCGAGGCAGGCGACGTTGACCGCGTAGAATCTCCCGCCGCGGGCGTCGGCCTCGGCATGGCCGAAGACCTTCACCCCGCAGTGACGGCAGAACCGGTGGTGGACGGTGCGGCCGCCGAACTGATAATCGGCGAGCGCCGCCTGGCCCTGCCGCAGCCGGAACGCGTCCGCCTTGACGATCGCCTTCCAGAACCGGGTCTTTCGGCAGATCGAGCAGTTGCACTTGCTGGTGCCTTCGGCAAGGTCGAGATCGCACTCGAAGCGGACCGTGCCGCAATGACAGCTGCCGTGGTAGGTCTTGAGGGTCATGCCGCGTCCCTTCAGGCGGGGGCCTGCGCCCCAGCGCCGCTGTCTGCCAGGCGGTCGAGATGGAGGCGGATGTGCGCGGCCTCTGCCGGCGTGCGGGCGAGCGCGATGGCGCGGCCGAAGGCGATCCGCGCCTCGTCGTCGCGGCCGAGCCGGGTCAGCAGCCATCCCTTGACGCCGAAGAAATGGAAGTAGCCGGATAGCGGGCCCTCCAGCGGCTCGACCATCCGCAGCGCCGGCTCGGGGCCCCGCGCCTTGCAGACCGCGACGGCGCGGTTCAGGGTCACCACCGGCGACGGCTGCAGCCCCTCGAGCGTCGCGTACAGAAGATCGATCGCGATCCAGTCGGTGTCCTCGGGCCGGGTCGCACGGGCGTGCACCGCCGCGATCGCCGCCTGCACCTGGTAGGGTCCGGGCCGGCGATGGCGCAGCGCCTTGTCGACCAGCGCCAGCCCCTCGGCGATGAGGTCGCGGTTCCACAGGCCGCGGTCCTGATCCTCCAAGAGCACGATCGCGCCCTCGGAATCGAGCCGCGCCTTCGCCCTGGCGTGCTGCAACAGCAGCAGCGCCGTCAAACCGATCACCTCGGGCTCGCCCTGGAACAGGCGGAGCAGCAGGCGGGCCAGCCGGATCGCCTCCTCGCACAAAGAGACCCGCACGTGGACGTCGCCGCCGCTCGCCGAATATCCTTCGTTGAACAGCAGGTAGATCATGGCCGCCACGGCGGAGAGCCGTTCCGCCCGCTCCGGCGCGCCGGGGGTTTCGAACGGCACGTCGGCTGCGGCAATGCGCCGCTTGGCGCGGGTGATGCGCTGCTCCATCGCGCTCTCGCCGACCAGGAAGGCGCGTGCGATCTCCTTCACGGTCAGCCCCGAGACGACGCGCAAGGCAAGCGCGATCTGCTGGGTCGCCGGCAGTTCGGGGTGGCAGCAGATGAACAAGAGCCGCAGCACGTCGTCGCGGTAATGAGAATCGTCGAGCCGCCGCACGGTCTCGGCCTCGGCATCTTCGAGATTGGAAAGGATGTCCTCGGAGGGCAGTTCCTCCTGCTTCGATCGTCGCCGCACGTGGTCGAGGGCCGAGTTGCGGCCGACCAGGATCAGCCATGCCGCGGGGTCGCGCGGCGGGCCGTTGATCGGCCACGTGCGCAGGGCGCGCAGGCAGGCCTCCTGGAACGCCTCTTCGGCTGTATCGAGATCGCGGAAATAGCGCAGCAGGGCGCCGATCGCCTGGGGACGGGCGGAAGTCAGCGCCGCGTCGATCCAGGCCAGTTCGGTCATCGTCCCGCGCCCTCCGGCGGCTGGTAGAACAGCACCGGGCGGATCTCCAGCGCCCCGCCCTCGACCATCAGGCCCTTCGCCGCCTCGATCACCTCGTCCAGGGATGCGCAGTCGACGATGTAGAACCCGAGAAGCTGCTCCTTGGTCTCGGCGAACGGGCCGTCGAGCACCAGCGTCTCGCGGCCGTCGCGCAGCGTGGTCGCCGCGGTGGTCGGCATCAGCCGGGCGACCGGCCCCAGCTTGCGCTTGCCCGCCAGAACGCGCAGCCGCTCGCCGTGCTGCGCCATCACCGCCTCGTCCTTCTCCTTCGACCAGGAACCGACCGCGGTCTCGTCGTTGTAGCAGAGGATGGCGTAGAGCATCGGCGTCCTTCCCGTCTGTCCCGAGGACGAACGAAACCGCCCAGGTCCGACATGGGCGATTCGTTGGCTGAATGGACGGATAGTTCGGTCCGCCGCCGCGCCGGATCAAGGCCGACCCTCCGGGACCGCACAACGCAGAAGGCCAGCAACCCCTTCGGATTGCTGGCCTTCTTTGATTGGCTCCGGCGGTAGGACTCGAACCTACGACCCAGCGGTTAACAGCCGCTTGCTCTACCTGCTGAGCTACGCCGGATCAGAGACTGGAGGCGCGGGCCGGAATCGAACCGGCGTGCACGGCTTTGCAGGCCGCTGCGTAGCCACTCCGCCACCGCGCCGATCCCGTCGCGTCCAGGCTCCGCGCCGGGGCGTCCCGCCGCGGAGGACCGGAACTTATGTCAATTGGCGCTGCCCGGTCAAGCGCATCCTTAGCCCGCAAGGTCGGATTGTATCCTTCGCCCGCCATGACTATAAGACGGGAAGCGACCCCACGGAGGAGCCGATGGATTTCGCCGCAGCGCGCCGCCGCATGATCGACAACCAGATCACGCCGAACCGTATCGACGACCCGGCCCTGCTGGAGGCGATGGGCAGCATTCCGCGCGAACTGTTCGTGCCCAAGGGGCTGCAGGGTGTCGCCTACGTCGACGACGATGTCATGGTCGGCGAGGGCCGCTGCCTGCTGGAGCCGCTGGTGCTGGCCAAGATCGTCAACGCGGCCGCCATCAAGCCGACCGACGTCGTCCTCGACATCGGCTGCGCGACCGGCTACTCGTCGGCAGTCCTGGGCAAGATTGCCGCCGCAGTGGTGGCCGTGGAGTGCGACGCCGCCCTGGTCGCCGCCGCCGAAGCCAACCTGCAGAAGCTCGCCGTCGACAATGTCGCCGTCGTTCAGGGCCGCCTGGAGGAAGGGGCTCCAAAGCAGGCGCCGTTCGACGCCATCGTCATCTGCGGCGCCGCGTCGGAGATTCCTCGCGCGCTTGCCGAACAGCTCGCCGAGGGCGGCAGGCTGTCGTGCGTAATGCGGCGCGACCATCTCACGCCCGGCAAGGGCGTCGTGTTCGAGAAACTGAAGGGCACGGTATCGCGGCGTGAGGTGTTCGACGCCTCGCCGCCGTTCCTGCCCGGATTCCTGCGGCGGCCGGAGTTCGTGTTCTGACCCGCGACGGGCCGTCAGCCATTCGATTCCTTCACTTTGCAGGATTCCTTCACTTTGCAAACAGTGCCCGAGGCGGTTATCCTCGGCGCGACGCGCGGGGGAAGAGGTAGGGGCGCAATGAAGACACGAATCACCGCTTTCATGGCCGGGTCGGTGCTGGCCGTCCTGGGCGGCACGGCCGATGCAGCGACCACGCTGCAGGATGCGCTGGCGGCAGCCTACAACAACAACCCGACGCTCGCCGCCCAGCGTGCGAATCTCCGCGCCACCGACGAGCTGGTGTCCCAGGCGCGGGCGAACTGGCGGCCCAGCGTCAGCTTCTCGACCGATTACGGATGGCAGAGCGTCAAGACCGGCGGCGAGGCCGCCGCCGGAGCCGACCGCAGTCAGCATCGCGAACCGAACAGCTTCGCCTTGACAGCCGAGCAGCCCCTGTTCCGGGGTTTCCGCACGGTGGCGCAGATCGAACGCGCCAAGAACCAGGTGCTGGCCGGGCGGGCGCGGCTGCAGGAAGCCGAGCAGCAGGTGCTGTTCACCGCCGTCCAGGCGTTCATGAACGTGGTCCGCGACCAGGCCGTGCTCGAGCTCAACATCAACAACGAGCAGGTGCTGCGCCGGCAGCTCGAGGCTGCGCGCGACCGCTTCCAGGTAGGCGAAATCACGCGGACCGACGTCGCCCAGGCCGAATCGCGCTGGGTCGGTGCGACCGCCGACCGCATCCAGGCGGAGGGCAACCTCGAAGCCTCGCGGGCGGCCTACCGCAACATCGTCGGCGAGGCGCCGGTCGACCTGGTCGCCCCGACGCCGTCGGCGACGCTGCCCACCGATGCCGAGCAGGCGTCCCGCATCGCCGTGACTTCGAACCCCAGCGTCATCGCCGCCGAATACGACGAGAAAGCCTCGCGCGACAATGTCCGGGTGGTTGACGGCGAACGTCTGCCGACGCTCTCGCTGCGCGGCGACCTCTCGAAGGGCTTCCAGCAGAGCGCCGAAGACATCTCGCAGCAGATCGCCTCGGCACGGGTCGTCCTCAGCGTGCCGATCTACCAGCAGGGGGCCGAGTTCTCGCGCGGCCGACAGGCTCGCCAGGTCGTCGCCGAGGACCGCCACCAGATCGACATCGAGCGGCGCGACGCCATCCAGGCGGCAACCCGGTCGTGGGAGGCGCTGGAAACGGCGCGCGCACGAATCCGGTCCCTGCGGTCGCAGATCGACGCCGCCCAGATCGCCCTCGAGGGTGTGCAGCGCGAGGCCGAGGTCGGATCGCGCACCGTGCTCGACGTCCTCGACGCCGAGCAGGAGCTGCTGATCGCGCGGGTGAACCTGGTGACGGCACAGCGTGACCACGTCGTGGCCGTCTACGACGTGCTGTCGGCAATCGGCCAGATGTCCGCGCAGCACCTCAATCTGCCGGTGGACTACTATGATCCGCAAGTGCACTATGATGCCGTCGACGACAAGTGGTTCGGCATCGATGAAGGGATCAAGTAGGCGTCCTGCGGACCTCGGCTGCAAACCGGGAACGAGTGAACATGGCTAATCAGACTCCGACCTCCGACCAATCCCAGCAAGAACCGTCGATGGAAGACATCCTGGCTTCCATCCGGCGGATCCTGTCGGAGGACAGCGAGGAGAAGAAGCCGCAGCCGAAGCCCGAGCCGGCTCCCGCCAAGGCCGCGCCTCCGCCGCCTCCGCCGCCTCCTCCGCCGCCTCCTCCGCCGCCGCCTCCACCACCGCCGCCTCCGCAGCCGGAGCCGGTGATGGTGGCCGAGCCAGAGCCGGAGCCTCCCGAGCCGGAACCTCAGGCTTGGCCCGAACCCGAGCCTGAGCCTGAGCCCGAGCCGGAACCCGAGCGGGATGAGGAGAACGTGCTCGAGTTGACGCCCGAGATGATGACCCGCGATCAGCTCCTGTCCGAGCCGGCGGCGCGCGCCTCGACCGACGCGCTGGCCGAACTGGCGCGCGCCATCCTCGATCGTCGCGATCTCACGGTGGGAGGCCCCCGGGCGGTTACGCTCGAAGGCATGGTACGCGAAATCCTGAAGCCGCTGCTGAAGGAATGGCTGGACCGCAACCTTCCGTACCTCATCGAGCGGCTCGTCAAGAAAGAGATCGACCTGATGATCAACCGCGCCGAGCGTCTGGAGGATTGACGCCGGTCCGCGGATTTGGTTGATCGGGGGCGGCGCCAGCCAGCGCGCCGCCTCGACGTCGTGAACTAGCGCAAAGGACGGTTCAGCGATGCTGGACAAGACCTACCGGCCGGAAACGGTCGAGGAACGCATTTACGCCGCATGGGAGTCCTCCGGTGCCTTCGGGGCCCACCCGGACTCCAACCAGGTGCCGTACACGATCATGATCCCGCCGCCGAACGTGACCGGCAGCCTCCATATGGGGCATGCCCTGACTTTCACGCTGCAGGACATCCTGATCCGCTACCACCGCATGAGCGGCCGCGACACCCTGTGGCAGCCGGGCACCGACCACGCCGGCATCGCCACCCAAATGGTGGTCGAGCGCCAGCTCGAAGCCAAGGGAATCAGCCGCCATGATCTCGGGCGCGAGGCGTTCATCCAGCAGGTCTGGGCGTGGAAGAAGGAATCCGGCGGCACCATCACCCGGCAGCTTCGCCGCCTGGGCGCCTCGCTCGACTGGCCGCGCGAGCGCTTCACCATGGACGAGGGCCTGTCGGCGGCGGTGCGCCGGGTCTTCGTCACCCTCTACAAACAAGGCCTGATCTATCGCGACAAGCGGCTGGTCAACTGGGACCCGAAGCTGCAGACCGCGATCTCGGATCTTGAGGTCGATCAGCGCGAGAACAAGGGCAAGATGTGGTACTTCAAGTACCCCGTCGAGAGCCGGCCGGGCACGTTTGTCACGGTGGCGACGACGCGGCCCGAGACGATGCTGGGCGATACCGCGGTCGCCGTCCATCCCGACGATCCGCGCTATCGGGATTTGATCGGCAGCAACGTGATCCTGCCGATCGTCGACCGGCCGATCCCGATCGTCGCCGACCAGCACGCCGACCCCGAGAAGGGAACGGGCGCCGTCAAGATCACTCCCGCCCATGACTTCAACGACTTCGAGGTCGGGCGCCGGCACAACCTGTCGATGATCAACGTCCTCGACGCCTCGGCCCACATGAACGAGAACACGCCCGAACGCTACCGCGGGCTCGACCGCTTCGTCGCCCGCGAGAAGGCGGTCCAGGAGATGGAGGCTTTGGGGCTCCTCGAGAAGGTCGAGGACAACCTGATGACCCTGCCCTACGGCGACCGCTCGGGCGTGGTGGTCGAACCGTGGCTGATGGACCAGTGGTTCGTCGACGCCAAGACGCTGGCCAAGCCGGCGATCGAGGCCGTCGAGTCGGGCCGCACCAAGTTCGTCCCGCAGCAGTGGGAGAACACGTATTTCGAGTGGATGCGCAACATCCAGCCGTGGTGCGTCTCGCGCCAGATCTGGTGGGGCCACCAGATCCCCGCCTGGTACGGCCCCGACGGCCACGTATTCGTCGAGGAGACAGAGGGCGAGGCGCAACAGGCGGCCGAACGGCACTACGGCCATACCGTCGCGCTGACCCGCGAGACCGACGTGCTCGACACCTGGTTCTCGTCGGCGCTGTGGCCATTCTCGACCCTCGGCTGGCCGGACAAGACGCCGGAGCTCGACCGGTATTATCCGACCGACGTCCTGGTGACCGGGTTCGACATCATCTTCTTCTGGGTCGCCCGGATGATGATGATGGGCCTCCACTTCATGGGGGAGGTGCCGTTCCGCACCGTCTACATCCATGCCCTGGTGCGCGACGAGAAGGGCCAGAAGATGTCCAAGTCGAAGGGGAACGTCATCGATCCCCTGGTGCTGATGGACAAGTACGGCACCGACGCGCTGCGCTTCACGATGACCGCCCTGGCCGTCCAGGGGCGCGACGTGCGAATGTCCGAGAGCCGGGTCGAGGGCTACCGGAATTTCGCGACCAAGCTGTGGAACGCCGCCCGCTTCTGCGGCATGAACGGCTGCGAGCCGGTACCCGGGTTCAACCCGAAATCGTGCCGCCATACCCTCAATCGCTGGATCGTCGGCAAGACCACCGAAGCAGCGCGGCAAGTGGCCGAGACGATCGCCGCCTACCGCTTCAACGAAGCGGCGGAAGCGCTCTACCACTTCACCTGGGGCACCTTCTGCGACTGGTACCTGGAGTTCACCAAGCCGCTGCTGCAACAGGAGAGCGATCCTGCGACGGCGGCCGAGACGCGGGCTGCCACGGCCTGGGTGCTCGACCGGATCCTGATGATGCTGCACCCGGTGATGCCCTACATCACCGAGGAGCTTTGGGAGAAGATCGCGGTCCGCGAACGCCCCCTGATGCTGACTCCATGGCCGGATTACGATCCGGCGCTGATCGACAACGCGGCCAACGCCGAGGTCGATTGGGTAGTTCGCCTGATCAGCCAGGTACGCGCCGTGCGCGTCGAGATGAGCGTTCCGCCGGCGGCCCGCATCCCGCTTCTCCTCAAGGATGCCAGCGAGGCGACCAAGGCCCGTCTCGACACCTACCGGGCGCTGATATCGCAGCTTGCCCGGCTTTCGGAGGCCGGCTTGGTCGACGGCGAGGTGCCGAAGGGCTCGGTTCAGGACGTCATCGACGAGGCGACCATTCTGATCCCGCTGGCCGGCGTGATCGACGTCGCCGCCGAGACGGCCCGCCTGCAGAAGGAGATCGGCAAGCTCGACGGCGAGATTGCCAAGCTGGAGGCCAAGCTCGGCAACGCCGGCTTCCTGGCCAAGGCGCCGCCCGAGGTGGTCGAGGAGCAGAAGACCCGCCGGGATGATGCCGGCCAGGCCCGGGACAAGCTGCAGCAGGCGCTGCGCCGACTGGCCAGCCTGTAGGATTCGCCTCTGACGGGGGTCGCCGGTCTTGGCGGCCTCCGTCCTCAATCTGCCGCACAGCCTCGCATTCACGCTGCCCCGTCGCCACCTGACTGGCAGGGCCGGCGCGCGGCCGGAACGAGAGACCATGGAGTTCGCCATGAAAATGGTGGTGGCCATTGTCAAACCGTTCCGCCTGGAGGCGGTACGCGAGGCGCTCGCCAGTGCGGGCATCGACGGCATGACGGTCACCGAGGTCAAGGGCTTCGGTCGCCAGAAGGGCCAAACCGAGATTTACCGGGGAGCCGAGTACACGGTTCATTTCGTCCCCAAGGCCAAGCTGGAAATCGTGGTTCCCGATGACCGTGCCGAAGCCGTCGTCGAGGCCATTACCCGTGCGGCCAGGACCGACCGCATCGGCGACGGCAAGGTCTTCGTCCTCGACGTCGAGAAGGCCCTGCGCATTCGCACCGGCGAAACCGATCTCGACGCGCTCTGACAGCACCCAAAGCCCACGCCCTGCCGCCTGAGGACACCGGATCGTCGTTCGTCGAGCCCGGCGCGCGATCTTGACGTCGCGGCCGCTCTGGGTCATGGTCAGGCCACCAAGCCACGGCAGTTGCGTTGCAATAGTGAAACTGTTGTTGCGATAGTGCACGCATCTTGACACCCCTTCCGCCGGGTGTTAGCGTTCAGTGCAATACTGAAACAACCGTTATAATAATGAACGAAATCGGGGCAGGAACGTCCGACCGCTACAACATCAACTCGATCGTCCGCGCCTGCGCGATCTTGCGCGCCCTGGCGAAGGACAACGAGAGCCTGCGGGTCGGCGAGATCGCGAAGCGGATGGGGCTCGACCGCACGACCGTCTACCGGATCGTGGTGACCCTCGAGAACATCGGCTTCCTCGAAAGGAAGCCCGGCACCAAGGAATACAAGCTGGGCCTCGGGGCGTTCGAGGTAGGCAGCGCCTACTTGCGCACCACCGACCTCTACTCCGTCGCGCGTCCGGTCATGATCGACCTTGCCCAGGAGGTGCAGGAGGCGGTCCACTGGGCAATCCTCAGCGGCGACAACACGGTCTGCATCGACAAGATCGATACCCCGCGGGGGCTGGGCACGATGTCGAAAATCGGGCGGGCGGCGCCGCTTCACTGCTCCAGCGTTGGCAAAGTGCTCCTGGCGTTCCAGCCGGAAGACCGCCGCCAGGCGATCATCGGTAGGCTGACGCTCACCCGTTACACGGAGCGGACGATCACCTCGCCCGACGTCCTCCGGCAGGAGCTCGAAAAGGTGCGCCGGCGAGGCTACTGCGTCACCTACGGCGAGGGCGAGATCGATATGGCCTGCATCGCCGGCCCGATCTTCGACCACTCCGGGACCGTCGTCGCCGGCCTCAGCATCGGTGGGCCGATTCATCGTATGTCGGGCTCAGATGCAACCGGCTTCATGGTGCAGCGCCTGCTTGCGGCGACGCGCCGGATTTCCGAGAAGCTGGGGTGCTCGGAACCCCCCGCGTTCGAAGACGCTGCGTAAAAAGGAAGCTGGCATGAAGATCGGGTGCGTCGAGATTTCCGGGGTTGGGCGCTTGGTCGCGTTCGAGAACGACATGGCGGTCGACCTCAACGCCGCTTATGCCGGCCTGCTGCGGGCCCGCGGCGAGCCCTACCCCGAACGCCGGGCCGACACCGAGCTGCCATCCGATCTGCTCGCCCTCATCGAGCGCGCTGCTCTGCCCCTGGCCGAGGCCGCGCTGGACCACGCGCGGGAAGCGGGCTTGGCCTCCCTCCCCTATGTCACGCCGGTCTCGGAGGTACGGTTCCGCGCCCCGCTGCGCCCGCCCAAGCTGATTTGCGTCGGCGGCAACTACGAAGATTACCGCAAGCTGATCGGGCTGCCCCCGTCGCCGGTGCCGCTGATGTTCCTGAAGTCGCCTGCCGCGGTGATCGGCCACCAGGAGACGATCCGTATCCCGAACGGCTACGGCATCTTCTATCACGAGTGGGAGTTCTCCTGCGTGATGGCCCGCCCGTGCCGCGGCATCCGCCCCGACCAGGTGAACGAACACGTTTTCGGCTACACCATCGTCAACGACATCACCGGCCGCTCGCTGGAGGCAACCGAGCGCGAGCTGCAGCCGCTCGGCAAGAACATGGACACGTTCGCGCCGATGGGGCCGTGGATCGTCACTCCCGATGCGATGCCGGCCAACCTGTACGGGCTGCGCACCATCCGCCGCCGCAACGGCAAGGTGGAATGCGAGTCCAACACCTCGAACATGCGTCGTTCGTTCGAGGAGATTGTCGCCTACGTCGCCAACTTCATGACCCTGGAGGCGGGCGACGTCGTGACCACCGCGACGCCTCCTTCCGGTCCCTTCTATCCCGGCGACGTGATCGAAGCGGAAATCGAAGGGGTCGGCATCCTGACCAACCCCGTCGAGGGAATCGACGTCGATACGCAGTACGCCCGCGACATCCAGCTCAAGGATGTCGTCTAAGCTGCGGCCAACAACAAGGGCGACGAATCAACAGTCTTCACAGTTCCGAATCAGCGGAGGATTGCATCCCATGTTGAAGAAGTCTCTGCTCGTGAGCGCCGCCACCGTGGCGGCCATCAGCCTGGCAACCAGCGCCTGGGCGGCCTTCCCCGAAAAGGACATCACGATGATCGTCCCGTGGGCGGCCGGCGGCGGCACCGACACCCTCGCCCGCATCCTGGTCAAGAACGCGCAGAAGCACATCGGCGTTAACGTCAATGTGCTCAACAAGACCGGCGGCAGCGGCTCGATCGGCATGAACGAAGTCGCCCGTGCACGGCCCGACGGCTACACCGTCGGCGTGCTGACCTTCGACCTCGCCCGGTATCGCCTGTCCGGCCTTGCGCCGCTCAGCTACCGCGACTTCGGCCTCATCATGCTGCTGAACCAGAACCCGGGCGCGATCACGGTCCGCGCGGATTCGCAGTTCCAGACCCTCAAGGACCTGATCGAGTACGGCAAGGCGAATCCCGGCGTGCTGACCGCCGGCCACACCGGCGCCGGCGGCGCCTGGCATCTCGGCCTCGTCACCGTGGCCACCCAGGCGGGCGCCAAGCTGAACTACGTTCCCTTCGACGGCGCGGCCCCGGCCCGCACCGCCCTGCTCGGCGGCCATGTCACGATCGCCGCCACCGGCATCGACGAGGTGCAGGAGTTCTACAAGGACAAGAAGGTCCGCATCCTGTCCGTCAACGACCTCAAGCGTCACCCGAACTTCCCCGACGTGCCCACCCTCGCTGAGGCCGGCTATCCGCTCGAGGCTCCCATCCTCGACTGGCGCGGCCTGGGGGCGCCCAAGGGCGTTCCGGCAGACCGCATGAAGGTTCTGGCCGACGGGTTCAAGAAGTGCTTCGAGGACCCGGAGTTCCAGGAAGCCGCGAAGGCCCGCGGCCTCATCCTGACCTGGGCCGACTCAGCCGGGTTCGAGAAGTTCCTGATCGGGATGGAAAAGACGATGGAAGGCGCGCTCAAGGCCGTCGACCTCTACAAGCCGGTCCAGTAGTCGTCGCTACGGGTTGAGCATGGATCACCGGGGAGCAGGGCTCCGCTCCCCGGCGTTCCTCTCATGGAGATCACGCCATGAAACAAGCCGACATCGTCGCCAGCGTCCTCCTGGTGATCCTGAGCGTCCTGACGTTCATGGAAGCCGGCAACTACCGAAACGTGGGCGCTCAAGTCGAGTACTTCGGCGCGGCCTTCTTCCCGCAGCTTCTGTGCGGCGCGATCGTGTTCTGCGCCTGGCTGCAGGCGGTCTACGCGCTTACCGGGCGATCGCTGCGCAAGACCGAGCACATCGACCGGCGGGGCTTCCGGCGCATGATCCTGGCGTTTGCCATCGCCGTCTTCTACTGGGCGACGATCGAATGGACCGGCTTCGTGCTGGCGACGCCTGTGTTCTTGTACGTGCTGATGGTGGTGATGGGCGCCAAGGGCACGGTCAAGAAGGTCGGCTCCGCGCTGCTCGCACCAGCCCTCGTGTGGTTGCTGTTCGAAAAGCTGCTGATCATCGACCTGCCGCCGGGCGTCATTCTTCCCGCCGTGTTCGGCGAGTGACGAACCGATCCAGACGAGCGAGAACCGACCATGGACTTTGATTTCGCCGTTTTCGTCAATGCCTGGGCCACGGTGCTGAGCAATCCCTGGCTGATCGTGTTCCTGTTCATCGGCGTCACCGCCGGCATCTCGGTGGGATGCCTGCCCGGACTGACGGCGACCATGGGCTGCGCGCTGCTGATCCCGTTCACGTTCGGCCGGCCGCCGCTGGAAGGGCTGTTCATGCTGATGGGGGTGTTCGCCGGCGGTATCTACGGCGGCTCCATCTCCAGCATCCTGATCCGGACGCCGGGCACCCCGGCCGCCGCCGCGACCTTGCTCGACGGCTATCCGATGGCCCAGCGCGGCCAGGCCGGCAAGGCGATCGGCGTCGCTACCGTGGCCTCCTTCGTCGGCGGCACCATCGGCGCCCTCATCATGACCTTCCTGTCCCCCAGCATCGCAAGCTTCGGCCTGCGCTTCGGGCCGGCGGAGTTCTTCGCCCTGGCCCTGTTCGGGATGAGCATGATCATCGCCGTGTCCGGGGTTTCGATCCTCAAGGGCATCATTGCCGCGCTGATCGGACTGCTGGTCACGACGATCGGCCTCGATCCGCTTTCGGGCTTGCCGCGTTTCACCTTCGGCAGCCAGAACCTGCTCGGCGGCCCCACGTTCATCCCGGTCCTGATCGGCCTGTTCGGCATCGGCCAAGTGCTGCGCAATGTCGAGAAGATGGAGATCGTCCACGAGATCCAGACTGCGGTGGGCAAGATCCTGCCCAGCCTCAAGGAAATGTGGCAGGTCAAGCTCACCCTTTTCAAATCGGCCGTCATCGGCACCTTCGTCGGCGCGATCCCCGGCACCGGCTGCGACATCGCCGCCTTCGCCTCGTATGTCGAGGCGAAGCGCGCCTCCAAGACGCCGGAGAAGTTCGGGACCGGTCACATCGAGGGGGTGGCGGCGTCCGAAGCGGGCAACAACGCCTGCGTCGGCGGGGCGATGATCCCGATGCTGACCTTGGGCATTCCGGGAGACGCCGTGACGGCGGTGCTGCTCGGCGCCTTGATGGTCCACAACTACCAGCCCGGTCCGATCTTCTTCCGCGAGAACCTCGACATCGTCTATCCGCTGTTCGCAGGCATGATCCTGGCGCAGTCGGTGCTGCTGGTCGTCGGCCTGTCGTTCGCGCGCTTCTTCGCCAAGCTCCTGACCTTCGACAAGCGCATCTTTACCGCCATCATCTTCCTGCTCTGCATCATCGGCGCGTACTCGATGCAGTTCAATTCGTTCGACGTGTTCCTGGCCCTGGGCGTCGGCATCTTCGCCTACTTCCTGGAGTACTACCGCTATCCGCTGTCGCCGATCCTGCTTGCCTTCATCCTCGGCCCGATCGCCGAGCAGAACCTGAGGCGGGCACTGCAGATCTCGCACGGCGACCCGTTCACCTTCATCGACCCGATCAACCATCCGATCTCCCTCGCCTTCGTGATCATCTCGATCCTGGCTCTCGCCTCCATGTACCTGAGGATGCGCAAGACCCGGCTCGAGGAGCTGAAGCGCGAGCGCGACGAGGCTTAATCCCTTCCCGACCCCAGACTTCGAGGCGTAAACGATGCAACCTTTCGAGTGGTCCCTTCCCACCAAGATGATGTTCGGTCCCGGCCGCATCGGCGAGCTCGGCAAGATCGCCAAGGGCTTCGGCGACAAGGCCTTCGTGGTCACTTTCGAGCCGATCCCCGCGGCCAACTGGATCATCGAGAAGGCGTTGGCCTCGCTGCACGCCGCGGGAGTCGAGACCGTTCTCTTCGACAAGGTCGAGCCGAATCCGAGCGTGAAGACCTGCGACGCCGGCACCGCCGCCTTCAAGGCGAGCGGGGCCCAGCTCGTGGTCGCGGTCGGCGGCGGCAGCGTGATCGATGCCGCCAAGTACATCTCCAGCGTCGCCCACAGCGGCGGTTCTGCTTGGGACTACGTCGTCCTCAACACCCGCAAGCCGCGCGAGTACACCGGGGCCTACCCGATCATCGCCGTCCCCACCGTGTCGGCAGCCGGCTCGGAGGTGAACGCCGGTGGCGTCATCACCAACACCGAAACCAAGATGAAGAGCTTCTCGCGCTCGCCGTACCGGATTCCCAAGGTCGCCATCATCGACCCCGAGCTGATCGCCAGCGTGCCCGTGGCGACGACCGGCGACGGCGGCGTCGACATCTTCTGCCACCTGATCGAGCACTACCTGTCGAGCAAGGACGAATCCGAGATCGCCGACCGCCTGACGGAAGGCATGATCCTGGCCTTGATGGAGTACCTGGCCCGCGTGCTCAAGGATCCCAAGGATATCGAGGCCCGCGGCCAGATCGCCGTGTGCGCCGCGCTCGGCTGGTCGGGATTGCAGGCACTGGGCCGGCTCGGCACCATCCCGATCCACTTCATCGAGCACCAGCTCTCGGCCTACTACCCGCTCAGCCACGGCCGCGGCATGACCATTATCCTGCCCGCCTACCTGGCCCACTTTGCCGATGCCCTGCCCCACCGCTGGGCCAAGCTGGCCCGCCGCGTCTTCAACGTCCGCGACGAGGACGACGCCAAGGCGGCCCGCCTGCTTGCTCCCTCGGTCATCACCTGGCTCAAGAGCATCGGCATGTACACGACGCTGGGCGATGCCGGCATCGGCATGGAGAACTTCGACCGGATGGCCGACGACGTCATCACCATGTACGCCGGCCCGGACGGCAAGGTGCCGGGGGCGCGGCCGATGACCAAGGACGACATCCTGGCAGTGCTCGCCGGATCGCTGGGCCCGGCCAGGAAGGCCGCCGCCTGAGACGCGAAAGGGCGCGCCCGCCGGCCCGCGGGCGCGCCCCGTGACGCGAGTTCCCTGGCTCGGGAAATCACCCGGCGACAACGACGCCACCCGGCGGTATCTTCCAGCGCCGGGTGGCGCGGTTGCGCCGCTGTCGATGATGCCGGAACGAAAGGCCATAGGTCAATGAGGGACAAGCCGAACCTGGACGCCTGCCTGGCCCGGATGCCGCTGATCGCCATCCTGCGCGGCATCACCCCCGCCGAGGCGACCGACGTCGCCGCCCTGCTCGAGGAAGAGGGCTTCTCGATCGTCGAGGTGCCGATGAACTCGCCGCAGCCGCTCGACAGCATCCGCCGCATCGCCGAGGGCTTCGGTGCCCGGATGGTGGTGGGTGCCGGGACCGTGCTGAGCGCCGACGAGGTCGCCAAGGTGGCCGCCGCAGGGGGCCGCCTGATCGTATCGCCCAATTTCGATCCCGAGGTGGTCGCCGCCACCAAGTCCGGCGGGCTGTATGCGGCGCCCGGCGTGTTCACGGCTTCCGAAGGATTCGCCGCGCTCAAGCTCGGCGCCGACTGCCTGAAGATCTTTCCCGCGGAAGCCGCGCCCCCCAAGGTCATCAAGGCGCTGCGGGCGGTGCTGCCGAAAACGGTCAAGCTGGTGCCGGTGGGCGGCATCAGCGAGGTCAACATGGTCGACTACTGGGCGGCCGGGGCCAACGGCTTCGGCATCGGCTCCAACCTGTACAAGCCGGGCAAGAGCCTGGCCGAGATCCGCGACGCGGCGCGCAAGCTGGTCGCCGCCGCCCGCACCTTCCTCGACATCTGAAAGGAGCACGCGCCATGTGGGTCCGCTGCGGCATGTTCGTCGGCACCGTGAAGCCCGAGAACCAGGCCAGGTTCGACGCCTTCATCGACACCCGGGTGCGCGACAAGATCGCCACCTTTCCGGGGCTGCGCAAGCTGCGCATCCTGCGTTCCAAATGGCGCGAGGACGGCGCCCCCGCGATCTACCAGACGATCGAGATGACGTTCGACAACGCGGCTGCGATCGAGGCCATGCTGGCCTCGCCGCAGCGAGCCGAGAACGTCACCCTGATGAAGGAGATCATGCCTCTGTTCGAGGGCAAGGTTTATCACGTCAACTACGAGGTCTCGGCGGACGCCTGAGCGCGCCGCCGCCCCCCACCCGAAGCGAAGGAAGAACAGACGCCATGTGGGTCCGTCACGGCTATTTCTTCGGCACCGTCAAGCCCGAGAACCAGGAGAAGTTCAACGCCTTCATCGACACCAAGGCGCGGGCCCAGTGGCTGAAGTTCCCCGGCCTGAAGAAGTTGCGCATCCTGCGCGAGAAATCGCACGACGAGGGCGCGCCGGGCATCTACCAGACCATCGAGCTGACCTTCGAGTCCGCGGAAGCCATCGAGAAGATGCTGGCCTCGCCCGAGCGCGCCGCCATGGGCCCCCTGATGAGCGAGATCATGCCGCTGTTCGAGGGCTACACCAAGCACGTCAACTACGAGGTCTCGGCCGAGGGCTGAGGCCGCTCCCATTCCGTGTCGGGGCGAAAGTCCCCTTACCCCGTTCTCCCTCGCCCCGCGTCGGCGGGGAGAGGGGCGGGGTGAGGGGTGTTTTCGCGAGACCGGGAATGACGTTGCGGAAATCGGAGCGTAACGTCAGCCCCGCCCGTTGGCCCGGCTCCAGTCGTCGGCGAGGCGTTCGGCGAGGAGGCGGTCGGGCTCCGAGAGCCGGTCCGCCATCTCCTCCAGCGCCGCGAGCATGCGCTTCACCGTCTCGGCGTGCCAGCGGCTGTCGAGCACCGAGCGGCGCCGGCGCATCAGCACCAGCCGCATGTACGCCTGCACCTTGTCGGCCGGCACGCCCCAGCCCAGCGCATACAGGACGGCGAGCCCGAAATGGCCTCCCGGATCGTCCTGGGCGGCCGCTTTTTCGTACCAATCGCGGGCCTTTTCGTAATCGCGGTCGACGCCCCAGCCTTCGAGGTACGAAAGCGCCAGCCTCTCCTGCGCGGCCGGGTCGCCCTCGGCCGCCGCCGCGTTGAGCTTCTGCACCGACTCGAGCCCGATCTTCACACCCATCTCCCGGGCATCGCCTTGCTTCACCGCTCCACCCGCTACCGCGCCGAGCCGCACGGCGCAACCCTTTTCTGGTTTCTAATCCTTCTTGTTCCAAGGTGGGGCAAGACCTGACTTTACGGCTGTCACCAACCCATATATCTCGTTCCCTGACCAAGCCCCTTCCCCGACGGCAAATCGTAATGCTGGATATCGAGATTCGCGGCGCCAAAGAGCACAACCTCAAGAACGTCGACGTCACCATCCCGAGAGACCGCCTGACGGTCATCACCGGCCTGTCGGGATCGGGCAAGTCGTCGCTCGCCTTCGACACCATCTACGCCGAGGGCCAGCGCCGCTACGTCGAGTCCCTGTCGGCCTATGCCCGGCAGTTCCTCGAGCTGATGCAGAAGCCGGACGTGGAGTCGATCACCGGGCTGTCGCCGGCGATCTCGATCGAGCAGAAGACGACCTCGCGCAACCCGCGCTCCACCGTCGGCACGGTGACCGAGATCTACGACTACATGCGCCTGTTGTGGGCCCGCGTCGGGGTGCCCCACTCGCCCGCCACCGGGCTGCCGATCGAGAGCCAGACGGTCAGCCAGATGGTCGACCGCACGATGGCGATGGCCGAGGGCACCCGCCTCTACCTGCTGGCCCCGGTGGTGCGCGACCGCAAGGGCGAGTACAGGAAGGAGATCCTGGAGTTCCGCAAGCGCGGCTTCCAGCGGGTCAAGGTCGACGGCACCCTCTACGACATCGAGGAGACGCCCGAGCTGGACCGCAAGCTCAAGCACGACATCGAGGTAGTGGTCGACCGCGTGGTGGTGCGCGAAGGCATCCAGCAGCGCCTTGCCGACAGCTTCGAGACCGCGCTTTCACTGGCCGACGGCATCGCCTATGCCGAGAATGCGGATTCCGGCGAGCGCACCGTGTTCTCGGCCAAGTTCGCCTGCCCTGTCTCCGGCTTCACCATCCCCGAGATCGAGCCGCGGCTGTTCTCGTTCAACGCGCCGGCCGGCGCCTGCCCGGCCTGCGACGGGCTGGGCACCGAGATGTTCTTCGACCCCGGCCTGGTGGTGCCCGACGGCAAGCTGTCAATGGCCCAGGGGGCGATCGCGCCGTGGGCCAGCTCGACCGCGGTCTACTACCGCCAGACCCTGGACAGCCTGGCCGCCCACCTCGGCGTCGACCTCTACGCCCCGTTCGCCGACCTGCCGCAGCAGGCCCGCGACAAGATCCTGTTCGGCACCGGCGAGGAGCCGGTCACCATCGTCTATTCCGACGGCGACCGCAGCTACAAGGTGCGCAAGCCTTTCGAGGGCGTGATCCCGAACCTGGAGCGGCGCTGGCGCGAGACCGAGTCCGCCTGGATCCGCGAGGAGCTGTCGCGCTACCAGACGGTGTCGCGCTGCGAGACCTGCCAGGGCCAGCGCCTCAAGCCCGAGGCGCTGGCGGTCAAGATCGCCGGGCTCAACATCAGCCAGGCGGCCGAGATGTCGATCGCCCAGGCGGCCGACTGGTTCGGCGGGCTGGAGCCGACGCTGAAGCCGAAGGACCGCGAGATCGCCCGCCGCATCCTGCGCGAGATCAACGAGCGACTAATCTTCCTCAAGGACGTCGGGCTCGAGTACCTGACGCTGGCGCGCGGCTCGGGCACCCTTTCCGGCGGCGAGAGCCAGCGCATCCGGCTCGCCTCGCAGATCGGCTCCGGCCTGACCGGGGTGCTGTACGTGCTGGACGAGCCCTCGATCGGGCTGCACCAGCGAGACAACCACCGCCTGCTGGAGACGCTGCGCCGGCTGCGCGACCTCGGCAACACGGTGATCGTGGTCGAGCACGACGAGGATGCGATCCGTGCCGCCGACCACCTGATCGACATGGGGCCCGGCGCCGGCCTCCACGGCGGCCACGTGGTCGCGGAAGGCACGCCCGAGCAGGTGATGGCCAACCCGGAAAGCCTGACCGGGCAGTACCTGGTGGGCAAGCGCGAGATCGCGGTGCCGGCGCGGCGCCGGCCGGGCCGCAAGGGCCAGGCGGTGACCGTGGTCGGGGCGACGGAGAACAACCTCAAGGACCTCGGCGTCTCGTTCCCGCTCGGCACCTTCACCTGCGTCACCGGGGTCTCCGGCGGCGGCAAGTCGACGCTGGTGATCGAGACCCTGTACAAGGCGCTGGCCCGCCGCCTCCACGGCGCCCGCGAGAACCCCGGCGCGCACGAACGCATCGACGGGCTGGAGTTCATCGACAAGGTGGTCGACATCGACCAGTCGCCGATCGGCCGCACGCCGCGCTCCAACCCCGCCACCTACACCGGCGCCTTCACCCCGATCCGCGACTGGTTCGCCGCCCTGCCCGAGGCCAAGACCCGCGGCTACAAGCCCGGGCGCTTCTCGTTCAACGTCAAGGGCGGCCGCTGCGAGGCCTGCCAGGGCGACGGCGTGATCAAGATCGAGATGCACTTCCTGGCCGACGTCTACGTCACCTGCGACGTCTGCAAGGGCCATCGCTACAACCGCGAGACCCTGGAGGTGAAGTTCCGCGACAAGTCGATCGCCGACGTCCTCGACATGACGGTCGACGAGGCGGTCGACTTCTTCAAGGCGGTGCCGGCGATCCGCGACAAGATGCGCACCCTGCAGCAGGTGGGCCTGGGCTACATCCGCCTCGGCCAGCAGGCGACCACGCTTTCCGGCGGCGAGGCGCAGCGGGTGAAGCTTTCCAAGGAGCTGTCGCGGCGCGCCACGGGGAAGACCTTCTACATCCTGGACGAGCCGACCACGGGGCTGCACTTCGACGACGTCCGCAAGCTCCTGGAGGTGCTGCACGCCCTGGTCGACGCCGGCAACACGGTGGTGGTGATCGAGCACAACCTGGAGGTCATCAAGACCGCCGACTGGATCATCGACCTCGGCCCCGAAGGCGGCGACAAAGGCGGCCGCATCGTCGCCGCCGGCACGCCGGAGGAAGTGGCGGCGGTGGCGGAGAGCTACACCGGCCAGTACCTGGCGCCGTACCTCAAGAAGCGGGCGCGGAAGACGGCGTAGGACGCACTATGCTGGATTCCAACTTACGCGTGAACGACGGCGAAAGAAAACTAGTCCAGCTTATCAAACTTTGGCTTGGCCGTGATGATTCGGGGAGCCATCTCTTTGATGTGAAGCCAATGGGGGGGGTTAACGCCTATAAGTTGATTCGTGACGGAAACAAGCTTCTGCTGTGCCGCTTCATCTAGAGCGCTCTCAATTTCGAGGACCGTCGCATCAGGATATTTCTCTAGCTGCACTTGAACTTTCTGCGCCTTTGCACTCGGTTTTGTGTAGTATGGAGGCTGTGGCTGCCGACCGAGCGCACAGATCGCCCGCCCAACCGCAACATAGGCATCATTGAACAACCCCATGAAGCCGTTGGGATCAGCTAAGCTGACAACCCAGAGCTTATGGCTCGTGCTGTATCGAATTCCGCTGCGGTTGTGTGCAGGAGATTCAGGAACAATACCGATGCGAAGGCCTCGCCCTCCCTCCAATAGGTCAAAGTTTGACTTCACCGTCGCTGCGAGATATCGGGGATTGTGCGCACCCGACAAGAAGAGATCCGTCTTCCAGATCGCCTTAATTCGATCCGGCAGATAGGGTTCCGCCGCCTTTCCCGCGGCCGCCGTGGCCACCCAAGGGCCGAACCTAAAGGGTCGACCACTTCCTTCCGGAAGCAAGAACGCATCCGTACCTGCCTCGTCAACAACGGCGTCTGTGAAGCCGAGATAGCGGGCCCGTTCTTGACCAAACATCAGGGAGTTTGGCTCGACGTCCTTCAGGTACTTGGTTGCGCGTTCCATTGCCTCGGAAAGGGGTGTCAAGACTCTCTGTTCTTTGCCCAGGATGGCCTCGTGCACGGCCCACTCGAAGCCGTCCCCCCTCATCCCCAAGTCCCGGTCGAGTCGACACACCTTGGCCAACTGTCTCATCCGCACTTCGGACAGTGGAGTATTCAGGTCGGCAAGATCCTCATCGCTTAAAGCGTCAAGGTGGGCACGAAGCACCGACCGGGCCACTGCATAAAGCGCTCGGCCATACTCCTCGATAGGCGCATCCTGCTCTACGAAAGTTACCTTCGGACGAGCCGCGTTCCCGTTATTGTTCATGACCACCCCCCTCAACCCTATCGGAGAACCATATCCCAAAGCCCGCAATCTCAACAGCCCGTCTGTGGAATTCCGATGACACCATACTTATCTCACGTCAGCCGCCAGGCCCGGCACCACCGTGCAGACTGATGAAGCGCGGCGAGCCCTTCTTGCGCCGTTACACGTAACGTCTTACATTCCCTGCGACGACCGAGGTGCAAACATGGCTTCATCAACTGAGCGCCAGAGGCGCCGAAGGCAGCGGCTGCGCGACGCAGGGTTCGTGGACGTGACTGTAACGGTCCCGTCCGGCGAGGCGCTTCGCGTGCGCCGTTTCGCCAACGCGATCGTCGAGAGGCTTCCCGCGGAACCCGGCTCGCGGCTGGCAGCCGCGATCCGCTGCTTGCGCAAGGCGCGGCCCGGCCTGGAGGGCCTCGGCGTGGTTCATGCCGGGGTGTTCGGCAGCACCGCGCGCGGCGAGGAGCGCGAGGACAGCGACGTCGATATCGCCCTCGACCTCGACCCGGCGCGGGTGCGCGACCTCGTGGATCTCTTCGCGGCCGCCGAGGCGGTGCGACGCGCCCTGCCCTTCGCCGCGGTCGACGTGGTTGACCGCCGCGCCCTCAAGCCCGAGATGCGCGGCCGCATCGAAGAGGACATGATCCATGCCTTCTGAACGCCGGCGGCAACGTCTGGCCGACATCCTCGACAACGTGGCGCGCATCCGCACCTACACCGCCGGCATGGACAAGGGGGCGTTCCTGGACAGCGCCCTCGTCCAGGATGCCGTCGAGCGCTGTTTTGAACGGATCGCCGAGGCGGCGCGAAAGCTGGGCGATGTCTACGACGAGGAATTCCCGGATGCCGGCCTGAAGGCGCTGCGCCATTTCGGCAGCGTGCTGCGGCACGACTACGAGGCCGTCCACCCGGAACTGATCTGGGGCTACGTCGAACGCCGCCTCGATGCCTTGCAGGCGATGGCCGAAGGGGCGTTGGCCGGGCTGCCGCCGGAAGGCTGAGCCGCGCTTCCTCTCTGCCCCTCGGGGCGGAAAGGATCGAGGCGAGGTGGGGTGTGGCCTTATACAGGCTGTCGGGTGAGACGGAAGCCCGCGACGCCCTCCTGGCCCCGGGGCTCATGGAGCGTTTGACGCGAGCGCAGAAGCAAAATCCCGCCGTGGTGCCGACCTGACCGGGCATCGGCGGACCAGGACGCCGGCGCATGGCGTGCTTTACTTTTACGTGTCTACGATCTATAGTGACACACGTGAAAGTGTTGTAGCACCCGGCTCCTCGATGAACATCCTCCATGCCGCTGCGCGTCACTTCCGCTCCTGGTGGTTCGCCTACCTGGGTCCCGCCGCCGTCCTCGCCTTCATCGCGAGCCAGTTCTTCATCTACTACCCCTTCTGTAGCGGGAGCTGGGAGCGTTCGCAGCAACGCCTTCCCTGGTGGGCGGTGCGCGAACTCCATTCCATCAAGGTGCACGGCAGCCTGTCGGACGAGTTTGCCGACGCCGTAACGGCCGAGTTTCGGGAACGCGACCTCGGATATCTGCGCGTCGGCAACATCATCTTCCTGGCCAACGCCTATCCTCCCGACGACTGGATGGGAGACGAGCGCGTATTCGTCTCCAGCTATATCGCGCTCGCCAAGGTCGCGGCGCCCGTTCTCAGCAATACCTGGCTGACGATGCCGGACGACATCCGAGTTCGCCTCGAGGAGCGCGGCTCGACGCCCCCGGGGTGTGATGCTGCCACATTGGGTAACCCGCTCCGTGACCCGAGCGCGTGGGAGATCAAGCGGTGCGAGGAGATCGCCGTGTTCCGGCGCGTCGACGACGACTGCGAGCTCGTCCGGGCACTCGCCGTCAAGGACTGGGGTCGTTAGCGGGCGCCTTCACACCCGGCCGGCATTCGCCCGTCGCCTTCTACATCCTCCGGCTGTCGTACGCCCACTGCAGCAACGCCTGGCGCTGGCGGCGGCGGCAGGAGCAGTCGCCGGGACGGCAGTGGCGGCGGATCTGGGCGATGTGGCGGCGCATGGCCTTCCAGCGGCGGATCTGGCGGTCGTCCTCCTCGGGCAGGCGGCGGCCGAGGTGGTAGCGGCAGTACCACTGGAACCAGCCGCGGGGATCGTCGGGGTGGATCCAGCCCTTGGCGCGCCACACGGACAGCGGCTGGCTCGCCGCCACGCCGAAGAAGTTGAGCGAAGGGTCCGCGCGCTCCGGCGACAGCTTCGCGCCCTCGAACCAGTCCGCCGGGAACTCGGCCCGGGTATCGGTCATGTACTTGCCGCCGAACACGCCGAGGGCGAGCATCTCCTTGGGCGTCAGCTCCGGCCGGAAGTCGGGATGGAAATCGCGCCCCTCGGGGGCGGCAAGCTCGTAGGCATAGCCCCGCTGCATGCGGTCGTTCACTTCGATCCAGCGTCGCGCGAGGGAGATCGGCATGAGGACGCGCCTTCCGGAAAAAGGAGACCTCGGCAGTTACGGGGCAGTTCGGGGGGGAACCCCTTCGAGAACGAACCAGGCCCGGCCAACCCGACGCGGGCTCCCGGATCGTCGGGTGACCACGCAGTCCGGCGGCGAGGCCCTGCACGTCAAGTTGCCCAACCCTCGCGCCAGCGCACGCGTCCCCCGGTCGAAGAACGGTACCAAGCTTCGGCCCCGGCGAACCGTGCTGCGCCGCTGCGGCTACTTCCGGCGTGCCTTGCGCGCGGCGTAGCGGGCGTCGCGGGCGGCCTTCTGCTGGGCCTTGAGGGTGAGTTCGTTGCGCTCGGCCTCGGCGACCTCTGCCGCCTCGCGGGCGATGCGTTCCTCCTCGAGCCGCTTGGCCTCTGCCTTGCGGAGAGCTTCCGCCGCTTCCTTGGCAGCCTTCTTCTCGGCCCGGCGCGCGTCGCGGGCGGCGCGGGTCGCCTCGCGGGCGACCAGCCTCTCGGCGACCTCCGGGTCGGCCGCGCCCGGGCGGGCCCGGAACTTTTCCAGCAGGGCTTTCTTGGCCTCGGCCGCCGTGCCGAGGCGGTCACTGAAGCCGGGATTCTTGAAACCGCTCATCTCTCTCCGTCGCGTGAAGTCGTCAGGGCCTACTGATATGGCAGCCGCCGCCCGCGGCGCGAGCCCCCGGCCCGCCTTTTTTCCTGGTGATCAGCACGACATGGCTGACCATGCCGCAAGACGTTTGGGCCGGATCGAGAATTGTCGCGCCGTCCTTGAATGTCACACGTAACACGGTATCCTTCCGGTGCGGAAGGCGCGCCGGGATGGCTTCACGCACGAGGCGATCCGGTCGCCCCCCCTGCAAGGAAGTGATCGAGCGCCGCACCCTCAAGCCCGAGGTCCGGGCTCTCTTCTAGGAAACTCTCCACAATGGACATCCCCCGGATCTTCACCATCACGGAAAGCGCCCACCGCATCCACAACCCGATCACGCCCGACAAGCTCGCCGCCCTCGGCGCCGCGCTGCGTCTGGAACCGGGGGCCCGGGTGCTCGACCTCGGCAGCGGTTCGGGGGAGATGCTGTGCACCTGGGCCCGCGATCACGGCATCGTCGGCACCGGCATCGACATGAGCCCCCTGTTCACCGAGCAGGCGAGGCGCCGGGCCGCGGAACTCGGCGTCGCCGAGCGCGTCACGTTCATCCATGGCGATGCCGCCGGTCATGTCGCCGAGGAGAAGGTCGACGTGGCGGCCTGTCTCGGCGCCACCTGGATCGGCGGCGGCGTCGCCGGCACGATTGAACTTCTGGCACGAAGCCTGCGCGGCGGCGGGATCATCCTGGTCGGCGAGCCCTTCTGGTGCCGGCTGCCGCCGACGGACGAGGTCGCCAAGGGGTGCCATGCCAACGCCGTCGGCGACTTTCTCATGCTTCCGCAGCTGCTCGCGTCCTTCGGCCGCCTCGGCTGCGACGTCGTCGAGATGGTCCTCGCCGACCAGGACGGCTGGGACCGCTACGAGGCGGCCAAGTGGCTCACCATGCGCCGATGGCTCGAAGCCAATCCCGGCGACGAGCTGGCGGACGAGATCCGCGCCGAACTGGCCTCGGGGCCCGAGCGCTACGCCACCTGCACGCGCGAATACCTGGGCTGGGGCGTGTTCGCGCTGATGAGGCGGTGACGGAGTTGGGGCATCCGGCCGACTGCTGATGGATTTCACCCTGCCTCTCTGGCGTCGCCCGTCGGGGTCAGCTTGTCTCGTCCGAACAGGCAAAGGCTTTCGGCAATCGAGAACCGCGGCTCGCGACCGCTGGTGTCGGCGCGGACCAGCGACTTCGCGACCAGCCGCGCCAGCATATCGGCCACCTTCGGCCTCGTCAGAGCCCCTGATCCCACGGCGTCGATGGCGGCTTCGACGGTGAACGACCCGGTCAGCAGGCAGAGCCGCAACAGCACCGCCCGTTCCGGCTCGGTCAGCCAGCGATAGCTCCACTCATGGCTGGCCCGGACGCTGCGCTGGCGCGGCGGGGCGGTTCGAAAGCCACCCTCCAGCAGGGACCAGCCCTCATCCATCAGCGCGATCAGCCGGCGCGCTCCGAAAACGTCCGCCCGTCCGGCCGCAAGCTGGATCGCCAGCGGGTTGCCGTCGAGCCGACGGCAGATCTCGGACACGAACGGCGCCCGATCGTCGGGCAGTCGAAACCCGTTGCGGCACGCCGCGACCCGCTCCACGAATAGGCGGACGGATGCGAACGCCAGGGCCGCCCGCGCGGTTCCCCCGCTGTCCGGGGGCGGCACGGCAAGACCGCCGAGCCGGCAGACGTGCTCTCGCGGCGCGCACAATGGCTCGCGGCTGGTGGCCAGGACGTGCAGCGACGGACAGCGGCCCAGGAGTTCGCCGGCCAGAACCGCGACGGCGTCGATGACATGCTCGCAAGTGTCGATCAGCAGAAGCATCTGCCGATCTCGGAGAACCTCGACCAGTTGCGGCGCGGTGGTCCCGCCCGAGAGGCCGAGGCGTCGGCCCAGCGCGGCCGCGACGTGCTCCGCATCCTCGATCAGCGAAAGGTCGACAAAGCACACGCCGTCGCGGTAGCGGCACGACAGGCGCCCGGCGAGAGCGAGGGCGAGCGCGGTCTTGCCGACCCCTCCCTCCCCGGTGATAGTGAGGCACCGCTTGTCCGGCAGGCTGGCCGCCAGGTCCTCGATCACCTGGTCCCGGCCGACCAGAAGGGTCGGCGGCAGCGGCAGCCCCTCGGCACCATGCGGCGCGCCAGCCCCCGCTACCGCCGGCTGCTCTGCCACGCTGACCGAGGCGGCAAGACAGTAGCCCCGCCCGCGCACCGTCTTGATGTACCTCCCGCCACCCCGAATATCGTCCAGGGCCCGGCGCAGCACATAGATGTTGTACTTGAGGTTGTCCTCACCGACCGTGGCGTGGGGCCAGACGAGGCGCATGAGCTCCGCCTTTTCCACGACCTCGCCCGGTCGCCCCGTCAACGCGATCAGGATGTCGAGTGCACGGCCGCCAAGAGGCACCTGCTCCCCTTCCCGGAAGAGGAGGCGCTGGGCCGGAACGAAACGGAAGGGACCGAACGTGACAGTCCGATTGCCCACGAACTTGCCTTGACCACCCGAAAAGCCTCACGCCGCCGCCACGGCTGCCAGTCTGCCTCGCCAGACCTTCGCGAGGCCAAAAGCCGGCGATCAAAGCATACGGCCGTGCGCAATCCATCGCTATAGATGAGCAACTCGGAATAGACAACGACAAAGTATGTCTCGAAGGCGTTCGAGATCGCCATCACAGCAGCTTACGTAGGGCGAGACAGGAGGAACCCAAACACCCGAAGCCAAACATGCCTTGTCCTCGCTCCACGTTCCTAACCGTTCCTAACCGAACAGACGGAGTAATTACTTGAACCGCATCCACGGCTTCAACATTCTCCGCGCGAGTATCTCCGGGGTTTCTGCCGGAAGGGTATGTCGTCAAGCCAGGCTGGCGCCGTCGCCGGCCGGGCACGTCATACTCATCCGTCAAAGGCGAGCGGAGCAGCGAACCGGTGCGCCGTGAAAGCGCGATCGCCCAGACCAGAGGGTTAGGCAAAGTCGATGAACAGCTTCATGGGTCGATTTCGGATCGGAACCAGGATCTCGGCGGGTTTCGGCTTCGTCATCGTGCTGCTTGCCGTGGTCGCCTGGCTCGGCGACGACGGCGTGCACAGCGGCCGCAACGCCCTCGCCGACTACGATGCGATGTCCAGCAGCTCCCTGATCCTGACGGCGGTGGACGGGCAGTCGATCGACCTGCGGCGCCTGACCTACATGTATTCGATCGACGGCACCCAGCAGAGCCTGGCCGCCGCCCGCGGCGCCGTCGACAAGCTTCGCACGTCGCTCGACGCCCTCATCGAAAGGGCTGGAGACGGCAGCGGGAAAATGGGCGAGCTTCGCAAGCTGGTCGATTCCTATGCGAAGAATCTCGACGAGCTGGCGGCCCAGCGGGTCAAGCGCCTCCAGACCGAGGAGACGTCCGCGCAGACCGGCGGCGAAGCCAACAAGGCTATCAACGACATCGTCGCCCTCGCTTCCGAAGCAGACGACTACAAGGCCATCGCGGCGGCCAGCGCAGTCCAGGAGAAGCTGCTGCTCGCGCGCCTCGCATCCGCGCGCTACAACAGCGATCCCAACGAGAAGTTCAAGCAGACGGCCAACGAACGACTGGCCGCCCTGGTCAACGCCGCCACTGCGCTCGAAGGCAATCTCAGCGACCCCGAGCACAAGCGGCTGGCGCGCGATGCCCTCGACCAGTCGAACAAGTACCTCGATTCCTTCAGGGCCATGACCGAGGCGTTCGATGGCGTCCTCCGCGTCCAGAAGGGCGTGCTGCCGGCGATCGGCGCCGACATCATCAAGATCACGGGATCCGTTCTCGAGAGCAACGCCAACTCGCTTGCCAAGAACAAGCAGGCGACCTTCGGCCTGTTCGACAGCCTATCGAGCTGGCTGATCACAGTCTCGGCAATCGCGATCGTGATCGGCATCCTGTTCGGGTTCGTCGTCTCGCGCGGCATCACCCGGCCGGTCAACGCGATGACACTGGCAATGAAGGAACTGGCGGGGGGCAACCTTGAAGTCGCGATCCCGGCGAGGCAGAACCGCGACGAGGTCGGCGAGATGGCGAAGGCGGTCGAGGTCTTCAAGGACAACGCGATCCGCGCCAAGCAACTCGAGGCCGAGCAGGGCGAATTGCAGAGGCGCGCTGCCGAAGAGAAGAAGGTCATGATGAACACCATGGCGGACAGCTTCGAGGCGTCGGTCGGCCAGGTGGTGGAGCTGGTCTCGTCGGCGTCGAATCAACTCGGCTCGTCGGCCGCGTCGATGAGCGCGACCGCCGAAGAGACGACCCGCCAGTCGGCTGCGGTGGCAGCCGCATCGGAGCAGGCGTCCTCCAACGTCGCCACGGTGGCGACCGCGGCCGAGGAACTGGCGAGTTCGATCGCCGAAATCGGACGCCAGGTTTCCCAGGCGACCGAGCGGGCGTCGACTGCCGTCCGCCAGGCCGACGAGACCAACGCCAAGATCCGCAACCTCGCCTCGGCAGCCCAGAAGATCGGCGAGGTCGTCGACCTTATCACCGACATCGCGTCGCAGACCAACCTTCTGGCGCTGAACGCGACCATCGAGGCGGCCCGTGCCGGCGACGCCGGCAAGGGTTTTGCCGTTGTCGCCTCCGAGGTCAAGAATCTCGCAAACCAGACTGCCAGGGCGACCGACGACATTTCGGCCCAGATCTCCGGCATCCAGGTCTCGACTCAAGAGGCCGTGGCGGCGATCGCCACCATCACGGGCGTCATCCAGGAGGTCGACCAGATCAACTCCTCGATCTCCTCGGCCGTCGAGCAGCAGAGCGCCGCCACCCAGGAAATCGCCCGCAACGTCGAGCAGGCTTCGAGCGGAACCCGAGAGGTGTCGAACAATATCGGCGGCGTCAACTCCGCCGCCCAAGATACTGGCAGCGCGGCCGAGCAGATCCGCGTCTCGGCCCTCGAACTGTCGAAACAGGCTGCGATCCTGCGCGAGGAAGTGCAGAAGTTCGTCGGCAGCGTCCGCGCCACCTGAACCCTTCCCGCCGAGCCGCTTGCACGAGCGGCCGGGGCTGTAATGTGATGCATGCGTCTGGCTGCGGGTCCTGCCGCAGCCAGAGATCCTGGGCGAGCTTGTCGAAGTCGCAATGGATATCGTTGAGGGTCCAGGTCCTTCGCCGGCTCGGAACCGAACCGTCGTGGAGCATGCCGAGGATCGGTCAACCCGATCGCGCCGTGGCCTGAACCCTCCCAAAGCCCCCAATACCGAAGTAGGTATTGAATAACATTACAATATGCTAATATATGGCGGATCGGCGTTCCTGTGGGGGCTGGGGCGATGGGTGAAGCACACGGGCTGAAGCGGCGCGATCTGTTCAAGCTGGGGCTGGCGGCCGCGGCGGCGGGAACTCTTCCCGGGGGGGCGGCGGCGAGCGTGCCCAAGGTCGCGACCAAGGCGCGGATCGTCATTGCCGGGGCCGGCGCGGCCGGGCTCGCCGCAGCGTCGCGGTTGGCGGCGCGGCTGGACGGGGCCCGCATCACCGTCCTCGACAAGCGCAAGCAGCACTTCTACCAGCCCGGCTTCACCCTGATCGCCGCCGGCCTGAAGCCGCGCGAGTACACGGTCTCGGCCAACGCCGACTACCTGCCGCGCGGCGTCGACTGGGTGCAGGAAGCGGTCGCCGAGTTCGATCCCGAGGGGAAGAAGGTCGTCACCGAGAGCGGCGAGGCGATCCCCTACGACTACCTGATCGTCGCCACCGGGCTCTCCCTCGACTACGGCGCCATCGCCGGGATGAGCCGCGAGCTGATCGGCAAGGACGGCATCTGCAGCGCCTACGCCGGCCCCGACGCCGCGATGGGCACCTGGCACTGCATCTCGCGCTTCGCCGACGAGGGCGGGGTCGGCGTGTTCACCCGACCCAACACCGAGATGAAATGCGCCGGCGCGCCGCTCAAGCACACCTTCATCACCGAGGACCACCTGCGCCGGCGCGGCAACCGGAGCAAGGCCGAGATCCTGTATGCCGCCAACAACAAGGCGCTGTTCAGCGTGCCGATCGTGTCGGAGAAGGTCCGCATGCTGTTCGAAGACCGCGGCATCAGGACCGCCTACGAGCACGTGCTGACGGCAATCGATCCCGGCCGCAAGCTCGCCACCTTCACGACGCCGGGCGGTCCGGTGGAGATCAAGTACGACCTGATCAACGTGATCCCGCCGATGCGGGCACCGCAGGCGGTGCGCAACAGCCCCCTGCCGTGGACGGCGGGGCCGTTCACCGCGGACGGCTGGGTCGAGGTCGACCCGGCCACCCTGCGCCACCGCCGCTACCCCGACGTGTTCGCCGTCGGCGACGTCGCCGGCGTGCCCAAGGGGAAGACGGCGGCCAGCATCAAGTGGCAGGTGCCGGTGGCGGTCGACCACATCGCCGCCGCGATCGCCGGCACCACCTCGTCCAGCGCCTACGACGGCTACACCTCGTGCCCGCTGATCACCCGGCTGGGCCGCGCCATGCTGGTCGAGTTCGACTACCGGAACAACCTGACCCCGTCGTTCCCCCACGTGGTCGCCCCCCTCGAGGAGTTGTGGGTCACCTGGGTGATGAAGACGATCGCGCTGAAGCCGACCTACCTCGCCATGCTGCGCGGGCTTGCCTGAGGAGCCGCCGATGAAGGAGCTCGATCCCCTGGTCTTCCTGGCCGTCCTCCACGAGATGATGGGGGCATTGTTGTGGCTGCTGGCCGGACTCGCCGTCCTCAGCCTGGCCACCTTTGCTGCGGTCCTGCTTCGCGAGCGGAGCGTGTCGAGCGCCCGGCTGATCCGCTCCGAGGTGGTCGGCGTGCTGGGCGGCTTCGGCGCCCTGGTGCTGATGGCCTACGTCACGGTGTCGGGGTTCACCGATGCCGGCGGCCCGATCGACTGGCTGCTGATCGCCGTCATCTGGGGCCTCGGCGCGGCGGGAACGGCGATCGCCGCCTACGCCGCCCAGGGCCTGGCGGTCTGGCTTCGGCAGATCCGCAGGCCGGCGGGGCTGGCCGCCCGCCGTGAGCGGACGGCGTAGCATCCCCCCGGCCCCCTCGTTGCGTGGACGAAGCGCCAATGGCCGGCCAGCGCCAGGGCCACGAACAACAGCAGCGGCACGATGTCGTCGAGCAAAAGCATGATCCATCCCCTCCTCGTCGTTGGCAGGGTGGAGTACACGCCGGAAGTGTTGCTGCCGCTTTTCCCGAAACGCCCGTTTGGTAACGAACGGTAACGGCGTCACGCCTTCTTCGCGCGCCTGTCCGTCTCCACGTCCGGCAGCAGCCAGGCCAGAAAGCCGATCGCCGGCAGGAACGAGCACACCAGGTAGACGAACTCGATGCTGGTGGCGTCGGCGAGCTTGCCCAGCACCGCGGCGCCAAGGCCGCCCATGCCGAAGGCGAAGCCGAAGAAGAAGCCGGCGACGGCGCCGACGTGACCGGGCATCAGTTCCTGGGCATAGACCAGGATGGCGGCGAAGGCGGAGGCGATCACCAACCCGATCACCACCGTGAGGATCACGGTCGCCGTCAGCCCGACGTGCGGCAGCGCGAGGGTGAACGGCAGCACGCCCGCGATCGAAAACCAGATCACCCGCTTGCGGCCGATGCGGTCGCCGACCGGGCCGCCGACGATGGTTCCCGCCGCCACCGCGCCCAGGAACACGAACAGCAACACCTGCGACTGCCCTACGGAAACCCCAAAGCGGTGGATCAGGTAGAACGTGTAATAGCTGGTCAGACTGGCAATGTAGAAGTACTTGGAGAAGATCAGGGCGAGCAGAACCGCCACCGCCTTGGCCACCCGCCGCGACGGCAGAGGCGGCACCGCGGGATGGCTGGGAATGGCGACGCCCCTGGGCTTCTGCCGCGCCTTGTACCAGACCCCGACCCGCCACAGCACGACCAGCGCGATCAAAGCGGCGAACGAGAACCACCCGGCCGCTCCCAGCCCGCGCGGCAGGATCACCAGCGCCGCCAGCAGCGGCCCGGCTGCGCTGCCCAGGTTGCCCCCGACCTGGAACACCGACTGCGCCAGTCCGAACTGCCCGCCCGACGCCATCCGGGCGACCCTGGAGGATTCGGGATGGAACACCGATGAGCCAACCCCGGTCAGGGCCGCCGCCGCCAGCAGCATGCCGAAGCTGTCGGCCAGCGCGAGCAGGGTCATTCCGGCAAGCGTCGAGGCCATGCCGAACGCCAGCGAGTACGGCTTGGGATGCCGATCGGTGTAAAGCCCGACCACCGGCTGCAGCAGCGACGCAGTGACCTGCGCCGTCAACGTGATCAGGCCGATCTCGGTGAAGCTGAGGGCGAACGCCTCCTTGACCAGCGGATAGATCGCCGGCAGCACCGCCTGCAGCAGGTCGTTGAGGAAATGGCAGAAGCTGATGGCCAGGAGGACGGGATACACCGTCGCCCCGCCGGCAACGCCTGCCGGCAGGGCCAAGCCCTTCTGAGAGTCCATAAGCGCGACCTACTTCCTTCCCTTGCCCTTGCGCAGCGGCGGGGGCAGCACCTCGGGCGGCATCGGGCAGGCATAGGGGCGGCCGCCGGTGTTGCGGTCGTGCTCGGCCTGGGCCTCGGCCAGCAGCGCCGGCTCGCGGAACAGCCGGAGCGCGGTGCCGGCCATGATCTTGGCCGCGTGGGTCATCCCCTTCACCGCCGCCGGCTGCTTGCCCTGCGCCACCATCTGCCACGAGTGAAACGGCGTACCCAGAGCAAAGCAGGCAGCCCAGCACTGCACCGTCGGCACCGCCCAGCTGACGTCGCTGACGTCGGTCGAGCCGCCCTCGGACTGGTGGCGAGGATCGTAAGGCATGATACCGGTTGCGAACGGCTTGTCGCGGTCGGCGAGCGCGCTGAACTTGCGCGCGC
Source organism: Rhodospirillales bacterium (assembly GCA_018432935.1). GTDB lineage: Bacteria > Pseudomonadota > Alphaproteobacteria > Rhodospirillales > Shumkoniaceae > JAHDSF01. Next base: position 51,381 of record JAHDSF010000016.1, on the reverse strand, counting down.
TACCCTCGACGTCGCGCTCGCTGAGGGTCTTGCGGATGTCGCGCGCGAACGCTTCGTCCGCCTCGTCGAACGCCGGCGGGCCGTAGTGCTCGATCACCCCCTGCATCGCCTTCTCGAGGGTTTCGTTGTGCAGCAGGTTGAGGCACGCCTTGTCGATCTCGACCTCGAGCTCGGTCTCTGTCATCAGGGCGGCGCCCTCGGCGATCTTGCGGACGCGCGAGAAGATGTGCTGGACCTCGGAGCCTTCGGGCGCCCGCACCAGATAGAGCGCCTCGGCGTGGGCCTGGACGACGTTGGGCGAGATGCCGCCGGTATCGGTCACCGCGTAGTGCATCCGCGCCTCGGGGATCACGTGCTCCCGCAGGTAGTTCACGCCCACGTTCATCAGTTCCACCGCGTCGAGCGCGGAGCGCCCGAGATGGGGCGTGTCGGCGGCGTGGCTGCGCCGGCCCTTGAACCGGAAATAGGCCTGGATGTTGGCCAGCGAGACCCCGGTCGAAACGCCGGTACCACAGCCGGGATGCCAGGTGACGGCAGTGTCGACGTCGGCGAACGCCCCGGCGCGGGCAAGGAAGCCCTTGCCCGATCCGCCCTCCTCGGCCGGACAGCAGTAGTAGCGCACGGTGCCGGGCAGGCCGTTGGCCGCCAGATAGTCGCGGGTAGCGACGGCGGCCATCATGGCGCCGACGCCGAGCAGGTTGTGTCCGCAACCGTGGCCACAGGCGCCGAGCTGCAAGGGCGCCTCGACGGCGACGCCCGCCTGCTGGCTCATTCCCGCCAGCGCGTCCAGCTCGCCCAGGAAGCCGATCACCGGTTTGCCGGAGCCCGCCTCGGCGATGAAGGCCGTCGGCATGCCGGCCGCGCCGCGCATGACGCGGAAGCCGGCCGCCTCCATGGCGGCGGCCTGGGCGTCGGACGACTGGTGTTCCTGATAGCGTATCTCGGCGAAGCCCCAGATGCGCTCCGCCACCGTTGCGAAATCACTTCGTCGTGCATCGACGCGCGCGGCAACGGCGTCGAGTTCCCCCTGATCGTGCTTCATTGAGCCCCTCGGTCCGCGAGATCGACCGCCAGCGACTGGCAGGAAGCCCGACCATAGCACTCGTCGGCGCCCCCGCAAACCGCCTGCTGATGGATTTCCGGATCGCGGAAATGCATCCCCCGACCGGCCATCCCGGCAGGCAGAAGCGGCGTCAGTTCAGCTCGGTGCGGATCTGCTGGCGGAAGACGTCGATCGGCACTAGGTGGCCCTTGACCTCCTTGCACCAAAACTGCCAGCCGTTGCAGGCGGGCGCACCCTGAACCTGAGCGCCGACCTGATGGATGGAGCCGCGGAACTCGGCGGTCGCCAGGGTACCGTCCGCCCTCACCCGGGCCGCATAGCGGCGACGCTGGTCGACCAGGACGTCGCCGACCGCCAGCACGCCCCGCTCGACCAGCCAGCCGAAGGGAATGCGCGGCTCGTCCCGCTTCTGCGGTGTTTCCACCAGACGCTCATCGGCGATCGGGGTTACCGCGGCGATCCGGTTTCTTGCGATCTCGGCATACTCGGGATCGCGCTCGATGCCGATGTAGCGGCGGCCCAGCCGCCGCGCCACCGCGCCGGTGGTGCCGCTGCCGAAGAAGGGATCGAGGACAAGCGCGTTGGTATCCGTCGAGGCAAGGATGATCCGGTGCAGCAGCGCCTCCGGCTTCTGCGTCGGGTGCGCCTTGCGACCGTCGACCTTGACCCGCTCGGGCCCGGTGCAGAGCGGGAACAGCCAGTCGCTGCGCATCTGCACGTCCTCGTTGAGCCCCTTCATCGCCTCGTAGTTGAAGCGGTAGCGGGCATCCTTCGAGGTCGAGCACCAGATCAGCGTCTCGTGCGCGTTGGTGAAGCGCCGGCCGCGGAAATTCGGCATCGGGTTGGTCTTGCGCCAGACGATGTCGTTGAGGATCCAGAACCCGAGGTCCTGGAGGATCGTCCCGACGCGGAAGATGTTGTGGTAGCTGCCGATCACCCACAGGCTGCCTTCCGGCTTGAGGACACGCCGAGCCGCGGTCAGCCACAAGCGCGTGAAGTCGTCGTAGCTGCGGAAGGACTCGAACTGGTCCCATGCGTCGTCGACCCCGTCGACCTCGGTGTTGTTGGGCCGCAGGAGGCCGCCGCCGAGCTGGAGGTTATAAGGCGGGTCGGCGAACACCATGTCGACCGAGCCCATGGGAAGAGACGAGTCCATCAGCGAAACGCAGTCGCCGACCAGGACCTGATTCACCGGAATGCCGTTCGCGCTTTTCATGCCGCGAAGCATGATTCATGGCAGACTCGCCGTCAAGAGTCCTATGAATCAAAGGCTTACGGCGATTCCCTCAATCAAGATGTGGGAGTCTCGGCGAATCCATCCCCAAAATCTGGGATACCGTCTCGAAGCTCCTACGGTGGGCCGGAGTCGCGCCGAGTCGGATCAGGGCGGCGCGGTGCTCCCGCGTCGCATAACCGGCGTTGTGTTCCCATCCGTAGCCGGGGAAGCGCAGGGCCAAATCGGTCATCAACCGATCACGCGTGACCTTGGCGATCACCGAGGCGGCGGCGATCGACAGGCTGAGGCCGTCGCCCTTGACGACGCAACGGCAGAGCGGCTTCAGCTCGGGCGGCGGGATGTTGCCGTCGACCAGGATGCAGGCCGGCTCGCGGGGCAACCGGCGGACCGCCCGCACCATTGCCGCCAAGCTCGCCCGCAGGATGTTCATGGCGTCGATCTCGGCGACCTCGGCGATCCCTACCCCCACCTCGGCGCGGGCCGAGATCACGGTGAAGAAGCGTTCGCGCTGTGCCGCCGTCAGCCGCTTGGAATCGTCCAGACCATCGATCGCAGCCAACGTGTCCGGGTCGCGCGGCAGGATCACCGCTGCCGCGACCACCGGCCCGGCAAGCGGCCCTCGGCCCGCCTCGTCCACCCCGGCGATGATGCCGCCGATCGAGTCCTCCAGCGCGAAATCCGGCACGTCCGCCCCTCCCCCGCACGCCACGTCTCCATTATAGAGGCCGCGGGCACGGGGCATAAGGGCTGCATGGCAGACATCTGCGCTTTCTGTTGTCAGCTCCCCCCGCCGCGGAACGAGCCCATCGAGCGTCGCAGGCCGCTGCCGCTGTTCCCAATGGAGCCGCCGCCGAAACTTGCCGACGGGGGCCTGGTACCGTGGCCGTCAGCACCCGGAGAACCGACGCTCGGCGGCAGACCGCTGTCGCCGGATCCGACCGCCCCGCTAGTGCCCGGCGATCCGCCGGTGCCGATGCTCGGCCGCCCCGGATTGCCGGCAGCGGTTCGCGGATCGAGGCTCGGCAGATTGGTCCCGCTGCCCAGAGCTCCGACGCCGCGGCCCAAAGCCTCCTCGTTGTTCGACAGACCCCGGGACAGCACCCCGCCGCCATCCCCCAACCTTCCGGAAGGATTGGGCAGGCTGCCGGCTCCTGCGGAATCCACCGTGCCGGGGCTGCCGACCGAGATCCCTGCCGTTCCCATGGTGCCGCTTCCGGCCGATCCGACCGCCCCGGACAGGTCGACGCCGAGCGCCTGGAGCGTTTCCCGATTGAGGGTTCCGCCGGTCTCCTCGAGGCCCTGCTTCTGCTGAAACCGCTGCACCGCCGCATCGGCCCGCGGCCCCCACCTGCCATCGATCGGACCGACGTCCTCGCCCGTGCCGGCCAAGGCCTGCTTGATCCGCCTGATCTCGTTGCCGGTCAGGTAGAGTTCTGGAGACACTTCCTCGTCGGGCCGAGAGCCGAGAGCCGAACTGCCGTGGGACGGCCCCATCCGCTCGACCGCCGTTGGCTCCTGCGCCTGCGCACCGCCGCCGACGAACAAAACGCCGACGAGCACCGCCGACGAGATCGTTCCCGCAATCGTCCGTTTTGCAAGCCGTTCCATTCGCGATCTCCATCAGAATTGAGGGCCCGGTCCTCCCTGTCCGGGCCAAGCAACCGTAGCGGCTGCGATCCGCGCGTGGACGGCCCCGAGCAGACTGCCGGGCCCGTCCACGAACCCGAGGAGGCTTTTACGGGGTCGTCCGCTGGCCCGAACCGCTGCTGCCGCTGCCCATGGAGCCGGTGCTGCCACTCCCCATCGAGCCGGAACTGCCGCTGCCCATCGAGCCGGTGCCGCTGCCCGTAGCGCCGGTGCCGCCGGTGCTGCCACTTCCCATCGAGCCGCTGCTGCCCATACCGCCGCTGCTCGAAGCGCCGCTGCCCGAGTCCATTTGCACGTCCACACCAAGGGCCTGGATGGTCTCCTGGTTCAGATCGCCGGTGCCTTCGATGCCCTGCTCCTGCTGGAAGCTGCGAAGCGCCTGCTGGGTGTTCGGACCCCAGATGCCGTCGATGCTGATGTCGTGGCCCTTGTCCTTCAGCGCCTGCTGGACCTTGCGGATCTCATCGCTGTCCATGCTGATGGCCGGGCTCGTCTGCTGGCCCATCTGGGAGCCGGACGCGCCGCTGCCCATGCTCGAACCGCTCGAGCCCATCGGCGGCGTGACCGAAGGCGTCTGCTGCTGCGACTGCGCCAAAGCCGTCGCGCCGCACAGCAGTCCTCCGACCAGGAACGCCGCCGAAGCCGCCATGATCCCCGTCCGCCTTGCGAAGAATGCCAACCCTTCCATGTCCTCGTCTCCGTCATGATTGGGGATGCCCCGGGGTTGTTCGGTGCCTTATCCGGGTATCAGGGCGAGTTGGGAGGGCCGCGGGCCGCCGTCAACGACGTGACCGGGCAATCTCCGGAATCGACGTTCTGGGACGGAAGGCGGGGAATTCCGGCACGCCGGACGCTGGCATCCCCCCTTGGCCGAGTGCAGGCGGCGAAAACGAGAGGTTATCAGAAGCCGTCAGGCGTCACTTCAGCGATGTGCAGCTCGACGTCGTGCTCGGCCATGATGGCGCGGATTTCCGCCGGCGGCGCACGGTTGGTGAAAAGGGCCGCCACGTCGGCCAGCGTGCCGACACGCACCGTGGAAGTCTTGCCGAACTTGGTATGGTCAGCGGCGATCAGCACGCGGCGGGCGTTGCGCATCATCGCCCGCATGATGGCCACCTCGTTGGGATCGTAGTCGAGCAGGACCCCATCAGCCTCGATGGCGCCGATGCCCATGATGGCGTAGTCGGCGCGAAACCGCGTCACGAATTCGATCGCGGTGTCGCCGATGACGCCGCCGTTGTTGGTCCTGACCACCCCGCCGGCGACCATCACTTCAAAATCCGGCTTGGTATGAAGGGTCGAGGCGGCATGCACGTTGTTGGTGATGATCCTCATTCCGGCGCGTTGCGTGAGTGCGCGGGCCACCACCTCCATCGTGGTGCCGATCGTCATGAACACCGAGGCGTTGTCGGGGATGTGCTCGGCGATTGCCCTGGCGATCGCCTCCTTCTCTTCGAGCATGGTGATGAGCCGGGCGGCGTATTCGGTGTTGACCACGCTGGATGGCAGTCCGGCGCCGCCGTGATGCCGCACCAGTTCGCCCACGTCGCAGAGGGCCTTGATGTCTCTCCGGATGGTCTGCGAGGTGACGTCGAAGCGGCGCGCCAGGGCCTCGACGACGACGAACCCGCGCCGCCGCACGAGGTCCAGGATGGCTTGCCGGCGATCCTCGTTCGTCATGGGGGACACTGTCGGCGGCATTTGTTGCCCCGTCAAGGTTGTTCTGGACGCACCGTCATCCCCCTTTGCGATAACGTCGGGGGGCCGGTCCGCGGCGGGTGGAAAGCCCGATTACTCGATTTCGGCAAGATAATGGTGTTCGAGGGTAAGCGCCCGGCTCAACCGCCATTCGATCGGCCGGCCGCGGACATCGATGGCGACCCGATCGATCTCAAGCAGCGGCGTCTCCAAGGCAACCTTCAGGAGCCGCGCCTCCTCGCCGGTCGCCGCCACCGCCCGCAGGCGCTCCACCGCCTTGACGATGACGATGCCGAAGCGACTGTGATAGAGGTCGTAAAGGGTGTTCGAACTCGCCTGGTAAAGATCGCGCAGCTCCTCCGGCGGAGCGGTGTCCACCGGCCCGTCCAGCTCGGGAATCATGGCGATGGGGACCGCGATCGTCTCGCTGATGGCCGGCTTGCCGCCAAGGAAGCGAAGGCGCCGGATTCGCAGCACCCCCGAGCCAGCCGCCAGCTCGAGCCGGGCAACCTCGCCCGCCTGTGCAACACCGCGGGCGAACGAGATCACTTGGCTTTCCGGCAGCCGCCGGGTGCCGTCGTCGCCGACCAGGTGGAAGAAGTGGTGGAGCGCGCGTTCGGCGTCGTGCGTGGTCACGAAGGTGCCGCGGCCCTGCCGGCGCACGACAATGTTCTGGGCCGCCAACTCGTCCAGCGCCTTGCGGACGGTGCCCTGGCTGACCGCAAGCTCTTCGGCGAGCTGAAGCTCGCTCGGCAACAGCATGCCGGGCTTCCAGGTGCCGTCGCCGATGCGATGCAGCATCAGGCTGCGGATCTGCGCGTACAGGGGCTTGGCCTCGATGACCGGCCCTTCATGCTTCAGGCGTCGCGGCATACCACACATCCAAGTTGACTCGCCCTCCTGTATTATGTCTTATGCAAGACCACACAGGCAATCGTGAAGTCCGTTCTGCCCTTCCGTTCGCCCGGGCAACCGGGTCTTGTCTGTTCCACAAAGCCATTAGGAGGAAGCATGGCTGCTCCACATTTCCTGGTCCACGAGGCCAAAGACAACGTGGGCGTCGTCGTGGTCGAGGGCGTCAAGGCGGGTCAGGATCTGACCGGCTGGTTGATGGAGGGTGACAAGACCCTCACCATGAAGGTGCTCGACGACATCCCGCTCGGCCACAAGATCGCGCTGTCCGATTTCAAGGTGAACGATACCGTCATCAAGTATTCCAACGATATCGGCCGTATCGTCAAGGACGTGAAGAAGGGCGGGCACGTGCACACCCATAACCTCAAGACGAAGAGGTGGTAACCATGGCGAAGAAACCCACCTTCTGGGGCTACCGTCGCGAGAACGGCCGAGTCGGCATCCGCAACCACGTCATCATCCTGCCGCTCGACGACCTCTCGAACGCTGCCTGCGAGGCGGTCGCCAACAACATCAAGGGCACCCTCGCCATCCCGCACCCGTACGGCCGGCTGCAGTTCGGCGCGGACCTCGACCTCCACTTCCGCACCCTGATCGGCACCGGCTGCAATCCGAATGTCGCCGCGGTGGTCGTCATCGGCATCGAGCCCGAGTGGACGAAGATCATCACCGACGGTATCGCCAAGACCGGCAAGCCGGTGGTCGGCTTCGGCATTGAGCAGCACGGCGACATCGACACGATCGCACGCGCGTCGTGGAAGGCGAAGGAGTTCGTCCACTTCGCGACCGAGAAGCAGCGCGAAGAGTGCGACGTCTCCGAGCTTTGGGTCTCGGTGAAATGCGGCGAGTCGGACACCACCTCCGGCCTGGCCTCCAACCCCACAGTCGGCAACTTCGTCGACAAGTTCAACGAGTGGGGGGCCTACACCTGCTTCGGCGAGACCTCCGAGCTGTGCGGGGCCGAGAAAATCTGCGCCACCCGCGGCGCATCGCCGGAAGTCGGCCAGAAGTTCCTGAAGACCTTCCAGGCCTACATGGACGAGGTCATCGAGCCCTACAAGACGAGCGACCTTTCCGACTCGCAGCCGACCAAGGGCAACATCCTGGGCGGCCTGACGACGATCGAAGAGAAGGCGTTCGGCAACTTCCAGAAGATCGGCAAGAAGACCAACTTCGTCGACGTCCTGGAGCCGGCCGAAGCGCCGGCGAAGGGCCCCGGCCTGTACTTCATGGACACCTCCTCGGCGGCCGCCGAGTGCGTGACCCTGCAATGCGCCGCCGGCTACGTCCTGCACCTGTTCCCGACCGGTCAGGGCAACGTCATCGGCAACCCGGTCGAGCCGGTGATCAAGCTGACGGCCAACCCGCGCACGGTCCGCACCATGAGTGAGCACGTCGATGTCGACGTGTCCGGACTGCTGCGCCGCGAGATCAACCTCGACCAGGCGGGCGACATGCTGATCGAGATGGCGATCCGCACCGCCAACGGCCGCTACACCGCCGCCGAGGCGCTCGGTCATCGCGAGTTCGTGCTGACCAAGCTGTATCGGAGCGCGTGATTCGAGAACGTGCGTCGGAGGCGGGAAACCGCCTCCGACGGCGCTTCCGGTTGTGGTAGAGAATGGCCGTGCCTGTCACGGCCATGCCTTTCTTGGGGAAGGAGGGTTCGATGTCGGTACTTTCGCTCGAGCAGATGCGGGACCTCATCGTCAGGGTGATGACCGCTTCGAAGACCTCGGCCGAAGCGGCCGATGCCATTGCCGATGCGCTGGTCGCCGCCGAGGCGGACGGGCTCAGCTCGCACGGTCTGTCGCGCACCCCCTTCTACGCCGATCAGGCGATCAGCGGAAAAGTCGACGGCCATGCCGAGGCCGCCGTGACCCAGACCGCCGCCGCCGCGTTGCGGGTCGATGCCTGCGGCGGCTTCGCTTTTCCCGCCATCCGCCGAGGTTTCGAGCGGTTCGTGCCGCTGGCGGAGAAGACCGGCGTAGCCGCCATGGCGGTCGCCAACTCGCACCACTTCGGCGCTGCCGGCTACCATCTCGAGATCCTCGCCAATCAGGGCCTTGCCTGCTTCGCGTTCGGCAACACCCCGGCCGCGATGGCGCCATGGGGCGGCTCCCAGGCCCTGTTCGGCACCAATCCGATTGCCTTTGCGGTGCCCCGCCGCGGTGCTTCGCCCCTGGTGATCGACATGTCGCTTTCCCAGGCCGCACGCGGCAAGATCATGGTCGCCGCCAAGAAAGGCCAGGACATTCCTCTCGGCTGGGCGATCGATGCTGCCGGCAAGCCGACCACCGATCCCAAGGCCGCGCTCGGCGGCACGCTGCTGCCGGCAGGCGGTGTCAAAGGCGCGGTGCTTGCGATGATGGTCGAGATCATCTCGGCCGCGATCACCGGCTCCAATTTCGCCTACCAGGCAAGCTCGTTCTTCGAAGCCGAAGGCGCGCCGCCGAGGGTCGGTCAGTTCTTCATCGCTCTCAAGCCGGAAGCCTTCTGCGGCGACACCGACTACCAGGGCCGTCTGGAGGAGTTCCTGGGCCTCATCCTGGCCCAGCCCGGGACACAGCTGCCGGGATATCTGCCGATGCGCGAGAAGTCGCGTCGTGACGGCGTGACCGTCCAGGAGGAGCTTTTTACCGATCTCGTGAAGCGGGCGCGTTGAACGCCGGCCGGCAAACGTGAGCAAAGGCCCAGCCCGGGCTACCCCGCAAGATGCTCGCGGAAGCGGTCGCGGTCGTCGGGCGAGGCGAACACCACCTCGAGGCTCTTCCAGAGGCGCCCCCCGCCGTCCTCGTTCACCCCGGCGATCTTGACGTCCCAGTCGCCGCCGCAGTGGGCGTCAAGCCAAGCCTCGACCTCCTCAAGAGCGCGCCGCGTCTTGATGCGAAGCCCGACCTGGCTCTCCTTGGGCACGTTGCCACCCCAGTAGCCCTGCAGGAAGTCCGGCAGGTCCGCGGTTTTCTGCTTTTCCGGCAGGGACATTGGTGACCCCCCTCTCCAGAAGCCCCGTCCAGTATTGGACAGCGATTACTCCCCCGCAAATGTTCATTACTTCATCGATTAGCGTGCAATCCGCGCTGAATTTTATGAAAACACGCGATCTCGGGTGCCTCACCTGCTTGACCACCGTCTCGCGTGTGGTAGCTTGCCGGCCTCGATGAAAGAAGGTCACGACGATGTCCGACGCCCAGCTGCTGTCCGTTCTCCAGCGTATCGCGGACTCCCTCGAGCGGCAGTCGCCGCCGCCGGCGCGCGAGGTTGACCTGCACGCCGCCGCCGCCTTCGTCTGGCACACCGATCCCGAGGGACTGGAGCCGGTCGTCCGCGTCAGCGCGGTCGAGATCGGCCTCCTCAAGGGGATCGACCGGCAGCGCGACACGCTGCTCGAGAATACCCGCCGCTTCGCCCGCCGCCTGCCCGCCAACAACGCGCTCCTGTGGGGCGCCCGAGGGACCGGCAAGAGTTCGCTGGTCAAGGGCGTGCACGAGCAGGTCAACCGCGAGATCCCGGGGTCCGTCGCACTGATCGAGATCCACCGCGAGGATATCGCTTCGCTACCCCGCCTGCTGCGCCTGATCCGCGGTCGGGACCGCCAATGCCTGCTGTTCTGCGACGACCTTTCCTTCGAGGCCGAGGACTCGTCTTACAAGTCCCTCAAGGCGGTGCTCGAAGGCGGCATCGAGGGGCGGCCGGAGAACGTCTGCTTCTACGCGACCTCGAACCGGCGCCACCTGATGTCGCGGCAGATGATCGAGAACGAGCGTTCGACCGCGATCAACCCGGCCGAGGCGGTCGAAGAAAAGGTGTCGCTTTCAGACCGTTTCGGCCTTTGGCTCGGGTTTCACGTCTGCGACCAGCCGACCTTCTTCGAGATCGTCGAAGGTTATGCGCGCCGGTTCGGCCTCGACATCCCGGTCGAGCAGCTTCAGGCGGAGGCCAAGGAATGGTCGGTGACCCGCGGCTCGCGCTCGGGTCGGGTCGCGTGGCAGTTCATCCAGGAGCTTGCCGGGCGCCTCGAGAAACGGCTCGACTGAGAGGGCCGACGGCCGTGCGCAGGCTTATTCGCTGAGCTGCTCGAAGATCGCGCGCGCGATGGCCCGGTTGAACGCCGGCGAATAGTGGACCGTGTCCACGTACATGTTCTGCGGCACCGAAAGGTCGGCCAGCCACAACAACCCCGAAGCGAACAGCTCGCCCCGCTGCAGCATCTCGCGCATGATCGGATAGCCCGCGGCCGAATTCCGGTGGTAGCCGAGCATCTCCTCCGACGGCAGCGGTACCGCGCGCTGCGCGTTGTCATAAGCGTAGGTCGGAACCGGCTGCTGGACGAACAGGGTGCGGACACCGAACTCGCGGCCTACGGCGGCGATCATCCGGCGGTTGGTATCCAGCCGCGAGATAACCGCTCGGACCGCCTCCTCGTCACGGCAGAGCGTGCCGGGCGGGCTGCCGATGCGGAGTTCTCCGGAATAGTGTCGCATCAGCTTGACGACGTTCGAGCGGGCGGCCAGCTCCTGCCCCAGGGATTTGCGTGCCTTGGCGGCAAGGCGGTCGGAAAGCTCGGTCCGGTCGGGGACGGCGCAGTAGTAGAAGTCGTTCAGGCCGTCGATGAAGACCGCCACCTCCGGCTTGATCCCCTGGTTGAGCAGGCGCTCGAACAGCACCCGTTCCTGGGTCGAGTAGTAGGCGACGACGGCGAGGTTGAGCACGGTCGCAGCGGCCTCGACGCGATCGAACTCCTGCTGCAGGAAGCTGGAGATCGTCTCCTCGTCGCGGACGCCCATCCCGAACGCGGTCGATCCGCCGAAGACGAAGACCTTGCGACCAGGCCCGCGCAACGAGGTCTGCGTCCCGCGTGAAGCGCGGATTCCCTCCTTGGTCACGTTGACGTAGCGACCCTGTCCGGGAGTGTTTACGAACTCGACGAACGGCTCGTAGCGGCGGTCGATGCCGACGCCCCAGCCTTCGGTGATGACACCTCGATAGGTCGCGGCATCGTCTGTATCGTAAAGCTTCCGCAGTTGCTCGTCCGAGAGGTCGAACATCCAGACCGGCCGGCCGCGATCGACGTTCTTGGCCCACCAGCCGGCACCGCCCTCGACGACGGCGATCAGCACGACGGTCGCCAGCACGATGACGGAGATCGTCTTGATCGCGTCGCCCAGGCGCTGCAGCATTCTCGGTCCTTGGAAGCCCGCCAGCCTTATAGCCGGTCATGGTCGCCGGAGGCAACGCGGAGGCCTCCGAGCCGGGCTCTTCCCGAACAGCGGATTCCTAGTGCTCCTCGCCGCCGGTCGTACCGGCGCCGCGGCTGGCCGGCCTGCGCCCCGTACGAGCCGCCGCCGGAGAACGCGGCCGCCTCGCCGGCCGGGCCGCAGGGGCCGCAGCCTTGAGATCCGGATCGACCGGCCCCGCCGGCCATGGTGCGAACGGGTAGGGCATCTCGTCACTGTGGAAGCACATGAACGCGATCATCTGATAGCAATAGCTGCCCAGGCTGCATCCGAAGCCCCGCAGGCGGGCATTGGCCTCGCCGGTGACCAGCTTGATCAGGAACTGCAGGATGACGACGACCGCCGCGACCACCTCGACGACGCCGAAGATGGCCACGAACAGCAGGACCTCGAGGAGGCGGATCCACGTCCCCTTGTCCGTCAGGTTGTCCTTGAGATCGTCCGGCACGGCTGTTCCCCCTTCCCGGTTTGGCGTCTTCAGGCCTGAGCCCACTATATCACCCGCACGGGTGGTCGCCGAAGCCCCCAAAGCGCGCTGACATCGCCCACAGGGTTCACGCGTCTCCGGACAGGAAGCGCCTGGGATCGACCGGCGTCTTGCCGCGCCTCACTTCGAAGTGGAGCTGCGGGCTGCGGACGTTCCCGGTCGCGCCGACATGGGCGATGCGCTGCCCGCGCTCGACCTTGTCACCGCGGTTCACGAGCAGGCGTTCGTTGTGGGCGTAGGCAGTGATCCAGCCGCCGTCGTGCTTGAGCAGCACCAGGTTGCCGAAGCCGCGAAGCTCGTTGCCGGCATAGACGACGACCCCGCCGTCGGCGGCTACCACCGGCGTTCCCTGCGGGGCGGCGATGTTGATGCCGTCGTTGAAGAGGCCCTTCTCCTTGGCCCCGAAGGTGGAGACGACCTGGCCGCGAACCGGCCACACGAACCCGTCCGCCGCCTTGGGCGGCGGGGCCGAAACCGTCTCCAGCGCCTCACGGACGGCACCTGCGGTCGGCACCTCCGCGGGCAGCGGCGGTTGCGGCGCGTCGGCCGGCGGAGGCGGAGGCAGGCTTTGGCTCTGCACGCCGGCGGACGTCACGGGGGCCGGGGCGGATACCGGGGCGGCGCCGGCAGGCGGCGTCCCGGCCGGCAGCCTCGGCACCCGGAGTTGGCGCCCGGTCTGGATCGTATAGGGCGGATCGAGAGCGTTGAGGCGCGCGATCTCGGTCTGGTCGACGCCGTATTGACGGGCGATGCCGGACAGCGAATCGCCGCGCGCAACGATATGGCGGACTTCACGCGGCAGCAGCAGCCGCTGCCCCGTCACCAGACGGTACGGCGGCTTCAGGTCGTTGGCCTCGATGATGCCCCGGACCGAGACCTGGTAGAGGTTTGAGAGGGCGTAGACGGTGTCGCCTTCCCTCACCAGCACCGATTCCGGCGGCTCGGCGGGAATCGGCGCCGCGGCGGCCGCAGGCGCAGGCTCCGCATCCTGGGTTGCCTGGGGCGGCGGTGCCGAGGTCGTGATCCGCCGGCCGGCGGGCGGCCACTCCGCCCAACCGCACGCGCCGACCGACAGCGCCAAGGCGACCGCCATCGCCCGCGCAAGGACGCTCGGAATTCTGCCCGCTCCCCACATCGCCCCTAGAATGACCCGAATCCTCCGGCGCAGCCCAGGGCGTATAGCCTAGATCCCAACTGGTTAAGGAAAAGTGCGCCGCCGCCGGCCGCGACCTCTCAGGCGTCGCGGATCGGCTTCATCCGTCGCGCCATCGCGATCGCCGCCTTCATGTTGTGGTGATCGGCAACCCCCTTCCAGGCGATGTCGAAGGCGGTGCCGTGGTCGACCGACGCGCGCAGGATCGGCAGCCCGGCCGAAATGTTCACCGTCTCGTGGCGGCCGATCAGCTTGGCCGGAATGTGGCCCTGGTCGTGGAACTGGGCGACCACGAGGTCGTACTTCCCGTCGACCGCCTGGATGAACACGACGTCGCCCGGGACCGGTCCGGTGACGTCGATGCCTTCCGCACGCGCCGCCTGGACCGCCGGCACCACGTACTGGTCGTCCTCGCTTCCGAACAGGCCGCCTTCGCCGCAGTGTGGATTGAGCCCCGCCACCGCGATGCGGGGCCGCGCGATGCCGGTACTGAGGACGTGGCGGTGGCCGGCGCGGATGGTCGCCAGGATCGCCTCGGTACGGCAAACCTCCGCTGCCTTGGCCAGCGACACGTGGGTGGAGACGTGGATCACCGACAGCTGCGGCGAGGCGAGCACCGCATAGGAGGTCTTGGTCCCGGTGAAATGTGCCAGCAGGCCGGCGTGCCCGTTGTGCGGATAGCCCGCGGCGCGCAACGCGGACTTGTTCAGGGGGGCGTTGACAACCACGTCGATGGTCCCCGCCAGCGCCAGTTCGACGCAAGCCTTGACGCACCGGTAGGCCGCCTCGCCGGCATCCGGCGACAGCACGCCCGGCAGGATTGCGTCGCGATTCGGCGCGTCGATTGCCAGCAGCCGCACCGCCCCGGCGGGAAGCATCTCCTCCCCCGTCACGAACCGGATGCCGGAATTCACCAGGTCGGCCGCCCGCGCCATGAACACCGGGTCGCCGATGACCAGGCATGCCGCCCGCTCCTCCGCCGACATCTCGGACAGCGCCTTGCAGACGACTTCGGGACCGATCCCGGCGGGATCGCCCATGGTGATGCCGATGGTGTTCATGGAGCCTCCTGCGGGGTGACGAATTTGATTGACTCGGGGGCGAACATCACAAATCATCACATGAAAGATGTTACATCAATCACACTTTATGTTCTGATCAGGTAGCAGAGGGTCGCCAACAAGTCAAGGCGACCCCAATCGGGACCGGAAACGCCGAATGATCCGCCGCGGCGCCTTGTTGCTCACGTTCTATGGCGACGACTTCACCGGGTCGACCGACGCCTTGGAAGCGGTCGCCGTGGCGGGCCTGCCCACCATGCTGTTCCTCGCCCCTCCCACGCCCGAGCAGGTCGCCCGCCATCCCGGGCTGGCCGCAGTCGGGGTCGCCGGCACCAGTCGCAGCCGATCGCCGGAATGGATGAGCGCCGAATTGCCCGAAGTGTTCTCGCGGCTGAAAGCCTTGGGCGCCCCGTTCTGCCACTACAAGACCTGCTCGACTTTCGATTCTTCGCCCGGAATCGGCAGCATTGGCCGCGCTGCCGAGATCGGCCAGGACGTGTTCGGCGGGCCGGTGTTGATGGTGGTCGGGGTGCCCCGCCTGAAACGCTTCGTGGTCTTCTCGAACCTGTTTGCCGCTGCGGCGGTCTCGGACCCGAACGCCGTCTTCCGCATCGACCGCCACCCGACCATGAGCCGCCATCCTGTGACCCCGATGGCCGAGGCGGACCTGTGCCGCCATCTCGCCCTCCAGACCGGTCGGAAGGTCGAAGGATTCAGTTTCCTCCAGATGCTTGCCGGCAACGCCGAGCAGGCGCTGGACGGATTGGCCCGGGCCGGCGCCGACATCATCGTGCTCGACGGCTTCGACGCCGCCACCACCTCGGCGGCCGGGATGCTGATGGCAAGCCGGGCAGGCAAGGGCCAGATCTTCGTCGCCGGCTCGTCGGGGGTCGAGTACGCCCTGGTGCAGCACCTGCGGGAGACCGGTGCCCTGTCGCCACGGCCGGCGCCTTCGCCGGCCGGTCCTGCCGACAAGCTGGTGGCCGTCTGCGGCAGCTGCTCGCCGGTCAGCGAGGCCCAGATCGCCTGGGCCACCGCCAACGGCTTCAAAGAGATCGCCGTCGACACGGTCGCCGCCGTCGCCGGCGATGCCGATGCCCTGGCCGCCGTCGTTGCGGCCGATGCGGCCGGCGCTCTGGCAGACCACCGCGGGGTCGTCATCCACACCGCCCGCGGGCCCGGCGACCCCCGCGTCGCGCCCACCCGAAAGGCGCTCGAGGATCGCGGCCTGTCCGGCACCGACAGCGCGCGCATCCTGGGCGGCCTGCTGGGCCGTGCCGCGCGCACGGTCATGGCCGAGGCGAAGGTGCGGCGCGCGGTACTGGCCGGCGGCGACAGCTCCGGCTACGCCGTGCAGGCGATGGGCATCGAAGCGCTCGAGATGTCGGCCCCATTTGTCCCCGGCGCCCCCTTCTGCCGCATCCATTCCGCCGACCCGGCGATCGCCGGTGCCGAAATTGTCCTCAAGGGAGGGCAGGTCGGCAGCGAAGCCTTCTTCGCCCACGTCCTTCAAGGCAATGCCAACGCCCAGCCATGCGGGGTCCCATGAAACGCCTTGCCGTCCTGCACACCGGTTCGTTCCTGGTCGAGGTCTTCAAGCGCCTGATCGGCGAACGCTATCCGGATCTTTCCTCCTTCCACATGGTCGACGAGAGTCTGATCCAGGACCTGCTGGCCAAGGGCGAATCGCCAGGCATCGTGCGACGCATCGCCACCCATGCCTCGCTGGCCGAGGCCGCCGGCGCCGACCTGCTGGTGTTCACCTGCTCCTCGACCTCGCCGGCCGTCGACGTGGCGCGCAAGCTGGTCGCCATTCCGATCGTCAAGATCGACGACGCCATGGCCGAAAAGGCGGTCGAGATCGGCGGCAGGATCGGACTGGTCTGCTCGACCGCAAGCACCGTCGCCCCCAGCACCGGTCTGGTGCGCGATCACGCGGCCAGGGCCGGCAAGAGCGCGACCGTCGTGCACGAGTTGAGAAGCGACGCCTTCAAAGCCATCGTCGCCGGCGATCGCGCCACCCACGACGCCATCATCAGCGAGACCGCGCGCGACCTGGCCAAGACCTGCAACGTGGTGTTGCTGGCGCAAGCCTCGATGGCCCACCTGCAGCCGGTTCTCGCCGAGCAAGTCGAGGTCCCGGTCCTGGCGAGCCCCACCCTCTGCGTCGAATCCCTCGCCCGCTACCTGTAGCCGAGCCTGAACCAAGGTACCCGAAAGCAAGACGTCCAAGAGAAATCACCTGGAGACATTCCCATGCACAGCTCGATCAGAATCTCCGCCTGCACCGCCGCTCTGGTGCTCGCCGCCGCCGTCGCCAGCCCTGCCTCGGCCCAGACCAAGTTCCGCTACGGTCACATGAACCCGCCGTCCAGCGTCGCCGGCCTGCAAGCGGACCTGCTTGCCAAGACGGTCGCCGAAAAGACCAAGGGCGCCGTTCAGGTCCAGGTCTACCCTGCATCGCAGCTGGGCGGCCTGCAGGAGCAGGCCGAAGGCGTCAGCTCCGGCACCATGCACCTCCACCACAACACGATGGCCGGCATAGGTTCGCTGTACGAGCAGTTCGCGGTACTCGACACGCCCTATCTCTACAAGGACGTTGCCCACCTGATGCGGGTCTGCGATCCCAAGTCGCCGGTGATGCAGAAACTGAACGAGGGCCTGATCAAGGCCCGCGGCGTCCGCGTCTACTACACCTTCTACTTCGGTACCCGGCAGCTCACCGCCAGCCGCGAGATCAAGTCGCCGAAGGATCTCAGCGGCCTCAAGATCCGCGCCATTCCGTTCCCGATCTACATGGCGACCGTGAAGGGCCTGGGCGCAGTACCGACGCCGATCGATTTTGCCGAGGTGCCGACGGCCCTGGCGACCAAGACGGTGGCCGGGCAGGAGAATCCGGTCGATACGATCTGGGCGGCCAAGCTCTACGAAAGCCAATCGCACCTGATGCAGACCGGCCACATCATGGGCGCCGAGATCGTCGTCGTGAACGAGAAGGCCTGGCAGGCGCTTAAGCCCGAGGTACGCAAGCAGATGGAGGAAGCGGCCGCCGAGGTTGCCAAGAAGGCGACCCAGATGACCATCGACAAGGAAGCCGAGCAGACGAAGCTCCTCCAGGAAAAGGGCATGAAGGTCGTCGGTCCCAAGGAAGGGCTTGACCTCGCGGCCTTCAAGGCCAGCGTCAACGAGGAAATCGCCAAGCAGTTCGAAGCCAAGTACGGCGACATGTACAAGCAGATCCGAGCCATCCAGTAGAATCGTCAGCCTCCCCCTCGCGGAGGGGGAATCGAGGAGGGTGCGCCGCTGGTCGACGCACCACCTCCAGTTCCCCCTTCAAGGGGAAGGGAAGGATCGGAATTTCGCCATGAGCGCCCTTTCTGCCGTTACCCGGTTCTGCGAGCGGGTCACGTTCGTCTTCCTGGCCGTGCTCACGGCGGCCATCCTGCTTCAACTCCTCCTGCGCAACGTGTTCGACTACGGCCATCCCGGGATCGAGGAGATTGCGCGCGCCTCGCACGTTTCGCTGGTGTTTCTGGCGATTCCCCAGCTGTTCAGGAACGGCAAGCACATCCGCATCGACCTCGTCGTCAATGCCCTGCCGCCGCGTGTGGCGCGGGTGCTGGAGGCGTTCGCCGCGCTCGCTACGGCGGTCTTCTGCGGGTTCTTCCTGTACGGGGACTACCTGTTCATGATCCGCAACGGCAACGTCGCCTCACCGGCCCTGGAAATCCCGAACTACCTGTTCTTCGCCGGGGCCTACATCGGTATCGGCCTGCTGCTGCTCACCGCAGCCGAACGATTCGTGATCCTGCTCGCCGGCAGCCGGAGTGGAGGCGCGGCATGAGCGGCCTGGAGATGACGCTGCTGTTCCTGGCGCTCAGCCTGCTCGGCGTGCCGCTGGCCGTCAGCATGGGCCTTTCCGCCACCGCCTACATCGTGATCGCGGACATGCCGCTGGCCACCGTGGCCCACCGCATGTCGAACGCCATCAACTCGTTCCCGCTGCTGGCGGTGATCCTGTTCATCTACGTCGGCAACCTTCTCAACTGCACCGGCATCACCAACCACCTGTTCAAGGCGGTGCGGATCGTCATGGGCGGCGTCCGCGGGGCGCTCGCCTACGTCGTGGTGGTCGCCAACATCATCATGGCCGGGATCTCGGGGGCCGCCCTCGCCGACATCGGCGCCCTCGGAAACATCCAGATCAAGGCGATGAAGGACCAGGGCTACGACAGAGTATTCGCCACCTGCCTGACCGGCTCGGCGGCCACCATCGGGCCGATCTTCCCGCCCAGCATTCCGCTCGTGATCTATGCCTCGGTGGCCGATACCTCGGCGGTACGGCTGCTCATCGCCGGTATCGTACCGGCACTGCTGATCGCGGCCTGCCTCAGCGTCCAGATCTACTTCATGGCCCGCAAGCACGGCTTCCCGCGCGACGACCTGCAGTTGACCTGGCGCGAGAAGGCCCGTGCCCTCGCCATCTCGCTGCCCGCCCTGGCGACCCCGGTGATCCTGGTTGCGGGCCTGCTGCTGGGCCTGTTCGGGCCGACCGAACTGGCGGCCTTCACCGTCGGCTACGCGCTGATCCTCGGCACCGTCGTCTACCGCGAGCTGACCTGGGCCAAGTTCGTCGAGGCCACCATGGAAAGCATCCGCGCCACCGCAACGATCATGTTCATCGTCGCGGCAGCGGCGATCTTCGCATGGGCCCTGACGGTCGAGCAGGTGCCGGCCCAGCTCACCTCGTTCCTCCGCGATGTCACCGCAAACCCGATTCTGCTGTTGCTGATGGTCAATGTCCTGCTGCTGGCGGTCGGGATGTTCATGGAAAGCATTGCCGCCATCATGGTGATGACGCCGCTGATCGCGCCGCCCCTCTACGCGGTCGGCGTCGATCCCGTCCACCTCGGCCTGATCGTAGTGTTCAACCTGATGATCGGCCTGCTCACCCCGCCGGTCGGCATGAGCCTGTACATGCTGAGCATCGTTTCCGAGGTTCCGGTAGCGACGCTGGCCAAGGCGATTTGGCCCTACCTTGCCCCGCTTCTGATCGCCCTGGTGCTGGTGACGTTCTTCCCTGCCCTCACGACGTGGCTGCCCACGGCCGTGTTCGGGAACTAGCGGGAGAATCGTCATGACACCCGAAGAACGCAGGCAAGGCATCGTCGCCCTGGTAATGCAGAGGGGCTCGGTTCAACTCGACGAGCTGGCCGAGCACTTCGCGGTCAGCCGCATGACCGTCCACCGCGACCTCGACCTGCTGGAAAGCCGGGGCCTGCTGCGCAAGGAACGCGGCGGTGCCAGCGCCGAAAGCTCGCTCCTGTTCGAGAGCAACTTCCATTACCGCGTCCAGATCGCCCCCGAAGAGAAGCGGGCCCTGGCCCGCGCCGCCCGCAGCCTGATCGCACCCGGCAACGTCATCATGGTCGACGACAG
This sequence comes from Rhodospirillales bacterium, assembly GCA_018432935.1. Lineage (GTDB taxonomy): Bacteria > Pseudomonadota > Alphaproteobacteria > Rhodospirillales > Shumkoniaceae > JAHDSF01. Next base: position 31,444 of record JAHDSF010000016.1, on the reverse strand, counting down.
CACCACCGTGCTGCCGCTCGCCGACGAGATCGAGAACATCGATTTCCTGACCGTGATCACCAACTCGTACGCGGTCTGCGAACGGCTGCGCGGCCGTCCCAACATCCAGCTCGTCCTCACCGGAGGCATCTACAGCGATACGCTGAAGGGGTTCTACGGGCTGATCTGCGAGCAGACGCTGACCAAGATGCGGGCCGACTGGGCCTTTTTGTCGGCCCCCGCCGTGATCGGTACCTCGCTCTACCAGAAGGACCAGGAGGTGGTGCGGATGAAGCGGGCCCTGATGGCCTCCGCCGAACGCAAGGCCCTCCTCGTCAGCCACCGCAAGTTCACCAACCGCGCCCTCAACCACTTCGCCGAACTCGGCGAATTCGACCGCATTTTCATCTCCGGCCCCCTCGACGAGGACATCGCGGCACGGCTGCGGCAGGCCGGTATTTCGTTCGATCTCGTGCAGACGGAGACCCAGGACCCATGCAGGGAATGCTAGGAAAACAGAAGCGCCTGTCGCGGCTCGTCAATCCCGCGACCGGTCGCGGCTTCTGCATCGCCTTCGACCACGCCCTGCAGCTTGGCAACTGCCCCGGCGTCGAGCACCCAGACCGCACCCTCGACACCCTGATCGAGGCAGGAGTCGACGGCGTCATCCTCTCGCTCGGGACCATGCTCCGCTACGGCGAGCGGCTGGCGCAGCCCGGCGCGCCCGCCGTCATCCTGCGCCTCGACCAGACCACCATGTGGCGCGACGCGAAGTCCTCGCCGCGCGCCTATGCCGACGGCCATACCCGGCTGGTGGCTTCGGTCGAGGATGCGGTTGCGGTCGGCGCCGAGGCGGTGCTGACCTTCCTGTTCGTCGGCCACCAGGATCCGGCGCTGGAAACACGCGCGTTCGAGATCTGCGCCGAGGTGGGCGCGGCGGCGCGCCGAACCGGAATGGTCCACGTCATCGAGACGATGGGGGCGCGGGGCGACGGCGTCGTCGACCCCTTTTCGGCCCCGCTCATCGCCTCCCATACGCGGATCGGCATGGAACTCGGCGCCGACGTCATCAAGACCGACTGGCCCGGCAGCCCGGAAGCGCTGCGTCCGATCGCTGCCGCGCTGCCGATTCCGATCCTGGTCGCCGGCGGACCGAGCCGCGGTTCCGACCGGGGCACCCTGCAGATGGTCGCCGACGTGATCGCCGGCGGTGCCGCCGGGATCCTGTTCGGACGCGCCGTCTTCCAGGCCAGGAATCCGCTCGCCGTGCTGAAGGCGGCGCGCCGGATCATCCACGACAACGCCTCCATCGACGAAGCGGTCGAGGGGGTGGGGTTCTGACCGGGCGCGCCCACCTTCCTCGAGAAGTCCAGGATTTGCGACGCTTCCCGTTCCCTTATCCCGAGATCTTCCACGAGCCGTCCGGCATCCGGCAGGCGGTTCCGTAGACGCGCTGAGGCTGTCCGCCGATGCTGGCGGTCGCTTGGTACTCGCGGCAATAGGTGCCGTCGTGGGTCCGGAAGCTCTGGGTGGGCAGGACCGCGTACTGCGGCCCGCCGCTGCTCGGCCACACGATGCGCTGTCCGTCCGGGGCGTGCTCGAGCACTTGGACGGCACACGCCTGGTCCACCTGATCCATGGTCCGGCCCACCGCCCCGCCCACCAGCGCCCCGATGAAGACGCCGACCGCCGTTGCGGCAAGCTGTCCATCTCCCTTGCCGAACTGAGCGCCGGCGAGGCCGCCGCCGGCAGCGCCGATTGCCGCCCCGATCAGATCGCGCGAACAGCGTCCGACGTCGATGCCGAAGGGCGGAAGATAGCCGGCCGACGGCCCCTGAGGTGCATGCGCATACCGATACCCGTGGGCAGGAGCCCAGGGAGGCGGGCCGTTGCGGACCGTGTAGCGCTCCGCCACCCGGCCGCGCCGGTCGATCTTGTACTCGTAGGTGTAGCCGGGCCCCTTCTCCTCGTACTTGTAACTGTCGTGGCCGCGTTTGGTTTCGACCTTGTGCGCCCCACGCCCCCGGCTTTCGTTCTTCCAGGGATCAGCGCTGGCCGATGCCAACGGCAGGAGAATGGCCAATGCCGCCACACCTATGACCTTGATCCTCACGTGATCCTCTCCCTCGGTCCCGCTCCTTTCCACCCTGGAAGGAGCTGGACGAAAGGTGAGGAACGATCATGGCGAAACTGGGGCGCATTCGGCTCCCGGCGAGGTATCCCCTAGGGCTCGGGGAAGCCTTCGACCAGCGGCACGAAGCGGATCGGGCCGAGGTCTTCGGTCTCGAGCCCCTCGTCGGTGCGGCGGACCCTCATCAGGCGCTGCTGGTCGGCGGCGTGCCCCATCGGCAGCACCATGATGCCGCCGGGTGCGAGCTGGCCGGTCAGCACCGGCGGGATATCGATCGCGGCGGCGGTGACGACGATGCGCTGGAACGGCGCCGCCTCGGGCCAGCCGAGCGTGCCGTCCCCGGCCCGCGTGGTGACGTTGGTGATTCCAAGCGCCGTGAGCCGCGCCTCGGCGGCCTTTAGCAGGCGGCGGTGGCGCTCGATCGTGTAGACGCGCCGGAAGATGCGGGCCAGCACCGTGGCATGGTAGCCCGACCCGGTGCCGACCTCGAGAATGCGCGCGTTCCACTGCGGCTCCAGCGCCTGGGTCATCCGGGCCACCACCAGGGGCTGGCTGATCGTCTGTTCATGGCCGATCGGTAGCGCGACGTTGTCGTAGGCGCGGTCGCGGAAGGTCTCGGGGACGAACTCCTCGCGGGGTGTCGTCTCCAGCGCCGCCACCACGCGGGCGTCGGTGATGCCCGCCGAGCGCAACTCCATCACCAGGCGGATCTTGCGCGACTCCAGGTTCACGACAGCAGCCCCCGGAGCCGATCCATTCCGGCCCAATGGGTCAGGTCGGTCGTCAGGGGAGTCACCGTCACCATGCCGTGCGCGCTCGCCTCCAGGTCGGTGCCATCGAGAGTCGCGTCCTCGATTCGCCCGGGCCCGATCCAGAAATAGGGATGGCCGCGCGGGTCGGCACGCCGTTCGATCTGGCTGCCGATCTTGCGCCGCCCTTGGGTGGCGACGGCGATGCCGGTCACCCGCTCGAGAGGCAGGTTCGGAAAGTTGACGTTGAAGAAAGCGCCTTCCGCCAGGGGCGCGCCGGACAGCAGCTCGATAACGCGGACTACCCACGCCTCGGCGGTGCCCCACTGGGTCGGCGTGCCGGTCTTGCGGTCCTGGCTGAGCGCGATCGAGCGGATGCCCATCAGCGCGCCTTCCATCGCCACCGCCACCGTGCCCGAATAGGTGACGTCTTCGCCGAGGTTGCCGCCGCCGTTGATTCCGGACAGGATCAGGTGCGGCGGCCGGCCGGCCATCAGTTCCTGGACGCCCAGCAGGATGCAGTCGGTGGGCGTGCCGTCAACGGCGAACCGGCGTTCTCCGGCCTGCTTCACCCGCAGCGGCCGGTTCAGGGTCAGGGCGTGGCCGCTGCCGCTCTGCTCGCGGTCGGGAGCGACCACCCACACCTCGGCCACCAGTGGTGTGATCAGGCGTTCGAGAAGCCGGATGCCTTCCGCTTCCAGACCGTCGTCGTTCGAGATCAGGACCCGCGCCGCGGCGAGCTCGACAGGCTCAAGCGGCATGGAGCACGATCGCTTCCAGTCCGCCCATCCGGGGACGCAGGACCTCCGGCACCACCACCGAGCCGTCGGCCTGCTGGTAGTTCTCCATCACCGCGATAAGGGCGCGGCCGACCGCCAGCCCGGAACCGTTGAGTGTGTGCACGAATTCGGTCCCCTTGGCGCCCTTGGGGCGGAACCGCGCCTTCATGCGCCGGGCCTGGAAGTCGCCGCAGGTCGAGCAGCTCGAGATCTCGCGATAGCGCCCCTGCCCCGGCAGCCAGACCTCGATGTCGTATGTGCGGCGGGCCGAGAAGCCCATGTCGCCTGTCGACAGCTTGACCACCCGGTAGGGCAGCCCGAGGCGCCGCAGCACCTCCTCGGCGCACGAGGTCATCCGCTCCTGCTCGGCGTCCGAGTCCTGCGGCTCGACGATGCTGACCAGCTCGACCTTGGTGAACTGGTGCTGGCGGATCATGCCGCGGGTGTCGGTGCCGGCGGCGCCGGCCTCCGAACGGAAGCACGGCGTCAGCGCCGTCATCCGCAGGGGAAGCTGGTCGGCCTCCAGGATTTCGCCCGCGACCAGGTTGGTCAGCGGCACCTCGGCGGTCGGGATCAGCCAGCGTCCGTCGGTGGTCTTGAACAGATCCTCGCCGAACTTGGGCAGCTGCCCGGTGCCGAACAGGGCCTCGTCACGCACCATGAACGGCGGGTTGACCTCGGTGTAGCCGAACTCCGTGGTGTGGAGGTCGAGCATGAAGCCGGCCAGCGCCCGCTCCATCCGCGCCAAAGCCCCGCGCAGGACGACGAAGCGCGCTCCCGACAGCTTGGCGGCCCGCTCGAAATCCATCAGGCCCAGCTTCTCGCCGAGATCGAAGTGCTCCTTCGCCTGGAAGGGAAGCGGCTTCGGCTCGCCCCAGCGGCGCACCTCGACGTTGGCCTTGTCGTCGGCGCCTTTGGGGACGTCGTCCGCCGGCAGATTCGGGATCGCGGCCAGCACCTCGTCCAGTCTCGCGGTGCCGAGGCGGGCCTTCTCCTCGGCTTCGGCCTGGGCGTCCTTGGAACGCGCCACCTCGGCCAGGATGGTCCCGGCATCCTCGCCGCGCGCCTTGGCGGCCCCGATCTCCTTGGCGAGACGGTTGCGCCGCGACTGGATCTCCTGCGCCTGGGTCTGGGCGTTGCGCCGCTCGGCGTCGAGGGCGATCAGTTCGGCCGAACGCGCGGGCAGTCCGCGCCGCGCGAGTCCGTGATCGAAAGCCGCCGGGTTTTCCCGAATCCATTTGATGTCGAACATGAGCCTGCCGCTCGTCTCGCTGTGCCTGGCGCCTTTATAGGAGTTCGCCGGAATCCCGTCCAGTATTCCACCCGGACGCCCGGTCCATCGGGAACGTCACGGTGCGGGCGGGACGACATCCTTCTTTTCCGCCTGCCCGGCCGTTTCCTCGGTCGCACCCGCCTCCTCCTCCTCGTCGACCTCCACCCCGGCCGCCTCGGCGGCTTTGCGCATTTTGCGTTCGACCATTCGCACGGCGAGGATCGAGATCTCGTAGAGGGCAAGGGTCGGCAACGCCAAGCCGATCTGGCTGATGACGTCGGGCGGCGTCAGCACGGCAGCGACGATGAAGACGATGACGATGGCATAGCGCCGCTTCTCCGCCAGCCCCTTCGAAGTCACGACGCCGACCCGCGCCAGCACGGTCATCACCACCGGCAGCTCGAACACCAGCCCGAACGCGAAGATCAGCCGCATGACGAGACTCAGGTACTCGTCCACCTTCGCCTCGAGCTGGATCGGAAGCGTACCGGGGCCACCGGCGGATTCGAAGCTGAGGAAGAACTTCCAGGCCAGCGGAAAGATGAAGTAGTAGACCAGCGCACCGCCCAAGAAGAACAGCACCGGAGTGGCCATCAGCACCGGCAGGACCGCCCGCTTCTCGTGCTTGTAGAGGCCGGGCGCAATGAACCCCCAGATCTGCGTCGCGATGAACGGGAAGCCGACGAAAAAGGCTGCAAAAAAGGCGACCTTGACGTAGGTGAAGAAGGCTTCCTGCAGCGCGGTGTAGATGAGCCGGCGGTCGCCGCCGGTCTGTGCCACCACGTCGGCCAGCGGACGGACCAGGAAATCGTAGAGATCGGCCGCGAAGTAGTAGCAGACGAAGAACAGCAGGATCAGGGCGACGAACGAACGGATGAGCCGCTGGCGCAGCTCGATGAGATGGTCGTAAAGCGACATCTTGACGTCTTCGACGTCGTCTTCACCCTGGGCTGACTTGCGGTCGCTCACGCCGTCTTCCCCTCGCCCTGCCGGGGCTCATCCGGCGCTTTCGCGGCCGGCTCGGAGCGCTCCGGCGAAGGCAGCGCCGTGCTGCGCCGCGCGGTCTCGTCAAGGTCCGACTGCAGGTCCGACATGTCCAACTCGCGGGCCATGTTGCCGGTCGGATCGATCGTCTTTTCAAGCTCCTTGGTGACGTCGAACTCGGTAGTCTTCGTGATCTCCTTGCGGATCTCGTCGATCTCCGCCTCGCGCACCACCTCGTCAAGGCCGCGCTGGAATTCGCTCGCCATCCCGCGCACCTTCCGGATCACGCGCGTGAAGGTGCGAACCGCCTGCGGCAGATCCTTGGGTCCGATCGCGATCACGGCGATGATGCCGACCACGAACAGTTCCTGCCAGCCGATGTCGAACATCCGGGATCAAGCCTCCGGCCGCAATCGCGCCGGGTCAAAGCCGTTCAGGTGCGCGACTGGCTCTCGGTCTTCTTCTCGACGTCGATTCTCTTCTCGGCGTCGATCGCCTTGGGCTCCTCCTCCGGCGTCTCTTCCTTGATCGCCTTCTTGAAGGATTTCAGGCCCTTGCCAAAGTCGCCCATAAGCTGGGAGACCTTGCCCCTGCCGCCGAAGAGCAGAAGGATGACGGCCAAAACAATCAACCAGTGCCAGATGCTGAACGTGCCCATGGGTCACCCGATCCTTCGATTTCCTAAACTTGCGGGGGATATTAGGCGGAAAGGCGGACCGTCGCAACGGCAGCCGGCCAAGTAATTCGCTGCGACGTCGCGATCGACTGCGTTCAAGGGCCGCCGCAGCGCCGCTTCGGCGGCCTCACGTCTTCGCGAACTCGTCGTCGTCGGGATCGAGGGGCTCGATCGAAGCGTCCTCCGTCCCCTCCTCCGCCGCATCGATGGCAACGCCGTCGGCCGCCACCTCGCTGTAGGATTCCACCGCCGGCCGGGCGTCCAGCAGCCCGGCCGCCTTGAGTTCCTCGATCCCCGGCAGATCGTCGAGGCCTTCAAGCCCGAAATGGACCAGGAAAGCGTCGGTAGTACCCCAGGTGAGCGGCCGACCCGGACTGCGGCGGCGCCCCCGGGGGCGGATCCAGCCCGCCTGCAGCAGCACGTCGAACGGGGTGCGGCCCAGGCTGACGCCCCGGATCTCTTCGATCTCGGCCCGGGTCACCGGCTGGTGATAGGCGATGATGGCGAGCGTCTCCAGGGTCGCCCGGCCCAGCTTGCGCGGCAGGTCCACCTCGCGCGCCAACGCTGCCGCAAGATCGGGCGCGGTCCGCAGCAACCAGGCGTTCCCCGCACGCACCAGGTTGACGCCTCGGTCCGCATAGTGGGCCTTGAGCACGTCCAGGATGGCGCCGAGATCGGTCCCTTCTGGCAGCCGCTGCGCCAGCGCCTGTTCGCCGACCGGCTCGGCGGCGGCGAACAGGATCGCTTCGACCAGCCGCACCAGCCGCGGGTCGGGCTCACTCATCCACTTCCCCCTTCTCCACGTCGGCGGCCCGGATCGCGATCGGCCCGTAGGTCGCGGTCTGGCGGATCCGCGCCCGTCCCTCCCGCACCAACTCGAGGCTGGCGACGAAAGTCGCTGCCAGGGCGGACCGCGCCAGCAGGCCCTGCGCCACGCCTTCCGGCAGGAACCGCAGCAGGTTCTGCCAATCGAGCGTATGCCCGAGCAGCCGCTTCAGGCGGACCAGGGCGTCGTCGACGGCGTACAGTTCGGGAATGTCGATGCGCAGGCTCTTGACCCGGGTCCGGTTGCGCAGCGCGCCGTAAGCGGCCAGCAGGTCGTACAGCGTCGCATCGAACACCTCGCGGGTGACGGTGACCGCCTGCTCGGGCATGCCGCGGCAGAAGAATGCCTCGCCCAGCTGAGGCCGCCCCATCAGGGCGCGTGCGGCCTCCCGCATGGCCTCCAGCCGGCGCAGACGGAACGACAGGGCCGCCGCCAGCTCCTCGCCGGTGGGCTCGTCCTTGCCGCCGAGCTCGGGCAGCAACAGCCGCGACTTCATGTACGCCAGCCACGCCGCCATCACCAGGTAGTCGGCGGCCAGCTCCAGGTTCAGGCTGCGGGCGTGGGCGATGAAGGCGAGGTACTGGTCGGCCAGCTGCAGGATCGAGATCTGCGCCAGATCCACCTTCTGGTCGCGGGCCAGCGTCAGCAGGACGTCGATCGGCCCTTCGAAGCCCTCGACGTCGATCACGAAAGCAACTTCGGGATCCTCCGCCACGCGCGGGGCGTCGTCCTCGAAGGTGTCGACGTCGGCCATGCCTAGCTCCCGACGAACAGCCGGATGACGCCCTCCGTCATCGCCTGGGCCGGTCCCCAGACCAGCCAGCCGAAGGGATCGAATTCGATGCCGATCCGCTCGGCGATCCAGGGTAGCACGAACATGACGCCGATCAGGATCAGGATTCCCTTGCGTTCGAGGCGCGCGACCGGCCGCGCCAAGGACGCGGGCAGCACGCCGACGAGAACCCGGCCGCCATCGAGCGGCGGCAGCGGCAGCATGTTGAAGACCGCCAGCAGCGCGTTGAAGTAGGCGAGCAGCACCAGGTTCTGGGCGATCCAGGCGAACGCCATGCCGCCGCTCGGCGGCAGCGCGCTCAAGGCGGCGGCGCCGACGAACAGCAACCCGATGTTGGTCAGCGGCCCGGCGATGGCGACCAGGATCAGGCCCAGCCGGAACGGCCGCAGCCTCGAGAAGTCGACCGGCACCGGCTTGGCGAACCCGAACATCATCTGGCCGCCCGAGGCGATCAGCAGCATCGCCGGCAGGAGAACGGTGCCGAAGGGATCGATATGGCGCAACGGATTGAAGCTGACCCGGCCGAGACGATGGGCGGTGTCGTCGCCCAGTCGGTTCGCCGCCCAGCCGTGCGCCGCCTCGTGCAGGGTGATCGCGAGCAGTACCGGGATGATCCAGGTCGTCGCCCGGTAAACGGTTTCCATCATGCGCGGACATCCCGGAGCCACGCCTCGAGCGAAGCCGCCGTCTCGGCGAGATCGACCGGCACCGCCGACCTTCCCCGCATCGCCTCGCCCCGCTGCAGCCTCGTCTCGGCCTCGGCGGTCAGCGGCGGACACGCGGCAAGCAGGTCCTCCATCTCGGACAGCCGGCCCGAGCAGTGGAGCGCCACGTCGCAGCCCGCGGCAAGCGCCGCCAGGGCGCGCTCCTCCAGGCTGCCGCCCAGCGCCTTCATCGACAAATCGTCCGACACCAGCAGGCCGTCAAAGCCGATCTCGCCGCGGATCACCCGGCCGATCACGGTCGGCGACACGGTGCCCGGCCGCGCGGCGTCGAAGGCGGCGTAGACGACGTGGGCGGTCATCCCCCACGGCATGTCGGCCAGGGCACGGAACGGGACGAAGTCGGTCCGTCGCAACGTTTCGGCGTCGGTCTCGACAACCGGGCAGGATTCGTGGCTGTCGGCGTTCGCGCGGCCGTGGCCCGGGGCATGCTTGACGACCGGCAGGACGCCACCGTCCAGCAGGCCGGCACACATCTCGCGGGCAAGGACGGTCACCGTTTCCGCATCGTCGCCGAACGCGCGGTCGCCGATCACCCCGTGCCCGTCGGGATGGCGGACATCGAGAACCGGCGCACAGTCGACGGTGATGCCGATCGCCCGCAGTTCGGCGGCGATCAGGCGGGCATTGCCGCGCACCGCCTTGCGGGCACCTTCGGGATCGCGATGGAACGCCGTGGCGAACACCCCTGCCGCAGGCGCCTTGCGCCAATGCGGAGGCTTCAGGCGGGCGACCCTGCCCCCTTCCTGATCGACCATAACCGGCGTATCGGCACGGCCGACGCAATCCCGGAAATCGTCGACCAGCGCGCGAACCTGATCGGGCGAAGCACAATTGCGCTGGAACAGGATCAGACCCAACGGATCGCCCTCGCGGAACAGGCGCCGTTCGGCATCGCCGAGGCGGGTACCTTCACAGCCGACGATCAGGGCCGCCGGGCGACGGGTCGGGCTGTCAATCGGGACGGACAATCAGACACCCGACGTTGCGTTGCTTGAGCTGCCCGCAAAGAGCGTCGGCCGCTCCGCGGTCCTTCACCGGGCCGGCACGCAGGCGGTGGAACACCCCCTTGTCGCCAAGGTCGGTGGCGATGATCCAGTGATCGAGATCGCCCAGCAGATCCTTGTGCTGGCGACTGAGCCGCGCCCACTCCTGCTCGGCGGCCTCGGCAGTGCGGGCGGCGGCGATCTGGATGCGGAAGCTGCTTTCGATGCTGGCCGGGGCAGCCGGCTGCGGCGTCGCCGGCGCGGCGGCAACCCGTGCGGGATCCTGGACCGGCGGCGGCGGCGAGGCGACCGGCTTCGGCGGTGCCTGCGGCAGCGGAGGGGCGATGTTGGCGACGTCCCGTTCGGTCGGCACCGGGGCGGTGGGGATCACCGGCGCCGGCTTTTCGGCGGCCGGCACGGCGGGCAGCGGCTTCGGTGTCTCCGGCGGCGGCAGCAGGCGTTCGACCTTCGGGTCCGGCGATGACCCCGCCATCTGGTTGTAGATGAGCTTGTCGCGGTTCGGCACCTCCATGCCGCCGGGCTCCTGCGGCCGCACCTTGACCGGCTCGACGTCGGCGTGCACCACCGGCACCTCGCCGTCGCGCACCGGCACCATGCTGCCGTACTTCATGTACCCCGCGATGCCACCGCCGGCCAGCACCACCAGCAGCCCGCACCACAGGACGAGGCGCGGCCAGCGGCGCCGCTTCTCGGCACCCCTGCCGATCCTCTCGAAGGGCAGCGCTTCGCGCGCGTCGACCCGGATCTCCGCATTCCACTCGTTTTCAGCGCCCATCATCTCATCTCTTCGACCGGCGTCACCCCGAAGACGGCAAGGCCGGAGGCAATCACGAACGCGACCCCTTTGAGGAGGGCAAGCCGGGTCAGCGTGAACGCGCGATCCTCCGGCATCAGGAAACGCAAACTCGTATCCTCCTTGCCCTTCGTCCACAGTACGTGAAATTGGTTAGCAAGATCGTAAAGGTAAAACGCCAGCCGATGCGGCTCGTGGGCCTCGGCGGCACCGTCGACGATGCGCGGCCAGACCGCCATCGTCTTGATCAGTCCCAGCTCCAGCGGGGAATCGAGCCGCGCCAGATCGGCCCCGGCCAGCGCCTCGGGCCCCATCTCGTCGGCCGTCAGGAATTCGGAGGCGTGGCGGAACACCGAGCAGATGCGGGCGTGGGCGTACTGCACGTAGAAGACGGGATTGTCCTTCGACTGCTCCAGCACCTTGGCAAGATCGAAGTCGAGGTGGGCGTCGTTCTTGCGGGTCAGCATGATGAAGCGCACCACGTCCTTGCCGACCTCCTCCACCACCTCGCGCAGGGTGACGAAGGTGCCGGCCCGCTTGGACATCTTCACCGGCTTGCCGTCGTCCAGCAGGTTGACCATCTGGCACAGCTTGCAGTCGAGTTCGGCGGCCCCGCCGCTGACCGCTTTGACCGCAGAGGTCATGCGCTTGACGTAGCCGCCGTGATCGGCGCCCCAGACATCGATCATCGAATTGAAGCCGCGCTCGTACTTGTCGCGATGGTAGGCGACGTCGGTGGCGAAATAGGTCCACGAGCCGTCCGACTTCTGCAGCGGCCGGTCGACGTCGTCGCCGAACTGCGTGGCCCGGAACAGGGTCTGCTCGCGCGGCTCCCAGTCCTCGGGCGTCTTGCCCTTGGGCGGCTCCAGCACGCCCTTGTAGATGAGACCGCGGGCGGCGAGGTCGTCGAGCGACGTCTGTACCTTGCCGGCCTCGACCAGCGTGCGCTCGGAGGTAAAGACATCGTGGCGGACGCCCAGCGCGGCCAGGTCCTCGCGGATCAGCGCGATCATCTCGGCAATGGCAAAGGCGCGGATCTCGGGCAGCCACGTCTCCTCGGGAACGTCCAGCCACTTGCCGCCGTCGCGCTCGGCCAGCCTGCGGCCGACCGGCACCAGGTACTCGCCGGGGTAGAGCCCCTCGGGGATCGCCTCGACGCGCTCGCCCAGCGCCTCTCGGTAGCGCAGGTACGCCGAGCGTGCCAGCACGTCGACCTGGGCCCCGGCATCGTTGATGTAGTACTCGCGCGTCACCTTGTGGCCGGCCTTCTCGAGCAGGGCGGCCAGGGCGTCGCCGAACACCGCCCCGCGGCCATGGCCGACGTGCAGCGGCCCGGTCGGGTTGGCCGAGACGTACTCGACATTGACCGCTCCGCCGCGGCCCTCCTCGGCGTTGCCGTAGGAGGGGCCGGTGCGCAGGATCTCGGCCAGTCGCTCGTGCCAGAAGGCATCGTCCAGGCGCAGGTTGATGAAGCCGGGACCGGCGATCGCCACCTCGACCACGTGAGGCGCCGATCGCAGCCGGGCGGCCACCAGCTCGGCGAGGTCTCGCGGCTTCATGCCGGCCGGCTTTGCCAGCACCATGGCGGCATTGGTGGTGAGGTCGCCGTGAGCGGCCTCCCGCGGCGGCTCCACCGTGACCCGGTCGGTATCCAGGCCGGCGGGAAGCGCCCCCTCGGCGATCAGGCCGTCGAGAACGGCGGCGACGTGGCGGCGGTAATGGTCGAAAAGATTCATGAAGCCCTCGAATGAACGTCGAACAGGCGCCGATACTCGTCCAGCGCATAGCGGTCGGTCATGCCGGCGATGTAGTCGGCGACGACGACCGCGGTCGCCTCCGCCCCCGGCCCGTCGGCGCCCCGCCGGATCTCGGGCGGCAGGCACTCCGGCTCGCCGACCAGCAGCCGGAACATCTCGCGGACCACGCGGCGCCCCTTGCTGGTCATGCGGTTGAGCTTGTAATGGCGGTACATGTTGGTGAACAGGAACGCCTTCAAGCCGCGCTCCTCGCGCACCATAGCCTCGGAGAAGGCGGCCACGTGGCGCCCCAGACGGCGGACCTCGTCCGGCGAGCACGGGCGGTCCTCCTCCAGCCGGCGCCTGGTCTCGTCGATCAGGTCGAGCACCATCAGGCCGATCATCCGCCGCACCGCCTCGTGGATCGTGCGTCGGCGGTCGAGGCCGGGGAACTCGCGCTGCACCGCATGGAAGATGGGCCCGACCAGCGGCACATCGAGCAGGTCCTCGATGGTGAAAAGCCCGGCGTTGAGACCGTCCTCGATGTCGTGGTTGTCGTAGGCGATGTCGTCGGCGATGGCCGCCACCTGGGCCTCGGCATTGGGGAAGCTCCAAAGCTCGAGATCGTGGCGCTCGACATAGGCGGCGACGGCGCGCGGCACTTCGCGCCCAGGCTCGCCGCCGACCAGCGGCCCGTTGTGCTTGACCACGCCTTCCAGGGTCTCCCAGGTCAGGTTGAGACCGTCGAAGGCGGGATAGCGCTGCTCCAGCGCGGTGACGACGCGCAGCGACTGGGCGTTGTGATCGAAGCCGCCGTAAGGCTGCATCATCTCCTGCAAAGCGTCCTCGCCGGCGTGGCCGAACGGCGGGTGGCCCAGATCGTGGGCCAGCGAGAGCGCCTCGCCCAGGTCCTCGTTCAGGCCCAGGCAGCGGCACACGGAGCGGGCGATCTGCGACACCTCCAGGGTGTGGGTCAATCGGGTGCGGAAGAAGTCGCCCTCGTGATTGACGAACACCTGGGTCTTGTAGGCGAGCCGCCGGAACGCAGCGGCATGGATGATGCGGTCGCGGTCGCGCTGGAAACACGTGCGAGTGGCGCTCTCCGCCTCGGAATGAAGACGGCCTCGGCTTTCCCCCGGGCGGCAGGCATACGGAGCCAGTGTTGTCATGGCGGGACCCTAGCCCTTCGGGCAAGGTGAGGCAACCGCCGAGCACCGTTGCCGCGCGGCCACACCTGTTGGGCAGAGAGGCATCGCCGGTTTGACAGACCGAACGGGGGGATTACATTGGAATGCAGAGGTATTCGTCGTGTTGCACGGAGTTGATTCCCCATGCCCGAAGCGATCACCGCGACGGTCAACAGCCCGATCCGGCTGACCGAGAGCGCCGCCCAGCGTATCGCCTTCCTGATCGAGCAGGAGGATGGCCAGGGCAAGATGTTCCGCGTCGCCATTTCCGGCGGCGGCTGCAACGGGTTCCAGACCGAGTTTTCCCTCGACGACCAGGTAGCCGACGACGATCAGGTGTTCGAGGACAAGGGGGTTCGGGTTGTCGTGGACACGATGTCGCTGGACCTGATCCGCGGCTCCGAGCTCGACTTCGTCAACGAGCTGATCGGCTCGTATTTCTCGCTCAACAACCCCAACGCCAAGGCCACCTGCGGCTGCGGATCCTCATTCGCGATCTAGCCCTGCCCGGTCCCTGCGCCACGAGGGTTTTCCCCTCTCCCCGGCCTGGGCGAGAGCGATCTTGATTTGACGGCAACAGACGGAGTTTCCGCAGCTCCGCGCGCCCCTATCTTGCCCGTCAGGAACGCACGACAACGACCTGACGGAGGGTTACCATGCTGGTCATGCCAGGGCACGACGAACTGATCACCGACGAGGCGCGGTGGGACGCGGTGCGGCGGCGCGACCGCACGGCCGACGGAAGCTTCGTCTACTCGGTCCGCTCGACCGGCGTCTACTGCCGCCCGTCCTGCGCGGCGCGGCTGCCGAGGCGCGAGAACGTCCGCTTCCACGCGACCTGCGCGGACGCCGAGCGCGCGGGCTTCCGGCCCTGCAAACGCTGCCGCCCCGATGGTCCCACCCTCGCCCAACGTCAATCCGTGGCGGTGTCCAAGGCCTGCCGCCTGATCGAGGAGGCCGACGAGCTTCCGGCCCTTGCAGTGTTGGCCGACGCCGCCGGCATGAGCCCCTTCCATTTCCACCGCGTCTTCAAGGCGGTCGTCGGTGTCACGCCGAAGCAGTACGCCGACGCCCACCGCGCCCGCCGGGTGCGCGGCGAACTGGACCGCAGCGCGACCGTCACCGAAGCCATCTACGGCGCCGGCTTCAACTCCAACGGCCGCTTCTACGCCGCCTCCGCCGGCCTGCTGGGGATGACCCCGAAGGCATGGCGCAACGGCGGCCGCGGCATCGAGATCCGGTTCGCCGTCGGCGAATGCTCGCTTGGTTCGATCCTGGTCGCCGCCACCGACAAGGGCGTGTGCGCGATCGAGCTGGGCGACGACCCGGATGGCCTGGTTCGCGGGCTCCAGGACCGCTTCCCGAAGGCACGCCTGATCGGCGGTGACGCCGAGTTCGAGGCGCTCGTCGCCAGGGTGGTCGGTTTCGTCGAGACGCCCGGACGGGACCCGGGGCTGCCGCTCGACATCCGCGGCACCGCCTTCCAGCAGCGGGTCTGGCAGGCGATCCGCGAAGTGCCGGCCGGCGCGACCGTCACCTACACCGAGATCGCCGAACGGATCGGGCTGCCCAGGGCGGTGCGCGCGGTCGCCCGCGCCTGCGCCTCCAACCGGATCGCCGTCGCCATCCCCTGCCATCGGGTGGTGCGCATCGACGGCTCGCTGTCCGGCTACCGCTGGGGGATCGAGCGCAAGCGCGAACTGCTGGAGCGCGAGGCGGCGCCATGACGGCGCCGCTCCGAGCCGCGGCGCTCGACCCGGCGGCCCGGGTGGCGGCGCTCGACTGGGGCAGCCTCGCCGCCGGGCTGGACCAGTACGGCTGCGCCACCACCGGCCCGCTGCTGATGGCGGAGGAATGTGCCGCCATCGCCGGCTGGTATGACCGCGACGAGATGTTCCGCAGCCGCGTCATCATGGCCCGGCACGGCTTCGGCCGCGGTGAGTACAGGTACTTCGCCTACCCCTTGCCGGCGATCGTCGCCGCCCTGCGCGCGGCCCTCTACCCTGCGCTGGCGGAGATCGCCAACCGCTGGCGCGGCGAGACCGCTTTTCCCGAGACCCACGATCGGTTCCTGGAACGCTGTCACGCTGCCGGCCAGACCGAACCGACGCCGCTGCTGCTGCGTTATGGCCAAGGCGACTACAACTGTTTGCACCAGGACCTCTACGGCGAGCACGTGTTCCCGCTGCAGGTGGCATTCCTGCTGTCGCGGCCGGGAATCGATTTCACCGGCGGCGAGTTCGTCCTGACCGAGCAGCGGCCGCGCATGCAGTCGCGTGCCGAGGTGGTGCCGCTGGCCCGCGGCGAAGGCGTGATCTTCCCCGTCCATCACCGCCCGGTGGAGGGGACGCGCGGTCGCTACAGGGTGACCATGCGCCACGGCGTCAGCCGGCTCCGCTCGGGCACCCGGTTCACGGTCGGGATCCTCTTCCACGACGCCCGGTGAAGCGATTCGGCGTCACCAGCTCTGGCATTCGCGGCGCAGGCGCCAGTACTCGGCCATGGTATCGAAGCGGGCGTTGGCCTCGCGCAAGGAGACTGCCAGGGTAGCGAACAGCGGCTTCAGCCCTTCCTCGATATGATCGGCAGCCAGCCGCGCCGCCTCGCCCGAAGTCCGCGTACGCAGGGGACCGACCTCGGCAGCAAGCCGCTGCAGAGCCTGCTCGAACACCCCGGAGTGCTGCCTCAGAACCTCGCGATTGATGGCGACGTGGTGCTTCTCGTGCTCCAGCACCGCGTCGTACTGGCACGAGCCTTCGGAGTACTCGCGGGCAACGTAGACGTCCATCGCCGTGAAGCCGACATGGGCCCGCACTTCACGGATCCGGCTGCAGCGCCAGCCGGCGCCGGCATCGGTCGAACTGACGTCGACGACGAACCTCTGCTCGAAGGCGCTGTGGGTGAGGCCAAGCGCATGCTGCCCGCCGCGCGCACCCGCCGCAGTCGGCAGCCCCGCCTTCTCCGTGACCTCCGCGATGCTGGCGGTCGTCACCATCCGGACCTCACCCTCATCGACCCGCACCTTGATCGCGGCAGGCGCTTCGGGCGCCGCGCATTCGGCGGCGGAGGCGGCATCGGCGAGGACGGAGAGCAGGGCGGCGGCAGCCAGGGCGAAAGCACGGCGACGGAACGAGGACGGCACGGGGGGACTCATCGGCTGGGCGGAACTCTACGGGCCCGCGCCTTTGGCACGGCCTCGACATCGTGGCAGCGATTCGTTACCTAGACCTTTACGGCAGGCTGCGGGGCGGGGAGCGCATGAAGATCGCGACGTGGAACGTCAACTCGATCAAGTCGCGTCTGGATGCCGTCATCGGCTGGCTGCGCAGCGCCCGGCCCGATGTTCTGCTCCTGCAGGAGATCAAGTGTCTGGAGGAGAACTTCCCCAGCCTCGAGATCTCGGCCGAAGGCTATCGCTCGGCGATCTGCGGCCAGCGCACCTACAGCGGCGTCGCCATCCTGTCGCGGCATCCGCTGGAGGCCACCTGCAGGGCGCTGCCCGGCGACGATGGCGACGCGCAGGCCCGCTACATCGAGGCCGACGTCAACGGCGTCCGCATCGCCTCGATCTATTTGCCCAACGGCAACCCGATCGGCACCGAGAAATTCGCCTACAAGCTGGCCTGGATGGAGCGGTTGCGCGCCCGCGTCCGCGACCTCCTGGCCGCCGAGATCCCGTTCGTGCTGGGCGGCGATTACAATATCGCGCCCGCCGATCTCGACGTCCACGACCCGCACGCCTGGACCCAGGACGCCCTGGTGCAGCCGGAGTCGCGCGCTGCCTTCCGTCGCATCATGCACCTGGGGCTGACCGATGCCTTCCGCGCCGTGCACGGCAACGCGCGCCAGTTCACCTGGTGGGACTATCGAGCCGGCGCCTGGCAACGCAATGAAGGCCTGCGCATCGACCATCTGCTGTTGTCGCCGCAGACCGCCGACCGCCTCGCCGACGCCGCCGTCGACATGGAGCCCCGCAAGCGCGACAAGGCTTCGGATCACACTCCGGTGTGGTGCGAGCTGACGGAGTAATCGGGGCTCTGCCCGAACGAGGCGTTGCTCAAGAAGTCTGCGCGCCGTCCGTCGCCGCAGCGGCGACCGCCATCAGCAGCCGCTTGGCGGTGAGGGGCTTGTCAAGGATCTCGTCGGCGCCCGCGGCACGCGCAGTGGCGGCAAGGTCGCGCGCCTCGTAACCGAGCAGGACGAGGAAAGGAACCCCGGCCAGCGCATCGCGGGAGGACCGCGCCCGCCCGATCAGCTCGGCGACCTCCATGTCGTCGAGGAACCAGTCGCAGACCACCACGTTCGGAGTGAACCCGCGCAGGATCTCCAACGCTTCCGCACCGCCGGCCGCCTCGCGGACCGCCTGCGGGTTGACGGTCGACAGGATCGTCGAGAGCACCTTGCGAAATCCGGCGTTTCCGTCGATCAGCAGCACGCTGAGCTTCTGCCAGTCGAGCGTAGGCACCCCGGAACCGACCGGCAGCTGAAGCGCCAGCCGCGGCACCATGGCCGCTGCCTGCTCCGCCGCCGGGTTGCCGGCGACATGCTCGCGCATCCGGACGTCCTCGCCCAGGATGTGCCCCTCCAGCCACTGCTTGAGGAAGTACAGCACGTCGGGCCCGATTCCGCCGTCCCGGTCATCGCGAAAGCGCTGCTGGACGTCGGCGATCTTGCGCGCGAACGCCTCGTGGTGACGGTGGTGCTTGGCGACCTCGGGCACGCCGCAGGCCTCCATCACCCGTTCCTCGCGCCCGAAATGGTAGACGGCGTAGTCGACCAGAGCGTCGAGCACCGTCTCCAGGATCTCCCGCTCGTCGCCGCGCCCGACCGCTTCGTGGAGCTGGTTGATCAGCTCGACAAGATACTGGTGGTCGTGATCGATCAGCGGAATCCCGAGGCTGATCGAGTCGCTCCACACGAAAAAGCGGTCGGCGGTGGCCATCTTGGCGTCAGCGCTCCACCTGGCTGACGTCGCGGACGCCGCCCTTCGAGGCGCTGGTCGTCATCGCCGCATAGGCGCGCAGCGCGGCCGAAACCGGGCGCTCGCGGCTGGTGGGCTTCCACGCCTTGGCGCCCTTGGCCATCATCGCATCGCGGCGGCGCGCCAGCTCGGCGGCGTCGACCGCCACCTCGACCTTGCGGGCCGGGATGTCGATCCGGATCGTGTCGCCCTCCTCGACCAGGGCGATGGTGCCGCCCTCGGCGGCCTCCGGCGAGACGTGCCCGAGCGACAGTCCCGAGCTGCCGCCCGAAAAGCGGCCGTCGGTGATGAGCGCGCAAGCCTTCCCCAGGCCCATCGACTTGATGTAGCTGGTCGGATACAGCATCTCCTGCATCCCCGGCCCGCCCTTCGGGCCCTCGTAGCGGACCAGCACCACGTTGCCCGCCTTGATCTCGCCGCCCAGGATCTTGCTGACGGCTTCCTCCTGGCTCTCGCAGATGCGGGCGGGACCGGAGAACGTGAGCAGGCTCTTGTCGACGCCGGCGGTCTTCACGATGCAGCCGTCCTCGGCGAGATTGCCGTAGAGCACCGCCAGACCGCCGTCGGCACTGTAGGCGTGCTCGACGTCACGGATGCACCCCGCCTCGCGGTCGAGGTCCAGCTCGCTCCAGCGGTTGCTCTGCGAAAATCCCTCGGTGGTGCGCTTGCCGCCGGGCGCGGCGCGGTAGAAGGTGTGGACCTTGGGGTCCTCATTGCGGCGCACGTCCCAGGAATCGATCGCCTCGCCGATGGTCGCCGCGTGCACCGTCTTGACGGCGCGGTCGATCAGTCCCTTGCGGTCGAGCTCGCCCATGATGGCGAAGATGCCGCCGGCGCGGTGACAGTCCTCGACGTGGTACTTGTCGGTCGAGGGCGACAGCTTGCACAGGTGCGGCACCTGGCGCGACAGCCGGTCGATGTCCTCGATCGTGAAGTTGACCTCGCCTTCGTTGGCGATCGCCAGTAGGTGCAGCACCGTGTTGGTGGAACCGCCCATGGCGATGTCCAGGCTCATCGCGTTCTCGAACGCCCGCCGGGTGGCGATCGAGCGCGGCAGCACCGAGGCGTCGTCGTGCTCGTAATAGCGCTTGGCCAGCTCGACGATGATATGGCCGGCCCTGAGGAACAGCTCGCGGCGGTCGGCGTGGGTGGCAACGATGGTGCCGTTGCCGGGCAGCGCGAGGCCGAGGGCCTCGGCCAGGCAGTTCATCGAGTTGGCGGTGAACATGCCCGAGCACGAACCGCAGGTCGGGCATGAGCTGCGCTCGTACTCCAGCGCGACCTCGTCGGACACGTTCGGGTTGGCGCCCTGGATCATGGCGTCGATCAGGTCGACCGACTTGGTCTCGCCGCCGGACACCAGCTTGCCGGCCTCCATCGGCCCGCCCGAAACCATGATGGTCGGGATGTTCAGGCGCATCGCCGCCATCATCATGCCGGGCGTGATCTTGTCGCAGTTGGAGATGCAGACCAGGGCGTCGGCGCAGTGACCGTTGACCATGTACTCGACGGAATCGGCGATGATCTCGCGCGACGGCAGGCTGTAGAGCATGCCGCCGTGGCCCATCGCGATGCCGTCATCGATGGCGATGGTGTTGAATTCCTTGGCCACGCCGCCGGCCTTCTCGATCTCGCGCGCGACCATCTGGCCGAGGTCCTTGAGGTGGACGTGGCCGGGCACGAACTGGGTGAACGAGTTGGCAATGGCGATGATCGGCTTGCCGAAGTCCTCGTCCCTCATCCCGGTGGCGCGCCACAAGCCCCTGGCGCCGGCCATGTTGCGTCCGTGAGTCGTGGTGCGGGAGCGGTACGTCGGCATCTTGAACCTCGTTTTGCCTGGTTTTCCCCGACGGCGCGCCGCCCGGGACCGGCGGACTTTAGCCCACCGGCGGGCTCTTGTATATGACCTGAAAGGCTTCCCCAGGGCGCCGAATCCAGGCTGACAGCTCCGGCCCATGTCTCCGGACGGGCTGCGCTCGCCCCCTCACGCCAGCCCTCCCCCCCATGTCACGGGGGCGAGGGCGCCGACCCGCTGCTTCAGCGCGCGCCGTCGGCCGGCAGGCACTGCTCGACCAGCTGGGCCCAGTAGCTGGCGCCATGGACGAGCGCCTCGTCGTTGAAGTCATAGGAGGGGTTGTGCAGGTTTCGGCTCTGCTCGGAGGTGCCGTTGCCGACCCACGCGTAAGCCCCCGGCCGGGCCTTCAGCATGAAGGCGAAATCCTCGGCCCCCATGCTCGGTGCCATGTCCCGCACCACTTTGGCCTCGCCCGCCACCTGGAGCGCCGCGGCGGCGGCGATTCCGGCTTCGCGGTCGTGATTGACGGTGGCCGGATAGCGCCGTTCGTAGCGCAGATCGGCGGTGGCGCCGTGGGCCGTCGCGATACCCTTGGCGATGCGGTTGATCCTCTCCTCGACCATGTCCTGAACCTGCGGCCTGAAGGTGCGGCTGGTGCCCCGCAATACCGCGACGTTGGGAATCACGTTGTCAGTGTCGCCGGCATGGAACTGGGTGACCGAGACGACGGCAGCCTCGAGCGGATCGGTGTTGCGCGCGGCGATCGTCTGCAGCGCGCCGACGATCTCGGCTGCGGTCGTGATCGGATCGATGCTGAGGTGCGGCATCGCCGCGTGGGCCCCCCGTCCCGTTACCGCGATCTCGAACACGTCGGCGGTGGCCATCATCGGACCCGGCCTGACGGCAAAGGTGCCGACCGGCAGTCCGGGCCAGTTGTGCATGCCGTAGACGGCGTCGACCGGAAACCGCTCGAACAGGCCTTCGCGCACCATCACCGCGCCGCCCGCCTCGTTCTCCTCGGCGGGCTGGAAGATGAAGCGAACGGTCCCGCGGAAGCGCCTCGTTTCGGCCAGGTAGCGGGCCGCGCCGAGCAGCATCGTCATATGTCCGTCGTGACCGCAGGCATGCATCTTCCCCGGGGTCACCGACTTGTGCTCGAAGCTGTTCGCCTCGGGAATGTCGAGCGCGTCCATGTCCGAACGCAGCCCGATCGAGGGCCCGTC
This sequence comes from Rhodospirillales bacterium, assembly GCA_018432935.1. Lineage (GTDB taxonomy): Bacteria > Pseudomonadota > Alphaproteobacteria > Rhodospirillales > Shumkoniaceae > JAHDSF01. The sequence goes on along the minus strand of JAHDSF010000016.1, from coordinate 9,810 downwards.
GCCGTTGACCAGGGTTCCCACGACGCCCGTTTTCGCCAGCCCGCGGTGCACCTCGATCCCAAGCTCCTTCAGCCGAGCCGCCACGAAATCCGAGGTCGCGTGCTCCTCGAAAGCGGTCTCGGGATGAGCATGCAGATGGCGGCGCCAGGCCACCATCTCGGCTTGAAAGGCGGCAATCCTGTTGATGACGGGCATCGAAATCTCCAGAGAGGGGAGCGCCGCGGGGAAAACGGCACCTGCTGAATGAAGGACGTCACGCAACGATTTCAAGCGCTTTCGGCCGTCATCGTCAACCCGCCCATCGCCCAGATTTCGTTCCGGAGCGCGCCACGAAGGCCGAAAAATGGCTCCTCTACCGGCTGTCGTCGCGATGCTAGAATAAGGAAGCGCGGAAGCGGCTTGGCCGCCTCTCCGCCACGACGGCATCGCGGGTGATCGGAAAGGATGCCCTTGAACCTCTCTCGTCGCATCGAGTTCATCGCCGGCCTGGCGCTTCTGACCCTGCTCGCGGTCGGCTGCCTGGTTGTGCTGCGCCCGTTCCTGTCATCGATCCTGTGGGCGCTGATTCTTTGTTACTCGACGTGGCCGATCTACACCTGGGTGTCGGCCAAGCTGAAGGGACGACAGGTGGTCGCAGCGACCACCATGACGGTGGCCGTCGCGCTGGTCCTGGTGGTGCCGATCGCCTTCCTCGGATCTCGGCTCGCCGAGCATGTTGCGGAAGTGATCCAGATTGTCCGCCTGCTGCTCGACGAGGGCCTGCCGAGCCCCCCATCGTGGCTGCTCAAAGTGCCGCTGTTCGGCTCCGACCTCCACGCCTACTGGACCCACCTGGCAAGCAGCGAGGGTGCTTTCCGCCTCGCGCTCGAGCCCTACGTGGCGCAGGCCCGCGATTTCGTGCTGAGAAGCGGAGCGACCATCGGGCAGGGCGCCGTCGAGCTGACGCTCAGCGTGATCATCTGCTTCTTCGTCTACCGGGACGGCCGCGACGCCGCGGTACAGCTCCATTCCGGTGTCCAGCGGGTCGCCGGCGACCGTGCCCAGCACCTGCTCGAAGTAACCGGATCGACCATCCGAGGCGTTGTCTACGGCGTGATGGGCACCGCCGCCGCCCAAGGGCTGCTCGCCGGCATCGGCTTCTGGATCGCCGGGGTGCCGGGCGCCCTCCTCCTCGGCTTCGCCACCTTCGTGTTCTCGCTGATACCGGCCGGCCCGCCGATGATCTGGATCCCCGCCACGCTGTGGCTGTTCTACACCGGCTCCCCCGGATGGGGGATCTTCATGGCGCTGTGGGGCTTCTTCGGCGTCAGCAGCGTCGACAACGTGATCAAGCCGTGGCTGATCAGCCGGGAAAGCCGGCTGCCGATCCTGCTGGTGTTTCTGGGGGTGCTGGGCGGGGTGATCGCCTTCGGCTTCATCGGGGCCTTCATCGGGCCGACCCTGCTCGCGGTCGGCTTCACCCTGGTCCAGCAATGGGCTCCCCCCTCCTCGACCAAGCAGCGCAAGGACGACGCTCCCAGGGTGACGGCCGATCCGCGGAACTGACCCTCAGACGGTGAGGTAGGCGCGCGCAAGCTCGCGGTCGGCCGCCAGTGCCGCCATCGCGCCGCGCCAGCGCACCTGCCCGCTCTCGACGACGCAGGCCTGGTCGGCAATCGCCGCCGCGAAGCCCAGGTTCTGTTCCGACAAAAGGATCGTCAGCCCCTCAGCCTTGAGCTGCCCGATGGCAGCCGCCAGCCCTTCGAGGATCCGGGGCGCCAACCCTTCCGCCGGCTCGTCCAGCAGCAGAAGGCGGGGATTGCCGGCCAGGGTGCGGGCGATCGCCAGCATCTGCTGCTCGCCGCCGCTGATCTCGCCGCCGCGGCGGTGACGGAGCTCGGCAAGGTTGGGGAAGAGCGCAAAAATCCGCTCCTCCGTCCACGGACCCTCGGTCCCGCGGCGCCGGCCTACCTGCAGATTCTCTGCCACCGTCAGCCCGGCGAAGATGCGCCGGTCCTCGGGCACGTAGCCGATTCCCAGGCGGTTGATGCGGTAGGCGGCAAGCCGGCCGATCTCGCGACCCTCGAAACGGATGCGGCCTTCGTGGGGACGCAGCAGCCCGGCCGCGCACTTCATGATCGTGCTCTTTCCGGCGCCGTTGCGGCCGAGCAGGCTCACCGCTCTGCCGCGCGGCACCTCGAACGAGACTTCGAGCAGGACCTGGGCCCGTCCGTAGCGTGCGGAAACGTTCTCGAACTCAAGCACGGCCCGCCTCCGCCGCCGCGCCCAGGTAGATCGCCCGCACCCGAGGGTCGTTGCGCACCGCATCGGGGGCGCCCGCGGCCACGACTCGGCCTTGGTGGAGGACCAGCACGCGATCGGCGTGGCCGAACACCACGTCCATATCGTGCTCGGTGAACAGCACGCCCAGGGCGCTCTCGCGGGCCAGCGCCGCGACCTCGGCCATCAGCGCGCCGCGATCGCCGCGCGACATCCCGGCCGTGGGTTCGTCCATCAGCAGGAGGCGTGGCCGGTTGGCGATCGCGATCGCCAGTTCCAGGCGCTTGACGTCGCCGTAGGCCAGGGTGGCGCAGGCACTGTCGGCGAGCCCCAGCAGGGCCAGTCGCCTCAGCACGGCATCGGCGCGCCGCCGCTCTTCGTTCCGCAACCGCCGTGTCAGCGACCATGAACGGCGGTTCGCCGCCAGCAGCGCCATCTGGACGTTCTCGCGCACGGTCATCGAGCCTAGCACCGAGGCGACCTGGAAGGTCCGCCCCACGCCCAGCCGCCATAGCGCTTCCGGCCGCAGCCCGGTCACCGGGAGGCCATCGAGGACCACCTCTCCGGAGTCGGGGCGGAGCTGGCCGCCCAGGACGTTGAAGCAGGTGGACTTGCCGGCCCCGTTGGGGCCGATCACGGCGACCATCTCACCGGCGGCGACCGTGAAGCCGACCCCGTCGACGGCAGCGACCCCGCCGAAGCTCTTCCGCAGGTCGCGGACCTCGAGCAGGCTCATCGTCCCTCCCGCCGGGTCCAGTCCGCAAGCGTGCCGGCGATCCCCTGCGGGAAGCCCGTCACCGCCAGGATGATGACCGTCCCCAGGATGATCCGCCAGTAGTCGGTGGCGCTGGCAAGTAGCGTCTTCAGGCCGACGAAGACGGCGGCGCCGATCCACGGTCCGGTCAGGCTCTGGATGCCGCCCAGCAGCACCATCACCAGCCCGTCCACCGAGGTCGGGATCGCCAGCACGCCGGGAAAGACGCTGCCCTTGAGGAACGCGTAAAGGCCGCCCGCCAGCCCGGCGAACACGCCGCCCAGCGCGAAACCCGCCCACCGCCTCGTCCCGACGTCGATCCCGATGGCTGCGCTGCGGCGCGGCGAATCCCGCCCCGCCCGCAGCGCATAGCCGAACGGCGTATGGGCAGTCCAGCGCAGCCCGGCGAGCCCGGCCACGCACACCACCAGGACGACCAGGAAAAAGGTGGCGGGGTCGCTCGCCCACGGCGATGGCCAGACCCCGAGGATACCGTTGTCGCCGCCCGTGACCGCGTACCACTGGCTGGCCGCCGACCACAGGATCTGGGCGAAGGCCAGCGTCAGCATGGCCAGATAGGCGCCGCCGAGACGGACGCTGAACCAGCCGAACAGCAGCGCCCCTATCCCGCCTGCCGCCGGAGCGGCCAGCAACGCGAACTCCATCGGCAGACCGGCATGGCGCACCATCAGGGCCGCCCCATAGGCGCCGAGGCCGAAATAGGCGGCGTGGCCGAACGTGATGATGCCGCCGACCCCGGTGACGAACTGCAGGCTGGCGGCGAACAGCGCGAACACGAGGATCTCGGAGGCGACCTGCTGGTAGTAGGGTCCGGCGAGCCACGCCAGCGCAGCCAGCGTCGCGACCGCCGCCGCGACGGCGAGCCGGCCCACCTTGCCCATCGGGCGCAGCACCACCGCGCCCGCCGGCAGCGTGCTGTCCGCGACCGGCTCCGGTCGGCCCAGGAGTCCCCACGGCCGCACCGCCAGCACCACCGCCATCACCAGGAAGACGATGACGAGGGTGATCTCGGGGAACAGCACGATGCCGAACGCCTGGATCTCGCCGATCAGCACCGCGGCGAGATAGGCGCCGGTCAGGCTGCCGAGGCCGCCCACCACCACGACCACGAAGGCCTCGGCGATGATGTTGAGGTCCATCAGCAGGTTTGCCGGCTCGCGCGGGATCTGCACCGCGCCGCCGAGACCGGCGAGGAAGGCGCCGACGACGAACACGCTGGTGAACAGCAGCTTCTGGTTGACGCCCAGCGCCCCCAGCATTTCGCGGTCCTCGGTGGCGGCCCGCACCAGCACCCCCCAGCGGGTGCGCCGCAGGAGCAGGAGCATGAAGCCGAGTACGAGCGGGCCCAGCGCGATCAGCACGAGGTCGTACTGCGGGATGGCCAGGCCGAAGACCTCGGAGGTCCCGTCGAGGCCGGGCGCCAGCGGACCCAGGATGTCGGTCGGCCCCCACAGGGCCAGGGTGGCGTCCTGCACCACCAGCACCACGCCGAAGGTCGCCAGCAGCGGGAACAGCTCGAACGAGCCGTAAAGCCGACGCAGGATCGCGACCTCGAGCAGACCGCCGAACACCCCCACGCACAGCGCTGCCGCCAGCACCCCGCCCCAGAACCCGAGCACGCTGCCGACGCCGAACAGCGGCACCAGGGTCACCGCCAGATAGGTGCCCAGCATCGACAGCGAGCCGTGCGCGAAGTTGACGATTCGCGTCACCCCGAAGATGACCGACAGCCCGGACGCAACGAGAAAGAGCGACGACGCGCTCGCCAGCCCGGTCAGGAATTGCGCAAGGATGAAGCTCACGGACCGCTCGTGGGCAAACCGGCTGCCCTGCTGCTTCTCACTTCTCCCGGCGAAGCCGCTCGGTCTCCTGCTCGGAAGGCAGGACTGCCGCGCCGTCCACGTACTTCCAGTCGACCATTCGCGGCATGCCGTCCCGGACCGTGAGGCGGCCGACGAATGTCCCCATCGTGCTCTGCTGGTCGAAGGCGCGGAAGGTGATCGGCCCGAACGGGCTTTCGATCGCCAGCCCGCGGAAGGCGGCCAGGATGGCCTCGGTCTCGGTGCTGCCGGCCTTGGCAATGGCGGCGGCGATCGCCTTCAGACTGGTATAGCCGACCACCGATCCCATGAAGGGATGGTCGTCGAAACGCTTGGTATAGGCTTCGCGGAAGGCGACATGAGCCGGCGTCTCGAGCGCATACCAGGGATAGCCGGTGACCAGCCAGCCTTCCGGCGCCTCGGCTTTCAGGGGATCGATCCATTCCGGCTCGCCGCCCAGCAGGCTGACCACCGGCCGGCCCTCGAACAGACGGCGCAACTTGCCCTCGCGTACGAACTTCGCAAGATCGGCCCCGAAGGTGACGTTGTAGATCGCCTCGGGCTCGGCGCGGGCCAAAGCTTGAACGGTCGGTCCGGCGTCGATCTTGAACTGCGCCGGCCATTGCTCGGCGACCCACGCGACATCCGGCCGCGCCGCCGAAAGCAGGCTGCGGAACGCCTCCACCGCCGACTTGCCGTACTCGTAGTTGGGGGCGATCGTCGCCCAGCGCTTGGCCGGCAGCTTGGCCGCCTCGCGGGCCAGCATCGCCGCCTGCACGTAGGTCCCGGGCCGGAGGCGGAAGGTGTAGCGGTTGCCCTCCTCCCATACCAGGGCGTCGGTCAGCGGCTCGGCAGCAAGGAACGGGACCTTGCGCTGCCTGGCAAAATCGGACACTGCGAGACCGACGTTCGACAGCAGGGTGCCGAACAGCAGCACGACCCTCTCGCGCGAGACCAGCTCGCTGGCGGCGGTGACCGCGTCGCCGGGACGGGCGCCGTCGTCGCGCGAGATCACCTCGAGCGGGCGCCCGAGGACGCCCCCGGTGGCGTTGATCTCCTCGACCGCGAGCTGCCAGCCATTTCGGTACGGCAGCGTGAAGGCGGGGAGCCCGGTATAGCTGTTGATATCGCCAAGCCGGATCGGATCGTCCGCGGCCGCCGGGCCTGCGGCCATCGCGACGGTGACGAGCAAGGCACCCAGGGGCGGCAGACGGACGGTCATCGAGGGCCTTCCACTGTCGATGCGCAGTCGGCCCCCTGCGTCCGGGCCGCGCCCTCTATTACCGCCTTCGAAACTCGGATTTCAACAGGCCCGCGCCGGTTCTTCGAGCAGAACTCCAGTCAGACGCGACAGCTCCAGCACCTTCCGCACCGACGGAGCGACCCCGCGCAGCACCAGGGCGATGCTGCGCGCCTGGGCCTCGTGCATCGCTTCGGCAAGGTTGGCGGCGAGCGTGGTGTCAGCTTCGACAACCCCTGACAGATCGATCACGACTCTCCCGGTGCGGGATATGAGGTCCATCAGGACCTTGCGAACCTTGCGGCCGCTTGCGAGCGTCAACGCCCCCTCGAAGCGGACTACCATCGCTCCTTCGCTTTCGCCGATCTGATAACGCACGACACCAACCTCTGACTGCCACGGGAACCATTCTAACCGGTATAGACGAACGACGGGGGATATTTCGCCCCTTCATGGCAAAATGATGGCGCGTTGTCTTGTGACCAACTTCTAGGGCATAACCTCCGCGGAGGTATCTCGTGCTCGACGATTCGCAGCTTCCGCTCACCGACGACGGGGTCTGGTGCCAGATCCTGCGTCGACCGCGCCCGTCGGCCCGGCCCGCACCGGCGCTGTTCCTCGATCGCGACGGCGTCGTCATCGAGGAGGGGCATTTCGTCCATGATCCGGCCCAGGTCCGCCTGCTGCCGGGCAGCGCCGAGACGATCCGTGCCGCCAACACCCGCGGCCACGGGGTGGTCATCGTCACCAATCAGTCTGGCATCGGGCGCGGCTATTTCGGCTGGCCTGAATTTGCAGCTACCCAGACCCGGGTCATCGAAGATCTGGCGGGCCGGGGTGCCTATATCGATGCCGTCCTCGCCTGCCCGTTCCATGAAGGGGGCTGCGCACCGTACGACATCGCGAACCATCCGTATCGCAAGCCGAACCCGGGCATGCTGCGATTGGCTGCCGAACGCCTGAGGATCGACCTTGCCGGCTCGTGGATCGTCGGAGATCACGCCACCGACATCGGTGCCGGACGGGCCGCCGGCTTGGCCGGAGCGGTCCACGTCGCCACGGGCCACGGTTCGGAACCGGACCAGCGCCCGCGCGCCCTCGCCTACGCGACCGAGGACTTCCGAGTCCTGGTGGCCGCATCGCTGGCCGAGGCGGCACCGCTCATTCCGTTCCTGAACTCCTAGCCGCAAGCGACTGCGGCAATTCATTTTCAGCGCTTGACGATCACCCGGTTGCCGCCCGCGCTCTTGGCAGTCGCGAGCGCCCCGCTGGCCGCATCGGCGACGGCGAGCGCATCCTTGAGCCCCGCAGTTCCCGAGATGCCGCAGCTCAAGGTCACCCGCAGCCCGTCGGCGCCGTGGCCGATCCCGGCAAAGCTGGCGCGGATCTGTTCGAAGACCGGCAGCGTGCTGTCGAGGCGGGTTTCCGGGAGGATGACGCCGAACTCCTGTCCCCCGAGGCGGCCGATGATGTCGCTCCGCCGCAGGCGGCGGCGGAGGAGTTGGGCCAGGCTGCGGATCACCGCATCGCCCACGTCGCGGCCGCGTTCCTCGTTGACCCGACGCAGGCGGTCGATATCCACACGCGCGAACGCGACCGGCTCGCGGGTCCGCTGCGAGCGCAGCATCTCCCGCTCCAGCGCCCGGTGCAGCCCCGAATAGGTCGCGAACCCGGTCATCGCGTCATGGGACATGAGGCTGCGCAGACGCCGGAAGCGCCTCGCTCCCGCGCTGACCGCGGCGATCAGCGCCTCGGGCTTCATCGGCTTGGTCAGGAAATCGTCGCCGCCGGCGCGCAATGCGGCAAACTGCTTCTTGGCATCGGATTCACCCGACAGGTAAATGATCGACAGCGCCGAGAACGGCTCGTGCTGACGGATGACAGTGGCAATTTCCGGTCCGGTGCAGCCCGGCATGTAGAAATCTACCAGCAGCAGCTCCGGCGTGAACGATTCCAGGCTGTCCAGGATTTCGGCGGGGTCCGTCACCACGCTGGTGATCATTCCGGCGCCCTGCAGGATGACCTCGACGTAGCTGGCCGCGCTCAGATCGTCATCGGCAATCAGCACCCGGTAGGGATCGGCGTCGTCCGCCCGGGTCAGGCCGTCGAGCGCCGCAACCAGGGCCGATACATCGCCGGTGTCGACCAGATAGGCGTCGCAGCCGGCCCGCACCGCCGCCAATCTGGCGGCGAAATCACGCTCCGCCGAGACCACGACCAGCGCCTGGGTGAGGACGCCCGATGCCCGGAAGGCTTGCAGAGCCTCGAACGTCTCCCCGCCGGCCGCCCCCGAATCGACGACCACGACGTCGAAGGACTGCCGTGCCAGGGCCTCTTCGATGCGGCGGACATGCGCCACCCCGACGATATCGAAGCCAAAAGTCTGCAGCGAGCGGGTGGTGCGGCCGGCGCGCTCGGCGTCCGGTTCGACCAGGAGGACGGCCCGGCCGTGGTCATGGTCGGATGCCGGGACGACGAAGCTCTTGTCCCCGCTCTTGAGAGAGGCTTCCGCGGCCTCCGCCAGGCCCTCCAACTCGCCCACCAGGGCGCGGACACGGCGGCGGACGGCGAAATTGGGATTGGCCAACGTCGCCTCGTCCAGGCCCATCATGTGCTGCGCGAAGTCCTCGAGGCGGCGTGCCAGGCTGCCGACCTTGTGGAAGCCGTAGGTTTCCCCCGAACCGGCCAGTTTGTGAGCCAGGTGGCGAAGTCGCTTCAGGCCATCGTGAATCCCGTCGTGGCCTGCATCGACCGTAGCGGCAGCCGCCGCCACCTCGCCGACGCGCCGCGGCAGTTCGGCTGCGTAAGCGGCACGCAGGCGAAGCAGCTCGCTCGGTACGCTCTTGTCGTCGGGCACGTCCGCTCCCCCTGCGCCCTGTCAGAACTCGCCGGAGAACCGGCCGTCATGAATATAGTCGACCCAGGTCAGCTCGACCCGGCGCAAGGCCCGACAAACCCCGTCCAGGTCCTGCGCGCTCATGCCCCGCTCGACCAGAGCATCGGCGTTGCGCGTCTCGAGCTCGCGCACGACGCGCACCACTTCGAGAGCCTTTTCCGTCAGCGTCACGCGCACCGAGCGACGGTCGTGAGCTGCCCTTTCCTGTGAGAGGTAGCCCAGTTCGGTCAGCTTCTTGATGTTGTAGGACACGTTCGAGCCCTGGTAATAGCCCCGCTCGATGAGGTCCCTGATGACGATGTCCTCAGAGCCGATGTTGGCAAGCAGGAGAGCCTGCACTCCATTCAGCTCGGCCATTCCAACGCGGTTCAGTTCGGCACGCAAAAGATCCAGAAAGCGTCTGTGCAGCCGCTCGATGAGCTGGATCAGGTTGACGTATTCGGCCTTCATGGCTCCTAATCCCCCCAACACGCCCCGATTATCCTCTCAAGAGATAACCGAAATTGTGTTAACGCACCATCTACGGCGCCCGTCGGCGACCTTGTAAAACGCGCCATGAACGATTTACCTGTACAAGGACACCAGCAGGAGCGTCCGATTGCCGTTTGATTCCGCCCTCGCCGCGAAGTACGACCTCCGGGTCCCGCGTTACACGAGCTATCCGACGGCGCCGCACTTTCGGGAAGGTGTGGGCGGGGATGCGTATGGCGGGTGGCTGGGGGCGATGCCGGCTGGGACGCCGCTGTCGCTGTATTTCCACATTCCGTTCTGCGATTCGATGTGCTGGTTCTGCGGCTGCTTCACGCGGATCGTCAATCAT
>JAHDSF010000010.1 GCA_018432935.1 Rhodospirillales bacterium | reverse complement strand
CTCCCCCGCACGCGCGGGGATGGACCCTGCAATCCGACGCGCATCATTCAGCTCGCCTTGGCTCCCCCGCACGCGCGGGGATGGACCCTCTCTTCTCGAACTCGTCCCCGCCACCGATCGGGCTCCCCCGCACGCGCGGGATGGACCCCCCTCTGCGCCAGTCGTCACCTCGACGGTATAGGCTCCCCCGCACGCGCGGGGATGGACCGTGCGGGCCGTGCTTATCGAGGTAGATCCCCGGGGCTCCCCCGCACGCGCGGGGATGGACCTGAGCAACCCCGCAACGCACGCCGCGATACGGCGGCTCCCCCGCACGCGCGGGGATGGACCCTGCTCCGCGACCTCCTGGCACCACTTGCGCTGGGCTCCCCCGCACGCGCGGGGATGGACCCTCTCCGGAAAACAGTGTCAACCGCCGCCAGGAACTGGTCCGCCGTGTTGCCTCATGACAAGATGTTACCGAAGATTGATGTGTCGTGTGGCGTGTTCAGGCCCTGCCGAGGCGGGGCTTGAACACGCGGCGCCGAGGCGAGGATACTGGTGATGACCTGGTGGGCACGCTCCACCCGCCATGCCCTGACGGTGCGCTGGACGGTCCGGATATGCGAGGCGGTGAACCGTCCAGGGTAAAGCCCCATCAGGCGGTCCAGGATGTCCTTCGCCGGTGTGGCGGGGTTCTGCTCGAGCCAGCCTGTGATCTGATCCATCACCATGTCGAGCATCCGGGGGCGGCGCGGCACCGGCTTGCGCCTGCGATACGGCCTTTTGTGGGTCGGGCGGCGTTCACCGTCCCGCCAGGCCGTCCTGAAGCTGTCGGTGAGGATCGGGATGTCCACCACGGTCGGATCCGCTGCCTCGCTGCCGGCGATGCCCCGCTTGTCGACCCGGTTGCCGAGGTCGATCTGTGCGGCCTTGATCTCGCCGAGCAGCAGGATGGGATCGCAACTGGCCTGCAGTCGGCGCAGCACCGTCTTGTCGAGTTCGTTCACGACGGGATGGCCGAGGACCCGGGCAACCGGCGGGACGGGATCGTGGTAGCGCTTGATCACCCGGGCGCCGATCCGCTTCTTCTCGCGAAGCTTGAACGAGGGCAGGAAGAGATTGACGTGGAGACGAGCGGCCGCATAGAGGCGCCGCAACGCCTCGGCCGCTGCGATCCCCTCCAGCCGTCCGTAGCCGACGAGACGGCGCACGATGGCCCCGTTCTTCTGTTCGACCCACGCTTGGTCATTCTTGTGGTAGGCGCGCGAGCGGGTGACCTGCAGTCCCTGACCACGGCACCAGCCGACAACGACCTCGTTCATGAACGCGCTGTCGTTGTCGAAGTCGACGCTGCGGACGGGGAACGGGAACAGCTCCATTGCGGTCGCGATCGCTTCGATGACCAGCCCTCCTTCCCGCACGACCACGGGCACACATTCCGTCCAGCCGGTCGCGACGTCCGTGAGCACCAGACTCTGGACGAAGCTGCCCGACGTCGCCGTTCCGCAATGGGCAACGAAGTCCACCTCCAGGCAGCCGGGAGGCAGGTTGGCCGCCTCAGCAAATGTCCGGATCGGAACGTCACGGCGGACCGCGGAACTCAGCCCCGCTCGCCGCCGCTGACCACCCCGGGCCACGGCACGGATGTCGGAGAGAAGCCGGTCCATCGTGGCCGGGCTCATCGTCAGGAGCCGGTCTCGAGCCTCGGCCGCAAGGGACAGCCTGCTGTGGCGCTCCAATGCCGGCACCAAGACCGGGATCAGGGGCTTCAAACGCTTGGAGCAGACCCGGTCGGATGCTTCCCAGAGCACCACCAGGGCCTCCCGCAGTTCCTCGCCGTAGAGGCGTCTCCTCGGCTTCCTGCTCGCGCAGATCGGACGACTATCCGGGCGAAGCAGGCGGATGGCGTGCTTGCGATGGAACCCCGTCACCGCCACAAACTCGTCCAGGATCCTGGTCTTCTCGGCCTTCTCAGCTGATCCGTAGCGCGTCCCCAGCGCCGTCACCAACTCCGACTTCGTCGCCATACTGATCCGCCTCGCCATCCCCACCCCCGGCTCGAATCCGGGCGGTAGCATTCATGATGAGGCAACCAGCGTATACGGTAACATTTCAGGTGAGGCAATGCGCCCACCCTGTTGACGATGGTTTGCGGGTCGCCCCCTGAGTCCATAGGGGGGATCCGCGCGCCGTGGAGCGGCCCCCGAGCGCCAGGCGGAGCGGCGCGCGCGGGGATGGACCCCGCTCGCGGATCTCTTCCCAGGCTATCAACGTGGCTCCCCCGCTCGCGCGGGGATGGACCCGGGTGCCTTGGGAATCGCAGTGCTCGACCGGGGGCTCCCCCGCACGCGCGGGGATGGACCGGACCCAAGGCGACATGACCGCTCTTCCCTCCGTGCTCCCCCGCACGCGCGGGGATGGACCCCGAGGGCGGTCCACCTTCCGGCACCCGTGCTGGGCTCCCCCGCACGCGAGGGGATGGGCTCGGCATCCTTATCTGCTGACAGAGGGCGGTCATGGCTTCCTCCCTGCTCATCTTCGAGAGGCCGCAGGTTCCGGGACGTCACCCGTTCGAAAATCCTAGCGGGGGGCGACCCCGCCGGGGCGCACTGGGGGCCGGCAATGAGGCCCCCGTCGTGTGTGCCCCCATGCTTCCCGCAATGTGCCCCCGGGCTTCAATGGGCGTGCCCCATAGGTTCTGAGCTTGTGCCTCTCGGTTTCCGGGGATGTGCCCCATGACGCGAGTCGCGCCGCAAAGAGGTGCAGACGAACACTCTGGATAAGCCACTGAGTTTACGCCTGTTTTTTCTAGGATTGGAAAGCTGTCTGGGGACAGGATACGCAAAACGTATTACGTTTTGCTGCGGCTACCGCAAATCCTGCTCTCCGAGGGACCGCACCCGGTGGAACACGAAAGTGCAGAGGGCCGTCACCGGCGCTGCAGCTCGGTTGATGGAGATCACGCGGAAGCTGCGATATACCCTTCAGAAGAGAATGGCTCCCCGATTTCGCCGCCTATGGCCGCCTGTTCGTCTATTCTCCAGCCGCCCTCGGCGGCGTCGATGTCGCCCGCCTGCGGGTCATGCTCACCACCCTGTGCCTGCCGGGCTTTCGGCCCGCCACTAGTAGAAGGACTGCGCCGGCCTCGCCGAGTCGTGGAGAGCCGCGCCACGGCGCGCGGGTCCCCCCTGGACTCCGGGGTCGACCCGCAAGAGACCATCAACCGGGTGGGTCAGTCCTTCGCGTCGCCGGTCGGTTCCTGGTGGCGGTTGACAGAGCGCAACGCCTGGATTGACCAGGGTGCCAATTCTCTGCTTCGGCTCCGGCGGTTCCAGCAAGACTCACGTCGCAACCGCGATCGGCGACGCTGTCGTCGAGCAGGGCCGGCGAATGCCCTTCACCCCCGCCACAATCTCGTTCAGCACCCGCAAGCGGCCCGGCGCGACCTCACGCTTCCGTCCCTGGCAAGGAATAGGCGGAGACCTCACGGTCCGCTTCAAACTCATCGACGAGCGCTATGAGCGGCATTCGCTCGTCGCTAGCTTTATCCGGTACTTCAGGGAATGGGAGCGCATCCTCCCCGACGCTGCCATGGTATCGCTGGACTTCCAAACGAGATGCAAAACTTTCGTCATCCTTGAAGCGTCATGTACCTCCAACTGAAATGTCGCTATTGCGCAAGAGCCCTAGAGTGGCGCATGGATTCGAGAGTTCCTCCCGTGAATCCAGCTCTATCGCCTTCAGCGATGCGGCCGATGTCAACTGTAAAAAAAAAGGCGCAAAATCATTACATAGGTTGCGCCACATGTCTGTGGGAGGTATGAACGAATTCGTTCGAGGTCGTAGAGGAGGGCAAGGTGGAGCGGGAGCCTCAAGCACGCTCGGAGCAGTTTCAACGCGCCCAGGCGACCCTCAAGGCACACCCTGGTGGAAAAGGTGCAGACGCCAACCATGGCACTCAAGGGGGCCAGCCGGGTTCTCGGCTAACGCGCACGCGGATCCTTGGCGTGTGCATCGCTGCGGCCGTCGCTGCGGTCATCGGGATATCGATGCTTGGTGGTGGGGGTGGTGATCCCGACGTCAGCCCTGCTCAAAAGCAGGCATGGGCCGCCGCATTTGCGGCAACGCCCGCTTTCAAGCTTGATCGCGTTAAGGCGGCCGAGATGAACGGTGCAATCGCCTCGATGGCTCTGCCCTCGGAGCAAGAAAGGAAGGTGCGAACCGACGTGGAGACCGGGCGCACAAGGCTGGCGTGGCTATCCGTGCAGGACGTGATGGCCGAGGACGGCGACAGTGTCCGGGTCGATAGCGGCTCGTACAGCACGACAGTCACAGCCATGAATGCCCTTAAGCGAATCGTTGTGCCGGAGCCCCCCAGCGGGATAGTGAACGTTACTGGGATTACCGATGGAGGAGGCGGAATCACGATCGCGATAACTTCCGGCGGCGTACCCGTCAATCTGCCGTACCTGACCGTAGGCCAAGTCGTCGGGGTCCCCGTGGTCCTGGCACCGTAAGATGTCAATCGCATCGCTCCCCCTCCCCATCCGGCTCGTCTGCACGCTCGTCTGCATGCTCGTCGTCATGTGGATCGGGCAGGAGATGCCCGCTTTGGCCGTTGCTGCAGCCATCGCGGGATGGGCGGGGGTTCTGGTTTCTCTCACGTATTTCGCGGGGGTGACGCCGAAGGCAGATCGCCTGCCACTCGCCGGATCGATGTTGAAGTTCCTGGCGATTCCATCCCCGGGCGCAGCAGCACCGGCCCAGGATCGCGACCGGATGCTTAGGGAAGCGGAAGACGCGATCGCCCCCGAGCCCGGTGAACACGAGGCAGTCCGCATAATCCGTGAACAGATCCTTCCGCTCGTCCGGCAATCAGCTCGAAGCAAGAATGTTCTCGGTGCGGGGCGCGCGTGGCTGGGGGTGGTACATGGTCCGCGCGGTGTCGGAAGGACCACCGTAGCCAAGACCCTTCGAAATTTGCTGATCGGCAGCGAAGCTGTCCAGAGAACCAGCGAAATTGATCTTACCCCAAGTTCAAACGATATGTCGAACTCGGACTGGATTGCCGAGTTTGAGAAGGCCTTGGACGGCGTGTCACTCCTCGACAACGCTCGATGGCTGTCCGAGCAAAATGCTTTCACAAGCAAGCCGAACGCGTTGGCTTTTCTGGCGGCATTGAGTGACTTCTCAGAACGCTATCCCGGCAGGCTGTGCGTCATTGTCATCCTGAACGACGAAATCGATGCGCAGAACACCGTCTGCGGCAACGCCTTTAGCAGCGAAGCGGCGAAGGAACTCCTGCGTCCTATGACCGTGATTGACCTCCCGTGCGGCCCCCTGGACGAGGGCGTTCTTAAGAAGCTGGTTCTCAACTACTTTCACGGGCAGGGACGAACGTTGGATCCGGCAGCGGCCGAGCGGATCATCGGAATGCTCCGCCGCCAAAAGCAGGAGGAGGGGGTTCAGTTCCCTTATGCCCACGCCGCTCGCAAGCTGTCGGAGGACATCTGCTTTTCGTTGCCCCAAAACCATAGCGAGATCAGTCTGGAAGACCTTCGTACATTCGAGAGCAGGTGAATGTAATGAATACATATGGCCAAGCGCGCGACAGACGTGAGTCTGTCGACGATATCCTCGCCGAAATCGATCGTATGATCGGCTTAGAGACGGTCAAGGACGAGATCCGACGTGTCATCGCTCTCGCTCGCGTGATGGTTATCCGGAGGGAGCGCGACCTCCCCGCTGCTCGGACCAACCTGCACATGGTCTTTTCTGGGCCGCCGGGGACGGGTAAGACGGTCATGGCCCGGAAGGTGGGCCGCCTCTTGAGGGCCATCCGCCTATTGAAGAAAGGTCACTGTATCGAGGTCGACCGCTCCAATTTAGTGGCATCGTACGTGGGGCAGACGGCCACAAAAACGCGGGAAGTCGTGGAAAGCGCGCTCGACGGGGTCTTGTTTATTGACGAGGCGTACACGCTGACCAATCAGCAGGGCAGCAATGATCCCTTCGGGCAGGAGGCGGTCGACACGTTGCTTCGGCTCATGGAGAATTACCGAGAACGACTGGTCGTCATTGTAGCGGGTTACACGAACGAGATGGAGGGGTTTGTCGATTCGAATCCCGGTCTGAAAAGTCGATTTTCTCGCTTCATAGAGTTTTCATCTTATAACCGCGATGAACTCATGAAGATATTTATGGCTATTATGGCAGAGAACAAGTTCACAATCGGTGAGCAGGGTGCCCGGGTACTTGCGCGTCATATTGCCGATCTGGTTCGCGACGCCGACGACACTTTTGGGAATGCGCGAGAGGTCCGCAGCCTGTTTGAACGAATCGTGACGTCGCAGGCTGAGCGACTGTCTGTAGATCCCGATATTGACAATCTTTCCGACGAGGTTCTGCAAGCGATCGAAGAAGAGGACGTCCGGCGTACCGTTGAATCCCATGTTTGACTTGTTGATTACCAAGGCTCCGCGTCTTTGGCGGCAGAGCCCGCGGTGGCGCATGCTGATTTTGGGCTCTGCCGTTATGACTGCCGTGGCCGTTCTGTCTGGCGGCGGGAGTAGCCTGTCTCCTTCTCAGGCAGTCCCATCATTACCTTCCTATCCGACTGCCCAGACACCTCCTGCTCCCTTGCCGCCGTCCGGCATTCAGGTTGTCGCTCCCGTCGATTATGCGCAGCAAGCGCGGCTCGATTCCTTCTTTCGCCAAGCCAATGCCAGTAAGGCAAGAGCGGGTGGCGAGGGAGAGGTTTGCGAGGGACTCATGGCCGCGGCCAAGCCCCTCTCCGCCGCTGATCGCCTCGCCGCGGCGCCGGCACAAATGGACCTCTTGAACGAGGTGGATGTCTGCTCGGATAGAATCAAAGACAGCGATGTCCGCCTCAACCGTGTGCGGGATGCCGTCAATATTGCGGAAGCGAGCCTTACGCTTGAGCACGCCTCCAAGGCAAGCGAAGCCGCGAGCGCACTGACGGCATTCGATGCGAGCCGATCCGCAAAAGCACGCGGAACGACTGCCAATAAGGCTGCGGAATTCGGTTCTGCGGCGCAGGCCTTCAAGGATCAGCTTACCCGTCTTGTTTCACTGGTCAGGCTGTGGCGGCCCGACGACCCGGCCACCATCAACATTGCCGACGATCTGGTGAAGATCCGGACCGTCCTTCTGAAGCAACCGATCCGGCCGTCGTCAGGGGAACTCTCTGACACAGAACGGACAGCGTTGATCACCCTCGAGGCGGTCAAGTCATCGGTCGACGGCTCCGATGCCCGTCTCATGTCTGCGCTGGTGGCGTATGGAAGGAGGGGCGCGGATCCCGCGGGAGCACTTCATGCAATTGCCTCGCTCAATTTCTGGGATCGTGCGAGATGGGAAGTGCGTGCTGACAAGCCCGTCAGCTTGAGTGAAGCGGAGCGAGAACTCGCCGCGACTCTCCCGGAGGTATTGTCGGAACTGTCTGGCTCGTACCAGACGGGCCACGAGCGCGCGAAAGCCGAACAACTCGTGAGGCTGGCGGAAATGGGCAAGCGTATCGGAGCGGTAATTCCCGATGCGCAGCAGAGAGTTGTTGGTGCAGCTATCGCAGAGCTCGGAGCCAGCATTTCCCGAATCGCTCGGCTGAGGCAGGCGGCCGAGTCATGGCAACAGGTGCGGAGGAGCAAGTCACGAGATCCGGCGGCGGAAACCGAGATCCTTGGGGCTTTGCGGGATGTGATTGTGGCTGGCGAGGCGCGGCCAAACGCTTTCGATGTCGCAGGAATGACGGATTCGGACAAAATGGATTTTGATAAGGCTCTTGCGGCCTCCGTCGAGATCCAGCGAACGGCGCCTCCAGGGGCGGCATCTGCAATATCGGTCTCCGTAGACGCCTCGGCTCTTCGGCGAGATCGACTGGTTGCTCCGTTGGCTGATGCCCTGTCGGCCGGCCTGCAAAGAAAAGGGTTCAAGCTTGCCCAAAGTGCAGGCGAGGCCGCGATTGTGGTTGGCCTCTCCGACCCCGCAATGACGGGGGGCGGAATAGACAACAGGACTGGCGAGCAGATCGTCGACACGCGGGTGAACGCCACGCTGCGTTGGGTCTACTCGGGGGGATCCGTCGCTTTGGGAGCGCTGAGCGCGCAGGGCAAGGCGCGCGAACCCGGGCAGGCCAGGGCGTCTTCTTTCGAACGCCTAGCCGATCTGTTCGCCGATTCCGTTCTGAACGCGGTAGAGGGCCACTGATTGGTTCGCCAAGTGAAATCGTGGGGTATGGAAATGATCCGTTGTGTCGTTGCAGTCGTGGCCGTCCTGGCGGCCACTGAGGGACTGGCCCAAAGCGCCTCGCCGCTGCTGGCGCCATCGGGGGCTGATCCGGCAGCAGCACCAATGGCTGGTGCCGCACCTAGCAGTCAGTCTCCTTCCGCTCCTGGAACGGTTTCGTCCAACCGAACTGTAGCTCCGAGCGGTCAAACAGTGCAGGCGGGCGTTCTCGAACTGACTCCGAAGCCGATTGCTCTGCGATATGAGCGGGGCCGGAATTTCAACAATGGTGAGACCTGCATTCTAGGAAATCTTAGATTCCACATCGTCAATGCTGGTGCAAGCGACGTCCGGGTTTATCTGGCAGGCAAGGTACTGCGAATTACAGACGACCTTGGTCTTCCCATTCTCGAAGATCCGGAAATTATGGGCCTGTCAGTTTTTACGGGTCACCTGAATGATTTGGCGCGAGTTGACAAGTCGCAGATGACCGTCCTTTCCCCGAACCAGCCACTCGAAGTTCAAGTAAATAAATCCCGCAAAGGGCGATGCAACGAAGATCGGGATGGCGAGATCTACCGATCTCATAGGCCGCTGTCGGCAACGGTAACCGGTTCTCTCATTGTTGTCGATGCTAACGGTCAAGGCGAATTGCGACCTTTTTCATTCTCTGATGTGCCCGTGCAGGTAAGAGCCCAATAGTAGGAGCGCACCTTGGCTATCGTCGCGGAACGGGGGGACACACTTGCGCAGCTCCGGGCGGCCGAGAAGAACTTCGTGTACTGTGCTGTGGGGGGAATTGTTATTGCCCTTCTCATAGCCTTTGTGCCAAAGCCCGTTGGGATTCCGCTCGTAAGGTTAGGGTTGGCGGTCATTTTTTTCGCAAGTCTTGCGACCGCCGCGTGGTCCTTAGGCAGCCCCCTTTCTCAATACCTGCGCGCCCGCATCGACCTGGCTTTCGAGGATGCCGGGATGGAAATCCGGGCGGCCGGACACGCAGTGGTCGATGCGACCGGTCGTCTGTCGAGACCCCTTGCGTGGCTATTGCTCGGCACGCTCGGCTTCATCGCGGGGCGGGTTCTGGCCGAGTGGCCGATTGGAAGGCCGCTTCTTCCGCTTGCCGGAGCGATGAAGTGGGCGATGTGGTTCGGCCTGGCGTGCATTCCGGTGCATTTGGCGCTTTCGACAAACCGGATCATTGAGGTGCTGACGCTTTCGCGCGCTCTCCGCAAGCAACTCTTGCTTTCGGGGTTCCAAGCAGTGACGAAGAACGAGGCCATACTTCGGCTGGAGCGGCGAATGGGGCCGCCAATGGTCGTCACGGGGCGTTATGCTTTCATGGTGGGGGGGGTGGATTGGGAATGGGCGGACTTTCAGAAGAACGCCGTTGTATTCGGGGAAACCGGCAGCGGCAAGACCGTGACCGTCTTGAACAGCCTTCTAGTGGGGCTCACGGCCTCGGCGGATGGACGGAACGGCACCCTTGCCTGCGGCGGTCTCCTCCTCGACCCGAAAGGCGACTACCTGATCAAGATCACCGGCCTTCTCGCCCGCCAAGGCCGAGTTGCGGATCTTCGCATTCTGAACCCCGACGATCCGGCCAACTCGGCCCGCTACAATCCCTTCGACACTGCGGATGACGCTCTGGAAATTGCGGAGCGCTTTGCGAGCATCCTCTCCTTGATGGGCATGAAGAATACGAACGAGACATTTTGGATCGATAGCGCCAAGCTGTTCATCAGGCACGCCGTTGGGTTGCTGCGTGGCAGCCGTAATCGCGAGAACCCGCCGTCCTTTGCGGAAATAGCGGCGCTCGCTGCACAGCCAAGACTGCTGGAAGCGAGGTTGTTCGTCTTGGCCGCCAGGGCGGCGCTTGCAGCGGCCGGCAAGCCACCGACGAACGATGCAGTGACGGCTATGACGTTCGACCGAACTGCCATCGAGGAGCATGAGCGCGAAACCAAACCTTGGTCCAGCTTCTTTCGCTATTGGGATGCGATGTCTAAAGAGCGATGGCAGGAAGCTGCGGCCGTCGTCAAATCCATCGTCGGCGAGAATGTCGACGTTCCGGTCACCCCTTTGCTTGACGGAACGGAATCGGCCTTGGCCGTCGAGTACATGACCAATACTTGGCTCAAGATGCCGGAGAAGACGCGGGGGTCGGTGCAGGCCTACGTCATCCCCATGATCGATCCGTTCCTCGTCGAACCGTTCAGAACCGTGTTTTCCGGCCGCTCGACCATCAATTTTGCCGAGGCCCTGGACAGGGGGCAGATCGTCTACGTCTACATGCCGCGAGACGGCGCACGATCGGCCATGTCCCCGATTATCAACACGTTGATGAAACTGGATTTCTACAAGGCTGTGCTAGCCCGTGTGAACAAGCCGCGCCCCTCGTTCTTCCTCTGCGACGAGTTCCAGGCGTTCTTCACCGCCGACGCCGGGAAGGGCGATGGGGCCTTCTTCGAACGTTCGCGCCAGAGCTTTCACGTGAACGTGGTCGCAACACAGAACGTCAGCGGTCTGCTTCGCCAAGTCGAAAAGCCGGAGATCGTGGACAACTTCCTTGGGAACTGCACGATCAAGGTTTTTCTGCGCAATACCGAGGGGAAGACCAACGAGTACGCCTCCAAGAATGTGTTCGGGGAGTACGCGGCCCTGGTCGTCACCGCGGGGCGGAGCCTCAGTGGAAAGGGGGGGCGCGATGGGTTCAGCGACGGCGCCAGTCTCTCGGAGCAGGTGCAGCGGTTGCCACGCATACCCCCCGAAAAGTTTTCTCAACTAGGGGTGCCGGACCGGAACCGGAACATCGACTATGCCGAGGCCATCGTGCATATGGGCAGCCGCGGTAAGGTCGAAATGCACCGGCTGTTCTTTAAAGTCAATCTATTGTAAACGTCATGGCGAGGTTGATCCTTCCTCTTCTTCTATTGGTCTTAATGTGGCTAGTGTTCGGCCCGGTTCTCGATGCCATTGTGCTAAACATGAAAATGCAATTTGCATGGATGGTGCCGTAAGTTGTTATTAATTGACTCTAATGTGGAGTTCAAACCATGTTAAGTTTTGGTGCACATGACGCGCTAGAACCGATTAGAACAAGGAATAGTGATGTCAGCCACCAGCTCGTCAGCGACTTTTTACGCTCAGAGACGGCGACGCGGCTCCTCAATGCGTTCGCGGAAAATCCCTTCCTTCCCAAGAAATACCGCCGAATAGAAGTAGAAAGAGAACTTATTGATAGAGCGGCACCCGGTCTGCCCGACGCCGAGTATCATAAAAGGTGTCTTTTCTTTAAAATAATAAATGAGCTAGCTAGCGATAAGCACTTGTACTTTTCGCGGCTGAATCGTCACGAATTGGGGCGCAGCGCAGAGTATAAGGTCGCCAAAGAAATCGGAAGCTTCGAGGGCGCTTCCGTCAGTGAGTCCGACTGGGATTTAGATTTTCGGCCGATCCGCGAAATCATCGCGGAAATTATGGCAAACAGACGAATCGGAAGCTTCGAAGGTGCTTCGGTCAACAAGGCCAAACGCCTGGAACTAGACAGTCGACCGATAACTTCTTCCGAAACCAGCGAAGAGGAAGAACTCGAGAGGTAATAGCGCAGGAGCTTATGTATACTGAAAATGGATTCCAGAAATGAAAGGTAGACTCGAATGAATGCTAAGAGTGAATATCCTAGAATGGACGTTCCCGGGCGCAGCGTCAATTACGAGGTCGGCGACGACTTATTGACAGTTACCGCGTCATTTCCGGACGAAATGAATGACGCTTACAATGGCGGGTCAGGGCGACCGCAGACGGATCAGGACAGTTTGCAGGAGATCCAACAGAGCGAAGCCGAGCGAGACGCCACCACCTCCGAGACCGCCGCTGGCGATCGCGAACTGCGGATGAACATGAGCCCGGCCGGCGCTGAGAATAGGAAGTCTGAATCGTCGCAAGCAGATGCCAAGCTGGCAAGCGACCCGGATGAGAAATCACGTGACGGTGCCGCGGGCGGTTTTGGCGTACGGCCCAGTAGCGCCCCGGTTATCGACACGAGGAGGCGTCAGCTTGATGAAGCGGAATACGCCGAGAATGCCTGGGAGCCCAAGGGCGAGAAGACCGAGAGCAGAAGATCCTGCGAGGAGGAGCTCGAGGAAGAGGAACTCGAGCGATAGCCTTCGAGTGCCTTTCTGTACGCATCGGCTGCTGACCTTTCGCGCCCCGGGAAAGCCCAGTGCGGCACCGCATGACTCGTGACGACCGACGCACCGTTCTCCAGTTGGGTCCGCCGAAACGGCTCGGCGATCCGGAGATCACGGTTGAGATGGTGGCAGACGTCCGCAGGCGCATCTTGACTGCGGGTGGAGTGTTGACCGTCTGGGCCGTACTTCACGAAGATCTCTATGAGACTTGGTACGGCGACGGGCGTTACTTCCATGTATGCGCCATCGCCCTCAATGGCGACAACGCGGAAAGCTTGTCGCGGCTCCCGGATCGGACCAAGCATGATGGCTGGAGCGTGGAAGTATATCGCGTCGTCGTTGAAAGTGAGCTGCCTACCTTCATGGACGAATTGCGGCCAGACGATGAATTCACGATCAACGACTTTGTTGCGATTCTTTGTGAGATCCCACCGGGCTGGAGCGCCTCAAAGCTCATGACCGGACCGGGCACTTGCGGACGAAGTCCGGGGCCCCACATGCTGGAGCTTCCCTCCAAAAGACCGTGAAGTCTCCGACCAACTCCCCAACGTGTTAAGCGGCGTGCAATTGTGACCCCCGTTGAGGGGTGATCGGCGTCCAAATTTGACCCCCTTGAGGAGAGCGGTTCAGAACCCCGTTTTTGGGCGGACGGGGTTGGGGGGATGTTGGTGGTGGAGACGATCGGTCGGAT
>JAHDSF010000007.1 GCA_018432935.1 Rhodospirillales bacterium | reverse complement strand
ATGACGTAGGTGACGGCGGCACCGTTCACCCAAGCATCGTTGTTGAGGAAAATCTTGGCGTCGGTCGGCTCGGTGCTCTGCCAGTAGGGTTGCACATCGAAGGCTTGCGCGAGGTTCAGCCCCGCCCGTTTGGTGGCCCCCGTCGCCTGATGGTAAACGGGCCAGTTGGCGTTGCCGGTCGAACGGTCCTTGACGAACCACATGCCGGGCTTCTTGCCGAGAGGATTGGGCAGCGAGCCATTAACGCCGATGCCGGTATAAGTGATGACCGCAAAGCCTCCCGCCTGATTGACCGCGATCCCGGTCGGCGTGATGGTCGCACCGGTTGCCGTCACCAGGGCGGCGATCTCGGGCGCGGAAAGCTGGGTGAAGCCACCCCAGGCCCAGCCGACGTAAGTGCGCCCGTTCATGTTGACGATGTTCCCCCCGGTGTCCGCGCCGAGGTCGAACCCCGAGGAGCCGAACGCCGTCAGCGTATCGGGGTAGGCTGTCAGCTCTGCCGTAGTGCTTTGCGTCACAAGGATCTTCGCCGCACCACGCTCGCAGTCGAATACGGCGTGACCACCCGATGTCGCCCGATCCTTGGTCCACACCAGCCCCGGAGCGCTTTCGGTCGGGATCGTGCGGGCCGCCCCGTTGCCGGTCCACAGTGCGATGTCGAAGTGTTTGCCGGGGTCGACGATGGCGGGCTTGGGCAGGTTCTTGGTGCAGAGCGCCTTGAAGGCAACGGGTGGGATGTGATCGAACTTCGCGGCGTCGGTCGCCAGCGTCAGCGTGCTGCCGTCTGTCCATATCGCTGGCACAAAGTCGCCCGACAGCCCCGAGTACGCCACACCCTGCGAGACGCCGTTCTTGTAAAACGACAGGTTGCCGCCTGAGAGGTGCACCCCGATCACATCATTGGTCGTGAACGTCGCGCCGTAAGCCGTCCCCGTCCAGTTGTTGTTAACCTTTTTGCCGGAATGCACATAGTAGTAGGTCGTCGGCTTATTGATCACCGCGTCCGGCTGCGTAGGCGTCTTGGCGACGCCGATCAAGATGTTGCCGCCAGCCGCGTTCACCCGAACTTCCCAATAGCCGCCGTCCGGGATGACCTGGGAGCCTGGAACGAAGGTGTTCCCCGACTGAGTGATCTTGCGCCCCGCCTCGGAAATCGTGCCGCCGAAGGCCCCGGTTCGATCCCATCGGCAGTGGATGTTCGTCGGCGTGTCGAGGATCTGAACCGGCGCGTTGACAGGCGTCCAGTCGTTGCCGTTCCCGCTCACGTCGTTGCCGAGATCGGCGGCGTTGGCGAAGTCGAGGTGGAAGCCGGTCGCACCGTAGCTGCCGGAATACCGCTTCGGGTGCCACTTGCCGTTGGTGTCGAACTGGCCGAAGGCGGTTGCGTCGAGCGCCAGCCCGTCGATGAAGTGAACGTCCGCGATCACACCATCGAAGTAGCGCGCCGACTCCTGGCAGCGACCGATGCTGTGAGCAACAGCACTGCTGATGTCGGACTGCCAGCCCGTGGCGCCGGGGTAGCTCGCGGTGCCGAACGCGGTGATCCGCACCCCGTTGACGTAGAGACGGTGCCGGTTGCCCTGGGTCGCGTTGTTGGCGTCCCAGCCCCAGACGATGTCATAGAAGCTGCTGGTGTCGCGGAAGAGCGGGGTCGTCTGTAGTTCGGCGGTCCCGCTCGGCGTGTAGACGACCGCGTGAATGTTGTCCTCCGCGCTGCCCAGGCCGAAGCGGAGATAGCTATTCGCGGTGCCGAACAGGCCGTCGTAGGGTTGGGTCAATCTCTCGCGTCGGGCCAGGATGCGGAACGTCCAGGCGGTCCTTGTTCCTGCCGCCGGCGTCTTCGAGAGGTACTGGCCCGACGCCGCCTTCAGTTCCAGGGCGCTCTTGATCTCGTAGAAGCCGCGGGAGCCGTGGCGGCGGAGGGGAAGGGTCAAGCTCATGCGGCCTGCTCCGGCACGATGTCGACGCTGACCCGCGCGCCCCGCTTCTCGATATACAGCGTGTGCACCAGGGTGCCGCCGGCCGTGTACTCGCCGCCCGGGCGCTGGGTGTATCCCGAGAAGAGGAGCTGGCGGGCGGTGCCGTCGTTCATGAGCTCGATCTCGACCACGGTGCCATCGCGCGCCGGCGCGAGGATGGTGAGGTCGCCCGTGAGGACGCCGTACTGCATAGCGCCAAGGCGGACGTCAGGGGTGAGGTTTCCGCTCACGTTGCCGAGGTTGTAGGGGGTCATGTCGTAGCCGGCGCCGAGGGTCTGGCCCGCGGCATTCACGTACGTGCCGTCGTGATTGTGATTGGCCGCTGCCGCCGCCAGCCAGGCGCGCGCGCCCGCAACGTTGGCGCCCCAGCTGCGGCCGTCCTCGACCCAGGTCGCGCCCGATCGCCGCAAGATCAGCCGCATGGAGGGATCGGAAAGCGCGAGGTCGGCGTTGCCGCAAAGAAGGATCTGCCCCATCCCACCGGCGCCGTGCTTGACCGTCGGCACCCGGGCCGCGTCGGTGCTCATAAGCACCAGGACCGCGCCGTCCGGCAGATTGTCCTGGGCGATATTGGCGAGGTCGTCGGCGACCGCCGCGGCCTCGGTGTCGATCACGTGCGCAGCCCTCGTCGGCGTAACGACGCCGGCGACGATCGCCAAAGCGGCCGCGGCCTGCGCGCCGGGCATCTGCCGGACCGCATCGTAGAAGTTTCGCTGGCCGGTGCGCATCGGCCCCACGTTGCCGGCGCCGGCGGGAAAGTATGCGTCCCTGGTCGGAAAGTCGGTCATGTCTCAAGTCTCCTAGGCCCCCACGGGGCGGGCGTTGACGCGGCCGGCGACGGACGCGCCGGCGCCGGACAGGCATTCGATCAGCGGCCCCGGCGCGATGCCGTCGAGGGTGGCGCGGGCCGAAACCGCCGCGCCGCCGTCGGCGAGCAGCGTCAGCCCCACGTCGGCGACGCCGATCTTGTAGTCTCTCGTGAGCGGCAGCCGGGTGCCGCCCTCCGCCACCGCGAAGTTCAGGAACAGCTCGTCGACGTCCTCCACGTCGGCCACCGCGGCCAGCGCGCGGATTCGTCCCTGCACCGGGCCGCCGGGGATCTGGAGCCGCACCTGGTAGGTCTGCGGCTCGAGGGGGATCGCCCCCGGCCAGGGCCGCCAGGGACCGAGGTCGGGCACGAACGGCGCGCCGTCGTCCACCGGCACGAAGGGGGATTCGTCCTCGGCCGCGATCCAGCCGTCGTCGAGGTCGGTGCGGTAATCGATCGCCGCCTGCCCCTGCAGCTCGCGTGAAAGGGTCAGCTGCGCCGGCAGCCACGCAGGCCTGGCGTCGAGTGACGTGGTGTAGGAGAGCGCTGCGAAGCTGCCTTCCGCATCGTCGGGCACAAAGGACGCGGAATCGGCCGCCGGCACGAAGGGGCCGCTCGCGGGCACGAACGGGGCGAGGTTGACGGCCGCCAGCTCGCCGCCGTCGACCACGGCCCCGGCGATCTCGCCCGGCCACCCCTGCGCCTGCCAGTCCACCGTCTCCACCACGTTGGCGACCACCGGCCCGCCGATGTCCTTGACGATGATGGCGGGGGCGCTCTCGTTGCCGCTGGTATCCACCGCGACGACGAAGAGCGTCACCGTTCCGTCCGGCAGCTGGGAGACGTCGAAAGGCAACGCCACCGTGGGCGAGGCGGGGTGCAGGCTGACCGCCCCGTCGGCGACGCGGTCGTCCCCCGGCTTGTATGAGACCCGGAACCCGGCGAGGTCCCACGGCGCCTGGTACGCTGGGGCATCCACCGTACCCGCCTGCAGGGTGGCGACCGGCTTCGGCGGCGAGGCGGAACGGCCGATCACATGGTGGGCGTGGATCGTGGTGATCGTCGAGGGCACGCCCGGCCTGGCGCCGCCCGAGACGTTCCAGAGCTGCACGTCGTATGTGCCGCCCTCCTCGAGGGGTCCAAGGTCGATCGCCGCCGACAGCGGCGGATAGGAGGCCTTGCTCCAGGCGTCTCCGGAGCCGGTACGGCGCCACTGGGCGACGATCGCATCAAGCGGAACGGCGATGCCCGACTTGCGCACCAGGCTGACGCGGATGAACTGCTGCCAGCCGCCGCCGGCCGCCGGAACCATGGCCCGCTCGTCGGAGACGACGGAGTCCACGATCGGCGCCGCCGGGGCGGTGTTCGCCCCCTGTCCCGGCCACGTCGCCTGGGTCTGGAACGGCGGGATTGGTCCGGTGTCCACGGTCTGCAGCTCGGGCGCGGCGTCGACCAGATGAAGCCGCGCATGGTTGCTGTCGAGCCGGCCGATGCCTCGCACGATGAGGTCCACGGTCTCACGGCCGGCCTCGCCGAAGGCGGCGAGGTCGCCCTCGGCCGGGGCTTCGGCTGCGGCAATCGCCGGCGCCAGCGCGAGCACGGCGGTCTCCGTGGCCTCCGCCGGGGTCGCCGGAGTGGCGATGATCTGGGTCCCATCCGCCTTGCGGATGCGCAGGCCGTAGCTCTTCCCCGCCTCCAGCAGCAGCCGCGCATCCAGGGTCAGCGACGTCACGTTGCCATCGCCGTCGACGGTCATCGTCTTGATCCGCCCCTCGCCGAGGCCCCAGCGCATCAGGCGGCTGGCGACGCGGACCAGGTCACCGCGGGTTGCCTGCAGGTGCTCGACGTCGACCGACAGCTTGTAGGTGCCCGGCCGCAGCTTCGCCTCCGCCATCCGGAAGCGGCCCTCCCGCCAGGCCTGGCTCGACCGGACCACGCCCCACTGCTCTATGGTCTCGAACAGGGTCGCGGTGGTCTCGTCGTAGCCGTCGTCGTAGACGATGACCTCGTCCTTCTGCCAGTCCTTCTCCGGGTTGACGAACCGCATTTTCAGCGCATGCGGCATGTCGACGAAGGTGCGTTCGTACTCGAAGCCCCACGAATTGCGTGGGGTGAACATCTGCTTGGCCGCCGCTTGCGGCCGCTCCCAGATCACCGACCACTTGCCGTCGCGGATGGCCAGCGAGGCCCGGGCGGTGGCGAGCACCTGGTTGACCACCTCGCGCACCGTGCCGCGGGTGTCGATGACGCCGTCGAAGCGGTACATCGGCTCGCCGTTCTGGTCGGGCACGTCGTTACGCTCGGCGAAGGCGAGCCAGGTCTCGAGGTCGAGGCGGGAGTCGGCGAGCGGCTTGGCATTGCCCTTGCGAGGGCATCGCAGGATGGCCAGCGCCACCCAGGCCGGGTTCGATGTCGCGACCGGCGCCGTCCACGCCGCGCCGTCCCAGGTCGGCAGCAGCCGCGTGACGACGCAGTTGTAGCTCTGCACATAGCCGTTCAGCTGGTTGGTCGCCTTGATCCGCAGGGCCTTGCGCGCCCGCCCGGCCGGCGTCGCCGGCGGCGTGTAGGTGATGGTGCGCAAGGCGGTGACGTACGAGGCGTCGCGGATCTGGGTCGAGGTGGTGTCGGCGGTCAGGCGCGTGAACTGCACCTCCCAGCGCCCCTGGGCGGCCGGCTTGAAGCGGAACGGCGCACGGACGATCTGCTCGGTCGCCGCGGTGACGGTGTAGATGCCGCCTTCCACCGCGGCGCCGTCGGCGGTCATCATGCCGTCGGTCACGAACGGATCGGCCGAGCCCGCCGCCCGGTACTCCACTTTGACCTCGACCGTGCGCGTCTGCCGGTTGCCGTAGTTGTCGAACGTCACCAGGCCCTGGAAGGCGAAATCCCCGCTCACCTCGTCGGCGCCGTCGCGGGTCTCCAGCGTCCGCGCCCCCCCGGCCGCGGTCAGCTGCATGTTGTAGCTGTCCTCGCGGATGGTGTTGGCGTAGAGGGTGACGGCCGCATCGTCGTCGTGGCCGGCGCGGAACTCGCTTTCGACGCCTTCGAACTGGGCGAGCGGCACCGCGCCGATCCGCTCCTCGGCGATCTCCACCGGCCCGTATCCCAGCTCGAACAGCTCGCGCACGTACTGCTCGTTGCCGAGGATCTCGGTGTAGGGCACGGCGGCGAACAAGGGATACATGTGTGCGGTCCCGAACATGGCCGGGATCGGCCCCATCGGGTTGGCCTGGTTCTGCGTCGACGAGATCGCCTGGGTCGGCGAGGTGGCGTTGAAGCCGCCGCTCATTTCCGAAAGCTTCGGCGGAGTCACCGGGACGACCGCGTTCACGATCGCGTTGCCGACCAGGGTCACCGCCGCGGCGGCGAGGCCCTGGCCGATGGATGCGGCGGTGGCGCTGTACCCGGCCGCATTCATCGCTCCGGCAACCAGGCCGCCGACCCACCACGCCACGATCATGACGACGATGGTCAGCACGATGCGCAGGGGGTTCTTGCCGCCGCCGCCGCCGCCGCCGCTCGGCACCACCCGGATCGACACCACGGTGCCGGGTTTCGGGTACACCCGGTGCCAGTTCTCGCGCGGGATCTCGACCGGCTCCTGGGTCATCGCCGCGTCGCATATCCACACGTGGGCGCCGCCGATCAGCGCCTTGTCGGCGCCGGACGCCTTGATGATGTCAAGGATCGAGCCGCCGGAAGGCAGCGTGAGGTCGATCGTCCCGGTCAGGAACGGGTCCGGCGAGGCGATCACCCGCAAGGGCGCATGGGTGGACTTGCGCGGCACGGGAGTGCTAGACTTCCCGCCGTCAACCGGGGGGAGGATCTCGCATGTCATTGCTGCGCGCCCTTGTCCTGGCGGCGGCCGTCGCGATTGCCGGCTGCACGTCCGTCGAAGACATCCGCCAATTGGAGCCGGTTCGCATGGGGACTTTCGGGGTTGCCTACAAGGACCTCGCCGCTTGCATGGCCTACCAGGTGGCGCCCGAGTACGCCGTCGCGAGTGCGGTGTTCGATCGCGACAAACGAGCGATACTGACCCATGCCGTCGATGTCGACCCGCGCTTTCGGTTGGGAGCGTGGGAAATGACGATCGCGCAAGACGGCTCCCCGGAGCGCAGCCGCGTTGAGCTGCGCTCGAACGAACGATGGGCCGTGCGCTTGTGGCCGGTAGTTGCCCGCTGCGGCGCCTAGCATCCCGCCGCCTCCCACCGATAGAACCCGATCACCCGCCGGCCCCACCGGATGTCGTCGTAGGGAGCGCAGGTGGAGTTCGATCCCTCCTCGATGTGCAGCATCCAGCCGGGGGCAACGACGATGCCGACATGCAGCGGGGCGGCGCGCATCAGGACGCCGTCTCCGGGCCGGATGCGGCGGCCGCCGAGCGGCTCTTCCGGCGGCGAGCCCGTTGCCAGCCAGACCGGTGACCAGCGGACATCCCGCTCGGCCAGCATGAACGCCTTGACGGCCTCGTCCGCCTCCACCTGCTCGGCCCGCGACAGGTAGCTCCGCCAGACGATGCCGTCGTACGCCGGCAGCGCGATCCCGAACCGCTCGCCCGAGACGAGGCGCAGGAGGCCCCAGCAGTCGTAGGCTTCCGGGCCGCGCCCGCCGTCGGCGTACTGCAGGCCGATGTAGGCGTCGGCCCAGGCGGGCGGCTCGTGAAAGGGGGAAAGGCGCGGCCGGTCCATCAGAACAACCCCGGATACTGGCTGGGGACGAAGGAGTCGGCGGGGAACGGCTCGTTGAGGACGTCCTCGAGATAAAGATCGCCCTCGATCACCAGCTCGTCGGGCGCTCGCACGTCCCGCAGCGTGAAGTCCATCGGCCCGGCCTCGACCTGGTCGTGGTCCGAGGCCAGCACGATCGAGATCGCGACCGTCGGCGCGCCGACGCAGGCACGGATGATGTCGACGATCGTCCGCTTCTCGCCGTCGACGTCGAACTCGCCCACGTTGTCGATGCGCAGCCGTGCTACCGGCCGCTCCGCCGCGTCGTCGTCGGGCAGCTTGAGCTCGAACGGCCAGGCGATGTAAGCGTTGCCGTTCGACACCACCCCGACCTTGTTGTCGGTGACCCGGATCGGCTCGCTGAAGGTGGCGTGGTCGAGCTCGAGGAGTGTCAGCCAGGCCTCTCCGGTGGTCTGGGCGTTGGCGGCGATGATCCCGTTCGGCGTCGGCATCGGGCTTTCCTACGGCAGGACTTCGAGCTGCAGGCGGTAGCGAACCCGTCCGCCCTTGGCCGGCACCGGCTTCGGTCCGGCGGTGAAGCGGTAGGTCATGGTCTGCTGGGTCCTGGGATGGACCCAGTCGAACGGCAGGGCGCCGGTAAGCAGCGTCACCAGGTAGAAGGCCTCGAAGGTCGCCGCCTGTTCGGCGGTCATGACGTCGGTGACGAAGGCGATCGGCGTCTCGGCCGCGGTGGACGTCCGCCGCTGCTTGGCTGGCCCGGTCTGCATGGCCGTGCGCAGCACCGGGAACGGCAGTGTCTCGTCGTAGCCGTCGATCTCGACGAACTGCGGGAGGGAGGGCGGCCACACGGCATTCGGCATGGCTCACCCCCTGATCGTCGCCGGCACGCGGCCGACGCCGAAGTTCCGCCGCATCGGCTGGTCGAGGACGCCGTCGTCGGCGGCCCGGGTCATCTCGGCCCGGACCAGCATCCGCACGACCTCGCGCCCGTCCGGGCCCCTCGACTTGCTCGATTCGATCGGTGGCGCATTCGCGCCGCGCTGGTCGATGATCTGAATATCGACGCCGCCGAACTGCCCGGGCCAGCCGATCACCTCGCCCTTCTTGGCGATCACCGGCACCTCGTCCTTGCCGATGACGGCGCCCTGGTGCGCCCGCGGCGCGCCGGCGAATACCGACATCGGGACGATGCGGGTTTCCGTCGGCTGCCCGACGACGCCGCCCCGGTGGTAGATCTGGCCCATGCCCCATGTGCCCTCGCCGAGGCCCGTCGTCGACCAGTTCGCCTGGCCGGCGAACAGTCCTTGCATCCAGCCGCCGAACGCGTTCCCGAGGGGTTCCAGAAACGGCTTGACCACCGCCATGCGGTAGACCATCCGCAGCGCCTCCTCGCCGATGAAGTCGAACAGGTCGCCTGCCGCCAGCTTGCCGGTCTTGCCCCACTGCACGAACGCATCCTCGGACTTGCGGAAGGCCCCCACCGTCGCGCTCTCGAAGGAGGTCGCCATATCGCGGGCTTCTTCCTTGATCCGCATCAGGCCGCGAGCAACGCCGTCCTCCCACTCCTTCGAGGCGTCGAGCTTCGCCAGTTCGATCCGCTTCCACTCCTCGGCGTAGGCCTGGGCCGACAGAAGGCCCGTGGCGCGCAGCTCGTCCAGGGCCGCCATGGCGTCGCGGTAGCCGATCGAGGCGTCGCGCGCCTGGTTGGTGGCGATCGCCGAACGGGCCAGTGAGTCGGCGTAGGCACGTTGCTGGATCGCCCGGAATTCGATCACCTGGGGATCGTCCGACTTCAGCCTGTTGTCGTTGGCATAGCGGCGCGTCTCGGCGGCGATCGAGGCATCCCGCATCCCCGCGCGGTCGCCGCGCCCCATGGCCGCGGTGTAGGCCTGGGCGTCGGCGAGCTGGTTGCGAAGGTCGGCAAGCGTGCTCTCGGCCGCCAGTGATCGACGGGACTCGCGCAAACGGTCGACTCCGGCGGCCGCCTCGACGTAGCTCGCGCCGGTACGCCGCATGACGTCGACGATCGCGTTCTCCCGCTCCGCCGCCTCGACCGCCGCCGCCGAGCCGCTGCGGTAGGCGGCCGCCAGGTTGTCGTTGGCGGCCGCCTGCTCCCTGGTCTCGCGGGCCCATTGGGCGCGCTGCGTCCGCGCCTCGGCCTCGCCCAGCCGGCGGAGCTGGGCCGCCAGCTCTCCCGTCCCCTGGCCCAGGTACCGGGTCGAGGCGGCGGCGATCCTGTTCTCGACCGCCGCCTTGCGCATCGCCTCGTTCGAGATCCCGGCCGCCGCCGCCAGGCGCTCCTGGGCGTCCGCTTGCAGGCGGGTGGCGGCTGCCGCGTCCTTCGCCGCCGATTTGAGCTTGTCGTAGGCGCCGCCCTCGAACAGCCTGCTCACCTCGGCGACGTTGCCCTCGCCGGTGATCGCGTTGGATTTGATCCATTCCCTGGCCGCCTGCTGCGCCTGGACCAGATCGCGCCGGTTGGCCGGGGCAAGCAGCACCTCGCGCTGCCTGGCGAAGGTCTCCTCGAGCTGCTCGACCTGGCGCGCGCTCGCCTCGATCTGCGCCTGCGTCGCCCGCGCTTCCGCCGCGGTTTCATCCGCGTTCATCCGGTCGACCTCACGCCGGCCCCGCTCGACCAGGTCGTCGATCTCCTTGCGCAGCCGGGCGACGTCTTCCCGGGCCTTCCTGAGCAGCGACGAGGCCTTGCGCCACCACGGCGCCTGCTCGAGGTCGGCGAGGGTCCGTTCGGCTTCGGCGAGGTCCTTCGACTTCGCAGCCACCTGCTGGGCGACGGTCGGCTCCGGCGCCGGCGTCAATGCCGAGGCGATCACCTGGTTTGAGGCCGCACCCCGCTCGGCCAGCCACTTCACGTAAGGGTGGTTGGCCAGCGCGTCGAGCACCTTGGTCCACGACTGCCCGAACGCGTCGGCGGCTAGGCTGGCGCTGCTCATCCCCTCCCGGGCCAGCCCCCGGAAGCGCCGGTTCAGGGCGTCGATCGCGAGCTGCAGCATCTCGGCCTGGCGGCCGTGCTCGGCCATGGTCTTGATCTGCTCGCGCTCGGAGGCGGTCAGGAACCCGAACTGGTCGTCCAGCTCGCGGATGCCGGCGTAGCCCTTTTCGAACGCCTTGGTGAGGGTGTCGACGCCCGCCGCCAGGTCGCGCCCCGTCCCGGCCGCGAAGTCGACGCCCAGGTTCAAGACTTGTCCCATCATGCGGCCGGACAGCCGCCGCGAATAACTCATGTTCAAAGCGGCATTGAAGGCGTCGGAACGGCCGAACGGGTTCGTCCCGGCGACCGCCTGCTCGGACATCTTTCTCAGCTGCTCGCCGGTCACCCCGGCCGTGCTGCCCATGGCCTTGATCGCGACATCGAGCTGCCGGGTCCGGCTCTCCGTGGTCGCAAGGTGGTTGGCGACCACCGCGATCGTCCCGGCGGTGGCCAGGAACGCCGCGCCGGCGGCCATGCCGAAGCCCGAGGCACCCACCCCCATCATCCGCAGCCCGTAGATGACGTCTGGGATCGGCGAGGCCATCATCGCCAGGTTGCCCCTGGTGGCGACCGCGACGTTGCCGATGTTGATCAGGTTCGCGGTCACGATCCGCCTGGCCATCGACATCTGGCCGGCCGAGATCTCCGCTGCCTTGCCGATGCCGGCGGTCTCCTTCGCCGCCTTGCCGGCTTCGGCGGTAAAGCCGGCGGTGCCCCTGGCGGCCTCGGCCGCGCTGGCGCCTGTCTTCTTCGCCGCCTCGCCGAGGCCGCCGATGGCGCTCTTCGCCTTCTCGACCTCGGCCACCCCGGCCTTGCTGTCGATCTGGATTCGGCCGCTGACGACGAACTCAGGCATTGATCACCTCGAGGGCCGCGGCCTCCATCAGGCGCAGATCGTCGAACAGCAAAGGGGTCATGGTGATGCCCATCATGGTCGCGACTGCCCCGATCACGCCGTAGTCGATGCCGATCCGCTTGCCCGTCCAGTCGTTGGTCCGCCACTGGGTCTCGAGACCCAGGAACAACGTCACCGCCTCCCGGTTCTCCGGCATGACGGCGACGTCTGCGGGCTTTCGCCCCGCCTCGCGGAACCCGGCGACCAGCTCCGGGCTCGCCCCGAACGCCGCCAGGTCGTCGGCGACCGCGTCGTCGTCCGCCGGCGACGGCCCGCCGGCGGCCCAGCGGCGGGCCGCCTCCCTCAGTTTTTTGCCCGCCTCCCCGAGATCGCCTCCAGGTAGGTCGCGACCACCGCCGCGCGCAGGTAGGGTCTCTTGCAGAGCGCCTGGCGCATCTCGGCGGAGAACGGGACCGGCTCCCGTTCGGCGTCGACCACGTCCTCCCAGCCAACCCAGACGCGGGCCAGCACCGCCTCGTCTCCGCCCTCCGCGATGAGGCGGTTCAGCTCGTCCTGGTCGATGGCCTCGAACCGGGCCTTGAGGGTCTGCTTGACGGCCTTGCCGCCGTCGGCCGGAACGTTGACGTCGACCGGCCAGGTGAAGGTGAGATCGTCCTGAATTACGAACATGGCTATTTCACCGTGATCTTGACTTCGTCGTCGCCGGCGTCGGGGGTCAGCACCATTTCCATGCTCAGCATGCTGATGCCGTCCGATTCGGACTTCCTGGGCGCCTTGAGCTGCACCTTGGGCCCGCCGATCTGCACGATGTTGCCCGCCACCAGGCCGTGGGTGAGGGCGATCGCATCCAGGGTCGCGGACTTGGCGGCGGTGTAGAAATTCTTGGTGCCCAGCGCCGGCTCCTCGATCACCACCGTGCCCTTCGACTGCCGGTCGGGACGCTGCACGGCTTCCGCCCCCACCAGGTCGCGGTGGTTGACGACGTTGCCGAGGTCGATCGACAGCGACTGCATGACGCCGGCGTAGCCGTGCAGGGCGAAGGACGGCGTGTTGGCGTTGTTCACCGGCAGCGGCGCGACGAAGCCGGCGAAGCTCGGCGCCGGCATCGCCGCGGCGGCCGGATCACTCCACAGGCCGACGAAGCGGAAGCGGTAGTGCGGGATCGCCTTCGCCGCGAAGTCCAGCGTGACGTTGCCACGCGCGCCCAGCAGCACGTGCTTGTTGCCGTCGTTGTTGAAGTAGATCGTGACCGACTCCTCGTCGGCGCTGACCGGGTCGTACTGGACGTCGACGCCGGCGGCGATCGTCTCCGCCATGGCGCAGGCGCGCAGCAGCGGCCCGTAGGCAGGCGCGGTGCCGGCGGCGCCCGAGCCGGCGATCTCGACCGAGAACTCCGCCACCACATGGGTGCCGACCGGGATCTCGGCTTCTGCGCCCAGGGTGTCGCGCACCAGGCCCCGGGAGACGCTCTCGCCCGCCATCGCCTCGATGGTGACGTCCGAGACCAGGATCGCGTTGGCCGCCCCGGTCGGCACGGGGTCGGTGCCGTATTCCGTCTCGATCTTGGCGAGGATGACCTTCTTCCGCCAACGGATCATCGGGAGCCCTCCTTCTTCGTTCCGACCTCATCCTGAGCCTGCCGAAGGACCGGCCGATCAAGGCGCCGGCCGTCCGCATCGCGGGGCGCGTCGCCCTCGGGGTGGCTCTTCGTCGGCGGCTCGACCCGCTTGGCCTTGCCGCCCTTGGAGACCTCGTACCGTCCGCCGCTTCTCACGTCCGTCCTCCTTCTCTAGCCGCGCACCAGCTCGGTCGCGATGAACCGCATCTCGATCCACACCACGCCGGCATCGAACCCGACCACGCGGCTGCTCGCGTACAGGATCGGGTCCTCCGATTCCTCGGGCTGCCAGCCGACCAGGCGATCGCGCACGGCCTTGCGCAGCGTCTCCATCTCGACGGCAGCCTTCTTGCCGCGGGGCTCCGCCAGGTTGCCCAGTCCCAGCAGCACCGCGAACGTCGTCGTCACCATCTGGCTGACGGCGCCGACCAGGGCGTTGTCGCCGGCCCGGTCGATGTCCGGGATCACGAACGCGGCCGGCAGCTCGTGACGCTGCGGCAGCCGTTCCTGCACCGCCGGCAGGTCTGCGGCGCCGCTCACGGTGCGCAGCTCGGAAAGACCGCTCAGCTGGTCGATGGCGGCAATGATCAGGCTCATGCCCGCCCCCCTGGCGCGACCGCGCCGGCGCCGCGCATGCGGCGTGAACCAAGCGATCGGAGATCGCGCCCGGCGCCTGAGGGAGACGAATGGAAGAAGACGGACCTCATCATGCGTCACCTCGCGCGATGAACCCCTCGAGGATCCGCACCACCTCCGCCTGGTCGGAGTCGTCCACGCCCAGGTACGGCCGGGCCGGGATGGTCACCGCGCCGGCGCCGATCGTGACCCACCGGCTGAAGTTGGCCCGGGAACGCGTCGCGAACCGAAAGGCGCCGGTCAGGGCGTTGTAGCGCTGGAAGATCTCCTGCGACCGCGCGTAGCGCTCGACCGTCCCGCCCCGCTGGTGAATGGCGGCGTAGGCCATGTTCGATCCCCAGTCGACCGCGTCGTCGGACGCCGCGTGGGTGAGGGAGGAACGCAAATGCCCGCGCCTGGTCAGCGTCTTGCCGCCCGTCTTCAGTGCGCGCCGCGACGGCTTCCAGGGCGCGCCGGAGGGTGCGGTCTCGGTCTCGAACCGCATCAGCGTCGACGCCACCATGGCGCCGCCGATCGCGTCCATGGCCGGGCGCGGATGGCGCGCCCTGATGGCGATCGCCGACAGCGCGCCCTGCGCCGCCGCATCGTCGATCGTGACGGTGAAGCTGACGCCGGTCATCGCCGTTCTCCGGAACGGCAAGCCCGCGACCGCGGGCCGCGCCGGACGGCGCGTGAGCCAAGCGTTCGGAGAACGCGCCCGGCGTCTGAGGGGGCTGACCACGTCATCAGAAATCCTTCAGCGCGTCGGCTGTGAAGACCCGATCCGGCCCGACGTGCTGCACGCCGCCCACCGCCGCCGGCGGCTCGATGCCGGCCACCTCAAGCACCAGGCGGCCGTCCGAGATGTCGCGCAAGGTGCGCATCGCCGCGTCGAAGTTGGCCTTCACGGCGTCGGGCGCCGCATCTTTCCACAGTCCCGCCCTGGCGATCGCGCAGGCGACCGGGACGAGCTGCGCCGGGATGCTGGAGAGCGGCAGCCGATAGCGCCGGCCGAC
Organism: Rhodospirillales bacterium; assembly: GCA_018432935.1. Lineage (GTDB taxonomy): Bacteria > Pseudomonadota > Alphaproteobacteria > Rhodospirillales > Shumkoniaceae > JAHDSF01. The sequence goes on along the minus strand of JAHDSF010000007.1, from coordinate 133,485 downwards.
GTAGCCGTCGATCAGCGCGTCGGCGTCCGCCAGTGCGCGGCCCGCCACGGTCTCGTCGATCGTCCCCGTCCGCGGCTCGCCCCGGTCGGTCAGTCCGACCAGCTCTTCCTCGCCGTAACGGTCGATCAGGTCCTGCAGGGTCGCGTAAGGCATCGTTCAAAGGCCCTTCAATGAAGTGCCGGGCTTCTCACCCCGGCCGGGACTGCCTTTCAGGCGGCGGGATCGTCCGTCTCGGGCCCGCGCTTGGTGGATTCCATGGGCCCGCCGGAACTCGGGACTTCGTTCCCTCCGGCGGGCCCCTGGCGGGGGTTATCCCTTCTTGCCCTTGCCCTTCGCCGGCTTGGGCGCTTCCGGCGGAGCCGGGTGGGCAGGGTCGCCCGGCTCCGCCGGCGCCGCGGCGGACGGCTCGGAGGCGGGACCTTCCGCCGCGGGAGCAGTTCCGGACGAAGCGGCAGGCTGCGCCGCCCGCACCTTCTCGGCCGCCTTGCAGGCGACGAGGGCGGCGCCGTCCTTTTCGGCCAGCTCGACCGTCGCTCCGGCCGGCACCGTGCCCTCGAGGGTCTTGAGCGGCGTCTTGAGCAGGTAGCGCGGCATGGCGGCTTCCCTCCTCAGTTCGGGGACTGGAGGAGGAAGCCGGCGGCCATGCCGGTCAGCACCGGGGCGCGCTCCATGGTAACGCCGTAGATCCAGGACTTGGCGTTGTTGTCCCAGTACGGCTGCTCGACCAGCGGATGGCCGTCCATGGTGTAGGTGTAGCCGTAGGACGGCACCGGCACCGCCGCCTGGCCCTGGGGCGCCACGTAGGCGAGGACCGCGTTGTTGCCCCAGATGTCCTCGAAGGCGTCGTTCTCGTCCGCGGCGATCGCGCCGGCGACGGCGACGGTGGGCAGGTCGACCGCCCGCCGGAACTGCTCCAGGGTGACCGGGCCGCGGTCGGTGTCCGGCTGCTCGGCATAGATGCGGGCGGCCACCTGCGGATTGTTGCGCGCCGCCTTCCAGGCTACCGCCGACAGGATCAGAGTGTTCGGCTCCATGCCGATCGAGGCGCGGATCGCCTCCCGTCCGGTGTCGATGTCGGTGAGGGGCACGCCGGTGTCGGCCGACCACTTGGTGCCGGCGGCCAGCGCCAGCTTGTGGTCGTTGTCGTAGTTGGCGGCCGCGACCGCGACGGCGGCCTGCTCGCTCTCCAGGGCCAGGGTGATGACCTGCATGGTGGTGTCGGTCGCCATGCGGCCAAGGTCGATCCCCGGCACCCTCGAGGCGTCGCGCATGAACTCGCGCGGCACCGGCGCCTCCAGGCTGTCCTGGACGAGCGCGAAGGGCTTGCCGAGATAGCCGAACGTGATGCGTCTGGTGGCGCCGCCGGGCGCGCGCCGGGTGGCGTACTTCCGGAAGCTTTCCTTGCCAAACTCCAGGATCTGGCCGCCCGAGACGTAGACCGGGACCCGGGGGAACAACAGATGACCGACCCGTCCCGGATGCTGATAGCCCTGGACGTGGGTGGTGAGGATCGGGTCGATGACCCGGACGCTGGTGGGGTTGAGAGGCGGCATCGCGCTCACTCCTTAACGCATCAGGACTTCGATGAACTCGCCCTCGGCGCTGGCTGCCTGCAGCGCGTCGGCGAAGACGAACTCCGGCAGGTCGGCGCCGGAGAGGATGGCGCCGTTGGCGGCGCTGGACGTGACCTGGACGGCGCCGGCCGCAACGCCGAGAGCGCCGGTGGCCGGAATGGCACGGCCCTCCGCGTCGACGATCAGGCTGTCGCCGACGGCGATGGCATCGCCGGCTTCGATGACCGCGGTCCCCTTGACCGTGGCCACGAAGTCCTTGCCGTCGGCGGCATCATACTGCGCGACGCCGGCGACCTTCGCCCCTTGGACGGTGGCCTGGGCGCCGTCGAAGCCGACGGCCCGGAAGGCGCCTACCGCGCCCGCCGCCACGAAGGAGAGGACGAGAAGAGAGATGGACTGTTTCGACATGGACCTTGCTCCTTACTGCCCGCCGACGGCCTTGACGGCGTCCAGATACGCGACGGCGGGGTGGGCCTGCTGGTGGGCGATGGCCTTGGCGTGGATCTCGAGGCCGGCGGCATCGACGGTGAAGCCGGCCGGCGCTGCGAACTCGACGGAGCCCGCCTTGTCCTGGCCGGGCCCGGCGATCTCGCCGAACTCGACCCGCTTGGGCAGGGCGCCGAGGAACGCCTTGAAGAACGCGGCGGGCGTCTGCTTCTCCGCGCCCTCCGCGAACGCCACGGAGTCCTTGTCGTCGAGCTTCGCCATGAAAGCGACGAGCCCGGGCTTCTCGGCCGGCAGCACGCGGCCCGCGGCAACGAGCTGCTCGATGAACGTCTCGGCCGCGGCGCGGGCGGAGGTTTCGGCGAATGCCGCCTCGCGGGCGGCAAGCTCCTTCTCTCGGCGCGCCAGTTCGTCGGCCGCCGCGTTGTCGACTGGGGGCATGTTCGGATCCTTGGGTTGAGGTTCGGAAAACGAGGATTGCGAGACGGCCTTGTCGGCCTCGATCTGGGCGCGGGTCGCGTCGGCGGCGGCCGCGTTGACGTCCCAGGCGTCGAGCGCCTTGTCCGCCTTTTCCTGGCCGAACTCCCCGATCAGGAAGTCGCGCAGGGAACGGAACAGCCGCGCCACGCGCGTCATCGACCAGGCCACCTCCAGCTCGTCGAACTCGACGGTGATCGCTTCGGCTCCGTCGTCCGCGAACTGGATCGGTTTGAGTCCTTTCAGTGCCGGCGGCTGCGCGCCGAGGAAGCCGACGTGCCGGAGATACCACACGCCGGGTTTCGGGTTCCCGGCGGCGGTCGGACGGTAGAACGAAGCCGACACCTTCTTGAAGCGGCCTTCCTCCACCAACTCGGCAAAGGCAGGATCGACCTGCGACGGCGTCGCCTGCAGGCTGCTGCCGCCCGCCGCCAGGCCGGCGATCCAGCCATAGGCGGGGGCGTCCTGCTGCGGATGGCCGACGACGATCGGCGCTTCGTGGATCTTGGGGTCGTACGCGGCGGCGGTCGCCGCCAGGTCGGCCTCCGCGAACGTCAGCGCCTCGCCGGCCGCCGTGGTGTGCTTGCCGGCACGGAAGATCTCGATCGCACTGGGCTGTCCACTCTTCATCGCGCTCTCTCGGAAAGCGCCGGCATTGACCGCCGACCAACTTTGCGCGACTGTAGGTTCCACACCTCCCCTCCATAAGGCTGACAGGTGTCACCTGTCAGCCTGCCCCCGGACGGGGTCGCGAGCGATCCCCGATCGGCGGTCTGCGGCACCCGGTTCGGACTGGCCCTTGGAGGTAGCCCGCAACCGCGCCGTTAAACACCATTTAAACGGGGCTACAGCGCGACGAGGCCATCCTGACGTGGGATGGGCCCTTTTTCTGCCAGCGCATGTCCTGGGGCTTTGGCGGGCGCGACTGGAAATCGGGGAGGCATGGGCCTATAATCGGGTTCGCAGGTGCCGGCCGGGCCGCACTCCGTTGGCCGGCGCCGGGCCCCACAGCCGGTGCGGCGGTTGACTGGGACGAATCCCCTCAGCTCCGGTAGATGCGCAGTCCGCTCCGGACGCCTTTCAGGCTTTTCAGATCCCCGGGGATGAAGGTCAGGCCCGACCACTGGCCGGCGTCGAAGTCGCACACCAGCGTTGCGGCCCGGCCCCGGCCGAGGTCGAAGAGCTGGATGTAGCGCCGTCGCATCGACGTCCGTCCGGACTCTGTCGATTTGGCAAACCCGACCCAGATCTCGGCCGGCCGCTGCACCAGCTCGGGAATCAGCGGAAAGAATGCCTCGCGGCCGTCAAGCCGGCGCGGGTCGGCGAGCATGTGATCCACCAGCGCCTGGCCCACCAACGCCCGCTCGCCCGTGGGATCGGCGAAGACAACCTCGTCGCCTCCGATCGCCCGGCGAAGCGTCCCGCGCAGCTCGTGCTCCTCTTTCGTGCGGCGCGCAAGCGTCCCCGCAAAGGGCTGCGGCGGCAGCGGGCCGGGTTCGGCCGGGCTGCTGCCGCCCGGCGCCTCGAGCGCTTCCCAGGGGCCGTGCCGCTCCATGGCGAGGCTGGACGCCCCCCGGCCCCACGCCGCCTCGCCCGCGTTGTAGGCGAAGCCGGGGTCGATGCCTTCGGGCACCTGAATGGTGACCGGACCCTGCGGGGTGTTGACCTGGTGCGGCACCGGCGCCGCGTCCGGTGCCGCGGCCGCGACCTTCCAGCCTCGGCGCTTGAGATCGCTCTCCGAGACCGAGACCGCGGTGCACCGGCAGTACCAGCCGTTCGGCGGAAAGTGCGTCCGCCACCAGGCGTGGTCGACCGGCAGGATGGTGCCGTGCCATTCGCGGTGCAGCGGCCGGGTGCGGGAGTCGAGCACCGCCGAGTAGCGCAGGTATGGCCGCTCGCCCTTCAGGCGCTGCACCTGGGCCCAGCGGCCGGAGGCGTGCGCCATGCGCATGTTGGTGTTGTAGATCACGGCCGAGCGCCAGCCGGGCGATCCCCGGTACGACCAGCCGTGCGCGGCGACGATGCGCTCGAAGTCCTTGCGGAAGTCGGCAAGCGTGCGCCCCTCGGCGATCGCGCGGACGACCGCCGCGTGGAAGTCGGCGATCAGCTCCGCCTTGACGGCGCCGGCGACGACGAAGGCCCGGGCGTGCATGCCCTGCCAGAGGTCGGTCCAGGCCTGCGTCGGCAGCCGGACCTTGCTTTGCAGGTAGTCGATCGCCTCCTGGAACGGCAGCCCCCGCGCTTCAGCTTCGGCCACCGTCGGCCTCCGTGCGTCCCGTCAGCTCCGCCGCCACCATCGCCTGGCCGAGCGTTCGGGCCAGGTCGTCGGTCGCCAGCGACGGATAGAGCTGCAGCAGCCGCTCCGGGATCTCCTCGAGGCTGGTTGCGGACGCCAGCAGATCCCTGACGGCGTCGATCAGCTGGTCCATCGATGGCGCCGCGACGGCGTCGGTCTGCTCGGCGAGCCCGTCGACGGCGTCGCGCGCCACAGGCTCGGCGAACGCCGGCGGCTCCGCGGGAGTCCAACCCTCGGTCTTCGGCTTCTTCGTCCACCCCTCGCCGAACTTCTCCCGGATGTACTCTTCCGAGGGCTCGAACCCCATGTCGTAGACCAGGCGGTCGCGTTCGGCGGTCGCCTTCAGGTCCTCCGGCTCCTCGAAGTCTCGCCAGAAGCGCGGTGGGCGGGCGCCCGGAACGTTCAGCTCCGTGATCCAGGTGACCAGCGAGGCGTTGAGGACGTCCGACTGCAGGTCGGCGTCGGCCTTGACCAGCTCCTCGCGCACCTCGTTGTGGGTTTCCGAGGCGGCGTAGGAGCCGGTCTTGCCGATGTTGGTGGTCAGCGTCTCGCCCAGCACGGCCTCGGACATCTGCTCGTCCATGTAGCGGGCAAGCGATTCGTGGGTGTTGATGGAGCCCGAGCGCTGGGCCTCGAGCAGCTCGACCATCATGCCCTCCGGCATGATGATGCCGACGTCGTGGGCAAGCGCCTGCAGGGACGCCAGCAGCTTCTTCTGCTCGTCGGGCGACGCCCCGACCGGGTACTTGCCGACCGCCGTGGGGTTGCCGAACTTGTCGGCGAAGGTCAGCCAGAAGGTGATGCCCTGACGCTTGAAGAACACGGGCCAGAACAGCCGCGTTCCGAGCCCCAAGCCGTAAGGGTTGCCGTCCTTCGCCCCGAAGCTCTGGACGATGAACTTGCGGTCCGGTACGGGCACCCCGAGGTTCATGTCCTCGGGCGTGAGAAGGCGCAGCTCGCCGCCCTCGCCGAACACGAAGCGGCGCTGCTCGCGCGCCCGGATGTCGGCGACCGCGATCTCCCCTTCGCGGATCTCCCACATGACCTCGGCGACCGCGTAGCCCTTGAGCACCGAGTCCAGCAGGCCGAGGCAGATGCGGTCGAGCGGCAGCGCCCGCAGCTGGCCCTCGACGATCTCCGCCGCCCTCTTGTCCGCCGGCGACTCCGTGGCCGGCTCGATCCCCCACTCCCGCGAGACGACCGCCATCTTGCGCTTCTGCAGCACCGCGTAGGCGTGGCAGTCCCGTTCCAGATCGTCGTAGATCCGCAGGCCCTTGCCCTGGCCGCGCGACATCAGGGTGTCGTCGTCGGGTCGCAGCAGGCCGCCGTACACCGGGCGGATGACGTCGCGCTCGATGGTGGCGATCTCCTGGAAGAGATCCTTCGTCGCGGGTCTCGTCTTCGCCATGGATCAGCTCCCCAGATAAGCGCCGTGGCCGCCGGGACCCCCGGCGCTGCCGATATAGTCCGCCATGCCGGCGCCGACGCGAAGCCGTCCCAGCGACTGGAACTCGATCGGCGCGGCGCCCCCATCGGCGGCGTGAACGCCGAGGAAGGCCGCCCACGTGCGGTCGGCGTGGCTGCCGCCCTCGCGCGGCGCGACGAAGCGCACGTTGCCGGTCGGGCCGATGATCTTGACCAGGCTGTGCAGGTCGGCGCGGAGCGACGGGCTGCCCTCGGGAATGCGGACCTTGCGGTCCTCGAACCGCTGCTTGCCGGAGTTGGCCAGGACCAGCTTGGCGGGGCCGGTGAAGTGCACGCCCTCGACGCGCGTCGATCCGTACCGCTTCTGCGCGTCCTCGACCGGCTTCTCGCCCATGCCGGTCTGGTCCATCGCCAGCCGCACGACGCGGTAGCGCTCGAACAGCTCGTCCATGACGGCATCCTGCGTCGCAAACTTGGCGCGGCGGAGCTCGACGATCTCCCGGCACCACAGGACGTCGCCGACCAGCTCCCAGACCCAGGCGACCCACAGATCGCCGCCGCCGGCGGAGATGTCATTGCCGATGTACACGGGGCCGCCGGTGTAGCCGGCCGGATCGCCGGCGGCCGGGTCCTCGACCGAGAAGATCAGCTCGTACGGCAGCCAGGCGGTCGCCTCGTCGAGCCATTGCAGCTCGTATTCCTGGGCCCACAGCTCCTCGTCCGCCAGCCCGGCGCGCAGTTCGTCGACGTTGCGCGGCAGCCCGTCGGCGACCGCCTGGTGGATGTCGACGACGTGCCGGGACCAGACGGAATCGTTCGCCGTCATCAGCTCGTAGAACTTGTTGCCCTTGCCCTTCGGGGTGGACGTGATGCGCAGCTTCCACCCCGCCGAGATGACCGGGAACAGGGCGCCCCAGATGGCGCGCGAGTCCTTGTGGATCGCGAACTCGTCCAGGAACACGTTGGCCGAGAAGCCCCTCGCGGTGTCCGGGTTGGCCGGCAGGGCGACGATGCGGGACCCGTCCGGGAACTCCACCTCGAGAGCGCGGAAGGTGGTGTCGTTGGGGGTCTTGAAGTCGTACTCGGATTCCTCGAGCGCCAGGCCGTAGGCCTTGGCGTGCGGCTTCACCCCCTCGTTCATCGCTTCCTTGGCCTGCCGCTCGCCGCGCGACAGGATGACCCACCGGCTCCTCTTGCCGATGGTCATTCCTTCGTAGGCGTCGTCGACGCATTCCAGCGTGGTGGTGAACGTCTTTCCCGTCTGGCGCGCGAACATGCCGATCTTGAAGCGGCTGCGGTCCAGGAACCAGCGGCGCTGATAGGCGTAAAGGGGGATGGCGGCGGGCATGGCTAGGCCTCGACGATCCCGTAGACCTGCTCGCGGATCGCCTTCAAGGCCTCCGGCGCCACCTTCCAGCCGCGCTTCTTGCCCTCGGCCTTGATCGCCCTCTCGGCGACCTCGGCCGCCTTCCTGGCGGCGTCCTTGGCCGCCTGCTCCCGGATCTTGACCAGGTGGTCGGCGTCGATCCGCTTGGTCTGCGCGATCTGGCGCAGGGTGGAGGCGAGGAACATGGCGTCCTGCGGCTCTAGGGCAACCTGCTCGCCGTCCTCGCCCGCCATCATGTCGTTGAGGATGCCTTCCAGCATCTCGGCATTCAGCCTTGTCAGCTTGTTCTCCGCGCCTTCGCCCATGCGGTCGACCAGGGCGTTTGCCATGGCGCGGCGCTCGAGAATGCGGGCGCCGATGACGTCGAGCCTTTGCGTGTGGCGGCCCAGCGCGGCGCGCGACGGCTGCTGGTCGGGGGGCAGCAGCTCGCGCAGCTTCGCCAGGATTTCGTCGATGGTACGCCCCTGGCGCCGCAGGGTGCCGATCAGCTCCTTTGCTTCGTCCGGCAGGCGGTCGATCGAGGAGGGGCGGGCCATGGCTTCACCCCCGATCCCAGCGCGACCGCCACACCCCCGGCACCTCAAGCCGGCCGAACGCCGCGTCCTCGCCGCGCGGCGTCAGCACCAGGTTGCGGATCGAGCGGCCGCCGTCCGGGGTCGCGGTCCATTTCTCGGCGAGGCAGCCGTTGGTGATCAGGTGCGCCAGGTCCTGCTGGACGTCCTCGCGCGACGCGGTCGGAAACGCCTTCAGAATGTGCTTCGTCAGCACGCTCTCCAGCACGTAGCCCTCGACCTCCACCAGCAGCCGTAGGATGAAGGTGCGGCGCGAGCCGATCAGGTCGGCGCGGATGTCGTCGCGGGCGGTCATTTCTGGGCACCCTTGATGTAGTTCTCGACGATGATGTTGAGGGGGACCTCGATCCGCTCGACGACTTCCTTCAGGCCGTCGAACTTTGCCGACATGGTGTTGACCGATCCTTCCACGGCGATCACACGTCCCGTCAACTCGGCCCAATGATCGGCATCGGGAAGGTGCTCGAGATCCTTCTGGATGGTGGCGAATCGGCGCTCGCCGTCCTCCAGCCGCTTGTCGAGCGTGCGGTGCTCCTCGGCGTGTCGGTTCACGTGCGCCTGCATTTGGTCCCTCGTCACCAGAGACTGGCGGATGGCCCAGATCGCCACCATGCCGACGGTGCTGAAGACGCCGCCGAGGATGCCGGCAACGCGCAACGCGAGGTCGATCCACCCCGGCAGCCACTCCATCATCCGCGCTCTCCCTCTTGGGCCTCGTCGTCGGGGTTCTCGGGCGGCTTCGGCGGTTCGACCCGATGGATCCGCCGGCGGAACGCGGCCAGGGCGGCGGCGCGCTGTTGCTCCTCCAGCTCCTGGGCATGGTCGACCTGGTCCAACTCACTCCTCCTCGACGTGGTCGTTGATCGAGGCGAGCCCCCAGAAGGCGGCCGCGGCGGCGACCGCGAGAATCGCGAGGCCGCCGCCGATCGCGGCGCCGCGCCACCGATGGCCGAAGGGGAACCCCAGCAGGATGCCGAGGGCGATCATGCCGAGAAGAAAGCCGAGGACGGCCATGTGCTCGCGGAACGCCACGGCCGCCTCAGTCGGTGTGCAGGGCCGTCCGCAGGGCGGCGACCTTGGCGTTGAGCTCGTCCCACTCGGCGTCGGTCGGGTCGCGGTCCTCGGCGACCATCGCCTTGACCTTCTCCGACCCCCACTGGAAAGCGTCCCAGGCGCCGCTCACCGCATCGACGGCGAACGGCACCATCTCGATGACCTTCAGCGCGAACGCAAGAGCGCCCATGACGTCACTCCATCAGGCCGTGGTTGCGGACCACCGCGGCAAATACCTCGACCGCGGCCTTCGCGCCGGCGATTGCCAGCTCCAGCTTCGACTGCGCGGCCGCCGGGTCGCGGACCGCCTTCTGCGCCGCCTCGAGCGCCACCCAGGCGTCGTTGTCGGCGGAGCGCAGCCCGGCCACGACGTTGGGCGCCGAGCACGACAGCATCTTCGCGTCGTCGGCGGGGCCGCACCGCGGCAGGCTTTCGTAGGCCGCCGCGACCCGCAGCGTCGCGACGTAGTCGGCCTGGATGGCGTAGACCACCCGAGCCGGGGTCGCGTGCTGCGCCGCGGTGTACGAGGCGCAGCCGATCGGCCCGCCGGCGGCAAGAGCGCCCAGCATCAGGAGCATCAGGGCGGCGGGCGCCGCCCTATTGCCGATCGCCTTGCGCGCCGCCAGCCGGCCCCATATGGCCAGCCCGGCGCCGCCGCCCTCGATCGCCATCATCACCAGGTCGGCGATCTCCTGGATGTCGGCGTCCAGCAGGTCGGCCACGCCGGCGCGGCGCAGGATGTCGCCCAGCACCATGATCAGGATGCCGATGATGGTGCGGCTGAGGTACCAGGGTTTGCTTCCGTCCATGACAGAGCCTTTCGCTCAGGAGTAGGCGCGGTTGAGCCAGCCGGCGAGGAACTGCGACAGCTCCGCGTCGGCGGCCACCAGGCCACGGTAGAAGCCGGCCGCCTCGGAACGCATCGCGGCCATCAGGGGGGCGACCGGCGCCCCCCAGCGGTCGCGCAGGAGGTCGACGGCCGTGCGGGTCTTGGGCCCCAGCACCCCGTCGTCCTTCAGGACGTAGCCGTTGGCGTGGCAGGCCCGCTGCAGGATCCTGTGGGCCTGCGCCGGGCCGGCGTTGACGCAGAGGTCGAAGGTCTTGATGGCGACGACGCCGGGCAGCTCGTCGTAGCCGTAGCGTCCCCAGATCGCAGTCCGGTAGAGGGCGACGGCCTGATCGCGCGTCAGCGCCCGGATGTCGTCTTCGTCGATGTCGCCGTCGCCGTCGACGTCGCCCAGGGCCAGGCCCTGTGTCCGCAGGAAGCGAAGCGATATGCCCCAGTGGGTCGCCCCGCCGGGGTCGGCGGGGTTCTTGACGAAACCGCCCTCGTGGAGGAGGACGGTCTGGATGGCTTGGTCGAAGAGGTCCGCGGTCATCGGCGCCCCCGAAATCGCGGGTCATCAGGCCCGCGTATCAGGGGTTCAGGCTACGGTGCGGAAGCCGGCGGAGACCGGTTGAAGGGTATCACCCAACCTGAACGGGCGGGGTGCGCCGATTGCGTCGGGCCCTGGCGACGATCTCCCGCACGCGAGAAGTCGAAAGCTCATGCCGCCGTGCGACCTCGGCCATGGTCAGACCTTCGTCGTCAACCAGGCGCAAGAATTCTTCATCCCGCTCGATGGAGCGGCGGCTCAGGGGTTGGCGCTTCTCCTGTTGGGTCTTTTCCTCCGCCATGGCGCGAAGCGCCTGGTCCAAGGTGCCGGAAACCTTGGCATCACGCAGCAGCCGGAACAGGAACAGTGTCTGCGGCTCTCCTCGGCGGAGCATGCACTCGACGGACTTCTCGGTGATGCCGAGGGCTTCGGCGGTCCTGGCCAGGTGATTACCGTCGAAGATTTCCCTGATCAGCGCAGAGCTGCGTTCTGTCCGATAGTTCATTTTTCCAGGTCCAGGGTCCCTTGGCGATCGTCGACCGGACGTTGGTCGCGCAGCGCCCGGCGATGGTAGTACACCGAGCGCACATGGCAGCCGACGGCCCGCGTAATGGTGGCAGGATCTTCGCCTTCGCGCAACAGCCGCCGGATCTCGCCTATCCGATGAGTGTACGACGACTGCGGGCCGAGCGGCACGAGGATACGCTCGCCGGGACCCCTTGCCACCAGCCAGGCCAGAACCGGGACCCCGAAATCCCTGGCGATCGGATGCTCGTCGTGGACCTCTTTCGGCACCGACAGGCGGCGGCCGCCGTAGGCGCTTGCGAACCGCAGCGCGACCGCCAGCCCGAACGCCTCCGCCAGGTCGAAGAGCAGGTGCGGCAGCCAGATCTTCTCTTCGACCTCGGAGTTCATCCGCACCCCTTCGGCGTCTTCGTCCGCCTGATCCATTCCCCCAGCTCGGCGATCGCCGCGTCGGCGTCGGCGTCGGAGAGGTTGTGGATCGAGATCCTGGTGCCGTGGCCGTAGTGGGTGGTTACCCAGGCGTGCAGGGCGAAGACGTCCATGCGCTCGACCTGGCCCAGCCTGTGGAGCAGGCGCCACTGCGCCTCGAGCACGCGGAGCCGCGGCGCGTAATGGGGCCCTTCCAGGAACGGGTACGGCGACCAGTCGACGCCGGCCTCGCGCGTCGCCCAACCCTTCAGCGCCTCGATCACCGAGCGGGCCTGGGCGGGCCGCAGCCAGTGCAGATCGTCGACCCCGGTCTGCCGCTTCACGAAGGATCCGAGGGCGCTCTCGGAGGGCTCTTGAAGCAGCCCGAGATGGTAGAGAGAGACCCACAACGCCCGGATCTTCTTGGCCACCTCGTGGTCCGCCAGCTTCCGCGTCCCCGCCCGCGCGGGGGCTTTCCGCGCCGGCTTGAACCCCAGGCTCTTGAAATGCTCGACCAGGTCGACGAGCTGGGCGGGCGAAAGCCGGGTGCTGGACTCCTTGCCGTAGCGGGCGCGCAGGATGTCGCGGTACGTGTCATCGTCCAGCGCCAGCGCCTTGCGGGCGATATGGATCTTGCCGTAAAGCTGCCGGCGCCGGCCATCGATGGGCTTGCGGGCGGGGGCGGTCATGATCAGCTGTCCTTGGACGGGTCGAAGCCGGCGTCGCAGAGGTCGCGAAGAGGCCCGGCCTCGGGCGCGATCTCATCGATCAGGCGGCCGATGATGTCGGTGGCCACCAGCCTTCCGGCACCGTCGTTGGCGGGGTGGCGCAGGGCGAGCTGCATCTGGCTCATGACGACGAAGGCCTCGTAGGGCGCGAGGTCCAGGGTGATCCGGTCCCCGGTCCTGGCGAACTCCATCAGGGCCGCCGTCATTTCCTGCTCGCTCTTCATGCCGCCACCTCGTACTTCTCGACCTGGTTGCCCCACGCGTCCCAGCCGGGCCGGCGCTGGCGGGCGAACAGCTCGCAGCGCCAGGCGGAAGGGCACAGGCGCTCGAGCATCTCATAGGCCTCGTCGGGCTTCCGCGAGTGCTCGCGCAAGGGTGCCACGATCAGGTTGCGCTCCCGGCGAGAGGCGTATTCGGGCCGGCCGATCGCACCGATCAGGTAGAACTCGGCGGCCGACCGGAACACGTAGCCGGTGCCGAACGCCCAAGCGCGCCCGGTCTTCGACTGCTTCGCCCAGGTGCCCATGGTGACAAACCGGAAGCCCCAGGCGGCCATGACGGAAAGGGCCTGCGGCACCATCGGCGCCGTCGCCCACATCCATAACACGCAGTCCGAGCCCGCCAGCTGGTGCACGGGCAGCGCGGCGATCTGCGGGATCGTCATGCAGGCGTAGTGCGCCTGCGGTGACTTCGCCTCGCCGGCCTCCGAGCGCAGGTCGTAGCGCCACGGCGGATCGGCGAGGATCGCGCCGTACTTCATCGGGGTGAGATCGCCGAAGCACCAAGTCATGCCGCCACCTTCCGGATGCGCGAAATAGGTGGCCTGGGTCATCGCACCGGCTCCGGGATCTGGCCCATCCGCAGGTTCCTGTTGTAGGCCCTGGTCAGGATCGCCTGCAGGGCAGTCTCGACGGCGCCGCCCATGGTGTCGCGGAAGGTGCGGGCGCGTTCGATCTCGTCGTCCAGGTCCATCTCGGCCAGGATGCGCACCAGTCGCTTGCGGTCGAGATCCGGGAGCAGCGCGTACATCCGAGTCAGCGCCTTGATGGTGGCCGAGCGGAAGGCGTTCTCCGCCTCGCCCTGGGCCTCGACCAGCGTGGTCAGGGCGGCCCGCAAGGCGCCCTCGTCCAGCGCCAGGCACTGCTCGATCGCCGAGACGGCGACCGTGTGCAGGGGCTTTTGCCGCCCGGTCCCTGCGCGGCTGACGAAGCAGCCGCATTCCTCGCAGACGGCGCGCACGCGGACGGCCGATTCCTCGCCGGCCGCGACGTCCGCCCAGAAGACGTTGATCCGGGTGACGCCCCTGCGGTCCTTGTTGACGCCCTTGAAGGTGCGGGCCTGGCTGGGCACGTCGCCGGCGTCGACCACCAGGCACGGCACCTCGCTGATCTGCGGATGGCGCCGGGCCGCCTCGAGGCGGTGCTGACCGTCGATCACCGCATAGTCGCCGATGCGGTCGGGCCCCGCCACCAGCAGGGCGCCAAAGCGCGCCCACTTGAAGTCGCGCACGATGCGGTTGATGAGGGTGACGCCGTCCTGCTTGATCTCCCGCTGGTAGCGGCCGTCGACCTGCAGCAGCTCGATCCGCAGCCACTTGAACTGCGGCTTCTTGCCGAGCTTCTCGATCGCCAATTCCATAGTCCCCTCCTTAATTCGCGATGCGGGGCGATGCTCCCCGCCGACCGGTCTTGGCCACCGGCTTGTGGCTGCCCTCTGCTCCTGCATTGCCGGCCTCCTGTTCCTCACCGCTAGGCGAAGGCCGCGTCGAGCGCGGCCAGGTCGGCGGCCATCGTTTCGCCCGTCAGGCGGACCAGGACCGTGATGCGGTCGGTCGGCCGGGCGGGCTTGATGCCGAAGCGGTAGTCCCCGAACTCGGGGAGATCGTCGACCGCCGTTGCCGGATCGTCGGCGAGCCAGAACGACGCGGAGTCCTCGACGACTGCGGTGGCCAGGATCTCCTTGCCGTTGTAGGCGCGGAGCACGTACCGGTCCCCGTCGAAAACCCACACGTCGCCGCTGTCCCACGGGAAGAACCCGTCCTGGTCTGGGTGTGCGAAGCGATCACTTTGCATCGTCGCCTCCCTCAGTGAACGAGTATCGACCCGGCGATGAAGGCCAGGGTGAAGAGGATCCAGCGCAGCGTCTGGATCAGCTCGGCGGCCTGCTTCTCGGTCACGAAACCCTCCTTGCCTGGTGCTCGCCGCGCTCGGCGGCGGTGTTGATGGCGGCGACCAGGTCGATCCAGTCGCCGCCGGCCTCGACGTAGGCCTGGACGATCGCCGCCGGGTCGGGGGCGCCGTCGGGCCGCAGGCCCCCCGGCGCCAGCGCCAGCACGGTCAGCCTGGCCAGCGCCGCCCGGATCCGCTGCTGGCGCGGCGAGCGGACCCGGCGGGACAGCTCGGGCGCCAGCGCGCAGCGCAGGTCCAGGATGACGGCCGCGGCGGGGGTCATGACCTCACCCCGCCACGAACAAAGGCGCCGCCGCGATGAGCGCGAGGGCCGACACGGCGGCGAAGAACAGCAGCGTCTCGAAGGCGGTCATCAGAGCCTCCCGATCGCGAAGCCGGCCATGAAGCAGAGGATGGCGACGGCCGGCAGGAGGACGCACCAGCGCCACCCAGTGACGAGCCAGAGAAGCCATTCACGCTCAGGCATCCCCACCTCCGTTCTTGAAGAGGGGCATCGGCGCCGAGGACACGCGGCGCGTTCCGGGGCAGGCCAGCATCCACGGCAGGGGCGGCTCGACCGCACCGCCAGGCTGCCAGTCGAAATAGCCCAGTGCGCCCGCGGCCGGGATCGGCTCGACCGCCTCGGCGGCCGACAGGACGAGGCCGCGCTGGCCCTGGATGAACCAGGGGCTGGGGCTTTCCTTGACGACGGCCTCAACCGTGACGGCGCCGATGATGGCGCCGCGGACCAGCTCGTCGGGCCGCGGGCACTCGACCCCGAGATAAGCCATGAACTCCCGCGCCCCCTCATACTCGTCGCGCGTCATGCCCTTGCTGGCGTGAATGCAGACCCGGCGCGGATCGAGGCCGCCCTTCGAAACGGCGAAGCGCGAGCGGTTCTCGATATCCTTGAGGCCCGCCACGATCGCCCAGGCCCACGGCTGGCGCACGGACAACGCCTTCGGGGGAAGGTGGAACGGGTGCGCCATCTCACGCCCCCATCAGCTCGGGGCACGCGGCCCCGATGATGTCGGTTGCCGCCGGCCAGTCGCCGTCGGCGTCCATGGCCCGGCGGTCGGCGGGCGTCAGCGGCAGCCAGCCGGCCTCGCCCTGGATCAGCCAGGACTCGCGGCCCTTGCGGGCGACCCGGACGACGGGGATGCCGGGGGTCAGGATCTCGACCACCACGACCCCCAGCAGGATCGCGCGCGGGTTCTCTTGGGCGAGCAGGCGCATCACGACATTCCTCCCCCTTCGGCGGCGGCCTTCGCCGCGGCGGCCTCCTCGGCCTTCAGCGCCTCCTCGACCAGCAGGCGCAGATGCTTCAAGCCCTCGCAGTAGGCGACGGTGCTGTCCCGCATCTGCGAGGCCCGGTGGTGCGCGCAAAAGATCAGGTCGAGGCGGTCGGCGCGGGTGATCGGAGGGGTGGTCATGATCCTGAGTCCTTCCGGCCCTTTTCCGTCCATCGGAAAGTGTCGGGTCCGGTCTGCTCGAGCAGACCGTCCCGGACCATCCGCTCAAGTTCGAGCATCACGAGGCCGGTCATCTCGTCCCTCAGGTCACCGGCCAAGGCACCATCTCCGTGCCCTCGGTGCCCCCTCTGTGGCCTCTGTGGTCCCTGTTCTTTCTTCATGGTGCCCCCCGTCAGGCGGCGTCGGCCGCCTGGACCTCGCGGCCGGTGATCTTGAGAACCGTCGCCTGCTGCTCGAGCTCGACGTCGAGCGGCTTGGCGAAGAAGGTTTCCTTCTGCTCGACCGTCAGGCCGACGATGCCCTCGACGGCGGCCGGGTCCTTGAGGATCGCCTCCTTGTCGAGGGTGACGGCGGTGCGCAGGAAGCGGCCGAGGTCGAGGCGCAGGAGCGTTTTCACCAGCGTCTCTTCCTGGCCGCGCGCGACCTTGACCGCCGGGGTGCCCATCCGCCAGCCGATCGTCCCGTGGGTCATGCCGACCGAGCGGCGCTTGCCGTCCAGGAGCTCGCCCTTGTGGGCCTCGGCCCAGGCGGTGAGCGCGGCGAACTTCGACTTCAGCGCCTCGCCCAGCGGGGAGGAGGCGGCCTTCGCCTGATCCATCAGCCGCGCGACCTGGTCGGTGAGGTCGGCCTCGACGCGCTCGATCTCGCGCGAGAGCGCGCCGATCTCGCCCAGCAGGCGGTCGGCCTCCTCGCGGGTCTGCGGCACTTCCTGGGCGCGGGCCTTGATGCGGACGGGTTTACGCATGGTCGGATTCCTTGTGCTTGGCGAAGAGGTCGCCGGCCGCGACGACGGCGGCCATGGCGACGATGATGAGGACGTAGCCGAGGGTGGCGAGCGCGGCGATCGGCGCCTCGACCAGGACCCAGCGGCGTCCCAGGTCGTGTGCCGCGACGACCAGGAGATCCCGACGGCCGCGATCGCCTGGCGCGGGGAGAACCCCGTCTCGGCCATCCAGAGCGCGTGCTCCACCGCGATCGCGTGCGAGGTCTCCGGGACGTGCAGCGCCTCGGTCACGCCGCCCTCCCGCCGCCGCCGTCCCGCGGGCCGGCGCCGAGGCGCACGCCCTGGCGGTTCAGCACCTGCGCAATGCGGATGACGTTCGGCGGCAGCTCGTCCAGGCGGGGAACGGGCGGGACGACGGAGGCCTCGAGCGCCTCCGCGTCCTCCACCGCCGCCTCGAGGAGAGCGACGAACAGCTCGACGCCCTTGCTCGAGATCTCGATGCCGCCCTCGCGGTAGGGCTTCAGCCTTGCGACCAGCGCCTGCAGGTTCTCACTCAGCATGCTCGCCTCCCTTGGCATGGGGGCAGCCGCCGCGGCAGGCGCGCCAGAGACGCACCCGAACGCTGTTGGTGGCCGCGAACGGCAGCGCCTGGTTCTCGCGGCAACGGTCCTTGGTGAGCGCGCCGAGCACCGGGCAGGCGACCGTCTCACCGAGGAAGGCGCCGCGCACCTTGTCCTCGACCTTGCGCATGTCGCCGCGATAGGTGTTGCGCAGCACCTGGTTGACCACGGCCGGCGAGTAGCCGAGGGCGTCGGCGGCGGCGCGCTGGGAGCCCAGGCGGTCGCAGGCCTCGGCCAGCGCCATGATCCAGTCCGGGGCGTCCAGCCCCCAGGCGGCCTCGGCGACCGTAACGGCGGAGGTGCGGTCCTGCGTCATCCTTTCGTCTCCTGTCCCATGACCTGCTGCAGGTTCGGGTCCCACACCCAGTCGGTGCGTTGGATCATCGGCGCCAGGGGCCCGGTGTTGCGGATCAGGCGGTAGACGGCGATGTTCTTGCCCGCCACCGCCGGAACGACCACCGCCAGATAGCTGGCCCGCGCCAAGTGCTTGACGAACGCCTGGGCGGTCGCCGGCTTCACTTTGACCTCGTCGGTCGAGGCGGCGAGGGCGAGATCGCGGTACGAGAAGGTCCCCAGCATCTTCATCGAGCGCCACATCTGCTCGTTGCCGACGCCGGGTCGGGGCGCGATGCTACCGTCGCGGCGCACCGAAGGGGCCTCCGGGCCCGGGTCGTTGGCGATGCGGTAGATCACGGCGCCCATGGCCCCGGAGCCGGCGGGCCTGAGGATGCCGGCCCGCGCCAGCCGCTTGACGTAGTCGCGGACCGTGTCGGTGCGGGCGTTGCCGGCGCCGTCGATCTCGGCGATCGTGAACGTGCGGCGTTCCCGCATCGCGTTCCAGAAGTGCTGGTGCCCCCTTAAAGGCACCTTCAACACCGCTTCATGGACCGGGCGGCGTCCCATCACGCGGCCCTCCGCGCCGGCTGCTGGCCGGAGTAGAGGGCGCGCTGTCCCCACTCTTCCAGATCGACGCTGGTCCAGTCCTCCACCGCGGCCTCGCTGCGGATGCGTTCGATGTTGACGCAGATGCGCCGGATGCGGCCCCCGCTCTTGGCGACAAGGTGCTCCAGCAGATCGCGGCCGATCTCGACGTCGGGGGCGTACAGGCGCGCCAGGGCGGAGGCGTCCTGAATGTCGGCGGGCTGCGCCGGCACCCAGTCGAGCACCCGGTTGTGCGTGCGTTCGGACAGAGCGGCGATCTTCGAGGGCAGCAGCTCCTCGCCGATCAGGATGATCGGGGTGCCCGACTTGTCGTGCAGCTCGCGGACCGTCTCGATGTAGCCGCGCTTCACGATCCAGTCGGCCTCGTCGATGATCAGGGGCCGGCCCGGCGTCATCGCCAGGGCCTGGATCGCCAGCTCGACCATGTCCGCCACGGTGCCCCTGGGGTCGCGGCCCAGCTCGATCAGCAGCTGGCGGACGAACTTCGCCTTGGTCCAGCTCTCGCCGACCTCGAGGTAATAGGCGCGGGTGCGGTGGGCGGCGTAGATCGCCGAGAACGTCTTGCCGTAGCCCGAGAAGCCGTGGAAGACGCCGATGCCCGGCAGGTGCGCGGGCCTCGTCATGATCCTGTTCACCAGCTCGGAAAACAGGGTGACGTTGGTGAGAATGGCGGTCGTGCCATTGACTGGAGCGCTGATCTTGTTCATGATTCCCCCGTTCGCGTGAGGTACGGCCCGCCGCCCCAAACGGCGGGCTTTCGTTCAGGCCTCGACGGCTCCGTCGTAGGCCATCAGGAAACCCTGGTATTCCGGCGTGCGGACGTAGCGGACGAGCCACGCGGCATCCTCGGGCGCCACCACCTGGCCGGCCTCGAGCGCCGCCTCCAGCTCGCGCGCCCGCGCCCACCGTTCCCGCTTCATCTGGATTTCCGTCTTGGGCGCCTCGAAGCGCTCGATGCGCGCCACCGGCCGGGCCTCCGGCTCGCGGGTCCGCACCGGCGCCTCGCCGGCCAGCACGCGGGCGGCCTCGGCGGCACCTTCCAGGCCGGGGCTGGTGTGGACCTCGGTCCGCTTCGGCATGGCGATGACCGTGCCGTGGTCGGCGCGGGCCCCGGCAAGGACGCGCTCGATCATGTCGCGCGGCTTGATGCGGCGGATGTCCGCCTGCAGGGGCGCCACTTCGGCCGCCGTGCGTTCCTTCTGCGCCTCGCGCGACGCACGGACCGCGGCGCCGGGGTCGACCCCCAGCCGCTCGGCGCACTCGGCGACGCACAGGAAGGTGACCTTGTCCTCGTCGTACACGACCAGGCGGCCCATGTCGGCCGGATCCTCCCGGCAGAAGACGCGCGTCCCGGGGACCAGCGCCACGTGGCGGAAGTCCGCCTTGTCGTGGCGGATGCCGAACTTGGTGACCGTCTTGAACCCGTCCTTGCCGGCCAGCGGCGCCAGGAACGTGTCCAGCGCCCGGACGTTCTCGATCCGCCGGAGCGCGCCGGCGTACCCGGTCGCCATCTCGAACGGCGTCTTGCCCTTGAGGCCGCCATGGGCGCGGTGCTCGTATTTCGCCGAGCACCACTCGTCCGCCATGGTCTGCAGCTCGCGGGCCGTCAACTCGACCGCGAATGCCCTTTCTTCCGGCTGGCCCAACCGCTCGGAGAACTCCTTGCGCGCCTCGATCCTCTTGCGTTCGGCCACCGAATGGCCGGCGTAGCCCGGCAGCAGCTCCATGAAGCACTTCTGCAGGGTGCCGATGTGGCGCTCCACCGTGCCCTTCTGCCACGGGCTGTACGGATCGCAGACGTCGACCTTGATGCCGAGCCCGGCGATCGCCGAGGCCGCCCAGCGCGACGCGAAGTCGCTGCCGTTGTCGGTACGGATCGTCTCCGGCACGCCCCAGGCCAGGATCGCCTTGCGGATCAGCCCCAGCACGGCTTCGGTGCGCGGCGTCCTGGTCACCAGCACGATCATCCGCCGGGTGAAGATGTCGACCACGACGTAGACCGAATGCCGGCCGTCCTGGCACAGCGCGTCGGCCGGCGAGGCGTCGATCTCCCACAGCATGTTCGGCCGGGCGACCCAGGCGTTCATGTTGCGGCCGGACACCCGCATCGTGTTCTTGAAGCCGTCCGGATCGGTCTGGCGCCGGATCATCTCGGCGTGCTCGGACTTCCAGGACGCCAGGAACCGCTGAAAAGCGCGGAGCGGCGGCAGGTCGACCCCCTTCACCTCGCCCGTGCCCTCGAGCACCACCTCGACGGTGGCGCCGAACTCGGCTTCCACCTGGTCGCGGATCGCCTCGGCCGAAAGGTGCGGCGCCTTTAGCACCAGGGCGCCGATGAAGGTGGCGACCGCGCCGCCGTTGGCCTGGCCGAGCGTGCCGCCCTTGGGCCGCCCCTTGTAGGCGCCGGCCAGCCGGCCGATCGCGCCCTCGTCCTGCAGGACCATCCAGTTGCGGATGCTGTTGGGGCAGACGGTGCGCTTGGCGTTTCGTACCCATGCCGGCACCGTGATCAGCAGCGGGCCCTGCCCGGCGACGTGGGCGCCGTCCGGGTTCGGCCGGGCTGCCGCCTCGTTGTACAGGTGGCAGAACACCTGCCGGGCCATCGTCGGCTGCAGGCGCGATCGCGCCAGGAAATCGCGGAACAGGCCGACGATCACCAGCCGGGCGTCCCGCCGCAGCACCCCGGCCGCGTTCGCCGGGACGACGTCGCCGGCGGCGGCGGGGATGGGCAGCTCGCCGGCCTGGATGGCCGAAGCCGTCTCCCGCGCCTCGACCTGGGCCAGCGTCAGCCGGGCCGCCAGAGGCAGGCACGCCGTGTCGTACTCGAAGCCGCCGCCGCGGCCGGACCGGGGGCGGGACTTCCAGCCGTTCCGATCGGCGAAATCAATGACCCGGCGTTTCGTCGTGGGCAGCCCGGGCAGCGTCAGGGCCGCGATCTCCGCCGCCGTCATCCACGCCTTCATGGCCGCGCTCCCTTGGTCGTGGTAGGTATTCCCGTTGCCGAACCAGGGGGGACAAGGGCGATGGAAGAGGAATTCGAGGACGAGGCGATCGGCCGCATCCACGGCCTGGAGCGGCGTGTCGGTCGCCTGGAATTGCAGGTTTCCCTTCTCTTCGCCGCCGTGCTCGAACTACCGGCGACGGACCGGGACCGTGTGCTCGCTGCGCTCGACGCGATCGCGCGGCGGCAGGCCGAGCGATTCGATGATGAGCTCGAAAGCTTCGTCACCTGGCCGGTCGACGCGTTTTCCGAGGCAGCCAAGGCAGGACGGAGCGATCTCATCGATCGGCTCCTCGCTCGTCTGCAAGTTTGTTGACCGCGGTTGCCCAGCGCTCGTAGGCGCCGAGGTGAAAGACGGAATAGAGAGTCCCGGCACCTCGCTCGCCGCGCCACAGCGCCTCGAAGAGATCGATCATCTCCGAGGGGACGTCAGGGCACCGGGCGCGCGCCGCCGCCGCGACCGCGGCGTCGAACGCGTGCTCCACCGAGATCAGGTCCGGGCTCGACCAACGAGTTTTCGCCAACGTGTTCGTCTTCATGGCCGCACTCCCCTTCGGGCCGTCCGCAGGACCAGGTCGAAACGCCGTTCGCGCTCCTCGGCAGCCCGGATGGCTTCCTCCTTACGGTCGGCCTCCATCCCCACTTCGATCCACTGGAGGTACCGCTCGTGGGTCACCACGTGCGCGAACATCTCGGCGCCCATCTGCAGGGGCCGCACGTCGCCGGTGACGTGGACCAGCGCCAGCAGCCGTTCGTACGTGATGTTGTGGCGGTCGCGGGCTTCTGAGGCGTAGGCGTCCAGCATGTTCTTGGTCACCTCGTCGTCCTCCAGCCACGCCGACATCTCGGCGGCGATCTCCTCGCGCGGCCTGCCGCAGTCCTTCAGCGTCTCCGAGACCGCCCGGGCGATCCGCGCCCGCAAGGTGGCGGTGCGCACCCGTTCCGGCTCGAACCGCTGGACCACCTCGTCCGGCTTCCAGTCGGTGAACAGGTCGAGGGTGTTGGGGTCGCGGCGCATGGTCATCTCACGGTCCCGGAACCCTTGAGGAAGGCGATGAACTGCTCGCGAGCGCTCGGCGGCACCTTGGCCCACAGGCCGACCAGGCGCTGGAATCCGACCTCGACCGGGTCGGGCGCCTGGTCGCCGCGGATCCGGCGCACCGCTTCTTCGACGGTCGGTGCCAGGTCCGCGGCGTCGAGCATCATCTCGACGATGCGGCGCTGCAGGGCCGGATCGTGCCGCGCCAGGCGGTGCAGTTCGCCCTCTTTGGCGGCCAGTCGGGTCCCGGCGATTCGGTTGCGGACGTCGGGCGCGAGCGCGCTGGAAATCGCAGTGGCCCGGCGGATCAGACGCTCCGAGAGCCGCGTCCGCTTCGCGGTCTCCTTCGAGAACGACCAAACGGCAACGTTTGCCGTTTGATCCGATTTGCGGCCCCGGCGGTTGCCGCCGCGCCGCGTCTCCGGGTGCAGCTCCTCGTAGACCCGCTTGCGTTCGGCCAGGAAGATGGCCCTGTCCAGCGGGTTCAGCTCGTGACGGATCAGGTTCTCGTCGATCTCGCTGAGCCGCAGCTCGAGGTCGGGGCGATCGGTCTCCGCCTCGACCAGCTCGGCCCGGATCGTCGGCCAGCCCAGCAGCTGCGCCGCAGCGTGCCGGTGCGCTCCGAACACGAGCGTCGGACGCTCCAGCAGCGCAACCCGGATCGGCTCGTCCTGGCCGCGC
This sequence comes from Rhodospirillales bacterium, assembly GCA_018432935.1. GTDB lineage: Bacteria > Pseudomonadota > Alphaproteobacteria > Rhodospirillales > Shumkoniaceae > JAHDSF01. The sequence goes on along the minus strand of JAHDSF010000007.1, from coordinate 110,573 downwards.
TCCCGCATCGATTCCGCGATGATCTCGACATAGGCCTGGTCGGTCGGCCGCAGGCGCTTGGGCACGATGATCTGGTCGACCTGGAAGTCTTCGGTGCGCAGGTACTTCATGCCCGCGCCCCCCGCGAAACGGCGGCGCCGGAAGCCACGGAGGGGGGCTTCGTGACTCCCGGCGCCTTCCCCGGTATCCTCGGCTTTGCCACACAACCGAGGGGGGAACTCCCAATGACCACGCCTGACGACCTCTGGATGATCAACCTCACGCTCTCCACGGCGGCGATCAGAGCGCTGATCAAGAAAGGAATCCTGGATCGCGAGGACGTCGCCGCGGAGGTTCGCGACATGAAAGAAAAGCTCAAGATGCCGGGCGAGCTGGCGGACCGGGCTTGCGATGATGCGCTGACGGCTCTCAAGAACATGCCTGGACCTAACGGCTGAGACCGAGGACCGATTTGCGAACGTGGCGAGCGGCCTCTTCGTCGAGACCGCCCGCTTCGCGACCTTCAAGCGCGTCAGCGATCTGGCTGAAGAAGAGCGGCAGCACGCCGCCGAACCGCAGGTGGAATGCGAACGCCTGGACGGCCTTGAGCTGGTTCTCGTCCAGCCCTCGCAGCATCTCAGCGACCACGGAAAGCGCGGCCCCCTTCTCCACGTCCGCGCGGACCTTGGCGCGGATCGCGGCTTCGTATTCAGCAGCTTCCCGCCGGGCCCTTTGGAGGCGCAGCGCGACCCGCTTGACGCGCCGACAATGCATGTTCATCCCCGTGCTCCTTTTTGACGTTTCGGGATTCCGGGCGCCGTGCGATAATTCGCCCGAGGTTGAGGCTTGAGCCGCTGGCCGTCGGCGCGGTAGCGAGACGGCCACAGCTCGACGGGGGAGATCTCCAGGGCGTCCGCGATCGCGATCTCGCCCTGGCGGTGCGGATAGCGCACCGTGGTCCGCGCGATGCCCCGCTTGAGCTTGGCCGTCCTGTCGATGTCGGCGTAGGTCAGTCCCCTGCAGGCGAGCAGGTACTTGATCTCGTGGGGCTTCTTGTCGCGGGTCATCCCTCTCCCTCGTCCGCCGGTCCTGCCAGACCGGTTTTGTCGGGTGTCAGAAGTTGCGTTGGAAATAAACATAGCATTGGAATGCGAACCGCTCAACATCAAACTACGAATTCATTCGCGTCACACTACCTGCGCAAGCCAGAGCCCCTTCGCGCACCAATGATGTCGTTTATTTTCCGTGCCTTAGGCGAAACCGTGACGGATAACCCAAACTGTGACGGCTGCGTCATCCTTGGCTGAGATGGGTATTGGCGCCTTCCCAGAGCGGCTTAAGGTCGCACTAGGAGACGAAAGTCTGAATGCATTCGCATCCAGATGCGGCATGCGTGAGGGCTCTCTTCGCCAATACCTGTCGGGTTCCGTGCCGGGCATCGACAAGGCCGCAGCAATAGCGGCCGGCGCCAATGTAACCCTTGACTGGTTAATCGCCGGCAGGGGGCCGATGCGCCCGGGCGAGTCTGCCTCCGGCGCAGGCCTCGGCGAGGCTGCGCGCGGGCCGTTCGAGACGCCGGCGCCGCTCCCCGACTTCGTCATGGTGCCGCGCTACGACCTGGTCGTCAGCGCCGGGCCGGGGGCGTTCGCCGATGCCGAGAACGTCAAGGATTACATGGCCTTTCGCGAGGACTTCGTGCGCCGCCATCTGCACGCCGATCCGCGCGACCTGGCGCTGATCACGGCGATCGGCGATTCGATGACGCCGACCATCAGCCCCGGCGACCTCTTGCTGGTCGACCGCGGCGTCGGCAAGATCATGGACGATGCGATTTACGTCCTGCTGCGCCGCGGCGAGCTGGTCGTGAAGCGCGTTCAGGCCTTCTTCAACGGCGCCGTCACGATCCGCTCCGACAATGCCGCCTACGTCGAGGAGACCTTCGGCGCCGGCGAGGCCGACCAGCTCCACGTCGCCGGCCGCGTCCGCTGGATCGGACGCCTCATCTGACGTCAGTCAGTTCTGATTTCAAAACCGAATGACGTTTTGCCGCGCGCCGGCGCCGACTTTTTGACGTTTGCGACTCGCTCGCATCGCCGCGCGCTTGTCATTCCCACCCGCTGCAACGCCACGCGTTCCGCCACTTCCATCCCGTCACGTCCCGCCCAGTCCCGCCAAGTCCCGGTTCGCCGGACGACCAAAACCTATCGTCGTGTCACAAGTCGTCGTGGGCACATTCGTCGCGGTTGCGCGGTGTCGCGCGAGCGTCGCGTTCTCATTGGGCGATTGTTTCACCATTCGGGTCGGATCTCCCGAGAGGCCGGTCGAGGTCCGGTTTTGGACGACTTACGACGAAAACCTCGGCAGTCCGGTACCGCGGAATCTGGTCATGGATGTTCGCGGAGATGCCAGTGATGCAAGCGAAGCAGGAGAGTTGCTTACAAACATAGGACTGCAATTCGTACCGCTAATAGCCTTTGCCTCGAATGCCGCCGTCAACTGGCCGGAGATCGAGCTGGTCTATGATGCAACACCGGGGGTCGAGGAACACGAATTTCTGCAGTCATTTGTTCCGGACCCCCCATTGACTTGGTACCCTGGACGGCGCGTTGATATGGACGTCTTATCAGCCCTCGTTGGGGTGCTGGACACCCATCCCGAACGGGCTCGGCTATGTCGGTCCATAGGTCGGTATGCAGAGGCGCTGCAGACTTGGCGAGGTGGCGAAGAGATTGCTTGCGTCGCCAATCTGTATATGGGTTTCGAAGCTCTGACGGTCGCAGCATTGCGGCAACACATGGCGGAAACAGATAAGGGCCAGGATCAGCTTTTGGCCGAGTGGGGTCTGACGGACAAGAGGCGATTGGAGTCGGAGGCGCGTCGCCGGATCCTGTTCCAAGGTGACGAGGAGTGCCATCGACGGGCAAAGCACGTCAGCGACGGGTTGGAACACGGATTTCTGGATTACGGAGAGATGAGAAAGGTGGGCGCTGCCATAGTAGTCAAGCTCGCTTCCTATCTCAGGTCCGGCGTCTTCAGCATTAGCGGTCTAGATCCTGCTTTGTCGAATCGGGCGCTTGCAGATCCATTCCGACGCCCGCGGGGGCCTCTTGCGCTCGTTCGCTATGTACGGGGCACTCTCGTCGGCAAAGCTGAGGAACTCGCAGCGCCAGGCCAAGAACACCCGTTCATGGAGTGGCGTAGCCGGATCAAGAGCGTCGAACCTGACGGCGATGAAAGGTCTCGCATGATACCCGCAGATCAACTCACCGCTCGCATTGGTGCCGGAATACAATTCTGGCCTCGTCGCTACGAAGCCTGGGATGGGTCCCTGATCAAGGAACCCTCGCTGGTTGATGAGGTGGTCCGCGGTACGGACCACCCCTCTTAAGGCCCTCCTCGTCCGCCCCACCCAGGGGAATTCGGAGGTGGTCGTCCTGAGTCACTAAACGAGCTTCCAGGGCCACCTGAGAGGTGGGGTATCCCCTGCCTCCCGTCCCCTGCGGCCTTTACCGCGGTCGTGCCCCCACCACCGTCACAGACGGGAAGTGATGGCGCACAGCGGATCGCCTGGATCGACGCCCTGTTCAATCTTGGGGCCCACTGGATGGGGTACGGGCAAGGGTCTTCGGGATCTCGGACGAGGAGATCAACCTGTCCGTCTTCGGCTGATCGATCTCCACTGTTCCTCGTCGCCGTGGCTTGGTGGTACAGCCCCCGCTATCTGGGCGGTGCTGAAGCGGCTTCCCTCCTAGAAGATGCCCGGAATTTCTGCGGCTCATCTTCGCCTGGTCCGTCTGGCGACGACGAGACACCAAGCTCTCGCTGCTGAACATCATTACGGGCGGAGACCACTTAATGCGCAATTGCAGTACTAGACCGTCGGCGTGCCGTCGGCGACGTATCCTCCGTCGACATAGAGGATCGCGCCGGTGACATAGCCGGCGGCTCCCGACGCCAGGAACGCGACGGCGCGTCCGATATCCTCGGGCTCGCCGATCCGGCGTTGCGGGATGCGCTTGAGCACGGCGTCCTGCAGGGCCCTGTCCTCGGGCCGGGTGCTGCGGTAGAGGGGGATGTTGATGTCCGTCGCGATGGTGCCGGACGCGACGCAGTTGACCTGGATGCCGCGCGGGGCCAATTCGACGGCGAGCTGCTTGGTCAACATGTCGATGGCGGCCTTGGTCGCGCAGTAGGGGCCCATGCCCGCCTTGGCGACCCGGCCATGGATCGAGGAGATGTTGACGATCTTCCCTCCGCCGCCGCGCTCCGTCATGTGCCGGCCGACGAGCCGGGAGCAGTGGAAGCAGCCGTAGAAGTTGGTCCGGACGACCCGGTCCCACTCCTCGAGCGGAACCTCGAGAATGGGCTTTCGCGAGACGATCCCCGCATTGTTGACGAGGATGTCGATCCGCCCGAACCGCTCGAGCGTCGCGTCGACCAGCCGTTGGGATTCGCCATGATCGCCGACATCGGCCTGGATGGCGTGAGCCTCGCCGCCTGCCGCGCCGATCGCCTCGACCACTTCCGCGGCGGCCCGGGAGTCGCTGGCGAAGTTGACGGCGACATGCGCGCCCTCTCCGGCCAGGGTCAGCGCGATTCCCCGCCCGATGCCGCGTCCGGCGCCTGTCACGAGAGCTACCTTGCCGGTAAGGCCGAAATCCATCGCGTCCACTCCTTCGCGCCGACCCGGAGGGTCGGCGGCATTCTCGATTGACAATCAGCTTGGGCGTTCAAGGAGGACCTTGCGACCCTCCGCGGCCGACCTGTAGACGGCCTCCTCGACCTCCAGATTGCGCAGATACTCCGCGCCGCGGTTCATGACCGGGCTCCCGCGCAAGAGATGGTCGACGAGGTGACGTTGCAGGACGTGGTCGCAGTCGCCGCTCACGTGAGCATCGTCGAACGTCAGCGGCACCGGCTCGGGGCGTCCTCCGCTGCGGCGCAGGAACAGCCGGCCGTAGCCGTCCAGCCGCAGCGCGGCCAGCGACCCTTCGATCAGCATCTCGCCCATGGTCCGCCGGGGCGAATCCGACTCGTGGTCGACCAGGCGGTTGCCGTCGAACGTGCCCCTGGCCCCCGCCGCGAAATCGAACAGGACGATCCCTGCATCCTCTCCCGCGATCACCGGATTGAGGCGCCGCAGGTCGGCATAGACCGCTGCCACCTCGCCGAAGAGATAGCGAAAGACGTCGATCAGATGGATCGCCGTCTCATGAACCAGGAAGCGCGGCATCTGTTGGAAATAGGGCTGGCGGTCCAGGTAGGCGCGCGGCCCCTGGCCGTCACCCGGGCGCAACCAGAAGTGCACCTGGTACGGCTCGCCGAGCGTGCCGGCGTCGAGCATCTCCTTGGCCTTGGCGTGCCAGGGCATGAACCGGTAGTCCTCATGCACCACGAGCAGGCTGCCGGCAGCGGCCGCCAGCTCCACCGCCTCCCGGGCCTCGCCCAGGGTCGGCGTGAACGGCTTCTGGCACTTGGCCGCGATCTTTCGCCTGGTCGCCTCGCGGATGCAATCGAGATGCGTGGGCGGTGGCGTGATGATGTCGACGAGATCGATCTCGACCGCGTCCATCATGGTCGCCGGATCGGTGAAGACGCGCGGAATGCCGTAGCGTTCCGCGTACTCGCGGGCCGTCGCCTCGGTGCGGTTGCAGATGGCGACCAGCTCGACGTCCGGGATCCGCACCCAGGACTGGTAGTGGAACTGGCTGAAGAAGCCGGCGCCGATGGTCGCAACCCGCAACTTCCGAGACATTCTCACCTCCTGACCCGCCCGGCGGAGCCTTTCAGCTCGTCAGTCCGAGGCATTCGCGAGCCTCGTCGATCGACATCACCTCGCACCCGAGGGCGCGGATCAGATCCGCCACCTTGCGGACCAGCACCACGTTGGTTCGGGCCTTTTCGCCCGGTGCAAAGTAGATGCTGTCCTCGAAGCCGACGCGGACTCCGTCGGCGCCGGCGGCGATCGAGGCGGCGATCATCTGGAAGTCGGTCATCGCATTGTGGGCGATGCCGAAAGCGGCCCCCGCCGGCATCATGTTGCGGAGGTGGATGATGTCCTCGACGCACGCCCGCGCGCTGCCGTAGAAGCCGAGCGGAAACCCGATCGACAGCGGCGGTTCCAGGGTCCCTTCGGCGAGCAACTCGTGCACCGTCCGCATCTGCCCGATATCGAACACTTCGGGCGCGGGCTTGACGTTGCGAGCCTTGAACTTGAGCGCCCAGTAACGGATGTCGGGTACGGTGTTGATGAACGGCGTTTCCGCGGTGATGTTGAGCGAGCCCATGTTGAGGGAGGCGACCTCGGTGCGCTCGTCATCGATGGCGCTGCAGCGCTGGTCGAGCGTCAGCTCCGTCTCGAAGCCGCCGGTCGAGCCCTCGATCACCACCTTCGAATGGGCGCGGATAAGCTCGAGCGTGCGCGAATAGACCGCCGTGTCGTGGGTGATGCGGCCGTCGCCGGTGCGGACGTGGAGGTGCACCTTGGCCGCTCCGGCCTCGACGCAAGCGGCCGTCTGCTCGGCCACGTCTTCCGGCGACAGCGGGTTGACGACGTCGGGATCGGGATGGGGCGTGCGCGCGACCGGCGCGACGGTGATCATGATCCGCTTCTTCATGGCCGCTCCTCAATCGATGTCCCAGTTCCAGTGCGCGGGCGGCGATCCGGCCACCGGGGACCGGAAGGACGCGATGCGGTCCCCGAGCAGGCAGCCGAGATAGCCGGTCCGGAGATCGGCGCCTCCGAACGCGAGGCTGCTGATGTTGCGCAACAGGCTGCTTTTCACGTCGTCGAGGTGAGGTCGGCCGAGCCGCCCGGCGGTGTAGGCTTCCTCGACCCAGGCGAGGTGGGCCTCGTCGCCGTCGTCCAGGAGCAGCTCCTGCCGGCCGCTGCGGTCCACCCGGATGAGCCGGTTGCTGATGACGCTCGTGATCCAGACGTCGCCCGACGCGTCGAAGGTGAGGCCGTCGGGGAAGACGCCGGCTCCGAATTCGGCGACCACCTGCTTCGCGCCCAGGCTTCCGTCGCGCTCGATCCGGAAGCGGCTGAGCTTGCGTCCGAACGTCTCGTTCACGTACAGCCAGTCTCCCGAGGGATCGACCAGGCACTCGTTGGTGTAGCCGAGACCGTCCGCCACGATGCGGGCGCCGTGGCGGTCCTTGAGCACGATGAAGCCGTCGGCGTGGTCGCCCCGGTAGCCCAGCGCACGCGGCACCAGGCGGGTGCTGACGGTGATCCAGGTCCGGCCCTTGGAATCGTGGTGGGGGTAGTTGGTGGGGGGAAGCGGGCGCCCCTCCAGTTCGACGAGAAAGGGCTCCAGGCTCCCGTCGCGCCAGAGCCGGAACACTCCTCCGGTTTCGGCGCCGAGATGGGCGACCAGGAAGGAGCCGTCGGGCATCAGGGCGATGCCGTTGGGCAGCAGCTTGAGGCCTGGGTCCCGCGGCAGGATGAAGCGGGTGCTGCCGTCGGGATCGACGACGCCGATCCCGCCGCGCCAATCGGCGGTGTAGAGCCTGCCGCGGGCGGTGCAGATCACGCACTCGGGGCGCTGAAGGGCCGTTCCGTGAAAGGACAGCTCGTGGAGTTCGATCATGATCAACCGTTCACAATGGGCCTGGCGTCTGCGGGGCCGGTGAGGCAGGGCAACATCTCGCGATCAACATCTGCATCTCAGTCCACGTCCATGGAGGCGTTCCTGGGCTTGCGCCCGAGGACCCGATCGGTCAGGCGCTCCTTGGCGCGCTTGCAGGCGGGAATCTGGCTCATCACCGTCAGCACGATCACCACCAGCAGCAGCAGGCAGACCGGTCGCTGGAACAGCGGCGCGAAGCTCCCTTCCGAGACCATCAGGGCGCGGCGCAGGTTTTCGTCGGCCATCGGTCCCAGGATCACACCGATCACCAGCGGCGAGATCGGGTATTCCATCTCGGTCAGGAAGTAGGCGACGATCCCCACCGCGATCATGAGGTAGAGGTTGAACACGTTGAGTCCCAGCGAGTAGGAACCGATCACGCACAGCACCGCGATCACCGGCATGAACACCTGGGCGGGCAGCTTAAGGACCTTCACCACCTGCTTCGCCAGCGTGATTCCCAGGCCCCACATCGCGAGCGAGGCCAGCAGCAGGATCGCCGTCAACTCGAGGATGAAGCCGGGGTGCTCGAACTCGATCATCGGGCCAGGCGTCACGTTGTGCAGCATGAGCGCGCCCAGCAGCATCGCGGCCGGCGGGCTGCCGGGGATGCCGAGGGTGATGAGGGGGATGAGGGCGCCGCCGATGCAGGCGTTGTTGGCAGTCTCGGACGAGACCACCCCCGCCACCTCGCCGGTGCCGAAGGTCTCCGGGTGCTTGGACGTGTTCCTGGCGACACCGTAGGAGACCCACCCGGCGATGTCCTCGCCGATGCCCGGCACGGAGCCGATGCCGACGCCGATGCTGGCCGAGCGGACGATGTGCTTGGCATTCCTCGCGATCGTCCCCCATTCGGGAAGGATGCGCGCGAATTCCTTGGGCCTGGCGAGCGGCTGCCGGTTGACCAGCACCTTGATGATCTGCGGAATGCCGAAGGCGCCCAGCAGCACCGGCACGACTTCGAGGCCTGCATCAAGCTCCGAGATGTCGAAGGTGAAGCGGGGAAAGAACTGCAGCCGGTCCCGGCCGACGGTCGACATGAACAATCCGATGAAGCCGGCGATCCAGCCCTTGTAGACGAGGTCCCTGCTGGACAGGGTGCCGCTGATGAGGATGCCGAAGAAGGCGAGAAGGAAGAACTCGAACGACGTGAACTGCAGGGCGAGGTCGATGATCAGCGGGGACAGCAGGACCAGCACCACCATTCCGAACATGGTGCCGAGGAAGGAGGCGGTGGTGGTCAGCCCCAGGGCCTTGCCCGCCTCGCCCTTGAGGGCCAGCGGGTATCCGTCGAGCGCCGTCGCAGCCGAGGCCGCCGTGCCCGGGATGTTGATGAGGATCGAGGCGTAGCTGCCGCCGTAGACCGCGCCGACGTACATGGAGAGCAGGGCGATGAGTGCCGTCTCCGTCGGCACGCCGTAGGTCAGCGTCGTCAGAAGGGCGACCCCCAGCGTTGCGGTGAGCCCCGGAAGGGCGCCGAAGATGATCCCGAGCAGGGTCGCTCCGACCAGCACGAGGATGTTCACCGGGCTGATCAGGGTGGCGTAGAGGCTGAGGCCGAAACTCGTGAACTGGTCGATGACGTACACGGCCAACCTCCTCAGGCGCCCGGCGTGCGGAAGAAATACCGGATCGCCTCGGCCGCGTCGGCGACCAGCCCCTCGTGGGGCATCTGCACCCTCAAGCCGTAGCGGAACGCCAGGAACAGGAACAGCGGGCTTGCGATCGCGACGATCAGGGTGATCAGGAAGCGGCGCGCGAGCAGCGGGTCATCCCCGATCAATCGGCGCGCATAGACGGGCACCGCGATCGCCAGGACCGCCAGCGGAATTTCGAACGCGTACTCGAAGCTCTCGACCGCGCGGGGCCAGACTCCGCTGAGGAGCAGGACCGCCATGATGACCGACAGCCCGAGGATGATAAGCGCCATCTTCTTCAGGATGTCCGGCCGGTCGACGTAGAACGACAGGGCGAAGGGGAACAGGAAAAGGAAGGTTGCCAGCGCGAAATCCACGTAGGGAACGAAGAGATACACGTAGGCCAGCAGATACAGCAGGATGGTGCCGAAGCGAACGGTGTGCTCCGAGGGGCTCAGCAGCCTGCGTGGCGAAAGCGTGCCGGCGCCGCCACGGTGACCGCCTTCGCGGATGGCATTGGCCAGCAGCACCACCGACAGGACCAGAAGAACGCCGCCGATGATCAGCGGGAACAGCGCCGGCGAGACGTACCAGACGTTCTGAACCCCCCCATAGCTGTCGGTCATCGGGAAGGTGGAGGTCTCGACAAGGACGAGAACCGACAGCACGATCAGGATGATGCCGGTCTTGAAGTCCGCCCTGCGCATCGCTTCTTTGTTCATGAGCCACTCCCGGACGCGCGCGATCGCCAAGTGCGGACGGGAGCCGGTGGTGAGGCCCGGCTCCCGTCGCAACGCAAGCTCTCAGCCCGTCGTCACGGCTTCGGGATGCCGAACTTCTCGGGGCTGAACTTGGCCGCTCCAAGCTCGAAGAGCGTCCAGCCGAACAGCGATTCCAGGCGCGCAAACTCCGCCTGCGCGGCTTTGCCGTGCTTGCCGGAGACGGTGTAGTAGTTCTCGGTCGTCCACTTCTTGACCGCGTCGGACTTGAGCGCCTTTTCGAAGGCGTCGCCGAGGGTCTTCTTCACGTCCTCCGGCGTGTCCGAGCGGACGGCGAACCCGATCGCCTGCGAGATCGGCAGGTACTCCTTCAGCTTGGGATAGTCGGGGAAGGATGAGGGAATGGTGCCCACTCCGTCGACGGTGAAGGAGTCGGGGGTCAGCATACCCAGCGGCCGCAGCTTCTTTCCCTTGAGGAGCTGCTGCTGCTCCGCCACCGAGGTCACCACCACCGTCACCTCCCCCGACATGGCGGCGTTCTGCGCCGGCGCGGACCCGTTGTAGGGGATGTAGTTGAACTTGGCCCCAGACCCGTTCATGAGGGCGAGCAGGTTCAGGTGGTGGATGGATCCGGCGGCGCTCGCCGAGGCCTTGATCTTGTTGGGTTCGGCCTTTGCTGCTTCGATCAGTTCCTTCAGGTCCTTGTAGGGGGCGCTGGCGGTGACCGAGACGACGTCGGGCGACCCGCCGATGATGAACGGCGACCACACTTCCATCCGTTTGTCCCAGCCGCCCTGGACGGCGGCGGTGACCACGGATTCCGAGATGCCGGCAATGGTGTAGCCGTCGGGCTTCTCATTGTAGACGGCGTCCATGCCGATCGAACCGCTAACGCCGCCGGTCTTGTTGGTGACGTTGATATTGACGCCCAGGATCTTGGCCATTTCCGCCGAGACCACACGGTTGCAGAGGTCGGTGCCGCCGCCGGCGGCCCATACCACGACGTTGGTAATGTCGCGCGCGGGGTATTTGTCCGCCGCAAGTCCCGTGGTGACGCTTGCCATCAGGATGGCCGTGCTCAGTACGAGGGTCTTCTTCATCGCATTCTCCCTGGATTGCCAAGACCGCAAGGGGCCGAGGCTGTTCTCAAGCTGTTTCCACTGGGAAGACAGGTGGTAGCAAACTCCGTCGGTGTCGCCTCGCCGCGACGAGGTCGCAGACGAGCCCTATTGGTGTATACATAGATTCGTACACTAGATCGTCGGGCGGGTCGAGTCAATCAGCGCCCGTACGGTTCGCAGACGGCACTACGATGCCTAGTCCGCCTGGAATCGAGTCAAGGGGAGCGAGGCTGCAGAAGCCGCATCGACACGGGAAGTATGCATTGTTGGAAGCAGCTTCTTTCCCGATCCGCCGCCGGCTCCCCAGCCGCCGTCCGGCTCAGTAGACCGCGCGCCCACCCGACAGGTCGAAGACGGCCCCGGCGCTGAAGGAGTTGTCCTCGGAGGCCAGCCAGGCGATCTGGGCCGCCACCTCGTGCGCCTCGCCCATTCGGCCGATGGGCATCTTCGAGGTGACCGATGCCATGTATTCCTTGCTCAGGCCGTCGAGGAACGGCGTGTCTATCCCGGACGGTATGGTGCAGTTCACCAGCACGCCGGAGTTCGCCAGCTCCTTGCCGAGGGTCTTCGCGAAGGTGATGGCGCCGCCCTTCGCCGTGGCGTAGGCGCCGTTCTGCGGCGCGCCCTCCGCCCCGGCGATCGACGAGACGATGACCACCCGACCGTAACCACGCCCAACCATCGCCGGGACCACGGCGCGACAGGTCAGGAAGACGCTGGTCAGGTCGTTCCGCATCAGATGGTTCCACTCCTCCAGCGTGAACTCCAGACAGGTCTTGTTGATGCCGCGCACGCCGGCGTTGGCGACCAGGATGTCGACGACGGGGAAGCGGGCGGAGGTCTGCCGGTACGCTTCGGTAACCGCCGCCTCGTCTCCGCAGTCGACGATCACCGCCTGAACCTCGCCTTTCCCCGCCAGGTTCTCCGCCGCTCGGCGGACCGCATCGGAATTGATGTCCCACAGGCTGACCGACGCCCCCGAGGCCAGAAAGCGCTCCGCGGTCGCGTAGCCGATCCCCATGGCCGCCCCGGTCACGATCGCGACCCGCCCGTTCAGATCGATTCTGTTCATGTGTGCCTCGCTTTCTCGCCCGGTCCTGGCCCCGGATCATAATTCGAGCCCCAGGACACGTCGATCCTCTGAATACGACATGGCCCGCTCCAGTCTCCTATCGATCAGAGGATTGTCTTGTGATGATGTATACGCAGATGTAGAGTTTACGGGAGCGTCGCAGCGCACCGTGGCCCCGGGCGCGTGGCGGCTTGGTGGGGCCCGGCCCGCAAACGGGCGGCAGTCCAAGAGGTGTGAGACATGGCACGACTCGCGATCATCAGCCTGTTCCTCGGTCAGACCCGGAACCGGTTCCTGCAGTACCACCAGCCGGCTTCGGTGGCCGAGATCCTGGCGATGGCCGGACGCACCGAAGGCTGCGACGGGGTCGAACTCCGCTACCCCGCCGACTTCGGGGACCTGCGGCTGCTCAAGGACGAGCTGGAGCGCAATGGTCTCGGCGTTGCGGCGATCAACTTCGCCTCCGTGCGCAACGACCGCTGGCTGCGCGGAGCCTGGTCGTCCAGCGATGCCGCCGAGCGGACCGAGGCGGTCGCCGATTTCAAGCGCTGCATCGACATCGCGCGCGAGATCGGGGCGCCGCGCATCACCAATTGCCCGCTCAACGATGGCATCGATTTCACGTTCGAGCTCGATTTCGCACGGGCCTACGACAACGCTGCCGAATGCTACGCGGCGATCGCCGATCACGACCCCGAGTTCCCGATCTGCATCGAGTACAAGATCAGCGAGCCGCGGATGCGCTCGCTGCTCGGCACGGCGGGGGAGGCGGCGACCTTCTGCCAGGTCGTCGGACGGGACAACCTCGGGGTCACCCTCGACATCGGCCACGCCCTCTTCGCCAACGAGAACGGGTCCCAGTCCGCCGCCCTGCTCGCCAAAGCGAAGCGCCTGTTCTACGTCCACCTCAACGACAACGACGGCCGCGCCGATTGGGATCTGCTGCCGGGGTCGGTCCACACCTGGGATCTGGTCGAGTTCTTCTACACCTTGCGCGAGCTAGGCTACGACGACTGGTTCACCTTCGACATCGTGCCCAAGGAGCAGGATCCGGTGGAGATGTTCGCGACCGCGGCCCGCCTGACCCGCAAGCTGGAAGGGATCAGCCGGCGCATCGATCGCCAGAAGATGGAGGGCCTATACGCGGAAAAGAACGCCGCGAAGACGATCGATTACCTCTATTCCCTGATCTGAAGCGGAGCGAGCGCATGAACCGGATCGCCCCCTCGGAGAACAGCATCATGACCGCCATCGACCGGCGCATGGCCCACGCGGTCCGCTTTCTGGCCATGGACGCCATCACCCGCGCCTGCGACGGGCACCCCGGCACGCCGCTCGGCGCCGCCGACATCTGCACCGCCCTGTTCACGCGGCATCTCACGTTCGACGCCAAGGTCCCGTTGTGGCCGGACCGCGACCGCTTCGTGCAGTCGAATGGTCACGGGTCGACGCTTCTCTACAGCCTTCTCGCGCTGAGCGGCTACGAGGCGGTCACCATCGATGAGATGAAGCGGTTCCGGGTCCTCGGCTCGGCGACCCCTGGCCACCCCGAGTACGAACTTACGCACGGCGTCGAGACGACGACCGGGCCGTTGGGGCAGGGCATCGCCAATGCCGTGGGGATGGCGGTCGCCGAGCGGATGCTGAACGCCGAGTTCGGCGACGATATCGTCGACCATTACACCTATGCCCTGGTCGGCGACGGCTGCCTGATGGAGGGCGTCGGCCACGAGGTCATCTCGCTTGCCGGGCACCTCAAGCTGGGCAAGCTCATCTTCCTCTATGACTCCAACCGGATGACGGATGACGGCACGATCGACCAGGCGATCAGCGAGGACTACCTGCAGCGCTTCGCCTGCGCCGGCTGGCACGTGCAGGAGTGCGACGGCCACGACCAGGACGCGGTATCGGCGGCGATCCTTCTGGCGAAGCAGGATCCCCGACCGTCGATGATCAAGTGCGAGACGGTGATCGGCTTCGGGGTGCCCCGTATCCAGAACCAGCGTGTGGCTCATGGCGGCCGCCTCTATGAGGAGGACTGCCGGGCCGCGAGGGAGTTCCTGGGCTGGCCGCACGAGCCGTTCGTCGTGCCCGACGACGTGCTGTCGCGCTGGCGCCAGGCAGGACAGCGGGGGTCGGCCGCGCGGGAAAGCTGGGAAGCTCGGCTGGCCAAGCTCGATCCCGCGAAGCGCGCCGACTTCGAGCGCCTGATGGGACGCGAACTTCCCGAGGGGTGGGAGCAGCCGCTTCTCGGCTTCAAGAAGCAGGCCGCGGAGACCGGCCTGGCGCAGCCTACGATCCGCACGTCGGGCGAGATCTCGCGCCTGCTCTCGCACGCCATCCCCGAGCTGGTGGGGGGCGCCCCCGACCTCGAGGCGGCGACGCAACACAAGCGCGACATGGTTCCCTTCACGGCGCAGAACCGCACCGGCCGCTATCTCCATTACGGCGTGCGCGAGCATGCGATGGGGGCCATGATGAACGGCATGGCCGCCCACGGTGGCGTGATCCCCTACGGCGTCACCTTCCTCGTCTTCTCCGACTACATGCGCCATGCGATCCGGATGTCGGCGATGATGTCGCTCCCCGTGGTCTGGGTATTCAGCCACGATTCGATCGGCATCGGCAGGAACGGACCGACCCACCAGCCGGTCGAACACCTGGCCTCGCTGCGCGCCATTCCGAATCTCCGCGTGATGCGGCCGTGCGACGCCGTCGAGGCGGCGGAATGCTGGCAGCTCGCTGTTGCCAACCGCGGCTCGCCCAGCGTGATCATCAATTCCCGTCAGCCCGTCGCCGCGGCACGTCTTCGGCACACCGACGAGAATGCTTGCGCGCGCGGCGCCTACGTCCTTGCCGAGGCGGGCGGCGTGCGGAAAGCGACGATCTTCGCCACGGGATCGGAGGTCGGCGTCGCGCTCGCCGCTCGCGCGCAACTGGAAAGCGAGGGAGTCGGTGCGGCGGTGATTTCCGTGCCCTGCTGGGAGCTGTTCGACGAGCAGGATGCGGCGTACCGCGCCGGCATCCTCGGTCGCGGGACCGCGCGGGTGGCCGTCGAGGCTGCGGTCTCGCTGGGTTGGGACCGCTTCATCGGCGAAGACGGAGGATTCGTGGGGATGAGGACCTTCGGCGCCTCGGGAGCGGAGGAGGATCTGTTCCGCCATTTCGACATCACTCCGGAAGCGGTCGCCCGCGAGGTCCGGAAGCGACTCTGACCCCGGCCGGAGCGAAGGAGGAAGAGCCCTGGGTGCATCTTCGGTGTCCCGAGAGGCCGCAGATCCACCTGACCCGTATTGACGAACCTGGGCCGTGCTGTCAGGAACGGCCGGTTGATTGTCCCTAACCCCGGCAGCAGAATCGGTCACATGCCCCGCAGCGCGAAAATGGCAGCTTCCGTTCCCGGATCCTCCACCGCCGTCGCCGCAAAGCCGGCCGCTGTGGCGGAGACGGTGCTGCCGAGTTCGGCGGACCGTGATCGGGTATCCCTGACCGAGGAGGCCTACCGCGTTCTCAAACGCGAGATCCTCGACAACCGCCTGCCGCCGGGCTTCCAGGCCCTCGAGCCCGAGCTTGCTCGACTGCTCGGCATGAGCCGCACCCCGGTCCGGGAAGCGCTGATCCGGCTTCAGGATGAAGGGCTGGTCGAAGTTCAGCGCCGTCGCGGGATGCGGGTCCTGCCGGTCGCACCGGCGGACATGCGAGAGATCTATCAGATCCTTTCGGTGCTCGAAGGGGAGGCGTGCGTCCTCCTCGCGGCCCGGAAGCCGAGGCCCAACATCAGGGCGCTGATCCGGGAAACCGATGCGATGGAGGCCGCCGCCGCCGCCGGGGATCGCGAATCGTGGGCGAAAGCCGATGACCGCTTCCATCGGGCGCTCGTCGCTCTGTGCGGAAACCGGCGGCTCGCGAGCTTTTCGAACATGCTGCTCGACCAGGCGCACCGGACCGTGATGGTGACCTTGTACATACGGCAGCTGCCGACCAAGTCCGTGGTCGACCACCGCCTGGTCCTGGAGGACATTGCCGCCGGCCATTCAGAGGCGGCACGGCTCCATCTCCGGCAGCACCGGGAGTGGGGGGCGGGCGAGTTGCTGCGGATCCTGGAACGCCATCGTCTCCACCACCTGTGACCGCCGGTCCCGCGGGAGCGCCGAATGAGGCAACCGCAGGGACCATCTTCGCTCCGGCCCCGCCCGGGTTCCTCTCCCGGGCAACGGGGTTTTCCTAACGGGGTCGCTCGTTTGCTCGCGGGCGATCGACGCCTTCGCGCCCACATTGTGGACGAAGTCCGTGTGCGGAGGAGTTGCGATGAAGGCGTTCCTGATGCTGGCGACGACGGCGCTGTTCCTGACGGCCGGGGCGTCCGCAGGGGAGCCGATCGGCGCGCTGGCCGCGCTGCAATGCCTTGGCTTCACCGCCAAGCACTGCGAGCCGGGAGCGAGCGGCCAGGGCGGCTGCTACGACCCGGCGCGCGCGATCTGCCAGGACGGCCGGATCTGCCAGGCCGGTCTCAGCGTCTGCAAGCGGGGGCCCAACGGCCCGGGCGGGTGCTATCGCGCCGCCGAGTACCGCTGCGAGCTGGGCGCGATCAGAAGCAAGCTGGAGCGTACCGGCACCGCGCCGCGATAGGGCTCCGCAAGGCCCGCGGCGGCGCCCTTCATATCCCGTAAAGCTTTGCCAAATAGGATTCTTCCGCCCCGTCGCGGCGCGGCGCCGCCAGTGTGGCGGAAATGTGGCAGCCGGCACAGCGATTTCCGCCACAATCGGGGCTTACCTCACGGCACAGGTGAGGACAGGAGCGGGTCTGATGGCGCATTCGGGCATCTGGTGGGTCGATCTTCTCTACCGGCTGGGCGTGGCGGTGCTGAGCGGCGCCGCCGATCTGTTCGGCATCACCTTCGCCGAGATCAGCGTCTACGTCTTTGGCGTCGCCGGGCCGCTGGTGCTGGCCGCGACGACGCTCTTGGCCTGGTGGTACCGCCGCCGCTGGCTGGCCGCGCAGGAGAGCCGGGAGGAGGCGCCCGCCCGCGCCGAGGAGGCGCAGGACGATGGCTGGACCTCGCCGTTGGTCGAGCTGGAGCGCCGCGAGGCGCACCCGCCGCGCGAGGAGCATCGCGAGCCGCCGCGCCTCTCCGAGCAGCTCCGCGAGGACGAGGCGGAGGATGGCGACTTCCTCCGCGTGCCGCGCCGCCAGGGCTTCGCCGCGCGCGAGGAGCCGGATGAAGCTCGGCGTCCCGTCCGCCTCGGCCCGCCACGCGATCCGTTCGGCCGTGAGCCCGATCTCGAGGAGGTGCGGCCCGACAACGACGACCGTCCGTTTCGCCGCCGCAAGGCGGCCGGCCACCGCGACGACGAGACGCCCCGGCTCGACCTCCGGCCGCGTCCGTCCGACCGTCTCTGACAATTCCGGAACCGTCTAGCAGCCGCCCCGCTGGTCGGGGCGGCTTTCGTTGGTGCCCGCGACCGGGGCCAGGACCAGCGCCGCGTGGCCGGGCAGCGTCCAGCCGCCCTCTGCCGGCCAGCGCGCGGTGCCGGCGCCGCCGTAGCGGACGTCGTCGCTCGACCACAGGACGTCCCAGCGGCAGTTCTCGGGCGGCGCCAGCAGCGGTTCCGGCATCCGGCTCAGCGCCAGGTCGCGGCCCAGATTGACGACCAGCAGGCGGTCGCCCGCCGCGGCGAAGAAGCGCAGGACGAAGGCTTCCTGCCCCAGTACCGCGCCGTCGAGGGCGGGAGGCAGGGTCTGCGCGAAAGCGGGATCGCCGCAGCGCAGGGCCAGGAGGTCGCGGTGCAGCGCGACCGCGGCGGCGTGGCGCTCGCGCTCGGCCGGGTCGAGCTTGCAGCGGGCGAAGGTCGCCGCGTCGGACGGGTCGGCGAGCCGCGCCCGCGCTTCCGGCGTGTCGAGGACCGGAAACTGCGCCAGGAACTCAGCCCGGCCCTGGCGCACCTGGGCGGCGAGACGGGAATTGTGGTCGGCGAAGAACAGGAACGGCGCCGAGGCGGCGAACTCCTGGCCCTGGAACAGCATCGGGGTGCCGGGTCCGAGCAGCAGCAGCGCGGTCATGGCCCGCCAGCGGCCCGGGCTGGTCAGGGCGTGGACGCGTTCGCCGGTGGCCGAGTTGGCGACCTGGTCGTGGTTCTGCAGGAAGGTGACGAAATGCCGCGGCGCCAGGCCGAAGGTCGGCGTGCCGCGGCGCTGCGCCTGGTGGCAGTAGTGCTGGCCCTGGAACAAAAAGCCGTACTTGGCCGCCGAGACGAACTCCTGCGGGCGGCCAAGGTGGTCCTCGTAGTAGGCGGGGTTGCGGCCGGTCAGGGCCACCATGGCGCTGTGGTGGAAATCGTCGTTCCACACCGCGTCGAGCCCGAAGCCGCCGGCTGCGGCCGGCTTCACGATGCGGGCCCGCTGCGGCTCGTCCTCGGCGACGACGAAGGTACCGCGGGCGCACCCGGCGGCGCGGACGCGGGCCGAAACCTCGGCCAGGATGTGCGGCTCGGAGGAATCGAAGATCTGCTGGGCGGCGTCGAGCCGCAGCCCATCGAAGTGGTACTCGTCGATCCAGTAGCCGGCGTTGGCAAGAAAGAACTCCCGCACCGCCGCCGAACCGGGGCCATCGAAATTGATCGCGTCGCCCCACTCGTTCTCGTAGCGCCGGCTGAAGTAGCCGGCGGCGAAGCGGGACAGGAAGTCGCCGTCCGGTCCGAGATGGTTGTAGACGACGTCGAGAATGACGCCGAGGCCGCAGCCATGGGCGCGGTCGACGAGCCGGCGGAGGTCGTCGGGAGCACCGTAAAGCCGGGTCGGGGCGAACAGGTCGACCCCGTCGTAGCCCCAGCCGAAGCGCCCCGGGAAGTCGGCGATCGGCATCATCTCGACGCAGGTGACGCCAAGCTCGGCGAGAGCGGGCAGATGGTCGGCGGCAGCGGCCCAGGTGCCCTCGGCGGTGAAGGTGCCGACGTGCATCTCGTAAAGGACCTGCCCGGCCGGCCGCAGACCCGGCCAGGCCTGGTCGCTCCAGCAGAAGGCGGCGGGATCGACCACCTGCGAGGCGCCGAACGGCCCCTCCGGCTGGAAGCGCGAAGCAGGATCGGGATAGAGGGTCTCGTCGTCGTCCAGCTTCAGTCGATAGCGGGTGCCGGCGCCGGCGTCGGACAACAATCCCGAGAAATAGCCCCCCGGTTCGCACTCCAGGGCGACGGTCCGGGGCGGGCCCTCGACGACCGCCGCCACCCGCGTGCGGTCAGGGGCCCAGACCCTGAGGTGCACCCGGCCGCCGCCGAGCACCTCGGCGCCGACCGGCAGGCGTCGTCTGAGATCCGTCCGGTCGCCCGGCTGCGCGTCCATGGCCTGGATGTCGGGTGCCGGGGCGTGCCTCCCAACTGGGCCGTCGGGCCATCCTCACGGCTAGACCGGCTGTCGGGAGCCGCCCGCGGCGCGCATGCCGCCATGCGATCGGGCCGGTTGACGCCGGCCGGCGGCTGCGGGATGCTTGATCCGCGATTCCGCTCGTCAGAGTCTCCCGCGTTCGAGTCCCCCCGGTTCCATGTCCTCCGATTCCCACTGTCCGCCCGCCAAGTTCGGCACCCTGCTCGGTGTCGGCGCCGGCGGCGTGCCCGCCTACTCGTCCGACTATGCCACCGCCGACCGGGCGCAGCTGCCCAACCGCGAGGCCTACCGCAGCTACGTCGACGGCCACTTCATGGGCTACAAGTGGCAGTGCGTCGAGCTCGCACGCCGCTGGCTGTACCTGACCAAAGGCTGTGTCTTCGACGACATCTCGATGGCCTACGACATCTTCCGCCTGCGCTCGCTGCGGGTGATCGCCGACGGCACGCTCTTGCCCCTGAAGTCGTTCCGCAACGGTGCCAGGCGCCCGCCCGCGGTGGGCAGCCTGCTGATCTGGAACGAGGGCGGCGAGTTCGAGGTGACCGGCCACGTGGCGGTGGTCACCGGGGTGCTTGCGGACCGCGTCCGCATCATCGAGCAGAACCACGACAACCGGGTCTGGCCGGCCGGACAGGACTACGCGCGCGAGCTGATGGCGACGACCACCGAGGACGGCGGCTACTGGGTCAGCTGCCCGACCGGCGAGGCGGCCATCCTGGGCTGGGTGACGCAGACCGACGACGGCAGCGGTGCCGAGGAGATCATCGATCCCGACCGCCGCCTGTTCAATCTGCAGCCGCGCGAGTTGCCGCCCGCGGCCGCCCCGGCGAAACCGTGGCTGGACCCGAGGCAACCGGACGAGGCGGCCTACATCGCGATGATGGGGGGCTGCACGCTGACCGCCGACCCGGCCGATCAGCGCAAGTACTTCTGCGTCAGCGAGACCGCCTACAAGGAGCTGAAGCGCGCCACCAACGAGCTGCACGCGATGTTCCTGCGGGCCACCGATTTCGTGCTCGAGGACGACGCGCTGCTGGCGCGGTTCTGCATCCCGCCCGTGCTGTGGCCGCGCATCCGCGCCTCGTGGCAGCACCGCCGCCACCAGATGATCACCGGCCGCTTCGACTTCGCGGTTTGCGCCGAGGGCATCAAGGCCTACGAGTACAACGCCGATTCCGCCTCCTGCCACATGGAATGCGGCAAGGTGCAGGGGAAGTGGGCGCGCGCCTTCGGCTGCGACGTCGGCCGCTGCACCGGCGGCCATCTGCACGACGATCTGGTCGAGGCCTGGGAGGACGCCGGCGTTGAAGGCGTCCTGCACATCATGCAGGACCACGACCTCGAGGAGACCTACCACGCCCTCTACATGCGCTCGGCGATCGAGAAGGCGGGCATCCGCTGCAAGACGATCACCGGGCTGGGCGGCCTAGGCTGGGACGCCGAGGGCCGCGTGGTCGATGCCGACGGCGAGCCGATTCTGCGGGTCTGGAAGACCTGGGCATGGGAGACCGCGATCGACCAGATCCGCGCCGAATGCGCCGAGGACGACGAGAACGCGCGCCTGCACAGGGCAGTCGACCGCTGCGCCCTGCCGCCGCGCCTCTCCGACGTGCTGCTGCGCCCCGAGGTGATGGTGCACGAGCCGCTGTGGACGGTGATCCCCAGCAACAAGGCGATCCTGCCGGTCATGTGGATGCTGTTCCCCAACCACCCGTACCTGCTGAACACCCAGTACGAGGTGACCGACGAGTTCCGGCGCAAAGGCTACGTCGCCAAGCCGATCGTCGGCCGCTGCGGCTCGAACATCCGCATTTACGCTGCCAACGACGGGCTGATTGCCGGCACCTCGGGGCAGTTTGACGACCGCGATCAGATCTACCAGGAGCTGTTCCCGCTGCCGAGGATCGGCGGCGACAACGTCCAGATCAGCACCTTCTCGGTCGCCGGCAGCTATGGTGGCGCCTGCGTGCGCGTCGACCCCTCGCCGATCATCACCACCCACAGCGACGTTCTCGCCCTGCGGGTGGTCGCCGACGCGGAGATGCTGCGCCGCGGCAGCCCGAGAGCGAAGGCCAGGAAGCGGCGCGCCGTGCCGACCTGACGCCGGGACCGGGTGTCGCGACGACGGTTGTGTTCGTCGCGGAAGCGCACGACAATACGGCTCTCGCGAGATAGAACGGGTGGGCCTCGCCGGCCACACCCGCACGCTGAACAGGGGGCACCATGACAGGACGAATTCTGGGGGCGCTTGTTGTTGCCTTGTGCGCGGCCTCGCTGCATCCGGCAGCGGCGGCCTCCGATCCGCAGGACTGCAAGGGAAGCAAGGACCCGGCTCTGTTCACGCGGATGCCCGGCTTCTACATCTCGACGTATGAAGAGCTGGAGTTCAACCGGGTCGAGTTTGCGGTCGGACCGGACAAGACCGAGGCGGTCGAGGGACGCCACTACTACCTGGATTACTATGCCAAGGACGGGAGCAAGGCGCCCAGCGGGCTCCAGATCACCCGCAACTACGCCAACGCGGCCAAGGCCATCGGCGGCAAGACCGTCTACGAGTACGAGGACGGCGGCACCCGCTATGCGATCCTGAAGGTGACCAGGGACGACGCCGAGGCCTGGGCCCAGGTGCAGGCTGCGGACAACGGGATGTATCAGGTGACGATCATCGAGAAGCGGCTGATGAGCCAGGACGTGGCCGCCAACGCCGACAGCCTGTCCGGAAGCATCAAGGACACGGGGAGGGCGGCCGTCTACGGCATCTATTTCGATACCGGCAAGGCCGAGCTGAAGCCGGAATCCGGACCCGCTCTCGTCGAGATCGCCAGGATGCTCGAGAAGGACGCCGGTCTGAAGCTCTACGTGGTCGGCCACACCGACACTGTGGGCGCCTTCGAGTACAACGTCAGGCTGTCACAGGCAAGGGCCACGGCGGTGGTGGGGGCGCTCGTCGAGCGGCACAAGATCGCGTCGTCACGGCTGACGCCGTTCGGAGCGGGGCCGACGGCCCCGGTGGCTTCCAACGCCAGCGAGC
The DNA here is from genome assembly GCA_018432935.1 of Rhodospirillales bacterium. Taxonomy (GTDB): domain Bacteria; phylum Pseudomonadota; class Alphaproteobacteria; order Rhodospirillales; family Shumkoniaceae; genus JAHDSF01. Next base: position 88,002 of record JAHDSF010000007.1, on the reverse strand, counting down.
CGGGGCGGGCCAAGAACCGCAGGGTCGAACTGGTCCAGCAGTAGCTTCGCGCCCGGGCCGGTCTCACGACGTCGGCAGCGCGGCCGAGGTGTCGCCGCCCGGCTCGGTCGACAGGAAGCGGGCCGAGACGTAGCCTTCGCGGCCGGCGATAGTCCGCACCGCCAGCCATTCGCCGCCGGCGTCGGCGTCGATCACCGCCACCTTCTCCGCCCGCGCCAGCTTGCCACGGACGCGGTGGCGCGAGCCCGGCCCGGCGCGCAGGTTCAGCGTCTCGGCCGTGACGTAGCGGTAGTCGGCCTCGTCGGGGATCGTGCTGACCAGCCGGCGGGCAAGGTCGTCGGTCACGCGGTCGAGCTGCTCGGCGCGCATATTGACCGCCGCGTCGACCAGGCCGAGGGCCGCGCCGACGATGGAGAGCGGCATGAACCCGGCATGGCTGACCGCCTGATGGCGGCCCTCCCACAGCAGCTCGCCGTCGCGCGTACGCAGGATCTTCACCTCCGCTCCGACGTGAACCCGGGAATAGAGCCCGAGGAAGGCGCTGCCGCAGCGGGTGACGGTTCCGGTCATGACGGCTTCGCAGGCCAGCGCCTGCCCGACCGCCCGCAGGTCGTCGCGTTCGGAGGCCGGCATCGCCTCCAAGGTGGCGTCGATCCGCTCCAGTTCGAGGTCGCGCTTCCGCTGCGGCGCAAGATGCGCAAACAACGCGCGCCGGACCCGCTCGACCTCCTCGGCCGTGAACGTGGGCACCGCGGCGCCGTCGGCATCGGTCTCGGTCTGCGACTTGAACGGCAGCACCGCGACGCAGCGGGGCGGCGCTTTCCGGAAAGATTCGTGCACCTGGTAGACGACCGGGTCGATGACGACCGCGGTCGACGGCTCCTCCTCGCGGGCGCGGTCGACGAAGGAGGGGGTGACGCAGCCGGTCACCAAAAACCCGAGGAGGCAGGCGGCGAGCGTGCCGGTGGTGGAAGGCGCGGATCGGAACAACCAGGAGGGGCGGGACATCATCCGGTGACCGATTGTTGGTCGCGATGTTGCCATTATTGGGTAATACTTTGGAGCCCCACAACTTATTTAAACAGTCGCAAATTGAACTCCTGATACACATAATTCTCGTCCAATTCCCGAGCGTTTCCGCATCGTGGAAATATCCCCCGTTTTTCCTGTCCCGTCCTCTGTACAAGACGTTCGTGCGATCCAACCTCTTGGAGGGCCCGTGAACCAGGAGGAAGGGTCCGGCCCATGACCTTCCAGAACGCCACTGCCGACCTCGTCATCGCTCACAGCCTCCGCCGTTTCGTCGAAGACGAGGTGCTGCCCGGAACCGGGGTTGCGCCCGAGCGGTTCTGGAACGGCCTTGCCGCCATCCTGGCCGATCTGGCGCCCCGCAACCGCTCGCTCCTGCAGCGGCGCGAAGAGCTGCAGGCCCGTATCGACGCCTGGCACCGCGAGCGCCGCGGGCAGCCGTTCGACCGCGCCGCCTACACCCGGTTCCTGCAGGAGATCGGCTACCTGCTGCCGGAAGGACCGGACTTCGTCATCGGCACCCGCGGCGTCGACCCCGAGATCTCGACCGTGGCGGGGCCGCAGCTGGTGGTGCCGGTGACCAACGCCCGCTACCTGCTCAATGCCGCCAACGCCCGCTGGCGCAGCCTCTACGACGCGCTTTACGGAACCGACGCGATCCCGGCCGATGGCGGCGCCGGCGCCGGCAAGGGCTACAACCCGGCTCGCGGTGCGAAGGTGATCGCTTACGCGCGGGGCTTCCTCGATCGGGTGGCTCCCCTCGACGCCGGCTCGCACGAAAGAGCCGTCGCCTATCGGGTCGCGGACGGGCGGCTGGAGGTCGCCTCATCTGACAACCGTTCCGCGGGCCTGGCCGGCCCGGACCAGTTCGCCGGCTACGTGGGCGATCCCCGAGATCCCTCCGCGGTGCTGCTGACTCATCACGGCCTGCACGTCGAGATCCGCATCGACCGCTCGCATCCCATCGGCCGTGAAGATCCCGCGGGAATAGCCGATATCATCCTGGAATCGGCGGTTACCACGATCGTCGATCTCGAGGACTCGATCGCCGCCGTCGACGCCGCGGACAAGGTCGCCGCCTACCGCAACTGGCTGGAGCTGATGAAGGGCACGCTCGCGGCCAGTTTCGCCAAGGGCGGCGCCACCGTCGAGCGCCGGCTCGAGCCGGACCGCACCTACACGGCGCCGGATGGCGGCGAGGTCACCTTGCCCGGGCGCGCGCTGTTGCTGGTGCGCAACGTCGGCCACCTGATGAGCAGCGATGCGGTGCACCTCCCGGACGGCAACCAGGTGCCCGAAGGCATCCTCGACGCGATGGTCACGGTCGCCGCCGCGCTGCACGACCTCAAAGGCGGGGGGCGTTACCGCAACAGCCGGGCCGGCGCCGTCTATATCGTCAAGCCGAAGATGCACGGCCCCGAGGAGGTCGCCTTCGCCAACGACCTGTTCGACCGCGTCGAGGACGCCCTCGGCCTGCCCCGCCACACGGTCAAGATGGGGATCATGGACGAGGAGAAGCGCACCACCGTCAACCTCAAGGAGTGCATCCGCGCCGCCGGGAACAGGGTGGTGTTCATCAACACCGGCTTCCTCGACCGCACCGGGGACGAAATCCACACCGCCATGGAGGCGGGGCCGATGGTGCGCAAGGGCGACATGAAGAATGCCGCCTGGATCAAGGCCTACGAGGACTGGAACGTGGACGTCGGGCTGGCGTGCGGGTTCAAGGGCCGGGCCCAGATCGGCAAAGGCATGTGGGCGATGCCGGACCGCATGGCCGACATGGTGGCGACCAAGGCCGCCCACCCGCGGGCGGGGGCGACCACCGCCTGGGTGCCGTCCCCGACCGCCGCCACCCTGCACGCCCTGCATTACCACGAGGTCGATGTCCCGGCCCGCCAGGACGAGCTGAAAAGCCGCTCCAGGGCCAGCCTCGACGACCTCCTCACCCTGCCGCTGGCGACCGGGGTCAACTGGTCCGGGGACGAGATCCGGCAGGAGCTCGACAACAACGCCCAGGGCATCCTCGGCTACGTCGTGCGCTGGATCGATCACGGCGTCGGCTGCTCGAAGGTGCCGGACATCCACGACGTCGGGCTGATGGAGGACCGCGCCACCTTGCGCATTTCCAGCCAGCACATCGCCAACTGGCTGCACCACGGCGTCTGCAGCGAGACCCAGGTGATGGAGACGCTGAAGCGGATGGCGGCGGTGGTCGACGCCCAGAACGCCGGCGATCCGGACTACCGCCCGATGTCCCCGGACTTCGACGGCAGCGTCGCCTTCCAGGCGGCCTGCGACCTGGTCTTCAAGGGCCGCCAGCAGCCCTCGGGTTACACCGAGCCGCTGCTGCACGCGCGGCGCCGGCAGGCCAAAGGTCAAAGCAACGCGCAATCAGACTGAATCGCCATTCCGGCGAACGCCGGGATGACGGTTTGTTTCGGTCCGGTTGCCGCCAACGGTACTCGGGCGAAGGGCGTCAATCCTGGGTGGGCGGTCGCACATGGGCGGGCGGCCCGACACGGTGAGGAGGCGCCCAACAGGCTTCCATCCTCCCCAGGAACCGCAGATCCGGCAAGCGAACCTTGTGCTCGCCGGCGTGCGGCCTGATGACAGGACGTTTCGGGAGCTTGGCGCCGCCGTTTCTCGGCGTTGCAGTTGACGCGGCCATTCCGTTTCCTCCCGTTCGGTTCTCCGGCGGGGGTGCCGGGTCCGAACCCTATCGCTTGAGTTCCGGCTGCTGACCCGGCCGGGACGACGTGGCAGAAGGCCCGATCCTCGGCCGGATGACGCGGTGCGTCAACCGGGCATCGGAGAGCTGCGAACGTCCGGACTGGGCCCCTCCTTTTCGGGGGCCAGGCTCATGCGGACGGGGCGCCGTGCCGCGCGAAGGCATAGGGCGAGACGCCCTTGACGTCCTCGTCGACCAGCAGGCGATGGTGGAGCGGCGGGAACGCCCGCTGCGGGCAATCGGTACGCTCGCACAGCCGGCAGCCGGGCCCGATGTCGGTGCCGGCTTCTTCCTGCCCGAGGTCGAGGCCGTCGGCATAGACCAGCTCGGCGGCGCGGGCGATGTCGCAGCCGAGGCTGATGGCGAAACGCGACGGCGGCGAACCGTAGCCGCCGACCGTGGTTTCGATGGTGCGCGCGAAGCAGAAGAAGCGCGAGCCGTCCGGCATCCGCGCCACCTGGGTGCGGATCATGCCCGGCGAGGAGAACGTCTCGTACAGGATGAAGCGGGCGCAGGCGCCGCCGAACCGCGAGAAGTGGAAGCCGGCGGCGGAGAACCGCTTGCGCACGTTGCCCGCCACGTCGGCCCGCACGAAAAAGAACGGCACCCCCGAATCGCCCGGCCGCTGCAGCGTCGCCAGGCGGTGCGCCGCCTGCTCGAAAGAAACGTCGAAGCGCCGGGTCAGGATGGCAAGATCGTAGCGGGTTTCCCGCGCCGAGGCGAGGAATGGGCCATACGGCATCAGCACCGCCCCCGCGAAATAGTTGGCCAGCCCGACGCGAACCAGGTTGCCGCTCTCGGCGGTGGTCAGCCTGGCGCTCTGCACGGCCGCCTCGATCGCCTCGCGCGCCTCCAGCAGCCCGAGCTGGTAGGCGAGGTGGAAGCTGCGGCTGGGTCGCGGCAGGATTTCCGAAAGCACCAGATGCCTCGATTGCGGATCGTAGCGGCGACGCGCCCCGGCCAGGGCGGCGACCGAGGCGACCTCGACGGTGACGCCGTGGCGGCGTGCCAGGCGCTGTTCGAGCTCGCGATGCCCGGGCCGCATGTCGGCCAGCATCGTTTCGGCCGCCTGCTCCAGCCCCGGGAAGTGGTTGGCCCGGGCCTCGAAGAAGTCCCGCGCCTCCTCGGTCGGCAGGGCCACCTTCTGCGAGCGGCCGCCCGGCAGGTCGATGCTGACCGCCGCCGCGTCCTCGCGCGCCAGCCGCCAGGCCCGGTACAGCCGCGCGATGACGGGGGCGGCGTTGGGGGCGCTGGCGACCAGGCGGCGCACCTCGTCGGCCTCGACTCCCTGGCCGCCCAGCTCGGGATCGGAGAAGGCCTCGCCCAGGGTGGCGGCCAGTCGGCGCTCGCCATCGTCCGACAGCTCGCGGAGATCGATACCCAGCGTCTGGCCGAGCTTGAGTAGCAGGCCCACGGTCAGCGGCCGCTGGTCATGCTCGATCAGGTTCAGGTAGCTGGCGCTGATGCCCAGCCTGGCCGCCATCGCGGTCTGGGTCAGGTTCCGCTCCTGCCGGAGACGGCGGACCTTGCTGCCGAGCAGCGCCCTTCGAATGGCCATCGCGGCCCCCGTTTTACAGATTTACAGCCTCGACCGGACGGACGGAAAAAGCCTTACCGGTTTGCTGGTTGCGATGGCATCTCGGGGTTGTCCGATGAGAATGCAAGTCAAAACTATGACACGCCAACTCGCTCACGGGAGGTACAGCCATCATGTATCACGACAGCCTCGACTTCGCGCATCGCCGGTGGGACGGGATCAAGCGCGACTACACGGCGGACGACGTTCGCCGCCTGTCGGGTTCGTTGCGGGTTGCCCATACGCTCGCCGAGCGCGGTGCGCTGAAGCTGTGGGCGCTCCTCAACAGCGAGCCTTACGTTCCTACCCTCGGCGCCCTGACCGGCAACCAGGCTCTGCAGCAGGTCAAGGCGGGGCTCAAGGCGATCTACCTGTCGGGCTGGCAGGTCGCCGCCGATGCCAACAACGCCGGCCAGATGTATCCCGACCAGAGCCTCTATCCGGCCAGCTCGGTGCCCGACGTGGTCCGCCGCATCAACAGCGCGCTGCTGCGGGCCGATCAGATCCAGGCGCTGGAAGGCGGCCGCACGGTCGACTACCTCGCTCCGATCGTCGCCGACGCCGAAGCCGGCTTCGGCGGTCCGCTCAATGCTTTCGAGCTGATGAAGGCGATGATCGCGGCCGGGGCGGCGGGCGTCCATTTCGAGGACCAGCTGGCGTCGGAGAAGAAGTGCGGCCACCTCGGCGGCAAGGTTCTGGTGCCGATGCAGCAGCACGTGCGTACCCTCAATGCTGCCCGGCTGGCCGCCGACGTCGAAGGCGTGCCGACGGTCCTGTTGGCGCGGACCGACGCCGAATCGGCAAAGCTGATCACCTCGGACGTCGACCCGCGCGACCGGCCGTTCCTGACCGGCGAGCGGACCGCGGAGGGCTTCTTCCGCATCAAGCCCGACGTCGGCAAGGACTACGCCATTGCCCGCAGCCTGGTCTACGCCGAGTACGCCGACCTCCTGTGGTGGGAAACCTCGGAACCGGACCTCGACGACGCACGCCGATTCGCCGAGGCGATCCGGCACCATTTCCCCGGCAAGCTGCTGGCCTACAACTGCTCGCCCAGCTTCCGCTGGAAGCGCAAGCTGGCACCCGCCGACATCGCCGAGTTCCAGAAGCGGCTGGGCGCGATGGGCTACAAATACCAGTTCGTCACCCTGGCCGGCTTCCACCAGCTCAACTACGGCATGTTCACGCTGGCCAAGGCCTACAGCCGGCGCGGCATGGAGGCCTACGCCGAGTTGCAGGAAGCCGAGCTGGCAGCCGAGAGCGAAGGCTATACCGCCGCCAAGCACCAGCGCGAGGTCGGAACCGGCTATTTCGACGCGGTCTCCCAGGCGATCGCCGGCGGCCGTTCCTCTACCGCCGCCATGCAGGATTCAACCGAGACGGCGCAGTTCCGGCCCGATTCCCAGGCCGCCGAGTAGAGGTTCCGCGCGGCGGGGCGATCTGCGGATTCGCCCCGCTGCCCGCCGGACTAACCGGCCTCCTTTCCACGTCCTTGGGACAGCTGACCGCGAAAGGAGGACAACATGCCGCAGATGCCGATCGAGAGGACGCCGGACAGCACGGTCGCGCTGCGGCGCAACCCGTATGGCTTCATCGCCGCGCGTTGTCGCGAGCATGGCAGCGACCTGTTCGAGGCGAGGATCCTGCTGCAGAAGACCGTCTGCATGACGGGGGCCGAGGCGGCCCGTCTGTTCGCCGATCACGACCGTTTCGAGCGGGGAGGCGCGTCGCCCGAGTTGTTGCGGAAGACGCTGTTCGGCGTCGGCGGCGTCCAGGGGCTCGACGGCGCGGCGCACCGGCTTCGCAAGCAGGCATTCATGGGCCTGATGGGACACGAGCAGATCGCGGCCCTGCGCGGCTTGGTCGAGGACGCTTGGCGGCGCTCGGCGCGGGCCTGGGCGCTGCACGACGAGATTGTCTTCTACGACGAAATGCTGGAGGTGCTGACCCGGGCGGCCTGCGCATGGGCCGGCGTGCCCTTGTTCGAGGACGAAGTGGCGCAGCGTACGCGCGAACTGGCCGACATGTTCGAAGGCGCCGGGGCGGTCGGGCTGAGGCACTGGCGAACCCGGATCGAGCGCGATCAGGCGGAGCGCTGGATCCAGGATCTGGTCGAGGGCGTCGGTCGCGGGCTGGTTCAGCCGCCGCGGCACAGCGCGCTGTCGGTGTTCGCCGGCTGCCGCGATTCCGACGGAAAGCTGATCGATGCTCGCGTTGCCGCTGTCGAGGTGCTCAATATCCTCCGCCCGACGGTGGCGGTCGCCGTCTACATCGCCTTCGTCGCCCACGCCCTGCACGAGTACCCGGAATGCGGCGAGCGCATCCGCGCCGGTGAGGAGGGCTACACAGCCATGTTCGTGCAGGAGGTCCGACGCTTCTATCCGTTCTTCCCCGCGATCGTGGCGCGAGTGCGCCGCGACTTCGAGTGGAGGGGCTACCACTTCCCCCGCGGCCGCCGAGTCATCCTCGATCTCTACGGCACCAACCATGATCCCCGGACGTGGGTGGAGCCGGACGAGTTCCGCCCGGACCGGTTCCGCTCCTGGGACCGTAGCCCCTTCAACTTTGTTCCCCAAGGGATCGGCGACCATTCGGCCAATCACCGCTGCCCCGGCGAGTGGATCACCATCGAACTCATGAAGCTGGCGGCCGAGATCCTGGCCGGCCGCATGCACTACGAGCTCCCGGCGCAGGATCTGACCATCGACTGCCAGCGCCTGCCGGCCTTGCCGCGCAGCCGCGTCCGGATGCGCAGTGTCCAATTCGAGGCGTGAGACGCCCCGGCGCTGCGGCGCAGGGGAATGGCTTCCGGCGGCCGGCAAAAGCCTCTAAGGTCGTGCCAGGCCATCGGAGGCGGGGATATGCCCGAGCTCACCCTGCACGGCCTGACCGCCCTGGTGGCGGCGCCGTTCCTGGGCAGCTTCCTCGGGGTCCTGGTGAAGCGGCTGCCGGTCGGCGAGCCGGTCGCGTTCGCACGCTCCAAGTGTCCTCACTGCGCGACGGTGCTTGGCGTCCGCGATTTGGTGCCGGTGCTGAGCTGGGTCGCAGCTCGCGGGCACTGCCGCTATTGCGGGGCGAATCTGGGAGCCTTCTATCCGACCGTCGAGACGGCCGCCGTCGCGATCGCAATCTGGAGCATTCTGACGGTGCCCGGCTGGCTGGTCTGGCCGACCTGCGTTCTCGGCTGGATGCTGCTGGCGCTGGCTCTGATCGATGCCGCAACGTTCCTCCTTCCCAACAAGCTGACGCTGCCCCTGGTGGCCGCCGGACTGGCCACCGCCTGGCTGATCCAGCCCGCCTCGGTGGTCTGGCACGCGGCGGCAGCAGTGGCGGCGTTCCTTTTCTTCGAGGCGGCGGCCCTGGCCTACCGCAGGCTGCGCGGACGGGAGGGGCTGGGACGGGGCGACGCCAAGCTGCTGGCGGCGGCCGGCGCCTGGGTGTCGTTGCCGGGACTGCCGAGCGTTGTCCTGCTCGCGGCGCTCACCGCCCTGGCATGGGCCGTCTGGCAGCGCCGCAGATCCGGGGTGAGCACCGCGACGCCGATGCCGTTCGGTCCCTTCCTGGCCCTGGGGACGTGGCTGGTCTGGCTTTATGGGCCTATCCACCTGGGTACTCCGTGGTGACGTCCTCTCCGTATTGATGGGCCGCCGCCGGCTTCTCATATGCCGTGTGCTCCAGGGGTAGGGCGCGCGTGCCGGAGGTGGCTCGCCGTCGCGGTGGCATTTCGCGCCAGCGCCCCTCCGCCTGGGCTCACCGCTTGGCCGGGCTTGGGGGCGTCCATGACACTGCCGGCAGGGACCGCCTCGTGGAGCGAGGCATTCGGACAGGATCTCGTCGAACGCGGCAAGCTTTCGCCGCCCGATTTCGAGCGCGTGCTGCGGCTCGAGAAGGAAACCGGCGAGGGGGCGCATCTGATCGTCACCAAGCTGGGCCTGGTGACAGAGACCGACGTCGCGCAGGCGCTATCGACAACGCTTGCCCTGCCGCTGGCGCACGAAGACGACTACCCCGCCGCCCCGCTCTGCGAAGAAGCGATCAGCCCCAACTTTCTCAAGCAGCACAAGCTCGTGCCGCTGCGCGAGGAAGACGGCGGAATCTGCCTCGCCATGGCCGACCCCACCGACCGTTACGCGATTGCCGCGATGGAGATGTCGACCGGGATCCGCGTCGCGCCCTGGGTGGGGGTTCCGGCCGAGATCGAGAACGCCCTCGACCGGCTCTATAAGTCCGGGCACTCCGGGGTCGACGAGCTGGCACGCAGCGTCGAGGGCGGCGCCGACCAGACCGAACAGGACATCGCGCGGCTGCGCAACCTTGCCAGCGAGGCGCCGGTTATCCGCATGGTGAACCTCCTGATCGCCAACGCGGTCGAGGTGCGCGCCTCGGACATCCATGTCGAGCCGTTCGAGCGCCGGCTGCGCGTGCGCTACCGCGTCGACGGCGTGCTGCGCGAGGTGGATTCGCCGCCGCAGCGCCTGCAGGCGGCTGTGATCTCGCGGGTCAAGATCATGGCCGATCTCAACATCGCCGAGCGCCGGCTGCCCCAGGACGGGCGAATCAAGGTGACGGTGCGCGGCAAGGACATCGACATGCGGGTGTCGACCATCCCGACCATGCACGGCGAGAGCCTTGTCATGCGCATCCTGGACCGGGGCGAGGTGCGGCTCGATCTGCCCGAGCTCGGCTTCACCGAGCCGGTGCTGACACGTTTCCGCGAGGTCCTGCACCGGCCCAACGGCGTGCTGCTGGTGACCGGGCCCACCGGCAGCGGCAAGACAACCACCCTCTATGCCTGCCTGCTCGAGCGCAACACCCCCGACGTCAAGATCCTGACCGTCGAGGACCCGATCGAGTACCAGCTGGAGGGCATCAACCAGGTTCAGGTGAAGCCGCAGATCGGGCTCACCTTCGCCCACGCCCTGCGCTCGTTCCTGCGCCAGGACCCCGACATCCTGATGATCGGCGAGATCCGCGACCTCGAGACGGCGCAGATCGCCGTCCAGGCGTCGCTGACCGGGCACCTGGTGCTGTCGACCCTGCACACCAACGATGCCGCTGGCAGCATCTCGCGGCTCCTCGACATGCGGGTCGAGGACTACCTGCTGACCTCGACGGTCTCGGGCATCCTGGCGCAGCGGCTGGTGCGGACGCTCTGCCCGCACTGCCGCACGCCGCAACCGGCCGACCCGGCACTGCTGGGCCGGCTGGGCACCGGCTTCGCAGACTTGCCGGCGGAGCCCACGGTCTACGCTGCCGCCGGCTGCAAGCGCTGCCGCGGCAGCGGCTTCCGCGGCCGCACCACGATCCTCGAGTTCCTCCCCGTCACCGACCGCATCCGCTCGCTCGTGCTCCGCCATGCCGAGGCTCAGGAACTGCGGCGGGCGGCGGTCGAGGAAGGGATGTTGACGATGTACGACGACGGCCTGCGCAAGGTCCTCGACGGGGTGACCACCGTCGAGGAGGTGCTGCGCGTGACCCGCGAGGCTTGAGATGGTGCTCTTCCGCTACAAGGCGGTCACGCCCGACGGCGAGGCCCTCGAAGGCGAGATGGACGCTGTCGACGAGGCATCGGTGGTCGCCCGCCTGCACGAGGCGGGGCACATTCCGGTCCGGGCCGAGCCGCTGGCGGCAGGACGCGGCGCGTTGCGTGCGCGGGCCCGGGGCCGGGGGGGTGGTCGCGTCTCGGCGGTCGCCGTCGCGGCAGTGGCGCGCGAGCTGGCGACCCTCCTGAAGGCGGGGCTGCCGCTGGAGCGGGCGCTCGAGATCCTGGTCGAGCTGGGCGAGCCCGAGAGGCTGCGCGCGCTGCTGGTCGGCGTCCTCGACCGGGTCCGCAGCGGCGCGTCTCTGGCCGACGCGTTTGCCGCCCAGGGCGACGCCTTTCCCGTCTATTTCGTCAGCATGGTGCGCGCCGGCGAGGCGGGCGGCGCGCTCGACCCCGTGCTGGCGCAGCTCGCCGACTACATGGAGCGCAGCCGCGCCACCGCCGAAACGGTGAAGTCGGCGTTGATCTACCCGCTGATTCTTCTGTTCACCGCCGGGGTTTCGATCATCGTCCTGATGACGGTGGTGGTGCCCCAATTCAAGCCGCTGTTCGAGGACGCCGGCGCCGCGCTGCCGCTCGCCACCCGCATCGTCATCGGCATCGCCGATACGTTCCAGACCTATTGGCCGTTCATGGCCGGCGGCACCGTCGCCCTGATCGTCGTGGTGCGGTTGCGGCTCCGCGATGCTCCGACCCGTCTGGCCTGGGACCGTATGCTGCTGCGGCTGCCGCTGGCCGGCACCCTGATCCTCGAGACCGAAGTCGCCCGCTTCGGCCGGACCCTGGGAACGCTGCTGCGCAACGGGGTGACGCTGCTGAACGCGATGGCGATCGTCCGCGAGGTTCACGGCAACACCGCCGTCGCCGGCTTCGTCGGCGAACTGGCAGCGCAGGTCAGCGAAGGCCGCGGCCTCGCAGGGCCGCTGGCGGAAGGCCGGCTGTTCCCGCGTCTTGCCGTGCACCTGGTCCGGGTCGGCGAGGAAAGCGGGCGGCTGGACGAGATCCTGCTGCGCATCGCCGACATCTTCGACCGCGAGGTGCAGCGGACGATGGAGCGACTGCTGGCTCTGCTGGTGCCGTTGCTGACGGTCGGCCTGGGCATGGTCATCGCCGCCATCATCGGCTCGGTGCTGGTGGCGATCCTGAGCATCAACAAGCTGGCGATCTGAAGGAGCAGGAAGGGATGGAGGCGATGCGTACCGCAGGGACAAGACGCCGTCGCGACGAGGCAGGCTTCACGCTTCTGGAGCTGCTGGTGGTGATGATCATCCTGACCCTGTTGGCGACCATCGCGGCGCCCCAGGTGCTCGGCTACCTGGGCGGAGCCCGCACCGATACGGCACGCATCCAGATCGGCAACCTGGGGACAGCGCTCGATCTCTACAAGCTCGATGCCGGGCGCTATCCGACGACCGGCGAAGGGTTGCGCGCCCTGATCGAGCGGCCCGCGGAGGGAGAACGCTGGCGGGGACCCTACGTCAAGAAGAAGGACAGCCTGATCGACCCCTGGGGGACGCCCTACGTCTACGTCGCGCCGGGCCGCCACGGGGTCTACGACCTCTCCAGCCTGGGTGCCGACCGGGCCGCGGGCGGCGCCGACGAGGACCAGGACATCACGAGTTGGTAGGGGGGTCGGGTGCGCGGCTTCACCTTGATCGAGCTTCTGGTCGTCCTTCTGATCGTTGCCGGACTGACGGCGGCGGCGGTGCCGATGCTGGGTGCGGCGTCGCCGCCGCTGGAAACCGAGGTGCGAGAGTTCGCCACCTTCCTCCGCGAGGCGCGCAGCGATGCCATCGCGGGCAACCGCGAGGTGGTGGTGACGGTCTCCGAGGACGGCGCCTACGGGACCGGGGATGCGCCGCGCCGGCACCGCTTCGAGAGCCGTCCTCCGGTCGGCGCCACCGCGGCCAAAATCGAGCAGGTCGACGAGGCGACGGCCGGGTTCCGCTTCTTTCCCGACGGCAGCTCCACGGGTGGGGAGGTTCGCATTGGCGACGCAGACGCCTTCGTGGTCACGGTCGAGTGGCTCACCGGCCGGGTCCGCATCGCGCGCTGAACCGCGAGACGAACGCGGCTTCACGCTGATCGAGGTTCTGGTTGCGTTCGTTGTCGCTGCTCTGTGCGTGTCGGCCGTGCTCGAGTCCCTGTCGACCAGCATGGCAGCGGGGACGCACGCCCGCGAACGGCTGGCCGCTCTTCGCCTGGCGCAGTCGGAGCTGGCGGCGGCCGGATGGACCGGCTCGCCGGGCGGGGCTCGGCAGGGGTTCGCCTGGACCGTCGAGGTCGAGCCGGTCGGCGATCCCGCTTCCGGCGAGCCGCCGCTGGTGCAGCTCAGCGTCAAGGTGAGGAGAGGAGATGGACTGCCGATCGTCGCCCTCGAAACCGTCCGTCCCGCGTTGCCGTGATCCGCGGGAGCAAGGCTTCACGCTGATCGAAATCCTGGTCGCGATGACGCTGTTGAGCCTTGTGCTCGCGGTGCTGGCCGGGGGCCTCCACCTGGGGACCCGGGTGTGGGATGCGGAGACGACGCGAAGCGAGGAGGAGTCGGACGTCCAGGCCGTGCAGTCGTTCCTGCGTTCCCTGATCCAGCAGGCCTACCCCTACCACGAGGGCGGGCGCTCCGACGTCGCGTTCGAGGGACGGACGGAGCGGCTCTCCTTCATCGCGCCCCTTCCCGCGCACGTCGGGTTCGGCGGCTTCCATCGCGTGCGGCTCGAGCTGGAGCAAGGCCGGGACGGCGGGCGGCTCGTGTTCCGTCACGTTCTCCTGCACCCCGACGTCGATCCCGGTGACGCGCCCGAGCAGATCAAGGGAGAGACCGTTCTTCTGACGGGCGTCGCGGCGCTGCGGATCGGCTACTTCGGCGCCGACGGCTCCCGGTCTCCCCGCTCTTGGCGACCCGAATGGGTAGGCAGGGACACACTTCCAGACCTGGTCCGGATCGAAATATCGCTGCAGGCATCGGCCCCCGACCTCTGGCCGACCCTGGCCGTGTCCCCCATGTTAGCCACCGAAACCTTGTGCCTTAGACGCCCCGACGAAAGTCGATGCAGTGCCTGGCTTTCCGGGGAGTGACCTCGTCAAAAAGAAATCGCGATGCCCATGCTTGCTTTCCTTGCTCCGGTCGCGGCCCCGGTTCGCGGATTCTTCGCCTGGTGGGGAGGCGAACTCCTGGGCCTGGTGCCGGAGACCCTTCGCAAGCGGTTGGACCCCGGTCTCCGCTGTCTCGCCCTGCATCCGCACGGCGGGGGCTACCGGCTTCGCGTCTGGGAAGGCGGCAAGAGCAGGCAGGTCGTCGACACCGCCGATGGCCGGGCCTTGCAGGCGGCGGTGGCGCGGCACGGTCGCAGGGCCGGCAGGCTCGTGCTCTGCCTGCCTCGTGCGCAGGCGCTGTTCAAGGAGCTCGCCTTGCCGGCGTTGCCGCAGCCCGAGCTCAGGCGTGCCCTCTACTACCAGATCGATCGCCAGACCCCTTTCGCCGCCCGGGACGTGTGCTTCGACTACGACCTCCTCGCCTCCTCGCGCGGCGGCCTGCGCGCGCTGCTCGCAGTGGTGCCGAAGCGGGTGGTCGAGCACGAGACGCAGCGTCTGGCCGGCTTCGGGTTGCAGGCCGCAGCCGTGGCCGTCGGCGATCCCGACGACGGCCAGGCGCCACAGATGCGCCTTCGCAGCGGCTGCTCCGACGAGGTCCCCGCCCGCTCGTTCGCCTCCATCCTCAACCCGCTCCTCGCCACGGCCGCATGCGTGCTGATCGCGGCGGCCGGGCATCTGGCGTTCCAGGACCGGGAAGCTGCCGCCGCGGCTCTGGCCGGTCAGGTCCGGGAGGCGCGGCAGGCCGCCGACGCGGTGGCGAAGCTGGAGGAGGAAGTCGCGCTGCTGCGCAAGGACCTCACCTTCTTCACGGACCGCAAACGCACGCAGCCGCTGGCGGTGGCAATCCTGCTCGAGCTCACCCGGATTCTGCCGGACCACACCTGGCTGACCGAGCTGCAATACAGGGATCGCGAGATCCGGATCGCCGGCCATTCGGCGGCCGCTTCCGATCTCGTCGCGCTGATCGACGGCTCGGAAATGTTCGCCGAGCCGCGCTTCCGTTCGCCGGTAACCCAGGATCCCACCTCCGGCAGAGAGCGGTTCAACCTGACCTTCCGGATTGCCGGAGCGACGCAATGACGAACGTCTCGCCGCTCCTGCGCAGGCTGCTCGCCGTCACCCTGCTGGTGGCGATGGCCTGGCTGGCGTGGTCCGGCGTGGTCGCGCCGCTGCGCGAAGATTTCGCGAGCCACGCGGTGGCGGTCGAACGCGATGCCGAGTTCCTCGTCCGTTACCGCGCCCATGCTGCGACGCGGCCGGAACTCGATGGGGAGCTGGCGCGGCTGCGCGCGATCGAAACGGCGCGCGGCGGGTTTCTCAAGGCCGACAATCCGGCACTGGCGGCGGCGGCATTGCAGGACCGTCTGAAACTGGCCATCACCAAGGCCGGCGGCACGCTGAAGAGCGTGCAGGTGCTGGCACCCGAGGCAGACGGCAACTATCGCCGGGTCGCGGTCGACGTGATGGTCAGCGCCGGGATCGGCGCCCTCGAGGACCTCCTTTACGATCTCGAGACCGGCGTGCCGTACCTGTTCGTCGACGAGCTGGAGGTCAGGCGTACCGGGGCCCGGATTCCGGCCGGAAAGGCTGATGCCGGAGAGGACCCGGTGCAGGCGCGGTTCATGGTCAGCGGCTTCATGCGCGGCGGAGACGTGACGTGAGCGGCCGCCGCGGCACGTCGATCGCCCTTTCGCTGCTGTGCGCACTGGCAGCCGGCGCCCTCGCGCTGCAGGCGACCGGCCGTCTCTACGTGCCCGCGCCGCCGTCGCGGCCGGCGATCGCGGAGCGGACGTTCACCGCCCAGCCGCTGGTCCTGGAGGTCGCATTTCCGCCGGCGGAGACGTTTGACGAGATCGCCGAGCGCCCGCTGTTCAGCGAGACCCGGGCGCCGCCGCGCACCGTCGCTGAGGCGGAACCGGCGCTGCCGACCGAACGCGACCTGTTCACCCTGCTCGGGGTCGCGATCTCGGATGCCAGCCGGATCGCCATCGTCCAGGCCAAGAAGAACGGCGAGATCAGCCAGGTCGCGGTGGGCGACCGGCTCGGAGGGTGGAGCGTCCGCGACATCCGGCCCCGCAGCCTGCTGCTCGCCGACGGCGTACGCGAACACCTGGTCGAGCTCCAGGAGGTCGCCCGGGACCGACCGCCGCCGCGGCCGCCGAGCGCGTCCGGACTCGTGCCGCTGCCGCAGCAGCCGTCGCCGAGCCAGGCCGGCGGGGCGCCTCCGCCTCCGCCCGCACCGGCTGGCGGCTCCAGGGCATCCCGGTGATGGGCAGGGAACGAGAGCGCCCAAGCGGCGCATCTTCGCGGGGTGGCCGCTCGGCAAGGCGGTCTGCATTGGGGGGCTGGGGGATGAAACTACGCTTGTTGGCGGCATCATGTCTGCTCCTGTTGCCGGTCCTGGCGTGCGAAGACCGGGTGCCGTTCTACGGCACTCCCTCGCAGGAGCCGGTCGCCGGCGACGACCAAGGTCCGGCAGGACATCTGCGCCCTCCGGCCGAGGTGGCGGGGCCGGCATCGACGCGCGAGAAGCCGCAACCGATCATCGTCGAAAGGCGCGCCGTCCGCGAATCCGTCGTCACCGCACCGGCGGTGCGCGAGCTGCCCGGCGGCAACGTCACCCTGAACTTCATCAATGCCAGCCTGCCCGAAGTCGCGCAGGCGGTGCTCGGCAATATTCTCAAGGTCCCCTACGTTCTCGACCCCAAGGTCGGCGGCGAGGTGACGCTCGAGACTTCGGGTCCGATCCCGCGCGAGGCGCTGCTCGCAACCTTCGAATCCGTGCTCAGGGTCAATGGCGCCGCCCTGGTGCGCGAGGCGGACCTCTACAAGGTGGTTCCCCTCGACGAGGCGGCGAAGTCCTCGCCGCCGGTAGTGACCGCCCGCG
This sequence comes from Rhodospirillales bacterium, assembly GCA_018432935.1. GTDB lineage: Bacteria > Pseudomonadota > Alphaproteobacteria > Rhodospirillales > Shumkoniaceae > JAHDSF01. The sequence goes on along the minus strand of JAHDSF010000007.1, from coordinate 71,144 downwards.
CGGGGTTGCCCGGGCTGCCCGGCTACCGGGTCCAGGTGGTGCCGCTGGAGCACGTCGGCGCGGCCGAGATGCAGGCGATCCTGGAGCCGCTGGCGCCGGCAGGCGGGATGCTGCGGGCCGACCCGGCGCGCAACATCCTGGTGCTGGCCGGGACCCGCCAGGAGCTGAAGGCGATGCTCGACCTGGTCGACGTTTTCGACGTCGACTGGCTGCGCGACAAGTCGTTCGGAATCTTTCCCGTCGAGTACGCGGATTCGCCGACCATGGTCGCCGAGCTCGAGCACGTCCTGGGAACCGAGCTCGGGCTCGACATTTCGTCGGTGTTGCGGGTGGTGTCCCTCGATCGTATGAACGCGGTGCTGGCGATCGCCAGCACCACCGATTACGTCGAGCTGATCGGCGAATGGATCGGGCGCCTCGACCGGAGCTGGAACCAGAACGACCAGCGCATCTTCGTCTATCCGGTGCAGAACGCCAAGGCGGCCGATCTGGCCGCCATCATCGGCGATCTGTTCGGCAGCGGCGGGGGCGAGCTGACCAAGCGCACCGCCAGCGTAGCCCCGCGACTGGAACGGAGCCGGATCGGACGTGATCGGCCCGGCCTCGGCGGCTTGTCGCCGTCGTTCTCGGGAGCCACCGGTGGGCTGACAGGCCGCACGTCGAGCCTGGCGAGCCGCCGCCCCGCTGCTGCCGCCGCCGAGGCGGTTGGAACCCCGGCTGCCACCGCCGGAACGACGTCGGCCGCGCCGGCACCGGAGGTGCGGTTCTCGCCGGAGGGCGGCGGCGCGACGGCCCCGGGTATCCGCGGCAGCGGCGTGCTGTCCGAGTTTGTCGGTCTGCGGGTGATCCCCGACGAGGCCAACAACGCCCTCGTCATCCTCGCCACCCCCGGCCAGTATCGCACCGTCGAGCAGACCCTGCGCCGCCTCGACGTGGTGCCGCTGCAGGTGCTGATCGAGGCAACCATCGCCGAGGTCACCCTCAACGACGACCTGCGCTATGGTGTGCAGTGGTTCTTCGAGGCCGGCGGCACCAACCAGTTCAGCCTGCGCACCATCGCCAACAGCACCGGACCGGGCCTCGCCAGCTCGGGCTTCACCTACTTCTTCAGCAACGGATCGGGGGATCTCAGGGCGGCGCTCGACCTGTTGGCCGATGTCTCCGACGTCAAGGTCATCTCGTCGCCGCACCTGATGGTGCTGGGCAACCAGACCGCCTACCTGCAGGTCGGCGACCAGGTGCCGGTGCTGACCCGGACCGCCACCAGCGCCATCAACCTCGACACCGTCGTCAGCGAGATCGAGTACCGGGACACCGGCGTCATTCTGACGGTGACGCCGCGGGTCAACCCAGGCGGCCTGGTGACCCTGGAGATCGAGCAGGAAGCGAGTTCGGTGGCTCAGACCACCACCGGCTCAAGCGATTCGCCGACCATCCAGCAGCGCCGCATCAGCAGCACGGTTGCCGTGCAGAGCGGCGAGAGCATTGCGCTTGGCGGCCTGATCCGCGACGACGTCACCAAGGCTCGGACCGGGATCCCGCTGTTGTCGGAGATCCCGGTGCTGGGCATCCTGTTCGGCCGTACCACCGACCTCCAGGGCCGCACCGAACTGATCATCGTGCTGACGCCGCGGGTGGTCGCCAGCTCGCCCGAGGCGGCCGCGGTGACCCAGGAGCTGCGCGCCCGCATGAAAGGGCTGCAGAAATGGGACAAGCTCCAGTTCTGAAGCCCGGGACCGGCGACGGCGAGCGCGGCATCGCCCTGGTCGCGGTGCTGTGGGTATTCGTGCTCTTGTCGGTGATCGCGGCGAGCGTCGCCTCGACCAGCCGCACCGAGGCGCGCATTGCCCGCAACGTGGTTGCCGCCGCCGTTGCCGAAGCGGCCGCCGACGCCGCCGTCCACCGCGCCTCGGCCGCCCTGGTCGCCCAGCGGGGCCGGGGCGGCGAGTGGCGCACAGACGGCACGTCCCGCCTGCTGCGCGTCGGGTCGAGCGAAGTCACCGTCTCGATCGCCGACGAAGGCGGCAAGGTCGACCTCAACGCCGCGCCGCTGGCGCTCCTCGAAAGCGTTCTGCGGCTGCCCGACCAAACCGAAGCCGCCCTGGCGGCGGCGGTTCAGGACTGGCGGGACGGCGACGACTTCGTGACCCCCGGCGGCGCCGAGGACCGAGAATACGCCCGCGCCGGCCTGCCTTACGGGGCGAAGAATGCCCCCTTCGACACGGTGGACGAGCTGCGGCAGGTGATCGGGGTGACGCCCCAGATCTACGCCCGCCTGGAGCCGCTCTTGACTGTGCATTCCGGGAGCCGCGGCGTCGATCCCGCGGTGGCGCCGCGCGAGGTGCTGCTCGCCCTCGGCATCGCCCCCGACCTCGTCGAGGCGGCCGTCGCGGCGCGCGAGGAGTCGCGCCGAGGCGCCGGGACGCCGTTGCCGGCGGCCGCTCTGAAGGGATTCTTCGCCCCGACGTCCCGCAATGCGTTCGCGATCACCGCGGTGGCGCGCGGCGACGAAGGCGGCGTCTTCGTCCGTCGGGCGATCGTCTACCTGCCGCGCGACCCTCGTCGCCCCTATGCCGTCCTGGCCTGGAGCCAAGGCAGATTGCCCTGAACGAGGTGAGTATCGCTTTCGGCGGGCTTGCCCGCCTAGGTGGCGACTCGCCGTTCAAGTCGATTGATGAGGCGGCGCCAGACCCTCACTTATACGCGAAAGGGAACGGCGGGACCGTCGCGACTGGTTCGCGGCAGGGATGCCCGTGTGCCCCATCACTCAAACCACCGGAGATGGATGATCATGAAGACGGCTGTTTGGATGACCGTGTTTGCCGTCCTGACTGCGGCGACGCTGCCGGCGTGTTCGTCGTCGAGCCGCACCAGCGAAAGCGCCGGCCAGTACGTGGATTCGGCCTCGATCACCGCCCAGGTCAAGAGCCAGCTGGTGGCCGATCCCCAGCTCAGCGCCCTCGACATCAGCGTCGAGACCTTCAAGGACCAGGTGCAGCTCAGCGGCTTTGTCGACAGCGCTGCCGCCAAGCAGCAGGCAGGCGAGGTGGCGGCAGGGGTGCCCGGGGTGAAGTCCGTGCGCAACAACCTCATTGTCAAGCAATAGGGAAGTTCGGTCCGTGGGCGGAACAAAACCGCCCCGGCGAACGTCTTCCTTGCAGCGGAGATGATGATGAAGGAGCGTGCGTCATGACAAGAACAGCCCTGTTGGGCGCAGCCGCGGTGGCCATCATGGTCGCTTCCTGCGGCCCGGTACGGCAGGAGCCCGTCGCGGTGCAGGCCAGCAACCCCAAGGTGACGTACCAGTACGTCAACGACGATCAGCTGCTCGAGGCGAACAACAAGGCGACGGTCTACTGCAGCCAGTATCAGGCTCTGCCGCGCACCCTGAACATCGGCCCCGGCACGACCACGGGGACCAACGAGGTGGTGTTCGAATGCTTGCCGCGGGCTACGGTGGCGGCCCTGCCGCCGGCGACCCCGCTCGGGCCCCAGGTGGCAGCGGTGCCCCCGGCAGTGCCGGTGACGCCGACGATTTCGTACTCCTACCGTAACGATCGCGAACTGCTCGACGCCGCCCGCAGCGCCCAGTCCTATTGCCTGAACAACGGCTACCCGCGCGCCAATACCGCCGCGACGGCGTCCAACACGGCGGGAGGCAGGACGGTCACGTTCCAGTGCAGCGCGAGCTAGGCATCAGCCCTGGCCGAATCCCGATATGACGAAGGGATCCACGGGCTGCGCCAGGAGATCGAACGCGATCTTGACCGCCACCGACAGCACCAGCAGCGCCAGCAGCCCGCGCAGCTGGTCGGCGCGAATGCGAGACCCTGCCGATGCGCCTAGCTGGGCGCCGACCACCCCGCTGGCCATCAACAGCAGCGCGAGCACCAGGTCCACCGTCTGATTGGTGACCGCCTGCAGCACGGTGATATCGGCCATGACGAACAGCACCTGGAACAGCGAGGTGCCGATCACCACCAGGGTCGGCATCGCCAGGATGTAGATCATGGCCGGCACCAGGATGAAGCCGCCGCCGACGCCCATGACCGCCGACAGCACGCCGACCAGGAAGCCGATGACGATCGGCGGCAGCACGCTGACGTAGAGGAACGAGCGCCGGAAGCGCACCTTGAAGGGCAGCCGGTGCAGCCAAGTGTGGACGTGCCGCTTGGCCGGTGGCTCGTGTCGCCGCCGCCGCAGGAAGGTCCGTGCGCTTTCGATCAGCATCAGAGTGCCTACGGTGCCCAGCAGGACCACGTAGCAGAGGCTGATCACCAAGTCGATCTGGCCGATCCCGCGCAGGTAGGAATAGACCCATACGCCCGCCGACGACCCCCCGACGCCGCCGACCAGCAGCGCCATTCCCATCCGCAGGTCGACGTTGCCGCGCCGCCAGTGGCCGATCACACCCGAGACCGACGAAGCCAGGATCTGGTTGGCCCCGGTGGCGACGGCCACCGCCGGGGGAATGCCGATGAAGATCAGGAGCGGCGTCATCAGGAAGCCGCCGCCGACCCCGAACATCCCGGACAGCATTCCCACCGCGCCGCCGATCCCCAGCACGACCAGCACGTTGACAGAGAGTCCGGCGATCGGCAGATAAATGTGCACGGCTGCTTCCCTGCGAATCGGACGGCCGGCCCGTCGCCCATTCCCCGGCCGGACCTTGCCTCGCCTTCTAGCGCAATCGCCGTTAACTTGGGAGGGCATTCGTGCCAGAGTAGCCCCCGCCAAACAGCGCCAGGAGGAATCATGAACAAGCAAGGAGAGATCGTCGTCGCCGCGGTCGGGCTCGACCACCGCCACATCTACGGCATGCTGGACGGTCTCCTGCAGATCGGCGCCCGGTGCAAGGGCTGGTGGACGGAAGGGGAGCCGCAGCCGCTCGCCGGCTTCCTCAGGCGCTTCCCCGACCTGCCTCGCGTCGACGATCGGCGCCGGCTGCTCGAGGATCCCGAGATCGATCTCTTCCTGATCGCCGCCGTGCCTTCCGACCGCGCCGATCTCGCCATCGAGGCGATGGAGCACGGCAAGGACGTCATGCTCGACAAGCCTGGCTGCACGACCCTCGAGCAGCTCGACCGCATCCGCGCCGCCGTGCGCCAAACCGGGCGGATCTGGTCGATCGACTTCTCCGAACGCTTCGAGGTGCCGGCGGTGACCAAGGCGGCCGAGCTGATGGCGGCGGGAGCCATCGGCAAGTTCGTGCAGACGGTGGCGACGGGGCCGCACCGCCTCAACCGCGCCCTGCGCGCGCCATGGTTCTTCAAGCGCGAATGCTACGGCGGCATCCTCGCCGACATCGGCTCGCACCAGATCGACCAGTTCCTCTACTTCAGCGGCGCCAAGTCGGCCGAGATCGTCTACAGCGCGGTCGGGAACTTCGCCAACCCGGGCGACCCCGGGCTCGACGATTTCGGCGAGATGATCCTGCGCAACGAGAACGGCCAGGGCTACATCCGGCTCGACTGGTACACCCCCGACGCCCTGCCGACCTGGGGCGACGTGCGGCTGTTCATCACCGGAACCGAAGGCTACATGGAGCTGCGCAAGTACGTCGATATCGCCGGTCGCGAGGGCGGCGATCACCTGTTCCTGGTCAACGGCACCCGTTGCGAGCACATCGACTGCTCGGGCGTAGATCTGCCGTACTTCCCGAACCTGCTGAATGACGTGCGCAACCGGACCCAGACGTCGATGCCGCAGGAGCACGTGTTCACCGTCACGGAACTCGCGCTCAAGGCGCAGGCCCAGGCGGCCAAGCTCGGGAACGCGCGATGAAGGCCACCCGCGTTGCTGCCGCTGCGGCGGCCATCGTCGTCGCCGCCTCTCCTGCGGCAGCGCTCGACCTGCAGGGCCATCGCGGCGCCCGCGGGCTGGCGCCGGAAAACACCCTGGCCGGCTTCGCCACCGCGATGTCGATCGGCGTCACCACCCTCGAACTGGACGTCGGGCTGACCGCCGACGACGTGCTGGTGGTCGCCCACGACCGCCGCGTCTCGCCCGATCTGGCGCAGCTCGGCGGGGCCTATGTCGCCGCGCCGGGGCCGCTGCTGCGGTCGCTGACCCTGGCCGAGGTGCAGCGGTTCGACATCGGGACCATGCGGCCGGGGAGCAAGTACGCCGCCGGGTTCCCGCACCAGAAGCCGGTGCCTGGAGCCCGCATCCCGACCTTCGACGAGGTGGCCGAGCTGGTGCGAAACGCCGGTGACGAGGTCAGGCTCAACGTCGAGATCAAGGTCTCGCCGCTGGAGCCGGACGACACTGCGCCGCCGCAGGCGTTCGCCGAAAGGCTGGTCGCCGCCCTGCACCGGCATGGGCTGGAGCAGCGGGTGACCGTGCAGTCGTTCGACCTGCGCCCGGTGCGGATGGTCCAGCGGCTGGCCCCCGAGATCGCGACCTCGTGCCTGACTATGGAGCGCGGCGGCGGCGCCACCATCCAGCGCGGCCGCGCGGGCGCCTCGCCGTGGACCGACGGCCTCGACGTCGACGACTTCGGGGGCTCGGTGCCGAAGCTGGTGCAGGCGGCCGGCTGCAGGATCTGGTCCCCCCAATTCCGCGATCTTTCGCCGGAGGCGCTTGCCGAGGCTCACGCTCTGGGGCTTCGCGTCGTCCCGTGGACGGTCAACGAGGAAGCCGACATGACCCGCCTGATCGAGGCCGGTGTGGACGGCATCATCAGCGACTATCCCGACCGCCTGCGCAAGGCAGTCGCCGCCAAGGGCCTGTCGTTGCCGAAGCCGGTAAACCCCTGACGCGGTCGGGATTGCTGCCGCTCGTCGACCGGTTCAGGACGGCGGCGAGCCCGTCCTGAACGCCTGCCGGATCTGCTGCCGGAACTGCGGCGTGTCCTCGTGGCCATGGACCGCCACCGCGTGCTGGACGGCCGCTTCGAGAAGTTCTTCGTCGTTGTCGGCGGCGATGGCGACGGTGCAGCTGCTGTCGCTCGGGATTTCGCGGCAGTCGATGTACTTGCGCGTCATCGGGTCCTCCCTGTGTGGACGTTTTGCGGGATATCCGCTCATGTGGCCTTGCCGCGACCGGCTTCAATTGCGGCCGACAGGGGAGCCGCCCTTGACGCTCGGTGCGGCAGGTCTCACCTCCGCCTGAGGCGGCGGAGGAGGGGACGGGTGGATCAGGACAACAGGCAGCGGATCGTCGCCGCGCTCCTCCGACTTCACGGGACCACGTTCTGCAGCGAACTGGGCATCGAGATTGCGCGGAACACGCCGTCGGACCTGTTCCGTTGGCTGGTGGCGTGCGTGTTGTTCAGCGCCCGCATCAGCAACGAGCGCGCGCGAACTGCCGCCAAGGCTCTGTTCGAGCGGGGCTGGACGACTCCCGAGAAGATGGCGGGCGCGACCTGGGAGGACCGCATGCGGGTCCTCGCCCAGTCCGGTTATGCCCGCTATGACGAAAGCACGGCGCGCATGCTGGGCGAGACCTGCGCCATGGTGACCTACCGCTACGGCGGCGACCTGCGCCGGCTGCGCGGTGCTGCTGGGCGCGATCCCGCCACGGAACGGCGGCTGCTGGGGGAGTTCAAGGGTCTGGGCGAGACCGGCGTCGACATCTTCTTCCGCGAGGCGCAGGCGGCGTGGGAGGAGCTGTTTCCCTTCGCCGACCGCCGCGTGCTGGAAGCGGCCGCCTGGCTGGGACTGCCCAACGATGCCGCCGCCCTCGCCGCCCTGGTCCCCCGCGAGGATGTGACGCGGCTGATGGCGGCATTGGTGCGCACCGAGCTCGCCCACGACTACGACGCCGTTCGCGAAGCTAGCGGTCCCGCAGCGCCGAAAGCGTGATGGCGCAGAAGGCCGCGAACGTCAGTACGGCGTTGACGGCGTGCGCGAACTCCCATTGCATGCGCAGCTCGCGCCAGTTCTCCGGCACCACCGTCCAGTTGGCCGTCGCCTGGTTGGCGGGGAAGGTCCAGAGGAAGAAGATCGCGAGCGTGGCGGCAATCAGGAGCCCGGCGAGGCCCGCCAGGACGTAGGGACGCTGCCGCCGGCCGAGGACGAACGCGCAGGCGACGGTGGCGACGAGCGCCGCGATCAATACGATCCCGAACAGCGCCCAGCCCCGGTAGACGGCCTGGGCCGTGAAGTAGTCCTCCTGGGACATCGCGATCTTGTTGGGCAGTGCGAACAGGTGCGCCCCGGCGGGCACCAGCGCCAACCCGACCAGGATGATGGCGAGGAAGTGCAGCAATCGCGGAGTCATCAGCCACACCTGGGCGGTGAGGGGCGTCTTGCCAAGCGGCGGCGGTGCAAGTAATCCCGGCGGCATGGCCGTGGTGCTCGGGATCGATGCGGCGTGGACGATGGGACATCCGAGCGGCGTCGCGCTGCTCGACGGCCGCAGCGGCTGTCCTCGTCTGCTCGCCGTCTCCGCCTCGTACGAGGGCTTTCTCGGCGGCCGCGCCATCCAGGAACACCCGCCCGTGCTGCCGCTGCTGGATGCGGCCGAAGCGCTGGCGGATGCGCCGGTCGATGTGGTGGCGGTCGACATGCCGCTGGCTGTGCAGCCGTTTGCCGGCCGCCGCAAAGCCGACAACGACGTCTCGCGGGCGTTCGGCAGTGCCGGCTGCAGTACCCATTCCCCCACGGCGCAGCGGCCGGGGCCGATTTCCGCTGTGTACACGGCGCGGCTCGCCGAGCGCGGGTTTCGCTTGGCGACCACGGGGCAGGCGCGGCTGCCCGCGCTCCTCGAAGTCTACCCGCACATCGCACTCTTGCGCCTGTGCGGGCGGCCACGGCGCCTGCCCTACAAGCTCGCCCGCGCGGCGCGATACTGGCCGGACGCACCCGTCCAGGAGCGCCGCCGGCGCCTGCTGGCGGAATGGCAGCTGATCCGCGGCCGGCTCGGCGAGGTGATCGAGGGCCTGGAGCAGCTCGCGCTTCCCGAACCTGGGCAGCCGCGCGCCGCGTGGAAGGGCTGCGAGGATACCCTCGATGCGGTCGTCTGCGCCTGGGTCGGGCAGTGCTTCGCGCGCGGCAGGGCCGAGGCTTTCGGCGACGAGACGGCGGCGATCTGGATGCCTTCAGCGTGAATCGGCCCACGCCACTCCGGGGGCATCGCCCGCGACCTCGCGGAACAGCTTCTTGCGTACCGCCTCGGTGAAGCGGTCGCTGGAATCGGCGCTGACGACGAAGCTGCCGGGGCCGCCGATGATGCGTTCCTCGAAGGCCTGGACAAGATCGTAGGCGATCGGTGGCCCGCTGCAGCGGCGGCACAGCACCGCCAGGCCGTTGATGACGATGCCCGCGTCCAGGGCGGCAGCGCGTGCCGTGCCCAGCGGGATGCCGCCGAAGCTGGCGGCGCTGTCGGCCGAAAGGTCGATGACGCGGCGCGGCGCCGAGAACGCGTTGCCGTCGATGAGGGCGTGGGCGGCGGCGATGGCGTTGCCGATCGCGTTGGGTCCGGTCGCCTTGCGCGGAGCGCTCGTCAGGGCGGCGGCGAAGGCTGCCGCGGCGGCCGGGCTGTCGATGACCGTCCAGGGCACCACGACGTCCTGGGAACGTTCATCGCCCCATTCGACGTAGGCGAGCGCGATGCCCCCCGTCCCTCCTCTGGTGATCGCGCCGACCATGGCGGGATCGGTGATCGCGGTTGCGTAGCCTTGGCGCTGAAAGGCGATCTCGTCGTCGTCGATGGAGCGCGAGGCGTCCGCCAGCAGCACGAGTTCGAGATCGACCGCCTTTGCGGCGGTCGCCGCCATTCCCCAGGCCAGAGCCAACACGCAGCACAGCCATCTCATGGCGGGTTCCTCACCGGGCAGCCGACGCAGTTCGCTATATGGGGCGCCGGGGGCGCTTGAGGAGGGCACGCAGCCGCCCCGGCCGCGGCCAGGAAACCCTGCGCCGCGGCGGCTCGGCGACGATCATGTCGTCGACCAGCTCTTCCAGAAGCAGGCCGGCGCGCACCACGATGCCGTTCTCGACCGCGCGCACGACCAGGGTGCCCTTGCCGAGATCCTGGCGCTGGCCGGGAACGGGCGGCGCCTTGAGACGAGCGCCGAAGAACGCGTCGACGGTTCGCCCGCGGTCCTCCTCATCCGCGCCCAGCTCGTAGATGCGGTCGATCTCGCCGATCACCGCGTCGCCGTTGATGGCGAACTCGCCAACCAGGTGCGCCACCCGCCTCGTCACGTCGGATGACGGCGAAACGATGCGGTCGAGCCGGGGCACACGTTCGGGGGGCACCAGGAAGTAGGCGTAGTCGCCGGCTCTCAGGCGCTTGACGCGGCTGCCGTCGAGAATCTCGTTGTCGCGCACGACCAGCAGGACGCGCGCCCATTCCGGCAGCTTGGACAGCAGCAGGACCAGGCTTTCCGCCACGATCGGATAGCCGACCAGCTCCCGCCCCGTCTGACCCGGGATGTCGAGCTCGGTGCGGTGCACGCTCGGGGTGGTGCGCCTGAGAGCCATGCCCAGCCGCAACGCTACCGCATTGATGCTCCAGCCCTGGACCAGCAAAGACACCAGGACGACGAAGAAAGCTACGTTGAAGTACACGGCCGCGTTTGACAGCCCCGACAGCATGGGAATCGCCGCCAGGAAGATGCTGACGGCGCCCCGCAGGCCGACCCACGAGACGAACAGCTTCTCCTTGGCGTCGAAACGGAACGGCAGCAGGCACAGCCAGACCGCGGCCGGCCGCGCCACCAGCGTCAGCAGCACCGCTACCGCCAGCCCGGGCAGCGCGTATCGGACCAGGCTGGACGGGGTCACCAGCAGGCCGAGCACCAGGAACATGACGATCTGGCACAGCCAGGTGGCGGCATCGTGGAAACCGACGATCGACGGGTAGGCTCGTACCGGCCGGTTGCCGAACACCAGTCCGGCCAGGTAGACAGCGAGCAGGCCGCTGCCGCCTGCTGCCGAGGTGACGGCATAGACGAGCACGGCGCTGGCCACCACGAACAGCGGGTGAAGCCCGGTCGGCATGGCGATCCGGTTGAGCACGAAGACCGCCGCGAAGCCGCTGCCGAGCCCGATCGCTACGCCCCACGCGGCCTGCTCGGCCAAACGCGACAACATGACCCAGGTCGCGGTCTGGCCGCCCGCCAGCAGGATCTCGGTGAGCGCGATGGTCATGAACATGGCGACCGGATCGTTGGTGCTGGATTCCATCTCCAGCACGGTGCCGATCCTGCCGCGCAGCCTGAGGCCTCCCGCCCGCAGCAGGAAGAACACGGCGGCGGCGTCGGTCGAGGCCACGATGCTGCCGACCAGCCATGCCTCGAGCGGGCTGAGGTCGTCGATCACCAGCCATGCGGCACCGCCCGCGATGACCGCGGTGACGACGACACCCAGGGTCGCCAGGGCCGCGGACGGTGCGAGCGCGCCCTTCAGCCCGGAGACCCTGGTCCGGAGCCCGCCGTCGAACAGGATGACCGCCAGCGCAAACGAGCCGACCAGATAGGTCGCTCGGTAGTCGTTGAAGACCAGGCCGCCGGGGCCGTCCTCGCCGGCGACCATGCCGAGGACGAGGAACACGAACAGCAGGGGAGCGCCGAACCGCCGCGCCACCAGGCTGGAAACGATGCCGATCAGGACCAGCGCGGCGGCGATCAGCAGCATCAGGTTGACGGACTGGATGCTGTCCATGCCGCGCGCCGTGCCTCCTCTGTGCCCACTGTCGCATATATGGGAAGGGGCTTGGGAATCGGGGACTTGCGGGGGGCCGACTGAACGCCGGCGCGGTCAGGTCGAGAAGCTTCGGGCGCTGGGCAGGGGCGTCACGGGAGGTCGAGCTTGGAATCCCAGGACATCAGAACGGTACGGAGATCGCTGCCGAGCGCGACGATGCCGCCGTCCGGGTCGCGAACTTGGTAGGTGCCGTCGTCCAGCCGCTCGATCGTGACCGAGGGCCAGCCGCCGTCGGCCAGGGCAACCACCAGGGCGTCGTTACCTTGCGGCTCCGTGCGCCGGGCAACCGCAACCCAGCGTTGGGACTTGAAGCAGCGGGCGGCGACCTCCGTCAGAAGGTCCATATCCGCTGCCGTGAAGCTGACCGAACGCTCGGGCGAGGAATCCATTGCGACATCCGTTACGAGCCACACAACTACCAATACATCCCGATACCTCACGGCGCAAGGTTTGAAACAGCCCGACCCCGAGGCCGCAAGATGGCCGTCACCGTAGCGTCATCGATCCGGAACAGGAAGTTCATTGGGCCAGCGGGCGCCGTTTCGGTATGGAATAGCAACCTGGAAGCATTGAGAAGCCGGACCGCGTTTTCGCGCGCGAGGCGCAAGACCTTCCAGGCGAAGCACACGCGAGGGAGCTGACCATGACCGACACGCACTTTCGGCCGGATATCGATTGGAGCCCCGAAGAGCTCGCCTGCGACGGCGAGGACATCGGAACCAATCCGACGGCCAACTCCGCCATCCGCCATCTCATCCCGGCCAAGATCAGCCGACGCCAGGCCCTCAAGGGGGTAAGCGCCGTGGTCGCGCTGGGAGCGCTGGCCGGCGGGGGCGCCACCGCCCTCTTCAGCCGCAAGGCTCTTGCCGCGGGGACGTCCACGCTCACCTTCAAGGAGCTGGAGCACGGCTACACCGAGTCGCACGCCTGCTGCGAGGGCTATGAGGCGCAGACGCTGATCCGCTGGGGCGACCCGGTCGAGGCGGACGCGCCCGCCTTCGATCCCCTGCATCAGACGGCGGCAGCCCAGGAAAAGCAGTTCGGCTACAACAACGACTACGTCGGCTACCTGCCGCTGCCGCTCGGCTCCAACAGCGCCGATCACGGCCTGCTGTGCGTCAATCACGAGTACACCGACCACCAGTTGATGTTCCCCGGCATCAAGGCGGGAGAGCTCAGCAAGCTGACCAAGGAGCAGGTCGACGTCGAGATTGCCGCCCACGGCCACACCGTGGTCGAGATCAAGCGCGAAGGCGGGCGCTGGGGCGTGGTGAAGGGCAGCCCCTACAACCGCCGCATCACCGCGTCGAAGACGGAGTTCCGCATCGTCGGTCCGGCGGCCGGCCACGACAGGCTGAAGACGGCCGGCGACCCCAGCGGGACCAAGGTCATCGGCACCATCAACAACTGCGCTGGCGGGAAGACCCCGTGGGGCACCATCCTGTTCGCCGAGGAGAACTTCCACGGCTACTTCGGCGGCGATCCCGAGAAGACGCCGGAGGCCCGCAACTACAAGCGCTACGGCATCAAGGCCAAAAGCGCGTACGCTTGGTACCTTCACCACGACCGCTTCAACGTCGAGAAGGACCCCAACGAGCCCAACAAGTTCGGCTGGATGGTCGAGTACGACCCCTACGATGCGAAGTCGGTCCCGGTGAAGCGCACCACCCTCGGCCGCATGAAGCATGAAGGCGCCACCACCGTCGTCAACAAGGACGGCCGCGTGGTCGCCTACATGGGCGACGACGAGGCCTTCGAGTACATCTACAAGTTCGTCACCAAGGGCCGGTACGACCCGGCGAACCGCGCCGCCAACATGAACCTGTTCGACGAAGGCACGCTGTACGTCGCCAGGATGGAGCCGAACGGAAAGCTGACCTGGCTGCCGCTCGTGTTCGGCCAGGGACCGCTGACGCCGCAGAACGACTTCCACAGCCAGGCGGACGTGGTGATCGAGACGCGCCGCGCCGCCGACCTGCTGGGCGCGACCAAGATGGACCGTCCCGAGGACGTCGAGCCCAATCCGGTGACCGGCGTCATCTACGCCGCCCTCACCAACAACACCGGCCGCAAGGACGATCAGAAGGACGCGGCCAACCCACGGGCCAAGAACAATCACGGCCACGTCATCGAGATCATCCCGCCGGGCACCAGCCCGTCGGGCCGCAACGCCGACGCCGACCACGCCGCGGACGAGTTCACCTGGGACGTCTTCCTGCTGGCCGGGAATCCGGACAAGGACGGCGCCCGCTACAACCCGGGCATCTCGGCCAACGGCTGGTTCTCCTCGCCCGACAACGTGGCCTTCGACACCAAGGGCCGGCTGTGGATCTCGACCGACGGCTTCCCCAAGTTCGGTCAGGCCGACGGCGTGTGGGCGACCGACACCTCGGGTCCCGGCCGCGCGCTGACCCGCCATTTCTACCGGGTGCCGCGGGGGGCCGAGCTGTGCGGGCCGGAGTTCAACACCGACGATTCGGCCTACTTTGCTGCGGTCCAGCATCCGGGCGACGAGAAGGATTCGACGTTCGATGCCCCCTCTACCCGCTGGCCGGACTTCAAGGCCGGGATGCCGCCGCGGCCCTCGGTCCAGGTCATCGTCAAGAAAGACGGCGGGGTGATCGGGACCTGAGCGACCCGCTGCGGGAGGTAAAGGAAAGGGTCGGCATTTGTTGCCGCCCCTTCTTTGGCCGGCCTGGCGCGAGCGATGCGCCGCCGGCGTGCTGCGATCTCACTTATGCCCGCTCGGGATTGCCCTCGCCCTTGACCTTCATGAACCATTCCTTGGACGAGCCGCAGACGGGGCAGATCCAGTCGTCGGGCAGGTTCTCGAACGCGGTCCCGGGCGGAATCGGGTGGCTGCCGCTGACGTTGTCGGGGTCTCCTTTGGCCGGCACGTAGAAATAGGGCTCGCAGTCGCGGAAGGTGCACATCCAGACCTGGGTCGGCGGCGGCGGCGCAAAGGCACGCCGGTAGAAGCGCGGCCCGATATAGGCCGCCGACGCCGCGGCGACTCCGGTCAGGGCCAGCATCCGAAGCAGGAAGGAGCGGCGCGAGGAGGCGGCAGGAGCGGTCGGCATCTCCGGAAATCCCATGGTTGCGCCGGCATTGTAGCGGCGCCGGCGGGACGCGGAAATCCCGTCATGACAAATTCACAATGACGTCGCGCCGCTGAAACGCGGCTGCTCACCCCCACGGGCCCCGGGACGTCATGCGCCGGCTGGTCGTCGTGTCGACGGATGCCCCGGCCAACTCCTGCAGCTTGCGGATCCGGTTGGCGGTTTTGGGATGGGTGGAGAACAGGTTGTCGGCGCCCTGGCCGCTGAGCGGGTTGATGATGAACAAATGCGCCGAAGCCGGGTTCCGCTCTGCCGCCGGGTTCTGCACCCCGCGGGCGGCCGATTCGATTTGCCCCAGGGCCGACGCCAGCCACAGCGGACGGCCGCAGATCTCGGCGCCGAGGCGGTCGGCATCGTACTCGCGGGTGCGCGAGATCGCCATCTGCACCAGCATGGCGCCGATCGGCGCCAGGATCATCACCAGGATGGTGCCGACGAAGCCCAGCGGATTGTTCCGGCTGTTGCCGCCGAAGAAGAGCGCGAAATTGGCGAGCATGCTCAGCGCGCCGGCCAGCGTCGCCGTAATCGTCATGATCAGGGTATCGCGGTTCTTGATGTGCGCCAGCTCGTGGGCCAGTACGCCGGCCAGTTCCTCGCGGCTGAGCGCCTGCAGGATGCCGGTGGTGACGGCAACCGCGGCGTGCTGCGGGTCGCGGCCGGTGGCGAAGGCGTTGGGCTGCGGGGTGTCGATGATATAGACCGCCGGCATCGGCAGCCCGGCGCGCTCGGCCAGGCGGTCGACGATCGCGTGAAGCTCGGGCGCGGTGCGGGCGTCGACGGCGCGCGCGTTGTGCATGCGCAGCACCATCTTGTCCGAGTTCCAGTAGGCGAACAGGTTCATCGCGACCGCAATCAGGAACGCGATCATCATCCCCCCTTGCCCGCCAAGCAGGTAGCCTGCGGCGAGGAACAGGCCGGTCATGGCGGCCAGCAGGAGGGCGGTACGCATCATGCCCATCTGAGCAGAGTCTCCTTGCCAAGCGGCCCTGTGCGGCCGCACTAGATTAGTTGTCAGGAAAACCTCGCCCTTCAAGGCGGGCCGGAGGACCAGGATGGTGCAGGACGAGAAGCCGAAAGACGGAACGCCGACGGTCGAAACGGAACCCGACCCGGGGCCGTCCGGCGAGCCCGGCAAGCCGAAGGAGATCGGCGGTCCCTCCGGCCCCGAGCCGACCCGCTACGGCGACTGGGAACGCAAGGGCCGGTGCTACGACTTCTGATGCGACTCGGGGGGCCGCGGGCTACACGTCCAGGTTCGCCACCTTGTCGGCGTTGGCCTGGATGAAGTCGCGGCGGGGCTCGACCAGGTCGCCCATCAGGGTCGAGAACACCTCCTCGGCCTGGTCGGCGCGGCTGACGCGGACCTTCAACAGGGTGCGTGCCTCCGGGTCCAGGGTCGTCTCCCACAGCTGCTCGGGGTTCATCTCGCCCAGGCCCTTGTAGCGCTGGATCGTCATCCCCTTGCGGCCCTGGCGATTGACCGCCTCGACCAGCGCGACCGGGCCGGCGATGAGGTGCTCGGTGTCCTTGACGGTCAGCTTGCCGTGCCGCTGGAAGGTGGCCTGCAACTCGGCGGCCCGCTCGTCCAGGCGGCGCGCCTCGGTGCTTTCGATCAGGGCGCCGTCGATGACGTGACGATGGGTGACGCCGCGCAGGCGGCGGGTGAACGCCAGGCCGCCGCCCTCGGCGGGCGATCCGGTCCAGCCCCGCTCGGCCGGGATCTCGAGGGAATCGAGCCGCTTGGCGATGTAGCCTGCCGCCTCGGCGGCACGCGCATCGTCCGACAGGATCTCGGGGTTGAGAGCGCCGGCGACGGCCGCCTGCTCGACGATCCGGATCGGCACGTGGCGGGCTACCCACTCCAGCAGGCCCTTGGTCGAGCGGGCGCGGTCGACCAGCTTCTGCAGGTCGCGGCCGGCGATCTGCTCGCCGTCGGCGGTCACGAACACCGCGCCCTCGTCGATGACCGAGTCGCGCAGGTAGGCCTCAAGCGCGGGGTCGTCCTTCAGGTACTGGGTCGAGTTGCCCCGCTTGGCCCGGTAGAGCGGCGGCTGGGCGATGTACAGATGGCCGCGCTCGATCAGGTCGGGCATCTGCCGATAGAAGAAGGTCAACAGCAGGGTGCGGATGTGGCTGCCGTCGACGTCGGCGTCGGTCATGATGATGATCTTGTGGTAGCGCAGCTTGTCGGGGTCGAAGTCCTCGCGCCCGATGCCGGTGCCCAAGGCGGTGATCAGGGTGCCGATCTCGGCCGAGCTCAGCATCTTGTCGAAACGAGCCCGCTCGACGTTGAGGATCTTGCCGCGTAAGGGGAGGATGGCCTGGGTGGCGCGGTGGCGCCCCTGCTTGGCCGAGCCGCCGGCCGAATCGCCCTCGACGATGAACAGCTCGGAGAGGGCCGGGTCGCGTTCCTGGCAGTCGGCCAGCTTGCCGGGCAGCGAGCTGATATCGAGCGCCCCCTTGCGCCGCGTCAGCTCGCGCGCCTTGCGGGCTGCGTCGCGGGCGGCGGCGGCCTCGATGATCTTGCCGATGATGGTCCGCGCCTGGCCGGGGTGCTCCTCGAACCAGCGGTCGAGGCCCTCGCCCACCACCCCTTCGACGGCCGGCCGCACCTCGGAGGAGACCAGCTTGTCCTTGGTCTGCGACGAGAACTTGGGATCCGGCACCTTGACCGACAGCACGCAGGTCAGCCCTTCGCGGGCGTCATCGCCGGTCAGCGCCGCCTTCGCCTTCTTGGCCAGCCCCGAGTTGTTGGCGTAGGCGTTGATGGTGCGGGTGAGCGCGGCGCGGAACCCGGCCAGATGGGTGCCGCCATCACGCTGCGGGATGTTGTTCGTAAAGCAGAGCGCGGTCTCGTGGTAGCTGTCGTTCCACTGCATCGCCAGATCGACGGCGATGCCGTCGCGCTCGCCCGCGACCGCGATCATCGGATCGTGCAGCGGGTTCTTGGACTTGTCGAGGTGCTTGACGAACGCCTGCACGCCGCCTTCGTAATGCATTTCGATGGTGCGCGGGTCGACGTGGCGGAGGTCGGTCAGCGTCAGCTTGACGCCGGAGTTGAGGAAGGCAAGCTCGCGCAGCCTCACCTCGAGGGTCGCGAAGTCGAACTCGGTCATCGAGAACACTTCCACCGAGGGCAGGAAGCTCACCTCGGTGCCGCGGCGGGAGCTGCCGTCGCTCTCGCTCGGCGCCGGCCCGACGACGGTCAGCGGCTGCTCCGCCTTGCCGTCGCGGAAGCGCATGAAGTGCTCCTTGCCGTCGCGCCAGATGCGGAGGTCGAGGCGCGCCGACAGGGCGTTGACGACCGACACGCCGACCCCGTGGAGGCCGCCGGAAACCTTGTAAGTGTTTTGGTTGAACTTGCCGCCGGCGTGGAGCTGCGTCATCACCACCTCGGCTGCCGACACGCCCTCCTCCTTGTGGAGGTCGACCGGGATGCCGCGGCCATTGTCGCGCACCGTGCAAGAGCCGTCGGCGCGCAGGACCACGTCTACCTTGTCGCAGAAGCCCCCCAGCGCCTCGTCGATGGCGTTGTCGACGCACTCGTAGACCATGTGGTGCAGGCCGGAGCCGTCGTCCGTGTCGCCGATGTACATGCCGGGCCGCCGGCGCACCGCATCCAGGCCGCGCAGGACCTTGATCGATTCCGCATCGTAGACGTCGCCGTTGCCGTTGACCGGGACTTTGGTTTCTTGAGTGGTCATCGAGTTCTCACTGGCTGTCGTCGGCCGCGGACGTGACGCCGTCCGCGACCCGGAAAAACTGTGCCTGGCCGCGCAGCCGGTCGAACACCGGGGCGTCGGTGCCGGTCAGCCAGGCCTGGGCGCCGAGCATCAGGATCTCGTCGAACAGTGCCGCCCGCCGCGCGCCGTCCAGATGTGCCGCCACCTCGTCCAGCAGCAGTACCGGGCTGGCGCCACGTTCAGCCGCCATCAGCCGGGTGTTGCCGAGCACCAGCGAGATCAGCAGCGCCTTCTGCTGGCCGGTCGAGCACTGCTCGGCCGGCATGCCGCCGTCGCGCAGCCGCACCACCAGATCGTCGCGATGAGGGCCTGGCACCGCCCCGTCCTCGCTGCGGCCGGCGGCCAGCAGCTCGCGCAGGCGGTTCTCGGCGTCCAGCGCCGGCCCGGCGGCGAGCCAGTCGGCAACCTCGCCGGCCAGCGCCACCTGGGCGGCGGGAAACGGTCCCGCAGCCGCCGCGCAGGCGGCGTCCAGCCGCTCGCACATGTCACGGCGTGCGGCCGTCACCGCGACGCCGCGGGTGGCCATCGTCTCCTCCAGGGCGGTCAGCCAGCGGGCATCGGCAATGCCGTCGCGCAGCAGCCGGGTCCGCTCGCGCAGCGCGTGCTCATAGGCCGAGACGCGGCCGGCGTGGGCGGGGTCGAAGCCGAACACCAGGCGGTCGAGGAAGCGACGACGCGCTCCCGCGCCCTCGACGAACAGGCGGTCCATCTGCGGCGTCAGCCACACCGCGTTGAAGCGCTCGGCCAGCGCCGTCTGGCTGCGCGCCGTTTCGCCGTCGACCCGCACCACCCGCCGCTCGCGTCCATCGGCGCCGAGGTCGAGCCCGGTGCCGAGGTCGGCCTCGCCGAGCCACGAACGCACGCGGGCGGCCACCGCCCACGCCCGCCCGGACGCGTCGCGGCGCCCGACTTCGGACAGCCGGGCGCTGCGCAGGCCGCGGCCGGGAACCAGGAAGGACACCGCCTCCAGGAGGTTGGTCTTCCCGGCACCGTTGGGCCCGGCGAGGACCACGGGGCGCACGTCCATCTCCAGCCTCTGGCTCCGATAGTTGCGAAAGTCGGTGAGCGTCAGTCGCGCCACCGACAGGCACCGTACCCCGGGCGAATCCCTCGAGGCTCCGGCATCGATGGCGTTCCGGTCGTCCAAGCCCGCTCGTTCTCCTTGAAGCGGAGTCCTAGACCCGCATCGGCATCAACACGTAGAGCGCGCTTTCGTCGCCCGATTCGCGGATGATGGTCGGCGAGGCCGCATCCGCCATCAGGAACTGCGCGCTGTCACCCTCGATCTGGGTGGTGATCTCGAGCAGGTATCGGGAATTGAAGCCGATCTCCATCGGCTCGGCGTCGTAGCCGACCTCTATCTCCTCGCTGGCGGTGCCGTTCTCGGGGCTGGTCGCCGACAGTTCGAGCGCTCCGCGCGACACCGTCAGCTTGACCGCCCGCGAGCGGTCGCTGGAGATGGCGGAAACCCGGTCCACCGCGGCGGCGAAGAGCTTGTGGTCGACCTCGAGGACGCGGTCGTTGCCCGACGGGATCACCCGCGCGTAGTCGGGGAAGGTGCCGTCGATCAGCTTCGAGGTCAGCACGACGTCGTCGAAAGCGAAGCGGATCTTGGTGTCGGACAGCGAGATCGTCACCTCGCTCGAGGATTCGTCGATCAGCTTGCGCACTTCGGTGACGGTCTTGCGCGGCACGATCACGCCCGGCATGCCGGCGGCACCCTCCGGCCGCGGCACCTCGACACAGGCGAGCCGGTGGCCGTCGGTCGCCACCGCGCGCAGAACCGGCACTCCCTCGCGTTCGGCGACATGCAGGAAGGCGCCGTTGAGGTAGTAGCGCGTCTCCTCGGTCGAGACGGCGAACTTGGTGCGGTCGATCAGGCCGCGCAGGTCCCATGCCGCCAGGCGGAAGGTGTGCGGCAGCTCGCCCCCCGACATGGCGGGGAAGTCCTCGACCGGCAGGCACGCCAGCTGGAACCGCGAGCGGCCGGAACGCAGCAGGAGCTGCCCGTCCTCGGCGCTCTCCATCTCGATCTGAGCGCCTTCGGGCAGCTTGCGGACGATCTCGTAGAGAGTGTGCGCAGGGGCCGTGGTCGATCCCTCGCGGGCGATCTCGGCCTGAACGGTCTCGATGATCTCGAGATCCATGTCGGTGGTGTTGAGGCCGAGCCTGCCGCCCAGCGTCTCCATCTTGACGTTGGAGAGGATCGGAATCGTGTTCCGACGCTCGACCACGCTCTGCACGTGTCCCAGCGATTTCAGCAGTGCCGCGCGTTCAATCGTAAGTTTCATGGCGTCCGTTGTCGCTCGTCTTTCCTTGGCGCCGCGACCGGGGCGGCTGCAGGCGCACACGTCAGCATGTGGCGGAAATGAGGTCGCCGCCGGAAGCTACCCTCGCGAGAGGGGTGCCATTATAGCAAAACCCTTGGGAATCCAAAGCGTATTCCGCCCCGCGGGGCCGCTCATTCGGCCGCCCGCGGGTGCACGCGGAGCGCTATTTACTCACTTCTCTCGATCTCCGCGCGCTCAAGATCATAGTCGCGTTGGAGGTTGAGCCAGAACTCCGAAATACCGCGCCAGCCGCAGTGCTGTCTCGCCCGTGAGGGCCTCCAGCCGATTGCCAGGAGGGACAGCGAGGTCACTCAGCGCGTCGGCTGCCCCATCAGCGCGTCAGCTAGGGGCGCAGTCCGCATTGTCACGCCTCTCCGGGAGGGGGAGACGAAGGTCGCTCGAAGGGGCGTCGAGCGGTCGGTAGTCACCCCTCCAGCATGCGGCGCAGCAGGTCGACGTCCTCGGCGAAGCCGGAATCGCGCTCGCGCAGCTCCTCAACCTTGCGCACCGCGTGCATCACGGTGGTGTGGTCGCGGCCGCCGAACTTGCGCCCGATCTCGGGCAGCGAGCGCGAGGTGAGCTGCTTGGCCAGGTACATCGCCACCTGGCGCGGCCGGGCCACCGAACGGGCGCGGCGCGGCGAGGTCATCTCGAGGGTCTTGATGTTGAAATGCTCGGCGACCCGCTTCTGGATCTCCTCGATGGTGACCCGGCGGTCGTTGGCGCGCAGCAGGTCGTGCAGCACCTCCTGGGTGGTCTCCAGCGTGATGTCGCGGCCGACCAGGCGGGCGTGGGCGTGGACGCGGTTGAGCGCCCCTTCCAGCTCGCGGACGTTGGAGGTGATCTTGTGGGCGAGGAATTCCAGCACCTTCTTCGGCACCGGCGTCTCCAGCCGCTCGGCCTTGCTCTCGAGGATGCCGAGGCGCAGCTCGAACGTGGTGGGATGGATGTCGGCGACCAGGCCGCAGTTGAGGCGCGAGATCAGCCGCTCCTCCATGCCTTCGAGGTCGGACGGCGACTTGTCGGCCGACAGCACGATCTGCCGTCCCTGGTCGACCAGCGCGTTGAAGGTGTGGAAGAACTCCTCCTGGGTGGTGTTCTTGGCGCCCAGGAACTGCACGTCGTCGACCATCAGCACGTCGGCGTTGCGGAACATCTCCTTGAAGTCGACCGTGTTGTGCTCGCGCAGGGCGCGGATGAACAGGTACATGAACTTCTCGGCCGACAGGTAGACCACCGTGCGCTCGGGCGAGCGGCGGCGGATGTGCCAGGCGATCGCGTGCATCAGGTGGGTCTTGCCGAGCCCGACGCCGCTGTAGAGGAACAGGGGGTTGAAGGTGACCGCAGTGGCTTCGGCGACGCGACGGGCCGCCGCGTAGGCGAATTCGTTCGGCTTGCCGACGACGAAATTCTCGAACGTGAAGCGGACGTCGAGCGGGGCCCCGAACTCCTCGCGCGGCTCGTCCGCGGAGCGGACGACACGGGGCGGAACGACCGCCACCGGGGCGGCGGTCTCGGCGGCGGGTGCCGCCACCTGGGCGCGCACGAAGCGCTCCGGCTGGACCACGATGTCGATCGAGCGGACGCCGCTCACTTCCTCGGACCACAGGGCGAGGAGCCGCTCGGCATAGTGCGCAACGACCCAGTCACGCATGAACCGCGTCGGCACCGACATCCGGACCTGGCCTTCGGCCAGTTCCCGCAACGTCATCGGCTTCAGCCAACTCTGATACGCAGCTTCGCCGACGTCCTCGCGCATGCGGGCACAGATTTCGCGCCAAGCCGACGCCGCCTGATCACCGTTGGTGCCGCTGCCCATTCTTTTTCGCCCCTCTGCCGCCGTGGCGACAACCCCCTCGTTCATTCTCACCCTCTTGGATCGAGGTTTCGGTCACAACGATGAAGCAGACATCGGACCGACCGCCGTCCGAACTTGCGTCGCAAACCGAAACAGCACCTCCGTTCCCGCTCTGCAAACACGGACCCGACAACCGTACCCATATTATGTTTTGCGCGCGTAATCCCCACGGGGATCAAAGCCTTGCACTCCGGCTGCCGCCAAAGCCCAAGGAAATGCGCCCATTACGAAGCTATTTCGAACTAAATTCCCAAAAACCCTGTCCTAAGGCTTCCCTTTGGTAAGGTTTTACTGGCCCAACTCTCAAGAAGCTCTTCGGGTCAGAGCAGCCCGTCTCGTGAGCGTTCAATCTATCGATCGCGGCGTCTCGTTGGCAAGCCGGGAGAGGAGCCGCCATGGTAAATAAATCCCTTGACTCGCGGCTCTGCCACAGGCCGTCAGCTTGCAGCAAAAAGGCCGCGATTCCTAGGAATCGCGGCCGCGAATCTGGGCGCGTGTTCCGGAGCGGTCAGGCGTTCAGAGCCTTGATCCGCGACGACAGCCGCGACAGCTTGCGGGCAACCGTGTTGCGGTGCAGGACGCCGCAGCTGGCGCCGCGCATCAGCTCCGGCTGAGCCTCGCGGAACGCGGCTTCCGCCTGCGACTTGTCGCCTGCCGCCAGCGCCTTCTCGACCTTGCGCACGAACGTGCGAATGCGGCTTTCGCGAGCCCGGTTCACCTCGGTGCGGCCAACCGTCTGACGAATGCGCTTCTTTGCGGACTTGTGGTACGCCATCGCTTGAAGACCTGCGTTGCCTAGGACATGCGGGAACCGGGCTTATAGCCTCGGCCGTCCATGCCGTCAAGCCGGATGCCGGGGCTCATCGGGGAGGCTTCAGCGATTTGCGAAATGCGGCTGCCGCTTCTCGAGGAAGGCGTCCATGCCCTCTTTCTGGTCGGAGGTCGTGAAGCAGGCCCGGTAAAGCGAACGTTCGTAGCCGAGGCCCTCGGACAGGGGCGTCTCGAAGGCTCGATGGACGGCGCTGCGCACCATATCGACCACGTGGTGCGACATGCGGGCGACGGTGTCGGCGGCGCTGACCGCTTCGTCGAGGAGATCGCCCGCCGGCACGATTCGGCTGACAAGCCCGGCCCGTTCCGCGTCCTCGGCCGAGAGCAGCCGTCCGGTCAGGCACATCTCCATCGCCTTCGCCTTGCCGACTGCGCGCACCAAGCGCTGGGTCCCGCCTGCGCAGGGCAGGATCCCGATGGTGATCTCGGACTGGCCGAACTTGGCGCCCGGGGCAGCCAACGCGAAGTCGCAGATCATCGCGATCTCGCAGCCGCTGCCCAGGGCGTAGCCTGCCACCGCGGCGATCGTCGGCTTCCTGCAGTCGCGCAGGCGGTCCAGCCCGCGGGTGACGAAATCGTCCACATCCTTCGGCGAGCGATCGCGGATCTCGGCGATATCGGTGCCGGCGACGAACGCCTTCTCGTTGCCGGCAAGCACAATGGCCCCGACGGCGTCGTCGCTCTCGAAGGCATCGAGCGCCTGCGCCAGTTCTCCCAGCATCTCCGCGTTGAGGGCGTTCAGGGCCCGCGGCCGGTTGAAGGTGACGATCCCGGCCCTTCCCCTCGTCTCGGCAATAATGGTGGCAAAAGCCATTTCACCCCTCCCAGGGTTCTCACGCACTCGGACTTGTGATGATGGGGCCCCCGCCCGCTCGTCCCTAGCGACCGGCGCTTCCGAGGCCCGACGACAAGGAGAAGCGCACCACGACTCGCGCCGGGTCGGTCACCTCGGGAGTGACGTCGATCTCCAGCACCTCGTTGTCGCGACGGTATTGATTGGCCCCGATTCGAAGCCAACCGAGCTGCGGCAGCGCCTCCTCGTAGAAGCGATGGACGCCGTCGACACGCAGCCGGCCCGTGGCATAGGCCTCGACGATTCGGCCGACCGGCGAATCGAACACCAGATTGGATTGCGTGTCTTCGACGAGACCAGGCATGAGCGGCAGGTCGTCCACTCCACCAACGTAGGACTGGTCGGCTCGGCAGGACGGCATCAGCAGACCAAGGGTCCCCGCCGCCAGCGCCAGACCGAACGCACAAGCGATCCATCGCCTCATGCGCCCGCCTATACCATCACCGTTGGCGCGTCGCACAGTAAAAAGTGGAACGTCCGCCCTGGACGATGCGGCGCACGCCGCCAGTCGCGACCGGGTCGCAGGTGCAGCCCGGACACGGCGCGCCTTCGCGGTCGTAGACGGCAAGACGGAGCTGGAAGTCGCCGATCTCGCCGTCGGTGCGGCGATGGTCGCGCAGGCTGGAGCCGCCGGCGGCGATCGCCTCGGCCAGCACCTCGCGAATCGCCTCCAGCAGCCGCACCGCCCGACGGCCCCGCACCGAGCACGCCGCGCGGCGCGGCGACAGACCGGCGCGGAACAGGCTCTCGCATACGTAGATGTTGCCGAGCCCGGCAATCACCGTCTGGTCGAGAAGAGCGGCCTTGATCGAGGTTCGTCGGCCATCGAGTCGCGCTGCCAGACCGGCGGCATCGAAGGCGGGGTCGAGAGGTTCGGGGCCGAGTCCGGCGAGCAGCGGATGGCTCCCGAGCGCAGCCGTCTCCGCCAGCGCCAGCATGCCGAAGCGCCGGGGGTCGCGCAGGCGGATAATGCAGCCGTCCTCGGTTTCCACTTCCATATGGTCGTGTCGCTCGAGCGGGGGCGGCGCCTTGGGCCAGATGCCGATTCGCCCCGACATCCCGAGGTGGAGGATGATCGACTGCCCACTATCGACGTCGATCAGCAGGTACTTGGCGCGCCGGCGCACCGCCAGCACCCGACACCCTTCGAGTCGCGCCGCCATACCGGGGGTGATCGGCCGCCGCAGGTCGGGACGGCGAATCTCGATGCGCCGCAGGCGACGGCCGGCGAGCACCGGTTCCAAACCGCGGCGTACGGTCTCCACTTCGGGCAGCTCGGGCATGGCGCTCCTTTCGCGCGAATCGGCACCGCGACAACGTAGCGCCGCGGGCGGCCTTGGGCTATGGTCTGCGTCGAACCACGGGGGATGGCATGAGCGGCGACCGACCCGAGCCCACCACCCATTTCGGCTTCCGCACCGTGCGCGAGGACGTGAAGGCGTCCCTGGTCCGTGACGTCTTCGCCAGCGTGGCGACCCGGTACGACCTGATGAACGACCTCATGAGTCTCGGCGTCCACCGGCTGTGGAAGTCGGCTTTCATCGATTGGCTCAATCCCCGTCCCGAGATGAAGGTGCTGGACGTCGGCGGCGGCACCGGGGACATCGCCTTCCGCCTCCTGGCCCGCGGCGCCGGCAGCGTCACCGTCTGCGACGTCAATCCGGAGATGCTGGCGGTGGGCCGCGACCGCGCCCTCGACGGCGGCTTCGTCGCCGGGCTGGAGTGGGTGTGCGGCGACGCCGAGCAGCTGCCGATCCCCGACCGATCGATCGACGCCTACACGATCGCCTTCTGCATTCGCAACGTGACCCGGCTGGAAGCGGCGCTGGCCGAGGCGCGGCGTGTGTTGAGGCCGGGGGGGAGGTTCCTCTGCCTCGAGTTCAGCCGGGTCGTGCTGCCCGTCCTCGACCGCCTGTACGACGCCTACTCGTTTCAGGTCCTGCCGCGGCTCGGGCAGTGGGTGGCGAACGACCGCGGCGCCTACGAGTACCTGGTCGAGAGCATCCGCCGTTTCCCCGACCAGGCCTCGTTCGCGGCGATGATCGCCGAGGCGGGCCTCGAACGGGTTCGGGTGCGAAACATGTCGGGCGGCATCGTGGCGATCCATTCCGCGTGGCGGATCTGAGGCCATGATCGCGGTCATCCGAAACCTGCTGCGGCTGTTGCGGATCGCCTTCGTCCTGGCCCGTAACGACGCCCTGTTCGTGCTTGAGCAGGTGCAGGTGGTGCCGGGCGTCGTGCTGGCGGCGAAGCTCGTCCGTCGCCGCGGCATGGCCGGCCGGCCCGGCCAGCGGCTTGCCAAGGCGCTGAGCGAGGCGGGGCCCAGCTTCATCAAGCTCGGCCAGGCGCTGGCCACCCGCTCCGACCTGCTGGGCGAGGAGATCGCGGCGGACCTGTCGCAGCTCCAGGATCACCTGCCGCCGTTCGACAGCGATCTCGCCGTGAAGGCGGTCGAGACCGAGTTCCGCCGCCCGCTCGACACCCTCTACGCCTCGTTCGACGAGGAGCCGGTCGCCGCCGCCTCGATCGCCCAGGTCCACCTTGCCGTGACCGCCGACGGCCGCGAGGTGGCCGTCAAGATCCTGCGCCCGGGCATCGAGGAGGCTTTCCGCCGCGACCTCGATCTTTTCTTCTGGCTCGCCAGCGTGATCGAGGTGACGCGGCCCGAGCTGCGCCGCTTCCGCCCCATGCAGGCGATCCGCATGCTGGCCGATTCGATGACGCTGGAAATGGACCTGCGCTTCGAGGCGGCGGCCGCTGCCGAGCTTGCCCGCAACTTCGAGAACGACGCCACCTTCCACGTCCCCCAGGTCGACTGGGAACGGACCGGGCAGCGGGTGCTGACGATCGAGCGGGTGGCCGGCATCCGCATCGACAATCGGGCCGCGCTGGTCGAAGCCGGGCACGATCCCGACGACATCATGCGCAAGGCGGGCAACGCCTTCTTTCGCCAGGTGTTCCGCGACGGCTTCTTCCATGCGGATCTGCACCCGGGCAACCTGTTCGTGCGCGCCGACGGCAGCGTCGCGGTGATCGACTTCGGCATCATGGGGCGGCTCGACCGGCGCACGCGACGCCACCTTGCCGAGCTGCTCATCGCCTTCCTCAAGCGCGACTACCGGCGGGCCGCCGAGGTTCATCTCGAGGCCGGCTGGGTGCCGCCTAGCCAGTCGGTCGAATGGTTCGCCCAGGCCTGCTGCTCGGTGGCGGAGCCGATCCTCGATCGGCCGCAGAGCGAGATCTCGATCGGCCGCCTGCTGGGGCAGTTGTTCCAGGTCAGCAAGACCTTCCAGATGGAGGTGCAGATCAACCTCCTGCTGCTTCAGAAGACGATGCTGGTGGCCGAGGGAATCAGCCGCCGCCTCAACCCCAACGCCAACATCTGGGCGCTGGCGCGGCCGCTGGCCGAGGAGATCATGGGCGATCTTCTGGGGCCCGGCGCGCGGGTGCGCGAGGGGATCGGCGACCTCTCGGCGACCGCGGCCAAGCTGCCGCGCCTGGTCGACCGGCTCGAGGGCTTCGTCGAGACGGTCGGCGGCGGCGGACTGCGGCTGCATCCCGAGACCGCCCGCCAGTTGCGCGACGCCGGCCGAACCCACGTCTCGATTCCGCTGTTGTGGATCGCGGTGGTCGCCCTCGCCCTGCTGATGGCATTGGGCGTCTGATCCTTTCCCTTGCCGCTCCGAAGCGCTACCCTACCTTCAACAGAGCGTGCTTGTGGATTGGGCGCCAAACATGTCCGAACTCGCGGGAAAACGGATTCTGCTCGTCGTTTCGGGGGGCATCGCCGCCTACAAATGCCCCGATCTGGTCCGCCGCATCCGCGAGCGCGGCGCCGCCGTGCGCTGCGTCGTCACCCGCGCCGGCGCCCAGCTGGTGTCGCCGCTGGCGCTTGCGGCGGTGAGCGGCGAAAAGGTCCACACCGACCTGTTCTCGCTGACCGACGAGGCCGAGATCGGCCACATCCGGCTGTCCCGCGAGGCCGACCTGGTGGTGGTCGCGCCGGCCACCGCCGACATCCTGGCCAAGATGGCGCACGGGCTGGCCGACGACTTGGCCACCACGTTGCTGCTGGCGACCGACAAGCGGGTGCTGGTGGCGCCGGCGATGAACGTGCGGATGTGGGAACATCCGGCGACCCAGGCCAACCTTGTTCTGCTCAGGCAGCGCGGTATCCTCCAGGTCGGGCCCACCGAGGGACCGATGGCCTGCAACGAGTTCGGCATGGGCCGCATGGCCGAGCCGGAGGAGATCGTCGCCGCCATCGCCGGGGCGCTGCGGGAGGGCCGCGCGCTGGCCGGGGTCAAGGCGCTGGTCACCAGCGGGCCCACCTACGAGGCTATCGATCCGGTCCGTTTCATTGGCAACCGTTCCTCCGGCAAGCAGGGGCACGCGATCGCCCGGGCGCTGGCGGGGCTGGGCGCCGAGGTGACGCTGGTGAGCGGGCCGGTAGCGCTGGCAGATCCGCCGGGGATCCGGGTCGTCCATGTCGAGTCCGCACTCGACATGCTGGCGGCCTGCCGTGCCGCGCTGCCGGTCGACGTCGCAGTGTGCGCGGCGGCGGTCGCCGACTGGCGGTCCGAGACGCCGGCCGAGCAGAAGATCAAGAAGGGCGGCGGCCGCCGGCCCGAGCTGGCTCTGGTCGAGAATCCCGATATCCTCGCCACCCTTGCAGCAGGCGGCGCAAGCCGTCCGCGCCTGGTCGTCGGCTTCGCCGCCGAGACCTCCGACGTGGTCGAGAATGCGCGTGCCAAGCGGGCGGCCAAGGGCTGCGACTGGATCGTCGCCAACGACGTCTCCGCCGCTGCCGGCACCTTCGGCGGTGACGCCAACACCGTCCACCTGGTCACGGCGGAGGGGGTCGACTCGTGGCCCCGGCTCGGCAAGGACGAGGTCGCGGCGCGGCTCGTCGGCTTGGTGGCGGCGGCGCTCGGCGGGGGACGGACGCGATGACGGTGACGGTTCCGGTGGTGCGCCTGCCGCACGGCAAGGACCTTCCATTGCCGGCCTACGCCACCGCAGGCAGCGCCGGGGTCGATCTGATGGCCGCGCTGGCGGAGCCCCTGACGATCCCGCCCGGCGGCCGCGCGCTGGTGCCGACCGGCCTGGCGATCGCCTTGCCCGAAGGCTTCGAGGCGCAGGTGCGCCCCCGCTCCGGGCTGGCGGTGAAGCATGGCCTTACCGTCCTCAACAGCCCCGGCACCGTCGATGCCGACTACCGCGGCGAGATCAAGGTCTGCCTGATCAACCTGGGCGCCGAGCCGTTCGTCGTCGAGCCGCGGATGCGGATCGCCCAGATGGTGGTCGCCCGCTACGCCGCGCTGGCGTGGTCGGAGGTGGAAGAACTGCCGGAAAGCCGGCGCGGCGCGGGGGGCTTCGGGTCCTCGGGGACGGGGGTCTGACGACGGTGTTCCGCCCCTCGCGCAAGATGCTCTACGCCATCGACGCGGTGCTCGACATCGCGATGAACGGCGGCGCCCGGCCGGTGCGCAGCCAGGACATCACCCGCCGCCAGGGGATTCCGCGGCGCTACCTCGAGCAGGCGCTGCAGCAGCTGGTGCGCCACCACATCCTGGAAGGAGTGCGGGGACCCCAGGGCGGGTACGCGCTGGCCCGCGACCGCCGCGACATCGCGATCGGCGAAATCGTGCGCGTGGTGCGCTCGCTGGAGACCGCCGAGGACCCTCTCAACGAGCCCGCCGGCTCGGCGCTCGGCGAGCTGGTGGTGCGGCCCCTGTGGGCCGAGCTGCAGGAGGACTTCATGCGCCGGCTCGACGCCCTGACCCTCGATGAGCTGTGCCTGCGCGCCGACAAGGCGGGGCTGCACGCCGAATCCTCGATCCCGCCCGACTTCGCGATCTGATCCGTCGTCGCAGCGGGCTCAGAACTCCAGCCGGTACTTGATCATGAACACCTTCTCCGCCGCGGCCGTGCGGACGTTGTCGGGCTGCAGCCGCAGCAGGCCGGCGGCGGTGACGCTCTCGCCCTCGCCCAGCGGCAGCGAATAGCCAAGCTGGAGGTCGAGCTCGCGACCGTCCGCGGCGACCTCGTGGCTGCTCTCGGCGTAGTGCACGGTGCCGTCGATCTCGCGGGCGGTCGGCAGGCGCAGGGTGGCGCGGCCGCCGTCGGCGCGCAGCGGCTGGCTGGCGACGAAGGCGAGCCGGTCCGCGTCGCCGAACAGGCCGGCGCGGGCGATGCCGAGGTGGAAGGCGGTGGTCGTGACGCCGGACAGGCCGCTGACCAGGCTGCCCGCCGCGGCGTCGGCGTCGGTGCGGCCGATTTCCGCCCCGGCGAAGGCGCTGAAGCCGCCGCCGAGGGGGGCGTCGAGGGAGAGGCCGGCGAACAGGGTGTCGGCGGACTCGCCGAGCGCGAAGGCGCCGTCGGCTGCAGAACCGAGCACGGTTCCGTTCTCGCGGACCAGCCCCGAGTGGAGGCCGAGCATGGCGCCACCGATCCCGGTGGTGCCGCGGACCAGCAGGCCGGCGACCGAGGGCCCACGGTCCTCGCGGGCGATGTTCATGGCGGCGTACTCGGGTCCCTCCAAGGGATCGTCGGGCCGGCCGTGGAAGGCCGCGAAGCCGACGTCGAAGCGGCCGACGGGAACAGTCCACTCGGCGGCCACCGCCTCGTCCCCCGCCAGCCCGAGGTAGGCCGAGCCCGCAGCCTCGGAGCTGGCCAGCATGCCGGCGGCATCGAGATCCGCCGCGATGCCCCCGAACAGGTGGACCGGGCTGACGCCGGCCATGGTGGTCAGGCTGCCGCCGTCCGCGGTGGCCAGCCGCAGGACGTGGCGCGGCAGGCCCGCGGCCGTCATCGCTCCGCCGTCCGCGACCGACAGCGACAGGCCGTTGCCGGCATCGAGCCTGTGGAGACCGTCGCCCAATCGGGCCAGCCCCCGTTCGAGGTCGTAGCTGGTCGCCGCGGCGACGACGAAGGCGTCCAGGGGCGCCTGGAAATCGCGCCCGTATTCGTCCAGCACCATCACCGTCGCGCCGGCGCTCGCAATCTGGATGCCCTGACCGAATGCGGTCGAGCTGACCAGCATCGAGCCGGAGGCGGGGACCGTCGTCGCGGTCGTACCGCCGGTGGCGATGCCGGTGGCGCCGACCGGTCGGGTCGCGGCATCGAGGTCCAAGAGGCCCTGGCCGTAGGTTGCCGCGTCGGCATAGATGCCGGTCTTATTGGCGGTGCGGAACAGAATTCCGGTGATCTGGTCGCCGCTGAGGTGCGGCCACTGCTGCTTGAGGAGAAGGGCGCCGCCGGCGACGACCGGGGCGGCGAAGGAGGTGCCCGAGCCGGTGCCGTAGTTCTTGGTGCCCTTGGTCGACTTCAGCTCCGAGCCCGGCGCCGCCAGGCACCAGGCGGCACTGGCGCCGCAACGGTTCGAATAGCCCGCAATGGCGCCGGACTTGTCGGTGGCGACCGCGGTCACCCAGCCCTTCTGCAGATCGCCGTACCACGAGGGCAGGGCGCCGAATGCACCCGGATCGGACCTTCCGGAGTTGCCAGCGGCCCACACCACGACCGTGTCGGCGGCGACCGCGTCGCGCCAGGCCGGCAGGCTCTGCAGGTAATAGCTCTCGAAGCCCAACCGCGATACCTCGGCAAGGGTCGAGTAGGCGTTCCACGAGTTGTTGAAGACGGCGGCCTTGCCGGTCGCAAAACGGATGCCGGCGGCAAGGTTGGCGTCGGCCAGGGTGACGGAACCATCGGCGTTGGCAATGCGGATCGGCATCAGCTTCGACTTGTAGGCGATGCCCTCCATGCCCTTGCCGTTGCGGGCGGCGCCGACCACTCCGGTGACGAAGGTGCCGTGGCCGTTGGGATCCCCGGAAACACCGCCCGAACCCGCCACCGCGTCGAAGCCTGTGACGATGCGGCCCTTGAACTCGGCATGGTTCTTCAGCCCGGTGTCGAAGATGGCGACGGTCCGGCCCGCACCGGTCCAACCGCGCTTGTGCGCCTCGTCGGCGTTGACGGCGTCGTTGGCCCAGTTCTTGCGGTACTCGGCATCGCTCTTGAAGGTTGCCGCCGAAACATGGCGGTCGAGGTCCTGGGAAAGAGCGGGAGGGGCAAGGACGGCGAGGAAGGCACTGCACGCTACGACGCCACGACGCACGACGAACTCCTTACGACGGCACGAGTCTACGACAAACCTTTCAAAAGTAACGACATCCTAATGGCGGGCCGACCTGCGGCAAATGCCGCATCGAGGTACCCCCGCTACCCCGATGGGGCGGGTCGCCGGCGAGCGGCAGGCTAGCCGAACGCCGGGTTCCGGCCGTCAGTGGCTCGGCGGGGGCGGCTCTGCCTCTTCGTGAATAGGCCCGCCTCCTTGAAGTTGTCACGCGATGATGTAAATTAGAGAGCGTTATACATTTACGTCGCTGTAGAATTAGCAAAAGGACATCCGATGAGCACCACCGGCGAGTTTCGCGGCCGCATCTACGACAGCATCCTCGACACCATCGGCGCCACCCCGCTGGTGCGTCTCGACCGTCTCGCCCGGGAGGCCGGAGCGGAGGCCCAGGTCGTCGGCAAGTGCGAGTTCTTCAACCCGCTGGCCTCGGTCAAGGACCGCATCGGCCTGGCGATGGTCGAGGCCGCCGAACGCGACGGGCGGATCAAGCCCGGCACCGTGCTGGTCGAGCCGACCTCGGGCAACACCGGCATCGCGCTCGCCTTCGTGTGCGCGGCCAAGGGAATCCAGCTGATCCTGACGATGCCGGAAAGCATGTCGATCGAGCGCCGCAAGATGCTGGCGCTGCTGGGGGCCCGGCTGGAGCTGACGCCGGCGGCCGAGGGCATGAAAGGGGCGATCCGCCGCGCCAACGAGATCGTCGAGAGCACGCCGGGCGCGTTCATGCCGCAGCAGTTCGAGAACCCGGCCAACCCCGAGATCCACCGGCGCACCACTGCCGAGGAGATCTGGCGCGACACCGACGGCAAGGTCGACGTCCTGATCAGCGGCGTCGGCACCGGCGGCACCCTGACCGGGGTGGCCGAGGTGATCAAGCCGCGCAAGCCCTCGTTCCGCATCGTCGCCGTCGAGCCCGAGGCCAGCCCGGTGCTGTCGGGCGGCTCGCCGGGCCCGCACAAGATCCAGGGCATCGGCGCCGGGTTCGTGCCCGGCGTCCTCAACACCAAGGCGATCGACGAGATCCTGCGGATCGGCAACGAGACCGCGTTCGCCACCGCGCGCAAGGCGGCCCGCCTCGAAGGGCTGCCGGTCGGCATCTCGTCGGGCGCGGCGATCGCGGCCGCCCTCGAGGTCGGCAAGCGGCCGGAGATGGCCGGCAAGCTGATCGTCGCCATCCTGCCGTCGTTTGCGGAACGCTATCTGTCGACGGCCCTTTTCGAGGGGCTGGGTGTGGACTAGATAGAACCGGTCGGGCCCGGCCTGCCGCCGGGCCCATCGCCGGAGCTGCCGATGCCTTTCACCGAACAGCAGATCCACCGCTATTCCCGCCACATCCTGCTGCCCGAGGTCGGCTCCGCCGGCCAGGCGAAGCTGCTGGGCGCCCGCGTTCTCGTGGTCGGGGCCGGGGGGCTGGGCTCGCCGGTGCTGATGTACCTGGGCGCGGCGGGGGTGGGCACGCTCGGCGTGATCGACGCCGACGTGGTCGAGATCTCGAACCTGCAGCGCCAGATCATCCACACCACGCCGCGGATCTCGGTGCCCAAGGTGGAAAGCGCCGCCAAGGCGCTGGCCGAGCTCAACCCCGACGTCAAGGTCGAGGCGCACAAGGCGCGCCTGATCCCCGCCAACGTGATGGACATCGTTTCGCGCTACGACGTGGTGGCCGACTGCACCGACAACTTCGGCACCCGCTTCATGCTCAACGACGCCTGCTATTTCGCGGAACGGCCGCTGGTCTCGGCGGCGATCGCCGGCTTCGACGGCCAGCTCACCACCTACCGCGCCTACGAGAAGGGCGACAAGCCCTGCTACCGTTGCATCTTCCGCGAGCCGCCGCCGCCGGCGTGCCGGGCCCAGAACTGCACCCAGGCCGGCGTCATGGGGTCGGTGTGCGGGGTGCTGGGCTCGCTGCAGGCGACCGAGGTGGTGAAGGAGATCCTGGGCATCGGCGAAAGCATGGCCGGCCACCTCCTGATCTGCGATACGCTGACGATGTCGTTCCGCAAGATCGCGGTGCGCAAGGACCCCGCCTGCCCCCTGTGCGGCGAGAACCCCGAGATCCTCGACGTCGAGGATGCCCAGGCGGCCTGACCAGGGCTTCCAATTCCGGGGGACAATTCCGGGGACACGATACTTATCTCTGGTCGGACAGCCTCCCCGGCCTCCGGCTCGCCTTCGGCGGCTTCGGGCCACGGCGGCAGCTTACGACCACACCTAAGGCTCCGTCAAATAAGTATTGTGTCCCTGGAATACGAGGAGCCCCGGAAAGTAGCGCGGGGCCGCCGGGTAGTGCGCGCGCACCAGGGCGGCATAGCGGCCGTCGGCGCGGAGCTCGTTGATGTAGGCGGCAAAGGCGGCGCGCAGCCGTGCCGCCTTCGGACGGAACGCGGGCGCCACCACCAGGTTTTCGCTGACCGGGCCGACGATCTTGACCTGCTCCGGCCAACGCTGCACGGCAAGCAGCGCCTCGGGCACCCCGAGCAGCGTCGCGTCGGCATCGCCGCTGAGGAGCGCCGGAATCAGCCCTCCGATGCTGCCTTCATCGGCCAGGATGCGAAAGCTGGCCCCGGTCCGGCCGAGGTCGTAGCGCGCCGGGTCGAGCCGCGTGTTCGCCACCGCCAGCACCCGGATGCCCTCAAGCTGCTGTCTGACGCGGGCGATGTCGGCCAGCGAGTCCGCCGGGGCGACCGGCTCCAGCCGCGACTCCGCCAGCGACACCAGCCAGACGCCGCTGGGAAAGGTCGGGACGCCGAACTCCACCACCATCTCGCGCCAGGCCCGCACCGTCATCCCGGCGGCGATCACGTCGCCGCGGATCGGGGTCGCCTCCAGCAACTCGACGCCGTCGCCGGCTTGGCGGGCATGGCGGCCGGTGAGATCGCCGAGCACGCGATCCGGGCTCGAGGCCACGTAGACGTAGCCGACGCCGAGATGTTCGGCGAAGCCCCTGACGAGGTCGACGTCGAGCCCCTCGCCGGCATCGGTCACGAA
Source organism: Rhodospirillales bacterium (assembly GCA_018432935.1). Classification (GTDB taxonomy): domain Bacteria; phylum Pseudomonadota; class Alphaproteobacteria; order Rhodospirillales; family Shumkoniaceae; genus JAHDSF01. The sequence continues at coordinate 35,625 of JAHDSF010000007.1, read as the reverse complement.
GTTGGCGCTGGGATAGCCGAGGTGGCGCAGGATCCCGGTGGCCAGGATATCGTCGAGGTCGTCGGCGACGGCCGGGCCGGCGAAAGCGAGCAGCGAAAGGGCGGCGAAGAACGACGAGAGCGGGCGCATTCTGCGGTCCCCGGATAACGCGTAACGAAATGGATTTTATTGTAACAAAAGAAAAAAGTAAAGCCGGTTCAGAAAATGAAGTCGTGCAGCACGCGGTCGGGCGGACGGTGGCCGTCGACGAAGGTCTTGATGTTGACGATCAGCTTCTCGCCCATCTCGACCCGGGCCTCGATCGTCGCCGATCCCATGTGCGGCAGCAGCACGACGTTTTCCAGAGCGAGCAGGCCCGAGGCCACCAGCGGCGCCCGCTCGAACACGTCGAGGCCGGCGCCGGCAAGGCGGCCATCCTCGAGCAGGCGGACCAGCGCCGCCTCGTCGACGATCTCGCCCCGGGCGGTGTTGACGAGTACCGCGTGGGGCGGCATCAGCGCCAGGCGGCGCGCCGACAGGAGGTGATAGGTGGCCGGGGTATGCGGGCAGTTGACCGAGATGATGTCCATGCGGGCCAGCATCTGGTCGAGGCTGTCCCAGTAGGTCGCGTCGAGGTCGGCCTCGATCTCGGAATGCAACCGGGTGCGATTGTGATAATGGACCGACAGCCCGAAGCCGTGGGCGCGGCGGGCCAGGGCCTGGCCGATGCGGCCCAGCCCGATGATGCCGAGCCGCTTGCCGGACAACCGGCTGCCCAGCATCCACATCGGCGCCCAGCCCGGCCACTTGCCGGAGCGCACGATGCGCTCGCCTTCGCCGAGGCGGCGCATCACACCGAGGATCAGCGCCATCGTCATGTCGGCGGTGTCCTCGGTCAGGACGTCGGGGGTGTTGGTGACGGTGATGCCGCGCCGGTGCGCCTCGCGCAGGTCGATGTTGTCGACCCCGGCGCCGTAGTTGGCGATCAGCTTGAGCCGTCCGCCCGCCTCGGCGAGCACGCCGGCGTCGATCCGGTCGGTGACGGTGGGCGCCAGCACATCGGCTTCCCGCACCGCCTGCACCAGCTCGTCGCGGGTCATCGGGCGGTCGTCGAGGCGGAAACGGACCTCGAACAGCTCCATCATCCGCGTCTCGACGACGTCCGGCAGCTTACGCGTGAGAACGACCAGCGGCTTCCCAGCAGGCATAAAGGCGCATTTCTCCCGAGTCGCCAGGGGCGGAGCGTCCTTGGCCATAGCAACATGTATGTGGCTTGTCCAGCCCTGGGGAGGCGGGCTCCGCGGACGGGCCCTTGACCGGAGAGGCTGCGGCGTGAAAATAAGGCCCGCTGCTGAAACCCGATCGGAACCATGAAGCGAAACCTTCCGCGCCTCACCTCCCTGGTGCTCGCCGCTGCCGTTTTTGCGGCCCCGGCGGCCGGGGCCGACACGACCGAGGCGACCGGGCTGCCGCTGCCGCGCTTCGTCAGCCTGCGGGCCAACAAGGCCAACCTGCGGATCGGGCCCGGGGTGCAGTATCCGGTGGAATGGGTCTACCAGCGCGCGGGCGTGCCGCTCGAGGTGATCGCCGAGCACAAGAACTGGCGCAAGATCCGCGACTGGGAGGGGGCCCAGGGCTGGCTGCACCAGAGCATGCTGTCCAGCAAGCGCGCGATGATCGTGCAGGGTACCCAGCGCGCCTTGCGCCAGCAGCCGGCCGACCGGTCTCCGGCCGCGGCCGAAGTCGATCCCGGCGTGGTCGGCGTCGTGCTGGAGTGCCGCACCGCCGAGCCGTGGTGCCGGGTCGAGGTCGAGGGCCACACCGGCTGGCTGCGGCGGGACGAGTTCTGGGGCGTCTACGACGACGAGGTCGTCGAGTAGACGGCAAGTCCAGGCCGGGTCACTTCAGGCGCGTCTCGGGATCAGGCCGCCTTGACCTTGCGCAGGAACTCGTCGATCAGGCTCTTGAGGTCGGCCGCCTGGCCGCTGAGCTGTTCGGCCGCGGACAGCACGGTCCCGGCCGCCTCGCCGGTTTCCCGCGCCGCCTCCTGGACCATGGCGATGCTCTGCGAGACCTCCTGCACGCCTTGCGCCGCCTGATGGGCATTGCCGGCGATCTCGCTGGTCGCGGCCCCCTGCTGCTCGACCGCGCCGCCGACTGACGCCGAAATCTCGCCGATGCGGTCGATGGTGCCGCCGATGGTGCCGATCGCCGCCACCGCGCCCCGGGTCGAGGTCTGGACGGCGGCAACCTGGGCGGCGATGTCCTCGGTCGCCTTGGCCGTCTGGTTGGCGAGGTGCTTGACCTCGTTGGCGACCACCGCGAATCCCTTGCCGAGCTCGCCGGCGCGCGCCGCCTCGATGGTTGCGTTCAGCGCCAGCAGGTTGGTCTGGGTGGCGATGTCGGTGATCAGGCTGACCACCTCGCCGATGCGGTCGGCGGCCTGGGCCAGCACCTCGACCTGCTGCGAGGCGCGGGCGCCTTCCTCGCTGGCTTCCCGCGTCACCCCGTTGGCGCTTGCCATCTGGCTCGAGATCTCGTTGATCGAGGTCGACAGCTCCTCGCTGGCGGTGGCGACCATCTGGACGTTGGCGGCCGTCTCGTGGGCTGCCGAGGCAACCTGGGTGGCCTGCTCCGCCGCGGTGCCGGCGGTCCTGGTCAGTCCGCCCGCGGTTCCCTTGAGCGCCACCGACGCCTTGGCCAGCGAGTCGAGGACGCCGGAAACCCTGCCGTCGAAATCCCGGGTCAGGGCCTCGACCGCGGCGGCGCGCGCTTCGCGTTGCGCACGCTGCCCGGCCTCGGCTCCCTCCAGCTCGCGGGCGTGGAGCAGACCCTTGCGGAAGACCTCGACCGAACGGGCCATGGCGCCGATCTCGTCGCCCCGTTCAGTTCCGGGCACCGCCACTTCGAGGTCGTTGTCGCGCAGCCGCTCCATCACCCCGGTCAGGGCAGTGACCGGGCGGGCGATCATCCGGGTTGCGATCAGCCACGATGCCAGGATGCCCAGAGTGATGCCCGCCACCAGGGTGGCGATCTTGTAGATCCGCGCGCGGTCATAGTAGTCGTCGAGGGCCTCGATCTGCTCGCCGATCTCCTTTTCGTTGGAGGCCGCGAACGCCTCGATCGAGACGTTGAGCGCCTTGCGGACCGAGCGGTTGGCGTCATTGTCGCCGTACTCGCGGGCGGCGGCCGGCCCCTTGTCGCGCAACAGCCGCACCATTTCGCGCCGGAACTCGATGAACTGCTTGGCGGCCTGTTTCAGCTTGTCGAATTCGGCCCGTTGCCGGGCGGGGATCAGGCGGTCCCACTCGGCCATCCGCTTTTCCATGGCGTCGAGGTTGGCCAGCATCGGCTTGGCGAACTTCTCTCCGGCCTCCTGGGTCGGCGACATGTAGATGCCGCGGCTGTCCATGACCACCGCCAGGACGAGCCCGTTGATGCGCTCGCCGACGATGCTGCGGGCAGCGGCATCCTCCATCGCGTCGGCGCCGTCCCGGAATACCATCAGGCCGCTCAGCCCGACCGCGCCGACCGCCAGCGCGACCAGGCTCATGAGCGCCACGATGGCATAGATCTTCCTGGCGATGGGAAAGCCGGCCACCTTCTCCTCCCGGGCTCGTGGGAACCGAAGGTTATGCTATACGCCGCGGCAACGGGGAGGGCACAGTATTATGACGTATGCATACTAAGGTATTGCATCAAAGAGGTCTTCTTTGGCTGCATTCTGCCACGCATGGTTGCAGTGCCGGGGCAAGGCACGGTTGGCGTGCCTCGCCGACAGACACCTGCATGCGGTTCGGCGGAGACTTCAGGCGGCGTTGGAGACCCGGACGATGACGTCGACCCGGTCAATCTTCATGCCGGCCGGCGGAGACGGTAGCTGGGCGATGGACACCGGGTTGCGGATGTCGGTGAGGGCCCCTGTCTCGCCATCGAAGAAATGATGGTGCTCGCTGGTGTTGGTGTCGAAATACGACCGCGACGCGTCGACCACGATCTCGCGCAGAAGGCCGACCGAGGTGAACTGGTGCAAGGTGTTGTAGACGGTGGCCAGCGAAACCCGCACGCCGGCATTGAGCGCTTCGGCGTGCAGCATCTCGGCCGTCACGTGCCGATCGCCATGCGAGAACAGCAGTTCGGCCAGCGCGAGGCGCTGCCGGGTAGGGCGCAGACCCGAGGCACGCAGCCCATCCAATACGTGACTGTATGGTCTCATTTTCTTCATGCCCCCTTTACATAAGCTGCGCCTTCCGAAATGGAAGACCACCTCCGGAGCCGACCGCGTTCCCCGCGGGGTAACCCCGACCCCCGCAATACGGTATATGCCCGTTGCCGTTGTTACAAGTTGGAAGCGTCAGAAATAGTGCAGATTGGCAACAGGAGTGGCAATCTTGCCACGGTCCGGCTGCTTGTCGCCGCGTCTCTCAATCGCCGGTTTGCAGACGGTCGACCAGCTCGCTGACAGTCGGCACGAAGCCATTGGTATAGAAGGGATCCTCGGCGAAACGGTAGGCGTTGTGTCCGGCGAACATGAGGTTGTCGTCGAGATCGCCGCCGTGGGCGATGTCCTGCAGCGTCTTCTGGATGCAGTAGGAGCGCGGATCGGCCAGCTTTCCGGTCGTCCCCAGCTCGTTTTCCGCCCAGTTGCTGAAGCGGCACTGGCTGAGGCAGCCCATGCAACCCTGCTGATCGGTTCGGATGCGGACGCTCCGCTCCGGGGTGACGAACACCAGCGTCGAATCCGGGGTCCGCATCGCCTCGGTGAAGCCCTGGCGGACCCAGCCTTCCGCCTGCTCCTTGCCGAGCGGCGTCAGGTAGACGGGCCGGCCCCGGGCGCCGACCGGAAACACCTCGGTATGGTCGCCCAGCGGGTCCTTGGCAAACGGCACCTGGCGGTCGCTACGCTCGGCCAGTTCCTGCAGGAAGCCGTTGTTGACGGCCGACGAGTAGAAGCCGGTCGGGCTGAACCGATTGAGGGACACGTCGCCGGGCTTCAGCGTCAGCAGCCGTTCCTTCCAGGACTCGGGGATCGGGCTTTCCTTGGTCAGAAGCGGCCGGGTCCCCAACTGGAACCCGATCGGCCCCAGCTCGGGATTGTCGATCCAGTCCTCCCACTCGCGGAGGAACCACACCCCGCCTGCCATGAAGATCGGAGTGGCGGCAAGACCGCATTCGGTCATCACCACCCGCAGATCGCGCACCCGCTCGTACGGCGGCTGCGGCGCCAGCGGGTCTTCGACGTTGGACAGGCCGTTGTGGCCACCGGCCAGCCACGGGTCCTCGTAGACGACGCCGCCGAGGAACTCGGAGTGCTTGTGGTAGGAACGCTTCCATAAGGCGCGGAAGGCACGCGCCGAGGACACGATGGGATAGTAGTAGACGCCGTAGCTGGCGGCGATCTCGGCCACCCGGTAGGGCATGCCGGCGCCGCAGGTGACGCCGTGGATAAGCCCGCGGGCGCCCTCGAGGATGCCGTGCAGGATGCGCGCCGTTGCCGCCGCCTCCCACAGCACGTTCATGTGCAGGCGGCCCTCGCCGCGCGACATCTCGTGTGCGGTCTGCGCCTGCGCGATGCCGCCCTGGATAGCGAAGGCGACCAGTTCCTCGTACCGCTCGCGGCGGGTTCGCCCGAGATAATGCTGCGGGATGCGGCGCCCGTCCTCGTCGTAGGAATCGGCGTTGACCCCGGAAAAGGTGCCAACGCCGCCCGTCGCCGCCCACGCTCCCGAGCTCTCTCCGGTGGAGATGGAGACGCCTTTGCCGCCTTCGACCAGCGGCAACACTTCGCGTCCCGAGATGAGGAGCGGGTTCAGCGCTTTCACTCTGGCCTGCCTTCCTACTCGACCGCGGCCTCGGGAGGAGCCTCCTCTTTCTGCTCCTTGAGGCTCACGTCCTCGCCGGTTTCCTGGTCGACCGCCTTCATCGACAGCTTGACCTTGCCACGGTCGTCAATGCCGATCAGCTTGACCTTGACGATGTCGCCGACCTTGACGACGTCGGCAGGCTTGCCGACCCGCTTCCTCGCCATCTCGCTGACGTGCACCAGGCCGTCGCGGGATCCCAGGAAGTTCACGAAGGCGCCGAAATCGACCAGCTTGACGACCTTGCCGGAATAGATGCTGCCGACCTCCGGCTCGGCCGCGATCCCCTTGATCCAGGCGATCGCCGCTTCGGCCGCTTTCTGGTCGACCGCCGCCACCTTGACGGTGCCGTCGTCCTCGATGTCGATCTTGGCGCCGGTCTGCTCGCAGATCTCGCGGATCACCTTGCCGCCGGGGCCGATGACTTCGCGGATCTTGTCCTTGTTGATCTGCATCACGGTGATGCGCGGTGCGTTCTGGCTGACCGCCTCGCGCGAGTGGTTCATCACGTTGCTCATCACGCCCAGGATGTGCATCCGCCCCTCGCGCGCCTGCTCGAGGGCGATCTTCATGATCTCCTGGGTGATCGAGGTGATCTTGATGTCCATCTGCAACGCGGTGACGCCGTTCTCGGTGCCCGCCACCTTGAAGTCCATGTCGCCGAGATGATCCTCGTCGCCGAGGATGTCGGACAACACCGCGAAGCGGTCGCCGTCCTTGATCAGGCCCATGGCGATGCCGGCGACGGGGCGCGGGATCGGGACCCCCGCATCCATCAGCGCCAGCGACGAGCCGCACACGGTGGCCATCGAGGAGGAGCCGTTCGACTCCGTGACCTCGGACACGGTGCGGATCGTGTACGGGAATTCCTCCTTCTTCGGCAGCAGCGGGTGGATGGACCGCCAAGCCAGCTTGCCGTGGCCGATCTCGCGCCGTCCCGGCGGCCGCATCGGAGTCGCCTCGCCGACCGCATAGGGCGGGAAGTTGTAGTGCAGCATGAAGTGCTCGCGGTACTCGCCCGCCAGCATGTCCATGATCTGCTCGTCCTGGCCGGTGCCGAGCGTGGTCACCACCAGAGCCTGGGTCTCGCCCCGGGTGAACAGGGCGCTGCCGTGGGCCCGCGGCAGGATACCGACCTGAGCGACGATCGGCCGCACCGTCCTGGTGTCGCGGCCGTCGATGCGCTGCCCGGTCTCCAGGATGTCGCCGCGCACCACGTCCTTCTCGAGGTCCTTGAACACCTCAGGCAGCAGGTGGCTGGCCGAATCCTGGTCGAGGGAGGAGTCGGCCGCGATCTCGGCGATGGCCTTCGCCTTGGCGGCGTCGACCAGCTTGTGGCGGGCCGTCTTGTCGGCCTCCCGGTAGGCGCTCTTGACGTCGGCTTCGATCAGCCCCCGCACCCGCTCGGCCAGCACCGGCTTCAGCGCGGGCGGCTCGGGGATGTCGCGCGGCTCCTTGGCGCAGCTTTCGGCCAGCTCGATGATCGCCTGGATCACCGGCTGGAAGCCTTCGAAGCCGAACATCACGGCACCCAGCATCACCTCTTCGCTGAGCTCGGCGGCTTCGGACTCGACCATCAGCACCCCTTCCTGGGTGCCGGCGACGACGAGGTCGAGCTTGCTGCCCACCACCTGCCGCGGCGTCGGGTTGAGAATGTACTGACCATCGACGTAGCTGACGCGAGCGGCGCCCGTGGGGCCCAGGAACGGCAGCCCCGAGATCGTCAGGGCCGCCGAGGCGCCGACCATCGCCACCACGTCGGGATCGTTCTCGAGGTCGTGCGACAGCACCGTCGCCACGACCTGGGTCTCGTTCTTGTAGCCCTTGGCAAACAGCGGCCGGATCGGCCGGTCGATGAGGCGGGAGACCAGAATCTCCTTTTCGCTGGGCCGCCCTTCGCGCTTGAAGAAGCCGCCCGGGATCTTGCCGGCGGCGAACGACTTCTCCTGGTAGTGGACCGTCAGGGGAAAGAAGTCGAGACCCGGCTTCGGGTTCTTCTCTCCCACCACGGTGCACAGCACCACTGTTTCACCGTACGTGACCAGCACCGCGCCGTCAGCCTGGCGGGCGATGCGGCCGGACTCGAAAATCAGCGGACGGCCACCCCAAACGATTTCCTTGCGATAGACTTCGAACATCTTTCTTCCTTCCTCCATCCAGCAGCCGCGTGTCGCCCCTGCGGCACGCGATGCCCGCGCCGGGCGCGGGCGGCCGTCGAACGTTCATACACCAAGAGTACGCCAGCGAGCGGCTCCGGGCTCTTCCCCGCGCCGCTCCGACCGGCCAGCCATTTGCTTCGGGTCCTCGAAGGAGCCGGGGTGCCATGCACCCCCCACCTTCGTCTCGCCGGCTATCGGCGCAGCCCCAGCGCCTGCACCAGCTTCTCGTAACGCGAGGCCTCCTTGCGCTTCAGGTAGTCGAGCAGACGGCGGCGCTGGCCGACCATCATCAGAAGACCCCGACGCGAGTGGAAGTCCTTGCTGTGGGTCTTGAGGTGCTCGGTCAGGTTCCGAATGCGCTCCGACAGGATCGCGACCTGCACCTCGGGCGACCCCGTGTCGCCCTCGCTTTGCGAGTATTCCTTGATGACTTCCTGCTTGCGTTCCGGCGTGATCGACATCGATCTCTCCATCTAAAGATTCAGGACCCTGACCGGTCGGATCTCGCCGCCGGCCACCTTCACGAGCGCCACCGCGCGTCCTTGCGAAAACGCGCACGCCACGCCGCCATCTCCGGGGGAACGGAACGGCGAACGGCTGGCGACGGGAAGGGCCGCGACGGCCTGACCCCGTTGCAAGCGCCGTGCCTCTGCCTCGGTCAAGGCCAGGGCCGGGATGTCGTCCAGCGCGGTTTCGACCGGGAGCAGAAACTCGAAAAGCGACGCACTATGCCCCACCTCCTGCAGCATTTCCAGGGAAATCGCCCGTTCCAGCCCGAACGAGCCGACCCGCATCCGGCGCAGGGCGGCGACATGGCCGCAGGTGCCCAAAGCCTGCGCCAGATCGCGCGCCAGGCTGCGCACGTAAACGCCCTTGCCCGATACCACCTCGAACTCGGCGTGGTCGCAATCGACAATGCCGATCAGCGTCAAGCTCTCGATCCGCACCTGGCGCGGCGCCAGTTCGACCTCGGCATTGCGGCGCGCCAGAGCATAGGCGCGCCGGCCGTCGACCTTGATCGCCGAGTAGATCGGCGGGACCTGGGCGATCTCGCCGACGAAGCGGGGCAGGGCGGCAGCGATCGCCGCCTCGTCCGGCCGCGCGTCGCTGGATTCCGTCACCTCGCCGTCGGCGTCGCCGCTCGCCGTCGCCACTCCCCAACGGACCGTGAAACGGTAGGTCTTGGTGCCGTCCATGGCGAAAGACACCGTCTTGGTCGCCTCGCCGAGGGCGATCGGCAGCACCCCGGTCGCCAGCGGGTCCAGGGTGCCGCCGTGTCCCGCCTTGGCGGCGCCGGTGGCGCGCCGCACCCTGACGACGACATCGCTCGAGCTGGGGCCCGAGGGCTTGTCGACGACCAGCCAGCCGTGAATGGGGATACCGCGATGCCGCACGGTCGTCAGGGCCTCGCGGCAGAGATGAGGGAACGGCGAATTCGACCCGGAACCCGGGACCTGGGGCTAGCGATCACCGCCCTCCTCCGGGTCCTCGCCGCGCGGCTTGAGATCGCGGGCGACTTCGGGCCTGTGCAGCAGGGCGTCGATGCGTCCGTAGGCGTCGAACGACTCGTCGGCCTGGAAGCTGAGGTCCGGTACGTAGCGCAGCTTCACTTCCCGCGCCACCATCCGGCGCAGGAACGGCCGGGCGCGGCGCAGCGCCCGCACCACTTCGTCGACCTCGCCGCCGCCCAGCGGCATGACGAAGGCCGTCGCGTTGCGAAGGTCCGGCGAAACCCGAACCTCGGTGACCGTGATGGCCCGGCCCTGCAGGGCCGGGTCGTGCAGCTCGCCGCGCTCGACGATGAAGGCGAGAGCGTGCCGGATTTCCTCTCCGACCTTGAGCTGCCGCTGGCTCTGGCCCCGTTCCTCGCGTTTCGTCATCGCTGATTTCTCCCGCGGCCGGCGTCCAACTCGACCGGGCGCCGGTCCGTCTGCGGCCAGGGGGGCTAGAGCTCCCGCGCGACCTCTTCGATGTCGAAGCACTCGATGCGGTCGCCGACCTGGATGTCCTGGTAGTTTGCGAACGCCATGCCGCAGTCGTAGCCCTCGCGCACCTCGCGGACATCGTCCTTGAAGCGCTTGAGCTGCGACAGCGTGCCTTCGTGGATGACCACGTCGTCGCGCAGCAGACGCACCTTGGCGCCCCGCTTGACCACCCCCTCGGTCACCATGCAGCCCCCTACCTTGCCCGCCTTGGTGACCGTGAACACCTGGCGGATTTCGGCGTACCCCAGCAGATTCTCCCTGAGGGTCGGAGCCATCATGCCGGACAGGGCCTTCTTGATGTCGTCGGTGACGTCGTAGATGATCGAGTAGTAGCGGATCTCGACGCCGTCCCGCTTGGCCGCCTCGCGTGCCTGCGGATTCGCCCGCACGTTGAAGCCGATGATGAGGGCGTTCGATGCCCGCGCCAGGGTGACGTCGGATTCGTTGATGCCGCCGACGCCCGTGTGCAGGACGTTGACCTTGACCTCGTCGGTCGAGAGCTTGTCGAGCGCGCCGTTGATCGCCTCCGCCGAGCCGTGGACGTCGGCCTTGACCACGACCCGCAGCTCCTTGACCTCGCCGCCCTCGCGCACCTTCGCGAACATCTGTTCGAGGGTACCGCGCGAGGTCGCGGTGACCTTGGCCTGGCGGGCCTTGGCTTGGCGGAACTCGGAGATCTGGCGAGCCCTGTTCTCGCTGTCGACCACCACCACCTCGTCGCCGGCGGCCGGCATGCCGTTAAAGCCGAGCATCTCGACCGGTTCGCCGGGCAGCGCCTTGTCGACCGGGTTGCCGCGGTCGTCGATGAGGGCGCGGACGCGGCCCCACTCGGCGCCGGCAACGAAGATGTCGCCGACCTTCAAGTTGCCGCGCTGGACCAGGACGGTGGCCACCGTGCCGAGGCCGCGGCCCATCTTGGCCTCGACCACCACGCCTTCGGCGGCGCGCCCCGGGTTGGCCTTGAGTTCGAGGATCTCCGCCTGCAGCAGGATCGCCTCGGTCAGTTTCTCGAGGCCCATCCGCTTCTTGGCCGAAACCTCGATGCACTGGGTCTCGCCGCCCATCGACTCGACCACCACCTCGTGGTTCAGCAGCTCCATCCGCACGCGGTTGGGGTCGGCGCCCGGCAGGTCCATCTTGTTGACTGCCACGATCAGCGGCACGCCCGCCGCCTTGGCGTGGGCGATCGCCTCCGCGGTCTGCGGCATCACGCCGTCGTCCGCCGCCACCACCAGGACCACGATGTCCGTCAGATTGGCGCCGCGCGCCCGCATCTCGGTGAAGGCGGCGTGGCCCGGGGTGTCGATGAAGGTGATCCGTCCGCCCGATGGCAGCACGACCTGGTAGGCGCCGATGTGCTGGGTGATGCCGCCGGCCTCGCCCGAGGCGACGTCGGTTGCGCGCAGCGCGTCGAGCAGCGAGGTCTTGCCGTGGTCGACGTGGCCCATGACGGTGACCACCGGCGGCCGCGACTGCAGGCTCTCCTCGGCATCGCTCTGACCGCGCAGGCCCTCCTCCACGTCGGAGGCGCTGACGCGCCGCGGCGTGTGGCCGAACTCGCTGACGACGATCTCGGCGGTCTCGGGGTCGATCGACTGATTGATGGTCGCCATCACGCCCATCTTCATGAGCGCCTTGATGACGTCGGTGCCCCGCTCCGCCATGCGGTTCGCGAGCTCCTGGACGGTGATGGCGTCCGGAATGACGACTTCGTGGTAAATCTTCTGCGACTCCTGGCTCGCCAGACGGCGTTTCTGCTTTTCCTTCTCGCGCGCCCGGCGGACCGCCGCCAAGCTGCGCGTGCGCTCGTCGCCGTCGTCGAGGGCATCGGCGATGGTGAGTTTGCCGGCGCGGCGCCGGGGCTCGGCCTTGCGTACGGGGGCCGCGGGCCGCTTCGTCTCCGCCCCACGGCCGACCTTGCGGCCACGGCCGAGCTCGTCCTCGGCTTCTTCGCCGACTTCCTTGCGCTTCGGCTTGATTTCCACCGGCCGGGCCTTGTCCGCCGGCTTGGCCTCCTCGCGTGGGGCCTGGGGCGCGGCCGGCGGCGGCGCCTCCGGCACGGCAGCAGGTGCTACCGCCTCCTCGGTCTCGCCTGCGGCGGCCTTCTCGGCGGCAAGTCGCGCGGCTTCCTCCGCGGCGAGGCGGGCTTCCTCTTCTTCTGCCGCCCTGCGGACAGCCTCCTCCTCGGTGCGCTTGCGCTCCTCCTCCTCGGCGGCGGCCCGTTCGGCCTCGCTGCGGACGCGCGCGTCCTCCTCCGCCTTCTTGGCGTCGTGGAGCGCGCGCACGCGCGCCGCCTTTTCGCCTTCGGTCAGGGTTTGCGCCCGATGGGCCGCCTCATCGCCCTGGTCGGCCAACAGACCGTCGGCGCCCAGTTTGGTCATGCGGCCGGTCGAATCGGTCACGTAGGTGCGCTTCTTGCGCACCTCGACGGTCACGGGCTTCGAACGGCCGCGAGAGAAGCTCTGGCGCACCTGTCCCGTCTCGACCGTCTTGTTCAGGACGAGCTTTCCGGGCCGACCCAGCCCCAGGCGCCCCTTCTTTTCCTGATCGTCGGTCTCGCTCATGTCATCCCGTTCTTTCGTCGACCCGACCTTCAATACCATCCTCGCTCGCCCTCTCCGGCACTCTCCGAAACCCCCCCAGTCTTTCCGCCTCGGCCAGGAAGCGATCGGCAAGACGTCCCCGGTCGATCACCGCATGGACGGCGCGGTCGCGTCCCATGGCCCTTCCCAGCTCCGCACCGGTCAATACGCCGACCCGCGGCACGTCACTGGCCAACGCGGTCACTTTCGAACGGCCATGGGAGGTTCCGTCCGACGCCTCAACCAGCAGCCCTACGGGGCTGCCGCGGAGGATCCTGGCCCGCACCTTCTCGAACCCGGCGACCGCTTGTCCTGCCCGGCGAGCGAGGCCAAGGAGGCTGACGCACCGCTCGACGAGCCGCTTCTCGACCAGGTCCGCGAGATCCGGCGCGGCGACGGCGCGAGCGCGCGCCGCTTTCGCAAACAGATTGCGAGCACAGGCCGTATTTACCACATCCCGGTCAGCGCTCAACCAAAATCCCCGTCCGGGCAGACGCTCCTCGAGATCCGGAACGACGCTTCCGTCGGGGGCCAGCACGAACCTGATCAGCGCCTGACGAGGTCGGCGCTCCCGCGTGACGATGCAGCGACGGATGGGGCCCTCGGCCCCTTCGTCGCCGTCCTGCGGTGTGGCTGCGGCCAGCAAGCGTCCTCCATGGCTCAACCGCCCGTCGTCTCTCCGACGGGCGGCGCCTCCTCGTCGGCGAACCAGTGGGCGCGCGCCGCCATGATCGTCTCGTTCGCCTGCTCGGCAGTGAGCAAGCCCTGCGGCACGATCTCCAGAAGCTCGTCGCCGGCGAGGTCGGCAAGGTCGTCAAGGGTCTTCACCCCGTTCTCGCCGAGTGCGACCATGATTGCCGGGCTGATGTGGGGCAGCGTCGCCACCTCGTCGCTGACGCCGAGTTCCCGCCGCTTGTCCTGGTACTCCTCGTCCTTGCGGGCAAGATGGGCCTGGGCTCGGTTCTTCAGCTCCTCGGCCACCTCCTCGTTGAAGCCTTCGATCTCGGTCAGCTCCTCGAGCGGAACGTAGGCGACGTCCTCGACCGTGGTGAAGCCTTCGGCCACCAGGAGATGGGCGATCACGTCGTCGACATCGAGGGCGTCGACGAACATCTGCGAGCGGCCCTGATATTCCTCGTTGCGGCGCTGCGATTCCTCACCCTCGGTGAGGATGTCGATGTCCCACCCGGTCAGGTGCGAGGCCAGCCTCACGTTCTGGCCGCGGCGGCCGATCGCCAAGCTGAGCTGGTCGTCAGGCACGACCACCTCGATCCGTCCGGCATCCTCGTCGAGCACCACTTTGGCAACCTCGGCCGGGGCGAGCGCGTTGACGACGAAGGTGGCGATGTCGGGCGACCACTGGATGATGTCGATCTTCTCGCCCTGAAGCTCGCCGACCACCGCCTGCACGCGCGACCCGCGCATGCCGACGCAGGCGCCCACCGGATCGATGCTCGAATCGTTCGACAGCACGGCGATCTTGGCCCGCGAGCCGGGATCGCGGGCGACCGCTCGGATCTCGATGATGCCGTCGTAGATCTCGGGCACCTCCTGCATGAACAGCTTGGCCATGAACTGCGGATGGGTGCGCGACAGGAAGATCTGCGGCCCGCGCTGCTCCTCGCGCACGTCGAGGATGTACGCGCGCACGCGGTCGCCGTTGTTGAAGTGTTCGCGCGGCAGGCATTCGTCGCGGCGCAGCATCGCTTCGGCGCGCCCCAGGTCGACCACCACGTTGCCGAACTCGACCCGCTTCACCAGACCGTTGACGATCTCGCCGACGCGGTTCTTGTACTCCTCGTACTGGCGCTTGCGCTCGGCCTCGCGGACCTTCTGGACGATGACCTGCTTGGCGGTCTGTGCGGCGATGCGGCCGAAGTCGATCGGCGGCAGCGGATCGACCAGGAACTCGCCGACCTTGATGTCGGCCTGCTTGCGCTGGGCGTCCGGCAGGGTGAGCTGGGTCAACGGGTTCTCTACCGTCTCGACGACCTCGAGATAGCGCGCCAGGGTGATCTGGCCACTGCGACGATCGATGCGGGCCCGGATGTCGTGCTCGTGGCCGTACTTGGAGCGGCCCGCCTTCTGGATCGCCTGCTCCATCGCCTCGAGCACTTCATCGGGCTGGATTCCCTTGTCGCGGGCCACCGCCTCCGCCACCTGCAGGAGCTCGGGCCGCGCGTGTACCGCCTCGGTGTTCGCATTCATGGCCATCAATCCCGTTGCTTGTACGCCGCCAGCAGCTCGTCGGTGAGGACCAGCTTGGCGCGGACCACGTCCGCGAGCGGCAGATTCATCATCGTTCCTTCGACTTCGATCCGCACGTCGTCCCCGTCACGCCCGGCCAGCCGTCCCTGAAAGCGGCGCCGGCCGTCGATCGGGGTTGCCACCTCCAGCTTCGCCACCTGGCCGGCGAAGCGGTCGAAGTCCTCGCCTCGCGTCAGCGGGCGGTCGATTCCGGGCGAGCTCACCTCCAGCGTGTAGGCGCCATCGATGGGGTCGTCGACGTCGAGCACCGCAGAAATGGCGCGGCTGACGGTGGCGCAATCGTCGACGTTGACCGGCACATCGTCGGTCCGCTCCACCATCACCTGAAGGCGGGGGCGCTGCTTGCCCATCAACAGCACCTGCACCACGCGAAAGCCGAGATCGGCGACCGCGGGAGCGATCAGCTGTTCCACCCTTCGCGCGAGCGACATCGGCCTTCTGCTCCTCGACGTTCCTCCGGAGTCGGTCCCGGATAAAACAAAAGGTGGGCCAACGAGCCCACCTCATCAAACCTCGATCTCAAATTTCCGAGCTTAATGAGAACTCCATACGCCGCATATATTAGCGCGATCGACGACAGACTCAAGTCCCATTCGGCTCCGCGGCGCGGCGTTCGAACGACAGATAGACCGGCTCTCGCCCGGCTCTGCGGGCCTTCTCCTCGTACCGGGTCGGCTGCCAGTCGGCGGGGGGCTGACGCCAGTCGCAAGGGCGGCGGGCGGTCCAGCGGAACCGGGTGTGCCCGGTCAGCCGCTCGAGAATCCACGCCGCATAGGGGGCGTCGTCGGTGGCAATGCGGAACTCGCCGCCGGGGCGCAGCACCCGCGCCACCACGTCCAGCGTCTCCCACTGCACGAAGCGGCGCGCGGCATGGCGGCGCTTCGGCCAGGGATCGGGAAACAGAAGGAAGATGCGGCCAAGGCTGGCGTCCGGCAGGCGGGCCAGCAGGAGCCGCGCGTCGTCTTCGAAGATCCGCACGTTGCCAAGGCCGTCGTCGCGGATGCGGACCAGCAGGCCGGCGATGCCGCTGATGAAGGCCTCGCAGCCGACGATGCCGACGTCGCGGTGGCGCGAGGCCTGCGCCGCCAGATGTTCGCCGGCGCCGAAGCCGATCTCCAGCCAGACGTCGCGGGGAACCGCAGGGCCGAACAGCGCGCAGGGGTCGATGCCGAAGCCGGGCTCCGCCGGCAGGGCCAGACGCAGGGACGGCAGGAGCGTCTCGAACAGCTCCTGCCGTCCCTTGCGCAAGCGCTTGCCGCGCCGACGCCCGTACCAGCGGGTGCGCGCGGAGGCGTCGGGGGCGCCGGTCAACGGGCTCCGAAGGCCGACTTGAGCTGCGGGACGAGGTCGAGCTTCTCCCACGAGAAGCCGCCATCGCCCTCGGGCTCGCGGCCGAAGTGGCCGTAGGCCGCGGTGCGGGCGTAGATCGGCCGGCTCAGCTTGAGGTGCTCGCGGATGCCGCGCGGGCTGAGGTTGACCATCTCCTGCAGGATCCTGACCAGCCGCGCCTCGTCGACCTGGCCGGTGCCATCGGTGTTGACGTACACCGACAGGGGCTTGGAGACGCCGATCGCGTAGGCAAGCTGGATCGTGCACCGCGCGGCGAGGCCGGCGGCAACCACGTTCTTGGCCAGGTAGCGGGCGGCATACGCGGCCGAGCGGTCGACTTTGGTCGGGTCCTTGCCCGAGAAGGCGCCGCCGCCGTGCGGCGCCGCTCCGCCGTAGGTGTCGACGATGATCTTGCGCCCGGTCAGCCCGGAATCCCCGTCGGGCCCGCCGATCGCGAAGCGGCCGGTGGGATTGACGTAGAATTCCTCCTCGGGGCACATCCAGCCGGCCGGCAGCACCTTTTCGACGTAGGGGCGGACGATCTCGCGGACGCCGTGCTGGTCGACCTCGGGGACGTGCTGGTGCGACACCACCACCGAGGTGGCGCCGACCGGCTTGCCGTTGGCGTAACGCAGCGTCACCTGGCTCTTCGAATCAGGCAACAGCTGCGGAATCTTGCCGGCATGGCGGGCTTCCGCCAGGGTGCGCAGGATTTCGTGCGCATAATGGATCGGGGCGGGCATCAGCGCCGGGGTTTCGGAGCAGGCATAGCCGAACATGATGCCCTGGTCGCCGGCCCCCTCATCCTTGTCGGCCCCGGCGTCGACACCGCGGGCGATGTCCGCCGACTGCTGGTGGATGTAGACTTCGACGTCGGCCTTGCTCCAGTGGAACCCGTCCTGCTCGTAGCCGATCTTCCGTACCGCCTCGCGCGCCACCTGGGCGAGCTTGTCGCGGGAAAGGTCGGCCGGGCCGCGCACCTCGCCGGCCAGCACGATCTTGTTGGTCGTGCACAAGGTTTCGCAGGCGACGCGGGCGTTCGAATCCCGCGCGAGAAAGGTGTCGACGACCGAATCGGAAATCAGGTCGCAGACCTTATCGGGGTGGCCTTCGGAAACCGATTCGCTCGTGAACAGGTAGTCTGCTAAAGGCACGGCTGGCCCTCCAGTCAATGGATCCCTGTGGACCGGGGCTTAGCGGCGGGTGTCCGGAGAAGCCCACTTAGCGCCTGTTTTACGTGGTGGCAAGCGGTCCAAATCCGACCACGGACAGGTCCCGTCGAGGAAACCCGCCGCAGGTTTTGTGGCAGCGATCAGGGAGAGCGTCAAGTGGAATCGAGGGTGCCGCTAGGGCGCGCCTGCGCCGCTTGCGGCACCCTGCGGGCTATTCGTCGCCTTCCATCTTGGCCAGCGATTTGGTCAGTTCGAAAAGGCGCTTGCGGACCTTGGGATCGGTGACGCGGTAGTACGCGCGCACCAGTTCAAGGGTCTCACGCTTGGTCAAGGGATCGGGCTCGTAGGGGCTCTGGTCGTCCTCTTGGAGCGCGCGGGCGAACTGCCCTTCCCGGGTCTTGATGTCCTCCGGCATGTCGTCGAAGAAGAACGACACCGGGACATCCAGGATCCGGCTGAACTCGAACAGCCGGCTCGATCCGATGCGGTTGGCACCACGCTCGTACTTCTGGATCTGCTGGAACGTCAAGCCCACCGATTCGCCCAGCCGTTCCTGACTCATTCCGAGCAGCGTGCGCCGCAAGCGCACGCGTCCCCCGACGTGAATGTCCACCGGGTTCGGCGTGCCCGGTGGCAGCTTTTCGACCCTGTTGACTCTGCCATCCCGGGCCTTGCGGCCCTGAACGGTGCTGGGGTTTTTCGTTTTCATCTCTCGGTGTTTTACCTCTTGGTTGAACGGTACGGGCGGGCTCCCGTAACGGGAGACACGCTAGGCGAAACACTAGGTTCCGTCAACATATTCTTCTATGCCCAACCGGGGGAAACGTATGCAAAAGGCTTAGCGTCGATGCGGAAAATTCTCTTTAAAAGCAAAGAGAAGAACGAAGAAAGCAACCGCGAGTACCACCAGGACCGGCGCGTTGCCAAAGTTACCGATAAGGGCGCCCCCTTCTACCGCAACGGGCAGGCTGCTGTCGACCACTGCTTGGCGGTCGAGTCCGATCGCGGTGCGGACGCGGCCGTAGGCGTCGACCACGCCGGAAATCCCGTTATTGGCGACCCGGACCAGCGGCAGTCCCTCCTCGACCGCCCGCATCCGGGCCGAAGCGAAGTGCTGATAGGGTCCCGCCGAGAGGCCGAACCAGGCGTCGTTGGTGATGTTCAGGAGCAGGCGCGGTCGCTCGCCTGCCCCGACAACCGCGCCGGGAAAGATGACTTCGTAGCAGATCAGGGGCGAGAACGGCGGCAGTCCGGCGACGCGCAGCGTCTTCAGGCCGTCCCCGGACACGAAGTCGCCGCGGGTCTGGACCAGCTTGGAAAAGCGGAGAACGCTGCGGAACGGCACGTACTCGCCGAACGGCACGAGATGGGTCTTGTCGTAGTAGGCGCCCACCGTGCCGTGCTCGTCGACCGCCAGCAGTGCGTTGCGCAGGAATTCGTCGCCTCGCTGTGCCCGGGGGGCCCCGAATATGACCTGCCCGCCCGGCGGCGCGGCCTGGGCGATGAAGGCGAAGAGGTCGGCCGTGCGCTCGAGGTCGACGACGTACGGCACCGCCGTCTCGGCCCAGATGACGTGGGTCGGCGGCGGCCCGTCGCCGAGCGGCTCCAGGCTCATCGCCACCTGCCGACGCAGGTGTGCCAGGCGGAGGTCGCTCTGCCACTTCAGTTTCTGCGGGATGGCGGGTTGGACCAGGCGCAGCCGCACCCCGGGAACGGTGTCGTCGGCAGCCGACGCCAGCCTGGCCGCGCCGGCACCGTACCACGACCCCAGAAGGATCGCGCACGAGCCAAGCACGACCCCCGAACGGCGCAGCGTCACGTCCGGATCGGCGAGCGTCGCCGGCAATGCCGCCAGGCAGAAGGTGGCGAAGCTCAGGCCGTAAGCGCCGATCCAGGCCGCCGGCTGCATCATCGGCTCGGAAAACGTCCATGCCGTGCCCAGCATGTTCCACGGGAATCCGGTCAGCACCCACGACCGCAGCCATTCCACGAGGGTCCAGGCGGCGGCCAGGCGCACCACCCGCGCGATGCCGGTTCGCCGGCCGCCGGCCGCGGCAACGGCAACGGCGCCGGTGAAGAAGGCGAGCAACGCGGCCAGGCCGACCACCGCAAACGGAGCCAGAAAGCCGTAGGTGCCGGCCTCGACCAGGAACGCGTAGTAGACCCAGTACAGTCCGGCGGCGAAGTGGCCGAAGCCGAACAGCCAGCCCCATCCGAACGCGGCGCGACGGCTGGCCGCCCCGTCGACCAGCCACAGCAGAACGGCGAGGGCGGGAACGAAAACGTAGACCTGGTGCAGCGGCGGGAACGCGGCTGCCGACAAGGCTCCGGCCGCAGGCGCCAGCGCAGCGCGCCAGAACAGGGGAGCGCGCAACACCGCGTCCCGCACACCGGCCAGCGGCCTCAGTCCGGGGGTGGTCGGAACGGCGGCGCGCACGTCAGCTGACGCCGTCGCCGCTGCCGGCAGAGGTCTTGCGCCGGACGCGCAGGCGGCGGATGTGGCGCGGGTCGGCGTCGAGGACTTCGAATTCCAGGCCCGACGGGTGGGGCACCAGTTCGCCGCGAACCGGGACGTGTCCGGCCAGCGCGAAGACGAGCCCGCCCACGGTGTCGATCTCGTCGCGCTCGTCCTCGGACACGAACGGACCCAGCGCCTCCTCGAGATCCTCGATCTCGACCCGCGCGTCGGCGTCCCAGCTGCCATCGCCGCGGCGTACCAGCACCGGATCGTGACTCTTGTCGTGCTCGTCCTGGATCTCGCCGACGATCTCCTCGACCAGGTCCTCGATGGTGACCAGGCCGTCGACGCCGCCGAACTCGTCCACCACCAGCGCCATGTGGCAGCGCTCGGTCCGCATCTCGAGCAGCAGCTCCAGCACCCGCATGAACGGGGAGACGAACAGCACCCGACGCAGGATCTTGGAAAGCTGGAACTCGTCGTCGCGGCCGCGCCAGGCCAGCACGTCCTTGATGTGCACCATGCCCAGCGCGTCGTCGAGGCTCTCGCGGTAGACGGGGATTCGGGAGTGGGCCTGGTCGGTCATCGTCCGCACCAGGTCGGCAAGCCCGGTGTCGACATCGACGGCGACGATGTCCGGCCGCGGCACCATCACATCCTGCACTTCGCGGTCGCGCAGCTCCAGGATGTTGGCCAGCAGACGACGCTCGTCCGCATTGATCGGGATTTCTTCTTCTTCCCGCTCCTCGATCAGCTCTTCGAGGGTATCCCGGGCGGAGACTTCGGATTCGCGAGTTCGCAGCACCCGCATCCACCGTTTGAGAAGTTCCGAAAGAGAATCCGTTTGGGCCCCGCCATTGCGGGGCCCGCTACTGCATGCTTGGTCGTTCATCGTCCTTGGCCATTGCAGGGTTCGGCACGGTAGGGATCAGGAATCCCCAAACCGGCAAGAATCTCGATCTCCAGCCGTTCCATTTCGGCCGCGCGATCGTCGCTGTCGTGGTCGTGCCCCAGAAGGTGCAGGATACCATGGATCGTCAGGTGACTTAAATGGTCGGCAACCGGGAGGTTCGAATCGGTCGCCTCGCGCAACGTCGTCTCGAGGGCGACAACGACGTCCCCGAGCGGTTCGGCGGCCCCTGGAGGCAGCCACTCCGGGTCGCCGTCGCGGCTGGCGAAAGCCAGCACGTTGGTCGGGCTGTCGACGTGGCGGTAGGTTCGGTTGAGCTCGTGCACGAAAGCGTCGTCGGCCAGCACCAGGGCCAGCTCGACCCGGCCCGCCCGGCAATGGGCCAGCGCGGCGCGTACCGCCCGCAGCGCTGCCGCCTCGACCCCCGGCGCCGCCGCGCGCCAGCCGTCGGCGCGGACGTCAAGGGCGATCTCCGGGCTTTCAGCGGGATCTTCCGTCGTCATCGGCTCCCTCGTATCGGGCGGCCGAGCGCCGCCGCTTCTCGACCCGCTCGTAGGCGCGGACGATCCGCGTCACCAGCGGATGCCGCACAACGTCGGCGTCCGTGAACTCGACGAACGCCACGCCGTCGACACCTTTCAGGGTCTCGCAGGCGTCGCGCAGCCCGGATCGCGTGCCGCGCGGCAGGTCGACCTGCGTCAGGTCGCCGGTCACCACCATCCGTGCGTTCTCGCCGAGCCGCGTCAGGAACATCTTCATCTGCACCGCGGTCGTGTTCTGCGCCTCGTCGAGGATAACGAACGCATTCGACAGGGTGCGGCCGCGCATGAAGGCCAGCGGCGCCACCTCGATCTCGCCGCTCTCCAGCCGCTTCGCCACCTGGCTCGACGGCAGCATGTCGTTGAGGGCGTCGTAGAGGGGGCGCAAGTAGGGATCGACCTTCTCGCGCATGTCGCCGGGCAGGAACCCGAGCTGCTCGCCCGCCTCCACCGCCGGGCGCGACAGGATGATGCGGTCGACTTCGCCGGTGACCAGCCGTTCCACCGCCTTGGCGACTGCCAGGTAGGTCTTGCCGGTGCCGGCCGGCCCGAGGCCGAACACCAGGTCGCTGGCGTCGATCGCCTTGAGGTACTCGGCCTGGCCGGGCGTGCGCGGCGAGATGCGGCGCTTGCGGGTGCGGACCTCCATCACCGTCGCCGTCTCGAGGCCGGCGTCGCTGTCGAGCATGCGGACCGCCGCGTCGACCTCGTCGGTGCCGACCGGCAGGCCCCTGGCGAGCCTCGCGTACAGGCTGTTGAGGATCTCCTCGGCGGCGGCCACGGCGTCGCTGCTGCCGACCGCGGTCACCGTATTGCCGCGCGCGTGCAGGGTGACATCGAGCTTGCTCTCGAGCCGCGCCAGGTTGCTGTCGTGATAGCCGAACAACTGCAGCGCCAGGCCATTGTCGCGGAACTCGACCTGCCGACTGGCGCGCTGCGCCCGGTCCGAACGCCCGTCGCTCATGAAACCCCCATCGCTTCCCCGCGCAGACTGTTGGGCAGGCCCTCGCGAATGCGCAGCGGCACCACCGAGCCCAGCAGCGCCCCGTCGGCTTCGACATGGACTGCCTGCATGTAGGGGCTGCGGCCGACGAGCTGGCCGCAGCGGCGGCCCTGGCGCTCCAGCAGCACCGGCAGCACCCGCCCGGCGCAGGCCCGGTTGAAGGCGATCTGCTGGGCGTTCAGGAGCTCCTGCAGGAGAGCCAGCCGCTCGGCCTTGAGCGGATCCGGCACCTGGCCATCCATCTGCGCCGCCGGGGTGCCCGGCCGTGCGCTGTACTTGAAGGAATAGGCCTGCACGAACCCGATCTCCTCGACCAGCCGCAGGGTGGCGGCGAAATCGGCCTCGCTCTCTCCCGGGAAGCCGACGATGAAGTCGGACGACAGCGCCAGATCCGGCCGCGCCGCGCGCAGCCGCCCGACGATCCGCCGATAGTCGTCGGCGTTGTGGCGGCGGTTCATCGCCTTCAGCACGGCGTCCGATCCCGACTGCACCGGCAGGTGCAGGAACGGCATCAGCTGGGGGATCTCGCCATGGGCACGGATCAGCTCGTCGCTCATGTCGGCGGGATAGGAGGTGGTGTAGCGGATGCGGGCGAGGCCGTCGACCTCGGCCAGGGCGGCGATCAGCCGCGCCAGGTCCCACGTCCGCCCGTCGTTGCCCTCGCCGTGATACGAATTGACGTTCTGGCCCAACAGCGTGATCTCGCGCGCCCCGGCGGCGACCAGGCTGCGTGCCTCGGCGAGCACGTCGGATGCCGGCCGCGAGGTCTCGGCGCCGCGGGTGTAGGGCACGACGCAGAAGCTGCAGAACTTGTCACATCCTTCCTGGACCGTCAGGAAAGCCGCTCCTGCGGTGACGTGACGGTTGTCGGGCAGCGAGTCGAATTTCGAATCGGCCGGGAAGTCGACCAGTACGCCGGCGCCGGCGCGGCGCGCCAGCCGCTCCAGCAGCTCGGGCAGGCGGTGGTATGTCTGCGGACCGACGACAAGATCGACATGGGGAGCGCGGCGGCGAACCTCGTCGCCCTCGGCCTGGGCCACGCAGCCGGCGACGCCCAGCAGCAGCGGGCGTCCGGCGCGCGCGCGGGCTTCCTTGACGGCGCGCAGGCGGCCCAACTCGGAATAGACCTTTTCGGCGGCCTTCTCGCGGATGTGGCAGGTGTTGAGGATGATGAGGTCGGCGTCCCGCGCCTCGTCGGTGCCGGTGTAGCCAAGCGGCGCCAGGACGTCGGCCATGCGGCCCGAGTCGTAGACGTTCATCTGGCAGCCGTACGTCTTGATGTGCAGTTTTTTGCTCAATGCCCTCGAAGCCGCCTCTGCAGAACAGCACGACAACCGCCGCCGCAGCCGGCGGCGCGGCGACCGCATCACTCCCTTATATGGCGCTTCCTGCTGCCTTCACCGGCTCTCGTCGTCTGCGTCCTTGCGCGGATCGGTGCCGCCACCCTCGAACACCCCGTACAGTTCGAGACGATGGCCGACCAGACGGAAGCCGTGCTCGCGCGCGATCCTCTCCTGGATGGCCTCGATCTCGCTGCTGGTGAACTCGACCACCTTGCCGCTGTGGACGTCGATCAGGTGGTCGTGGTGGCTGTCGGTGATCTCCTCGTAGCGCGACCGGCCGTCGCCGAACTCGTGCCGTTCCAGGATGTTGGCCTCCTCCAGGAGGCGGACGGTCCGGTAGACGGTCGCAATGCTGATGCCGGGATCGATCTTGGTTGCGCGCCGGTACACTTCCTCGACATCGGGGTGATCGTCCGCATCCGACAACACGGTGGCGATGACGCGGCGCTGCCCAGTCATCTTCATGCCCTTCTGGACGCACAACTGCTCAATACGGGACGTGCGGGCCATCTTTGCCTGCTTGCTGGACAATCTGACGCATACTACCGCGATTCGTTCGCAACATGCCAGAGGCGAATGCCACACTCGGCCTCAGGCTTCCTTGGTTCGCTTGGTGCCGAGGCCGATCTGCTTGGCCAGCGAGCTGCGGTGGTCGGCGTACTTCGGCGCGACCAGCGGATAGTCGGCGGAGAGCGACCAGCGGCGGCGGTATTCGTCGGGCGTCATGTCGTGGGCCGTCTTGAGGTGCCGCTTCAGCATCTTGAGCTTCTTGCCGCAGTCGAGGCAGACGATGTGGTCGGCGAACACCGAACGCTTGACCGCGACCGCAGGCTTGGGCGCCTCGGGCATGGTCGGCTCTGCACCGACGGTGGAGAGGGTGGCATGGACGCCGTGAATGAGCTTGGGCAGATCCCGCAAATCGACGGTATTGTTGCCGACGTGCGCCACGACGATTTCCGTCGTCAGTTCCAGCAACTCGTTGCTGCTCATCTTGTCCAGCATCTGATCCGGCCCCCCCTTCTGAAAAAGGACGCGCTGGTTATATTACTCGCCGCACAGTTTCGGAAGAAAGTATTTTGTGAATGTGACCGGCGGAGGCGAAACCCCCATTGTCATTGTTCTACGCGGTCTTCGGCAGCGTCACGTCGGGCGCGCGCAGATAGAGCGGTCGGGGCGGCGGCGACCGGAGCTGTCGGCGCGAGGCGGCGATTCGCGCCACCACGGGTGCCCTAGGCCGGCGCGGCGGCGCCACGGCGAAAACGACGCCCGCCGCTTCGAGAACCGGGGTCACCAGTTCGCAGCCGTCCCCCGCGAGCGTCACGGCGGCGTTGCCGGCGAGCCTGGCGGCCAGCGCCTCGGGCAGGATGGCTGCCGGCTCTTCGAGCGGCTGCAGCGCCGGCGAGAAGGTCTGGGCATAGACGTCGTTCCGCTTCGCGTCGAGCACGACCACCACATCGTTCTCCGCCTGCACGTCGGCGGCGACCGCTTCCAAGGTGGTGACACCGAGGCACGGCAGGTTGGCGGCCAGGGACAGCGCGCGAGCGGTCGCCAGGCCGATGCGCACCCCGGTGAAGGCTCCGGGGCCCACCGTCACCGCGATCCCGTCCAGTTCGGCGAAGGCAAGACCCGCCTCGTCCATGACGGCTGCGATCATCGGCACCAGCGCCTCGGAATGGCCTCGTTCCATCGCATGGCAGCGCTCCGCCAGGACGACGCCGTCGCACCAGACCGCGGCCGAGCAGGACGCGGTGGCGGTATCGAACGCAAGCAGCTTCACGCGCCACCTCCCGGCGCGCGGGGGCTACCCGACGAGCGGCTTGAGAATGTAGTATCGGCGCCGATGCCCATAACCAACCGTATCCGTCCCGTCCGTCGAGGAGAGCGGCCTTGCCCGAAACCGGCAACCTTCTGGCCTTCGCCCTGATTGCGCTCGGCATGGTGCTCACGCCGGGGCCGAACATGGTCTACATCATTTCGCGCTCGATCTCCCAGGGGCAAATGGCCGGGCTGATCTCGGTCGGCGGGGTTGCGCTCGGCTTCGTTGCCTACATGCTGGCCGCGGTGTTGGGAATCACGGCGCTGCTGTTCGCCGTGCCGTTCGCCTACGACGCACTGCGGCTGGCCGGAGCTGCCTACCTGCTGTGGCTGGCCTGGCAGGCGATCCGCCCCGGCGGCCGCTCGCCGTTCCAGATTCGCGCGCTTCCCGTCGACAGCCCGCGGCGGCTGTTCGCGATGGGCCTGCTGACCAACCTGCTCAATCCCAAGATCGCCATGCTGTATCTGTCGCTGCTGCCGCAGTTCATCGATCCCGCGGCCGGCAGCATCCTGACCCAATCGCTGGTCCTGGGCTCGACGCAGATCGCGATCAGCGTCAGTGTCAATGCCTTGATCGCTTGCGCTGCCGGCTCGATCGCGGCGTTTCTGGCGGCGCGCCCGACCTGGGCCGCCGTCCAGCGCTGGTTGATGGGCACGGCGCTGGCCGCGCTGGCGATCAGGATGGCGACCGAAGCGCAACGCTGAGCCGCGTCGGCGCTTGTCCGCGCGGCGGCGAGGGCTATACTCGCGCCCCGCCCGCCACGACAAGAACCAACATAAGGTCGTCATGCTGCTCGTCGAAATCACGCCGGAACGCTACGACGTCGTCGTCGATCTCGCCTATGCCGGCAACAACAACTTCACCGGCAAGCCGGTCTACCGTCGCAATGCCTGCTATCTGCGTCCCGAGGCCGAGGCCCAGCTCGTGCGCGCCGCCGCTCTGGCCGGCGAGCATGGTCTGCGGCTGAAGATCCTCGACGCGTTCCGGCCGACCGAGGCGCAGTGGGCGCTGTGGAACCACACGCCCGACCCGGAGTTCCTGGCCGACCCCAGGAAGGGCTCGCCGCATTCGCGCGGGGTGGCGGTCGACCTGACGCTGGTCGACGGCGAGGGCTGCGAGCTCGACATGGGCACCGCGTTCGACGCCTTCACGCCGCTGTCCCATCACGGCAACACCGCGGTCCCGAAGGAAGCCCAGCGCAACCGCTACCTGCTTCTCGGCATCATGGTTTCGGCCGGCTGGGACTGCTACCTCATGGAATGGTGGCACTACCAGATGTTCTCGCCGCGCAGCTACCCGCTGATCAGCGACCGCGCGCTGCCGCTGCCGATGATGGCGTAGCGGCGTCGCGCTGCCGGCTAGATCATGCTGCGGTTTTCGTCGCGCAGGCGGGCACCGTCGAGCAGATGCAGCTTGTTGGTGCGGATGTGGGCGCGCAGGGTCTTGACGTATTCCTGCCCGCGTTCGGAATAGCGCCCCAGGGCCACTGCCAGCTTCAGCCCCTCCACCTGGGCGCCGTCGGCGCGCAACGCCGCCCGACGCTTGCGGAACTCCCGATAGGCGCGGTGGGTGTTCAGATTGAGGGCGTAGGCACGCGCCGACTCGAGCAGGTTGTCGAAGCTGCGGACTCGGTGGTCGGCATCCTCGTCGCGGTCTTCCGGCACCAGCCCTTCGTCGGACGCGACGAACGTCCACTGGCCGAAGATGGCGTTGCCTTCGCGCGAGAACCGCGAGGTGCCCCAGCCGCTTTCCTCGGCTGCCTGGGCGACCGCCAGCGACGGCGGGATGATGTCGATCTTCTGCAGCAGTTCGGCGACGTCGCCGCGCCGCGAGCGGTACTTCTCGGACATGGCCGCCAGCCACAGCTCGTCCTCGGGACGCAAGCTTTCGCTCATGTGGCGATCGTACCAGATCTGCCAAAGGCGGCGCCGCTCGCCCAGGATCTCCTCGTTCACCTGCAGGATCAGCGGCAGGACGCTGCGCACGAACAGCGCCTTGCGCAGCTTGACCTCCCGGATCTCGCCCAGATCGGACGGCAGATTGGCGAGGATCACGCGCGGAACGTCGTCGGCTCCCTCCTCGAGAAGAGTCTCGAGGTCGTAGCCCATTCTCTGGAAGATCTCGTCGAGGACGCCGGCGGAGTGGCCGGCGGGAGTGGAAGCGGCGAAGAGCGACTCGGGCTCTTCGAACGTGTAAAGGTGCTCGGGCGCCGATCCGCCCATCGTACTGGGCGGGATGTCGAGCGGCCCCTGGAGATGCGGTGCATTCTCCCCCGGATGGCGATCAGCGACGAGGGCGAATCCAGCTCCGATCAGGATGACGAGCGCGAGAAAGCTGCGTCCAAGGTTCATTGGCTTGGCTGTTCGGGCGTTCCGGCCGGTTGTTCCGGCTCACTTGCCCCTCCCTTCTGTTGACCCAAAAAATGGACGCCGAACCCCCCATCGGCGACCACTGGCAGCCATTACCGATAAATTGTAGCAAAATTTCGGCAGTTTGCCGAATCCCCGTTGGAGGGCCCTAGACGGCACGCACCTCCACCACCTCGGGGATGTAGTACTTCAACATGTTCTCGACCCCGTGTCGCAGCGTCGCGGTCGAGCTCGGGCAGCCCGAGCAGGCACCCTGCATGTGCAGGTAGACGATGCCATCCTCGTAGCCGCGGAAGATGATATCGCCACCGTCCTGGGCCACGGCGGGACGGACCCGGGTATCGAGAAGCTCGACGATCTTGGCCGAAATCTCGTCTACCGGCTGGTCGCCGGCGACGGCTGCCGGCTCGTCGATGAGGACCGGCTTGCCGGCCTGGAAATGCATCATCATGATGCCCAGGACCTGCGGCTTCAGGGTCTCCCAGCGCTTGGCGTCCGCCTTGGTCACGGCGACGAAATCGGCCCCCAGGAAGACGCCGGTGACGCCATCGATGCCGAACAGGCTCTCGGCCAGCGGCGAACGCTTCGCCGATTCGGCACTGGTGAAGTCCGCGGTCCCGTTCCGCAGCACCGGGCAGCCCGGCAGGAACTTGAGGGTGGCGGGGTTCGGAGTCGCTTCGGTCTGGATGAACATGAGGGCACCTTTCGTCGGCATGGGACCGGAGCCGCAGCGGGCGGGCCGGCCGTCGCCAGTAGATAGTCGCAACCGCTTTTCCGATCAAGCCGCTTGGAATTCCCGGCCCGCCCCGACACCGAGTCGGGCCAGGAAATCCCTGCGGTTTCCGAGGCGACGGAGATCGTCCCGGCGCCGGGTGGAGGACGAGACCTCACGGCCGCAGGTAGCCGACGATCTCCTTGACTTCGCGCACGATCGGGGCGGCAACCGCGGCGGCGCGCTCGGCGCCCTGGCGCAGCACCGAGTCGATCTGCGTCTGGTCTTTCATCAGTCGCCGCATCTCGTCCTGGATCGGTGACAGCACAGCGACCGCAAGGTCGGCCAGTTCCTTCTTGAACTCGGAGAACGGGCTGCCGGCGAAGCGCCGGCACACCTCGTCGACGCCCGAATCGGAAAGCCCCGCGTAGATGCCGATCAGGTTGGCCGCCTCTGGCCGCCTCTCCAGGCCGGCCGTGCTCTCCGGCAAGGGCTCGGGATCGGTCTTGGCCTTGCGGATCTTCAGCGCGATGGCGTCCGCATCGTCGGTCATGTTGATGCGCGAATAGTCCGATTCGTCGGACTTGCTCATCTTCTTGCTGCCGTCGCGCAAGGACATCACGCGGGTCGCAGCGCCGAAGATCAGCGGCTCGACGATCGGGAAGAAATCGACCTTGTAGTCGTTGTTGAACTTCTGGGCGACATCGCGGGTCAGCTCCAGGTGCTGCTTCTGGTCTTCGCCGACCGGCACGTGGGTGGCCTTGTAGAGCAGGATGTCGGCGGCCATCAGGTTGGGGTAGGCGAACAGCCCGACCGAGGCGTTCTCGCGATTCTTGCCGGCCTTGTCCTTGAACTGGGTCATCCGGTTGAGCCACCCCATGCGGGCGACGCAGTTGAAGATCCAGGCCAGCTCGGCGTGCGCCGGGACCATGCTCTGGTTGAACAGGATGTGCTTCTCGGGATCGATTCCGGAGGCGATGAACGCTGCCGCCACCTCGCGCACGTGGGCCCGCAACTGCGCCGGGTCCTGCCAGAGGGTGATCGCGTGCATGTCGACGACGCAGAAGATGCAGTCGTAATCAGCCTGCAGGCGCACCCAGTTGCGGATGGCGCCGAGGTAGTTGCCGAGATGCAGGTTCCCCGTGGGCTGGACGCCCGAAAAGATGCGGTTCATGGCGGGCCTTCTGTTTGAACGATGCCGGGGGTTTTATCCGCCGCCTGCGCGCACGGTCAAGCGGCGCGGCGCCGCAGCAGCTTGCGCAGGTCGTCGCGGTCTGCCGCACCGCTGACCCAGGCCAGCAGTCCGTAGACGGCGCCGCCGCCGGCGACCAGCAGGGAGAGCGCGCCGATCCGCGCCATTTCGCCCCCGGCGAGCGGCTCCGCCAGCGCCTGCGCCCCCGCCCACAGGACGCCCCCCATCGCGGCGCAGCACAGCAGGATGCGCGGCAGCCGCCGGCGGATTCCGGAATCCGGCCGCAGGTGACCGCGGCGGTGCAGCACCACCGCCAGCAGCACCGCATTCAGCCACGACGACAGCGCGGAACCGAGGGCGATCCCGACATGGGCGAGCACTTGCATCAGCACGACGTTGAGGACGATGTTGGCAACCATCGCCCAGGCGGCGATCTTCACCGGGGTCTTGGTGTCCTCGCGGGCGAAGAAGGCCGGCGACAGCACCTTGATCAGGACGTAGGCCGGCAGACCGATGCCGAACGCGGCCAGGGCCAGCGCCGTCGCCTCGGTGTCGGCGGCGGTGAAGCGGCCGCGCTCGTAGAGGGTGGCGGTGATCGGTTCGGCAATCACCAGAAGGGCGACGGTGGCCGGCAGGGTCAGCAGCAAGGCAAGCTCGAGGCCGCGGTTCTGGTTGTGCATGGCGGCATCGATGTTGCCGGAGCGGTGCTGGCGGGCGAGCAGGGGGAGCAGCGCGGTGCCGACCGCGACCCCGACGATGCCGAGCGGCAGCTGCACGACCCGGTCGGCGTAGTTGAGGAAGGCGACCGCGCCGTCGGAGATCAGCGACGCCAGCACGGTGCCGACCAGCAGGTTGACCTGGTAGAGGCTGGCCCCCACCACCACCGGCACCATCCGGCGGCCGAGGGTTCGGACGTCGGGGCTGAGCCGCGGCCGCACCAGGCGCACCGGCACGCCGGAGCGCGCGCACTGCAGGCTCAGCCAGACGAGCTGCACGACGCCGGCGGCGAAGGCTCCCCAGGTCAGCGCATGGGCCTGCGACTCGACGAACGGCTGGAACCCGAACAGGCCGGCGATCAGCGTCAGGTTGAACAGGACCGGCGCGAAGGCGGCGGCGCCGAACAGCCCATGCGAGTTCAGCACTCCTGACTGCAGCGCCACCAGCGAGATGAACAGCAGGTAGGGGAAGGCGATCCGCGACAGCTCGGTCGCCAGTTCCATCTTGCCGGGAACGGCCTCGAAGCCGGGGGCCAACACATACATCGCCCACGGCATCAGGATTTCCATCACCGCGACGAAGACGAACAGGACCAGCGCCAGCATCGAAAAGGCCTGGTTGGCGAAATCGCGGGCCGCCTCCTTCCCCCGGCCTTCGAGGGCGGAGGCATGGATCGGCACGAAAGCTGCCGCGATCGCGCCCTCGCCGAAGACGCGGCGGAACAGGTTGGGAAAGCGCAACGCCACGAAGAAGCAGTCGGCGGCCGCGCCGGCGCCGATGAAGTTGGCGATCAGCATGTCGCGGGCGAACCCGGTGACGCGGCTGAGGGCGGTCATGCCGCCGACGGTCGTGGAGGCGCGAAGAAGGTTCATGCCGGCCGAATCATCCGATGCGGACGCCGGTATAATGCGTTTCGGTGGCGGGAAAAAGGCGGATCGCGCAGGCCTGGGTGGAACTCTTCCAAACCGGACGAGGGCAGACTAGATTCGAATTCGGCCCCTGGCCCGACCATAACCTGGGCATCTTCGGGGACCGTATTCCGAAAACGTGCGCGGTCTTTCCGGCCGCGCGGGTGAGAAGAGCAGGACGTCATGAACAGATACCTTGCCGCCGTTCTTGCCCTGGGACTGGGCCTGCTCGCCGCTCTGCCGGCGAGCGCCGACGGCTGGCGCCGGCACCATCACCATGGCTCCTCGGTCCGCCTCCACTTCGGGGCGCCGCTCTATTACCGGCCCTACTATTACGGGCCGCCGCCGGTGGTCTATGCGCCGCCGCCGGTCGTCGTCTACCGCGCCGCGCCGCCGCCGGCGGTGGTCTACCGGTCGGGACCGCCGGCCACCTTCTACGAGCAGCCGGTC
This sequence comes from Rhodospirillales bacterium, assembly GCA_018432935.1. Taxonomy (GTDB): domain Bacteria; phylum Pseudomonadota; class Alphaproteobacteria; order Rhodospirillales; family Shumkoniaceae; genus JAHDSF01. Next base: position 3,873 of record JAHDSF010000007.1, on the reverse strand, counting down.
GACGCGGTGCCGACCTCGCCCGTCTACACCGACAGCTACGGCCGCCAGTGCCGCGAATTCCAGCAGACGGTGACCGTCGGCGGCGTGGCCCGGCCCGGCTTCGGCACCGCCTGCCTGCAGCCTGACGGGAGCTGGCGCATCGTTCCCTGACCGCCGTCAATCGGCGAGGCAGACCCGCAGCCGATGGCCGTCGGGGTCGAGTGCCGCGAAGGTCGGCCCGAACACCATCGTCGTCAGTTCCTGAGCCATCGCGATGCCGCGCGCCCGCCAATCGGCGTAGAGGGATTGGACCTCTGCCGCGTCCTTGACCATGAAGGCGACCTCGCCCCGGGTGCCGCGCTCGGACGGCGGCGGCGCTACCGTCGAGGTCGACCACAGCCCGAGCATCGTTCCGTTGCCGAGCGCGAACGCCGCATAGGTCGGAAAGACGGCCGCCGGCTCGATGCCCAACAGATCCTTGTAGAAGGCGACGCTGGCCGCGGTGTCGTCGACGTAGAGAATGAACAGGTTGGGTTTCAGCATGGTCGGTCTCCTGGTTGCCGTTGCGACGCAGGATAGAGGTCCATGCTGTCAGTTCATGGCAGTATGCTTCAGCCTGCCGTCGGCAGCCCCTGGGCTTCCCGCCATTCCTTCAGCAGCGCCTGGCGGCGGCGCGGGTAGCGGTCGTCGGTCGGCGCCAGGCTGGTGATGCGGTCGGTGCGGAAGTGCCGGAAGTCCCGCCGCAGCTCGCACCAGGCCACCAGTACCCGCACCCTTTCGAAGAACCCGAGCGCGAACGGCCACACCAGCCGATCGGAGCCGGCGCCGTCGGCGCTGGTGTAGGTGATGCGGACCTTGCGCTCGGTGCGGATCGCCTTGCGCAGGACGGCAAGGTCGATCGCCTCCCGCGCTGCCGCGACCGGGCCGACCAGCAGCGAGGAGGCGTCGAGGCCGTCGCGGAGGTCGGGCGGCAGCACCGCCGCGATCTTGGCCAGCGCGTCATGGGCGGCCAGCGCGAGGCGGCGGTCGGCGCGCCTCGCCACCCAGCGCGAACCAAGCACCAGGGCCTCGATCTCGTCCTCGGAGAACATCAGGGGCGGCAGCATGAAGCCCGGCCGCAGGACGTAGCCGAGCCCGGGCTCGCCCTCGATGCCGGCGCCCTGCGCCTGCAGGCTGGCGATGTCGCGGTAGAGGGTGCGGATGCTGACGCCCAGCTCTTCGGCCAGCACGCACCCGCTCACCGGCCGGCGGTACCGCCGCAGGTTCTGGAGCAGCCGGAGCAGTCGTTCCGAACGCGACATGAGCCCATAATATCACTGCCGGGAAATGCACGATTATATACTTGACTGAACTGCCCTATCGTGGCAGGATCGCCCTTGCAGTCTGCATTATAGACGAGTCGCAGGGTATTGTACAGCAAAATATGGTATAGTGCTCCGATTGGACATACCACGCACGGTGTTTTCCGCCAAGGACGTTAACCAATGACCGACCTTTCGGACCCCATCTACCACGACGAGGACAAGGCGAGAGAACACCTTGAGGCTATCCGCTGGCCCGATGGTCCCAAGTGCCCCTTCTGCGGCTTCGGTGACACCGTGAAGCCTTTGGGCGGCAAGTCCATGGGGCCTGGCTGGTACCACTGCGCCTCGTGCCGTGAGAAGTTCACCGTCCGCGTCGGTACGGTTTACGAACGATCCAAGATCCCCCTGCACAAATGGATTCTGGCCACGCATCTCATGTGCGCCAGCAAGAAAGGCATCAGCGCCCATCAGCTCCACCGTATGCTCGGCATCACTTACAAGTCGGCGTGGTTCATGGCGCACCGCATCCGCGAGTCCATGACCGACACCAATCCCGATCCCATGGGCGGACCCGACAAGCCCGTGCAGGCCGACGAAACCTACTTCGGGACCAAAGACGAGTTCCGTGGCCCTTGGAGTGAGAAGAAGAAAGGGCCTTCCACGAAGATGGCCGTCTTCTCGCTGGTCAGCGGCGGCAAGTCCCGCACGTTCCATATCGAGCGCGCAAACGCACTGACGGTGCGCGCGATCCTCGTCACCAATGCCGACCGCAAGGCCGAACTGCACACCGACGAAAGTGGGCTCTATCACCGCGTCGGCGCGGAATTCGCCGACCACAAGACCGTGACGCACGCCGCTAAGGAGTACGTCGGTTCTCATGGTCAGACGACGAACAACGTCGAGAACTTCTTCTCCGTCTTCAAGCGCGGCATGAAGGGCGTCTATCAGCACTGCTCAGAGAAGCACCTCCAGCGCTATATCGACGAGTTCGATTTCCGCTACAACAGCCGCGGACTATTGGACGTGGAGCGCGCAGAACTGGCCGTTCAAGGTGCGGAGGGAAAGCGCCTCACCTATCGGCGGGTTGCTTAGCGGACGTACCAGCAAGCCCGTCCTCACGCGAGTGGGGTTCCAAACTTTCTTGCTCCGGTTGACTCGCAAATAGCGCGGAGTCAGACTTCTTCGGGCCTGTTGTCACGCGCGTCGTCTTCTGCAAACCGTCCAATGAGAACGGCATTTGCCATTGCCTTAACCCGAGCGAGGGCCTCGTCCTCTGTATCGGCCCGTACGTCAAGAGCATACGTGTGACCACCGATATCATAGTGAAAACCAAAGAAACAGGGAGATATTTCCATGTCTAGACCTTCCGGTGTAAAGTATCCATGCTATTGGATGTACAAGGACTCAAAAAGCCAGTGGCGTTGGACGTACTACGGCGCTAACGCGGAAGAGATAGGTGTCAGCAGTGAAAGCTACACATCGAAGCAGAATTGTCGGCACAGCGTTGATATAATGAGGGCATCTGGAGAATCGGAAATTTACTCTCAGAAAGAGTAAGTCATTTATCCTTTTGTGGTCCACCCTTATCTATCTCTGCCTTAGGCTTCTGGGTCTTCCCGCTGCGCGGCTTCGGAGGCGTGTTGAGCATGCGCTTCAACACCTCGTCTCGCTTCTGATCGTCTGATTTGGGGGCATCTGCCATGGCCAAAACAACCTATCCCGTGATGTACGAGTTACCCGATGAGTACTGTCTACTGGTCGGTCAGTTCATAACGCGTTGGGCGCATTTAGAATGGCGCATTAAGTCTATGATGTATGTCTTACTGCGGATTGATCCCAAGCTGGGCCGACTCGTTGTGCAGGAACCTCGTGTGATTGATTACATAACAATGGTTGAAAACGTCGCGACCATAAAAGGAATTACCGTATCTGTAGATTGGAAGAAGCTAAGGACCATCTTTGGGAAGATACAGTCATGGCGAGATTGGTTTGCCCATGGATTATGGCTTGATACTGGGGAGCCATCTATTCAAATCATAAAAGGTAAAACGGTCCTCAAAAAGGGCGGACCATCCTATAACGCTCGCATTCAACCTTACGCAATGCAAGTTCCTCCACGCGTTCTGCGTGGAGTAATTAGGAGCGTCGACGCCGCTGTCGATCTGATCGGTAAGATGCAGGGGCAGATCGAGCAGCACGTGAAGCCATCGCGAGAAAAACATCCGAGACAACTTCCCCCGGGACGCGCTGAACGTCGTCTGAAAAGTAGCTCAATAGCGCGCCGACGCCAGCCCGAACCATCTCAGGCGTGATCTCAACCCCAGGAGATGCCGAAATGTCCGAGCCCGACGTCATCTTCTTCTGCTCCAGTGTGCAAGCTATCGCGTTCCCCGAAACCCAAAGCGCCCAACTGCGATTTGTGACCAGCGACGGCAAGCTAATCGCAACCGAGCTAGCCCGCATTTCTCATACCGCGCCGCCGACGGCGACGGCGTGACGGGTCGGCGGGGATGACAGGCTTCGAAGCCGCACGTCGGCTGCCGCCGGAGGTGTTCGGCGATCTGGCGTATCTGGGGGCTTGTCTCGATGT
>JAHDSF010000059.1 GCA_018432935.1 Rhodospirillales bacterium | reverse complement strand
GCCGTTCTACGGCCCGGAGGACTGCCAGTTTCAACCCGCGCCCCCCGCGCGGGGGGCGACACCAGATCGGACAGCTTGGCGTCCTGGGCATCAAAGTTTCAACCCGCGCCCCCCGCGCGGGGGGCGACGTGTGGGGCTCCTTGCCGTCACAGTCTTCCAAGAGCGTTTCAACCCGCGCCCCCCGCGCGGGGGGCGACTCCCGCATGCCAATATCCAGCAGTGCAGGAGAAAAGCTGATCGTCGGCGCGGACCGTCCTCGAATTGAACCTGACGACCGGCCTTGCCTACCCATGATTCACGATTTGAAAGAGCGATCAAGCACTTGTCCATCGCGCGAACCTCTCCGGGAATCGGCGGGAGCTTATGGTTCGCGCTGAAGCGTTCAGATCAGCAGTGGTCCTTCGAGATCGAGCGGAGTGCGAGACCCCACGTGCTCGATTCGCCGTCTTCCATCGGCGCCCAGGAAGTAAAACCTCAGACTGTCGCGTTCCTGATCCATGGCGTCGATTAGACGCTGCCGAAGAGCGGTCCACGCAGCCGGGGTCAATTCGCACTCGAAGACAGAGAACTGGACGCGCTGCCCATGATCTTGGCAGGCCTTGGCGATGCGCCGCAGCCGACGGCGTCCCGCCGCGTCGGTGGTCTCCACGTCGTAGCTGACGACCACGAGCATCGCCGCGCCGCCTCATCGCCACAGGCAAGGAGGGTAACCGTCAAGGTCGCCCCGCAGGTGCCGCTTCAGCAGCAGCGCCTGGAGATGCCAGAAAAGTCCAATGGCCGCAGTCTCCCCAAGGTAGGGGTGACGGCGCTCCTCCCGCTTGCGTTCCTGCCAGGCGACGACGACCGCGCGACGCGTGTCGTCGTCCATGACCACGCCGCCGCCCTCAAGCCTGCGGAATCCCCGCGCCCGAACCTGCCCGCGGTTGATGAGGGTGAGGGCGAGGCGGTCGGCGATGACGCTGCGGAACTCCTCCATCAGGTCCAGCGCAAGACCCGGCCGCCCTGGGCGGTCGCGGTGAAGGTAGCCCACTTGCGAATCCAGCCCCGTGGCCTCCAGCGCGGACCGGATGTCGTGCACCAGAAGGGTGTACAGGAAGGACAGCAGCGCGTTGACGGGATCCAGAGGTGGTCGCCGGCTGCGGCCCGCAAACGCGAACCCGGGTTCGTCGGTCGCGATCAGGCTGGGGAAAGCCGCCCAGTAGGTCGCCGCCGCATCACCCTCGATGCCGCGGATGTCATCCACGCTCTTAGCCGCCTCCAGGCGCCGCAGCGCATGTGTGATCTTGTCGCCGGCGGCGACAAGCCCCGCAGCCGCCGATTCCGTCGCCCTTTCCCGCGCGCCGCGGCGCAATACCATGCGGGCGTTGTACAGCTTCCCCGTCACGAAGGCTCTCGCCAAGTCGGCCGTGCGATCCGGCCGGTCCGCATAGCTGTATTGCGTCCGGCGGACCAGCACGTTGCCCGAGATCGGCCCCTCGAGGCGGGCCATGAAACGGCCCTCCTCCGTCAGATGGGTCAGGGCGACGCCATTGGCAGCACAGTGCTCCAGGGCTTGCGGACTGTGCGAGATGCCGCCGATGCAGACCACGCTCTCGATACCGGCGACCGGAACCCTGACCTTCGGCTTGTCGTCGACCAGAGCCACCAGGCATTCGCCTTCCTTGGCCAGGTAAGTTCCCTGCGTGGTCACGAAGAGCGTGTTCAGGTGGCGCTTCACGGCACCTCCTCCCCCTCGCGCAGACACTTCGCGATCCATTCAGCGACCGATCCGGTCCTGCGCAGCTTCGGCAGGCAGGCCGGCGCCAGCGAGCAGGCGCGGCAGGGTGCGGTCTCGGGCGGCGGCGGGGTTCGAGCGTCGCGGAACAGCGCGTGGACGGACACCGCGACCTCGGCTACTCGTCGACGCAGACCCTCGTCGAACATCACCCTCTCGCGGCGCCGCGGCTCGCCATAGAACAACGCTCCCTCGAGCACCGCGACACCCGACATCTCCTCCAGACACAATGCCTGCGCGCAAAGCTGGATGCGGTCCTCATCGCCGGCCTTTGATCGGCCGCGCTTGTGCTCCACTGGGTAAGGGCGTTCGGGGCCGCCCGCCGGGCCGGGGTGGAACTCCACCGCGTCGGCCCGGCCGGCCAAGCCCAACGTAAGGGACCGCAGAGGCACGCCGAAGGCGCGGCGGATGCCGTCGCGTAGCTCCCCGCCCCCGCGGTCCACCCTCTCGTGCAGCAGCCGGCCTTCCGCCGTCCGCGCGCTTTCGAGCCAGACCCCTTCGAGGTGGATCAGGCCGCACTGCCGCGGGCACACCACGAAGTGCTGAAGCGCCGACAGGGGGACCAGTTCGTCTTCGGCGAACATCGCCGGCTCAGGGCTCGAGCACCTCGATCCCGCCCGGCAGGCCGTCCAGGTCGACCGTTACGGCGAAATCCTGGAAGCTCCGTGGACTTTCAGCTTTCTGGACTACCTTCACCCGCTCGAGCAGAAGGTGCGCCGGCGCGCTGCCGAGCGCGGAGGCGTGCTTGAAGACGACCAGTCGCCGCGTCGCCATCATCCCACGCGCCGCCGAGCGGTCGAGGTCGAACATCAGCTTAAGCGCCTCCCACAGCAAGGAGAGGTCGCCTTCGGAGAAGCCCGTCCCCTTGTCGCCGGATGCAAGGTGAGGCGAAACGAAACCGTGAGCCTGGTAGAGGCCATAGGCGACGGTCGCCTTGCGCCCCATTTCGGTGCGCACGTTGTCGTCGGCGCGTGCCTGGGTCTCTGCAGCGACGCGCGTGATCGTGTGCTCGACCGGCAGCACGCGGTTGACCGATCGTGCAAACGTGATCTGCACCGGTCCGCGCACTTGACCGGCGTTGAACTTCTTGGTCGACATGACGGCGCCGAACGCCCGCACGTCGAAGAAGTTCTTGCACATAAAGGCTCGTGCGGCCTCCTCAGAGCCGGGCGCCCCTTCCTTGACGCCCTGATAGGCGGGCTCGCGTTGCTGCTGCAGGACCGAACCCTCGCGGACGTAGATGCCGTATCCCGGCTCGGCCGCACATTTCAGGCCCACGTAGTTGCGGATCTTGCGCTTGATCGCAACGTCGGTGACTAGGCCGTGCCCGGTCTCCGGGTCGACGCGCGGCATATTGCCGGCATCGGGATCGCCGTTGGGATTGCCGTCGGCAACGTCGAACAGGAGCACGAAGTCGTAGCGGTTGCGGATCGGTTCGGACATGACGTTTCCTCATTCTTCGCTGGCTTCGGTTTCGGAGGAATCGAGTTCTGTGGCGTCGGCCTCGGGAACGTCGGAGGCCACCGAACTGCGCTGGTGGTGGTAGCCGACGACGAAGCGACCCTGCTCTTCAAGGCCCAGATGGGCTGGGAATGCGGCCAGGCCGTCGAAGCCGTTCATGATCTCGTCCAGGGTCTTCTCGAAGTGGACGGCGAGGCCCGGCTTCGCCCGACGCACCTTCCGCAGGTGAGCGGTCTTGAGCCGCATCAGCTCGGTGAAGACGGCGCGCGGCGTTGTGGTTGCGGCGCCGAAGTAGCGGTCGCGGATGGTCGTGTTGATGTTCGGATTCGCGACGCGCTGGATGCCTTCCAGCACGGCGAACAGACGTCCCAGCCGGTAGCCTGGGGAACGGTTCTCACGATCGAGGCTCACGGTGACCTCCCTTTCGATGGAGCCCGCAGTGCGGGCGCGGCGGCAGAGGACCGCCTTGATGACGGCGACACGGACGGGCCACGGCGCCTGTTCCGCCCTGCAGCGCTCGACGGCGCGGGCGAGCAGGGTGTCGGGATAGGGGCGGCCGTCGAGCACGGCTGCCAGAAGTTCGCTGAAGAGGCGGCCGCGGAACTGGTCCTGCAGGGATGAGAGCTTGCCCTTTACGGCAGCGGCGGAAATCAGCCTCCAGGCTGCTCCCGCATGGCGGTCCCGATCGAGGCCGGTGACATCGAGGTCGTCGAAGTGGGCAAGGATGCGACCGGCCATCTCGCCCACCGGTCCGATGTGCCAGTAGCGGACGGCCAGCCGTGCCGCGTTCGGGGCGAGGCCCAGGACGCAGAACGGTGTCGGGTCCTCGATGTGCGGCCGTATGCCTTTGCGGACGGATTCCAGGACGTTCCTGGCGGCCGTCCCATCATCGTCTGTCGTTTGCTCGGCGTAGCCGCCGAGCAGGTGCGCGAACTCGTCCTCGAACGTCGTCTTGGCCTCGGCCCAGAAGACGTACGTCGTGTCGCCCTCGACGAAGTGGTGGCTGGCGTGGTCGCGGTGGAGCAGCCAGTTGAGAGCGGCGACGTAGGCGTGGGCGGCGCGCTCGCCCACCGGCGCGTTCTGGCCTTGGCTCCAGCCGTGGGAGCGGAAGGCATCTTCATTGAAGCTAACAAGGTCTGTGTCGCGTGACTGTTGGCCTTTGGGCGCCCTGACCCCTTTCACGCGATTGTGCGTTCTGGCGATGACGGATTGTTCTCCGGTCACCAGGCAACGCGCCATTCCAGAGTTTTGCGTTATCGCGTTTGCTTCAACGTATCTGCAGACGGCCTCCCGAGCGCAAACCAAGTCGGCGTCGCCCTTGAGCAGGAACGAAATGTTTGCAGTCCCGGAAGCCACCAAGTCGTTCCACTCTTCTGCAGCTTTCAGTCCGGACCAATCACTCTGAGCGAGGAACCGCTCGACAGCAGCAACGCCCGGATCGTTCCGAGTTGCATTAGGCAGCGAGCGGAGTCTCTCCACGAAAGCTGCGTGCCTTCTCACAACCTTCCGCAATTGGCCGGCATTCGCTTTAGGGCGAGGCACGCCGAGCACGTATTCCAGGTTGTCCCACAGCAGGTTGGCCGTGAAATTGTCGCCCGACCGCTTCACTTCATAAGGCACGACGAAGCGGCGGCCGCGGCCGTTCTCGCCGCCCGTCCGGATCAGCCGGACGAAGCGGCCGTCGCCGTTGATCTCGATCACCCAGGGGATTTCCTTTTCCTGGAAGCCGCTCGGCTGGACGGCGTCCTCGGTGAGCAGGCGGTCGTAGTAATGGACCAGCGATTGTAGGATCATCGGCGCACCTGCGGCGATTCGGGGGCGGGGACGGCAAGCGAGCCGGCGGCCAAGCGGGCCTCGAAGAAGATCGGCACGGGCGTGGCGCTGTCATGATCGATGTCGAACAGCATCCAGCCGAGGTCGCGGGACTCCGCGATCGGCGCCGGTCGCTCACCGTCCGGCACGGCCGTGAACTGGGCGGCGAACTCGCGGGCGCCCAGGTACGGCCGGTGAAAGCACTGACCAGCGGCGGCGCGGCGCCGGAACATCTCAACATACTTGGTCAGCGTGTCTTCGGGGCCGGCCCGCTCGGTCAGGGCGATCCGCGCATGAATGACGTAGGCTACGTCGCGAAGAATGACGGCGGCGCGCTGCTGGCGGGTAGTTTCGATGTCGATGCCAAGCTCGGCCTTGCCGCCACGCATGGCCGCCAGCAGGTTGCGGACCGAGGCAACGGCACCGACCTCGTTGCGGCGGACAGAATCCCAGCGGATCGGGTTGAGCACGTCGATGCGCTCTATCCGCCAGCGGATCTGAGGCTTCCACAGCACCGCTTCCAGCACGCCGCGCGCCGCCGAGGGCGTCATCACGTCGTAGGAAACCCTCTCCGTCTTCATCTCCGGCCGGGCGAAGCATGCCCGCTCGCCCCAAACCCGGAGGCGGAGAGAGGGACTCATCGAACGCAAGGCCGGCATGGTTCTCCCTTTCAACCAATGAGGTCCTGGATCGAGAACTCACTCAGACACCACCGCGCCAACCCTACATCCTCGCGATAGAGCTCGACGGCCTGGAGGACCGGAACACCCTCGATCTCGACCACCGTGCCTTCCCCCAGCAGGCGCGCGAAGACCGGCGGCGGTACCGGCACCGTGTAGCGCTGCAGGCGCCGCATGACGGAACGCGATGGGCCGGCGAACCGGAGATCGGAGAGAGCGCGACGGACGTCGTCGTTGTAGGGGACGACGACAGTCTCCTGGCTGTCCTCGATCATCCGGAAACGCTCCGCCGCCGTGCGGTACTGGAACGCGAACGGGTCGCCTTCAAACCGGTGCCCCTTTCGCCCAAGCCCGAGAAGGCCAGCCATGTCGAAAGCGTCCAGGGCCGCGTCACCCTTGGCCCAGTAGAGGGCGCGGAAATAGGACTCGAAAGTGGCCGGGCAGAATGGCTGGTCAGTGCTCCCGGCCAAGGCGGCCTCGGCGGCCTCGATAGCCTGCGCCACGGACTTCATCGTCCGGCCCCCTTCCGGCCGGAAGACGACGAATCGACCTGATGCGAGCCGTCCCTCGCGGTTGCAGCGGCCCGCCGCCTGGGCCAGCTGGTCGAGGCCCGTCATGGCCCGGAACACCACCGGAAAATCAATGTCTACGCCCGCCTCGACTAGCGACGTGCTGACCACCCGGGCCGGCTCGCCGTTCTTCAGCCGCTTGCGGATATCTGCCAGCAGCCGCGAGCGGTGAGCCGCGCACTGGTAGGTGGACAGGTGGATGGTCTCAGGGGGCAGGAGCGAGTGCAATGCGAGGGCATCCCGCCGCGTGTTGACGATGGCAAGCGATTGTTCGGCACTTCCGACCTCGGCTGCGAGGTCTTCCCAGCTCCGCCGCGCCCCTGGCGGGGGAAGCTCGACCTGGACGCGAGCGAGGCGAGCGAACAGAGCGGCGGGGTCGGACACGATTTCGGTCGGTCGGAAGTCGTCGAACAGGGCCGAATGGGCCGGCTGGGTGGCCGTGCAGAGCACGACCGTCGCGCCATAATGGCGATACAGCTCGCGCAGGGCCGCCACGACCGGGCGCAGCACCGCCGGCGGCAGCGCCTGCGCCTCGTCGAGGACGATGACGGAACGGGCGAGGTTGTGGAGCTTCCGCACCCGGGAGGTCCGCGACGCGAACAGGGATTCGAAGAGCTGCACTGTGGTGGTGACGATCAGCGGAGCATCCCAATTCTCGGCCGCGAGGCGGCTGCGGGCGGTCTCGCAGGCGGGATCCAGGCTGCTGTGATGCTCCAGCACTGCGTCTTCGGCACCGGCGAAGGCGCGGCGGAAGACGGCCGCCGTCTGCTCGATGATGCTGGTGAAGGGAACCGCATAGATGACTCTCTCAAGGCCGTGTCGGCGTGCGTGCGCTAAGGCGAAAGCAAGCGAGGAAAGGGTCTTGCCGCCACCTGTCGGCACGGTCAGGGAGAAGACGCCCGGCGCGTTCGTCGCAGACGCCCGGCAGGCGGCGAGGACCTCGGCCCGGATCGTGTTGACCGGCGTCGACGGGGATCGGGCGAAGGACAAGAGATGACGCTCAAGCCGCCTCTCGAGGTCTTCGATGGTGTGCTGAGTCTTCCGATTGGCGCCTTTGCTGGGATCGAAGAACGCTTCGGTGTCGAGAAAATCGGCGTCGAAGAGCGCGGATGCCAGCATCCGAACCCAGAGACCAGGATCGGCTCCGGCCGGGATGCCGGAAGCGGGAATCTGGGGGTTCAGGATCTCCGACTGCGGCCCTCCGCGCAGCGCACGAATGAGGTGCTCCGTTTCGCGGAGGCGATCCGCGAGCGCAGTCCGGCTCTCGGTGCCAATCCAGTCGGACAGTCCGGCGTGGTGGCCCGCGACGACATATGCGACGAGGCGACCGGCGCGACTGCCGCGGAAGACCTCCATGGCGCGAAGCGCGCCTGCTGTCGAGTGATTCACTCGGCGGCGCTGTTCTGGTGCGTCCTGCGCCTCGAGATGCACCTCCGAGTCCGCCGCCCGTATCATCTCCTGGAACTCGGGGGCGAATTTGCCGAGGTCATGCCATAACCCGCAGATCGCCGCCCAGTCTCCGGCGCCCCACCGAGCCGCAAATTCGGCAGCCAGATCGGCTGTAGCCTTGTGTCGGCCGACAGGCAAAACTGACCCCCTGACGACAGCGAGAATTGACCCTCCTGAACAGCAAGGAGGAAGTCATGGAATCACGGACTGACGCACCGAAGTCTCTGCGGGTGGGGGATCCGCGGAGGGAGGCGATGCTGG
>JAHDSF010000023.1 GCA_018432935.1 Rhodospirillales bacterium | reverse complement strand
CGCCATCCGCGCCAGCACCGCCAGCTTGAACTCCCGGCTGAATGATCGCCTCTCCCTTTCCGTCGTCATCAGTTCCCCTCTCCCAGGAGAACTGTCCCCTATTCCTCTGTCTCATTCCAGGGGGGCATTCCAGTCATTTTTTTCTAAAAAATGACTCCGACCCCTTTTTTTCTACGCGGGGGAGGGGCTGATCGCCTCCAGCACCGCCGCGGCGTGGCCGTCTACCTTGACCTTGCGCCAGACCTGGCTCACCACGCCCCTCTCGTCGATCAGGAAGGTGGTCCGCTCGATGCCCATGTAGGTGCGGCCGTACTGGGTCTTCTCGACCCACACCCCGTAGGCCTCGCAGATCTTGCCGTCCTCGTCGGCGGCAAGGCGGAACGGCAGGCTGAACTTGGCCTTGAATCGGTCGTGACGGAGGGTGGAATCGCGCGAGATGCCGATCACCGTGGCGCCGGCGCGAGAGAAATCCGGGAAGATGTCTCGGAAGCCGCAGGCCTCCCGGGTGCATCCGGGAGTGTCGTCCTTGGGGTAGAAGTACAGCACCACCCTGCGGCCGCGCAGAGCGGACAAGGTGAGGGTCCCGCCGCCATCGACGGGAAGAGTGAAGTCGGGGGCGACGTCGCCCGGGTCCAAGCTCATGTAGGCGCCTCCTGCGCGCGGGTGCTGGCGAGCCGCGCCGCAGGCTCCTCGACGATCTCGCGGAACAGGTCGTGCACCCGGTCCGCGGCGATCCGCATCCTGTCCTTCAGCGCTTCGAAATCCGCCGCGTCACACAGATGGGAAAGGGTGGCGCGAAGGGAAGGGGAGATCTCGCGCTCGCGCTCGTCGGTGAGCGGACCTTCAATGGTCGTGCGCAGCGCCATCTGCACGGCCGACCACAGGTCGAGCGCGTCGATCAGGGCGGCGGCGGCGGCCGCATCCAGCAGGCCGTGATCGCGCAGGGTGGCAAGCGCCGTCCGCGAATCGCGCGCCAGCACCGCCGGGTGGCTGTGGGCGTGGCGCAGCTGCAGGTACTGGGCGATGAAGTCGACGTCGACCAGGCCGCCCCGCACGTGCTTGACGTTCCACAGGCTGTCCGAGTGGTGCTCGGCGTCCATCCGCATCCGCATGTCGGCGACGTCGAGCAGCAGCCGGTCGGCGTCGCGCGGCCGGCACAGCACCTCGCGGATGGTTTCCTCGATGCGATCCTTGAGATCGGGCGGGCCGGCGACCACCCGAGCCCGGCTGAGCGCCATGTGCTCCCAGGTCCAGGAGAGCTCGTCATGGTAGCGGACGAAGGCCTCGAAGCTGGTGGCGATCGGGCCCTTGCTGCCGGAGGGACGCAGCCGCATGTCGACCTCGTAGAGGACACCCTCGGCGGTGCGCGCCGTCAACGCGTTGATGAACCGTTGCGTCAGGCGGGCGTAGTACTGGCTGGGCATCAACGGCCGCGTCCCGGACGATTCCGAAACCTCGGGCGGGGTCGTGTAAATCATGATGAGGTCGAGGTCCGAGGTCGGCGTCATCTCCTGGCTGCCCAGCTTGCCAAGCGCGACGATCGCCAGGCCCGCGCCGGGGAAGCGCCCGTGCGCCTTCATGAACTCGGCCTCGACGCGCGGCAGCAGCCGGCACAGCGCGGTATCGGCGATGTCGCTCAAAGCCGTCGCTGCCTGCGCCGGCGTGATCAGTCGCCGCAGGATCTGGACGCCGACCTGGAACTTGCCGTCGTTGGCCCAGCGGCGACAGCCGTCCAGCATCTCCTCGATGCTGTCAGCCTGGCGCAGCACCTTGTCGAGTTCCTCGTCCATCACCTCGGGCGGCGGCGGCAGGGCGAAAAAATCCCCGTCGAGTACGCTCTCCAGGATCGACGCGCGGCCGGAGAGGTGCTCGGCGAGCCGGGGCGCCTCGCCCAGGATCTCGGCCACCAGATCGAGCAGGTGGGGATTGGCGTAGAACATCGAGAACAGCTGTACGCCGGCCGGCAGCCGCGACAGGAACTCGTCGAACTTGAGGAAGGCGTGGTCCGGCTGCGGGGTCGAGGCCAGCGCCGCCAGCAGGCGCGGCACCAGTTCGGTCAGCAGCTCGCGGGCGCGGACGCTGCGCATCGCCCGGTAGCGGCCGTGGTGCCAGCCGCGGATCACGTGATCCACCGCCTGCGCATTCTCGTAGCCAAGATTGCGCAAGGTGGTGATCGTCTCGGGATCGCAGTCGCTGCCGGTGAAGACGAGGTTGCCGGCCCGCTCGTCGTTGACGCTGAGAGCCGGCGCATCTTCGAACAGATGCGCGTAATGGGTCTCGACGATCTTCAGATGCCGAATCACCGCGGCGTCGAAGTCCTGCAGCCCGGCGAAGCCCATGAAGGCGGCGAGCACCGCCCGCTTGGTCCTGTCCTGGGGCAGCACCTGCGTCTGCTCGTCGTTCATCATCTGCAGGCGGTGCTCGAGGGTGCGCAGAAAACGGTACGCTTCGGCGAGGTCGGCGGCCACCTCGGGGGCCGTCTTGCCGGTGGCGGTGAGGGTGCTAAGGCCGGCAAGGGTCTGGCCGACGCGCAGCTCCGGGATGCGGCCGCCCCAGATCAGTTGCTGGGTCTGGACGAAGAACTCGACCTCGCGGATGCCGCCACGACCGAGCTTGATATTGTGTCCCGCCACCGCGATGGTGCCGCCGCCGCGGTGGGCATGGATCTGGCGCTTGATCGAATGGATGTCCTGGATGGCGGCGAAGTCCAGGTTCTTGCGCCATACGTACGGTCGCAGGCGGTCGAGGAAGGCGCGCCCGGCGACGAGGTCGCCAGCGATCGGGCGTGCCTTGATCATTGCCGCCCGTTCCCAGTTCTGGCCCATGCTTTCGTAATACACTTCGGCGGCGTTGACCGAGATCGCAACCGGGGTCGAGGCCGGGTCGGGACGAAGCCGCAGATCGACCCGGAACACGTAACCGTCGGCGGTGCGCTCCTCGAGCAGGCGGACCAGGTTGCGGGTCAAGCGCACGAAGCGGCGCTGCAGGTCCTCGGGCTCGTTGGTGCGGATGCGCTCGCGATCGAACAGCACAATGAGGTCGACGTCGCTGGAGTAGTTGAGCTCGTGCCCGCCCAGCTTGCCGAGAGCCAGGACAACCAGCCCCGAGCCGACTTCCGGTGCTTCTGGATTTGCCAACTCCAGGGCCCCGCTAGCAGCAGTGCGGTGCAGGAGATGGGCGCAGGCGGCTCCGATGGCGGCATCGGCGAAATCGGACAGGGCCTGCATCACCCGATCGAGCGGCCACAAGCCGGCGATGTCGGCGGCTGCGGTCAATAGGGCAAGGCGCGTCTTCGACACTCGCAGCGCCTGCATCACGGCCCCTTCGTCGCCGGGCGCGCGGCGAATCGCCTCCAGACCTTGCATGATGGGGGTCAGGACGGCGTCAGGACCTTCGGTCAGCAGGCTACGGGCAAAGGCGATGTCGCGGACGAGGCATTGTGTCAGATAAGGGCTGTTGCCGAAGACGCAGTCGAGCAACTCGCGCAGACGCGGATCTGCATATGCGGTTTCGGCGAAGGCGACCAGAGCCGGATCGCCGCTGTCGGCCGCCGCTTCCCGCCAGCGGGCCAACCCCAGGGCTGCCTGGGCCGGATCGCCCGGGCGGGGCAGGGGCCTGCGCGCTTGGCCGAAGAGATGCATTTTCTTTGTCATCGGTTTAACGCACACTGCGCGACCGGGCGGCGCCGGTCAAGCCGCGGCGACAAGGGCCAGGAAAGCGAAGCTTGGTCGCACGCACGTTCAGGCATGTGATGCAGATCCTGGGCGGCCTGGGGGCCGGCCTGGCGATCGTGCTCGGATTCGCGGCTTGGCAGCTGTCGTCTGGCCCGGTCTCTCTCGGCTTTCTCACCGACTACATCGAGCGCGTGCTGAATGCCTCGGCACAGGGCGCCACGGTGGAGCTTGACGACACCGTGCTGAGCTGGGGAGGTTGGGCGCGCACCCTCGACATCCGAGCGGTCGGCCTGCGAGTGCTGTCGCCCGAAGGTCAGGTGATCGCGACCGTGCCGGAGATGTCGTTGTCCCTGAGTGCGCGGGCGCTGCTGTCCGGCCAGATCGCGCCGCGCCGGATCGAGTTGTTCGGGCCGCGGATGCGGCTGGTGCGCTCGCCGCAATCCGGCCTCACGATCGGCTTCGAAGGCGATGCGAGCGGCACCGGGGCCGTGTTCGAGCGGGCCCTCGCAGACCTGATCGCGCCATCGGATGGCGACGACCAGGGCCACTTCCTGTCCCATCTCAGCATCACCAATGCCGACCTGACAATCGTCGACGAGACGCTGGGAACCTCCTGGCAGGCGCCCGGCACCCAGATCTTCCTCGCCAAGCACGAAGGCGGCATTCGTGGCGAGATGAGGCTCAACCTGACCGTCAACGACGGCAGGACGGCGCGGGTCACGGTCTCCGGCGGCTATCGGCCGCGGGAGGCGGTCATCGATGCTGCCTTCAGCTTTTCCGAACTGGTGCCGGCGGAGTTTGCGGCGCTGTCGGAGAAGCTGGCAATGCTCGGCAACCTGGCGATGCCGATGGACGGCACGGTGGCCGTCACCATGGACCTGGACGGAACGGTTCGCGGCGTCAACTTCGACCTGCTCGGCGACGCCGGCACAATCGTCGTGCCGGGCCCGATGGGACAATCCCTCGAAGTGGCTCAGGCGGCGCTGCGGGGCCATTTCGACGGCACCCGGCTGATCGTCGAGACCCTTCATCTCGAGTTCGGCGAGCAGGGCGCGGTGACGTTACCGGCATCGGAGGGTCATCGGGTGCCGATCCGTGCGGCCAGCCTTTCCGCCATTTACGACCTGCAACAGAATCGGCTCGAGGTCACCGACGCCGTCGCCAATCTGGGCGGTCCCGTGGCCACCCTGGCCGCCGCCGCCAGCGGTTTTGGAGGGGCGATCTCGGCGACCGCCCACGCAACCCTGCAGGACGTGCCGACCGACGCGGTCGGCCGTTACTGGCCTGCGGCATGGGGCCGCGATGCCCATACCTGGGTCACCACCCATCTGACGAAAGGCCGCGTGGTTGCCGCGAATGCCGACGTCAAGCTGACCACCGACGCGGCCGGACAGCCCACCGAACTGATGGTCACGGGGGATCTCGAGGCCGAGGGGGTGACGGTGGACTACCTGCCGCCGATGCCCAAGGTCGCGAACGTCAGCGCCAAAGCGACATTCGACAACTCGACGTTCCACATCCGCGGCAAGACCGGTCGGGTGTTCGGCCTGAAGCTGAGCGACGCCGACATCCGGCTCTCCGAACTCGACCAGGACACGCAGTGGGCCGACATTGCGCTCACCGTCGAGGGCCCGGCGCAGGACGCGATGCGGTTGATCGATTCCAAGCCGCTGGAGTTCGCGAAGTCGCTCGACCTCGACCCCGCGAACGTGCGCGGCAACTCCCGTACCAACCTGAAGCTCCGCTTTCCCCTCGAGAAGGATCTGGCGATCGACGCCGTTGGCGTGGCCGCCGCCGCCGCTGTGACAGACGCCGAGATCGCCGGGATTCGTTCCGGGCTCGATTTCGGACACGGGCGCATCCAGCTTCGGGTCGACAAGGAGAAGCTGGTGGCCAGCGGGACCGGTGATCTCGGCGCCATTCCGGCCAGTATCGAATGGACGGAGAACTTCAACCGCAAGGTGCCGTTCCGCAGCCGTTACGCCGTCACCGTCGAGACCGGGGCGGAACAGCTGGGCACGGCTCTCGCGATCCCCTACCCGCCGTTCTCGGACGGGTCGGCGACCGGGACGATCAAGGGGACCATGGTCTACACGGCGGGCTGGGACCGCAAGGGGACGGTCGACGTACGGGCCGACCTTGGGGAAACGCGGCTCGACATCGACGCCCTGAAGTGGCGCAAGGACGCCGGCGTGCCGGGCACCGCGCATCTGGTGCTGACCATGGCCAACGACAGGGTCGCCCGGATCGCCAAGGCCGAAGTGTCGGCCGCCGATCTCGCCTTTTCGGGCACCGGAGATTTCGCCGCCGACGGCCGCCTGGCCCGGGTCGAGGTCGAGCGTCTGGCCTACGGCAACACCGACCTGAGGGCGACCGCGGCTCAGGGCCGCGACGGCGGCTGGACCGCCAGCATCGCCGGTCTCGCCCTCGATCTCGAACCGTTCATGGACACGTTGTTCGACCAGGACGAAGAGGTCAAGGACGCGGTTCCCCTGGTTCTTGCCGTCGATCTCGGGCGGGTACGGACGGGGCCGTCCCGGTTCGTCGGGGCGGTGAAGGGGACGCTGGCGCGCGTCGGCTCGCGGTGGCAGAAGGTGACGCTCGACGGCATGCTCGAAACCAACCTCCCTCTTTCGGTGAGGATGGAGCCCGGAGGGCCCGGCAGGGTGCTGCGGGTGCAGAGCGGCGACGCCGGCACTTTGCTGAGGACGCTCGGACACTACGAGTACATGAAGGGCGGCACCTTCCAACTCGACGGCGTCTACGACGACCGCACCCCTTCGGGCCCGCTCAAAGGCACGCTGGTGATCCGCGACTACCGCATCATCAAGGCGCCGGGCTTCGGAAAGCTGCTCAGCGTGCTTTCGCTGACGGGCATCGTCGATGCTTTGCAGGGGGAAGGGGTCGGCTTCAGCATCCTCAATGCGCCGTTCACCTACGACAAGGGCGTGCTGGAGCTTTCCGAGGCCAGGGCGACCGGCGTTTCGCTCGGCTACACGGCGAGCGGCAAGATCTTCACCGACAACGACACGGTGGACGTCGAAGGGACGCTGGTCCCGGCCTACGTGGTCAATGCGGCGCTCGGCAAGCTGCCTCTGATCGGCGGCCTTTTCTCGGGCGGCCAGGAGGGAGGCGGCGTTTTCGCGGCGACCTTCCACCTGCGTGGCCCGATCGACGAGCCAAACATCACCGTCAACCCGCTTTCGGTGCTGGCGCCCGGCATACTGCGCAATCTGTTCGGCGTGTTCGACCGGGCTCCCGGCAGCGCCCCGGCGCGTCCACCCGAGGCGACCCCGCCCGGCGGGTGACGCTCAGAACACGACGCTGTAGGCCATCCGCAGGGCGGTGATGGCGAGAAAGACCGCGAACGCCCGCCGCAAGCCGCGGGTATTGAGCCGGTGGGCAAGGCGGGCGCCGACCGGGGCCATCGCCATCGAGGTCGGCACGATCAAGGCAAGGCCGAGAAGGTTGACGAAGCCGAGGCTGAACGGGGGCAGGCCGGCGGCATTCCAGCCGGCGACGGCGAAGCCGATCGCGCCCGGCACGCCGATGATGAAGCCGATCGCCGCTGCCGATCCGACCGCAAGGTGGATGGGATAGCCGTACAGCGTCAGCACTGGAACCGACAGGGTGCCCCCACCGATTCCCATCAGGGCCGAGATCATGCCGATGCTGCCGGCGATCGTCGCCCGGCCGATCCCTCCCGGCAGGGCGTCGCCGAGGCGCCAATGCGCCTTTCCGAACGCCATGTTGAGGGAGACCGCGAAGCCGACGGCTGCGAAGACCGCGGTCAGGACAACCCCGCGCACGTGTCCCGCCAGAACCGTGCCGGCCAGCACGCCTGCCAGGATGTAGGGACCCCATTGCCGCAGGAGATCGGTGTCCACGGCGCCGCGCCGCCAGTGGGCACGCACGGAGGAGGCCGAGGTGGCGATGATGGTGGCAAGCGACGTTCCCACCGCGACCTGCATGCGCACCGCCTCGTCGATGCCGAGGAAGGTGAAGAGGTGGAACAGGACGGGGACGATGACGATGCCGCCGCCGACCCCCAGCAGTCCGGCGATCACGCCGCCGACGGCGCCCGCGACCAGCAGGGCCGAGCCGAGGACGATAATCTCAGTCCAGGAAGCGTCCATGGTCGTGCGTCAGACGATCTTGACCAGCGCGTGGCGCTTCTTGCCGGCGGACAGCTTCAGGATCCCGTCGCCGAGGTCGCTGACCCCGACATTGCGCATCTCGTCCGCGATCACGGCGTCGTTGAGGCGGGCGCCGCCACCCTTGATGAGCCGGCGCGCCTCGCCGTTGGAAGATGCCAGGCCGGCCAGCCGGAACAGTTCGAAGGCGGCGATGCCGTCCTGGAAACGGGCGCGAGGGATCTCGACGGTCGGAAGCTGGTCTCCCAGGGCGCCCTCCTCGAAGGTGCGCCGCGCCGTCTCGGCGGCGGCAGCAGCAGCTTCGCGGCCATGGCAGAGGGCGGTCGCCTCGTTCGCCAGCACCTTCTTGGCCTCGTTGATGCCCGCGCCCTCGAGGCTCTCCAGCGCGCGGATCTCGTCCTCGGGCAGTTCGGTGAACAGCCGCAGGAAACGGCCGACGTCGGCGTCCTCGGCGTTGCGCCAGTACTGCCAGTAGTCATAGGGGGACAGCATTTCGGCGTTGAGCCAGACGGCGCCGGCGGCGGTCTTGCCCATCTTGGCGCCTGACGCGGTGGTCAGCAGCGGCGTGGTCAGGCCGAACAGGGCACGGTTGTCGACGCGGCGGCCCAGCTCGACGCCGTTGACGATGTTCCCCCACTGGTCGGAACCGCCCATCTGCAGCACGCAGCCGTGGCGGCGCGCCAGCTCGAAGAAGTCGTAGGCCTGCAGGATCATGTAGTTGAATTCGAGGAAGGTGAGCGGCTGCTCCCGGTCGAGCCGGATCTTCACGGAATCGAAGCTCAACATGCGGTTGATCGTGAAGTGCTGGCCGAACTCGCGCAGGAAGCCGATGTACTGAAGGCCGTCGAGCCAGGCCGCGTTGTCGACCATCAGCGCATCGGTCGGTCCGTCGCCGAAGGTCAGGAACTTGGCAAACACCTTGCGGATGCCGGCCATGTTCTCGGCGATCTTCTCCTCGCTGAGGATCGGCCGGGATTCGTCACGGAACGAGGGGTCGCCGATCTTGGTGGTGCCGCCGCCCATCAGCACGATCGGCTTGTGCCCCGTCTTCTGCAGAAGCCGCAACAGCATGATCGAAACCAGGCTGCCCACGTGCAGGCTGGGCGCCGTGCAGTCGAACCCGATGTAGGCGGTGACGGTCTTGGCGGCGGCGTAGTCGTCCAGGGCCTGCGGATCGGTGCATTGATGAACGTAGCCCCTCGCGGTGGCGAGGCGGAGGAAGTCCGAGTGGGGTGTTTCCATGATCCTGGTCCGATCCAAACTGCGACGCCGCCAGCGGCGCGCCTCTGTAGCACACGGCCGGCGCCGTCACAACCGGGCGGCGCCGCGCCTAGCCCCCGAACGAGAGGGTCGAGCTGCCCTTGCCGTCAGGGGTGAACGTCACCGGCACGTCGACCTGCTTGCCGCAACCGTAGACGGTCCAGCGCTCCTTCCACGGAGCAGTCGGAGCCTTGGCTCCCGCCGCCACGGTCGGTGGCTTGACGACCGTGGTGTCGGCGATGCGGATCTGCTTGCAGTCCTTCTCGAGGACCGGTGCGGCATAGGCGCCGACGGTGGGGATCGCTTCGGCCATCTGGCGCGGCGTGGCGAACGTATGGCCGGGCAGCAGCAGCTCGGCCTGGGGGCCGTCCTTGCCGATGCTGACCAGCATGTTGTTGCGCTTGGTCTTGCCGCAGCGGGTGACGTCGTAGCGGTAGACCCACGCTCCCGAGGTGGCATGCTCGGCACCGGCGGGCAGGTTGATCGGTTGCAGGACGATGAAGCTGGCCGGCGTGACGCTGTAGTCTTCGTCGCAGGCCACGCCGAGGTCCTTGTCGAGCGCCGCGGCGCCGTCCGCCATGCTCTTGAAGAAGCCCTGCGAGAACAGATAGTGCGCCATCGGAGAGTCCGGCTTCAGCGAGCGGGAGCTGTTCAGCACCTCGGCGGTGGCCGGAGCGGAAAGCAGGGCGAGCGCGCCGATGACGGCCGCGGCCATCTTGTGGCTCATGGCATGCTCCTTCATCAATGTCTGGGTTCCCCCATGATAGCGGCCGGATCGGCCAGCGCAACCGGCCGGCTCGGAGGCCGGCGGCGGTACCCGTTCCGAAACCTCAGACGTGGGCGGCGAGGGCCTTGTCCAGGTATTCGTCGACGTTCCGTGCCAGCTCGTCCATGTGATTGCGGAACATGTGATCGGCGCCGGCAATGACCCGATAGTCGATCGAAATGTTCTTCTGGTTCGACAGCTTCTGCGCCAGCTTGTCGACCGAGGTCTGCGGCACCGCCTGGTCCTCGCTGCCGTGGACGATCAGTCCCGATGCCGGGCACGGCGCCAGGAACGAGAAATCGTAGATGTTGGCAGGCACCGCGAGGGCGATGAAACCGGCGATCTCGGGCCGGCGCATCATCAGCTGCATGCCGATCCAGGCGCCGAACGAGAAGCCCGCGATCCAGCAGTTGGTCGCATTCGGGTTGGTGCTCTGCATCCAGTCGAGGGCGGCGGCGGCGTCGTTGAGTTCCCCCTGGCCGTTGTCGAATTGGGCCTGGGATCTTCCGACGCCCCGAAAGTTGAAGCGCAACGCCGAGAACCCGCGCTTGATGAAGTTCTGGTACAGCGCGTACACGACCTTGTTGTTCATGGTCCCGCCGCGCTGCGGATGCGGATGCAGAATCAGGGCGATCGGCGGATTCGGCAGCTTGGAATGATGATAACGGCCTTCCAGGCGACCGTCTGGCCCATTCAAGGTGACTTCAGGCATGACCCTTCACGGAGAGGTGGGAGCGGAGATACGATACCGATACGCGGCGTAGGGCAAGACTCGCAAGGCCGGGGCCCCGCTCTATCCCAATACTTGACTAACTTTGTCGGACTTCTTATATTGCTCATAGGCCCATCGCAGGGGTGGAGCGCAGGAACCGTGGCGCGCGCTCCCGCCGAGCGGTGGAAAACGCAGGGCAATAACATAATGCGAAGGCCATGATTTTCAAGAGGCTGCGCGAAGATCTTGATGCCTTCATGGCCCGCGATCCAGCGGCCCGCTCGCGTCTCGAAGTGGTGCTCTGCTATCCCGGCTATCACGCCCTTCT
Organism: Rhodospirillales bacterium; assembly: GCA_018432935.1. Classification (GTDB taxonomy): domain Bacteria; phylum Pseudomonadota; class Alphaproteobacteria; order Rhodospirillales; family Shumkoniaceae; genus JAHDSF01. The sequence goes on along the minus strand of JAHDSF010000023.1, from coordinate 128,472 downwards.
GTTCTATCGTATTTCCCACAAGTTGTGGGTGCGCCGTTGGCACTTGGTCGCGCGGATGCTGTCACAGCTGGCCCGCCTGCTGACCCAGATCGAGATTCACCCAGGCGCCCGCATCGGCCGCCGCCTGGTGATCGACCATGGATGCGGCGTGGTGATCGGCGAGACGGCGGAGATCGGCGACGACGTGACGCTTTATCATGGGGTCACCCTGGGCGGCATTGCGCCCTCGGTCGATTCGGACGCGCAGCGCGACCGCAAGCGGCATCCGACCGTGGCCGACGGTGCCATCGTCGGTGCCGGCGCCCACGTGCTGGGGCCGATCACGGTCGGGGCGAGCGCCCGCGTCGGATCCAACGCGGTGGTAACGCGGGACGTTCCGGCGGGGGTGACCGCGGTCGGCATTCCGGCTCGCGTGGTGATGCCGCAGGACAAGGGCAGGGCGAAGGAGTTCGCCGCTTACGGAACCCCGTCCGAGGGATTGCCCGATCCCTTGGCGCGGACCATCGACAATCTGCGCGGCCAGATCGCGCACTTGCTGGACCGGGTGGAAGAGCTCGAGAACCGGGCCAAGGGGGCGGAAGGCTCGGGATCAGAAACGGAGGGCGTTCAGGCGGCGCAGTCCGCCCGCACGTTCAGGAGACAAGGAGAGAAGCCGTGAGGTTGAGCACCAAAGGACGCTACGCGGTGATGGCGATGGTTGATCTCGCCATGCACAGCAACGGCAAGCCGGTCGCCCTGGCGGAGATCGCCGATCGTCAGGAGATTTCGCAATCGTATCTGGAACAGCTGTTCGGCAAGCTGCGCAAGGGCGGTCTGGTTGCCAGTGTGCGCGGGCCGGGTGGCGGCTATCTGCTGGCGCGCGTTCCCGGTGATACCCGGGTCGCTGACATCGTGATGGCGGTCGACGAGCCGCTGGCCGCGACCCGTTGCACCCCGGGCTCGCCGCAAGGCTGCCATTCCCACAAGGGGCGTTGCATGACGCACGACCTTTGGGAAGAATTGGGAAACCAGATCTATCTCTACCTGAGCTCGGTATCGCTGGCCGACGTCTGCGAGAAGCGGGTGTTGGGGACCAGCCGCCTGTACTATCGCGACGATCGGGCTCAGGCGGTGGCCGCCGCGCAATAGGCGGCGGATGGTAGAGTTGGCGCTCCGCTTTCGGACACCGGAAGCGGGGCGTCGGTGTGAGGAGAATGTGATGGACGTGCTTGACGCAGAAGCGGGAGCGAAACCCGATCCGCGATCCGTGGTCTACCTGGACTACCAGGCGACGACGCCGACCGATCCCCGTGTCATCGAGGCGATGCTGCCCTACTTCAACGAGCGGTTCGGCAATCCGCATTCGCGCAGCCATCCCTACGGCTGGCGCGCCGAGGAAGCGGTGGAGAAGGCACGCGCCGAGATCGCCGCGATCATCGGTGCCGACCCCAAGGAGATCGTCTTCACCTCGGGCGCGACCGAGTCGAACAACCTCGCGCTCAAGGGGGTTGCCCGCTTCTATCGCGACAAGAAGAACCACGTCATCACCGAGGTGACCGAGCACAAGTGTGTGCTCGACACCTGCCGGCATCTCGAGCAGGAAGGCTTCGAGGTGACCTATCTGCCGGTGCAGCCGAACGGCCTGGTCGATCTCGACGGGCTGAAGGCGGCGATCCGCGACACCACGGCCATAGTCTCGGTGATGGCGGCCAACAACGAGATCGGAGTCCTGCAGCCGATCAGGGAGATCGGCGCCATCTGCCGCGAGCGCCAGGTGTTCTTCCACACCGACGCCGCCCAGGCGGTCGGCAAGATCCCGCTCGACGTCAACGAGATGAACATCGACCTGATGAGCATCTCGGCCCACAAGATCTACGGGCCGATGGGCATTGGCGCCCTTTACGTGCGGCGTCGCCCGCGGGTGCGGATCGTGCCGCTCATCAACGGCGGCGGCCAGGAGCGCGGCATGCGCTCGGGGACCTTGGCGACGCCGCTGGTGGTCGGCTTCGGAGAGGCCTGCCGGCTTGCCGCCGCCGAGATGGCCGACGAGGCCAAGCGTCTGATGGCCTTGCGTCAGCGCCTGTACGAGGGGCTGATGAAGCGGGTGCCGTGCATCTACCTCAACGGAGATCTCGAGCATCGCCTGCCCGGCAACCTCAACATGAGCTTCGCCTACGTCGAGGGCGAGGGGCTGATGATGGGCATCAAGGACCTGGCGGTGTCGTCGGGCTCGGCCTGCACATCGGCCTCGCTCGAGCCGTCGTACGTGCTGCGCGCGCTCGGGGTGGCAGAGGAACTGGCGCATACCTCGTTGCGGCTCGGTCTCGGGCGGTTCACCACCGAGGAGGACATCGACCACGCGATCGAATCGATTGCGCGCGAGGTCGGCCGGCTGCGGGAGATGAGCCCGCTTTGGGAAATGGCCCAGGAGGGGGTTGACCTCAAATCGATCGCCTGGGCGGAGCATTAAGAGGTCTGGAGCAGAGAATGGCCTACAGCGACAAGGTCGTCGACCACTACGAGAACCCGCGCAACGTGGGCTCGCTTGACAAGGATTCCACCAACGTCGGGACCGGCCTTGTCGGCGCGCCGGCTTGCGGCGACGTGATGAAGCTCCAGATTCTAGTCAACGAGCAGGGCATCATCGAGGACGCCAAGTTCAAGACCTTCGGCTGCGGCTCGGCGATCGCCTCCAGCTCGCTGGTGACCGAATGGGTCAAGGGCAAGACCCTGGAAGAAGCCGTGAGCATCAAGAACACCGAAATCGCGCAGCACCTGGCGCTGCCGCCGGTGAAGATCCATTGCTCAGTGCTTGCGGAAGACGCTATCAAGGCGGCCGTCAGCGACTATCGCAAGAAGCGCGTGACCAAGGCCGCCGAGTGACGGAACTGCAAATAGGATTCTCCATGAACGACAGGCCACTGCCGCTGACCCTCACCGATGCCGCCGCGGAGCGCGTGAAGGCGCTGATCGCCGGCCGCAAGAGCGACACCTTCGGCATCCGTATCGGCGTCAAGGCGAGGGGATGCAGCGGGCTCGCCTACACGCTCGAATTCGCCGAGGCCAAGAACGACTTCGACGAGGTCATCGAGGCCAAGGGCGTGCGGGTGCTGATCGATCCCAAGGCGAGCATGTTCATCTTCGGGACCGAAATGGACTTCGTCGAGGACAAGATGAATTCCGGCTTCGTCTTCCGCAACCCGAACGAAAAGGGGCGGTGCGGGTGCGGCGAGTCGTTCCACGTGTGATTTGCGGCCGTCCTCCTGCAGGGAGATGAAAGGCCCGCGCGATGGGCGAGCCCCCGCCGTCTTCCCTCCGAGGGGAGACGCGACGTGCCTCGGCTTTGACTTCCTCCACCCGACTGCCTGGGTTTCAGAGAGTTCTTCACGGTGACCATGCAGGCGCAGACCAGACAAGCCGACCGGACCGCCGCCCAGGCAGCCGGAACCATGGTGACGCGCTGCTGGTCCTGCCGCGGGCCGGTAGCGGAGGGCGCACCGTTTTGTCCAACCTGCGCCGCCGTGCAGCCGCCGGGCCAGGCTGACCACTTCGCACGTCTCGGCCTGCCGCGCGGTTTCGGGGTCGATGCGGCTGATCTCGACCGTCGCTATTTCGCCCTGCAGCGCCAGCTTCATCCCGACCGTTTCGCCACCCGCTCGGCGCACGAGCGTGCGCTGTCGCAACAGCAGGCCACCGCCCTCAACGACGCTTACGAAACCCTGAAGGACCCGCTGCGCCGGGCCGACTGTCTCCTGAAGCTGTCGGGGCAGGACGTGGTCGCCGAGGGCTGCAACCTGGTCAACGATCCCGAGTTGCTGATGGAGGCGATGGAACGCCGCGAGGCTCTGGCCGAAGCCGGCAGCACGGTCGAGGTCGACGCCATCACCCGCGCCACCCGAGCCGACGTCGCCGCGTGCGTCGGCGGACTGGCGGCCGCCTTCTCCGCTGGCGACCTCGCCGCGGCCGGCCGTCTGACGACCCGCCTCAAGTATCTGCAGAAGCTTGTCGACGAGACCCGCGTGCGCAAGCTGCAGTTGAGAGGCTGACGATGCCGGAGCTGCTGCAGATCCTTGAGCCGGGCGAGTCCCAGAAGCAGGAGCGGGAGGACGGCCGCCCGTTGGCGGTCGGCATCGATCTCGGCACCACCAATTCCGTCGTCGCGGTCAGCAGCGGGGGAGCTCCCCGGGTGCTGCGCGGCGACGATGGCAACGGCCTTGTGCCCTCGGTGGTCGCGTACGCGCCTGACGGTTCGGCGCTCGTCGGCGAACTGGCCAGGCAGCTTCTGCTGGAGCGGCCGGAGGCGGTGGTCAGCTCGGTCAAGCGCCTGATGGGGCGCGGGGTCGCCGACGTCAAAAGCCTGGAAGGCACGCTGCCGTTCGAGGTCGAGGAGGATTCGGCGACGGGCGGCATGGTCAGGCTGCGGGTCGCCGGACGAACCCTGTCGCCGGTCGAGATCTCGGCCGACATCCTGCGGTCGATGAAGGACCGCGCCGAGCAGCAGCTCGGTCGCGCCGTCGACAAGGCGGTGGTCACTGTGCCGGCATACTTCGACGATGCCGCCCGCACCGCCACCAAGGATGCTGCCCGGCTGGCCGGCCTCGAGGTGCTGCGCCTGGTCAACGAGCCGACCGCGGCGGCTCTCGCCTACGGCCTCGATCAGCAGGCTGAGGGGCTCTACGCCATCTACGATCTGGGCGGCGGCACCTTCGACATCTCGCTGTTGCGGATGGAGAAGGGCGTCTTCCAGGTGCGCGCGACCGGCGGTGATTCGGCCCTCGGCGGCGACGATTTCGACCATGCGGTGGCGCAGCACTTCCTGGGTCAGCGGGCGGCCGCCCGCGGCCGGACCGCCCTCTCGGTGGCGGAGGTCAAGGCGGCTCTGATGATGGCGCGCGTCGCCAAGGAATGCCTGTCCTCGCAGGCCGACGGCGACTGGATGCTGGAGGTCGGCGGCACGATGACGCGGGTCGATCTCGATCGCGCCACGTTCGAGCGCCTGATCGATCCGTATGTCGCGCGCACGATCGCCATCTGCCAGGGCGTGCTCGACGACGCCGGGGTGCTGCCGGAAGACGTCAAGGGCGTGGTCCTGGTCGGCGGCTCGACCCGGGTTCCGCTGGTTCGCCGCAGGGTACAGGAGTTCTTCGGCCGCCCGCCGCTTGCCAACATCAACCCCGACGAAGTGGTCGCGGTCGGCGCCTCGCTGCAGGCGGAAGCCCTGACCGCCGGCTCGGACACCCTGCTGCTCGACGTCACGCCGCTGTCGCTGGGGCTGGAGACGATGGGCGGGCTGGTCGAGAGAATCATCGAGCGCAATACACCGATCCCGGTTGCCAAGGCCCAGGAGTTCACCACCTTCCAGGATGGCCAATCGGCGATGGCGATCCATGTCCTGCAGGGCGAGCGCGAGATGGCCGACCAGTGCCGCTCTCTGGCCCGTTTCGAACTGCACGGGATTCCGCCGATGACCGCAGGCGCGGCGCGCATCCGGGTGACCTTCGCGGTCGACGCCGACGGCCTGTTGACGGTCGGCGCCCGCGAAACCACCACCGGGGTCGAGCAGCAGGTGGCGGTCAAGCCGTCGTACGGACTGGACGAGGACGAGATGTCGCGCATGCTGTACGAGAGCATGCGCCACGCCAAGGAGGATATGGCGCTTCGCGTGCTGACCGAGGCGCGGGTCGAAGCGACGCGCAACTGCAACGCCGTGGCCGGCGCCCTGCAGGCCGATGGCGAGCTGCTGGATGCCGCCGAACGCGCCGCGATCGAACAGGCGGTCGCAGCCGTGCAGGCTGCGGTTGCCGGCAGCGACCGCGACGCCATCGCGGCCGCGGTCGAAGAGCTCGAGCGGGTCACGCGCCCGTTCGCGGAACGCCGCATGGATCGGGGAATCCGGGCGGCGTTGCGGGGGGTGTCGGTCGAGTCCCTCGACCGGCAGGGGGACAAGCCGGCTTCGGAGGAGTGAGCGATGCCGAAAATGACATTCGTCCATCCGGACGGGAGGCGGCAGGAGGTGGAAGCCCCGCTGGGGCTTTCGGTGCTGGAGATCGCCCATCGCAACGGAGTGAACCTGGAAGGTGCGTGTGAGGGTTCGCTCGCTTGCTCGACCTGTCACGTGATCGTCGACGCCGAGTGGTTCGACAAGCTCGACGAGCCGACCGAACAGGAGGAGGACATGCTGGACCTCGCTTTCGGCCTGACGCACACCTCGCGGCTGGGCTGCCAGATCCGGATGACGCCCGAGCTCGACGGCCTGGTCGTCACCCTGCCCGCGGCCACCCGCAACATGATGCTCTAGGCCTGCGGAGAGGGACGCGATGCGCCTGAGGTGGACCGACTACCGCGAGATCGCCGCCGCTCTCGAGGAGGCGCACCCGGAGGCTGACGTTGCCTACGTGCGCTTCACCGATCTCTGGACCTGGGTCACCGAGCTGCCCGACTTCGCCGACGATCCGCAGAAGTCGAGCGAACAGATCCTCGAGTCGATCCAGATGGCTTGGCTCGACGAACGGGACTGAACGGTGGCGGCCGGCTTCGTCTAGCGGCGGTGTCTGCCGTGATGGCGGCGGTCGCGGTAGGAGTGGCGCTCGATCTCCACCACCTTGACCGTCCGCGTCACGTAGTAGACGGGCGGCGGCGCAACGTATACCGGAGCGGCATAAACCGGCACCGGATGGTATGCCGGGACCGGCCGGTAGGCGGGAAGGTAAGCCGGCGCGGGGGCGGGAACGTAGGCCGGCGCTGGGACCGGCTGCGCATAGGCCGGCTGCCTCCAGGCCACGCCGACGGCCGCCCCGGCCAGGGTACCGAGCGCGGTGGCCGCGAGTTGGCCGTCGCCCTTGCCGAATTGCGAGCCGAGCAGGCCGCCGGCGGCGGCACCCAGCAAGGCGCCCGCGACGTTGCCGTCCTGGGCCGATGCGGCAGATCCGCTCACCAGAACGGCGGCGGCGATGGCGGCGGCGAGAACCCGTTTCATGGCGACCCCTCCTTCGGCGGAACGAACTCCCGCCGAAGGATATGGAAGGGCCGGATGCGGAAACTCAGCGCCGGGTGACGACGACCTTCTGATAGACGCCGCCGAACAGCGTCGTCTTGGTCCAGGTGAAGTCGTTGGGGCTGCTGGCGAACGCACTGAGCTCATGGTCCCACACCGAGCGCGCGAACGGCTCCAGCAGACGGCAGACCAGGCTCAGGATGGGCCGCACGGGATGTGCCCAGTGCGGCTTGTGATAGTCGATCAGGACGGCCTTGCCGCCGGGGGCGATACGGTCGAGCAGGTTGTCGAGCACCTGCCGCTTCTTGCCGTCGGGAATCTCGTGCATCAGGAAGAAGCTTGCCACCACGTCATAGTGCCCCTCGCCGGCGGTGGCGGCGTCCTCCCGCCAGGCTTTCGCCCACGGGCGGCCGGCCAGCTTGCGCTGGGCGTGGGCGACCTGGATCGGCGTGACGTCGCAGACATGGAACGTGCCCTCCGGGCCGACGCGGTCTGCAAGGTACGGGCAGAGATTGCCGTACACATGGGACGACAGCAGCACCGACTGTCCCGCGGAAATCTCTTCGAGCAGCCCCCGAATGAGGCGGCGATCGTTGAGGAACAGGAGAACCCGAGGCACGATCGGCCGGTCGAGCAGCTCGACATTGCGCGGACTGACGTACGCCCAGTAATAGACCTCTTGCATATACGGGGGGATGTCGGCTGACGTTTCCTTGGCGGCGCGGAGGCTTGCCGGACGCAGCTGGTGCACAGCGCTCGGGGGATTCACGTACGATCGCTCCTATATGGTGAGCTCAAGAACAAGCCGGCACATCCGGCGGCGAAGGCATCAGGCCCACCATGACGACCCTTGCCTCCGACGGCAGGCCGAATTGTGGGCTTCACGGTCGGCATGGTAGGACTATGTCCAAGGGCGTGCAACCAGCTTTACGTATGGGGGCCGCGCCGGAAACGCGGGACGATTGATGAACCACATGTTGCCGCACCTGCAGCTGCCGCTGCTTGACGTCATCGCGCTGCTGACGTTCCTGGCGTGCTGGATCGGCTACGCGCAGTTCGCCGACCGGCTGCGGCGGGGCGCTCGCAGCCTGATGACCGTAATGCACCTCTACCGGCTGAAGTGGATGGAGCGCATGCTCGAGCGGGAGGTGCGGATCGGAGACACCAACGTGCTTTCCACCATGAACCGCAGTTCGGGTCTGTTCGCCTCGACCTCGGTGTTCATCGTGGCCGGGCTGCTGACCCTGCTCGGCGCCCTCGACGAGGCTGCCCTCCTGTCGAAGCGCCTGTTCTTCTTTGCCGAGGGCTCTCCCCTGGTGTGGGAGGTGCGGGTGCTCACGCTGGTGATGGTCTTCGTCTATGCCTTCTTCAAGTTCATCTGGTCGCTGCGCCAGTTCAACGTCGCGCTGCAGGTGATGGGCGCGGCGCCGGAGCACAGCGACCTGCAGGCGCCCGACCGCACCAGCTTCGCCCGCGTCGCCAGCCGCATCATCTCGCTCGGCACCGACACCTTCAACGCCGGGGTGCGCGCCTACTACTTCGGGCTTGCGATGCTGAGCTGGTTCGTCCACCCGTTCGTGTTCATGCTGGCGTCGGTGTGGGTGGTGCTGGTGCTCTATCGGCGCGAGTTCCGCTCGAAGACGCTGGCGACCCTGCTCACCGGCCTCCGCGACGGGGTCTGACATACCAAGCACCCATATGAGCACGATGGACGATCTCGGTTTCGACAAGCCCCCCGGGGCCACCCGCGTCGTGGTCGCCATGTCGGGCGGCGTGGACAGCTCGGTGACCGCCGCCCTGCTCCAGGAGCGGGGGTACGAGGTGATCGGCGCGACCCTGCTGTTGCGCGACTACGGCCTCTCGGACGAAGCCCAGCCCTCCTGCCGTACCGGCCAGGAGATCGACGACGCCCGCGCGGTCGCCGGCCGGCTGGGCATCGCCCACCATGTGCTCGACCTCAAGACCCTGTTCCGCGACACCATCATGGAGGACTTCGCCGACAGCTACCTGCGCGGCGAAACGCCGGTGCCGTGCGTCGCCTGCAACCGCACCATCAAGTTCGGCGCCCTATGGGCGTTCGCCCGCTCGCTCGGCGCCGACGCGATCGCCACCGGCCATTACGTGCGCTGGCGCCGCGGCCCGCAGGGGGCGGAGCTGCACCGCGGCGCCGATGCCGTCCGCGACCAGAGCTATTTCCTGTTCGCGACCTCGCGGGAGCAGCTCGGGCGCCTGCGCTTCCCCCTGGGCGGGATGGTCAAGAGCGAGACCCGCGAGCATGCCAAGCGGTTCGGCTTGGCGGTCGCCGAGAAGCCCGACAGCCAGGACATCTGCTTCGTGCGCGGCGGCTCCTATGCCGGCGTCGTCGAGGCGATGCGGCCGGGGGCCCTGAGCGCGGGCGACATCGTCGATATGGAGGGCCGGGTGCTGGGCCGGCACGACGGCGTGGTCCGCTACACCGTGGGGCAGCGCCGCGGCCTCGGCGTGGCGGCGGCGGAGCCACAGTACGTGGTCCGCCTGGAGCCGGACACCGGCCGGGTCGTGGTCGGCCCCCGCAAGGCGCTGGCCTGCGCCGCCTTCCGCATCCGTGATCTCAACTGGATCGGCGACGGCGATGCCCCGGCAGATGGGGCGCGGGTGGCGATCAAGGTCCGTTCCGCCATGGCGCCGGTACCGGCTGCGGTCCGCCCCGGCGAGGACGGCGGGGCCGAGGTCGTCCCGGACCAGCCGATCGTCGGTGTGGCGCCGGGGCAGGCCTGCGTCATGTACGACGGCGACCGGCTGGTCGGCGGCGGCTGGATCGTGCGGAGGTAGCACGTGGGCTCGTCCTCGGCTTTGGTGCGGGCGGCGTTCTGGATGGCGGGCACGCTGGCCTGCTTCGCCGGGCTGGCGCTGGTGATCCGCGAGCTGTCCGGCCATCTCGGCCTGTTCGAGATCCTGTTCTTCCGCAGCCTGGTCGGCATCGTCGCCGCCGCGCTGGCGGCGAAGCTTTGGGGCGGCGGCTGGGATGCCGTGCGGACGCGCCAGCTCGGCGGCCAGGTGTTCCGCAACCTCGCCCACTACGCCGGCCAGTGGTGCTGGGCGTTCGGCCTTTCCACGCTGCCGCTGGCGACCGTATTCGCGCTCGAGTTCACGATGCCCGCCTGGGCCGCCCTGCTGGCGGTGACCTTCCTCGGCGAGCGCATGGACCGCGGGCGCACCGTTTCGCTGGCGCTCGGCATGGCCGGCATCCTGGTGATCGTGCGGCCGGGCGTGGAAGGGATCGCGCCGGCTGCGTTCGTGGTGCTGTTCGCGGCCGCCGCCTTCGCCAGCGCCAACGTCATGACCAAGCGGCTGACGCGCACCGACTCCCCTTATGCGGTCCTGTTCTGGATGTCGCTCCTGCAGGCGTTCATCGGCGCCGTCCCGACGGCCTTGACGTGGGTTCCCCCTGCGGCCGACCTGTGGTTGCCCCTGGTCGCCACCGGGCTGCTGGCGGCCGGCGCGCATTTCTGCCTCACCAGCGCGCTGCGGCTGGTCGACGCGACGGTGGTGATCCCGCTCGACTTCCTGCGCCTGCCGCTGATCGCGGTTGCCGGATACCTGCTCTACGGCGAGACCCTGGATCCCTATGTGCTGGGCGGCGGCGCCCTGATCTTCGTCGGCAGCTTCTACGGCCTGCGCTTCGAGGCCCGACGGGCGCGCGCCGCCTGAGCGCCGCCGCCTTGCGGCCGGCCCCGGCCGCACAAACATGTCAGGCCTCGAAACCCCCTTGGCGAAGAGAGTCCGGCATGGCCCCGAGAAGCGCACCCGATCCGGCAGCCCCGGCGTGGCAGGGCGAGCGGTTCGACGACAGCGGCGTCGCGGTGCTGCGCGGCCACCTGGGGCCGGCACAGACGGCGCGCCTGGCCGCCGAGATCGACCGCCTGGGACGGCTCGCCGCCGGGATCCTGCGCGAGGCCGGCGGCGATCCGCAGAAGCTGGCGGGCGGCGAGCTGGTGGTGGTGCCCGAGGCCGCCGATCCCCTCGCGGTCTGCCGCTACGAGAACATCGCGGCGGCGAGCCCCTTGTTCCGGGACTTCGTCGCCGAGGCCCTGCTGCCCGCCCTCGCGAAGCTGGTCGGCGAACCCTGCGTGCTGTTCAAGGACAAGCTGAACGAGAAGAGCCCCGGCGGCGGCGCCTTCCCGCCGCACCAGGATTTCGCCGCCTACCGCCACTTCCCGCCGCGCTACAACGCCACCGCCATGGTGCCGGTCGACCCCATGACCGAGCTCAACGGCTGCGTTAAGTTCTCGCCCGGCTACCGCCGCGTCGGCGAGGCCTGCGCCGACCACGTCGAGGAGATGGTCGGCGGCCGGCCCCTGTTCAGGACCTACGGGCCGGGCCCGCGCAACGGCGACATCGTCGACGAGGTGCAGGAGCGGCTGGACTGGCACCCGATCGAGGCCGTTCCCGGCGACGTCGTCTTCTTCGATTCCTTCGTTCCCCACATGTCGGTCGCGAACGCCAGCAAGGCCCGCCGCCGCGCCCTCTTCATCACCTTCAGCCGCGCCGCCGAGGGCGACTGGTACGACCACTACTACAAGACCAAGCGCGGCGATTCCCTGAACCCGATGTTCCACGTCTCGACGCCGACCGCGCACACCGTTTCCCGCACCGCGGGAGAGGAAGGAACCCGCAAGGCGGGAGGGTGAGGGAGACGCAGGCCGGTCGCTTCCCGCGACGCTGCGATGATCCCGGCCGACAATCGGGGCGGGAAGCCGGCTTGGCGAAGGCGGCCAGCAATCGGAAGAGCCTGCCGCGAAGCGTACGGGATGCCCCCGACACTCAAGGCCCGCTTTGCGGCCATCTCAGCCATCGAGTTGATCAGTGCCACACTCCAGAAGCGGACATCGGATAAACGCTTGATATAGCCCTGATTGGATAAAGGAGAACGCAACCATCAGTTTGCGATCAATCTTGCCTTTAGGTCTGAGGGGTAGCATGCTCACTTACGTGTATAACGAGAATACGCGCGGACGTCGTGAGCTCTCCCGATCTGGTTCTGGACAAATCTGACCCCGGCGACGACGTCGCCGCACGCTTTGATTACCAGCACTCATATGCAGCGATAAACGCAATTCGGCTAATAACCGGAGAGGGCGACTGCACGGAGGTTATCTGTGAGAATCACGAAGACTTCTTGCTGAAGAACGGTTCCGGAAAATTCATTGGCACCCAGATCAAGACACGAAAGATCACGCTCTCGCCGTTCAGGGCGAGCGAAGAGCAGGTCACGAATGCTCTGTGCAAATTCTGCCTTCTGGACCAGAAGTTCCCTGGCTGCTTCGAAAGTTTTGACTTCACGACCAACCATTCGTTCTGGGAAAATGAACAATCCCCGAACAACCTTCCCTGGCTCCTGGCCTCGCTTCGGCAGCGCGGCGGCATCAAAGGCCTGCGCGAGAACAGTCCCCTGCGCCAATATGTCGAAGGGATCGCTGTAAGTACCAGCCTCACCCCCCAGAATGTGGCCGCCACCCTGATCAAGACGACGGTTCGGGGTCACGAATCGGAAATCACCCATATAGGCAGCAGCGTGCAGGACGCTCTTTGCGAGTGTCCCGGCGTAAAGGAACTGCCCTATGCCACTGTCGCCGCAATCGCCAGGGCGTTGGTTCAGCTCGCGCGTGAGGCGTCAGCCAAAACTCTGCGGGGACCAATAACGGAGTTGTTCGCTCCGGGAACCGATCTGAAGCAAGCGGTCGATGACCAACTCCTCGCCGGAAAGCGCATTTGCAGGGCCGATGTTCTCGCTGTTATCGACCGGTTCAAAGGTGGCAGCAAGCCCTACGAGGATATTGACGTCGCGACGCTAGTAACACCTTCTGACGCTCCGTCCGATTTGGTGATCGCGTTCCGCAAACTGGCGAAGGGCGGCGTTGAGGCCGGTCGTGTCACAAACATCGAGGATCGCGTCCGCTCCTTCGAGGCGTTGTTTCTCGAATGGAGCCGGAAGTACGGAGTTGACGAGGCCAAGAAACGCTACAACAACGTGCTCGCGGCGGTGCAATTCGAAGCCGCAGAGGCGCATGCCGGTGCTGAAAAGGGCGGCGAGCCTTACGGTTCGGCAATGTTCGGCGCTCTTGCCGAACGCCTGATGGCACGTGCCAGGGACGATCGCGACCAGCTTCACGGATGTCGTCCCGAACATCTGATCGGCGCCGCGGGCGTGCTGACGCAGCAATGCAAGACGTGGTGGTCGCCGCAGTTCGATGTAGCCGGGGACGCGCCATGAGCCTGGACCTCGTCGAGATCGTCACGGCGCTGGACAAGGACGAAGACGTGCACCTTGCCCGCATCACCATCCTGCTCAAAGCCTTCTCGCAACCAGACGCACCGGCGATCGAAGGCATCACCAAGCTGGCGAAACTCGATTTCCTGCTCCGCTATCCGTCTTGCCTGGAGAAGGCGCTGATCGCACGTGGTGTTTCTGCCAAGAACATTCCGGTGGACGATTTCGAAAGGCTGACCATCGAAGCCCGGATGATACGATACCGTTACGGACCTTGGGATCACCGATACCGCCGCTTCCTCAACGTTCTGGTGGCCCGCCGCCTCGCAGTGGTGCGCACCGACGGGCGAACAATCCACATCGACCTTACGGCGCAAGGAGGCGAGCTTGCGGACAAGCTGATCGAATCGCCAGGAGGATTCTCGCGGGTTTACGAGCGGGCTGTCTTGTTGAGGAAGCATCTCAACCTAAAGGCACGCGCGTTGATGGAATTTATCTATGAACAGTTCCCCGAATTGACGTCGCTGGAGTTCAACGAGGGAATCGCGTTTACAGGGGAAGCCCGATGAAGCTGCTGATGGAATCCCTCGTCCTGTTATGCAAACAGAGCGAGGAGCGCGTCCGTTTCGGCCGCCGGCTTTCATTCTTCCATGGCGAGATGTCCACGGGCAAATCCACGATTGCAGAGCTGATTGACTATTGCCTCGGCGGCTCGCTGCAAAAGACGCCCGCTATCCAGAGCGAACTTGTCGGAGTTCAGCTCCAGGCAGTGGTCGGCGAAACTTCCCTACTGATCGAGCGCAACCCCAATACCATCACTTCGGTTGAGGTAAGCTGGGAACATGACGGCCAGGCCGGGCGCGAGAACCTGCCCCTCGCGGCCGGCGATGTTCCTGTGGTCGGTGATGAGATTTACAACTGCAGCGATTTCCTTCTACGCACCCTCGGCATGCCGGTGCTGAAAGTTCGCAAGCGCAAGGGCGATCCGGAGTCAGCGCTCCAGCGCCTGAGCTTCAGGGACTTTTACAAATTTTGCTACCTCGACCAACCGGACTTGGATTCTAGCTTTTTCCTTCTCGACCAGCCTATTCGGCAGGAAAAATCTAAAGATGTCCTGCGATATGTTTTGGGATTTCACAGCGACAGGCTGAATGAACTGCAGGCGGAGCTTGCCGAGACTCGGCAAGAACAGCGCACGATGCGCGAAGCGGCCAAGCAGATCGACGAATTTCTCCATCGCTACAACTTTGCTTCCAAAGCAACGATCGAAGCCGAGATCGACAGGCTTAACGACGACGAGGAGAAACTCGATCACGAGATTGAGAATCAGGGCAAGGACGATGTGCCCGCTTCGACCGTCGCCGAAGAGGATCAGGCGCTGATCGGTTCGCTCTCCGATGCCATCGCATCGAAGACGGCAGCGATCGCAGATATCGAGCAACGCCTGAAGGAGCAAGAGTCGCTCATCGCGGAATTCCTGGCGATGAAATTCAAGATTGCCCGTTCCTCAACCGCGTCCGAGTTGCTGAAGGGCGCGGCATTCCACGCCTGTCCCGCCTGCGGCACGGAGGTCAGCCGGAAGAGCGACGGGGCGCATTGCGTGTTGTGCAAGTCAGACCTTGCGGATGCGGCCGGTGGGTTTGAAAGCGACAGTGCCGTGATGGAGCGCGATCTCTCTGACCGCATTGACGACCTAAGACGGTCTGTGCAGCGGCTCAAGAGATCGCACGACCGGCAGAGCGAAGAACTGGTTGTTCTTGCGACCAAGCGCGCCGATGCGCAGCGGCGTATGGATTTTGCCCGCAGGCAGATCGAGTCAGAATATATGAAGCGCGCGCGGTGGCTTGAGAGCCGGCGAGGTGAGATCAGGGAACGACGCCGCATGCTGGTGCGCATCATGGGCATGCCAGGGGAAGTCGAAGCCAAGATGAAGGAGGCCGATGCTCTGTCAACGCGGATCAGCGAGCTTGAACGGAGCATCCAGATCGAACAGGGCCGCTTCGAGGCCGGGCGGCAGAATGTTGTTGCGCTGGAAAAGAACTTCCATGAGTTGCTTCGTGCCATTCATTTTCCAGAGATCAAGGCAGACGACAGAGTCTCCCTGAACCAACGTACTTGGTTTCCTTACGTGCATCCCAAAGGCAATGAATCCCTTGCTTGGACGTTCAGTGACGCCGGTTCCGGCGGGAAGATGGTGCTCTTCAAAATATGCTTCGCGCTCGCGCTGCATCAGACAGCGGCGCAACGGGATCTGCCGTTACCGCGGCTTATCGTCATAGACTCTCCAATGAAGAATATCACCCCGGACATTAATCCAGAGATTTTCGAGAACTTCTACAAAGAGCTTTACCGGCTTCTAGAGGGGGATCTGGTGTCTTGGCAATGCATTATGATCGACCAGACGCTTTTCGAACCGCCAACAACATTCGGCGATTATCTGGAGCGCTGGCTAACTCAGAACGACCCAGAGCATCCGCCGCTAATAAGCTACTATCACGGCCATTGATTCTAGTCATTGCCGAGGATCGTCTGGCTGGCCGAGAGCGGGCCAGAACCGACTCTCGCTAAGCACCATCTACTGCTAACGGACCTCTTCCACCCAACACCCCCTTGAACTCTCAAGCCCTCCTCTCACGTGGTCAGCGGGTGGGGAAGCCGAATAGCTGCCTGCGCCAGTCGCAGGCCAAAACCAGTCCGTCGGCTCGCGGCCCATCTGCGCCACCCGTGCGCCAAGGCCATCCGGGCATTCCTCCGCGCGTGACGCGCCGCAGTCGCTGCCCCGGCGCCCGCGGCGCCCTCACCTTCCCGCGCCCTCCCGGGGGCGGGCCCCTTCCTCTCCCGCGGTGCGGGCGAGGAGGTTCCGGGCCTACCTTGCCCAGCCCTTCTTCTCGTCGTAGCGCTGGTGGTATTCCTCGGCGCGCCAGAACGGGCCGGCGGGGACCACCTCGGTGGCGACCGGGCGGCGCAGGCCGCCGCCGTTGCCGAGGCGGGCGATCGCCTCGTGGGCGGCCTTCTCCTGGTCCGGCGAGCGGACGAACACGGCGGAGCGGTACTGGCTGCCGACGTCGGGGCCCTGGCGGTTCTTCTGGGTCGGGTCGTGGATGCTGAAGAAAACCTCGAGCAGGCGATCGTAGGAGACCAGCCGGGGGTCGTACTCGACGCGCACCGCCTCGGCATGGCCGGTGGTGTCGCTGCACACCTGCTCGTAGGTGGGATTGGCGGTGTGGCCGCCGGTGTAGCCGGCCTCGACGTCGACCACGCCTTCGACGTTGCGGAAGGCGCTCTCGACGCCCCAGAAGCATCCGGCTGCGAAAATCGCGAATTCGCTCATGCGTCGCCTCTCCCTCTCTTCTTGTTGCGGTTTCGCCTCCCACCCCCTCGGAATGTCATGGAACCGTCGCCGCCAGGCGCCGCTCGGCGCGGGCCGCCTCCTGCTGCTTGCGCCACAGGGCGGCGTAGGCGCCGCCCGTCGCCAGCAGCCCGGCATGGGTGCCGCGCTCGACCACCCGGCCCCGCTCCAGCACCAGGATCTCGTCGGCGTGCACCACGGTCGACAGCCGGTGCGCGATGATCAGGGTGGTGCGGTCGGCCGAGACCTCCTCGAGCGAGACCTGGATCTCGCGCTCGGTGTGGGTGTCGAGCGCGCTGGTCGCCTCGTCGAAGATCAGGATGCGCGGGTTCTTGAGGATGGTGCGGGCGATCGCCACCCGCTGCTTCTCGCCGCCCGACAGCTTCAAGCCGCGTTCGCCGACGGTCGCCTGGTAACCGTCGGGCTGGCTCATGATGAAGTCGTGGATGCGGGCCAGCCGCGCCGCCTGCTCGACCTCGGCCGGGGTGGCGCCGGGGCGTCCGTAGGCGATGTTGTAGTAGACGGTGTCGTTGAACAAAACCGTGTCCTGGGGGACCATGCCGACCGCGGCCCGCAGCGACGTCTGGGTGACGTCGCGCACGTCCTGGCCGTCGATCAGGATGCGGCCGCCGTCGACGTCGTAGAAGCGGAACAGGAGCCGCGAGATGGTCGACTTGCCCGACCCGCTGGGGCCGACGATGGCCAGCGTTCGCCCCGGCGGGACGCGGAACGAGACCTGGTCCAGCACCGGGCGGCGCGGGTCGTAGGCGAAGGTCACCGCGTCGAACGCCACCTCGCCGCCGCCGACCGCCAGCGGCTTGGCGTGCGGGGCGTCGGCGATCTCGGCGTTCTCGTCGAGAAGATGGAACATCTCCTCCATGTCGGTCAGCGAGCGCTTGATCTCGCGGTAGACGAAGCCGAGGAAGTTGAGCGGCATGTAAAGCTGGATCAGGTAGGTGTTGACCAGCACGAAGTCGCCCACCGTCATGGTCCGGCCCACGACGCCGCGGGCCGCCATGTACATCACCGCGGTCAGCCCCAGGGCGATGATCGCGCCCTGGCCGATGTTCAGCAGCGACAGCGACGTCTGGCTCTTCACCGCCGCCTTCTCGTAGCCGCGCAGCGCCTGCTCGAAGCGGCCCGCCTCGTGGGCCTCGTTGCCGAAGTACTTGACGGTCTCGAAGTTGAGCAGGCTGTCGACCGCCTTGGTGTGGGCCTCGCTGTCGGCCTCGTTCATGGCGCGGCGGTACTTGGTGCGCCATTCGGTGATGGCCAGCGTCCAGGCGATGTAGCCGCAGATGGTGGCAAAGGTGACGGCGGCGAACCAGAAGTTGAACAGCCCCCACAGGATGCCGCACACCATCAGGATCTCGAGCAGGGTGGGCACGATGTTGAACAGCATGAAGCTGAGCAGGAACTCGATGCCCTTGGTGCCGCGCTCGATGGCGCGGCTGACGCCGCCGGTCTTGCGACCGAGGTGGAAACGCAGGCTGAGCGCGTGCAGGTGCTTGAAGGTCTTCAGCCCGGCGACCCGGATCGAGCGCTGCGCCACCTTCTCGAACACGGCGTCGCGCAGCTCTCCGAACGACTGCTGAAGCACCCGCGCGCCGCCGTAGGCGAGTAGCACGCCAAGCGGCACCGCGATCGCGGCTTGCGTCGCGCCGCTGCCGCCCAGCGCGTCGACCGCCTGCTTGTAGAAGAGCGGCACGATCACGGTGGCGATCTTGGCCAGCACCAGGAACACCACCGCCACGCAGACGCGCAGCTTGAGCTCCGTCTCCCCCGCCGGCCACAGGTAGGGCAGCAGGGTGCGGACGGCTCTGATGTCGGCTTTCGAAGAGCCGCTCGGCGCATACCGGCGGCCGTGACCGCGGGCCATTTCCCGTTCTTTCGCCTCGTTGGGTTCGGGCTCTGATATAGGGCCGCACGCCGCGCGGCGCCACGGCCAAGTGTGGACGGAGACACGGCCCGCCGGTACACTGGAGAACGCAACCACGGATCGGTGGCAGCCATGCACGACAGCGCGCAGACCCGCAGCCGGCTTCGCAGCGCGGCGCTCGATCTCTTCATGACCAAGGGCGTGACCGAGACGACGACGCGGGAGATCGCCGCCGCCGCGGGGATTGCGGAAGGGACCATCTACCGCCATTACCCCAGCAAGGACGCGCTCGCCTGCGATCTCATGCGCGAGGTGATGGAGCGGCTGGCCGGCGCCGTCGAAGCCGCGACGGCGGCGGCCGACGGCGTGCAGGTGAAAGTCTCGGCCGCCGTGGCGGCCTACTGCCGCGAGGCCGACGCCGACTGGCGGGGCTTCATCTACATGGCCCTGCAGGGCGACGGCATTCTCGCGCGCCTGGGGGCGGCGCGCACCGCCGAGGATGTCCTGCACGACATCCTGTCCAAGGGGATGGAGGAGGGGACCCTGCCGCGGCGCGACCTCGACCTCGTCACCGCCTGGGTGCGCGGCCTGATCCTGCAGACCGCCCGCGCCCGGCTTGCCGGCAACCTGCGCGGCACCATGTCCGAGCACGCCGAGGCGATCGCCGCCGCCGCGTGGCGGGTGGTCGGCGAGCGCGACAAGGGGGCCGAGAAGTCGCTCCTGCGCAGCCTGTTCGGACGGGGTTGAACGCGTGATCCGGATCGAGATCGGGCCCGACTTCGCGGCCGCCGGCCTGGCGGTCAGGCTGGCGGCGATCGAGGCCGCGGTGATCGTCGGGCCGTCGCCCTCCGGGCTGCTCGCCGCCATGGAGGCGGCGGAGAGGGAGCGGACCGCCGAGTTCGCGTCGAGCGGCCGGCCGGCCGACGCCGGCGCGGTGGCGGCGACCCGCCAGGCCTACAAGGCGCTCGGCAAGGACCCCAGCCGCTACCGGCCTTCCGCCGAGGCGCTGCTGCGCCGCATCGCGCTGGGCAAGGGGCTCTACCGCATCAACAACGTGGTCGACGTGATCAACCTGGTGTCGCTGCGCACCGGCTACTCGATCGGCGGCTACGACGCCGACCGCATCACGCCGCCGGTGACGTTCCGCCGCGCCGCCGCCGAAAGCTACGAGGCGATCGGCCGCGGCCCGATAAACCTCGAGGGCCTGCCGGTGTTTGGCGATGGCGGCGGCCCCTTCGGCAGCCCGACCAGCGACAGCGCCCGCACCATGGTCTCTCCCGCGACCGGCCGGCTGCTGATGGTGATCATCGGCTTCGGCGCATCGCCCGACATCGCGGCGGCGCGCGACCTCGCCTGCGCCGAGCTGCGCGAGCACTGCGGGGCCAAGACGATCGAAACGGCGTTGCTCTGAAGTATTGCCGATCATACGGTTTGATGCGGGCCGTTACGTTCCCCTTGCAATTCTTGCAAAAATCCGTACCTTCGCGCCCCGGAGGGCGGGGCCGGGGGGAAAGAGGGTGCGCGTCGAAACCGTGATGAAGTCTGAGGCGACGGGGATTTGCGGCGCGGATGGTGCCGCGACCATCGCCCGGTTGCGGGCCGCGCTGGTGCGGCGCGACCGGATCCTGCGGGACCTCCAGGAAAGCGAGGCCCAGTACCGGGCCATGTTCGACATGGCCGGCGAGGCGATGTTCCTGATCGATGCCCACAGCCTGCAGATCATCGACGCCAACCGTGCGGCCGAGGCGCTCTACGGCTACAGCCGGACCGAGCTGCTGACCCTCCGCAACGTCGACCTTTCGGCCGAGCCCGAATCGACCGCGCATGCCGTCGACGACCGGCTTCCGCTTGTCCTCGTGCGGCGCCACCGCAAGAAGGACGGCACGGTATTCCCGGTCGAGATCGCCGGCAGCTACTTCCGCTGCCGGGGTCGCGACTGCCATATCGCGATGGTCCGCGACATCACCGAGCGGGTGCGTCTCGAGGACCGTCGCGAAGACGTCGAGCGCATCATCCGTCACGAGCTGCGCTCGCCGATCGCTTCGCTGATGCACTTGTACATGCTCCTCGACCGCACGAGCTCGCCCGAAGAGCAGCGCGAGCTGATCGCCAGCGCCCAGGAGACGACGCAGCGCATGCTCGACGTCGTGACGCTCCATCAAGAGCTGTACGAGATCGAGACCGGCGCCTACCGCGCAGCGCTCGAGCCGGTCGATCTTGCGGCCACCGTCGAGGACGTGACCGCCGAGTTGCGCGGTCGTGCTGCCTTGGCCGAGGTCCGTTTCGAGGTCGTCTGCGAGGGCATGCCGTCCGCGCCGTCCGGCTTCTTCGTTGCCGGCCACAAGGCGCTCTGCCGGATGGCGGTTGCCAACCTGATGCGCAACGCGCTTGACGCTTCGCCGCGGGGCGGCGTCGTCACCGTGCGTCTCGGCCATACTCCTGCCGGGCCCGAGCTTGCCATCCACAACGCCCTGCCGGTGCCCGCCGAGATCCGCGAGCGCTTTTTCGAGAAGTACGTCACCTCGGGCAAGGCAGGCGGCACCGGTCTCGGCGCGTACACCGCCAAGCTGATCGCCGATGCCATCGGCCGCGGGATCGCAATGCGGACCGCGGACGATGCCGGCACGCTGATCACCATCCGCTTCAAGGGATAGCGCCCGAGCGCGGCCCGGCGACGGCATCGGACCGATACATACTTCTGGCTGATACCCCCAATACGTCTGCCGTGCCGCCGCCTCTCCGCAACGGTCCTAAACTATGGCTCCTGTGCGGGTTTTGGGACGGGCAGCCTTGGCCAACATCCTGATCATCGACGAAAACGACTTCTATCGCGAATTCCTGTCGACGGCAGTCTCCCGCCAGGGCCATGCCGCATTCCAGCTGGCGAGTGGACAGGACGTCGTGGCGGCGGTGAGCCGCTGGAACATCGACCTCGTGCTGGCCTCCGTGATCCCGGCGCCGTCCGTGAGCTTCGCCGCCGTGCGGGCGCTCAAGGATGCCCATCCCGAGCTTCCGGTGATCACCCTTGCCGACGAGGTGGTCGGCATCCGCGGTTTGAACACGCGCCTGGCCGAACGGGTCGGCGCCAGCTGCGCCCTTTCCAAATCGGTCAAGCCCGCGGCCCTGATGGCCTCGATTGCGCGGGCGTTGTCGGCGCGCGGCCGCCGCGGCCCGAGCGGCCAACCCCCGGCAGACGCGTGACGACCGGGTACGATTCCTACTAGAGTATGGCGCGGTTCTGCCGATCGCCGGCCGGAGGAGTGGCTGCCCATGCAAGATCGCGCTCTCCCGACGTGGACCTGGATCGCCGCGTTTCCGCTGCTGCTCGGCGGCGGCTGGCTTGCGGTTGCGCTGGGGACCCCCCATCAGCTGTCGTGGTTCATGTCGGCGCCGCTGGCGATCGTTCTGGCGCTGTGGTGGGGGCCGGAGAGGGTGCTGCCGCCCCTCTTTCTTGGCGGAACCTTGCAGGCGATGCGGAGCCACGGCCTTGCCCCCGAGACGTTCCTCTGCGCGCTCCCCGAAACCGTTGCCGTCGCCGCGTCGTGGTACCTGTTCGCACGCTTCGCAAACGGCGACCGGCAGCTTACCAGTGCGCGTGACGTGCTTCGCTTCGCCGGTCTCGGTATGGCGGCGCCCGCGGCATTGCTGATGCTGGGGCGTTATCTGGTGGGCCTCGGTGGTCCGAGCGAAGCGCTGCCCGAGGCGTTCATTGTCACCGTCTTCCTGATCGGCTGCTTCATGGTCGCCTTTCCGGCGCTGGTCCTGGCGACCCCCGCGATGGTGGAGCGCGGCTGGGCTGTCGGCGGACTGCGCAGGAAGCGCGAGAGGATCCTCGGTCCGGGAGAGCCGACGCCTGCGGAAAAGTATGCGGCGGTCGTCGTGCCGTTGCTGCTGGCCGCGGTTCCCCTGCTGGTGCCAGATCGGTTCGTGCCGTTTTCAGGCGCCGTCATCTTCCTTGGCGCCGCGCTCCACTTCGGGTTCGTCATGGCTGCCCTGAGCGGGGCATGGCTGCTCGCCGCCATCGTGATCGCCGCGGTGACCGGCTACGGGGACGCCGAGCTGCCGTGGGCGGGCTCGACCGAGGCGCTCGAGATGTGGCTCGAGCTGCTGCTTCCCCTGGCGACCGGCCTTTATGCCGGCCGCTACATCAGCGATTTCCGTTACGAAATGGAACGGCGGAGCAATCTCGAATGGGAGCTCGGGCGCGCGCAGGCGACAATGCTGGCCGCCATCGAGCAGTCGCCCGCCGGCATCATCATCGCCGACGCTCCCGACGGCATGATCCGCCTTGCCAATGCCGCCGCGGTCGGGATGCGGGGCAGGGTGAGCGAACCGCTGATCGACATTCCGATCGAGCGCTACCGCCAGTCCTGGCAGTTCCACCGGCCCGATGGAAGGCCGTGGAGCGATGAGGATCTGCCGCTCACGCGCGCCATCCGCGAGGGCGTCTCCACCAACGGCGTCGATCTCGTCATCCGCAACGCCGAGGGGGAGGACCGCTGGATCATCGCCAACGCCTCGCCGATCCGCGGCCTCGTCGGGGGCATCGTGGGGGCGATCGCCGTCTTCACCGACGTCACCGAGCGGCGCCGTGCCGAGGAGGATCTGCGGCGCAGCGAGCGCCGCTATCGGGCGCTCGTCAACGCCTCGTCGCAGGGGTTCTGGCTGGTCGACGAGAACGGGCTGACAGTCGACGTCAACGCCGCCCTGTGTCGGATGCTTCAGGTTTCCCGCGAGACGCTGATCGGCCGCAGCCCTGCCGACTTCGCCGAAGCGGCGAGCGCCGACGTGATCCGCGAACAGCTCAAGCTGCGCCGCCTCATCGACAACTGCACCTACGAGGTGACGGCGCTTGCGACCAACGGCACCCGGATTGAACTGCGGATCGACGCCACTGCGGTTCGCGGCATCGGACGCGCGTTCGAGGGCTCGTTCGCCTTCGTCACCGACATTACCGAGCGCAAGCAGGCGGAGCGGGCGCTGCGGGCGAGCGAGGCGCGCTTCCGCGCCTTCATGGACAACTCCCCGGCGGCGATGTACGTGGGGGACATCAGCGGCCAGCCGATCTACGTCAACGACCGCTTCAAGGAATGGTACGGGAGCGGGCGGCATCCGCTCGGCATGCGCGGCGGCCTCGACGACGTGATCCGACGCAAGCGGACGATCCGCCGCGAGATGCGGGTGCCAAGCCGTCAGGGAGGCCACCGCGACGTCGCCGTGTTCGAGTTTCCGATCGCCGACAACGACGGCGAGCTGCTGGCGGTCGGCGGCATCAATCTCGATGTCACCGACATCCGTCAGACTGCCGAGGCATTGCGCTATCGGGTTGCCTTCGAGGGGCTGGTGGCGCGCCTGTCGGCGCGGTTCATCAACCTTCCGCCGGAAAGGCTGCGCGGAGAGCTTGAGAACGCGCTGAAGGACGTCGGCAAGATCACCCGCTCGGACGCGGCGACCCTGTTCACCGTAGACGCTTCGCTCAGCCGCTTCACCCCGCTCGCCCGCTGGCAGGACGAGCAACATCCCTGCGGCGGTGCGGAGGCGATACCGGCTGCCGACGCCGAGAACTGGCTGGGGACGCTTTCGGCAGGCGAGGTCTACGCGGTTCCGCGCAGCCCGGAGGCCGGCGAATCCGCCGCCCCGTTCGCAGACGTCCGCTGGATGATCGACGTGCCGATGATGCGCGGCGGTGTGCTGAGCGGCGTGCTGCGCATGGCCTCGGCGCAGGAGGACCGGACCTGGTCGGAAACCGACGTGTCGCTGCTCAAGGTGCTCGCCGAAACCCTCGGCAACACGCTTGACCGGCAGGTCATGGAGGAGGCCCTGCGACGGGCCCAGAAGATGGAGGCAGTAGGCCAGATCGCGGGTGGCATCGCCCACGACTTCAACAACCTGCTGGGTGCCATAATGGGGTTCTCGACCTTCATCGTCGAGGACCTTGATCCCTCGTCGTCGGCGTTCTCGTTCGCGCAACGCATCCAGAAGGCTTGCGAGCGGGCGAAGTACATGATCCAGCGGCTGCTCGCCTTCTCGCGCCGCTCCGATTCCGAGCGCCAGCCGGTCGGGGTGGCGGACATCCTGGAGGAATCGGCCGAACTGCTGGCGGGGACGGTGCCGACCACGATCCGGCTGGAGACCGTGATCGATGCTCCGGATGCCGTGGTTTTCGCCGACCCTGTGCAGCTCACCCAGGTGTTCATGAATCTGTGCGTCAACGCACGCGACGCCATCGAAGACGAGCCCGGCGAGATCCGCATCCATGTTCGAGAGCTGACCCGGGAACGCAACGGCGAGCGCTGGTGGGAGGCGGGGCTGCAGGACTGGCAGGGGGCCGCCGAGGCGGTCCTGGGGACGCCCCCTGAGGGGCTCCCCTGCATCGCCATCGACGTCTCCGACACCGGCCGGGGGATGTCGCAGGACATCCTCGACCAGATCTTCGAGCCGTTCTTCACCACCAAGTCCGCCCACCGCGGCACTGGTCTCGGCCTGACCGTGGTCCAGGGCATCGTCACCAGCCACGGCGGCTCGGCGATCGTCCGCAGCATGCCAGGGCGGGGAACCTGCTTCCGGGTGCTGATGCCGGCGACTGATGCCCGCCCGGCGGTGCAGGAAGCGGCGGTGGCGGCCGAGATCAGCACCCGCACCGGCCGCATCCTGGTGGTCGACGACGACGTCGATTTCGCGGACGTCGTCAGCATCACCCTGGAGCGTGCCGGCATGGAGGTCGGCGTCGTCAACGATCCCGAGATGGCGCTCGATGTGTTCCGCGAGGACCCAGCCGCCTGGGATGTGGTGATGAGCGATTACGCCATGCCGGCGATGACCGGCGTCGAGCTCATCCGCAGGATCAAGGAGGCACGCGACGCGGTGCCGTGCATCCTGTGCACCGCCCATGCCGGAAACCGGTTCACGCCGGAGTCGGTCCGCGAGCTGGGGATTGCCGTCCTGCTCGAGAAGCCGGTCGAGCCGCCCGGAATCGTAGCCGCGGTGCGGCGATGCCTGGGAACCGAAGACGGCTGAGGGGGCGGCGGCGCGATCAGTTGACCAGCGCGCAGGAAACGGCCATCACCGCCGCTTGCGAGCGGTTGCGAACCCCCATCTTGGCGAAGATGCGGGTCAGGTGCAGCTTGACGGTGACCTCCTGCAGGCCGAGCTCGCGCGCGATCTCCTTGTTCGAGGCCCCCCGCGCCAGCCGCACCAGCACCTCGTATTCGCGCGGGGTGAAGTCGGACTTCTTGACCCCCGGCGGTCGGGACGAGGAGCCCGGCGTGCCGGTCGCCAGGTATTCCGCCGGCAGGTAGGTCCCGCCGGCCAGGATGGTGCCGAGCGCGCTGGCGAACACCGAGCCTTCCAGGGTCTTGGGCAGGAAGCCGCGCGCGCCGGCGTTGATGCAGCCGGCGACGTCGGTGGGCTCGGCCACGCCCGACATCACCACGAGCGGACAGGCTCCGGCCGCTTCGGCGAGGGCGGCCACACTTTCGACGCCGCGCATTCCCGGCATGCGGAAGTCGAGCAGCACCAGCGCCAGGTCGTCATGGCCGACGATGGCGGCGCGGGCATCCTCCATTGTTCCGGCGGTCGTGAGTTCGGCGGCGGGAAAGGCCTTGCGCACCTGCAACGTGAGCGCTTCCAGATACATCGGGTGATCGTCGGCGATCAGAATGCGCATCGGCGGGTGTGCTTCGTCATTTCCTCTTCCTGGCAGAATACTATTTGGAAAAAGTCCGACCTGCGCAACCATTCTTGTTACCCCTGAAGCGTTCTGTACAGGCGGCTCCTGACGCACCACCTCAAGGCGTTGCCTACAACCATCCACGGATGAGCGCGAACACGCAAGTGGCAAACGACGGAACTTATCGTTTCATGCGGGAAACCGATCGCCGGGGCTTCCTGGTAGGCGCTGCGACGGCGGCCGTCGGGGCCTCGATCGCGTCGCTGGCGTCCGGAGTCGCGGTTCCGCCGCTTCCGGGCGCGCCGCTCGTGCCGGTTCCTGTAGCGCCTGTCAGGCTGCCTCCCCCGGGGACGCGGGCGTGGCAAGAGGTGCTGGCCGCCTGCACCGGATGCGGCGCCTGCGTCGAGGCGTGCCCGCCGCGGGCGCTGGCGCTGGCGGGCGGCGTTCCGGGGTTCGTCCCCCGTCGCATGCCGTGCGCGTTGTGCGAGGACACGCCGTGCGTCGCTGCCTGCGCGTCGGGCGCGCTCGGCCGACCCCCCGCCGTGGTCACCGAGGTCCGCATGGGGGTGGCCGAGCTGGTCGACCGCAAGGCCTGCCTGAACCGGGCCGGCCTCCGGTGCGATGTCTGCGTCGAAGCCTGCCCGCTGCCCGGGCAGGCGCTCAGACTGGGATCCGCGGATCGTCTGCCGAGGGTCGACCCCGAGTCCTGCACCGGCTGCGGCCGCTGCGAGATGGCATGCGTGCTGGCGGAGCCGGCGATCAGGGTCCGCGCCCTCGCCGCGTAGGTCAGCCGTAGCGCCGCAGTTCGTCGCCGTGGCGCTTCAGCCAGGCGCGGGCGGCCTCGGCGTGAGACGTCAGGGTATCGACGGTGCGCCAGAAACGCGGTCCATGGTTGTGCTCGGCGAGGTGGGCGACCTCATGTGCGACCACGTAATCGAGCACGAAGTCCGGCGCCAGCACCAGCCGCCAACAGAACGACAGGTCGCCCCGGACGCTGCACGAGCCCCAGCGCGAGCGAGTGTCGCGTACCGTGACCCGGCCGAGGGGACGGCCCAGCAGTGCCGCCTTTTCGGCGGCCAGGGCGGAGATCCGGCGCCGCGCCTCGGCACGCAGCCAGTCGGTCAGACGCCGGGCCATGTGCTCGCGCCGGCCCGAGACGCAGAGGGCGCCGTTCTCGATCCACACCCCGCGCCGGGCCTCCGGCCGATGACAGATCGGGTGCGGCACGCCGCCCACCGGCAAGGCCGCGCCGTCGGCGAGGGCGATCGGCTGCGGCAGGCGGGCGAGGCGGGCCAGGATCCAGCCCTGCTTGCGGCGGGCGAGGTCGAGCCCTTCGCGGAAGGCCAGTCGGCAGGGGATGGTGACGACGGCGTCCCCGCTTCGCGGCTCGACGCGGAGGGTCAGCCGGCGGGCATTGGGATGGCGGCGCACCCGCACGACCAGCTGGCGATCCCCGCAGGCGAGATCGAAGCGTTCTTCACGCACCGTCCCGGGGATGACCGATCGCAGAAGGCCTGCGAAGCCCACCTCAGTCGGCCCAGTCGACGACATGGTCTTCGATGTCGTCGACGATCTGTACCGGGACCGAGCGGCCGCGCACCGACATTCCCGCCTGGTGGACGGTCTCCGGATTGCCGGACACCAGCGGATGCCACCAGAAGAGGTCCTTGCCCTCGGCCAGCAGCCGGTAGGCGCAGGTGCGGGGAATCCAGCTCAGCTCGGTGATATTGCGGGGGGTCAGCTTCACGCACTCGAAGACGTAGCTCATGCGTCGCGAGTAGTTCGAGCAGCGGCAGGTCTCGGTGTCGAGCAGGCGGCAGGCGACGTTGGTGTAGGCGATCTCGCCGGTCTCCTCGTCCTGCAGCTTCTCGAGGCAGCACTTGCCGCAACCGTCGCACAGGGATTCCCACTCCGCATGGGTCATCTGTTCGAGGGTCTTGCGTTTCCAGAACGGCACGTCTTCCATGGCGCCGTACATTGGCGCCTCGTCCGGCGAAGCGCAAGGGGGGCTCCGCGGCTCGATCGGGGTGGTGCCGTCCCCTCCCTCGTGTTGGCTGTTCACAGCCGTCCCCGTCTCCCCTACGCTGTGGGGAAAACCGGGAGGGACGGCATGACGCTCGAACTTGTGATCGCCAACAAGAACTATTCGTCCTGGTCGCTGCGGGCCTGGCTCGCCCTGAGGATGACCGGCGCCCAGTTCCGGGAGACGGTGGTGCCGCTTCGCCGGCCTGAAACCCGGGCCGAGCTGAAGCGCCATACGCCCTCGGGGCTGGTGCCGGTCCTCAAGGACGGCAACGTCGTCGTGTGGGAATCGCTGGCGATCCTGGAGTATCTTGCCGAACGCTTTCCCGAGGCGCGGTTGTGGCCCGGCGACGCAGCCGCACGGGCGCATGCGCGCGCGGTCTCCAGCGAGATGCATGCCGGGTTCGCCAACCTGCGCCGCGAGATGCCGATGAACATCCGCCGGTTCTTCCCCGGGCGGCCGCGGAGCGAAGGACTGGAGCGCGACATCGCCCGGGTGTGCGAGATCTGGAACGACTGCCGCGCCAGGCATGGATCCGACGGTCCGTACCTGTTCGGCCTGTTCGGCAACGCCGATGCGATGTATGCGCCGGTGGTGACGCGGTTCGTCACCTACGGGGTCGAACTGGATCCGGTCAGCGCGTCCTACCGCGATGCCATCCTCGCCCTCCCGGCGATGCGCTCGTTCGCCGAAGCCGCCCGTGCCGAGCCCTGGGTCGTCGACGACTACGAGTTCGGCTGAGGGCGACTACTCGCCCGGGACGCCGACGGCATCCTCGGCGACGGCGCGGCGCCGCGGCGCGCGCAGGCGCCGGCCCAGGTTTTCCAGCCCGACGTAGATCACCGGCGTGATGTAGAGGGTCAGAAGCTGCGACATCACCAGGCCGCCGACCACGGCGATGCCGAGCGGCTGGCGCAGCTCGGCTGCCGCCCCGGCGCCGATGGCGATCGGCAGGGTGCCGACCAACGCGCACAGCGTCGTCATCATGATCGGGCGGAACCGCAACAGGCAGGCGCGGCGGATCGCCTCGACCGGCGGCAGGTTCTCCGCGCGCTGCGCCGTGATCGCGAAGTCGACCATCATGATCGCGTTCTTCTTGACGATGCCGATCAGCATCAGAAGCCCGATGATCGCGATCACATTGAGGTCCTGGCCCGAGATCTCGAGCGCGAGCAGAGCGCCGACCAGGGCCGACGGCAGCCCCGAAAGGATGGTCAGCGGGTGGATCAGGCTTTCGTAAAGGACACCCAGCACGACGTAGACCACCGCGACCGCCACCAGCAACAGGATGCCCTGATTGCTGAGGGCCTCCTGGAAGACGCGGGCCGAGCCCTGGAAGCTGGACGAAATGCCGCCCGGCAGACCGAGCTCGCGCTCGGCCGCCTTGACCGCCTGCACCGCTTCGCCGAGGGCATGGCCGGGCGCCAGGTTGAACGAGATCGTTACCGAGGGGAGCTGCGACTGGTGGTTGACCGTGAGCGGACCGGCGAACTCCTTGAGCTTGGTGAACGTGCCCAGCGGTACCAGCTCGCCATGGGTCGAGCGCACGCGGATCGATGACAGCGTGCGGATGTCGCGCTGGCGTTCGGGCAGCGCCTCCAGGATCACCGGATAGTCGTTGGCCGAACTGTAGATGGTCGCCACCTCGCGGCCGCCGAACGCCGAATAGAGGGCGGAGCGGACCGAATCCACGGCCACGCCCAGCTTGGCCGCCTGGTCGCGATCGACCTCGACCAGCACCTGCGGGCTGTTCATCTGCAGGTCGGTGGTGACGTCCTGCAGCACCGGAATATCGTGGAGCGCCCGCTCCATCCGCCGCGACCATGCGTAAAGGCTGGATTGATCGACGCCCTGCAGCGTGTACTGGTACAGGCTTTTCGAGGCGCGGGCGCCGATATTGAGGTTCTGGATCGGGCGCACGTATACGCGAATCCCCGGAATTCCGCCCAGCTTGCGCCGCAGCTGCTGCATCACCTCCTCGATGCCCGGCCGCTGGTCCCGACTCTTCAGATTGACGAACATCCGTCCGTTGTTCAGCGAGTTCGACATGCCGGTCGCGGATACGCGCGACATCACGGTTTCGACGTTGCGGTCGTCGCGGATGATCTGCTCGACCCGCTGCTGCGCTTCCATCATTGCCGCGAACGAGATGTCCTGCCCGGCCTCGGTCACGATCGAGAGTTGCCCGGTGTCCTCGACCGGGAAGAAGCCCTTCGGCACGTTCACGAACATGTAGCCCGAAGCGACCATGGTCGCGACCAGCGCGACCCAGGCGGCCGAGCGGTTGCGCAGCACCCAGCCCAGCGTCACCGAATAGGCCCGCAGCATCAGCTCGTAGCCGCCTTCCGCGAGCCGCTCCCACAACGCCGGTTTCTCGCCGGCCGGGTGCTCGGGGCGCAGGAAGCGGCTGGCCAGCATCGGCGACAGGGTCAAGGAAACCAGGGCCGAGGTGACGATCGCCAGGGTGACGACGATCGCGAACTCCTGGAACACCCGGCCGACGATGCCGCCCATCGCGAACAGCGGGATGAAGACGGCGATCAGCGAGGCGGTGATCGAGATGATGGTGAAGCTGATCTCCCGCGCGCCCTTGATCGCGGCGTCGAACGGCCGCATCCCGTTCTCGATGTGGCGCTGGATGTTCTCGACCATGACGATGGCGTCGTCGACCACCAGGCCGACCGCCAGCGTCAGGCCGAGCAACGAGATGTTGTCGATGGAAAGGCCGAGACCCCACATCGCGGCGAACGTCGCCACCAGCGAGATCGGCACCGCGAGGCTGGGGATGATGGTGGCCGAGGCGCGCCGGACGAACAGGAAGATGACCAGCACGACCAGACAGATCACCAGCACCAGCGTGTGCTCGACGTCGGCCACCGCGGCGCGGATCGAGGTCGAGCGGTCATTCAGGACGTCGACGCGGCCGTCCGCCGGAAGGTCGGCGCGCACCTGCGGCAGCAGGGCGCGGACCCGGTCGACCACCTCGACGGTGTTGGCGTCGGGCTGACGCTGCACCGCGACGACGATCGCCCGCTTGCCGTCGAACCACGAGGCGTTCCGGTTCTCCTCCACGTCGTCGATCACCCGGCCGAGGTCGCCCAGGCGCACCGGCGATCCGTTGCGCCAGGTCACGACCAGGCGGCGAAACTCGTCGGCGTTGTTGAGCTGCGTCTCGGCCTTCAGAAGAAGCTGCTGCTTGGCGCCGTCCAGCACGCCCAGGGGCGAGATCGAGTTCGCCGACGTGATGGCGCCGCTCACCTGTTCAAGGGCGATGTCCTTGGCGGCCAGGGCGTCGGGGTCGACCTGGACGCGGACCGCGAACTTCTGCGAGCCCCAGACCTGGACCTGGGCCACCCCCTGCAATCGCGAAATCTGGGGGACGATCAGGTTCTCGGCACGATCGGTGATCTCGGACAGCGGAGTCACGTCGGCGCTGAGGGCCAGCATCAGCACCGGCGCATCGGCGGAATTGACCTTGCGGAAGCTGGGCGAGGTCGTCATTTCCGAGGGCAATCGGCGGGCCGCCCGCGTCAGCGCGGTCTGCACATCCTGGGCGGCGGCGTCGATGTCCCGCTGGAGCGAGAACAGAAGCGTGATGTCGGTCGAGCCCTGGCCGCTTACCGAGGTCATCTCCTCGACCCCGGGAATGTTCGAGAATTCCCGCTCGAGCGGTGTGGCGACCGAGGTCGCCATCACCTCGGGCGAGGCGCCGGGCAGGCTTGCCGAGACCGTGATGGTGGGGAAATCGACCCGCGGCAGGGCCGCCACCGGAAGCTGGAAATAGGCCGCCACGCCGAGGATGACCAGCGCCACCGTCAGCAGTCCCGTCATAACCGGGCGGCGGATGCAGGTTTCCGACATCATCGCGAAGCGCGCTCCCTGCCACCCCCTGCCCGGTTGGCTTCGGCATAGGTGGCGCCGTCGCTGAGCCGGGATTGTCCTTCCGCGACCACCCGCTCGCCCGCGCTCACGCCGGCGGCGATCACCGCCAGTTCCCCGGCCCGCCGTGCCACCTCGACCGGCCGCAGCTTGACCGTGCCGTCGCTGCCGGCGACGTAAACGAACGAACCGTCCTGCCCCATCTGGATCGCCTGCGCCGGGACCACAAGGACCGGCGCGGGGGCGCCGATGGCGAGGGTCACGTCGACGAATTGACCCGGCCACAGGAGCGGCGGGTCGTTGTCGAAACGGGCCTTGAGCAGGATGGTGCCGGTGGCGGTGTCGATCGCGCTGTCGATGAAGACCAGCCGGCCTTCGACGGCGTCCTCGCCGGCGCTGCGCGGCGCGGTATGGACGGCGAGGGGCGCTGCGCGCTGCGCCCGGCGGACTTCCGGAAGCTCGCGTTCGGGCACCGAGAAGGCGACGGCGATCGGCGACAGCTGGGTCAGGGTCACCAGCGGCGCCGAATCGTTGGTGCGCACCATGCTGCCGACGCGGAACTGGATGGCGCCGGTGCGACCGGCGAACGGCGCGCGGATCACCGTGTAGTCGAGGTTGAGGCGGGCGGCGTCGATCGCAGCCTCATCCGCCTTGACGGTGCCTTCGAGAGCTTCGAGCGAAGCCTTTACCTCGTCGTAGCGTTGCGCCGTCGCGTTGCCGGTGCGCATCAGGTCGCTGGTGCGGCGGAAGTCGGCGCGGGCGCGGTCGAGCTGCGCCTTGGCATTGGCGAGGGCCGCCTCGGCCTGACGAAGCTGGATCCGATACGAGCGGTCGTCGAGTCGGAACAGAACGTCGCCTGCGGCGACGTTCTGGCCTTCCTCGAAATGGACGGACACGATCTGGCCGTCGATGCGGGGTTTGATCCCCACCGTCTGCAGGGGCTGGGCGTTGCCGATCGCGGCGATCGTCAGCGGCACCGCACGCTGCTCGACGGCTGCAAGAACCACCGGCTGTGGCGGCGGCTGGCGCCGCTCGGGGGTGGCGGTCGAACGCTCCGGCATCACCGCGACCAGCGTGGCAATACCGGCAATCACGAACAAGGTCAGCACGGCGACCGTGAATCGTCGAACCATCGTCTTCTCAGACTCCCCGCTCAGGGTGTCCACTCGACGGCGGCATCCTGCAGCCGTCGACCGCAATCCCGCAAACCGAAGCGGCGAGACGCTCCGGCGGCACGTTCGGCGCCCCCATGAGGCCGCCGCGGATCATCCCGATCATCAGGGCGGGGGTCGCTTCGAGGTCGAGCTCGCGAAAGCACCCGGCCGCCATACCGTCAGCCAGCGTCTCACGCAGGCGGTCGACAATCCGCCCCCGGTGCTCCCGGTAGAGCTGCCGCCACCTTTTCTCGAGCGCCGACTGCTCGGCGGTCAGCAGGCGCAGCGCCGCGAACTGGCCGGCCAGCAGTTCGACCAGCGTCGCCAGCATGCCGCGCAGCCGCGCCACCGGATCGGGTTCCGCGGCCTTCGCCGCCATGCTGTCGTGAAGCTGTTCCAGCGCCTCGTCCGCGATTGCCAGGAACAAGGCTTCCTTGGAGGGGTAGTAACGGTACAACGTCGCCTTGCCCATGGCGGCGGCACGCGCCACATCGTCCATCTGCACCGCCTGGAACGGCCGCGAGAGGAACAACGACGACGCGGCCGCGAGGATGCGCTGCCTGCGTTGTGCCCGCCACTCGGCTTCGCCGTCCACGGTTGCGTCCAAGGCGAACCTTCCGGAATGAAACTGAGCAGTTTCATTTACGGCGAAGATCCTTGCAAGTCAAGGCGTCGATGGTAACGGAGTGTAACGCCGGTGCTCCTTGCGAAGGGCGAGGCAGGGGAGTAGAACGTGCCGTTCCAGACAAGCGGCACCTGCGTCGGATCGGAGCGACACCATGAGCGACCTGGATTTGGCCGGCGAAGAGGGCGCCCGCGACTTCATCCGCGACATTGTCCGCGCCGACCTGCGGGATGGCCGGGTGGGCGGAGTGGTCACCCGTTTTCCGCCCGAGCCCAACGGGTATCTCCATCTTGGCCATGCCAAAGCCATCTGCATCGATTTCGGCATCGCCGAGGAGTTCGGAGGCCGCTGCAACCTCCGCATGGACGACACCAATCCGACCAAGGAGGAGCACGAGTATATCGACAGCATCCAGCAGGACGTGCGGTGGCTCGGTTTCGACTGGGGCGACCGTCTCTGCTACGCCTCCGATTATTTCGAGCAGCTCTATGAATGGGCCGAGCACCTGATCCGCGAGGGCAAGGCCTACGTCGACGACCTTTCGGCGGACGAAATCCGCGAATACCGCGGCACCCTGACCGAGCCGGGCCGCAACAGCCCGTTCCGCGACCGCCCGGTCGAGGAGAACCTGGAGTTGTTCCGCCGCATGCGGAAGGGCGAGTTCGCCGACGGCTCGCGCGTGCTGCGGGCTAGGATCGACATGGCGTCGGGCAACATCAACCTGCGCGACCCCGTGCTCTACCGCATCCTCCACGCCAGCCATCCGCGCACCGGCGACGCGTGGTGCATCTATCCGACGTACGACTACGCGCACGGCCAGTCGGACGCGATCGAGGGGGTGACGCATTCGCTGTGCACGCTGGAGTTCGAGGATCACCGGCCGCTGTACGACTGGTTCATCGCCAACCTGCCGGTGCCGTCGCGGCCGCGGCAGATCGAGTTCTCGCGCCTCAACGTCTCGCACACCATCGTCTCCAAGCGCCGGCTGCTGCAGCTGGTACGCGAAGGCTTGGTCAGCGGCTGGGACGATCCCCGCATGCCGACCCTGCGCGGGATGCGGCGGCGCGGCTTTCCGCCCGAGGCGCTGCGCGACTTCGTGCGCCGGGTCGGCGTGACCAAGAGCGAGAACCTGATCGAGGTCGCCTACCTTGAGGCCTGCGTGCGCGAGGTCCTCAACAAGAGGGCCGAGCGGCGGATGGCGGTGCTCAATCCTCTCAAGCTCGTCATCGAGAACTACCCGGAGGACCAGGTCGAGACGCTGACCGCCGTCAACAACCCGGAAGACGAGGGCGCCGGCACCCGCGAGGTGCCGTTCTCGCGCGTGCTCTACATCGAGCGCGACGATTTCATGGAGGACCCGCCCAAGAAGTTCTTCCGGCTTTCGCCGGGCGCCGAGGTCCGGCTGCGCTACGCCTACTTCGTGAAGTGCACCGGCGTGGTGAAGGACGCCGCCGGCAACGTCACCGAGCTGCGCTGCACCTACGACCCGGCCACCCGCGGCGGCGACTCCCCCGACGGCCGCAAGGTCAAGGCGACCCTGCACTGGGTCTCGGCCGCCCACGCCGTGGACGCCGAGGTGCGCCTTTACGAAACCCTGTTCAGGAACCCGGTACCGGGCGCCGGGGGCGACTTCCTCGCCGACCTCAACCCGGACTCGCTCAAGGTGCTGGAGGGCTGCAAGGTCGAGCCCGCGCTCGCCGAGGCGAAGCTCGGCCAGGCGCTGCAGTTCGAACGCCAGGGCTATTTCTGCCTCGACCCCGACAGCGGACCCGGCCGCCCGGTATTCAATCGCACCGTGGCGCTGCGCGACACCTGGGCCAAGGAAAAGGCGAAGGGCTGATCGCGGTGGTCTAGCAGCGCGGAAAGGAACGGGCTTTGCCGTGATCGGCCATGCGGCCAGGGTTGCCGTTCCTGGGGCCGCGCAGATAGTGCCGCTCGGGGTGGTACGGGCGCATGACTTGGCGGATGCCCGCGATCCATGCCGACATCAGCTTGCGAAGAGCGCGGCCGACGTCGCGAAGCGAAACCTCGAAGGTCATGTCTGGTCAGGCCCTGGATCGCGCTCGGCGCGCCTTGAAGCCCGGATCGTGGAAACCACGATCATGATCAGCAGGAGGATATCGATCGCGATGATCGCCGCGCTGATCGGGCGTTCGACGAAGATCATCGGACCGTCGCGGGAGAGCAGAAGCGCGCGTCGGAAGTTGTTCTCGAGCACATTGCCGAGAATCATGCCGATGATCACGGGCGCCAGCGGATAGTGGGCGCGCCGCATGAGGTAGCCGACCGCGCCGAAGACCAGCATCACCCAAAGGTCGAAGACCGAGCTCTGCAGGGCGTAGGTGCCGAGGACGGAAAGCAGCAGCACCGCCGGGATCAGCCATGCCTTGGGGATGCGGAGCACCCGGCCGAACAGTGGCGCCAGCACGACGCCGAGCAGCAGCATGATGATGTTGCCCAC
Organism: Rhodospirillales bacterium; assembly: GCA_018432935.1. GTDB lineage: Bacteria > Pseudomonadota > Alphaproteobacteria > Rhodospirillales > Shumkoniaceae > JAHDSF01. The sequence continues at coordinate 92,210 of JAHDSF010000023.1, read as the reverse complement.
CATGTAGGCGATGAAGATGCCGCCGACGATCTCGGGATGGCTGCGGAACAGCTCGGGACCGGGAAAGAAGCCCAGGAGTATGAGGCCGCCCATGAGAACGGCGGTCGAGCCGTCGCCCGGGATGCCCAGGGAAAGGGTGGGGATCATCGCGCCGCCGCAACAGCCGTTGTTGGCCGCCTCGGAGGCCACGATGCCGGCCTCCGCTCCCTCCCCGAACACCTCTCCCGGGCGCGACATCTTCTTCGCCGCGGCATAGGAGATGAAGGCGCTGACATCGCCGCCTGTTCCCGGGATCGCGCCGAAGAATGTGCCGATCAGCGCGGACCGGACCAGGTTGACCTTGTGGTGCACGATCAGCCGGAAGGCCCTGAAGGACACCCGAAGCCGCTGCACGTTGGGCCGGTCGAGAAAGCCGCCGGACTCGATCTGGAAGAACAATTCGGAGAGAGCGAAAAGCCCGACGACCACCGCGACGACATGCGGCCCGCTGGAGAGGTTGAAGTTGCCGAAGGTGAACCGGTAGGCGTTCGTGAACTCGTCGGTGCCGATCATTGCCAGCGCGAGCCCTAGGCCTCCTGCCAGCAGGCCTTTGAGCGCCGAGCCTTCCGAGACGATGGCGATCGTAAGGACCCCGAGCAGCGCCATCCCGAAGTACTCGGGCGGGGCGAAGCGGAGGGCGAATTTCGCCAGCAGCGGCGAGAAGAACAGGAGGACGATTCCCCCGATCAAACCGCCCAGCGTGGACGCCGTCATGGCGAGGCCGACGGCGTCCTGCGCGCGCCCCTTCTGCGCCATGGGGAAGCCGTCGAACAGGGTCGCTGCGGCGATCGGGGTGCCGGGAATGCGCAGCAGGATGGCCGAGACCGAACCGCCGGCGGACCCGCCGATGTAGATGGCGATGAGCATGCCCATGCCTGCGATCGGCGGCAGGTGGAAGGCGACGGGAAGCATGAGCACGATGCCCATCAGAGGGCCTAGTCCGGGCAGCACCCCGATCACCAGTCCGGCGATAATGCCAAGCGTGGTCGCCGCCAGCGCCAGCGGGTTGAAGAAGAGGGGAACGCCTTGCAGCAGTTCGAACATGGCGGGGCCGCTAGCTGAAAAGCGCGAGGTCGAAGATGCCGACCGGCAGGATGACGTTCAGAAGCGATTCGAATACGAACGCCAGGCCGAACGACAGCACCAGCCCGCCGGCGACCGCCGGGAGCGGCCGCATTCCCAGGATCCGGAAGAGCAGCGCCGAGAGGATCGGCGTCGCGAGGTGGTAGCCGGCATAGGGCAGCGCCAACAGGTAACCGACGAACATGCCGGCGGCGACGAGAGCGAGCCGGGTGCCGACGCCCCGGGCGAACGGCGATGCCTTCCTCGATCGCGCAAGGGCCAACCGGACGACATGCCAAGCCAGCAGCGCGGTCATGATGGCGGCCACGATCCGGGGATAGAAGGCCGCGTTTTCCATCGCGCCGCCGCTCGCCGCGCCCTGCTCCTCGAGCGATGTCGCCGACTGCCAGAAGATCACCGCGGGGACCGCGGCAAACAGCGCCCAGACGGTCCAATCGAAAGCCTGGTCACGAAACCTTCGCATGGCATTTCCCGCTCCGGGGGCCGCCGCGTGGCAGCCCCCGGATGCTGATGCTACTTCTTCACCGACTGCAGCGCCTTCTTCTCCCATGCGATCGCGTCCATGCCGCTCTGAAGGTCGGCCGCGACCGGCCCGACGATCTTGGCGTATTCGTCGGGGCCGTAGCCGAGGGGAACGTAGCCCATGGCCATGAGCTTTTCCTGGACGTCGGTCCGGGCCAGCGCCTTGCCCATCGCGTCGCGCAGCTTGGCGACGACCTCCTTGGGGGTTTCCTTGCGCACCAGCCACCAGTTCCAGCCCATCGGCGCCAGGCCCTTCATGCCGAGATCGATGCCGTAGTCCTGGACACGGGGGGCCCCGCCGTAGGTCTCCGAAGCCCGCTTGAGCTCGGAAAGCACTGCGACGACTTTCACGTCGTCCTTGTTCGTCTGATAGACACCAGGATTGGTGATCATGAAATCGAGTACGCCGCCGCGCAGATCTTTGATCGCCACGTCGATCTCGGGATAGGGAACGACCTGGGCCACGGCGTCGGACGTCTGCATGACCTTGGCCGCGACCATGTGGGGCAGGCCGTTCGGCGCTCCGGGAGAGTAGCGCAGCTCGCCGGGATGTGCCTTGGCGTAAGCGATCAGCGACGGAAAATCCTTGAACCGGCTTTCGTCCTTGCGGATGACGATGGCAAAGCTGTTCGAAGTGGCCGACCAGAGCGGGGTGAAGTTCTCGTACGTCCACTTTGCCTGGCCCAGCAGGGGCTGAAGCACCAGTGGCGCCACGTACCCGTCGAAGATGGTGTAGCCGTCGGCCGGCTTTTCGAGCGCCACCTGAAAGGCCTTGGTTCCGGCCGCTCCGGGGGTCGAAACCACGGAGACGTTGACCCCCAGCTCCTTGCCCATGGCGTCGGCGATAACCTGGCTCGCCGCCATGGTCGCGCCTGGCGCCCAAGGATAGATGTTTTCGATGTTCCGTTCCGGGAACTCCGCCCACGCGGGCATCGCCAGCACAAGGCCGGCAGCGAAGATCAACGGTCTTGCGAACATGTAAGGATTCCTCCCATTTCTTCAGCCCGCGGGGTCGAGATCGTACCAGGGAAAGACCTCGGCAGGCGTGTCATGCGCTTTCAGCTCACTCACGAGCGCGCGGTACAGGCGGTCGCGTGCGCGACGGTCGTCGACGGGTGTGGTCTGGCGCGGATCGCGGACCACGTTGTAGAGGCGGGTCCCAAGGTCGTCGAAGGCGATGCCGTCGTTGTTCGGAACCCGCTTGGCGTTCTTGAGAGCCGCAATGCCCAGCAGCGGCACCCCCTTGGTGAAGTCGAACGGCGGCGCCAGGCGTGCCGTCCTCAACTCTTCTACCGAGAAGGGCTCGGTCATGTGCGCCGGAGCGAGGGTGTACTCGGTCAGTCCCTCGCGCGTGATGTCGGGCGGATAGTGGTATAGTACCCATTCGCCGTCGGTGATCCCGAGCGGGCCGGAGAAGACGCCGAACGCCGCCGCGTCCCGGATCGGCACATTGTCGGCAAGGACGGGCAGGATGCTCCGGCCGCGCACCTCTGCCGGGGCCGGCATGCCGTACAGCTCAAGGAAGGTCGGCATCAGGTCCGTGGTCTGGGTCAGGTGCCGGCGTCGCGTGCCGGCCTGGTCCGGGTGGACCGGGTGATGGACGATCAGCGGGATGTGCGAGATTTCCTCGTAGTAGGGCATCCGCGCCTTGCCCCACCAGCCGTGTTCCGAAAGCAGGAAGCCGTGGTCGGTGGACAGCACGACGCATGTATCACCCCACATGTCGTGCTGGTCGAGGTAGTCGAGCAGGCGACCGAAGTACTCGTCGCACATGGCCACGAGGGCGGCATAGTTGGCTCGGATCTCTGCTATCTCCTCGGGGCCCTCCACCACGCGTTCGTAATGCGGCCAGTCGAGGATGCGGCCGTTGAATCCGGTCCGGTAGTCGGCCTTGAAGCGGTCCGGAGCATGGAACGGCTCGTGCGGGTCGAAGCATTCGATCTGAAGAAACCAGTTGTCGGCGTGCCTGTTGCGGTCGAGGAAGTCGAAGGCCGAAGCGAAGCAGCGCGGGCCGGGGAAATCCGCCTCCTCGACGATGGCTTCGCGATTGATGACGTGCTGGATCCGCTTGTCGCGCCTGCCCGGGTCATAGTGCCGCTCGTCGAAGCGGGCGCGGATGCGTTCGACCGGGCTCTCGACCATCGCCACCCAGGGATCGTACTCCTGGCCGCGGACGTAGTCGTAGCTCGAATATTTGGTGTGGAAGCCGTGTCCTCCATCCTCGAAGTAGTGAAGATGGTCGGAAACCATGTGGCAGTAGACGCCGTGCTCTTTCAGGATGCTGACGAAGGAGTTGTCGTACGGCTCCATCGGTCCCCACGAACGATGCGTGAAGTTGAGCCGTCCGGTGTGGAGGTCGCGCCTGGCCGGCATGCACGGCAGGGAGCCGACATAATGGCGGTCGAAGGTGACGCCACGGGCGGCGAACCGGTCGAAGTTCGGGGTGCGGACGGCCGTTCCGCCGTAGGCGCCCAGGGCGGTCCGGTTCAACGAATCGAAAAGGACGAAGATGGTCCGCATGATCTCCTCCTGCGCACGGATACTCGTGCGGACCCCCAATAAATGATAATACCTCCTGGTAGCTATCCGATAAGAAAAGGCTATCGGGAATGCGGCTCCTCGTTTCGCGCCACCTCGAAAACTTCCTCGCCCTTTACCAGACGCTGAACATGCACGCGGCGGCGGAGGCGAAGAACATCTCTCAGCCGGCCCTGACCAAGAGCCTGAAGCTGCTCGAGAAGCAAGTCGGCATGCCGCTTTTCCATCGTACTCCGCGAGGACTGGAGCCGACGCCTGCGGGGACGACGATGTACCAGTATGCGCGCCAGATCGACCAGGCGGCCCGTTTCGCAGCCATCGACCTGCAGCAGTCGATGACGACGGGGCTGCTCAGCATCGGGATCGGGCCGATTCTCGCCGTCAGCATTTTCCCCGCCATCATCACGGTCTTCCACCGCAGGCACCCCGGTCTGCGCATCAAGGTCGAGACCGGGATTTCGAGCCATCTGATCGAAGGCCTTGCCCGGGAGCACTATGACTTCGTCGTGACCGCCCTGCCCGAAGAGCCACTTCCCAAGACCATGGTCAGCCTTCCCCTTTACAGGAGCAGAATGGTTGCCATCGGAAGAGCCGATCACCCCCTCGCTGCAATCGGAGGAACGGTCGAGACCCTGGCGGCCTACGGCCGGGTCGGCTTCCTCGAGGACCGGGAATTCGAGAAGCGGGCGCTCCGTGCTCTCGGACCGCGGGCCGAGGCCCTTCGTCCTGCGGTCCAGACGAGCTCGATGGCGATCATGTTCGGCATGCTCATGGCCACTGACCACTTTGCGATCATAGGCGAGATGATGTTGCCGCGGGCGGTGAGCGAGGGGCTGGTGAAGCTTCCCGTGCCGCACGCGTTCTGGGAGATCGAGATCGGGCTGGTCTGCAAGGCGGTCCTTGCCTCATCGCCGGCCATCAGCGCGATCAGGTCCGCGCTCCTCGCGTCATCACATTACCCGCAAGTTCTGGCCGCCGGGAAAAGGCCGGGGGGCTGACCCGCGACCCCAAAGATTTCTGACCGCATTCCGCAGTGTCGTTCCGGTCCCTGGCCGCGGCCACGCCCCTTGCCGTGGGTGCCATCGCGGCGCCCGGATTCCCATATCGATTGTACCTGCGTCGGCGGACGCCACCCTGCGCCTCGCAGGATCGCCCAGAGCTGCGACAGATTGGGAGGAAGCCATGCGTCCGGTCATTCGCCTGCTTTCCGGCATTCTGCTGTTCCTGACAGGGGTTTCCTGCGCCCGGGCGGCGGAGGTCGCCATCGCCTGCAGTGCCCTCGGCCGCGAGTTCGAGATCTGCAAGCAGGGCGCCGAGACCTGGGCCGGGCGCAGCGGCAACACCGTGAGGTTCGTCTCCACCCCGAACTCGGCCACCGAGCGGCTCGCCCTGTACCAGCAGCTTCTGTCGGCCGGCTCCGCCGACGTCGACGTGTTCCAGATCGATGCCATCTGGCCCGGTGTCCTGGGTGCCCACTTCATCGACCTCGGCCCTCGCATGGGCAATGCGCCGGCTGACCACTTTCCCGCCATCGTCGAGAACAACACGGTGGAAGGCCGGCTGGTCGCGATGCCGTGGTTCGTCGATGCCGGGCTTCTCTATTTCCGCGAAGACCTGCTGCGCCGATACGACCGGCCGATCCCGCAGACCTGGGCGGACCTGACCGAGACCGCCCGCATCATCCAGGAGGGCGAGCGCAAGGCCGGCGACGCCGACTTCTGGGGCTACGTCTGGCAGGGCAAGGCGTACGAGGGGCTGACCTGCAACGCGATCGAATGGGTGGCCGCCCACGGCGGCGGCGGCATCGTCGACCAGAGCGGCACCATCACCATCGACAACGCCCGCGCGGAGCGGGCCCTGACGACCGCCGCCGGGTGGGTCGACGCGATCAGTCCGCCCGGGGTCCTGAACTACGAGGAGGAGGAGGCGCGCGGGGTCTTCCAGTCCGGCAACGCCGCCTTCATGCGCAACTGGCCATACGCCTGGGCCCTCGCCCAGGGCGCCGACAGTCCGGTCAAGGGCAAGGTGGGCGTCGCCCCGCTGCCGAAGGGCGGACCGGAGGGGCGCCATGCGGGAGCGCTCGGCGGGCAACAGCTCGCGGTCTCGAAGTACTCTCGCGTCCCCGAGGCCGCGGCCGATCTCGTGCGCTTCCTTACCGGTCCGGAGGAGCAGAAGCGGCGGGCCATCGTCGGCTCGTTCAACCCGACCATCCGCACCCTGTTCCAGGATCCGGAGGTAGTCCGCGCCGCGCCCTTCATCGGCGAGCTGTTCGACGTCTTCGCCAACGCCGTCCCACGCCCGGCCACGGTGACGGGCGAAGACTACAACAAGGTGTCGAGCGCCTTCTTCAACGCAGTCCACAGTGTCCTCTCCGGCCGGGCCCAGGCGGCCCAGGCGCTCGCCACGCTGGATCGTGACCTGAAGCGGATCAAGCGCCGCGGCTGGCCGCAGTGAGCGGTCCGGGGCGGCCGGAGGTCCGCAGCGCCTGGCTCCTGCTCGCCCCCATGCTGGTCGTGCTGGCGCTGGTCGCGGGATGGCCACTGCTGCGTACCGTCTGGTTCGGCTTCACCGACGCTCGTCTCGGCGGGGCCGGGAGCTTCGTCGGGTTCGACAACTACCTGGCCAACTATGACGGCGAGTGGTTCGGGGTGCTGGCGGACCGGCTGTGGTGGCAGTCGGTGCGCAACACCTTGTGGTTCACCGTCGTCTCGGTGTCGATCGAGACGGTGCTGGGGATGGTGGTCGCCCTGGTCCTCGATGCCGCGTTCCGAGGCCGGGGGCTGGTCAGGGCGGTGATCCTGATCCCGTGGGCGATTCCGACGGTGGTCTCGGCGCGGATGTGGAACTGGATGCTGCACGACCAGTTCGGCATCCTCAACGACGCCCTGCTGCGGCTCGGTCTGATCTCGTCGCCGATCGCCTGGACCGCCGATCCCGACACCGCGCTGTGGGCGGTGGTGATCGTCGACGTGTGGAAGACGACGCCGTTCATGGCGCTCCTGATCCTGGCCGGCCTGCAGATGCTGCCGCGGGAGATCTTCGAGGCGGCGAGGATCGATGGCGCCGGCCCGCTGACGGTATTCTTCCGCGTCACCCTGCCGCTGATCCGGCAGGTCGTCATGGTGGCGATGATCTTCCGCGCCCTCGACGCCCTGCGCGTGTTCGACCTGATCTACGTGCTGACTGCGAATTCGGCGGCGACGATGTCGATGTCGGTCTACGCCCGGCTGCAGCTGATCGATTTCCAGGAGGCCGGGATCGGCTCGGCGGCGGCGACGCTGATCTTCGTCGTCGTCTCGGTGCTGACGGTGCTGTACATCGCCCTGGGGCGGGTCCGTCTGGGAGAGCGGCCATGGTGAGGCGCCTGCTCGGACGCCTCGGGCTGTGGCTGCTGGTCGCCGCCATCGTCGTGTTCGCGGTGTTTCCGTTCTACTACGCGATCGTCACCTCGTTCCGCTCGGGCAGCGAGCTGTTCACGGTGGCGTACCTGCCGGATCGGCTCGATTTCGACAATTACGCGGCGGTGTTCCGGAACCAGCCGTTCGGACGCAACATCCTGAACTCGATCGCGGTCGCGGCGGTGGTGGTTGCGCTGTCGCTGTTTCTCGGCTTCACCGCCGCCTACGCGCTCGGCCGGATCCGCTTCCGCGGGCGTTCGCCGCTGCTGCTCGCCTGCCTCGCGGTATCGATGTTTCCGCACGTCGCGGTGCTGTCCGGACTGTTCGAGCTGATCCGCACCCTTGGCCTCTACAACACCCTGCCGGGCCTAGTGCTCGCCAACCTCGTGCTGACGCTTCCGTTCACCGTCTGGATGCTGACCACCTTCATGCGCGAGCTGCCGCGCGAGCTCGAGGAGGCGGCCCTGGTCGACGGCGCGACCCCCTGGGTCATCCTGTGGCGGATCTTCCTGCCGATGATGGCCCCGGCGGCGGTGACCACCGGGCTGCTGGCCTTCGTCGTGGCCTGGAACGAGTTCCTGTTCGCGCTCACCTTCACGCTGTCGAACGAGATGCGCACGGTCCCGGTCGCGATCGCGCTGATGAGCGGCGCCACCGGCTACGAGCTGCCATGGGGCAACATCATGGCCGCCTCGGTGGTGGTCACCGTTCCGATCGTCCTCCTGGTGCTGGTGTTCCAGCGCCGGATCGTGGCCGGTCTGACCGCCGGCGCGGTCAAGGGCTGACGACCCGGCGCGGGCGGAGGGCTACCGCAGTTCGCCGACGATCTCGATGATGGTCCGGGTGTGCTCGGCGGTGCCGTGGGATCCCCCGAACTCGAGCGGGCGGATGCGGCCCGAGGCGAAGCCCTGCTCGACGGCCCTCTCGATCAGCCGGGCCGCCGTGAGCATCGAGTCCATGCCGTGGCGCTCGCCCAGCCAATCCAGCATCATGGCGGCGGAGAGGAACATGGCGGTGGGGTTGGCCTTGTTCTGGCCGGCGATGTCGGGGGCGCTGCCGTGAGCCGGCTGGAACAGCGCGTGCTCGAGGCCGATTTCGGCGCAGGGCGCCATGCCCATGCCACCGACCAGCCCGCCGCCGAGGTCCGACAGAATGTCGGCGAACATGTTCTCGGTCACCAGCACGTCGAAGTCCCAGGGCCGGCGGATGAGGTCGAGCGCCTGGGCGTCGACGTAGTTGTGAGTGGCCTTGATGTCGGGGTTGAGCTTCGCCCGTTCGTCGAAGATCTTGCGGAAGAAGGCAAAGGCGCGGAACACATTCGACTTGTCGACGCAGGTCACCATGCCCTTGCCGCCCTTGGCCTTGCGCCGGCGTGCCAGGTTGAAGGCGAAGTCGAACAGCTTCTCGCTGGTGGCGCGGGTGATGCGCAGCGTTTCACGAGCCTCGGAATCGCCGATCACCTCGCCGCGACCGCGCGAATAGAACAGCCCCTCGGTCGATTCCCGCAGCACGATCAAGTCGATCGTGGCGGCGCGTTCGTCGAGCAGCCGTCGCGGCGTGTTCGGGTACGCCTTGCAGGGGCGAACCCCGGCGAACAGGCCGAAGGCGTCGCGCATCTTCAGGTGCGGAGCGATCTCGGTTCCGTCGGGGAAGCGCACCTCGGGCAGGCCCATGGCGCCGAACAGGATGGCATCGGCATCGCCCGCGGCCGCAAAGTCCTCGTCGGTGATGTCGGTTCCGGTCTCGCGGTAGAACTCGGCCCCCGCCCGCAGCGGATTGTAGGCAAGCCTGTAGCCGCCGACTTTCGCCTGGACCGTATCCAGGAGAACGAGGCAGGCATCCATGATCTCGTGACCGATGCCGTCGCCGGGCATGACCGCGATCCGCAGTTCCGAGTTCTTCGCCATTTTTCGGCTCCGTTTACAAATGATGCAGGTGATAGCGCTCGAGGATCGCCAGCAGTTCGGTGACGGCGCGCTCGCGATGGGCGCGGTAGTTCCGGCGCGCCTCGACGGGATTGCCTTCTGCGATGACCTGGACCAGCTGCGTGTGCTCGGTGGTCGAGCGGACCGGCAGCTCGCGCAGGTGGAGGGTGACCATGCGCGCGCGGTGGGCCTGGTCGAACATCAGGGCGACGAAATTCGACAGCCGCCGGTTCGGGCACAGGTCGAGAAGCGCGCGATGGAACCGGTCATCGGCAGCCGCCCAGCGCTCGCGGTCCTCGACCGCGATGGCCTGGGCCATGGCGGCAACGCTTTGCGACAACGGCTCCAGCTCCTCGAATCCGGGCTTGCGGGCCGCCAGCAGGGCGGCGGCCTCGGCCTCGAGGACGGTGAGGATCTGGTAGATCTCCCGCATGTCGTCCGGCGACACCGGCAGCACCCGCATGCCGCGCCGGGGGACGACCTCGACCAGACCCTCCTCCTTGAGGCGGATCACCGCCTCGCGTACCGGCGTTCGGCTCATCCCGAGACGCGCAGCCAGCTCCGGCTCGAGGGCCTGGAAACCCGGCGGCATGCGGTTCTCCAGGATCTCGCGTTTGACCACGCGGTAGGCTTCCTCGGTGAGGGAAGGCCGCGTCTCCGCGATTCGTGCTGCGCCGGCTGCCATGTCAACTCCCGTAGCCGAGGGCGTTAGGCAGGATCATAACCAACCCGGGGACATAAGTGATCAGCAAGAGGACAAGGATCAGAGGAACGAAGAACGGCAGGATCGCCCGGATCAGCCGCGCCAGGGGCAACTCGGCGACGTCGGCCACCACGAACAGGCACAGCCCGACCGGCGGGGTGATCAGTCCGATCATCAGGTTGAGGACCATGACCACGCCGAGATGGATGGGGTGAACACCCAGCATGACCGCCGTCGGCAGCAGGATCGGCGTCAACATGATGATGACCGGGGCCGAGGGCATGAAGCAGCCGAGCACGAACAGCAGGACATTCACCAGCAGCAGGAACACCCAGGGAGCGTCCGAAATGCCGATGATGAACTCGGCAAATCTCACCGGCACCTGCTCGGCCGTCATCACCCAGCCGATGAGGCCGCTCGCAGCGATGATGAAAAGCACGTTGGCCGACGTGAGCGCGGTCTCGAAAATGAGCTTCGGGACGTCGTTCCAGGCCAGCGATCGGTACACGAACTTGCCGAGCACGAACGCGTACAGCACGGCGAAAGCGCCGGCTTCGGTCGGCGTGAAGATGCCGCCCAGGATGCCTCCGACGATGATGACGGGAGTCATGAGGGCGAGCACGGAATCGCCCAGGGCGGCGACCAGCTCTCGTGCGGAGAAGGATTGCGAGCGCCCGTACCCGCGCTTCCGTGCGTAGTAGGCGATCAGCGCCATCAGCGACGCGCCCATCATGGCGCCGGGAATGAACCCCCCCGCGAACAGACCGCTGATGGAGACGCTGGAGGTGAGGCCGAAAATGACGAACGAGATCGACGGCGGGATGATCGGACCGATGGTCGAAGAAGCGGCGGTCACGGCGGCCGAGAAATCGACGTCGTAGCCGTCGTCTTTCATCGCCTTGATCTCGATCTTGCCGAGGCCGCCGGCGTCGGCGACCGCCGAACCGGACATGCCGGCAAAGATCATGCTGGCGAGCACGTTGACATGGGCGAGGGCGCCGGGGATCGACCCGACCATGCTCTTGGCGAGCCGGAAGATGCGGTCGGTGATGCCGGCAAAGTTCATCAGCTCCGCCGCCAGGATGAAGAACGGGATCGCCAGCAGCGGAAAGGAGTCGATGCCGGTTGCGACCCGCTGGGCGGCGATCAGCGGGTCCATCCCGATCACCAGGACGACATAGAGCAACCCGACCGCTACCAGCGTGATCGCGATCGGAGCGCCGGCGGCCAACAGGGCGAACAGCAGGAGCACGAACAGCATGGCTGCCTCACCGATCCCCGATCTGGCGCTTGTCGGCCAGATCCGCACCGCCGGCGATCGCCCTCCTGAGGTCGAAGATGCCGACGGCGGCGAGGTAGATGACGGCCCCGGCAAGACCCACCGGCAGGCTCAGGTAGATGTACGCGTAGGGAAGCTCGAGAGCGGTCGACTTCTGCCCCGACGCAAGCTCCATGAGCTGGATGCTGAGCACCAGCAGCCAGACAAGGCAGAGGGCGGAAAGCACGTGCATGATCCCGGAGAGAAGGATGCGGCCGCGGGGCGGCATCATGACGACGAACGCGTCGACCATCATCAGCCGGCGGCGGCGGACCAGGGCCCCGATGGCGAGGAAGGTGAACCAGAACATCATCACCCGCGCCAGTTCTTCGGTCCAGCCGAGGGGGAAGTTGAAGACGTAGCGCGAGATCACCTGGAGCCAGGCGCAGACCACCATCACTGCGAAGGTTGCCACCGTCCCCCAGAACAGGACGACGAACAGGCGATCGCGTCGGCTGTCCCCGAGCAAAGCGTTCAGCATTGCGGCCATCACACCATCCCTCCGCACAACCGTTCATCCGGTTGCGGGCACCGGACCGAAAGACCGGCGCCCGCAACCGCATTCCTACATCTTCAGGATGGCTTCATAGGCGTCGCGGCCGATCAGGTTCATGTACTTTTCGTGGACGGGCTTGACCTTTTCCTTGAAGCCGGAAATGTCGGGCTTCTTCTCGATGATCATGCCCTTCGCGAGAAGCCCCTTTTCCATCTCGTCATGAAGGTTGATGATGCGCTGGAAATGGGCCTTCTGTGATTTTTGCGCCTCCTCGACCAGGATCTTCTTCTGGTCGTCGGGAAGAGAATCGAAGAATTTCTTGGATGCGCTGAGGAACAACCGCGTCTGCATGTGCTCGGTATACGAGAGGTACTTGGCGATCTCGTAGATCTTCCACTGGTACATGAGCTCGATCGGGTTCTCCATGCCGTCGACCGTGCCCGTCTTCAGCGCGAGCATGAACTCGGATGTCGCCATCGGGGTTGGCTGCACCCCGAACGCCCGCCACGTGTCCATGTAGACGTCGATCTGGGGCACCCGGATCTTGAGACCCTGCAGGTCGGCGATCGATTTCACCGGCTTGTTGCGGGTGACGAGAATGCGTGGGCTGCGGGCGTAATAACCCAGGATCTGCAATCCGGCAGCAGCGGCCGTTTCCTTCTCCCACTGGCGCGCGAGATCGCTCTGCAGGAACTTCTCGATGTGCTCCTGGTCTCGCCACATGTAGGGCAGGTTGATGACGGACCACTTGCTGTAGAAGTTCGACACGACCTCGCCGTTGAGCGCCAACTCGGTGAGGCCGCCCTTCTGCTGCTCGATGACCTCGCGGTCGCTGCCGAGGGTCGAGTTCGGGTAGATCCTGATCTTGATCTCGCCCTTGGTTCGCTCCTCCACCGCCTTGGCGAACTCGAGCAGCGAGGTGTGTCGCGTGTCGTCGGTCGGTGCGAGGTGGGCGAGCTTGATGTCGCGCGCGGCGGCGGGGCTGCCGAAGGCGGCAGCGACGACGACAGCGGCGGCCGCGCCCAGCAAGGCGACCGATCGATACTCATTCCGCATGGATGTTCCTCCGCATGAGGGTCTTCGGGCCAATGACGCGGTGTTCTTGTTATTCCGCAGTGTATACATTACGGTATATTGATGTTGTCGTCAACGTCTCCGGAAGCGAGGGCGGAGGGTTCAAACGAAACCCGCCGGGAGATCGCTCTCCCGGCGGGGCTGTGACGGTAGCAAGGCGTCCTCAATCGGCGGGCTGAAGATGAGGAAAGCGCCCAGCCGATCGATTGCTCACCTGAATCAGGCGGCGCGGGCCACGCCCTTGTCGTCGAGCAGCTTCTCCAGCTCGCCGGCCTCGTACATCTCCCGCACGATGTCGCAGCCGCCGACGAACTCGCCCTTGACGTAAAGCTGCGGAATCGTGGGCCAGTTGGAGAACTCCTTTATGCCCTGCCGCAGCGTATCGTTGGCCAGCACGTTCACGCCCTTGAAGGGCACGCCCATGTGGGAAAGGATCTGTGCCACCATGCTGGAGAAGCCGCATTGCGGGAACTGAGGCGTCCCCTTCATGAACAGGACGACCGAATTGTCCTCGATTTCCTTCTGAATGCTCGCAAACACGGGATTGTCGCTCATCGCGGCTCCTTACACCTGCTCGAATGTCGGTCGGTCGCTCTCAGGGGGCTCCGGGCACGCTGGTCTGGATCGCCAGCGCGTGGAGCTCGTTGCCCATGCGGCCCTGCAGCGCCCGGTAGACCATCTGATGCTGCTGCACCCGCGACTTGCCCGCGAATGCCGGCGAAACCACGTGGGCAGCCCAATGGTCGCCGTCCTCGGTTCCGCTGAGATCCTCGACGGTCACGTTGGCATCCGGAATTGCGGCCCGGATCAGCCGCGCTATCTCATCCGCCCGCATGGCCATGGCAGACCCCCTTTGACGACTCGATGCCTGGATATGGAGCGCAGGGACCCGCGCTTCAACGGCCGCAATTCGCGGGATCGAAGGTCCGGCCGCGCTGCGGGCTGCCGGGAAAAAGCACCGGCCGCGCGTTCTCGATCCACGCTGAGCTCACGGGGATCCGGTAGAGATCGCAGAGCGCGCGGAACACGCCGGCATGGGCCACGATCAGCAGAGGCCGTCCGGCCGCAATCGATCTCGCCGTGGCGACGCCGCGTGCGACGCGGGCGTTGAATGCGGCGAGGGTTTCGCCACCCGGAACCGACGGCTGCGCAAGATCAATCGGCAGCCGGCTTCCCTCCAGTTCGCCCCAGTTCCGTTCCGCCAGCTCCGGCACCGGGCTGACCGGGAGGTGGAGCCTCGCGGCGATGATCGCCGCGGTATCGCGGGCGCGTCGCAGGGGGCTGGAGCAGATGCAGCGGATGTCGCGCTGGGACAGGGCTTCCGCTGCCGTCGCCGCCTCGCACAAGCCGGTTTCGGTCAGCTGGACGTCGGTCGACCCGGCCAGCAAGCCGTCCCGGTTGCTTTCGGTTTCGCCGTGGCGGACAAACAGGAAGGGCGGGTCCGTCACGGTGCGCGCCTCTCGCCGTCGGGAGTGCCATCGGCGCGTCGCAAAAGGCACGCCGCCGGTTTCACCCGCGGCAGGGCCGGGGTCGCAACGCGAGCGGCAGTCGGCCGACGGGCCAAGGCGGCAACGAGGGATGGAAGGGCACGCATTTCCGTACTCTGCCCGTTCCGCCGGTTGATCTGCAAGCCTCTGGCCCCTAAGACTGAAGAAAGCGCCGCGCCATCTGCCCGGCGGGGAACGAGGGGACCATGCTCTGCCGGGATTGCCTGGCGCATGACGACGTGGAAGACCGGGTGCGCGACGGGCAGGGGCGCTGTCGTGCCTGCGGCTCGACCCGGACTTTGGCCCACCCCGAGCTGTTCACGCTGTCGATCGCCCATGTCGACTGCGACGCGTTCTATGCCGCGATCGAGGTGCGCGACCGTCCCGAGCTGGCCGGCAAGCCGCTGCTGATCGGCTACGCCGGGCCGGACGGCAAGGGCGGCCGCGGCGTCGTCGCCACCGCCTCGTACGAGGCCCGCAGGTTCGGCTGCCACTCGGCGATGCCGATGGCCAAGGCATTGAAGCTGTGCCCGCAGGCGGTCGTGCTGCACCCCGACATCGCCAAGTACGCTCGCGTCAGCGACGCCATTCGCGAGATCTTCCTGTCGCTGACCCCCCTGGTCGAACCGCTGTCGCTGGACGAGGCGTACCTCGATCTTGCGGGCACCGAGGCCATCCACGGGCGCCCGCCCGCGGTGGTCCTGGCCGAGGCGGCGCTGCGGGTCGAGCGCGAGGTCGGCGTATCGTTCTCGATCGGCCTTTCGCACGCCATGTTCCTGGCCAAGATCGCCTCTGACCTCGACAAGCCGCGGGGCTTTGCGGTGATCGGCCGCGAGGAAACCGAACGTTTCCTGGCCGGGCGGCCGGTGACGGTGCTGCCCGGCGTCGGTGCCCGCACCGCCGAGCGGTTGTGGGCGGCCGGCTTCCGCACGGTCGGCGACCTCGCCCGCGTCTCGGCGACCGAGCTGATCCGCCGTTTCGGGGCGCTTGGCGAGGACCTCGCCCAACGCTGCCGCGGTGAGGACCCAAGGCGCGTGGTGCCCGAACACGACCCCAAGAGCGTCTCCGCCGAGACCACCTTCGACGTCGATCTCAAGACGTTCGTCGACCTCAAGCACCAGCTGTGGCCGCTGTGCGAGAAGGTCTCGCGGCGGCTCAAGAGAGAACGGGTCGCCGGACCGACGGTGGTGCTGAAGCTGAAGACCAGCCGGTTCGCCCTCCGCACCCGTCGTGCCCGGCTGGCGGCGCCCACTCAGCTGGCCGAGACGATCTGGCAGGCGGGCGTCCGGCTGCTGGAGAAGGAGGCGACCGGCGAACGCTTCCGCCTGATCGGCATCGGCGTCACCGACCTCTGCTCGCCCGAGCTGGCCGATCCCGTCGACCTTGCCGATCCCCAGGCCGCCCGCCGCTCGGCCGCCGAACGTGCAATCGACGCCATTCGCGCCAAGTTCGGCGACGACGCCATCACGAAGGGGCGCTGACCCCCTTTCGGGGTAAAGCGCTCGTATCCCCGAGGTCGAGGCCCACTATGTAGCCGAAGGAACTCGCGGGCGAGGGGCGCATGGTGGCGGCTCGGGCACTCTGGTACGTCGCGAAAGGGGCGGTCGATCTGCGTCCGGCCGAGGTGGCCCCTGCCGACGGAGGACGGCTCCTGGTGCGAGCCCGCTTCTCGGGCGTGAGCCGGGGCACCGAGCGGCTGGTCTCGCAGGGTCTGGTCCCCGAAACCGAGCGCGAGCGGATGCGCTGTCCGCACCAGGCGGGGGACTTCACCTTCCCGGTCCAGTACGGTTATGCTCTGGTCGGTACGGTCGAGGCCGGGCCGCGCGAGCGTCTCGGCCAGACCGTGTTCGTGCTCCATCCCCACCAGGATCTTGCCAACGTGGCCGCCGAGGCGGCCCATGCCGTCCCGGCCGAAGTGCCGGCGCGACGCGCCGTGCTGGCCGCCAACGCCGAAACGGCGCTCAACGTGATGTGGGACGCCGGGGTTGCTCCCGGCGACCGGGTGCTGGTGATCGGTGGCGGCGTGGTCGGCCTGCTGGCGGCGGCGCTGGCGGCGCGCATCCCCGGCACCGCGGTTACGGTGGCGGACGTCGATCCCGGCCGGGCCGCGGTGGCGGAGCGCCTGGGCGCCGCGTTCGCGCTGCCCGCCGACGCGCCCGCCGAGCAGGATGTGGTGATCCACGCCAGCGCCTCGGAGGCGGGCCTGCGGCTGGCGCTCGACCGCGCCGGCCCCGAGGCCTCCGTGGTCGAGGCCAGCTGGTTCGGCACTGCCGAGGTCAGCCTGCCGCTAGGCGGCGCCTTCCACGCCCGCCGCCTGCGCATCGTGTCGTCCCAGGTGGGCGCCGTCCCTGCCGGTCGTCGCGCCCGCTGGACCACCGGGCGTCGCCTGCAGACCGCGCTGGCCCTGCTCGCCGATGCCGCCTTCGACGCCCTGCTGGGCGACGAGATTCCCTTTGACGAGGCGCCGGCCCGGCTGCCTGCCGCGCTGGCGGCACCCGCCGGGCTGATGCCACTGCTGACGTATTGAGCTGGAGGAAGCTCCATGTACTCCGTCGAGATCCGCGATCACGTGATGATCGCCCACAGTATCCCGGGCGAGGTGTTCGGGCCGGCCCAGAACCTGCACGGCGCCACCTACGTGGTCGATGTCGCCTTCTTCCGCAGCGAGCTCGACGATAACGACATCGTCGTCGACATCGGCCTTGCGACCGATGTGATCAAACGCTCGCTCGCAGACCTCAATTTCTGCAACCTCGACCAGCACCCGGACTTCGCGGGAAAGCGCTCGACCACCGAACGGGTCGCCCGCTGGGTGTTTGATCGCATCGCCAAGGCGCTCGCCGGCGGCGACCTCGGGCCCGGTGCGGCGGGCATTGAGCGCGTTCGAGTCACCCTTCATGAATCCCACGTCGCCCGCGCTTCTTACGAGGGCGCGCCCGGCCGTGCCTGAGGCGTGGTTCGCAGTCCCCGGCAACCTGTGCGCCGCCACCGGCGGCTACGCCTATGCGCGCGCCCTGATCGCGGCGATGCCGGAAGCGGGATGGAGGCTGTCACCGGTCGAACTGCCGGCTGGCTTTCCGCGACCGTCGGCGGCTGACCTCGACGCAGCGGATCGGGCGCTCGGCGAGACGCCGCCCGGCGCCCCCGTGCTGGTCGATGGCCTCGCCTACGGCGTTCTGCCGCGGACGCTGCTCGATCGCCTCGACCGTCGCTGGGTGGCGCTGGTCCACCATCCGCTGGCGCAGGAGAGCGGGCTCTCGCCCGCCGAGGCGGCGCGGCTGCGTGCGTCGGAACGGGAGGCGCTGGCCGCGGCGGCCATGGTCGTCGCCACCAGCCCCCATACGGCGGCCGCGCTGGCAACCGATTTCGGCGTGCCGCGGCATCGCCTCCATGTCGCGATGCCGGGGACGCGGCGGGTGGTGCGCGCCCGCGGCAGCGGAGAGGTTCCTGTGCTGCTCTGTGTTGCCACCGTGACCGTTCGCAAGGGGCACGATGTGCTGGTGCGCGCGCTGGGGGCATTGTCCGACCTGCCGTGGCGGGCGCGTCTGATCGGCAGTCTGGAGCGGGAGCCGGCGACGGCGGCGCGGCTGCGGGAGGAGGTTCGCGCCGCGGGGTTGGAGGAGCGGATCGTCCTCGAGGGGGAGGTCTCTGCCGAGACGCTCGAGCGGGCCTACGCGGAGGCCGACATGTTCGTCCTGCCGTCGCGCCACGAGGGCTACGGCATGGCGTTCGCCGAGGCGATGGCGCACGGTCTGCCGGTGATCGGCTGTGCGGTCGGCGCGGTGCCCGGAACTGTTCCGGAGGCGGCGGGCATCCTGGTCCCGCCGGACGATGCGCAGGCCCTTGCGGCGGCGTTGCGGGGATTGCTCGGCGACCCGGCAAGCCGCCGGCATTTCGCCGATGCGGCATGGGCGTGCGGCCGGGCGTTGCCGACTTGGCACGATACCGCAAGGGCCATGGCGCAGGCCCTGGAGGCGGCATCATGAGCAGTTTCTCGACCGCCTGGCTGGCGCTGCGCGAGGCCGCCGACCGCGAGGCGCGGAACGCCGAGGTGCTGGCCGCCTGCAAGGCGGCGTTCGCCGGGCGGGAGTCCCTTGCGGTCTGCGATCTCGGCGCCGGCAGCGGGGCCTCGGTGCGGGCGCTGGCGGCCCTGCTGCCGCCACGCCAGACGTGGCTGCTGGTCGACGACGACGAGGCCAATCTGGAGGCCGCGCGGCAACTCGGCGGGCCGGGGCTGAAGGTGACGACGCTGCGGCACGATCTTGCCCCGGCGCCGCGCTGCTGGCCGGAGGGAACCGGCCTCGTCACCGCCTCGGCATTCTTCGACCTCGTCTCGGAATCGTGGATCGAGCGGTTCGTCGCCGCGCTGACCGCCGACCGGCTGCCGCTGCTGGCGACCCTGACCTTCGACGGCGCGATCGCCCTTGAGCCGGCGCATCCCCTGGACGGGACTGTCGCCGCCGCGTTCCGGGAGCATCAGGGCCGCGACAAGGGCTTCGGCCCGGCCGTCGGGCCGGATGCGACGGGGGTCCTGGCCGACTACCTTTCCATGGCCGGCTACGCGGTGACCGAGGGGGAGAGTCCGTGGCGGCTGGGCGGAGCCTGGCTGAAGCTGCGGCGGGCGCTGACCGCGGGCATTGCGGATGCTGTCGCCGAGACCGGTGCGATGTCCGGGCCGGATCTTGTCGCCTGGAGCACGGCGGCCTTGCAGCCGCGGCGCACCCTGGTGGTCGGCCATCGCGACCTGTTCGCGGCGCCGCGTCCGGAGTGAACCCTCAGGGCCGATTCTGCAGGTGGGCGAGGACCGCCTCTGCGACGAGGCGATGGCCGTCGGCATTCCAGTGGACGTCGCCGGGGATGTACCACGCCTTCAGCACCTCGGCTGGCGAACCCTGCATGAACAGCGGGTAGAGGTCGAGGAAATCGGCGCCGTTGCGCTCGGCCCAGGCGCGGAAAACGGTGACGTGCTCCGGCTCGGCCTGGCGGCGCAGGATCTGCCCGGGCCACGGATAGACGGCAACCGTCAGCCTTACCCCGTGGCGGCGCAGGAGGGCCGCCAGGCGGTCCATGTTCTCGAGCGCATTCTGCAATCCCTGCCGGCCCCATTTCTCGTAGGCCGCCGCGTCCCAGGTCCAGCTCGAATCGCGGGCGTCGGAGGCGGTGTCCTCGCGCAGCTCCGGGGCGGCGCCGGCGTCCCGGGACTTGCGCAGCGAGCGGTGGTAACGCCACAGGTCCGCCAGGGTGTAGGTCAACTTGCCGAGCACCGAGTTGGTGGCGAGCCAGCTTTGAACCGGGTCGCGACGGGTGTCGACGTTGATGCCGCCCAGGATGTCCGAGACGATGCGGCCGTCCGGCCCAAGATGGTACCAGTTGGATTCGTTGTAGATGTCGCCGGGATCGACGAAGACGAACAGCTCGTCGGTCTCGAAGCCTTTCGTCTCGATCAGGTATTCCAGCTTCTTGTAGTAGATCACCGGCGAATACGACGAGACCGCCAGGTTCAGGACCTCGATGCCGCGGGGTGCGAGCGCCGCCTCGACCCGACCGGCCATGGTGAGATCGAAGTCGTAGCCGACCCCCTCGATGAAGGAGTCCCCGATCAGCGAGATGCGGCGCCCGCTCTTCTCGAGGGCCACCACGCGGGTCGTCCGGTCACGGCCGCCCAGGGAATTGGTGATCAGGTTGAAGGCGGCACCGCCCCAGAAGTCGATCTGCGTCACCTGCGGCGCCAGCGCATGGTCGAACACCGGGTCGGCCATACGGAATTTCATGCGGTGGTGCCGGATGTCCCAGTTCGGCATCAAGGCTCGGCCCAGCTGCGCCAGCGCGAAGTCGGCGACCAGCACGGCCATGACGGCCAGAGCCACGTTGATGATGAGGGTGCGGGGGCGGCGGCGGTCCATCAGGGGGCGTCATGGGCGGGGGATGGGCGGGGCCCGACCGTAGACGCAAAACGGCGATGTCCGCAAGTCAGGAGACGAGGCGCCACGAGCCGTCGGCATGCAGGCAGGCAACACCCAGGCTTTCCGCCGTCCTCACCTTGAGGCAGGAGCGGCCGAGCGCGTCGATGAACGGGGGCGAAACCGGCACCACCGCGATCGGCTCCGCCGGCTCGACGAAGATCACGGGGGGTGCTTCCCGGTAGATGAGGAGCGGGTGACGAGGCGGCAGGCGGTGCCGCCGCGCGTACGGATGGTCGGGACGGCGTTCCCGCTCGGGCAGTGCTTGCAGATCCTTCTGGTAGGCGCGGCGGGCGCCTCGGAAGTTGTCGCGATCCCAGAAGCGGTCACCCGCCTCGGCGGCGGTTGCCGCGAGGAATGCGATCGCGAGAACTGCCGTGACGGTCTTCATGCCAGGGGTGCTCCATTCCCGATCTGGCAGATGGGACGGCGCGAGACCGGGTCAATGCGGCGGCGCGCGGTAGCCCGGCAGCATGCGCCGCAGCGTCTCATCCCTGCGCACGAGGTGGTGGTGAAGCGCGGCGCCGACATGAAGGACAAGCAGTCCGGCCAGGGCGAAGCCCAGCCAGCGGTGGAGGGCCAGCAGCGTTTCGGCGAGCTCCTGGTTCTTGTCCATGAACGGGGGCCATTCGAACATCCCGAACACGGTGATCGGCGCTCCGAAGGCCGAGGTGCCGGCCCAGCCGAGCAGCGGAATGGCGACCAGGAGGACGTACAACAGGTGATGCGAGGCGCGCGCCGCCGCCCTCTGCCACGCGGGGAGGCCCTCGACCAGCGGTGGGGGGCGAAGAAACATCCGCAGCACCACCCGCGCCGCCGTCAACACCAGCACCGCGACGCCGAACGAGCGGTGGAGGTCGTAGAGGCTGTTCTGCAAAGGCCCCGGATCGGCACGCACCATGGCCAAGGCCAGGGGGATCGCGGCGAGGACGGCAAGCGCCGTCAGCCAGTGAACGAGCTTGGCGGGACCCGAGTAGCCGGCCTGAACCGTGGTCATGGCGTTTGATCCCCCGTTGGCTGGTCCCGGCGGAACTCGCAGTCGAACAGCACGTCCCCGCCGGGGAACTCGGTGACGGTCGCCCGGGGCCGCATCGCCTGGTCCAGGGTCGCGATCTCCGCCAGGCCGATCCCCACCGGGCCGGAGCCGAGAATGATCGGCGCTACCAGCACGTGCAGGCGGTCCAGGCAGCCGGCGTCCAGAAATTGCGATATCGTCTTGCCGCCGCCTTCGATCAACACACGGCGGAGGCCCAGGGCAGCCAGCCTCTCGCGAATGTGATGAGGGTCGATGAGGCCGCCTTCGGGCGCGATCCGCACGACTTCGACGCCGCCAGGGCGCGGATCGTCGCCGCTCTGGATCACGATCCGCCGTGTCCCGTCGTCGGCCATGCAGCGTGCCGAGGGGGGCAGGCGGGCTCCGGGATCAATGACGACGCGGGCCGGATTCGGCCCCGGGACGTGGCGCACCGTGAGCTGCGGGTCGTCGGCGATCGCGGTTCCCACGCCGACCAGCACGGCATCGACAAGCGCCCGCAGGCGGTGGAGATGGATGATGGCCGCCCTGCCGTTGATGTAGTGGGAGTGCCCCCGCACGGTGGCGATGCGGCCGTCGAGGGACTGGCCGATCTGCCCGACCATCAAAGGTGCGTGACCATGCCAAGGTATTACCAAGGGGGAGTAGATTCGCGCCAGCCCCGACCCACGTTTGGGAGGCGGCGGGCCTTTCCCGTGGGCCGCCGCCACCATGAGCTGCCATTCATGTGCGTCTTGCGGTCCGCCAACGCCCGGGGAGGTCATCGCAGTGCCTTTCGCCAAGACGACGTTCCTTACTAGCCCGCCGGGCACCCGCCCGACAAGGCCCGGCTCCGCTCTCCGGCGGCTGGCCGGCGATGGCGATACGGTTGCCGTCGAGCGGGCGGCGCAGGAGCTGCGTCACGGCCGGGCGGTGCTGCTCCGGGACGGTGCGGCGAGCCTCGCGCTGGTGGCAGCCGAGGTGCTGGGGCCATCGGCCATCGCCGAACTGGCGGAAACCATCGAGATCGGGCTGGTGCTGTCGGCGCCGCGCCTGCAGCACATGGGGATTGCGGCGTCAAAGCCGATGCGGCTCGCCGTCAGTGGCCTGTCGGCGGCCGAGCTCGAAAGCCTGTTCGCCACCGCCCAGCCCGAGGCTGCCGCACCCGAGGCGCGCGAGGCCACCGCGCTCGAGGTGGCGGCGATCGAGTTGATGCACGTTGCGCAATTGCTTCCGGCGGCAGTCGTAATGGACGTCGCGGCCGTGCCCGG
This sequence comes from Rhodospirillales bacterium, assembly GCA_018432935.1. Taxonomy (GTDB): domain Bacteria; phylum Pseudomonadota; class Alphaproteobacteria; order Rhodospirillales; family Shumkoniaceae; genus JAHDSF01. The sequence continues at coordinate 69,384 of JAHDSF010000023.1, read as the reverse complement.
GAACTTGATGGAAGTCGAGGCGACGGCCGTGGCCGCCCATCACGATCGTTCGGCTGGCGAACTGCAGATCGCGGCCCGCGCGAAGGTGCCGCTGGACGGGGCTGTCGAGGCGGAGTTCGTGCTCTTCAGCGGTGGCGGCCTGCGCGACCAGTTGGCGATCGTGGTCGGCACTCTGGATCCGTCGCGGCCGGTGCTGACCCGGTTGCACTCGGCGTGCCTGACCGGAGATTTGTTCGGCAGCCTGAAGTGCGACTGCGGCGAGCAGCTGCGGCTGGCGGTCAAGACGATGGCCAAGGCCGGCGGCGGACTGCTTCTTTACCTCGACCAGGAAGGGCGGGGGATCGGCCTGCGCAACAAGCTGCGGGCCTATGCCCTGCAGGCGCACGGCCACGACACCCTGGATGCCGATGCGGCGCTCGGCTTCGGTCCCGACGAGCGGCGCTACGGGATCGCGGCGCGCATGCTCGAACTGCTGGGCTTCCGCAGGGTCGTCATGCTGACCAACAACCCGGACAAGATCCGGGCGCTGACCGACGTCGGCGTGACGGTCGAGGGCCACCGGCCGCTGCTCGGCACGGTCAACCCGCACAACGTCGGCTACCTGACCACCAAGGCCTCCCGCGCCGGGCACCTGCTCGGCACCATCCTGGCTCAGCCGAGGGCGGATGCGGTTCCCCGCGATCGGGGAACCGTCACGACCTGACCGGCCACGGCGTCCGGGCGATCTGGTCGAGCAGCGCGACCAGCCGGGTGGCGGCATGGTCGAGCAGCAGGCTTCCCTTCTCGACGCTCGCCAGGTCCGGGCGGCCGACCCAGCCGCCGGGAGCAAGGTCGTCGCTCTTCCAGCCCCAGGTGACCGGCCGTGAGGGGTACAGGGCAGACGAGGGCGCGGACGGTGGATTGGCGGCCACCGCCTCGGCCACCACCAGCCGCGGCGCGAGATGCATGATCATCGAGGTCTCGATCCAGCCGCCGTGCACGTCCTCGGCCGCCGGCTCTGCGATTTCCTCGGGCAGCCCGAAATCGAGCCAGTGCACGCTGGCGGCCAGCATCCCGAACCGGCTCCGCAGTCGCAGCGCCGCGATCGCCGCGGCCGGGACGTTGCCGCCGTGGCCGTTGAACAGCACCATGCGGCGGATGCCAGCATGGGCCAGGCCCTCGCCGATCGCGACCACCTGGGCGATCAGCGGCTCCGCCTCCTGCGAAAGGGTGCCGGCGCGGTCGGCATGCTCGGCCGATGAGCCCAGCCACAGCGGCGGCAGCCGCAGCACCTGCTGACGGCGTCCTACGTCCAGGCTGGCGGCGCGGTCGATGATGCCGTCGGCGATGATCGCATCGGTGCCGAGCGGCAGGTGGGGACCGTGGCTTTCGACCGCGGCCAGCGGCAGGAGGGCCACCGTTTCCTCATCCGCGGCGGGAAAGGCGGTCTGGGGCAGTTCGCCGTAGCGGACCAGCATCACAGGTCTCCTTTCCCGGCCAGCGGTGCGGCGGCGGGCGTGAACGCCTCGACGAAGCGGCTGCGGAAGCTCTCCATCGGCCAAGCCGGTACGCCGGCGCCGGGAACCATTCCGCTGCTCCAGCCCCAGCCGTCGAGAGCGGCGAGCAGGCCGGGATCGCGGGCGACGATGTGGACGGGGACATCGGGACCGGTCGCGTCGCCGCCGACGAACGGCGCCGGCTGGTGGTCGCCGAGAACGATGAAGAGCTGGTCACGGCCGAAGCGGGCGATGTATCCGGCCAACGCGTGCAGCACGTAGTCGATCGACCGCGCGTAATGGTCGCGCACCTCGTTTAGGTCGTTCCAGATCGTCTCGACCGGCGTGCCGCTGCGGGTTTCCGGGCCGAAGCCGGTGCCATCGGCGATCGCATCCCACGGCAGCATGTGCGGGATCGGCGTCCACGGCAGGTGGCTGGAGATCAGGACGACCGTAACCATCACCGGCGGCCGCCCGCCGATGCCCAGTTCGAGCCGTTGCAGGGCCGACAGCGTGTACTGGTCCGGCATCGATATCCAGCCGAACGGAGTTCCCGCATAGCCGAGATCAGCCGCGGCGAGCAATCGGCGGTAGCCGAACGACGCGGCTTCGGGCCACCGCGTGGTGATCCCCGGCATCACGCCGACCGTGTCCCATCCCGCGGCGGCGAAGTCGTGGATCAGGGTCGGTCGGCCGCTGCGGGCAAGGGCGTCGTAACGCCCCTGGCCGTCGACCCGCAGCCCCGACAACAGGGTCGCGTGGGCGAGCCAGCTCTGGCCGCCGATGGTGGAGGACGCGAGCCATCCGCTGCGGGCGGCAAAGCCGGCCTTGTCGAGCTCCGCCTCGAAGGCGCGGAGCGAGGCTCCGACGACCGGAGCGAACCGCGGGCTCTCGATGGCGGTGCGGCCGTACGATTCGATGAAGACGAGCACGACGTCCCTGCCCGCCAGCTTCGACAGCGTGTTGTCGGCAGCCGGCGGCCGGTGCGCGATCTCGTCGCGGAAGCGGGCGAGGTCGCCGAAGGTCTGCCAGTGCCAGCGGAACTGGTCGGCGATGAAGCGGCTGGTGGCCGCGGATGCCGTCTTCTCGCCTGCCGCCCGGACGTCGGCAACGTCCAGCGCGGCGTACCCGGCCAGCATCAGCACCGCGACCGTCACCGGGATGCGCGCAGGCCAGGATGCGAACCCGGCTCGAACCCAGCGCAGCGCCGCCGCGATCGCCAGCCCCAGCAGGGCGAGCAGCACCAGGGCCACCGCCGTCGCCAGGGTCGCCGTGGCGACACCGGCCGAGCCCGCCAGCAGTTGGAACCCCGCCGGAATCAGATGGAGGTGGAGAAAGGCATTGAAGGGGCGTGCGTAGGCGGTGAACACGGCCAGGTTGGCAAGCTTGGCCGCGACCAGAACGGCAACGGCGAGTGCAGCCGCCGCCGTCGCCTGCCTGCGCAGGCGCGCCGGCGCCGCGAACAGGGCGAGGAGGACGAGGGGGAGTTCGATCGGCAGCCGCAGGAAGGACTGCCACACGATCTCGTCGCTGTACGCCGGCAGCGCCAGCAGCAGGTGCAGGGCAAGCAGCCCGAAGGCCGCACGCACCAACCGGCCTCTCTCTTCAGGAGGGGTACGGACGACGGGGCGCTGCGGGCCCGGCTGGGGTATCATGCGGTCCTCCGACGGCGGATCACCCGAAGATGGCGAGTCAGCAACCTCCTCAACAAGTCCTCCCCCACGAGAGAAGGGTCGGCCCGGGGTTGCGGCTGGCAGCGACGCTGGCCGCGTTCGCGGTGCTGGCGTGGCTGGTCGACGTCCCGGCCGCGTTGGCGGAACTGGTTGCGGCCGATCCGGCGGCGGTGGCGGCCGCCCTGGTGCTGGTCCAGGTCCAGGTCGTGCTCTCCTCATGGCGCTGGCGGCTGGTTGCCGGACGTCTCGGCATCCGCCTGCCGTTCGGTGCTGCGGTCGCCGAGTACTACCTGGCGGGGCTGCTCAACATGATCCTGCCCGGCGGGGTGCCGGGAGACGCCCTCCGCGCCGTACGGTTGCGACTGAGCGGGGCCTACGCCTGGAGCGCGGTCGTCCGTTCGGTCGTCCTCGAGCGGGTGGCCGGCCAAGTCGCGCTGGCGACCGTCGTCCTGGCCGGGCTGGCGGCATGGCCGATGCTGCTGGACGACCGCATGCCGGCTGCCGCCGGCTGGCTGGTCGCGACCGCAGTCGGCCTGGGGTTGCTTGTCGCCGCGGCGGCTGCCGTGCTCTCGCGTCTTGGCCCGCTTCGTTCCGCCCTTGCCGGGACGGCGGGCGACGCCTGGGCGGCGCTGGTCGCTGGCGGCGCCTGGGCGGCGCAGTCGGTACTCAACCTGGCGATCGTGGCCAGCTATATCGCGGCGTTCGCGCTGGCGGCGCTGGCGTTGGGACAGCCGTTGCCATGGCCGGCCCTGGTGACCGTGGTGCCGCTGGTGCTGCTGAGCATGGCGGTGCCGCTGACGGTCGGCGGCTGGGGCGTGCGCGAAGGTGCGGCTGCCGGGCTGTGGCCGCTGCTGGGCATGGAGCCGGCGATGGGATTCGCGACGGCCGCCCTTTACGGCCTCATCGTCCTGATTGGCAGCCTGCCGGGGGCGGCCTTCCTGGTCAGGCGCGCCGCCGCACCAGCCAATTAATGTCGGCCGCGAACGAATAGACGATCGCAGCCAGCGCAGCGAGGGCGAGGCCGCTGCTGAGCGGCGGGGTCACCACGGGAGCCAGCAGCACGGCGAGGACGATGCCCTGCACCGCGCACACGGCCTTGCGCCGGACGGACGGGAACAGCGGCCGGCTCAGTACGGGCCACAGCCACCCTGCGGCGACGAAGAGATAACGCAGCAGCCCGATCAGCAGCACCCAGGCCGCGGCCTTGCCCAGCAGCCAGGCCAGCAGCGACAGCAGCAGGATCAGGAGCGCATCGACTTCCATGTCGAAACGTGCCCCGAACGCCGATTCCTGGTTCAGGCGGCGCGCGAGATGGCCGTCGACGCCGTCGAGCGTCAGCGCGACCCCCGACACCGCGGCGGATGTCCAGGCCGCGGCTTCGCTGGCGGGCGGATCGGTCAGCACGCCGCCGACCAGCGAGACCAGCACCAGCCGCGCCAGGGTGACGCGGTTGGGCCAGCCGAAACGGCCCGCGGCCGACCAAGCGACCAGCGCCGCCGCCGGCCCGTAGATGACGAAGGCCCCGACCGGGAAGATGGGCGAAAAGAGGTCGCGCGCGACGAGCAGCCACGTTGCTGCGGCCAATGCCGCCGCGCCGATCGCCAGCGCTGCGATCACCTCGGCCTGCTCGTGAGAGGCCCGTCCGGACATCGTACCGCTCCCTGCCGCCGTTTCCCGGCTTCGCCGGAGCATATTACCCGAGCGCGGGGCGCGGGTCAGAATTGTGCGTACCGTCCTTGAAACCAGACCAATTTAGTCATATATCGGCGCCGGGTTGAGAATCGGGCCGATGGACGATGAAGCTCAGCAGACTGGCAGACTATGCGATCGTGGCGATGACGTATGTGGCGCGGGATCCCGATCGAATCCATGCCGCGCCGGAGATCGCCGCCGCCACCAAGCTCCCGGCGCCCGCGGCGGCCAAGGTGCTGGCGCGACTGGGCCGGGCGGGATTGCTGAACTCGGTCCGCGGCACCAAAGGCGGCTATCGGCTGGCGCGGCCGGCGCAGGACATTTCGGTCGGCGCGATCGTCAACGCGCTCGATGGGGCGGTGGCGATCACCCAATGCATCCAGTCGGGGCGTGGCGGCTGCGAGATCGCGGTGGCGTGCCCGTCCCGTTCCGGTCTGAACCGGATCAACGTAGCGGTGAGGAACGCGCTCGAGGAGGTCTCGTTGGCCGAGATCGCTCTTCCACCCGTCCTGCCGGCCGTATCCGAAACGGCACGCCATGCAGCGTACAACGTGCAACCGTAGGGGAATAGAGGTCGACGATGGTGGCATCCCAGCAGACTCTTGAAACGCTCCGCTCGCTCGGCGGCGAATACAAGTACGGCTTCGTCACTGACATCGAATCGGATTTTGCGCCGAAGGGCCTCGACGAGAACACGGTACGCTTCATCTCGGCCAAGAAGGGCGAGCCGGAGTGGCTTCTGGAGTGGCGCCTCAAGGCCTACCGCCTGTGGCGCGCGCAGCACGACGAGGGGCATGAGCCGGCCTGGGCGCGCGTGACCTACCCGAAGATCGACTACCAAGACATCTATTACTACGCGGCGCCCAAGACCAAGAACCAGCCGAAGAGCCTCGACGAGGTCGACCCCGAGCTGTTGAAGACTTACGAAAAGCTGGGTATCCCGCTTGCCGAGCGGGCGGCGCTGGCTGGCGTCGCGGTGGACGCGGTGTTCGACTCGGTCTCGGTCGCCACCACCTTCCGCGAGCGGCTCAAGGAGCTGGGCGTCATCTTCTGCCCGATCTCGGAGGCGGTTCGCGACCACCCCGAGCTGGTGAAGAAGTACCTCGGCAGCGTGGTCCCCTACAGCGACAACTTCTTCGCCAGTCTGAACTCGGCGGTGTTCAGCGACGGCTCGTTCGTCTACGTGCCGCCGGGGGTGCGCTGCCCGATGGAGTTGTCGACCTACTTCCGCATCAACGCCAAGGACAGCGGCCAGTTCGAGCGCACCCTGATCATCGCCGACAAGGGGGCCTACGTCAGCTATCTGGAAGGCTGCACGGCACCGATGCGCGACGAGAATCAGCTTCACGCCGCCGTGGTCGAACTGGTCACGCTGGAGGACGCCGAGATCCGGTACGCGACGGTGCAGAACTGGTATCCGGGCGACAAGGACGGCAAGGGCGGCATCTACAACTTCGTGACCAAGCGCGGCGCCTGCCGCGGCGCGCGCTCGCAGATCTCGTGGACGCAGGTTGAGACCGGTTCGGCGATCACCTGGAAGTATCCGAGCGTGATCCTGCAGGGCGATGATTCGGTCGGAAAGTTCTACTCGGTGGCGGTAACCAATAACCACCAGCAGGCCGACACCGGGACCAAGATGATCCATATCGGCAGGAACACCCGGTCGACCATCGTTTCCAAGGGCATCTCGGCCGGCCAGGGCCAGAACACCTACCGCGGCCTGGTACGCGTGCTGCCCAAGGCGGAAGGCGCCCGCAACTACTCGCAGTGCGACAGCCTGCTGATCGGCGACAAGTGCGGCGGCCACACTGTCCCCTACATCGAGGTCAAGAACCGCTCGGCCCGGGTCGAGCACGAGGCGACGACCTCGAAGATCAGCGACGACCAGCTCTTCTACTGCCGGCAGCGCGGCCTCTCGACCGAGGACGCGGTCAGCACGATCGTCAACGGCTTCTGCCGCGAGGTGCTTCAGAAGCTGCCGATGGAGTTCGCGGTCGAGGCGCAGAAGCTGCTGGGCGTCAGCCTGGAAGGCAGCGTCGGCTAACGTTCACCGTCACCCCGCGAAAGCGGCGGGCCAGAGAATAGCCTGGGTTCCCGCTCGGCGCGGGAATGGCAAGCGAATACGAGGACACGAAAAACGATGCTGAAGATCCAAGACCTGCACGTGCACATCGAGGGCAAGGAGATCCTGCGGGGCCTCGACCTCGAGCTTCCCGACGGCGAGGTGCACGCCATCATGGGCCCCAACGGCTCGGGCAAGAGCACGCTGGCCTACACCCTGGCGGGGCGCGAGGGCTATGACGTCACCCAGGGACGGATCCTGTTCGACGATCTCGACCTGACCGAGATGGAGCCGGAAGAGCGAGCGCGCGAGGGCGTGTTCCTGGCCTTCCAGTACCCGGTCGAAATCCCGGGCGTGGTCAACGCCAACTTCCTCAAGTCATCGGTCAACGCCCTGCGCAAGCACCGCGGCGAGAAGGAGCTGGACGCGATGGAGTTCCTCAAGCTCGCGCGCCAGAAGCTGAAGCTTCTGAAGATGAACGAGGAACTGCTGTCGCGGCCGATCAACGTCGGCTTTTCGGGCGGCGAGAAGAAGCGCAACGAGATCTTCCAGATGGGCATGCTGGAGCCCCGGCTGGCAGTGCTGGACGAGACCGATTCAGGCCTCGACATCGACGCGCTGAAGATCGTCGCCGACGGCGTCAACACCTTGCGCGGGCCGGGACGGTCGATCCTGCTGATCACCCATTACCAGCGCCTGCTCGACTACATCGTGCCCGACAAGGTGCACGTCATGGTCGCCGGCCGCATCGTCCGTTCGGGCGGCAAGGAGCTGGCGCTCGAACTCGAGGCCAGGGGCTATGCCGACGTGGTCAAGGCGGCGGCAGCGGCCTGAGGAGCATGCGATGAACATCGACGCTGCCATCAACCTGCCGCCGATCGGCAACACGCCGGCGTGGCTGGCCGGGGTCAGGCAGGAGGCGATCGAACGCTTCCGCCAGACCGGCTTCCCGACCCCGCGGCTGGAGGCCTGGAAGTTCACCAACCTGAGCGCGTTGGCGGGGACCAGCTTCCGCGAGGCCTCGCCGGCCGAGGTGCCGGAGCTGACGCGTGCCGACATCGAGCCCTACCGCCTGACCCCCGAGTGCCACCTTGTCGTCTTCGTCAACGGCCGTTTTCGGGCCGACTTATCGGACCTGGACCGGATCCCCGACGGCAGCCGGGTCGTCGACCTGTCGCAGGCGGACGAGGCCGACCTTCGGCTGCTGACCGCGGTACCGACGGTGGAAGGCGATGCGCGTGCGCGCGTACTTGCCGACCTCAACACGGCCCGGATGACGGGCGGGGCCGTCGTGCACCTCGGCCGCGGCGCCGTGCTCGACCCCGTGCAGCTCCTGTTCGTCGGGCGTCCCGAAGGCGAGCCGATGGCGTTCCATCTGCGCAATCTGATCCAGGCGGAAGCGGGATCGAGCGCGACGGTCCTCGAGTCCTACGTCAGCCTTGGCAAGGGCCCGTACTGGACCAATGCCGTGACCCGGGTGGTGGTCGCCCCGAACGCCGTGCTGCGTCATTACAAGCTGCAAGCGGAAGGCATCGAGGCCTTCCACATCGCCGCGATTTCGGCGCGGCTTGAGCAGGAGGCATCGTACGCGATGTTTGCGGCGTCGTTGGGCTCCCGTCTCGCCCGCCACGAGGTCGACGTCGACCTTGCCGGGGAACGGGCGGAGGCGAAGCTCTCGGGCGCGATGCTGGGGCGCGACGCCCAGCATCTCGACACCACGGTTCGGGTCGAGCACTCGATGCCGGGCGGCACCAGCAGCCAGGAGTTCAAGAGCGTGGTCGACGACCGCGCCCATACGGTGTTCCAGGGCCGCATCCACGTCGCCCCGGACGCACAGAAGACTGACGCCCAGCAGGTCAACCGCAGCCTTCTGCTGTCGCCGCAGGCCAACGCCGATGCCAAGCCCGAGCTCATCATCCTGGCGGACGACGTCAAATGCAGCCACGGCGCCACCATCGGCGACCTCGACGAGGATGCGATGTTCTACCTGCGCGCCCGAGGGCTCGACGTGCCGGAAGCTCGCGCCATCCTGATCGACGCCTTCGTGGCCGAGCTGATCGAGCACATCGGAGGCGACGAGCCGCGCGCCTATTTCCGCCGCGCGGTCGACCGCTGGCTGGCCGGGGGAGGGCGCTCATGACGGTCTCGGCGGCGGCGCCGCGCGTCCGGCCCGGGCTAGACTTGGCCGCGATTCGCGCCGACTTCCCGATCCTGGCGCGGCGCGTCCACGGCAAGCGGCTGGTGTTCCTGGACAGCGCCGCCAGCGCCCAGAAGCCGCGCGCGGTGATCGATGCCGAGCGCGAGGTCTACGAGACGGAGTACGCCAACGTCCACCGCGGCGTCTACTGGCTGAGCGAGCGGGCGACCGCGTCCTACGAGGCGGCACGCGAGAAGGTGCGGCGGCTGCTGAACGCCCGCGAGGGGCGCGAGATCGTGTTCGTGCGCGGCGCCACCGAGGCGATCAACCTGGTCGCCCAGACGTTCGGGCGCGCCTTTCTCGCACCCGGCGACGAGGTGCTGATCACCGAGGTCGAGCATCACGCCAACATCGTTCCCTGGCAGATGCTGCGCGACGAGAAGGGGATCGTGCTGAAGGTCGCTCCGGTCGACGACGAGGGCGATCTCGACCTCGACGCGTTCCGCAGCCTGATCGGCCCGCGCACCCGGCTGATCTCGGTCGCCCATGTCGCGAACGCGCTCGGCACCGTGCTGCCGGTCGAGGCGATCGTGGGATTGGCCAGGGAGCGCGGCATCCCGGTGTTGCTCGACGGCTGCCAGGCGGTGCAGCACCAGCCGATCGACGTGCAGGCCCTGGATTGCGACTTCTATGTCTTTTCCGGCCACAAGCTGTACGGCCCGAGCGGGGTCGGCGCGCTTTACGGCAAGGCCGAGTGGCTGGAGAAGATGCCGCCCTGGCAGGGCGGCGGCGACATGATCCGCTCGGTCACCTTCGACAAGACCGAGTACAACGAACTGCCTTGGAAGTTCGAGGCCGGCACCCCCAACATCGCCGGCGTGATCGCGCTGGGGGCCGCGGTCGACTACGTCCAGTCGGTCGGCTACGACGCGATCGCAAGCCACGAGACCGAGCTGCTCGGCTACGCGGTGCGCGAGCTGTCGAAGATCAACTCCCTGCGTTTCATCGGCCGGCCGCGGCGCCGCTCCGGGGTCATTTCGCTGGCGCTCGAGGGCGTCCATCCTCATGATATCGCGACCATCCTCGACCGCGAGGCGATCTGCGTCCGGGCCGGGCACCACTGCGCCCAGCCGACGATGACGCGGTTCGGGGTTCCGGCGACGGTGCGGGCCTCGTTCGGCCTCTACAACGGCCACGACGACGTCGACGCCCTGGTGGCGGGCCTGCGCAAGGTCCAGGAGGTGTTCGGATTATGAGCGAGCTGCGCGACCTCTACCAGGAAGTCATCCTGGATCACTACAAGCAGCCGCGGAACTTCGGCGCCCTCGACGGCGCCAGCCACCATGCGGATGGCCACAACCCGCTGTGCGGCGACGCCGTCACCGTGTCCCTGACGGTCGCCGACGGTAAGGTTGTCGATGCCCACTTCGAAGGCTCAGGCTGCGCCATATCGATGGCCTCGGCGTCGTTGATGACCGAGGCGGTCAAGGGGCGGAGCGAGGCCGAGATCCGCGCCATGTTCGAACGCTTCCACGTCGGCCTCACCACAAGCGACGAGATGGCCGCGATGGACGCGCTGGAGCCGCTTGAGAAGCTGGCGGTGTTCGGCGGCGTGCGCGAGTATCCGGTCCGTGTCAAGTGCGCGACCCTGCCGTGGCACACCCTGATCGCCGCCCTCGACCACGCCACAAAGCCGGTGAAGACGGAATGAGCGAAGCCGCCGAACCAGCGACCGTGCGCGAGCGCATCGAAGAGGTGCTGCGCACCGTCTACGACCCCGAGATTCCGGTCAACATCTACGAGCTGGGGCTGATCTACCGGCTCGAGGTCGACGACAAGGGGGTGGCCGACGTCGACATGACCCTGACCGCGCCCAATTGCCCGGTTGCCGGAACCCTGCCGGCCGAGGTCGAGACCAAGATCCGTTCCGTCGAGGGCGTCACCGACGTCAATCTTGACGTAGTCTGGGACCCGCCGTGGGATCCGTCCCGCATGTCCGAGGCCGCGAAGCTCGAGCTGGGGTTCTTCTGAGAGGACGGACTACGCAGGTTCCGTCTGGATGCCTTGCGTCGCCGCCTGCGCCTCTGAGTCCCGCCCGGGAACCAGGTTCACGCCGCGGCGGGCGAGGCGGATGGCAACCGTCGCACCCTGAGGAATCGGCGATTCCATGGCATGGTCGATGACGAACAGCTCGCCCAGGACGCATTCGACGACGTATTCCAGGTGGCTGCCGAGATAGACGGCCCGCGTCACCGTTCCCTCGATGCTGCCGGGCTCGCGTCCTTCGGACAGCTTCAGCGCCTCGGGCCGGATCGCCACCTTGGCCGGCCCCGGAGCGACGCTCCGCCCTGGCCGCCGCGTCTCGATCCCGCCGATCCGCACTACCGCCTCCTCGCCCTCGACCCGCACCACCTCGGCTTCGACCAGGTTGGCGTCGCCGATGAAGTCGGCAACGAAGCCGTCGACCGGGCGCTCGTAAAGGTCCTGGGGCGAGCCTACCTGGGCGATCGCGGCGTTGCGCATGACGACGATGCGGTCCGATACCGCAAGCGCCTCGGACTGGTCGTGGGTGACGTAGACGGCGGTGAGACCCAGGCTGCGCTGCAGGTCGCGGATCTCTTCGCGCATGCGGCGACGCAGCTTGGCGTCGAGGTTGGAGAGCGGCTCGTCGAACAGCAGCACCTGGGGCTCCAGCACCAGGGCGCGGGCCACCGCCACGCGCTGTTGCTGGCCGCCCGACAGCTCGCTCGGCATCCGTTCCTCGAAACCGTCCAGGCCGACCAGGTGGAGACCCTCGCGGGCCCGCGCCCGGGCTTCCGCCTTCGGACCGCCGCCGACCGTCAGGCCGTAGGCCACGTTCTCGGCGACGGTCATGTGGGGGAACAGCGCATACGACTGGAACACCATCGCGACGTCGCGGTCGGTGGCCGGCAGCCTGGTCACCTCGTCGCCGCCGATGAAGATCTGCCCCGAGGTCGCCAGTTCCAGCCCGGCGATCATGCGCAGGGTCGTGGTCTTGCCGCACCCCGACGGACCCAGGAAGGTGATCAGCTCCCCCGCCTCGATGGTGAACGTCAGGTCGCGGACCGCGACCACCGGCCCGAAGGCCTTGGTGACGTTGCGGAACTCGACGGACGCGGCCTTACCCTTGAGGGTCATGCTATGCCAACCTCCATGGCCGGAGCGCCTGCGGGCTTGATGGTACCGCGTCGGCCGAGCTTGCGCTCGCCGACCGCCACCTGGACCCCGAGAATGACCACCACCATGACGACGATGAGGACCGACGAATAGGCGATGGCCAGCCCGTAGTCGCCGTTCTCGACCCGGCCGATGATGTAGGAGGTGGCCATGTCGTAGCGGGCGCTGACCAGGAAGATGACGGCGCTGATCGCCGTCACCGCGCGGACGAAGCTGAACACCAGCGCGGCCACGATGGCGGGCCGCAGCAGCGGCAGCACCACCCGGCGCAGGGTGGTGAAGCTGCTGGCGCCGAGGGTCAGCGAGGATTCGTCCAGGCTCTGGTCGATCTGGCTCATCGAAGCGATGCCGGCGCGCACCCCGACCGGCATGTTGCGGAACACGAAGCAGATGACCAGGATGGCGCCGGTCCCGGTCAGCTCGATCGGCGGCACGTTGAAGGCCAGGATGTAGCTGACGCCGATCACGGTGCCGGGAATCGCGAAGCTCAGCATGGTGCCGAACTCGAAGGTGTCGCGGCCGCGGAAGCGCTGGCGTACCAGCAGGTACGCGGTAAGCAGGCCGACCCCGGCGGTCAGCGGCGCCGCGATCGCCGAGATGATCAGGGTGGTCGAGAAGGAATTCCAGGCGGCGCCCGCCCACACGATCCCGTGCTGGCCCCAGCTGACGTCGAAGGCGTCGATGTAGTGCTGCAGGGTGAAGCTGTGATCGTAACCCCACAGCTTGACGAAGCCGCCGAACATGATCATCGCGTAGATGACGAAGGTGAAGACGGCCCATGGCACGGTCGTGCCATAGATCAGGCGCACCAAGCCCTTGGGCAGTTCCGGGTGGATGCCGGCATCGCCCTTGCCCGTCACCGTGGTGTAGGACTTGCGGCCTAGCCAGCGCCGCTGCGCGTAGAAGGCGGAAAGGGTGAACGCCAAGAGGACGATGCCCAGCACGGCGGCCCGCCCCATGTCGTTCTGCGAGCCGACGATCGAGAAGAAGATCGAGGTCGACAGCACCTCGAAGTCGCCGCCCAGCACCATCGGGTTGCCGAAATCGGCCAGGCTTTCGATGAAGCCGACCAGGAAGGCGTTGGCCAGCCCCGGGCGCATCAGCGGCAGCGACACCGTCATGAAGGTGCGCCACGACTTGGCCCGCAGGGTCTGGGACGCCTCCTCCATCGCCGGGCTGACGCCTTCGACGACCCCGATCAGCACCAGAAAGGCGATCGGCGTGAAGGCCAGCATCTGCGACAGCCAGGTGCCGAACAGGCCGTAGATCCAGCGGCTTGGCGGGATGCCGAACGCCCACTCGAGAAACGTGCTGGCGGCGCCCGAGCGCCCGAACAGCAGGATGATCGCCAGCGCGATCACGAATGGCGGCGTGATGATCGGCAGGATGGTGAGGACCCGCAGAAGCTTCTTGCCGCGAATGCGGGTCCGGGTCACCGCCAGGGCGAAAGCCAGTCCCATGACGGCGGTGCTGACGCCGACCAGGATCGCCAGCACCAGCGAATTCCAGGCGATGCCGCATCGCACGCTGGAGGTCAGGCAGGCTACGCCCCAAAGGTCTGCCGAGACCAGTTTCTCTCCGAACCGTTCGGGCGCGAAGTTGCCGTCCAGATCCTGGAAGGCGCTGATCAGGATCTGGGTCATCGGGAAGAAGATGAAAGTGGCGACCAGGGCGACGATCAGTGCGATCGAGCCGACCACGAAGACGTCGCCGTTGACGGCTCCGCGGGCGGCGATGCCCTGGGACAGCAGGAACAGAAGTGCGGCGCACACCAGCAGGGCGCCGTAGCCCATCCCGAACTGCTGCAGGTCGGTGGCGCCGAACCAGCCTTCCAGGAAGTCCCATCGCCAGCCGCTGAGGCCGACGGTGAAGCCCTGCCCCAGGACGTAGGCAAGCCCGAATCCGCCGGCCGCCAGCAGGACGGTCGAGAACAGCGGGTCCATCTTGGGTCGGCGCAGGACCGCCAGCGGCATCAGCAGGAAAAGCGCGACGGGCGCCAGCCACGGCCGCTCGCCCGTCAGTCCGGAAACCAGGCCCGGAGAATGCTCCGTGTCGCCAAGGTAGCTTGCGATCCAGCCGAATCCCCAGAAGCCGTCGTCCAAGGCGTACCATGGCAGGACGGCATAGCCGACCCATCCCACGGCCAGCCACAGGACGACGGTTCTGTTCAGCATCGGCGCCGCTTAGCGCGGAAGGTCCTTGACCTCCTTGTCCCACTTCGCCAGCAGGCGACGCCGTTCCTCCGACGAGCCGTACTTGGCGAAGTCGTAGTCGATCAGCTTGGTCGCGGAAGCCTTCGGGGCCTGCGGCGGGGCGTCGACGCTGGCGTTGGACGGCAGCTGGTAGGCCTTGGCCTTGACCATCAGGCTCTGCGCCTCGGGCGTCAGCGCCCAGTCGTAGAACTTCTTGGCCGCCGCCATGTGGCGGGCTCCCTTGATGATGCTCATCGAGCCGATCTCGTAACCGGTGCCCTCGCACGGCGACACCGACTTGAGCGGGAATCCCTCGACGATTTCGGTCACCACGTCGTGCAGGAACGACACGCCGATCACGGTTTCGCCGCGCGCTGCCGCCTTGATCGGCGCCGATCCGGACTTGGTGTATTGATTGACGTTCTTGTGCATGGCCTTGAGGAAGTCGAAGGCCTTGTCCTCGCCCATCAGCTGGACCATGGTGGCCAGCGTCGTGTACGACGTGCCCGACGAGTTGGGGTTGGCGATCTGCACCTCGCCCTTGTACTCGGGCTTCGCCAGATCGGCCCAGCACTTGGGCTCGGGCAGGCCCTTCTTGGCCAGAAGCTCGGTGTTGTAGCCATAGCCGAGGACGCCGAGGTAGATGCCGACGGTGCGATAGCCCGACTGCTTGGCCTGCTGCTGGGCCCAGGGCCGCAGCTTGTCGAGCATCGGCGACTTGTATTCGAGGGTCAGCTTCTCTTCGGCGGCCTGCAGGTGGGGATCACCGGTGCCGCCCCACCACACGTCTCCCTTGGGGTTGTCCTTCTCCGCCTTGAGCTGGGCATAGGTCTCGCCCGAGCTCTTGCGGGTCATTGCGACCTCGATGCCGGTTGCCTTCTGGAACTCTTCGATGACCAGCTGGCACCACTCGATCTGTGGGCTGCAGTAGAGCGTCAGGGTCTCCGCAGCGGCCGGGGCCGATGCCGACATGGCGGCGACCGCAACGGTCACCAGCAAACGCGACTTGAACGTCATCTCCCATTCCTCCTGCTCTTGACGGCAAGGTGGATCTTGGATTGGCAGGGATTCTTGCTGTCCCTTTGAAACGGATCGCGGGTCCACCTCCGGCTGTGTTGACGCAGAACTGTCATAAATTTGTAATTGTTTCGCGGCCTTGGCGCAAGAGCCCCGGTCGAATCGGTCGCATCGGCAGGGCACGGAAAACGAGCTCCCTCGCCCCGAACCGGCGGGGAAGGTGTGGGGTGAGGGGCTTTGTCCAGCTGCCGTCAACCATCTCGTGCCCCGAGTTCGGAGCCCTGGCAAGACCGGCAAATCTCACTGGAATCGTTCCAGGATTCACCAATCCTTCACCTCCTTGGGCCTGAATGGACCCGTAGAGTCCGGGGGGTCCGTTCATGCGTGCGTTTGCGTTGGTTTTCACCAGCCTGCTGGTCGCGGCGGCGTGGGGGGGGCAGCCCGCGTCCGCCGAGATGCGGCTCCGCGCCGCCTATGACGGCCTGCTCGGGCCGGGGGCGGCCAAGGGTGCCGTCGTCTTCAATCATGGCAAGGAACTCGACAAGGATACCCCCGATACGCCGCAGCCGTATGTGGAGGCCTTCCGCAAGGCCGGCTGGGACATCTTCAGCCTGTCCCGCCCGGTGGCCGAGGACCGGGTGGCCGCGTCCGCGCGCGAACTGGTCGCGCAGGCCGAGCGCCTGAAGGCCGAGGGATACAGGCGCATCGTCAGCGTCGGCCAAAGCTACGGCGGCTGGATCTCGTATGTCGCGGCCGGCGCCAAGCCGGGTCTCTTCCATGCAATCCTTGCCACCGCGCCGGCGGCATTCGGCAAGCGCGGTTCGTCGTGGAACTGGGAGAACAACGCGCAGATCGCCACCCTGGCCGGCAGCCTCCATGCGACTCGGGCGATGGCCTTCTTCTTCGACAAGGACGAATACGATCCGGGCGGACGGGGCCTGGCGACCCGGGCGTCGCTGGAGCGCCGCGGGATCCCCCATCTGGTGGTCGACGCGCCGCCTGGCCACGTCGGGCATGGCGGTGCCAACACGCTGGGCTTCGCCGCCGAGTTCGGACCCTGCATCGTCGCCTTTGCCGAAGCGGCCGACGTGGCCGGCGGCTACCGATGCCCGACCCGCAGCTTCGAGGAGGTCAGGGCGAACTTCCGGCTTCCTCCCGATATCGCCGTTACGGTGCTGGCTTCGGCACCGCCCGCACCGCCCGCCCATCCCTTGGTCGGCGCCTGGCACGGTTGGTACCAGAACGGCCGCGAGGTGCTGTTCGTGCTCGACGACCCCGGCAACAGGGACGATGTCCGCGCAGTCTACGCCTGGGGGCGCTACAAGAACGTCGACGAGGGCGGCTGGGAACGGATCGCCGGGGGCAAGCTGGCCGGAGGCAACCTTTCCTTCGCCGGCACCAAGGCGCGCCTGACCTACATTCTCCGCGAGGATGGCCGCCTCGACGCGCGCTGGGAGAAGGCCGGCGGCGGATCCGCACTGACGGCGGTGCTGAGCAGGGTCGAGCCGAGCACGCGGCTGCCGGTCGCGATGTCCCTGTCGGCCGGCAAGGACGCCCAGGCTTCCCCCGCCGCAGGGGCGAAGCAGTAAGGCAAATCGTGCCAGGCGATCCTCCGCCTGCCTGCCGCGAGGCGGTCAGGATCTAGGCGGCAGCGGTCTTGGCCTTGCCTTCAATCCAGGTGATCGGCGCCGCCAGGATGTAGCCGGACCGGCGCAGGGTCTTGATGAGAACAGGCTTCTTGGGATTGGGCTCGATCTTGCGGCGCAGCCGCAGGATGGTGACGTCGACGCTGCGCTTTCCGGCGGAGCCGCCGCCCAGGCTCTCGATCACCTGCTGGCGGCTGATGACCTGGTTGTGCTGGGTGACGAACATCGTCAGCAGGTCCGCCTCGCGGCCGGTCAGATCGACCGCCTCGCCGCTTGACGAGGTGAGCTGTCGCTGGTCGAGGTCGAAGGTCCAGCCGGCGAAGCGTGCGGTGCGGGTCGGGCTGCTGGACGCGCCCGGCGTCTCCGACTGGCGGCGGCGCAACACGGCACCGATGCGGGCGACCAACTCGCGCGGGCTGAACGGCTTCACGATGTAGTCGTCGGCGCCGATCTCCAGGCCGATGATGCGGTCAATCTCTTCGCTGCGTCCCGTCAGCATGATGATAGGGACGTCGCTCTGCTTGCGGATCTGGCGCGCCAGATCGAGGCCGCTCTCCCCGGGCAGCACGACGTCGAGGATCACCATGTCGACCGCCTGGCGGCCGAGAATGCTGCTCATCGTCACGCCGTTTTCCGCCGGATGGACGCGGAATCCGTGCTCGGCCAAGTAATCGCTGACCGCCTTGCGCGTGATCGCGTCATCCTCGACGATCACCACGTGGCGCTCTGCCTCCCTATTCCGCATTCCTTGCCTCCCCCGTGTCCACTTACCCCGTCGGGTCTATAGGAATCCGATGCGGCTATCTGTAACTTCGCCACCATAGAATGAACCGGGCTGCGCGGCAAGTCGGCTGTAACAAATCGATTGCCCGTGATCGGCAAGGGGCGGAAAAATGGGGGAGGATCATCCTAACTTCCGCGGCGATTCGCGGAATCAGGCGCGGCTTGGGCGCAACGGCAACCGAAACGCGGAATGCGCGGATGTTTTCCGCGCCCTGGTAGAATGCTCTCCGCGCGCCCTTGCCTGCTACGACCTCGGGTATCGTCAACTGTACGCCAATCCCGCGGCGCGCCGGACCGTGCTCCCCGCCAGTCCGACGGATGGCGGTGAGGAAGGCAGTCCGGATTCCCTTGTCCGCGAGCTGCTTCGCCAGGTCTACGAGAGCGGCCAGGGCCGGACCGGCGAGTTGACGGTTGCTCTTCCCGAGGGCCCGAAGCGGTTCCGGGTAAGCTTCGTCCCCGAGCTTCGTGACGGCCGGATGGTTCGCGTCCTCGCCTTCGGCAGCGACATCACCGAGTTCGTGGCCGCCCGGCGCGAGGCCAAGGAGGCCACGCTCGTCGCCAGCCGCACCAAGAGCGACTTCCTGGCCCGCATGTCGCACGAGATCCGCACCCCGCTGAACGGCATCATCGGCATGGCCGAGCTGGCCCTGCTGTTCTCCCGCAGCCCGAAGGTCCGGGAATACCTGACCTTGATGCGGACCGCGGGCTGGCGGCTGTCGGACATCATCAATGATCTTCTCGACCTGTCGAAGATCGAAGCCGGCCGGGTCGAGCTCCAGCGCGAGCCGCTGTCGTTGCGGGCCGAGCTCGGCAGCCTGCTCGGACCCCTTCGCGGCCTGGCCCGGGAGCGCGGCCTCAGACTCTCGTGCCGGGTAGATCCCAAGGTTCCCGACAACCTGATCGGCGATGCCGGACGGCTGCGCCAGATCCTCAACAACCTGATCGGCAATGCCATCAAGTTCACGCCGGCCGGGCGCGTCGCGATCTGGATCGCGGCGCGGAACGTGACGGAGAACGACGCCGAGATCGCCTTCCGGGTTGCCGATACCGGAATCGGCATCTCGCGCTGCCAGTTCGAGCGGATCTTCGAAAGCTTCGCCCAGGTCGGAACCTCGGCTCACGCCAAGTACGGCGGCACCGGCCTCGGCCTGCCGATCGCCCGCCAGCTGGCCGAGCTGATGGGCGGCCGGATCGAGGTCAGAAGCGAACTCGGCGCGGGCAGCACCTTCACCTTTACCGCCACGTTCGACCGCGTCGGCTGAGGCTCATGCCATCGTTCGGGCAGGCGCTATCGCCGCCAAGCGCAGAGGCGGCGGGCGGCCTCGGCGATGTCGTCGGTGCCGCGGGCGAACGAGAAG
Source organism: Rhodospirillales bacterium (assembly GCA_018432935.1). Taxonomy (GTDB): domain Bacteria; phylum Pseudomonadota; class Alphaproteobacteria; order Rhodospirillales; family Shumkoniaceae; genus JAHDSF01. The sequence continues at coordinate 50,151 of JAHDSF010000023.1, read as the reverse complement.
CGCATGAAGAGGTGACCGCGATCGGGATCGAAGTCGACCCCCGAGGTGGCCGCCACCCCGGTCTCCTCCAGCATGCGGCGCGAGAATTCCTGGCTGTCGTTGGTCAGCCGGCTGACGTCGGCATACAGATAGAAGGCGCCCTCGGCGCTGGACAGCTTGTCGAAACCGGCCCGCGGCAGCTCCTCCAGCAGCAGGTCGCGGTTGCGCGCGTACTTGGCGACGTTGGCCTCGAGCTCCTCCTCGCAGTCGAAGGCGGCCACCGCGGCGAGCTGCGACAGGGTCGGCGGCGAGATGAACAGGTTCTGCGCCAGGCACTCGACCGAACGCGCCAGACCCTCGGGGATCACCATCCAGCCGAGGCGCCAGCCGGTCATCGAGAAGTATTTCGAGAAGCTGTTGACGACCACCGCCTGGTCGGTGAAGGCAAGCGCCGTGCAGGCCGGCTCCCGGTAGGTGATGCCGTGGTAGATCTCGTCCGAGACCAGCCGGATATCGCGGTACCCGCAATAGCTGACCAGGGCCTGCAGGCCGGCGGCGGGAATCATCGTGCCGGTCGGGTTCGAGGGGCTGGCGATGATCAGGCCGTCCAGCCGGCCCGGCAGCTCCTCCAGCAGTTCCGGGGTCGGCTGGAAGTCGGTCTCCGGGCCGACCGGCACCAGCACCGGTTCCACCCCCAGCGCCGACAGGATGTTGCGGTAGCAGGGATAACCCGGGCTGGCGAGGGCGACGCGGTCGCCGGCATCGAAGGCGCTGAGGAACGCCAGCACGAACGCGCCCGAGGAGCCGGTGGTCGCCACCACCCGGGCGGGGTCGACCGCGACCCCGTGCCGCTCGGCATAGAAGCGGGCGATGCGATCGCGCAACTCCGGCACCCCGAAGGCGTCGGTGTAGCCGAGGCGATCCTGGACGAGGGCCCGACGGGCGGCTTCCAGTACTCCCGCGGGGGCCGGCGTCGAGGGCTGCCCCACCTCGAGGTGGAGGACGTCCTTGCCGGCGGCCTCGCGCTCGTTGGCGGCCCGCATGACATCCATCACGATGAAGGGCGGGATCCGGCCGCGCCGCGCCGTCTTCAGGGCCATTGCCGCCGCTCCTCTAGTCAGCGGCCAGGGCGAGGCCCGAGCGGCGCTGGTCGGGTCGTGTGACGCAGCTTTCGGGTTTGGGCGGCAGGCCGCGCGGACAGGCGATCGCGTTGACAAGGCCGATTTCTCCGGCCGGGGCCAAGGTATGCCCCTTGGCGGCCAGCGCGGCGGTGATGTCGGGCGGCATCTGCGCCTCGTGGAAGGTGCGGTCCGGCTCGCCGCTGTGGTGCACGCGGGGCGCAGCCAGGGCCTCTTCGAGGGGCTGGTCGGCGAAAAGCGTGCGCGCAGCCACCGCGGTCAAGGCGGTCGGCGCCGCAAGGCCGCCCGACGACGAGCCGGCGAAGATGAATTCCCTGACGTTGTGGTTGACCACGAGCATCGGCGAAAGCGATTCCGCGCCCCGACCCGCGCTGCCCGGCCGCGCCGCCAGCAGCATCCCGGTTCCAGGCGCCACCCGGCCGGTGCCGAACAGGTAGTTCATCGTGACCGCGCAGGCGACCGCGTTGGCGTCGCGGTCAAGGGCCACGAAGCTGGTGGCGAAGGGGTTCTCCGGCCGCCGCATCGGCACCGCCGGGAGACGATCAGCCGAAAGGTGACGGCCGGGATCCAGCCTGCCGGCGAGAGCGTCGAGGCGTGCCTCAGCCACCAGCTCGGCAGGCGCCATGCGCAGCGAACCGTCGTTTGCCATCCACTGCGCGCGGTCGGCGTAGGCCAGCATCGCGGCATCGGCCAGAAGGTGGCTTCGCGTTGCCGCGTCGGCCCGGGCGAAGCTGCCCCGACGGTTCAGCATGCCCCAGATCTGGGCGGCGGCGATGCCGCCCGGCAGGGGCGCGAAATGCGCGGTGTCGTTGCCGACCTTGACCGCCACCGTCTCGCGCCACTGCGGCATCGTCTGCCGCAGGTCCTCGATGCTGGCGGTGCCGCCGGCGCGCAGGGCGGCATCCACGAATTGCCGTGCAACGGGACCGACATACAGTTCGCCCGGTCCCTGGGTGCGGATGCGGCCCAGGATGGCTGCGAGGTCGATCTGCTGCAGCATGTCGCCTTCCTGCAGCACCGAACCGTCGCGGCGCGCGAAGATGCGGCGCGCTTCGGGGTCGGCGACCAGTGCGGGGCCGAACATCAGAAGGTCGCGGGCGAACGATCGCGTCACCGGTGCGCCGAAGCGGGCCAGGTTCTCCGCCGGGCCGACCAGCTGGCTCCAGCGCAGGCGCCCGTAGCGCGAATGAAGGGCGAAGAAGCCGCGCGGGTTGGCGGGGATCGCGCTCGGCCGGTCGGCGGTTGGCGCGGTCTCCTGGCCCGCCAGGGCGCGGAAATCGATCGCCTCCACCTTGCCGGTCTTGGGGGTGGTGCGATCCCAGACCACGCACGCGCCGCCGCCGCCGAGACCGGCCGAGGAGGGAAGCGTCACCGAGAGCGCGAAGTACATCGCCACCGCGGCGTCCACGGCGCTGCCGCCCGAGGACAGCACGTCGCGGCCGATCAGGGCGGCTCGCGGCTCGTCGGCGGCGACGCCGCCGAGGAAGCCCTCGACGAAGCCGAGGGTGCCGCGCTGGCTTTCCGGCGGCTGCGACGAGCAACCGGCCAGCGTGATCGCGAGCACCGCTCCCGCGAATTGACGCCATCCGCCGCGCCGATTACTTATGGTGCACTCAGAGAGGTTGAACGCCGTGGAGAAACGCATCCGCTTCCTCTTCGCCGCTGCCCTCATCGCCCTCTCAACTCTCTCGGTTCCGGGACATACGCGGGCGGAGGGCCTGTCGTTCATTCGCGACGCCGAGATCGAGCGGATGATCCGCCTGTTCTCGACGCCAGTCTTCGAGGCTGCGGGCCTAAGCCCGCAATCCGTGGAGGTTTACCTTGTAAAGGACGACAGCATCAACGCTTTCGTGGCGGGCGGGCAGAAACTGTTCCTCCATACCGGCCTTCTGCTGCGTTCGGAGAGCGCCGGACAGGTGATCGGAGTCATCGCCCACGAGGCGGGCCACATGGCGGGCGGGCACCTGTCGCGCACGCACGAACAGCTGCGCAACAGTACCGCGCAGTCGATCCTGGCCTTCGTCCTCGGCGGTGCCGCGGCCCTGGGGACCGGCCGCGGCGACCTCGGCAGCGCCATCATCATGGGCGGCCAGCAGCTCGGGGAACGGTCGTTCCTGCAATACAGCCGGACCCAGGAATACGCGGCCGACCAGGCGGCGATGCGCTTTCTCGACGATGCCGGGATTTCGTCCAGGGGGCTGATGGACTTCCTCGAGATCCTCGAGGGAGACGAGCTGCTCAGCGCCAGCCGGCAGTCGCCGTACGCGCGCACCCACCCGATGTCGCGCGAGCGAGTCGCCGCTGTCGAGCAGCACGTCGCGCGCTCCTCGCTCAGCAATCGGAGCGATCCGGCAGGGTTCGCCCAGATGCATGCCCGCATGAAGGCGAAGCTGAGCGGCTTCCTCGAGCCAGCGGCGGCGGTGTTCCGCCGCTATCCGCAGACCGAGACCAGCGTTCCCGCCCGCTATGCGCATGCGATCGCGTTCTATCGGCGCGGCGAGCTCGACAAGGCGGTGGCGAAGATCGACGGCCTGCTGAAGGAGTTCCCTGAAGATCCGTTCTTCCACGAGCTGCGGGGCCAGATGCTGTTCGAAAGCGGGCATCTCGCCGACGCCCTGCCAAGCTACGAGCGGGCGGTGGCCCTGTACGGCGATTCGGCGCTGCTGCGGGGCGAGCTGGGGCGGGTTCAGATCGAGTCCGAGGATCCCGCTCTGCTCAAGCCGGCGATCCAGAACCTCAAGGCGTCCTTGCGCTACGATTCCGACCGTCCGTTCACGTGGCGGCTGCTCGCGATCGCGTACGGGCGCGACGGCCAGATGGGCGAGAGCGCGCTGGCGATGGCCGAGGAGGCCTTCCACTCGGGGCGTCCGAAGGAGGCGCGCTATTACGCCGGAAAGGCGGAGAAGGAGCTGTCGCGGGGGTCGCCCGGCTGGTTGCGGGCGCAGGACATCCTGGCGGCGACCGACAAGGAACAGACGAACTGACGCGCCCGTGACCACAAGGCACGACGAAGCGAGACGTTCGGCAGTGGCGCGGATGGCCCTGCTGTTGTCGGTCCTCCTGGTGCTGGGCTGCCAGACGCCGAGAGCGCAGCTGGAGCCGTCGGGGACGCTCGACGTGCTGGCCCCGTTCTTCGCTCCCCCGGGGGCCGCCAGCGGCGGCGAATGGATTGTCGAGGGACGGCCCGACGTCGCCCCCGTCGATTCGGGCACCTCGCTGCGGCTGCAGGCGGGCGGCCAAGCTTACGCGGTGGTGCGCCACCTCGACACCCCGCTGCTGACCTCACCCTATCTCGGCTGGTCATGGAATGTGGCTCCGGCCCCGGAGCGCCATCCGGTCCGCCTTGTCATCGGCTTCGTCGGAGGGGTCCAGAAGCGGCCGCCCTGGGCGCAACGGCTTCTCCGCGGCCTCGAGTCGCCGCTGCCCGAGCATGACCGCGTGGTCCAGATCGCGTGGGGCGCCTCGGCGCTGGAGCGCGGCAATCTCCTTCTTCCGATGGTCGAGGAAGGCGTGGTCGGGACTTCTCTCTACATCGCCCGCGGCGGCGTCGAGAACTCGGGCCAGTGGTGGCGGGAGACGATCGATCTGTCCGAGATCTACCGACGTTCGTGGCCGGGCGACGACGCCAAATGGGCGCGCATCGCCTTTGCCGGGTTCGTCGTCGACGCGGCGCCGAGCACCGCGGCGCGCTTCGCCGGCATCACGCTCTCGCGATGACTCACCGGGGCGCTTGTGCCGACGCCTTCCGCAGCCGATCATGGCCCGATCGACCCGCATGAATGACAAGGATCAGAATCCGATGCGTCCGTTCCGCCTGATGTCCTGCGCCGCCGCCGTGGTTGTCGCCCTCTCCGGCTACGCGGCTGCGGCCGAGCCGCTCAGCCCCGAGCAGGAGGAGGCGGTACGGCAGCTCGTGATCGATGTCCTCAAGAACCGGCCGGAGATCATCATCGAGGCTCTGCAAGCCTACGAGATCAAGCGCCAGGCCGAGCAGAAGGCTCAAGAGAAGGATGCCATCGCCAGCCTGCGCTCCGAGCTTGAGGAGGATCCCGCCTCGCCGTTCGTGGGCAATCCCGAGGGCGACGTAACCATCGTCGAGTTCTCGGACTACCGCTGCGGCTACTGCAAGAAGGTGTTCCCCAGCCTGCAGGCGCTGCTCAAGGAAGACCCCAAGCTGCGTCTGGTGATCAAGGAGTTCCCGGTGCTGGGCGAGGAGTCGGTGCTGGCGGCACGGGCGGGCCTGGCGATATGGCAGCTTGCCCCCGGCAAGTACGACGATTTCCATGCCGTGATGATGGCCAACCGCGGCGCCCTCACCGAGGACAAGCTGCTGCGCGTCGGCGAAGGCCTTGGCGTCAGCCGCGACAGGATGAAAGCCGCGATGGCGTCCCCCGAAGTCGAGCGCAGCATCGGGAAGAATCACCAGCTTGCCGGCAGGATAGGCATCCAGGGCACGCCTGCCTTCATCGTGGGCGGTCAGCTCGTGCCCGGGGCGGTCGAGGTCGACGTCCTGCGGCAGCTCGTCGCGCATGCCCGGCAGCGCTGACGTCCTGGCACGGAAATTGTATGGTACAGGAGAGGGGTTTTTGCAGCGGGGCCGACCATGAGCGAGATGCACGCGTTCGATGACATGGACGATTTTCTGGCCCATGCCTACGCGCTGGAGAGCGAAGTCGCCGAACGGTACGGCGAGATTGCCGACGCGATGGAGGTGCACAACAATCCCGAGGTGGCGGCCTTGTTCCGCGAACTGGCCGAGCAGAGCGCGAAGCATGGCCGGGAGGTCCTGGAGTACGCTCACAAGCCCCTGCCGCACGTGGCGCCGTGGGGTTTCCGCTGGGGCGGGCAGGAGGCGCCCGAAACCCCGCCAATGGCCGAGACCCATTATCTGATGACGCCGTACCATGCGCTGACGATGGCGCGGCGCGCGGAAGGGCAAGCACAGGACTTCTACGCCAGAGTGGCCAAGCTTTCCGACGCCGAGGCGATCCGCGACCTTGCCAAGGAGTTCGCCGAGGAGGAATCGGAGCACGTCGCCACCCTGGACCGTTGGCTCGCGAAGTATCCCCGGCCGCCTTCGGACTGGGACTTCGATCCGGATCCCCCCAGCGTTCCCGCGTAAAAGCGTCACACGCCCTTGCGCGGCTCCGCCTCGCCGTTGAAGAAGGCATTGATCGCCTCCTGGCTCATGGCGTCGGCGCGTTGCGGTCGCGCCCCGCTCTTGCGCCGCTCCTCGCCCCGAGGATCGATGATCTGGCGCCGCCGGTCGGGGCCGAAATAGTCCTTGGTCTTGACGAAGCGGCGCGGTCGCTCGATCACCGCGCGGATGCGGCCGAGGATCACCTTGGCCGAAGCCGGCTTGACCATGAACTCGGTGACGCCCGCGTCTCGCGCCGCGGACACCCGCCGCATTTCCGAATGGGCGCTCAGCATGATCACCGGCAGGAAGCGATCGGGGCTGTCGGGCGCGCTGCGGATCCAGCGGACCAGTTCGATGCCGTCGACCGGCGCCATCTCCCAATCGACGATCGCGATGTCGGGGGCCAGGCCGGCGCGGATCGCCGTAATGGCCTCGCGGCCGTTCTCCGCCTCGTGCGTGGGGCCGCTGCCCAGGGCGCGAAGCACCTTGACGACGAGGTTCCGCATGAAGCGGTTGTCGTCGACGACAAGGAAGCTGACAGCGCCAAGGTTCATCCGCGCCTTCCGCGGGGTATCGGGATGCCGGCGAAGAGTCCCACGCTTTGCGGCGACGCGCAAGGCCGTCCCCACGGCTGCTACAACATCTTGTGGATAGCTATTGCGGCGGACCGGCGACCCTGATACAAGGTGAGGCGTCGGGTCGCAGGGCTTTCAGGCCCTCCGAACGTTCCGGGGTCAGCCGGAACTCCCGACGCCTCGTGGAGCTGGTCAAGCTCCGTGTACGTGAATCAAGCGGCTCCTCGCTTACCTCGTTCCTGCGGCCTCGTCATCCTGGGCAGACGGCCGGGACCACGGATCGAGGTTTCCGCATCGTCCGCCGAAGCGGCCGACGCGGCGGTGCCGAGGCTAGGCTTTACCGAACCCAGAAGCAGGCTCGCCAGGGAACGGGACGTTCCCGGAACCGAACTTGCGTCGCGGAGGATCGCGCCGCCATCGGTCCCTGCCGCGGCTTCCGCGCCCCGAGCGGTGGAAGCGGACGGCAACCCCGACGCCCCTCCGAAAAGGTTTGCCAGGGTGAATGCGAACCCGTTCGTCGGGAACGGGATCCCCCTCGCCAGACGACCAGAGTTTCGAGCCGAAGCTCTTCCCCCCGGCCGTCTCCCCGAAAGGCCGCTCCGAGGAGCTGTCTTTCAGAGGCCGCTTTCACTCGAGGAAGGGGAGCCCGAAGCTAGTCCGACCTTCTCTTCACCAAGTGAAACCGGATCGGCACCTTTCACGTACAGCTTCGAGGGTGCCGTACTTTTCTTTTGAGGGCAACGGGGATTCTTCTGGCATACGACGAAAAGTTGTGAATATTTATTGGACATTGCCACAATTCACAAACAGCTTTTCCACAGGGTCTTGCACAGGGGCGTTGAATCGGCGGCAGAATTCGTCGCAGGTGTATCCGACCGGAGAGTATTTCCTCCGTTCTCCCGGCGGCCCGCCGAATAGGCAAATGCCGGTTTTTTGACCGGCGCGCCTTCGCCGGCTCGGAGCAGTTGCCGTCGACCCCGGCGTTGGCACGAGTTGTGCTTAATTTTGCGTTGACTGCCGCGCGGGCCTAGCCCAACCTTTCCGCGGCTTCTGGGTTTGACGTCATAAAAAAACTAGGAGGGTTCCATGCACCTGAAAGCGCTGGTTGCGGCGGGGCTGCTGGTCGGCCTGGCCGCAACGCCTGCCGTGGCCGAGAAGTGGGACATGCCGACGCCCTACGGGCCGAAGACGTTCCACACCGTCAACATCATGCAGTTCGCCGACGAGGTGAAGGCGGCAACCGGCGGCAAGCTCGAGATCACCGTCCATCCCAACGGCTCGTTGTTCAAGCACCCGGACATCAAGAATGCGGTGCGCGGCGGTCAGGTTCAGATGGGCGAGATCCTGATGTCGCTGCTGGAGAACGAAAACCCGGTGTTCGGCCTCGACGCGGTCCCGTTCCTGGCCACCGACTACAACGACGCCAAGAAACTGTGGGCCTCTTCCAAGAAGCAGATCGAGACGCTGTTCGACAAGGACGGCATCATGGTGCTGTACGTGGTGCCGTGGCCGCCGCAGGGTCTCTACACGAAAAAGGAGATCAACACCGCCGCCGACCTCAAGGGCCTCAAGTTCCGGGCTCAGAACAAGGCAGGCGAGCAGCTGGCGCAGAACCTGGGCATGGTGCCGACGCAGATCGAAGTGCCCGACATCCCGCAAGGCTTCTCGACCGGGCGCGTGGAAGCGATGATGACCTCGCCCACCACTGGCGTCGACAGCAAGGCCTGGGATTACCTGACGCACTTCTATCACACCCAGGCATGGCTTCCGAAGAATGCCATCCTGGTCAACAAGCGGGCCTTCCAGCGCCTCGACAAGGATCTGCAGAAGACCCTGCTCGACCTCGGCGCCAAGGCGCAGGAGCGGGGCTGGCAGATGAGCATGGCCGAGACCTCGGCCAAGATCGCCGAGCTCAAGGCCGGGGGCCTCAAGGTCTCCGATCCGAGCCCCGAGCTGAAGGCGAGCCTCAGGAAGGTCGGCGAGACGATGACCGATGGCTGGCTAAGCCGGGCCGGCGCCGATGGCAAGGCGATCATCGACGCGTACAAGAAGTAAACCTGCCCAAGCGCCGCGGCCGGTCGAACGGCTGGCCGCGGACGCTTTTCAGAGGGGGTCATGCGTAAAGTCCTTGATGCCTTGTACCAGGGCAGCGGCGTGCTGGCAGGGGTGTTTCTGGTTCTGATCGGCGTCGTCGTGCTGCTCCAGGTCGGCGCCAACGTCGTCGATCTCTATTTCCGCTACGTCACCGGGGCAGCCCGGGGTTTGCTGGTCCCGAGCTACACCGATTTCACCGGCTTCTTCCTTGCGGCGTCCTCGTTCCTCGCGCTGGCCTACACCTTGCGCAGCGGCGGCCACATCCGGGTCGCGATGCTGCTGCACAAGGCGCCGCCGCGCGCCCGGCGGGGGCTGGAGATCTGGTGCTCGGCCTCCGGCCTCTTCTTCTCCTGCTACGCCACCTGGTTCGCCGGCATCCTGGTTCTCGAATCCTACGAGTTCGGCGACATGTCGATCGGCATGGTGCCGGTGCCGATGTGGATTCCCCAACTCGCCATGCTGTTCGGGCTGCTGGTGCTGAGCATCGCCCTGCTCGACCAGCTCGTGGTCGTCCTCCGCGGCGGCATCCCGCCCTACCTCGAAGAGGAAGAGGCGGCGGCGAAGCGGGCCCTCGCCAGGCGGCGGGACGCGCTCGACGAGAGCGTCAACCAGATCTAGGGGGGCTCGTTGGAACAGGTCATTTCCAGCATCGTTCTCGTCGTCGCCCTGTTCGCCTTCCTGGCCAGCGGCGTGTGGGTCGGGCTTTCGCTGCTCGGGGTAGGCTGGGTCGCGTTCGTGCTGTTCACCAGCAAGAGCCTGACCGACATCGGCATCATCCTGTCGACCACGATCTGGGGTTCCAGCAACTCGTGGGCCCTGGCTGCGCTGCCGCTGTTCATCTGGATGGGCGAGATTCTGTTCCGCTCGCGCATTTCGGAGGACATGTTCGAGGGGCTTTCGCCGTGGCTGACCCGGCTTCCCGGACGCCTCCTGCACGTCAACGTTTTGGGGTGCGGGGTGTTCGCGGCGGTCTCCGGTTCCTCGGCGGCGACGGCTGCCACCATCGGCAGGATGTCGCTACCCGAGCTGAAGCGCCTCGGCTACCCCGAGGGACTGAGCGTCGGCACCCTGGCCGGGTCGGGGACGCTCGGACTGCTGATCCCGCCTTCCATCATCCTCATCGTCTACGGGGTGGCGACGGACCAATCGATCGCCCGGCTGTTCATCGCCGGCGTCATCCCCGGCCTGATGCTGGTCCTGCTGTTCATGGGCTACGTGATTGTCTGGGCGCTGATCCATCCCCAGCGCATCCCGCCCCGCGGCGCGCCGATGGGGCTGGGCGAGAAGATCTATCACACGCGGCGCCTGTTCCCGGTCATCCTGCTGATCGCCGGGGTGATCGGCTCGATCTACGCGGGCCTCGCCTCGCCCACCGATGCGGCGGCGGTCGGCGTGTTCCTGTCGTTCCTGCTGTCGTGGGCGGCCGGGACCCTGAACTGGCGCAACGTCACCGCCGGCGTCATGGGCGCCACCCGCACCTCGTGCATGATCGCGATGATCCTGATGGGGGCCTCGCTGCTCACAGTGGCGATGGGTTTCACCGGGATCCCGCGCCTGATGGCGGAATGGATCGGCACCCTTGGCCTCAGCCCCAATCAGCTCCTGATCGCGCTGACCATCCTGTTCGTGGTCTTGGGCTGCTTCCTCGAGGGGATCTCGATTGTGGTGCTGACCGCTGCGGTGATCATGCCGATCGTCGAGCAGGCCGGTATCGACCTGATCTGGTTCGGGGTGTTCCTGGTGATCGTGGTCGAGATGGCGCAGATCACGCCGCCGGTCGGCTTCAATCTGTTCGTCCTGCAGGGTCTGACCGGCCACAACATGATCTACGTCGCCCGGCAGTCGCTGCCGTTCTTCGTCATTCTCATGGTCTCGATCGTGCTGATCACCGCGTTCCCGGACCTTGCGACCTACCTGCCGTCGCATATGGGCTCCTGAGGAGGTGGACATGCCGCTGCCGGGCGAGCTCTTGCACGATCTCGAGCGCCGAACCAAGGCGGGCGACGCGCTGGCGGATGCCCGGCAAAGGCTGGATGTCCTGTTCGAGCGGGGCACCTTCCAGGAGTACGGGCGCTTCGCGGACCATGCCTTGCCCGCCGCCGACCGCAAGGCGGCGTCGTTCCCGGGCGACGGCGTCGTCACTGGCGTCGGCTACGTGGGGGCGCGACCGGCGGCCGCGTTCGCGCAGTCGCTGCAGATCGCTTCCGGCTCGCTGGGCCGCGCCCATGCCGACAAGATCGCCGGCATCGTCGATCATGCCGGAAAGGCCGGCATGCCGGTCGTCGGCTTCCTGTCCTCCGTGGGCGGTCGGCTGGAGGAGGGAATGGAGGCCCTGGCGGGCCACGGGGCAATCCTCGGCCGGATGGCAAACCTGTCGGGGGTCGTGCCGCAGGTGATCGTGGTAGCCGGCCCCTGTCCCGGCGCCGCGGCGATGATCGCCGGCCTCGCCGACTTCGTCATCATGGTGCGGGACCGTGCCGCGCTCTACCTTTCCGGCCCCGAGGTGATCGAACGGGTGGGCGGCGGCCTTGCCACGGCCGAAGAGCTGGGCGGCGCCGGAACCCATGCCGGGGTCAGCGGCCTTGCCCACTTCGCCGTCGCCGACGATGCCGAGGCGGCGGCCCTGGTGCGGCGGCTGCTGGGTTTCCTGCCGGCCAACAACGCCGCGCCGCCTCCGGATCGCGACGAGGCGGCGCTCGATGTCGGGTCGGACGAGGGCATGGACGCCCTGGCGCCCGGCAGCCTGGAAGAGCCGCTCGATATCCGCCCCATCCTGACGCGGCTGGCCGACGGGGGGGACTGGCTGGAAATCCAGCCAGCCTACGGCAGCAGCCTCGTCGCCGGGTTCGGCCGCATCGGCGGACTCGTCAGCGGTCTGGTCGCCAGCCAGGCGGGCGAGCGGGCCGGCGTGCTCGACCTGGCCGCCTGCGCCAAGGCGGCCAGGTTCGTACGCTTCTGCGACGCGTTCGGGATTCCGGTCGTCACCCTGGTCGATTCGCCCGGGTTCCTTCCGGGCCTGGACCAGGAGCGCGGCGGCCTGGTGCGCGAGGCGGCGCGGCTCGCCTTCGCCTATGCCGAGGCGACCGTTCCCAAGGTCACGGTGGTTGTCCGCAAGGCTTTCGGCGGCGCCTACCTGGCGCTCGGCAGCCGGCCGCTCGGCGCCGATGTCGTGTTTGCCTGGCCGACCGCCGACATCGGCCTGTCGGGCGGCGACGGAGAGCGCGACGTCGAGGCCCGCTATCCGGCGCCGTATCTGCGGGACGGCCGCTTCACGGTCGCCGACGTGATCGCGCCGTCGCGTACCCGCGGCGCCGTCGCCCTGGCGTTGCGCAGTCTCGCCTCGAAGCGGGAGTTGCGGCCGCCGCGCAAGCACGGAACCCTGGCGCCATGATCCCGAACCCTGCGCAGCTTGAACTGATCGCTACCGGGGCGGTGGTCGTGGTGGCCGCGCTCGCGTTCCTGTGGCTGGTGACGGCAGCGGTGGGCCAGGCCTTCCTGCCGCGGTTCCGCAACGCAGCCGCCGCCAATCCGCCCGCGGCGGCGGAGGTCCCCGCCCACCACAGGGTCGCCATTGCCGCCGCGGTGGCCGTGGCGCTGCAGGGCAGGCCGCACCGTATCCTCACCGTCCAAGTGCCGGCGCTCCGGATCCCCGGATGGGGCCGGCCATGAAGCAAGAAGCCTCCATGAGAAGACTCCGCATCACCATCGAGGGCAAGAGCTACGACGTCACCGTGGAAGAGCTGTCGGGCGAAGGAGCTCCGGCGCTGCCGGCGCCGCCGTCCGGCGCAGGCCCCGCCGCCGAGCCGGTGGTCGCCCAGGTTGCCGGCGCCGTGGTCAGCGTCGCGGTGAAGGAGGGCCAGGCGGTCGCGGCGCAAGCCCCGCTGCTGGTGATCGAGGCGATGAAGATGCAGGCCACCATCGCGGCGCCGCGGGGCGGCACGGTGACCGCGATCTCGGTCAAGCCGGGTGACGCCATCGAGGAAGGGCAGATCCTGATGATGCTGGCGTGAGGCCGCCATGGACGTCGCAGCCGAGCTCCTCGACCTGACCGGCATGGCCGCCGTTACGTGGCGGATGGTGGTCATGTGGGGGGTCGTCGCGGTTCTGCTCTCGCTCGCCGTGTTCAAGGAGTTCGAGCCGCTCCTGCTGGTGCCGATCGCGTTTGGCGCCTTCCTGGCCAACCTGCCGACGATGGGGGTGGTCAACCCGCCCGAAGGGAACGTGCCCGGCGGCCTCTATTACTACATCTCGCAAGGCATCCATCTCGAGATCTTCCCCCCGATCATCTTCCTGGGGGTGGGGGCGCTGACCGACTTCGGGCCGCTGATCGCCAACCCGCGGACGCTGCTGCTGGGGGCAGCGGCCCAGTTCGGGGTGTTCGCGACCTTCCTCGGCGCCGTCGCCCTCGGGTTCACCGATGCCCAATCGGCGTCGATCGGGATCATCGGCGGGGCCGACGGCCCGACCTCGATCTTTCTCGCCAACAAGCTGGCGCCCGAGCTGCTGGCTCCGATCGCCGTTTCGGCCTACAGCTACATGGCTCTGGTGCCGCTGATCCAGCCGCCGGTCATGCGCGCCCTCACCACGCGGCGGGAGCGGGCCATCCGCATGCGCTCGCTGCGCCCGGTTTCGAAGCTCGAGAAGCTGATCTTCGCCCTGGTGGTGACGATCGTCTGCGTGATCCTGGTGCCGCCGGCCTCCGCCCTGATCGGCATGCTGATGCTCGGCAATTTCCTGCGCGAATGCGGCGTGACCAAGCGCCTGTCCGACGCGGCGCAGCACGAGATCATCAACGTCGTCACCATCTTTCTCGGCACCAGCGTCGGCATCACCATGACCGGCGAGACCTTCCTGCGCGCCGAGACGCTGAAGATCCTGGCCCTCGGGGTGTTCTCGTTCATCGTCGCGACGGCGGCCGGGGTGCTGATGGGCAAGCTGATGAACCTGCTGTCGCCGCGGAACCCGATCAATCCGCTGATCGGTTCGGCCGGGGTGTCGGCGGTGCCGATGGCGGCGCGGGTATCGCAGATCGAGGGCCAGCGCGCCGATCCCCAGAACTTCCTGCTGATGCACGCCATGGGGCCCAACGTGGCGGGAGTGATCGGCACGGCGGTGGTGGCGGGTTACTTCATCGCCCGTCTCGGCTGAACGACACTGCCATCGAAATCCGGGTCCAATCGCCGTATATCTTTGCGGCCAGGCAAAGGAGGAAGGAATGGCCGTGTCGGGAAGCCTTGCCGTCGATCGCTGGTGGCATGCGGCGCGGGAGCGCCTGCGCCGCAGGCTCGAAAGCCGGGTCTACACCGATCCGTCGCGGCGCCGCCGGGTGCTGCGGATCGCCCTGGTGGTGCTGGCGGTCGCGGCGGCCGCCTATTACCCGCTGGGGATGCTTGTCGTCCACCAGGTCAACGACGACGTCAGCTACGAGACCCCCGAGCGTCTGCTGCCGGCCAACGGCAGCCGGGCGGTCGCGATGGCGACGGCGTTGATCGTGCGCGAGGTCAACGAGACCCCGTGGGTGGCGAACAGCCCCTGGTTTCTGCCCTCGTCCGCGCTCGACAACATGCCGAACTTCCAGGTCGGGCTGTTCTATGCGCTGTCGCGCTTCACCATGGAGATGACCGACATCCTGGGCCGCATGCGCGGCACCAGCCAGGTCGACCCGGACCTCGACAAGGCGTCGGGCCTCTTGAAGTACGACGGTACGATCTGGGTTTGGGAGCCGTCGACCTCGCTGATGCCGACGGCCAGCGCCGAGAAGCAGTACCGTGCCGCCGCCCGCTCGCTGATGCTCTTCAACGACCGCCTCGGTCGCGGCGAGGCGGTGTTCGATCGCCGTTCCGACAACCTGATCGGACTGCTCGACCGGATCGGCGCCGACCTCGGCAGCCAGTCGGCCATCCTCGACCGGCAGGCGATGGAATCGAACGCCGGCTGGTGGGATGCGCAGGCGGACGACATCTTCTATGCAACCAAGGGGCGGCTGTACGGCTATTACATGCTGCTGCGCGAGTTGCAGTATGATTTCTCGGAGGTCATCAACGAGCGGCGGGTCGCCGGGGTGTGGGGACAGATGCTGGAATCCCTGCGCATCGCCGCCGAGATGGATCCGCTCATCATTTCGAACGGCCGCAACGACGGGCTGTTCACGCCCAGCCATCTCGCGGTGCAGGGATTCTACCTGCTGCGCGCACGCACGCGCCTGCAAGAGGTTTCGAACATCCTGCTCAAATGATGGTGCAAGAAAAAAAGAGGGTCCTAAATGGACCCTCTTTTAAGGAGGGAGGTTTCAGGGAGGGAGCCCACTCACGAAGCACGTCTCCGTGGGTGGGTAGGATCCGGACGCCGATGGGTGCGGCGTGCGGGAGAACTCGCAAACGACCTTACAGAACCCACCGTGGTTGGAGGACACGGTACCGGTACCGCAACGGCAGCACCGTCAATCAACAAACACAGGATACACTTTGGGCGGGCGTTACGGAAGCATACGTACGTATATCCGCATACATACAAACGAGGAGGGTCTGCGGCGGTCCCGCCACGCCTTCAGCGTCTGAAGAGACTTGAGCTTCAGCTCATCGTAGAACGCCCGGAAGGCCTCTCCCGCGAAAGCAGAACCTTCTTCTCAGGTCCGGGGATCAGCCGGCGCGGATCCGGTTCAGGAAGCCGCCGACGCCGGCGCTGAGTTGAGCCGAGCGCCCGCCCAGATCGTCCGAGGTCTTGAGCACGGCTTCGGCCGCCTCGACCGCCTCTCCGGCCGCTTGACTCACGTCGGCGAGGTTGCGCTTGATCTTCTGCGTCCCCTCCGCCGAACGTTGCACTGTGCGGGAGATCTCTTCGGTGGCGGCGCCCTGCTCCTCGACGGCGGCCGCAATCATCGACGAGATGTCGCTGATCTTGCCGATGGTCTGGCCGATGTTCTCGATCACCTGAGCGGCGTCGCGGGTTGCGTTCTGGATCTCGCCGATCTGGCCCGTGATCTGCTCGGTGGCATGGGCGGTCTGGTTGGCGAGGTTCTTCACTTCGGCGGCCACCACGGCGAAACCCTTCCCGGCATCGCCGGCGCGGGCCGCCTCGATGGTCGCGTTGAGGGCCAGAAGGTTGGTCTGCTCGGCAATATCGGTGATGAGCTTGATGACCTCGCCGATCTTCTGGGCCGCCTCGACGAGGCCCTGGACCGAGGCCCGCGCGGCGCCTGCGTCCTGAACCGCCGAGGAGGCGATTTCGGACGACCGGTTGACCTGGCCCGAGATTTCCGAGATCGAGCTTGAAAGCTGACCGGCCGCCGAGGCCACCGTTTCCATATTGCCGGAGGTCTGCTCGGTCACCGATGCGACGGTCGCGACTTCCGAACTGACCCGGTTGGCGATCGTCGTGAGGGCCTGGGCGGAGGCGCGCATCCGATCGGCGGCGGTCGCAAAGGAGCCGACGGCGCCCTGTACCTCGGCTTCGAAGCTGGCGGCGAGCCGACTGGTGGTCTCCTGCTTCTCCGCCGCGGCGCGGGCACGCGCCTCGTCGCGGTCGGCCTTGGCCTTCTTCTCGCGGATCAGGCTTTCCTTGAACACCTGCACCGACGCTGCCATGGCGCCGACTTCGTCCGCCCGCCCCTGGTGAGGAACCTCGACCGAGGTGTCGCCGTCGGCGAGCCTCCGCATGGCTTCGCTCATGCGGTTCACGGGATTGAGGATGCTGAGGCCGGTAAGGACGACGGCGACGATGACGGTGCCGCCGGCGACGATCCAGACGGTGATTTCCGCGGCAGCCTCGAGGTCGAGGATTGCCGTCAGATCCACCGCCGCCATCGCCAGGAGCGAAAGCCCGCCAAGCACGAAGAGCTTGGACTTGATGGTGAAATGCATGGTGCTCCCCCCCCTCCGTCCGCCGCTTGTTCTTATGCGGCGATCTACGCTAGCAAAATGCCAATGGGACCCGCACCCGAAAAAACATCGGGAGACGCAGGAACTTGACCTGGTCTCCCGAACGCCCCGGACGAGGGGAGAGGTTCAGCCTTCCGCGAGGGTTCGGGCAAGCTGGCTGAGCGCCTCCTGATATCGCTTGTTTTCGATCAGCGAGAAGTTGCGGGCCAGTTCGAGGCACATGCGCTGGCGGACCGACACTTCGGTGCTGTCGGGAGCCTGCTCGAGACCGTCGTAGAAAAAGCTGACCGGCACCTTCAGAACCTGGGCGATCTGAAACAGCCGGCCCGCCGAAATCCTGTTGATCCCGCGCTCGTACTTGTGAGCCTGTTGGTAGGTGACGCCAATGAGCTCGGCCATCTGCTGCTGGCTCAGCCCGAGCATTATGCGCCTTTCGCGAATGCGAGAACCAACGAACCGGTCCGTTTCCGTGGCTCGGTTAGCGGCCTTGGCCACTCCCACGGCGGCATTGCGATCCGCCACTTCTATACCCTCCATATTCTTTGTTCACCGCCTCGCGCCCCCCTCCGGCCTGCGTTTTCTCCCTGGCGCAAACGCACCCCAGATACGTGCCAAAATGATGCCGAGGCCCTTTCTCATTACTAGAGACCAAAGCAAGAAACAATAGCGTTCGTCGTTCACGTGAATTGGTGTGGGGCGTTGTTGGCAGAATAGGACCCTGCACTCAAAAGATCTTCGAACGAGAGAACAATCATAGGATTATTTTTGCTTAGCCTTACCACCTATCTAACGTTGAAGGATCATCAATATCATGCCGCCTCGCCACGTAACGGCGAGCTTTCATTCTCAACCATAAGATAATTACTATGCCAGGAATATTCTATCAGCGCGATCGGTGACGTGGCCGTCGCTCATCCTTTGCGGGCGCGGCGAGCCAGCACGTCAATCTGCTGCTGCATGCGGGAAAGTTGCTCGCGCAGCTGATCGAGCTCGTCCACCTCCGGCTCGCCGGCCGGTGCCATCGGCGCAATCGGAAACAGGCCGTCGAGGGAATCCTGGATATGGCGGCTCAACACCGCCCGGTTGCGCGTCAGTTCCTCGATGGCCTTTTCGAGATAGCGGGCGACCAGCGCCTCCAGCGGATCGCCGGAGAAGCAGATCAGCTTGCGGAGGAACGCCGCCGGCAGCATGCCGTGACCCTTGGCGTCCTCTTCGAGAACGATCTGCAACAGCACCGAGCGCGTGATATCCTCGCCAGTCCGCGCGTCGTACACGGAAAGATCGGTGCCCTTCTTGATCAGGTCGGCAAGATAATCGAGCGTGACGTAGGCGCTGGTGGCGGTATTGTACAGCCGCCGGTTCGCGTATTTCTTGATGGTGACGCGCTGCGAACGCGTGCCACTGCGTTCCGCCATAGCCGGAGTCCGCTGTTGTCTACAGGCAGGCCTTTCCTACCACATTCCGCGCCGGCCGCAAATGCTGCATTGCGAACGGCTGAAGCTTTGGACGATGGCAATGCAAGGCGGGGCAAATCGCTAACCGATATTGCGTCGCAACAGAAGAGAACTGCCAGCGCGCCCGGGATGGCAGCCGTGGCTGCGGCCCTTGAGGCGCGGCTGGCGCGGCGGCGGCTGGCTGTACGGCTGCCGGTGGCGGATGCCGCCCGCACCGCCTGCATGGCCGAGACGGTGCGCCACCTCTCGGGCAGAGAATCTCCGCTCCCCTGGGCCGAACCCTGCGCGGAGCTGTTGCGCAGCCATCCCGACCTGCTCGATCGCCTTCACGGACTGGCCGCCGCATCAGGACCGCTCTGCGAGCTGGGCGGGTTCTACGAACAGTTCCTGGCCTGCTGCGATGCCGGCCAGCGCACCGGTCGCGGCGTCTATTGCACGCCGGGGCCGCTGGCCCGCTTCGTCGCACGGGCCGTCGACGGCATCCTGTCCGACGACCTTGGCATCCGCGGCGGTCTGTCCGGCCTCGGCGACGCGCTTGTTCTCGATCCGGCGGCCGGCCCCGGCGTGTTCCTGAAGGCCGTCCTCGCCGAGACGGCCGATCCCGCCAGCCTTGGCCGGGGTCTGGCCGGGATCGACATCGACCCCGCCGCCCTGGTGGTGTGCGGCGCCATGCTGGAAGAGGCCGGGCTTTCGACCGCGCGTCTGATCGTCGGCGACGCGCTGGCGGATCCGGAGCGTTGCCCGCATCGCCTGCGCGCCGTCCGCGACGATGCCGCTGTCGCCGTCGTCATCGGCAACCCGCCGTATCTCGGCAGGTCGCGCAATCGGGGGCGGTGGATTGCAGGGCTGCTTCGCGGTCATGACGAGATCGCCAGCGCGACGACAGCGAGCTATCTTTCCTGCGACGGCAGTCCGCTCGGCGAGCGCAATACCAAGTGGCTGAACGACGACTATGTGAAGTTCCTCCGCTTCGCCCAGTGGCGGATCGAGCGCACCGGTTGGGGTGTGGTCGGCTTCGTCGTCAATCACGGCTTCCTGAGCGGCGAGACTTTCCGCGGGATGCGGGAAAGCCTGGTCGCCGCATTCGACGCCATCTACGTCCTCGACCTCCACGGCAACGCCAACCGGCGCGAGCGCGCCCCGGACGGCGGCCGTGACGAAAACCTGTTTCCGATCCGGCAGGGGATCGCGGTCGTTCTCCTCGCCCGCTGCAGCGGCGGGCACGCACGCAACGCCATAGTCCGTCATGCGGACCTTTGGGGGCGGGGCGAGGACAAGGGGGCGTGGCTCGCCAGCCACGACATCGGCAGCGTTGCCTGGACGAAGGTGAGGCCCGCCTCGCCGTTCCATTTTCTCGCGCCCGCCGCGCTGGACGGCGGGTATGGCGCCGGCGTTCCCCTGGACGATATCTTTCCGGTCCGCTCGCTGGGCATCGCGACGGCGCGCGACCGTCTGGCAGTGCAGTTCACGGCCGCAGAGATGGCAGCCACGGCCGAGGCCTTTGCCAAGCTTGATGCGGATGCGGCGCGTGCCGCTTTCGCGATCGGCCCCGACGGAGCCGACTGGCGGGTGGCCGACGCCCAGGCGGACCTGCGCGTGCATCCGGAGGCAATGCCGGTGCCGATCCTCTACCGCCCGTTCGATCTCCGCTGGACGATCTATACCGGGCGCTCGCGCGGCTTCCTGTGCCGGCCGCGCCGCCGCGTCATGGACCACCTGGTCGACGGCCGCTCGCCGGCGCTCCTGTTCGGTCGCGGCATCGAGACGCCCGGGACCTGGTCGCACGTGTTCGCTACCCGTGCCCTGGCCCAGCTGCATACGGTGGCGGTCAAGGAAGTCAACCAGGTGGCGCCGCTATGGCTGGCGACGGACGGTGCGCCTGCCGCCAACCTGGCGCCGTCGTGGGTCGCCGCCGTGGCCGCCGCCACCGGCCTCGCATGGGGTCGCGATCTGGCGGCGGAGGACGTGTTCGGATACATCTACGCCGTCCTCCATGCCCCGTCCTTCCGCGAGCGCTACCAGGCATCGCTCCGTCACGGCTATCCCAGGGTGCCGGTGCCTGCGGCCGCCGAGATGTTCCTGGTCCTGGCGCGGCTGGGTCGGCAGCTTCTTGCCGCGCATCTGGATCCCGCCGAGGCGCCGGCCCTTGGCCGCTACGAGGGGCCGTCAATGCCGCAAGTGACCGGCGCGACCTTCATCGGCGGGCGCGTCGACTTCGCCGAGGATGCGTGTTTTTCGGGCATCCAAGAGGGGGTGTGGCAACACCGCATCGGCGGCTATCAGGTCTGCCGCCGCTGGCTTCTGGATCGGCGCGGCCGGATCCTCACGGCGGCGGACCGGGACTGTTATCGACACATCGTCGGTGCGATCTCCGTCACCCGAGCCCTCTGCCAACAGATCGACCGGTCGCTGCTTGCCGGCTGACTTTGTTCGCCGGATTCAGGAGTATGGTCCGCAGTGCGCGGGGAGGTCGGCGTGCCAACAACGGCTGCTGTTCTTCTGGTTCACGCATTCGTGATCGGCGGCAGGGAGGGAACTCGGTTTTTCCTGCGTCTGTCGAGTATGCGCGGGTCGGTCTCGAACGATTGAAAGGCCCGGCTGCGGTTTCGCGAGAAAGGATGGATGCTGGAAAAGGTTCCCATGCTGCGGCACGCGGACATCTGGAAGGCGATCGACCGGCTCGCCCGCGAGCACGGGTTCTCGCCTTCCGGACTGGCGCGCCGTGCCGGTCTCGACCCGACCACCTTCAACCGCAGCAAGCGGGTGACCCGGGAAGGCAAGCAGCGCTGGCCGAGCACCGAGAGCATCGGCAAGATCCTGGTTGCCACCGGCGCCACGCTCGACGAGTTCGTGGCCTACATCAACGGCCGCGAGGCGAGCGGTGTGTTCCGCCACGTGCCGCTTCTCTCCCTGGCGCAGGTCGACGCCGCCGTGCATTTCGATGCCGCGGGAAAACCAAGCGGCGATGGCTGGGACGAGATTCCGTTTCCGAACCTTGCCGATCCCGGCGCCTTCGCGCTCGAGGTCAGCGGTGATGCGCTGACGCCGGTCTACCGCGACGGCGACGTTCTGATCGTGTCTCCCCAGGCGGGGGTGAGAAGGGGTGATCGCGTCGTGGTGAACACACGCGAGGGCCGGATCGTCGTCGGCCTTATGCGCCGCCGCTCGGCGCGCAAGATCGACCTCGCCCTTTTCGACGCCTCGCAGCAAGAACTGTCGGTGGCGGTCGAGGACATCGTATGGATGTTCCGCATCGTGTGGGCAAGCCAATGACCGCCAGGCTCAGCGGTCGCCAAGCATGTCCCCGGGGCGGACGATGCGGTCGAAATCGGCTTCGGACAGATGGCCCAGGGCGAGGGCCGCCTCCTTCAGCGTAGTCCCCTCGGCATGCGCCTTCTTGGCGATGTCGGCCGCCTTGTCGTAGCCGATCGCCGGCGTCAGCGCCGTGACCAGCATCAGCGAGCGCTCGACCAACTCGGCCATGCGCGGGCGGTCGGCCTCCAGCCCATCGATCGCCCGCAAGGCGAAGCTGCTGCAGGCATCGCCCAGCAGGCGCACCGAATCGAGCAGGTTGGCGATCATCACCGGCTTGAAGACGTTGAGCTGGAAGTGGCCGTTGCTGCCGGCAACGGTGATCGCGACGTGGTTGCCGAACACTTGGGCGCAGACCTGTGTCAAGGCCTCGCACTGGGTCGGATTGACCTTGCCCGGCATGATGGACGAGCCGGGCTCGTTGGCCGGCAGCACCAGTTCGCCCAGCCCGCAACGCGGCCCCGAGGCCAGGAAGCGGATGTCGTTGGCGATCTTCATCAAAGAGGCGGCCAGGGTGTTCAGCGCGCCGGACGCCTCGACGATGGCGTCATGGGCGGCCAGGGCCTCGAACTTGTCCGGCGCCTCGGTGAAGTTCAGCCCGGTCAGCTTCGACAACTCCTCGGCGAAGCGGCGGGCGAACCCCGGCGGGGCATTGAGGCCGGAGCCGACTGCGGTGCCGCCCTGGGCGATCCGCAGCAGCGACGGCAGCGTGCGCTCGACGCGCTCGATGCCGAAGGCGACCTGGGCGGCGAAGGCGGCGAACTCCTGGCCCGCGGTCATCGGCACCGCGTCCATGGTGTGGGTGCGACCGATCTTGACGACGTCGGCAAAGGCGGTCGCCTTCCCGGCCAGGGCATCGCGCAACCGCCGCAGGGCAGGCAACAGGCTGCCGGTGATCTGGGTCGCGGCGGCGATGTGCATCACCGTGGGGAAGCTGTCGTTGGAGGACTGGCTGCGGTTCACGTGATCGTTGGGATGGACCCGGCGACCTGCGCCGCGGTTGCCGCCGAGGATCTCGGAGGCGCGATTGGCGATCACCTCGTTGGCGTTCATGTTGGTCTGTGTGCCCGAGCCGGTCTGGAAGACGACCAGCGGGAACTCGTCGTCGAGCCGGCCCTCCGCGACCTCGCGGGCGGCGGCGACGATTGCCTCGCCGATTTCAGGTTCGAGCACTCCCAGCGCCATGTTGGCGCGTGCCGCGGCCAGCTTCTGCAGTCCGAACGCGCGGATCACCGGCAGCGGCATGCGCCGATCGCCGATCGTGAAATTTTGCAGCGAACGCTGCGTCTGCGCACCCCAGTAGCGGTCGGCCGGGACCTCGACCTCGCCCAGGGAGTCCTTCTCGATGCGCTTGTCCTGCATCCGCCCCTCTCGATGCGGTGGCCTATCCAGAGGATGAGGGCGGCTGCGGTGCGGTTTCAAGGCCATCAACGTCGGACGCCCCACAGCCCCAGGGAGAGAGCGAGGCGCAATCATGGTCCCGCAGCCGTCCGGCCGCGCCAGCGCGACTCCGCCTAAGCTGAGGGGGTCAGGTACGGCGTCACGTCGACTTCGTCGATCTGCTCCGGCTTGAGGAACTTCTCGGCATAAGCCTTGTAGACGCCCGAGCGCAGGAACAAGGCGAACAGGTCGGGGTCGATGTGTTGCTCCTTGACCATGAACGACATGATCTTGATCGCCTCGCTCAGCTTCTTCGCCTGCTTGTAGGGGCGGTCGCAGGCGGTGAGCGCCTCGAAGATGTCGGCGACCACGATCATGCGGGCGGGCAACGCCATGTCGTCCCGGGTCAGCTTTTTCGGGTAGCCGGTGCCGTCTAGCTTCTCATGGTGCCCGCCGGCGTAGGCCGGGACCCGCTTCAGATGGTCGGGGAAGGGGAGCTGCTCGAGCATCACCACGGTCTGCACCGTGTGCTCGTTGATCTTGAAGCGCTCCTCGTTGGTCAGGGTGCCGCGCGGGATCGACAGGTTGTAAACCTCGCCCAGGTTGTACAGGTCCGCGGGCACGTCGAGCTTGAAGCCGAACGGGTTGCCGGGCTCGAACAGCGTCCGCGATTCGCGCGGGAAGCGGTGGTGCGGCTTGTCGGCGATCAGGGGCTCCTCGACGGGGAGCGGCGGCTCGGGGAAGTTGGCCAGCCGCTGCCGCTCCAGAGGGCCGAGGCCGATCCGGTCGCTGAGGGTCCGGGTCCAGGTCCGCGCCGCGATCGTCTTCAGCCTCGTCATCTTGTCCGGCGACATGTACTCGCCGCCGACGTTGCATTCGGCGATGAAGGCGAAATCGGCGTCGAGCTGCGCCATCGCCTCATCGTGCCGGCGCTTCAGGGTCGCCGGGTCTCCGTCTCCGGCCAGAAGGTCCTTGAGATAGGCGATCTCGGCGTCCCGCTTGGCGACCTCGAAACGGGTGCGGATCTCGTGAATGCGGTCGTAGATGGTCTCCAGCTTGGTCGCCTTGTCGACGACGTACTCCGGGGTCGTCACCTTGCCGCAGTCGTGCAGCAGGGCGGCGATATTGAGCTCGTAGCGTTCCTCTTCGGACAAATGGAAGTCGTGGAACGCCGGCCGGTCGTCGGCGGTGGCCGCGTCGGCGATCATGCGGGTCAGCACGGGCACACGCTGGCAGTGGCCGCCGGTGTAGGGCGATTTGGCGTCGATCGCGCTTGCCATCACCTCGATGAAGGAATCGAGCAGCCTCTTCTGGGCTTCGATCAGCGTTTGGTTCTCCATCGCCACCGCGGCCTGGGAGGCCAGCGCCTCGACCACCGGCTGGAGATCGGGATCGAAGGGTGAGACCGCTCCGCTGCGAGGATCGCGGGCATTCAGGAGCTGCAGGACGGCGATCACCCGGCCCTGGTGGTTCTTCATCGGCACGGTCAGGAACGACTTGGAACGGTAGCCGGTGCCCTGGTCGAACTTGCGGGTGCCGGAGAAGTCGAAGTCCTCGACCTCATAGGCGTCGGGAATGTTCACCGAAGCCCCGGTGACGGCGACGTGGCTGGAGACGTTCTTGCGGTTCGGCAAACCGGTCGCGGGGTCGTACATCGGCACCGGCGGGAACGGGATTTCCTTGCCGGTGGTGCCGCCCAGCGCGATGCCCAGCGAATCGGTGCGCATGATCGCGAACTTCAGCCGGTCGTCCTCGGTACGCAGGTAGAGGGTGCCGCCGTCGGCGTTGCAGAGCTGCTTCGCCTCCAGCAGGATCATCTCCATCAGGCGGTGATGGTCGCGTTCCGCCGACAGCGCGATGCCGACGTCGATCAGGCGCTGATAGCGCTGCTCGCGGCCGAGCCGCTTGTTGCGACGACGCTCGACCGGCACGTTGTTCTCGACTGTCATCCCGCTCACTCCGGCAAAGCATGAAGCATGGCACTTCACTGACCAGTAGCGCGCCGGCACCCGCTTCCCGTCAAGGGGGTTGACCCCTGGCGGGATGCCTGGATCAATACGCGAACCTTGTTGGGCGGCAGGCGAGGCCCCATGGCGTACTCCTCGTTGCGCGATTTCATCGACCGCCTCGAGCGGGACGGGCGCTTGGTACGGGTGAAGGCCCCGGTCTCGTGCCACCTCGAGATCACCGAGATCCAGACCCGGCTGTTGGCCGAGAAGGGGCCGGCGGTGCTGTTCGAGCACGTCACCGGCGCCGACGGGCAGGCTTTCGACATGCCGGTACTGGCCAACCTGTTCGGCACCGTCGAGCGGGTCGCCGCCGGCATGAACCGCCGGCCCTCCGAACTGCGCGAGGTGGGCGAGCTGCTGGCCTTTCTGCGCCAGCCGGAGCCGCCGGGAGGTCTGCGCGAGGCGATGGGGATGCTGCCCCTGGTGCGCAACGTGCTGGCGATGAAGCCGCGGGTCACCACCCACGCGCCCTGCCAGGAGGTCGTGTGGACGGGCGACGAGATCGATCTTGCCCGGCTGCCGATCCAGACCTGCTGGCCGGGCGAGCCGGCGCCGCTGATCACCTGGCCCCTGGTGGTGACCCGGGGGCCGGAGGCGGATGCGGACCGGCGCGACGACTTCAACCTCGGCATCTACCGCATGCAGGTGACCGGGCGGAACACCACCCTGATGCGCTGGCTGCGCCACCGCGGCGGCGCCCAGCAGTTCGCGCGCTGGAAGAAGGCGCGTTCCGAGCCGATGCCGGTCGCCGCCGTGATCGGCGCCGACCCCGGGACGATCATCGCCGCCGTCACCCCGGTCCCCGACGCGTTGTCGGAATACCAGTTCGCGGGGCTGTTGCGCGGCGCCAAGGTCGACCTCGTCGACTGCCGGACGGTGCCGCTGAAGGTGCCGGCGCAGGCCGAGATCGTGCTCGAGGGGCACGTCTCGCTGGACGAGGAGGGGGACGAGGGCCCGTACGGCGACCACACCGGCTACTACAACGCGGTCGAACGCTTCCCCGTCTTCACCCTCAGCGCGATCACGATGCGCCGCAAGCCGATCTACCTCTCCACCTTCACCGGGCGGCCGCCGGACGAGCCCTCCGTGCTGGGCGAGGCGCTGAACGAGGTGTTCGTGCCGCTGTTCCGCCAGCAGTTCCCCGAGATCACCGATTTCTGGCTGCCGCCCGAGGGGTGCTCGTACCGCATCGCCGTGGTCTCCATGCGCAAGGCCTACCCGGGCCACGCCAAGCGGGTGATGCTGGGGGTATGGTCCTACCTGCGCCAGTTCATGTACACGAAGTTCGTCATCGTCATCGACGACGACCTCGACGCGCGGGACTGGAAGGACGTGATGTGGGCGGTTTCGACCAACGTCGATCCGGCCCGCGACCTGACGCTGATCGAGAACACGCCGATCGACTACCTCGACTTCGCCTCGCCGGACTCCGGCCTCGGCAGCAAGGTCGGCATCGACGCCACCGCCAAGATGCCGCCCGAGACGAAACGCGACTGGGGGCGCAAGCTGCGCATGGCCGACCAGGTGATCGACGAGGTCACCCGCAAGTGGTCCAGCTACGGCCTGCCCGGCAGCGGCAAGCCGATCTGGAAGTGAGCCGCGACGCCCGCCATCCTTTCCGTCATTCCCGCGAAAGCGGGAATCCAGCCAGGGACGCACCGCCTGGATCCCCGCTTTCGCGGGGATGACTGTCCCTTTTGGATTCTGTGGCTCCTCGAACAGCTCCGGCATTTCGCATCTCGCGGCGGCGGCCATCAGCCACCGCAGGCGGGCACCAACCAGGCCCCGGCCGCCGGCGCGGTTGCCCTGACGAGTGATGCCGCGCGGAGTTTTTTGACGTCGGCGCCGTCAGCGGCCAAGGGCCCTGTGGCGCGCCAGCAAAAAGAGCATTCTAATGTAAATAGACAACCAGGAGAATGGTGGTACAATCAGAGAACAGGTGAGCTGGACTATGTCGACGGATCGGAGGTCGTGAGGCGCGTGGGCAGGGGCTACTCGGGTCAAGGTGCTGGCCTCAACAACCCGGACATGCAGCATGTCCGCAACACCGGACCTATTCCGCGCGGGCTCTACACGATTGGCAGTCAGGAGAACATTGAGATTGATGGTAAGGAGTTGCCCGGCTCGATGCGGCTGACGCCGGACGCCGCCAATGACATGCACGCACGGTCGGGCTTTCTGATCCATGCCGACAACAATCGTGGAGACCGAAGTGCCTCCAAGGGCTGCATCGTGCTTCCGAGAGATGTCCGGAACCGCATCGCGGCCAGTCGTGACCGCCGTCTCCGAGTGTACTGAACCTGCGTCCCGATGAGGTCGTGCTATGCTCAAGTCTTTTCCGATTGCGGTCTTGTTCGTCTTGGCGTGGATACAGCCCGGACTATCAGATGACGCCACCGCTCCGCCGGGGCTGACATCAGACGAGGTAGACGGGCAGGAAAGCGGCTTTCCCCCCAACACCGACCGGGTTCCCGCCGCGGGGCTGAACCTGGGGGATTTCCGGGTCAACTTCGAAGGGACAGGACTGTTTAAAATTGCCTTGGCGATCCCTTCGGGCCCATTGTCTGAAAGCGGTCAGGAACACTACAACCGGCACTGGTTGTGCTACACGATCGACCAGGGAGAACGACAACGCCTTTGGATAACGTCTGACTACGAATTCGGTGGGCCCGAGCTGGCGGCGCTCGGGGTTACTGCCACCGTGCTGCAAGAGGGGGAAGGAGCGACGGACGATTGCCCTCTTCTGCCGCCGAAATACAACCCGGTGTTACTGGACAGTGGCGTCTGGCTCGGACTGTCCCGCTGGGACTTGGCGACGAAATTCCCTTCGGTTCGCATCGCCGGCACGACCCGGCCGTACTTCTCCAGCGTACGGCCGGCCGGCGGCGACTTCGAGGTAGGTAACTTCCTCGTGGTTGAATTTCGCCACGACCGCATTTTCCGCCTGTGGGCGTCGCAGACAACAACGAATTGAGCGGGCGGGCACGTCCCCCGGAACGGCCGCTCTGCGGTCAGTCGAGGAACAGCTCCGGCAGTTCGCGCCTTGCGGCGGCGGCGATCGTCTTCACAGCCTCCTCAGAAGCCGAGGCGTACGGCCACAGCAGCCGTTGCGTCAGCGGAGCCCAGCCGCCGGCCGCGGCCATCGCCTTGTCGAGGGCGACGTCGGAAAGCGCCTCGCTCGCCCGCAGCGGGATCATGTGTTTCTCGATGAAACCGACGACGCGCGGCTCGAAGGCGAGCGCCGCGTCGAGGTCGCTGAGGAGCTGGTTCCACCAGCGCACCGCGCCGCGCGGGCTGAGGCAAGCGACGTTCGAGTACGAGCCGCGGCCCCCGGAACTGCATCCCGAGGCCATGAAGTGGCCGGGGATGAACACTGCCATGTCGGGCAGCCTGGCGCGCATCTCGGCGTACCAGGCGGCGTCGCCGCCGGGCAGCTTGGCCCCGATCAGCGACGGCGCGGTCCGCTTGAGGGCGGCGATCTCGGCCAGCGTGAGCCTCCGCTTCGCATGCGGCGGATTGTAGAGCACCAGCGGGATGCTTCCCGCCGCCTCGGCCATGCCGGCGACGAAGCGCTCGGCCTCGGCGAGGCTGGGCGGCCACCAGTCGGGCAGCACGATCTGCACGGCGTCGGGCGCGAGGCCGGCGATCCGAAGCAGGCGTTCGCGCGCCACCCGCGGGTTGGCGTGGCAGACCCCGAGCTGGAACGGAATGCCTGCGCGCCCCGCAGCGGCCGCTGTGGCCTCGCTCAGGCGGTCGAACTCGGCCTCGGTCTGGACGTGGAACTCGCCGGCGGTACCGTTGGTGTAGACGCCGTTCACGCCGCTGCCGCACAGGATGTCCAGGGTCTCGCCGGTCGCCGTCCAGTCGATCTCGCCCCGGGCATCGATCGCCAGCAGGACCGCGCCCCAGATGCCCTCGAGGAGCCGCCCCCCACGCAACGTCGTCATTTTGCCTCCTACCGGAACAGGTTGGGCAGGAACATCACCAGCTCCGGGAACACGGTGATCAGGACCAGCACCACCGCGGGGGGCACCAGCCACGGCAGGATGGCGCGCGCCAGCAGCTGGAACGGGATGTTCGAGACCTTGGCCACCACGAACAGCGACATTCCCATCGGCGGCGTCAGCAGGCTGATCATCAGGTTCAGGATCACCACCACCCCGAAATGCACCGGGTCGATGCCCAGCTTGACCGCGACCGGCACCAGCATCGGCACCAGGATCAACAGGATTGCCAGCGATTCGACGAACGCCCCCAGCACGAACAAGAGGACGTTGACGATCAGCAGGAACACCAGCGGATTGTCGGTGACGGCGAGGAACAGTCCGGCGATCTGTTGCGGCGCCTGCTCGCGGGCGAGGATGTAGCCGAACAGGCTGACCCCGGCGATGATGGTGCCGATGGCGGCCGAGGTCACGGCGGTTTCATAGAGGTCGGTGAGGAACTTCCGCCAGGTCAGCTCGTGATAGACGAAGACGTTGAGCAGGATCGCGTACAGCACCGTGATGCCGGCCGCCTCGGTCGGCGAGAAGAAGCCGCTGAAGATGCCGCCGATGATCACGAACGGCGTCAGCAGCGCCCCGAACGAGCTGACGAAGGAGCGGCCGATCTCGACCAGGCGTGCTCTCGGTTGGGTCGGATAGTTCCGCGCCCGGGCATGGACGTAGACCATCACCATCAGCGCGGCCGCGGTGAGAAAGCCGGGCGCGAACCCGCCCAGGAACAGATCGCCGATCGAGGCGTTGGCGATCACGCCGTAGAGGACCATCGGGATGCTCGGCGGCACCAGCGGGCCAATGATCGAGGAGGCGGCGGTGACGGCGCCGGAGAACCGGTCGTCGTAGCCGGCCCGGCGCATCGCCTGGATCTCCAGCTTGCCGAGCCCGCCGGCGTCGGCCATCGCCGAGCCCGACATCCCCGAGAAGAACAGGCTGGCCAGGATGTTGACGTGGCCCAGCCCGCCGCGGAACTGGCCGACCAGGGCCTGCGCGAACTGGAACAGCCGGTTGGCGACCCCCGACGAATTCAGCAGGGCCGCCGTCAGGATGAACAGGGGTACCGCCAGCAGCGGGAAGCTGCTGAGGCCGTCCGACATCAGGCGCACCGCAAAGTTGAGGCCGCCGCCGACGAAATGGAAGTAGCCGAGGGCGACCACGATCATCGCGATGCCGATCGGAAAGCCGATGATGATGAGGGCGATCCAGGCCGAGGCAAGGGCGAGGACGATCATCGCGTCGCCTCCCCCGTCCGCCGGGCCAGACTGCGGATGCGCCGGATCATGCGCTGCACGACGCGCAGGATGATGAACACCGCCCCCACCGGATAGGCGGCATAGAAGAAGACCATCGGCACCGGCAGCGTCACCGAGGCCGCGCTGGCGGCCCGCACCGCGCCGTTGTAACCGATCCGCAGCAACTCGGCGAAGACGATCAGCGATACGACGTCGATCACCAGGCCGATCGCGGTGCGCAGCCGGGGCGGCAAAGCGCCGCCTACCAGGTCCATCTTGAGGTGGGCGTCGCTGCGCTCGACCTCGGCGATGCCGACGAACACCAGCCAGACCCACAGCCAGCGCGACAGCTCCTCGGTCCAGATCGGGACCGGCAGCGGCAGGTAGCGGCTGATGATCTGCAGCAGGATGACCAGGAAGACCCCGAGGAGGAGGGAGGCGGCAGCCCAGCCCTCGGGGCTTCGCGAAGGAACGGGAAGCTTGTCGTCGCTCACGGCCTGCCCTCGCCCGGGGTTCGGACCATGGCGCCGGAGCGGCGACCCTGCCGCCCCGACGCGCAAGAAGGCTTTCGGCAGTCTACTGCTTCACCAGGGCTGCAATCGAGCCCGCCCCGAACTTGTCCTCGAGCTTCTTGTAGTAGGGCTGCATGGCGGCCCGGAAGGGAGCGGTGTCGGGCGTCGTCACGGTGATGCCGCGCTTCTTGAAAGCGTCGATCAGCTCGACCTCCTGCTTGACCACCATGTCGTTGTTGATCTTGCGCGCCGTCCTAGCGGCCTGGAGGACCGCGTCGCGCTGCTTTTCGGTCAAGCCCTTCCAGGTCTTCTCCGAGGCCAGCACCGCCTTCGAGGCAACGAAATGGTTGGTCAGGGCGAGGTGGGTCTGGACCTCGTAGAACTTCATCGTGTCGATGGTCGGCAGCGGGTTCTCCTGGCCGTCGACGACGTTGGTCTGCAGGGCCAGATAGACTTCCTGGAACGCTACCGGCACCGGCTTGGCGCCGGCTGCCTGGGCGAAGTCGATCAGGAAGTCGACGTTCGGGGTGCGCAGCTTGAGGCCCTTCATGTCGGCGATCGAGTTGATCGCCTTCTTGGTCGTCGTCTGGCGGGTTCCGTAGTACCAGACATCCAGCACGCGGACGCCCTGCTTGGCGAACTCGGCGTTCATCTTCTGGCCGTAGGGGCCGGCGATGATGCGCAGCAGGTGGTCGTAGTCCTTGACCACGTAGGGCTCGCCGATCAGCTTGAGTTCGGGGATCAGGTAGCTCATGTCCGGATAGCCGACCGCGGTGAAGTCGATCTCGCCTTCGCGCACCTGCTCGACGATCGCCTGCAGTCCGCCGAGCTGCTCGGACGGGAAGAGGGCGGTCTTGACCTCGCCGGCGGAGAGCCTCTGCGCCTCCTCGTTCATCGCGACGATCGCCTTGTAGGTGATGCTGCCGGGCGAATCCTGGATCGCGAACTTGAACTCCTTCGCCGCGGCCGACATGGCCGCCATGGCCGTCAGCCCGATGATCGCGGCGAATGCGCCCTTCCTGAAAGTGGTCGTCATCTCGCGTTATCCTCCTGACTAGAGTCTTGCTTGGCGGCGCCGGCCGAATGCCAAGTGCCCCGCGCCGACGCGGCTTGGTCGGCCATTCATGATCAAGCAGCGTACCATTACGAGTTTTTGGCTGTCAATTATATATATATGGCTTGCCAAAGTAAGTATTTTGTCTGACCATGTCTGCCTTCAGCGAAGGCGGGGGATCCAGGCATGCGCGCGTTTTCCGGTTTCTATGCGGCGATACTGACGGGGTTCGCGGACGATGGGGCTTTCGACGAGCGGCGGCAGCGGGCCATCTGCGCGTACGTGCTGCGCCAGCACGTCGACGGCCTCTACGTCGGCGGCACCACTGCCGAGCAGGCGCTGATGCAGGTGGCCGAGCGCGAGTCCCAATTGAATGTCGTGTTCGAGTGCGCCTGCGAGAAGCGTCTCCGTCTGATCGCCCATGTCGGCGCGGCCAGCCTGCGCAGCGCCGAGCACCTCGCCCGTGCTGCCCGCGCCGTCGGCTACACGGCTGTTTCCGCGCTGCCGCCCTCGGAAGACCACGCGCGCGGCTTTCCGGCGGTGATCGGCTACTACAAGGCGCTGATCCAGGCGGCGGGGCTGCCGATGTTCGTCTACCACATGCCCTCGCGCGAGCGGCGGGCCTTCAGCTTCGAGGAGACGGCGGCGCTGCTGGAGCTCGAAGGCGTCGCCGGCATCAAGTTCACCTGCGAGGACCTCTACCTCTTCAATCGGCTGCGTCGGGCCTTCCCGGACAGGGCGCTCCTGTTCGGCAAGGACGAGATCTATGCGAGCGCGGCCCTGGTCGGCGCCGACGGCGGCATCGGCTCGACCTACAACCTGGTCGCCGGCCTCTACCGCGAGATCCATCAGCGCGTCGCCGCCGGCGACGTGGAAGCGGCGCGGCGGCTGCAGGCCGTCGCCTGCGACCTCGTGACCTGTCTGCTCGAAGCCGGGCTGCTTCCCGCCACCAAGCGCGTGCTGGGGCTGCGCGGGGTCGATGCCGGGCCGTGTCGGCTGCCGCTGGCGCTGGGTGATCCGGCCAAGGTGGCTGCACTCGACCGCTTCGTCGCCTCCGGTGCGCTGGACCCCTATCTTCCCTGAACCGATTTTGGTATTACCAGGGCAGGACGCTGGAGCGCCAGGATGGAGCGGGATGGTGGATGACGCGAACACGGCGGCGGAACCCCGGAAGGTCTCCGCCGCGATCGTCGAGGAACTGGCCGCCCGCGTGCGTTCGGGCGTCTACGAGGTCGGCTCGTTCTACCCCTCGGAGCGCGAGCTTTGCGAGGAATTCGGGGTCGGCCGGCCGTCGATCCGCGAGGCGCTGATCGGGCTGCAGCGCATGGGCTTGGCCGATCTGTCGCCGCGCCAGCGGCCGCGCGTCACCAAGCCGACGCCGCAGAACATCATCCGCGAGCTGACCAGCGCGGCGCGCTTCATTCTTGACCAGCCGGAGGGGTTCGCCCACTTCGAACAGGTACGTTCGTTCATCGAGGTCAGCTTGGCCCGTCACGCCGCCAGTCATGCCTCAAACGCGCAGATCGCGCGCCTGGCCTATGCGCTGGAGCGCAACCAGGCGACGATTGGTCAGGAGACGAGCTTCGTCGAGAGTGACGTCGCCTTCCACCGCGCCCTGGCGGAGACCGCGGGCAATCCGATCATTGTGGCGATGCACGACGCGTTCGTCGAATGGCTGATCATGCAACGACCCGAGAACGTCGATGTCGAGGACCGCAACCGGCGCTCGTACGCCGACCACAAGGAGATCTTCGACGCCGTCCTGCGGCACGACCCCGACCGTGCGGCCGCGGCCATGCAGCGGCACATGGACAACGCCTACGCCCTCTACATGGCGGACATCCACGCGGCGACCCTGCGCTAGGCGAGGAGGAGACCGATGGCTGAGCAGACCGGCGGCAACGCCTATCGCCCCGGCGAGAGCGACACCCGGCCCTGGGGTACGTGGGAGGTGCTGGCGACCGGCCCCACCTACTGCGCCAAGCGCATCGTCGTCCTCCCCGGGCAGCGGCTGTCGCTGCAACGCCACCGCGGCCGTCACGAGCACTGGGTGGTGGTGGCCGGCGAGGCGCTGGTTACCCTCGACAGCGAGGTGCGGCGACTGCGCGAGAACGAGGCGGTCGAAATCCCGGTCGGCACGGCGCACCGGCTCGAGAACCCCGGCACGACTCCCCTGTGCGTGATCGAGGTCCAATACGGCCAGGACCTGCGCGAGGACGATATAGAGCGCCTGGACGACCAGTACGGCCGGGTGTGAACGTCCGCCTTGTCCCCTAAGACCATGAGCCCCTCCGTCCTTATCGCCCTCGACGTCGGCGGCACGTCGGTCAAGAGCGGCGTGGTGCGGGTGCCGGAGATGGCGGTCTCGGATCAGGCGCGCACGGCCCTCGACAGTGCCGGCTCGGCCGAGGCGATCCTCGGCACGCTGGCCGCCTGCGTGTTGGCACGGGCGGAACGGCTGCCCGGACGGGCTGGCGGGCTGGCGGTCGCATTTCCCGGGCCCTTCGAATACGAGACCGGGATCTGCCGCACCGCGGGCGTTTGCAAGTTCGACCGCCTGTATGGCGTCGACGTCGGCCGCGAGCTGGCCTCGCGGACGGGCATCCCGCGCATCGTCTTCCTCAACGATGCCGAGGCGGCGATCGCGGGCGAGATCTCCTACGGGGCGGGACGGGGCTTTGGTCGCGTGATCGGGGTGACGCTCGGCACCGGGATGGGCTCTGGGTTCTTCGTCGACGGCGTCCGCCAAAGCGTGGGGGAGGGGGTCCCCGGCAACGGGGGCTGGCTGTTCGACGGGATCTTCCAGGGCGAGGCCGCAGACGATTGCTTCTCGATTCGCGGCATGCAGAAGCGGCTTGCCGCCGCGGGGCTCGACGGCCGCACACCCGAGCAGGCGGCTGCGGCAGCCCTCGCCGGGGATGCCCTCGCGCGGGCAGTGTTCGAAGACTTCGGCCGCGACCTCGGCACCTTCCTGGCCGGCTATGCCGAGGCGTTCCAGGCCGATGCGGTGCTGGTCGGCGGCGGCATTTCCGGCGCCTTCGCGCTGTTCGGCCCGCCTCTTGCGGCGCGGTTGCCGTGCCCGGTTGCCCGCGGAACCCTCGGCTCCGACGCTCCGCTGCTGGGAGCCGCGGCGGCGTTCCTGAAGACCCATCGTCGATAGTTCGGAATCGCCGTTGACAGGGGACGCGCGCTCCCGATATAGGAAACCATCCAAAACGTTTTGGATGAGGCCATGTCTTCGCTTCGGGAACTGGCGCAGGCGCTCGGGCTCTCCATCACCACCGTTTCCCGCGCGCTCGACGGCTATCCGGACGTGTCGCCCGCCACCCGCGAACGGGTGCGCAAGGCGGCCGAGGAGGCCGGCTATCATCCCCATTCGGCGGCCAGGCGCCTGCGCAAGGGATCGGGCGAGGCGGTCGCCTTCGTCATGCCCAGCGAACCGGGCCGCTTCTACGAGCCGGTGTTCGTCGAGCTGCTGTCGGCGATCGGCGAGCGGCTCGCCGCCCGCCGCCACGACCTGCTGCTGCTGGCGGCACGACCCGGGGCCGACGAGATGGCGGTCTACCGCCGCCTCGTCGAGGGTCGGCGCGCCGATGCGGCGATCGTCGTGCGCACCCGGCGGTCCGACGAACGGGTCCGCTATCTGCTGGACAAGGGCTTTCCCTTCGTCTGCCATGGCCGCACCGACAGCCCTGAACCCTATGCCTACATCGACGGCGACGGCGAGGGCGGCTTTCGCGACCTGACCCGGCGCCTGATCGGGCTCGGCCATCGCCGCATCGCCTTCGTGTCGGCGCCCGCCCAGCTGATGTTCGCCGGCTTTCGCTGCGCCGGCTGGCGCGCGGCGATGGCGGAGGCGGGGCTGAAGACCCACCTCGTCGCCGAGGGCGAGCCCACCGAGGAGGGAGGCTATGCGGCGGCAGCGGAGGTGCTCGCGGCCGGGCGGCCGAGCGCGGTCGTCTGCGCCACCGACCGGATGGCGATGGGGGCCATGCGCGCCGCCATCGAGCGCGGCCAGAAGATCGGGTCGGATATCGCGATCACCGGCCATGACAACATCCCGGCCGCCGCCTTCACCGATCCGCCGCTGACCACCATGGAGCTGCCGCTGCGTGAAGTCGGCGAAAGGGTCGCCGACATGGTGGTGGCGCGGCTCGGCGGCGCCGACCCGGGAGAGATCGCAGAGGTCCGTCCGCTGGTCCAGATGCCGCGGGCGTCCTCGGGCGAATCAGCGTGAGGAGAAACCACTCGGGAGGAGAGCAATGAACGCCATCAGTCGCTTGACCGTCGCGGGCCTGGCCGGCCTCGCGGCGGCGCTGGCCTTCGTGCCGGCCTACGCCCAGCAGCAGGACGTGGTCTTCCTGTCGACCCAGCTGCGGCCGATCGAGGAGGCGCAGAAGGTCCGCGAGGTGATCCTCAAGGGCTTCCCCGGCAAGGTCACCTACCTCGTCGAGGAGCCGCCGCAGTTCGACGTCCGCATGCGGGCCGAGGGCCAGGCGGGCAGGCGCACGGTCAGCCTCGCCGGCGCCCTCCACGGAGAGCTGTCGGCCCTGCAGCCGTCCGGCGACCTCCAGGCCATCGACGACATCGCCGCCAAGGTGAAGGACCGCGGCATTCCCGCCAACCTGATGGAGCTCGGCAGGTTCGGGACCGGCAAACAGGTCTACATCCCGTGGATGCAGGCGACCTACATCATGGTCGCCAACAAGAAGGCGCTGCAGTACCTCCCGCCGGGCGCCGATATCGACAGCCTGACCTACGACCAGCTCGAGGCCTGGGGCAAGGCGATGACGGACAAGGCCGGCAAGCGCCTGATCGGCTTTCCGGCCGGTCCCAAGGGGCTGATGCCGCGCTTCTTCGAAGGCTATCTGTATCCGTCCTTCACCGGCGGCGTAGTCACCACGTTCCGCTCGCCCGAGGCCGAGCAGATGTGGACGAAGTTCGCGGCGCTCTGGAAATACGTGACCCCGAACTCGACCTCGTACGACTTCATGCAGGAGCCGCTGATGGGCGAGGAGGTCTGGGTTGCCTTCGACCACGTCGCCCGGGTCAAGGAGGCCCTGGTCCAGATGCCCCAGGACTTCGTCACCTTCCCGGCGCCGGCGGGGCCCAAGGGCCGCGGCTACATGCCGGTGATCGCCGGGCTGGCGATCCCCACCGGCGCCCCCAACCGCGACGGCGCGGTGGCGCTGATCGAGCACCTGACCAAGCCGCAAACCCAGATCGTTACCGCCGCCGAGGTCGGCTTCTTCCCGGTCGTCAAGGCCGAGCTGCCGGCCGACCTGTCGCCGGGCATCAAGCTGATCGCCAGCGCCGTCGCCAAGACCCAGAACGCGCCCGACGCGCTGCCGGCGCTCTTGCCGGTGGGGCTCGCCGACAAGGGCGGCGAGTTCAACAAGGTCTACTTCGATGCCTTCCAGCGCATCGTCCTGCGCGGCGAGCCGGTTAAGGAGGTCTTGGAGGCGCAGGCCGGCGTGCTCAAGGGCATCATGGAGGCCACCAAGGCCCCGTGCTGGGCTCCCGACAAGCCGAGCCAGGGCGCCTGCCCGGTGCAGTGAAGTCGGCGAAGCGGGAAAGGGCCTCATGGTGAGCCTGTCGAACCATGAGGCCCCTGGGGCTACCCTCATCCTTCGACAGGCTCAGGATGAGGGTGAATGGGGACAAGACATGAGAACCGGCGCATCTTGCCGCATTGTTCTCCCCTCTCGCAGGGAGAAGCCGCGAGGCACCTCCTCCGTCTCCCCCTTCGAGGGGGAGGGGAGAGGCGCATGAGTGGCCGTTCCCGGTTCCTTCCCTACCTGCTCTTGGCGCCGTCGGTTCTGTTCCTGGCGGCGCTGTTCGTGGTGCCGCTGGTCGAGACGATCGCGATCTCGTTCTCCGACAACGGCGCGCCCACCCTCGACCACTACCGGCGGATGGCGGGCGACCTCAATTTCTGGCCCGCGGTGAAAAACACCTTCCTGCTGGTGGTGACGGTGGTGCCGCTGCAGGTGGCGATCGCGCTCGGCATGGCCTCGATGCTGCAGAAGCTGCCGCGGGGCCGCGACCTCGTCCTGTGGATCTGGACCATCCCGCTCGGCGTCTCAGACCTTGCCGCCGGCCTGGTCTGGCTGGCGCTCCTGCAGGAGCGCGGCTACCTCAACAGCGCGCTTGCAGCGCTCGGGCTGATCGACGGCCCGACCCAGTGGCTGACCTACGAGACGCCGGGCACCCTTTTCGTCGGCATCCTGCTTGCCGAGGTGTGGCGGGCGACCGCGATCGTGTTCATCATTCTGGTCGCCGGTCTGCAGCTGATCCCCAAGGAATACCGCGAGGCGGCCGAAATTTTCGGCGCGAGCCCGTGGACGACCTTCCGCCGCATCACGCTCCCGCTCCTGAAGCCCAGCCTGCAGACGGCGCTGATCCTGCGTACGGTGCTGGCCTTCGAGGTGTTCGCCGTGGTCTACGCGATCGCCGGCCGCAACTTCCCGGTCCTGGTCGGCGAGGCCTACGTGTGGCAGCGCGACAACCAGGCCTACGGAGTGGCCGCGGCCTACGCGGTTCTCATCGTCGTCATCTCCCTGGCCGCCACCGTGGTCTACCTGCGGGTGCTGCGCAGCCGGACGGAGGAGCGGTCATGAAGACCGTTCGCCGCCTCGTCTACGCCACCGGGGTGGTCGCGCTCTGCGCCTGGGTGCTGGTGCCGATCTACTTCATCACGCTCGGCGCCTTCGGCGGCCGCGCCGGCGTCTTCAAGTGGCCGAAGGGGGTGCTGCCGGGCGAGACCTTCTCGTTCGCGGCGATGGACACCTTCCTGAGAATCGAGGGCGTCGCCCACGCCGCTTTCAACAGCGTCATCGCCGCCTCGATCTGCATGGCGCTGTCGATCGCCCTGGGCGCGCCGGCCGGCTATGCGCTCGCCCGTTACAGCTTCCCCGGCCAGAACCTGTACCGGCTGTTGATCCTGCTGACCCGCGCCTTTCCGCTCGCCATCCTGGCGCTGCCGTTGACGGTGATCTTCATCCGCGTCGGCCTCTACGACACGCCGGTCGGAGTCGCGCTGATCCACACCGCGCTGGCGCTGCCGTTCGCGGCCCTGATCTCGTCCAGCCTGTTCATGGGCATCCCCCGCGAGCTCGAGGAGGCGGCCTGGGTGTTCGGCTGTTCGCGCGTCCAGGCGTTCCGCAAGATCGTGCTGCCGCTGGCGCTTCCGGGGATCGCCGCCACGGCGATCTTCGCCTTCGTCATTTCATGGAACGAGGTGTTCGCGGCCTCGATCCTGACCGTGCGCGAGCGAACGCTCACTGCCTATCTGCTGACCGTGCTTTCGGAATCGCCGCTGCACTTCCGGTTTGCCGGCGGCTTCCTGCTGATCGTCCCGTCAATCGCCTTCATCTTCGCGGTGAGGAAGTATCTCTTCGCGATGTGGGGCATCGCCAACCGCTAGGGCAGATGCGATGGCTCAGATCCTGATCGACAAGGTGCGCAAGGACTTCGGCGCCGTCCGCGCTCTCGACGAGGTGACCCTCGATATCGCCGACGGCGAGTTCGTCGCCCTGCTCGGGCCTTCGGGCTGCGGCAAGACGACGCTGCTGCGCATCGTTGCCGGACTGGAGACCCAGACGGCCGGCCGCATCGTCATCGGCGGACGCGACCTCACCGAGGTGCCGACCCGGGCGCGCGGCCTGGCGATGGTGTTCCAGAACTATGCGGTGTTCCCGCACATGACGGTGTTCGAGAACATCGCCTTCGGACTGCGCATGCAGAAGGCTGACCCCACCCGCATCGACGCCCAGGTGCGCAAGGCGGCCGGCCTGCTGCACATCGAGGACTACCTCGACCGCCATCCCGGCAACCTCTCGGGCGGCCAGCGACAGCGGGTGGCGGTGGCGCGCGCGCTGGCGGTCGAGCCGCCGGTGCTGCTGATGGACGAGCCGCTGTCGAACCTGGACGCCCTCTTGCGACTCGAGATGCGGGCCGAGCTCAAGACCGTGCTGGAACAGGCTGGCACCACCACCATCTACGTCACCCACGACCAGACCGAGGCGATGGGCTTGGCCGACCGCATTGCGGTGATGCATGGCGGCCGCATCGTCCAGATCGACACCCCGACCGAGGTCTACCGCCATCCGCGGACCAAGTTCGTCGGCGGCTTCGTCGGCAGCCCGCCGATGAACTTCCTGCCGGTCGAGGTGACGGGCGGGGAGGCGCGCCTGGGCGGATTGCCGGTCCCGGCACCGGTGACGAGCGGCGCGCTACTGGCCGGGGTGCGGCCCGAGGACTTCGCCATCGTCGCTCCCGATCAGGGCCTCGCCGCCGAGGTGCTGGTGGTCGAGCCGCTGGGCTCGCACACGCTTGTGACCGTGCGCTGCGACGGCGCCACCGTGCGGGTGGTCACGCCCGAGATCATCGACTGGCCGGCCGGCCGCCGCATCGGGCTGAAGCCCGACGCCGGTCGGGTGGTGTGGATGGACCCGCAATCGGAGCAGGCGGTGGGGCCGTAAAGGGCCGGGGTGAGGGGGAATCTCGAATCGAAGCTCAGACGTACCAACCGGAGTTTTCATGACGGGCATGATCGAGGCGGCGCAGGCCGTCCTGAGGGCCAACGACAAGGGCGGCTACACGGTACCGACCGCCCGCCTCTATCCGTTCCAATGGAACTGGGATTCCGCGCTGGTCGCGCTCGGCTGGGTCACCTTCGACCCCGAACGGGCATGGCGGGAGCTCGAGCGGCTGCTGGAGGGGCAGTGGGATGACGGCATGGTGCCGCACATCGTCTTCCACGTCCGCAGCGACGACTACTTCCCCGGCCCCGATGTCTGGGGCACCCGGCACCAGCCCGCGACCTCGGGCATTTCCCAGCCGCCGGTGCTGGCGACCGTACTGCGCCAACTTTGGGAAGAGACCGGCGACGATAATCGGGCCGCGACGCTCTTCCCGCGCGTGCTGGCCTGGCACCGCTGGTGGGCGGCGGCCCGCGACCCCGAGGGCGGCGGGCTGGTCGCCATCCTCCACCCCTGGGAGTCGGGGATGGACAACAGCCCCGCCTGGGACGCGCCGCTGGCCCGCGTGCCGGCGACGCCGACCACGCCGATCCGTCGCCGCGATACCGGACACGTCGATGCCGCGATGCGGCCGCACGACGAGGAGTACCGCCGCTACATCCACCTCGTGGATCTGTTCCGCGGCGTCGGCTGGCAGGCGTCGGCGATGTGGAGGTGCGCGCCGCTCAAGGTGGCCGACGTCGCGGTCAACGCGATCCTCTATCGTGCCGAGCAGGACCTTCTGGTGCTGGCCCAACGCTTCGGCGAGGCGGCGGAGCGGGCCGAGATCGCAGAGCGGCTGGAACGCCAGCGCAACGCGCTCGACCGGCTGTGGAACGGGGAGGCCGGGCTCTACCAGTCGCTGGACCTGTTAGGCGGCGAGCGCATCCCGGTCTGTACCAGCGGCGGCCTGCTGCCGCTGTTCGCCCGGCATCCCGGCCCGACGCGGGCCGCTCGCATGGCCCGCGAAATCGAGCGCTGGGGGCAGCACGTGCGCTACTTGGTTCCCAGCCTCTGCCCGTCCGACCCCCGGTTCGATCCCAAGCGTTACTGGCGGGGCCCGGTGTGGGCGATCATCAACCGCATGATCGCGCAAGGGCTCGAGCACTACGGCGAGGCGGCGCTGGCCGCGCGCATCCGCGAGCAGACCGCGGAGCTCATGTGGCAATCCGGGTTCTCCGAGTACTACGACCCGACGGACGGCGGCGCCTGCGGCGGCAGCAACTTCTCCTGGACCGCCGCGATGGCGCTGTGCTGGGCGGCGAGGTAGGGAGGAAAAGGGGTCCAAGGAAAAGGGGTCGGAGTCATTTTTTTTGAAAAATGACTCCGACCCCTTTTCCTGGAGAGGGAGGATCACCGCTTCTTCATCTCCAGCGCCCGGGCCAGCCGCAGGCGCAGCGCGTTCAGCTTGATGAACCCTTGCGCGTCCTTCTGGTCGTAGACGGTGTCGGCCTCGAAGGTGACGATCTCGTGGGAATACAGGCTGTTCGGCGACTTGCGGCCGACCAGGGTGCAGCTGCCCTTGTAAAGTTTCACCCGCGCGGTGCCGGTCACCTTCTCCTGGCTCTGATCGATCGCCGCCTGCAGCATCAGGCGCTCGGGCGAGAACCAGAAGCCGTTGTAGACCAGCTCGGCATACTTCGGCATCAGCTCGTCCTTGAGGTGCATGGCGCCCTTGTCGAGGGTGAGCTGCTCGACGCCGCGGCGCGCCACGAACAGGACGGTGCCGCCGGGGGTCTCGTAGACGCCGCGCGACTTCATGCCGACGAAGCGGTTCTCGACGATGTCCATGCGGCCGATGCCGTTGGCGCCGCCGAGCTGGTTCAGCTTGGTCAGGAGCGCGGCGGGCGACAGCTTGACGCCGTCGACGGCGACCGGATCGCCCTTGACGAACTCGATCTCGACGTAGGTCGGCTTGTCGGGCGCGGCTTCCGGAGCAACCGAGCGGGTGTAGATGTACTCCTCCGGTTCCTGCCACGGATCCTCCAGCGCCTTCCCTTCGCACGAGATGTGCAGAAGGTTGGCGTCGGCCGAGTACGGGGCCTCGCCGCGTTTGTCGTGGGGGATCGGAATCTGGTGGTTGTCCGCGTACTCGATGAGCTTGGTGCGCGAGTTGAGGTCCCAGATCCGCCACGGCGCGATGATCCGGATGTCGGGCTTCAGCGCGTAATAGGTGAGCTCGAACCGGACCTGGTCGTTGCCCTTGCCGGTGGCGCCGTGGGCGACCGCGTCGGCGCCGGTCTCCTCGGCGATCTCGATCTGGCGCTTGGCGATCAGTGGCCGCGCGATCGAGGTGCCGAGCAGGTACGTGTCCTCGTACATCGCGTTGGCGCGAAACATCGGGAACACGTAGTCGCGGACGAACTCCTCGCGCAGGTCCTCGATGTAGATCTGCTTGATCCCCAGCATCTCGGCCTTCTTGCGGGCCGGCTCCAGTTCCTCGCCCTGGCCGATGTCGGCGGTGAAGGTGACGACCTCGCAGCCGTAGGTGTCCTGCAGCCACCGCAGGATCACCGAGGTGTCGAGACCACCGGAATACGCGAGCACCACTTTCTTCACTTCACCGCTCATGGGGATGCGCCTTGTGCTGGATCGGGAATGCGAGAAGCGCGGAGTGTAGGCAATGTTGGTCTTCGCGCCAAGCCGGTTCCGGCGGCGGCCGGCATCTTGCAACGAAACACATATCGGAAACTTGGGGTTTGGCCGTGGGTCCTGTTGTGGTACATAGGATTGCATGCGTAACTGGCTGTGCAGGATTCTGATCACGGTCACCGGCCTGACGCTGGGCGTCGTCGGCGGGGCGATCTACCTTGCCGCCTGGCTCGATCTCGGGAAGACGGTCGATCGCCAGGTCGATCAGGTGCGCGACCATGTCGAGAGCCGGCTCTGGACATTCACCGAGACGCTTGCGGAGGACGAGCGCGGCATCCAGGCGTGGATGCATCGGACCCTGCCCGCGCTGGCACACTTGGCGACGGAGGCTCACCGAGACTCCGGCGCCGTCATGCCCGGGAAACTGGAGCCGGGGGCTTGGGGACTAGACGATGTCCGCCTGATCGATGGCGAAGCGCCGGATCGCGACATCCCCGGCCTCGACGCGGACGAGGTGGCCCGGCTGAAGGTGTTGGCGGGCAGCGGCCTCGTCCTCGTCGACGTGATGGCGGTCTCTCCATTCACCCACAGGCTCGAGATCGCCGGCTATTACAGTCCCGAGGGTTCCAAGGTTCTGATCCGGGGCGCCGTCGACGTTCACGATTTCGGGCGCCGCGAACGCACACCCGCCTATCGCGACTACCTGTTCGGAACCTTCTTTGCGAGCGACGGCCGCACCAAGGATTTCCTGCAGGGCATCGATGTCTATCTCGTCAACGCCAAGGGGGGCTTCTCGGCGCTGAGGGAGGGCGAGTACCTGTCGGGCGACGTGATTGCGAACTTTGAGGGCGAGCGAGAGGTTCGCATGGCAGAGGACGACCGGGTGACGATCCTGACCCGAGTCAACAGTCAGACGAGCGGGTTGAGTGGCGTCCGCTATGCGGTGATCCGGACCGACTTCAACCTGGCGACGGTGAACGAGCCGTGGCGGCAGCTCGGTCGGTTGATCGTCCTGGTTCTGCTTGTCACCGGTTTCGGTGCATTCCTGGTCTTCAACCGCCTGTTCGATCGCTTCCTGGTTCGCCGCGTCGACGCCATCGTGGTCGCGCTGAAGGCGATTGCAGCAGGGGATTACGCACGTCCTCTGGTGGTGGCAGGCGATGACGAGTTGGCGACGATCGGGCAGGCTGTCCAGGCCATGCGGGAGACGATTCGGGAACGCGAGTGCGAGCTTGCCGAGGCCCGCGCGAGCCTCGAGCGGCGGGTCGCCGAACGGACGCAGGAGTTGGCCAAGGAGATCGAGGTTCGCAAGCGCTACGAACGGCACCTCCGGGACATCGCGACCCACGACCCCCTGACCGGGCTCGCCAACCGCCGCGCCTTCGACGAGCGGACCGCGGAGGAGATCGGCCGAGCCAACCGCTATGGCCGCCCTCTTGCTCTGGTGATGGTCGATGTCGATCATTTCAAGCGCATCAACGACACCTACGGTCATCCGGTCGGCGATGAGGTACTGCAGACGATTTCGGCGGTGCTCGGCAGTCACCGCCGCGCGAACGATTTGGCGGCCCGCGTCGGCGGCGAGGAGTTCGCCCTGCTGCTGCCTGAGACCGAAGCGGAGGAGGCCCGGGTCGTCGCGGAGCGGTTGCGCGCCGCGGTGGAGCAGCAGCACATCCTGACCAGGGCGGGCGTCGTCCAGGTTACCATCAGCGCCGGGGTCAGCGCCTGGACGGGGGACATCCGGACCTCTTCGGCGTTCCTGGCCTCGGTGGATGCGGCCTTGTACCAGGCCAAGAATGGCGGCCGGAACCAGGTCTGCATCGCTGCCTAGCGGCCGGACCTTACCCACTTGCGTCCCCGCCCCTCGTGCTCCGACAACCTCGGCATGAGGAGCCATGTCCTGAAGACGTA
The DNA here is from genome assembly GCA_018432935.1 of Rhodospirillales bacterium. Classification (GTDB taxonomy): domain Bacteria; phylum Pseudomonadota; class Alphaproteobacteria; order Rhodospirillales; family Shumkoniaceae; genus JAHDSF01. Next base: position 5,371 of record JAHDSF010000023.1, on the reverse strand, counting down.
GATGGATACGGCCTACGCACGCTTCGACGATCGCGAAAACCAAGGGGTGGAGATTCGGTCGGGCAAGTGCCCGCTTATTTGGCGTCGCCGGTCAGGCTGGTAGTGACGATGTCGCCGGCGAGAATGAAGGTGACCGTGCCGTTGGTCGCCTTGTAGGTCCACCTCTCGACCGGGCCTATCTTGGCGATGTCGTCCGGCTTGCCGAGCACGGTCTCGAGCTGTGCGCGGCTGCTCACCCCTTCTGCCTTCTTCAGGATGTCCTGCTTGGAATCCAGGCAGCCGGCCAACGCGAGCGCCAGGAACAAGGCGCCGAGGCGGGAAGCGAGCGACATGAGGGGGTACTCCTGACTGCAGCGTCGCCATTCTAGCCGTTCGGCGCGGGCGGTGAAAGCGGGTTGCCACGACGGGGAACCCTGGCCATCCGGATGGGGCCTGGGGTAACAACCTCGACCGGCGGCTCCCATCTGTCGGCCGGGCGGGTTCCCATGCGAGGGTGACGAATGGCGGACGGGACAATAGGAAGAAGGGCGCTCGCCGCCGCGATATGGGTGATCGCCACTACTCCCGCCGCCGCCACCTGCTTCGACGCCGCCGCCCTTCGCTACAACATCCCATCCGAGCTTCTGCGCGCGATCAGCGAGGTCGAGAGCGCCGGACGCTGGACCGCGGTCAACCGCAACCCCGACGGCAGCGAGGACGTCTGCGCCATGCAGATCAACTCCTTCTGGTTTTCCCGCCTGTCGCGCCTCGGGATCGAACGCGAGCACCTTCTGGCGGAGCCCTGCACCTGCGTGATGTCGGGGGCATGGATCCTGGCCCAGGAGATCGAAGCCAGCGGGTATTCCTGGGAGACGGTCGGCCAGTACCATGCAGGCCGCTCCGGCCCGGCGGTGCGCAAGGAAGCCTATGCCCGGCGCGTTTCGCGGGCGCTGGCCTCCGCGCCGACGGATGCCGAGCCGCCACCGCAGAACGGCGAGGCGCCGCTGCCGATCGCGGAGCCGCATCGGCAAGCGGTGACAATCTCACGGTCCGACGAGGGCGGTCCCGGCAGACGTCCCAGCAGGTTCTTCGTCCGCATCGAGCCGTGACGCGTGCTATCCTTGCGGGATGAGCATCCGCATCGCCCCGTTGCAGGACGTCTCGGCGGCGCACCTCGAAGAGGCGGCGCGCATTCTGGTTGGCGCCCTTTCCCACGCCCCGTCGGTCTGGCCCGACCTGGCGGCTGCGCGGGCCGAAGTGGCGACCTTCGTCGACAATCCGGACCGGCTCGGATTTGCCGCTTTCGCAGCGGAACGGCTGTTGGGCTGGATCGGCGCCATCCGCCATTCCGGACAGCTCTGGGAACTGCACCCGCTGGTAGTCGACCCTCCGGTCCAAGGGCGCGGACATGGAAGGCTGTTGGTGACGGCGTTGGAGGCTGCAGCCCGCAACGCGGGGGTGTCGACGATCTGGCTTGGCACGGACGACGATTTCGGCGGTACCAGCCTGTTCGGCGTCGACCTCTATCCCGACGTGCTGGAGAGCTTGAAGCGGCTTGCCGTGACGACTTGGCACCCGTACGCGTTCTATCGGCGGATCGGCTACGCCGTGGTCGGCATCCTGCCCGATGCCGGCGGCCGGGGCCGGCACGACATCCTGATGGCGAAGCGGATTACCTAGGCGGCCGTCAGTCGGGCACGCACTGGTAGGTGGCGACCCACACTCCGCCCTGAAGCTGGCGCGACAACAGGGCGGCGTCGCGGTCGTAGCGATCGTCGCAGAACTCGTCGGCATTGGCCTCGGCCTGCTCCTCGCCGCCGCCGGCGTAGCGGACGCTGACGACCGGGTCCTGGGCCTGCACGGCCTGCGGCGAGCTTTCGCATGCCGCCAGTCCCGCCAATCCGCCAAGCAGTGCCAGCAACGCGATCCTTCTCATGATGTCTCCCTTCCTGAGCACCTAACGGGAAGGACGCGAGCGCACGACCGCTATTCCTGTGCCGCGAGCGCATCGTGGTCTGCCTCCTCGATCAGCCAGCGCCGGAATGCGGCGATCCGAGGCAGATCCGTTGCCCCGCGGGCGGAGGAAATGATGTAGCCCCTGTCCGCCGGGAACGGTGGATCGAACGCGCACATCAGATGCCCGTCGGCGATCTCGCGGGCCAAGAGCCGTTTCGGAGCCAGCACGAGGCCGAGGCCGTTGCGGGCCGCCTTCACGGCGGCGCTGGGAGAATCGAAATGAACCCCGGCGGCCGCGTCGATGCCTCCCATGTCAAACCGCTGCAGCCACGCCGACCAGTCCGGCAGGTCCAGGCGGAGGCCGGAAAAGTCGATGTGCAGCAGGCGGTGCCGGAGAAGATCCGCCGGGGCCGCAAGCGGCAGGGCCGACCGGCCCAGGTACTCCGGCGAGCAGATCGCCGCCATCTCGAGCGGAAACAGAAGCTTCCCGGGGGAGCCCAGGCTGAGGACGCTGACCGTCAGGTCGTCCTCGGCATCGTTGCCGGGATCAGCAGCCGGCAAGGTGGCGATCCGGACCTCGGTCTCGGGGCAGCGCTCCCGGAACCGCGGGAGCCGGGGGATCAGCCAGAAATCGGCGAATCCCGGGGGCAAGCGCAGGCGAAGGACGGCGGCGTCGGACATCGCCCGCCATTGCGAGCCTGCCTCGGCGAGCAGGTCGAGCGCAGCGGAGATCTTGGGCAGGCAGTCCCCGGCACGCGCGGTGAGGGTCAACGCTTTGCCGTTCCGCACGAAGAGGCGGAAGCCCAGGTAGCTCTCCAGCGCCTTCACCTGAAGACTGACGGCGGAGGTCGTGACGCTGAGCTCCTCGGCAGCGGCACTGAAGCTGCCGGTCCGGGCAACCGCTTCGAAGGCGCGGACCGGGTTCAGTGGGGGAAGGCGTCGTGGCATGAACGGCTGATTTAGTTTTGCTTAAAATTGATTAATTATACCTAACTTGCTACCGGAGGTTACTGCAATGTACTCATTGAGCATCAGGATATATGCACAAGAAGCGGCCAATCCAAGCTCTGTCGGGGGAAGATATGCATTTCAGGCACCTCAAGATCGGTCTCCGGCTCTACGCACTCATGGCAGCCGCCATGCTCGGGATTCTGGCGGTCGCCGGGTTCGGCCTGGTGGAGCTCAAGGACAATCTGCTCAAGGATCGCATGGCCCAGACGCAGAGGGTGGTGGAGACGGCCTACGGGGTGCTCGAGTTCTTTGCCGCCAAGGAGAAAAGCGGCGAGCTGTCACCCGCCGACGCCCGGAAGGCGGCCCAGGAGGCGATCAGCAAGCTGCGCTACGGGGAAGGCGACTACATCTTTGCGTTGGACTTCGACGTCAAGATGATCGCCCATCCCAACGCGGAGATGATCGGCACCGATCGCAGTCCCGACAAAGATGCGAACGGCAAGCGCTTCTCGGTCGAGATGCGCGACGTGGCGGTCAGTGCCGGTCAGGGCTTCGTCGACTACATGTGGCCGCAGCCGGGCGAGACGCGCCCCGCGCCGAAGATCACCTACGTCAAGGCCTATGCGCCCTGGCGCTGGTACCTGGCGAGCGGCATCTACGTCGATGACGTAGACGCCATCTTCTACGGCCTGATGGGGCAGACCGCCGGGTTCGTTGCTGTCCTCGCCCTCTTGATCGGGGGCGTGTCGTTCGTGATCGCGCGCAGCATCACCCGCCCGATCACCCGTATCGCGGACGGCATGCTCAAGCTGGCCGGCGGCGACAAGAGCATCGTGGTCGAGGACGTCGACCAGAAGAACGAGATCGGGGCCTTGTCGCGCTCGATGCAGACCTTCCTCGACAAGACGGTCGAGATGGACCGCATGCGCGCCGCCCAGGAGGAGAAGGACAAGCAGGCGGCACGCGAGCGCAAGGAGATGCTGGCGGCCATGGCCGACCGCTTCGAGGAGAGCGTCGGCGGAGTGGTCAAGAACGTCGGCACTGCGTCTTCCCAGCTCGGCTCGTCGTCCCAGGCGATGACGGCGGTCGCCGAAGAGACCACCCGCCAGGCAGCTGCCGTGGCCGCGGCGTCGGAGCAGGCCAGCGCGAACGTGCAGACGGTGGCCAGCGCAGCCGAGGAGCTGACGGCCTCGATCGGCGAGATCGGGCGGCAGGTCGAGCAGGCTGCCGACGTCGCAACCAGCGCGGTCAACCAGGCGGAAGAGGCGAACGTCAAGATCCGCGGGCTTTCCGAAGCCGCCCAGAAGATCGGCGAGGTGGTGGCGCTGATCACCGACATCGCCAACCAGACCAACCTGCTGGCCCTGAACGCGACCATCGAGGCGGCCCGCGCGGGCGATGCCGGTAAGGGCTTCGCGGTGGTCGCTTCGGAGGTCAAGAACCTTGCCAACCAGACGGCTCGGGCGACCGGCGAGATCGCCGCCCAGATCGGGGCCGTGCAGGCGTCCACCGAAGAGACCGTCGGCGCCATCCAGGCCATCACCCACACCATTCGGGACGTCCATCACATCGCTTCGGCGATCGCTTCGGCGGTCGAGGAGCAGTCGGCGGCAACCCGCGAGATCGCCACCAACATCGAGCAGGCGGCGGCGGGGACGTCGGAAGTCTCCACCAACATCACCGGGGTCAACGCGGCAGCGGGGGAGACCGGCTCGGCGGCTGCCCAGATCAGCCAGGCCGCGACCGCCATGCAGCAGGAGGCGGCAACGCTGGCCCGCGAGGTCAACGAGTTCCTCGCCAGCGTGCGCGCGGGCTGACAAGGCTGCGGCTTCATGGCGCAGCAGCCCGGCCGGACGTTCAGCCCGGCCGGGTGCGGTTGGCGATGGCCGCGCTCTTGATCTGCGCGAACACCGGGGCTCCGGGCGCGAGGCCGAGCATCTCCCACGACTTGCGGGTGATGCGCGACAGCAACGGGGCGCCCTGTCCGTCGGCGCCGAGGCGAAGCAGGACCGTGGTCTGGGCTTCGTCGAGCTGGACCGCCTTCTCGATTCGGGCCGGCAGCACGTTGAGAATGCTGCTCTGCGCAGGAGGACTGAGGATCAGGCTGACATCCACCGCCAGCACCCGCAGCCGCTGGGTGGCCCCCGGCCCGCCGAGCCGGCCGGGAACGACCAGCGTGCCGCCTGGCACCGCGAGCTCGCTGAGGCCGTAGGCGCCGTCGAAGCCGACGACCCTGGCTTCGATCACCGATCCCGCCCGGCTCCTGCGGGCAAACGGCAGGTTCAGGTCGATCAGCAGGTCCTCCATCTGGCCGGCTCTGGCAACCTGCCCGGACTCCATCACCACTAGCCCGCATTTCTCATACCGCGCCGCCGACGGCGACGGCGTGACGGGTCGGCGGGGATGACAGGCTTCGAAGCCGCACGTCGGCTGCCGCCGGAGGTGTTCGGCGATCTGGCGTATCTGGGGGCTTGTCTCGATGTTT
>JAHDSF010000004.1 GCA_018432935.1 Rhodospirillales bacterium | reverse complement strand
CATGCCCTGGCCGCCTGAGCCGCTTCGGCGACCGGCAACGGCTGTGGATAAGCCTCCGGCTTACCCACAGCCGCAACCACCACAGAAGCGGTCAATTGATGCGCTACAAAAACCGGTCAACTTGACGCGCTCGCTACAGGCGAGCTCAATCCGCCTATCCAGCGGCCTCGGCCCGCAGGTGGATAACCTGTTGTCCGCTCCGTTCGCGCATGAGGCGGGCGACGATCGTGCGGTGGCAGCGCATCGGGTCGGCCTCGTAGCACAAAAGACAGCAGACGGCTTCCTCGGAAAGGGCGATCGCGCGGGCGAGGTCGCGCTGGGCGGCGTCGGTCGTCATGTGGCGCTCGAAGATACGCTCGAAGGTCTCGAGATCGCCGGAGCGGTTGGCGTCGCGGCCCGCCTTCGGCGTGCCGAGTCCGGTCAGCCCCTCGTAGACGATGCCGGCCTCGCCGAGCGCGCGGGCGAGCTGGTTCTTCGAGAAACCCTTCTTGCGGCTGAGAGGCACCGCACGGACGTCGAGCACGCGCTCGACGCCAGCCCGCTGCAACTCGGCGATCACGGCTGCCGCTTCGCAGCCCTCATAGCCGATCGTGTAGAGCGGGGTCATGAAACGCTTGCCGGCGTGCGCGCCGACCCGAATCCGGCGATCGCCGAGGCGATGGCGATCAGCGCGTGGAGCCAGACGTCGTAGCCGTAGACCGGCATCAGCCCGAACACGGTCGAAAGCGGCAGGATCAGACCCATCACTGCGAGCACCGCGAAAACGGCGGCGCTCACCCGGGCGTACAGGCGGGCCCGTTCGACGCGGCCGAACGCGACCAACCCCCAAACCCCCCACAGCATATGGAAGACGTTGTGCACGGCGTTGGTGGCGAACAGACCGAACAGCAGCGGATTGCCCTCGCCGGTCGGGGTGAGGAAGCGGGGCACGAAGCCGGCCACCCCGCTGACCAGCAGCAGGATGCCCAGGATCAGGGAGAAGTAGCGCGTCCGCATCGGCGCCTCCGTCGGTGGCCGGGGTCGGGCAGGCATGCGACCAAAGGGGGGGGAGCGCCCCCGCACCTCATCTACGTCGCGGTTGCCCGGCCATCAAGGCTGCTACCGGAGATGTCGGCGCGGATCACGAGCCGGAGCGACGAGCCTGGCGTAGGCGGCCAGCGCCGCCACCAGCGAGACGATCCACCAGGCGTGCACCTCGGCGACCGGCGCCAATCCGTACGCCGCCGGCAGCATCGGGGCGGCGAGCGCCATCGCGACCAGCGTTGCCACCACGGCCGCATGGCGTTGGCCTTCCGGACGTCGGCGGGCCCGGTGCCAGCGCGCGCGGAGCAGGCGAACAAGCCGGATTCCCTTGCCGTGAGGATGGTCGAGCAGAATTGGCGCCACCGCGCCGAGACCCACCCACCACAAGATGACGCCGAAGATCAATGCGAAGGATCGCAAGCTGCCTCCTTGACCAGAACGGTGCCTGTTCGTTCGCGCGGGCGGCGCCAACCGACCGGAATCCGGCCCCGGGCAGGGAAGCGGCGAAGCCCCTCGCTCTTCGTCGTCCAGCTTACGTGTGGACCCGGCTGCGCTGGTCAAGGCGGGGAAAGAGGCGCGAACGGGGACAAGGAAGCTCCTTGTCCCCGCCCGAAAGCGCGCCGGGTTGGCTACCGCGTCCCGGTCCGCCGCACCCGCTCTTGACGGGTTTCCGGTTCCGTGACGGTGGCCGGCACTTCCTGGCTCTGCCGGCTGCCGAAGCCGAAGTACGCCGCCACGATCGCCAGGGCCGCGTGCAGCCAGATGTCGTTCCCGTAGACGGGAACCAAGCCGAACATCGTGGACAGCACCGGGATGAAGCCCATCACGGCCAGCACGCCATAGATCACCGCGACCGAGCGGGCGTAGGTGCGGGCACCGCCGAAGCTGCGATAGGCCGCTAGGCCCCAGATGCCGAACGCGAGGTGGACGATGTTGTGCAGCCAGTTCACGGGGAACAGGCCGAACAGGTAGCCATGACCTCCTTCGAGGGCCAGCGCGGGCCCGGCAGGGGGTGTCAGGAACGCAGGAAAGAAGCCGGCAATGCCGACCACGCAGAACACGATGCCGAAGACCAGAGCGAAATAGCGAGTGCGCATATTCGCCTCCTTCCGTCTCTCAGGGAATGCGGATGCCCAACGCCGCGTCGGCGGGAGCCGGGGGAGGGGCGGCGGACGCCCCTCCAGCCTGCTCAAGGGCTTTGGAAGCGGCACGCACCGCTTCGTCCTGGTCGTTACGTGGGCCCCGGCTGCCCGCGGTCAAGGCATGACGACGATCATGCCGCCTCGGCCTTGACTCCGTTGATCGCGAGACCGCCCTCGCCGGCGCTGACCCGGATCGTCTCGCCGTCGGCGATGCGGCCCTCGAGGATCAGCCCGGCCAGCGGGTTCTGCAGGTGGCGCTGGATCTCCCGCTTCAGCGGCCGAGCGCCGTACACCGGGTCATAGCCGGCGTCGGCCAGCCACGAACGCGCTGCGGCATCCAGCTCGATGGCGATGTGGCGGTCGGCCAGCAGCTTGCGCAGACGCCCGAGCTGCATGTCGACGATGGTGTCCATCTGGTCACGGCCGAGCCGGTGGAACAGGATGATCTCGTCCAGCCGGTTCAGGAACTCGGGCCGGAACGCCGCCCGCACCACCTCCATCACCTCCTTGCGGACCTTCTCGGAATCCTGGCCCGGCGCCTGCGACGCAAGGATGTCGCCGCCGAGGTTGGAGGTCAGCACGATGATGGTGTTGCGGAAGTCCACGGTGCGGCCTTGGCCGTCGGTCAGGCGGCCGTCGTCCAGCACCTGCAGCAGCACGTTGAAGACGTCGGAGTGCGCCTTCTCGACCTCGTCGAACAGGATCACCTGGTAGGGCCGGCGGCGGACTGCCTCGGTCAGCGCGCCGCCCTCGTCGTAACCGACGTAGCCCGGAGGGGCGCCGATCAGGCGGGCGACCGAGTGCTTCTCCATGTACTCGGACATGTCGATGCGGACCATCGCCTGCTCGTCGTCGAACAGGAACTCGGCCAACGCCTTGCACAGCTCGGTCTTGCCGACGCCGGTGGGACCCAGAAACAGGAACGAGCCGATCGGCCGGTTGGGGTCCTGCAGACCGGCGCGGGCGCGCCGCACCGCATTGGCCACCGCCGACAGCGCCTCGTCCTGGCCGACCACGCGCCGGCGCAGGTTGTCCTCCATCCGCAGCAGCTTTTCGCGTTCACCCTCCAGCATCTTGTCGACCGGGATCCCGGTCCAGCGAGAGACCACCTGGGCGATGTGTTCCTCGGTCACCGATTCCGAGACCATCCGGCTCTTCTGCGCCTGCTCTGCGTCCTGCAGCTTCTTCTCCAGCTTGGGCAGGAGGTCATACTGAAGTTCGCCGGCCTTCTCGTACTGGCCTTCGCGCATCGCCCTCTCGATGGCGTTGCGGGCCTGGTCGATCTGCTCCTTGAGCTTGGTCGAATCCTTCAGCGCGCCTTTCTCGGCCTGCCATTCTGCGGTCAGCCGTGCCGACTGAGCCTCCAGATCGGCCAGCTCCACGTCGAGCTTGCCGAGGCGCTTCTTCGAGGCGGGGTCGCTCTCCTTCTTCAGCGCCTCACGCTCGATCTTGAGCTGGACGATGCGGCGGTCGAGTTCGTCGATCTCCTCGGGCTTGGAATCGACCTCCATGCGTACCCGCGAGGCCGCCTCGTCGACAAGGTCGATCGCCTTGTCGGGCAGGAAGCGGTCCTGGATGTAGCGATGCGACAGCGTCGCCGCCGATACCAGCGCGGCATCGTGGATGCGCACGCCGTGGTGCAGCTCGTACTTCTCCTTGATGCCGCGCAGGATCGAGACCGTATCCTCGACAGTCGGCTCGGAGACGAGCACCGGTTGGAACCGCCGCGCCAACGCGGCGTCCTTCTCGACGTGCTTGCGGTACTCGTTGAGGGTGGTCGCGGCGACGCAGTGGAGGTCGCCCCGGGCCAGCGCCGGCTTCAAAAGGTTGGAGGCGTCCATGCTGCCCTCGGCGGCGCCGGCGCCGACCAGGGTGTGCATCTCGTCGATGAACAGGATGATCTCGCCTTCGGCCGCGGTCACTTCGCCCAGCACCGCCTTCAGCCGCTCCTCGAACTCGCCGCGGAACTTGGCGCCGGCGACCAGGGCGCCGAGGTCGAGCGCCATCAGGCGCTTGCGCTTCAGCGCTTCGGGCACGTCGCCCTTGACGATCCGCTGCGCGAGGCCCTCGACGATGGCCGTTTTGCCGACCCCGGGCTCACCGATCAGGACCGGGTTGTTCTTGGTGCGGCGCGACAGCACCTGGATGGTGCGGCGGATCTCTTCGTCGCGGCCGATCACGGGGTCGATCTTGCCGTCTTCGGCGGCCTCGGTGAGGTCGCGGGCATAGCGCTTCAGGGCATCGTAGGACTGCTCGGCGCTTGCGGTGTCCGCTTTGCGACCCTTGCGCAGCTCCTCGATGGCGCGGTTCAGGTTCTGCGGGGTGACGCCGGCACCCTTCAGCACCTGCGCCGCCGGGTTGCCTTCGGCCAACGCGATCGCCAGCAGCAGCCGCTCCGCGGTGACGAAGCGGTCGCCCGCCTTGTCGGCGATCTCCTGGGCCTGGGTCAGTACGCGGGCCGTTTCGGTCGAGAGGTAGACCTGGCTCGCGCCCGAACCCTCGACGCGCGGCAGCCGGTCGATCTCGCGCTTCAGCGCGGCCTGCGCTCCGGCGACGTTGCCGCCGGCCGCTTCGACCAGGCGGGCGCACAGCCCCTCCTTGTCGTCGAGCAGCACCTTCAGGAGATGCAGCGGCGTGAGCTGCTGATGGTTGTTGATCAGCGCCTGCGTCTGGGCGGCCTGCAGGAAGCCGCGCACACGCTCGGAGAAGCGTTCGACGTCCATGACCTGTTTACTCCTTCCGACCGGGTTCGTTGCTCCTCCGTCGAGGCCGCGCCGAACCCCTCGTTTTCTGCCGCTAGATATGGACGGGGCGGCATTGCGCGCAAGCAGGAATCGCAGGTGCTGCGCGGCCGGACGGCGGTGCCCCGTAACGGCCGATTGATCCGGCCTGCAACTTGTGCGGCTCGGCCGTCTCAAGGTGGTTATCTCCGGTTGGGAGATGCGAGGCCGGTTTCGCTTGAACCCGACGGTGCGGGCGCCATGTCAAAACCATTCCACCCACCAGCCGCCCTCGCCGCGGCGTTCGAAAGGGGGCAGGTGTGACGCCGCACGAGCGACCGACCGGGATTAGTCGTCGCCGCCTTCTCGCCGCCGGTGGCGGGGTCGCCGCCTCCACGCTGGCTGCCGCCTGGCCGCGTGCTCCGCAAGCCCAGGCCGGCGAGGCGGTCGAAGCTTTCATGATGGTATCGCAGTACATCACCGGCCACCAGGATCTCGATCGCACCCTCGGACAGCGCCTCCTCAGCGCGCTCGTCCGGCGCGACGGCGGCTTTCCCCAGGCGCTGCAAACCGTGAACCTGCGGGTCCAGGCGGGTGTGCCGCCGGAGCGTCTGCAGTCGACGCTTGGAGCCGAAGGGGATGCGGTGCGCGAGGTTCCGGTGCAGATCGCCACCGCCTGGTATCTCGGCGAGGTCGGCGAGCGGCGGCCGCAGGGGGCCGGGCGGGAGGACCGCGCTGCGAACGAGTCGTCGCCGGGCGTGGAAGTGGTCGCCTACGAGAAGGCCCTGATGTTCGCGGCAGTAGCCGACGTCCTGACGGTTCCGTCGTACTGTCGCGACCTGCCCGGCTACTGGGCCACGCCGCCGGGAGCCTCAGGGACATGAGCGACACCTCGGCCGACGTCGTCGTGGTCGGGTCCGGCGTCGCCGGCGGCATCGTCGCCCACGAGCTTGCCAAGGCCGGCGCGTCGGTGCTGATCCTCGAGGCGGGTCCCTGGCTGTCGCGGTGGCGGGTCGTCGAACGGTTTCGCAACTCGCCGTCCAAGGCCGACTACATGGCGCCGTATCTGTCGCAGCCCTATGCCCCGCACCCGGAGTACGCGCCGCCCAACGGCTACCTGATCGAGAAGGGCAACGTCGACTACGCCGCCCAGTACATCCGCGCCGTCGGCGGCACCACCTGGCACTGGGCGGCGGCGTGCTGGAGGCTGCTGCCCAGCGATTTTCGACTGCGCAGCCTGTTCGACGTCGGCCGCGACTGGCCGTTTGCCTATGACGCCCTCGAATCCTACTACCTGCGGGCCGAAGCGGACCTCGGGGTGTCGGGGCCCGACGACGTCGACCTCGGGTCGCCGCGGTCGGCCCCCTATCCGATGAAGCAGATCCCGCTGTCGTGGATGGACCAGCGCTTTGCCGAGGTCCTCAACGGCAACGGTTTCTCGGTGGTGCCGGAGCCGGTCGCCCGCAACAGCCGGCCCTATGACGGCCGCCCGACCTGCTGCGGCAACAACAACTGCATGCCGATCTGCCCGATCGCCGCCCAGTACTCCGGCGAGGTCCACGCGGTGAAGGCGATGCGCGCCGGCGCGCGACTGATTGCCAGCGCGGTCGTCTACCGGATCGAGGCGGGCGAGGGCGGGCGCATCGCGGCCGTCCACTACAAGGACCCGAACGGCGCCAGCAGCCGGGTGACCGGAACCACCTTCGTCCTCGCCGCCAACGGCATCGAGACGCCGAAGCTGATGTTGATCTCGGCCGACGACCGCTTTCCCAGGGGGATCGCCAACAGCTCGGACATGGTCGGGCGCAACCTGATGGACCACCCGGGGACCGGCGTCACCTTCCTTGCCGGCGAGGACCTGTGGCCGGGCCGCGGGCCGATCGAGATGACCTCGGTCGTCAACTTCCGCGACGGCACCTTCCGGGCCGAGTACGCGGCCAAGAAGCTGCACCTGTCGAATTCCGCGGCGGTGCGCAAGGTGACGCAGGACATCCTGTCCCGCGGGGTGATCGGGCCCGAACTGGAGCGCGAGATCCGCCTGCGCTCGGCGCGCACGCTCAGCATCAACAGCTTCCACGAGATCCTGCCGCTGCCCGAGAACCGGGTTCTGCCGAGCTCCGAGCGCAGGGACGCTCTCGGCATCCCTTATCCCGAGATCCACTACGACGTCGACGAGTACGTCCAGCGCAGCGCCGCCCACACCCACGAGACCTATGCGCAGATCGCCGACCTGATGGGGGGGACCGAGGTCGAATTCGACGATGCGTTCGCCCCCAACAACCACATCATGGGCACGACGATCATGGGCGAGGACCCCGTCAATTCGGTGGTCGACGGCGACTGCCGCACCTATGACCACGACAACCTGTTCGTCGCCAGCAGCTCGGTGATGCCGACCGCCGGCTCGGTCAATTGCACCCTGACCATCGCGGCGCTGGCCCACCGGCTGGCCGACCGCCTCCGCAAGAGGGCGTGAGGGATGGCGCGGCGCAGGCGTTACGGCTCGGGCGGCTTCCGCCCTGTCCTCACCCTGCTGCTGCTGGCGGTGGCGGGTGGCATCGCCGTTCTGGGCGTGCTTCTCTACGATTACTGGCGCGACTTGCGCTATCCGTCGCAGGAAGCGATCGGCGGCATCGTCGGCCGGATGACCGACCCCGAGTTCATCGAACGGGGGCGCTATCTCGTCGCAGCGGGCGACTGCGCCGCCTGTCATACGGTGGAAGGCGGCCGGCCGTTCGCCGGCGGGCGCGGCCTGCCGACCCCGTTCGGCACCATCCATGCCCCCAACATCACCCCCGACCAGCAGACCGGCATCGGCGGCTGGAGCAACCGCGAGTTCGTGCGCGCACTTCACAAGGGGCTCGGCAGCGAGGGACAGTTCCTCTATCCGGCCTTTCCCTACACCTCGTACACCAAGCTCAGCCTCGAGGACGCGCTGGCGATCAAGGCCTACCTGTTCAGCCTCGATCCGGTGGTCCAGCGGGCGCCGCCGAACACGCTGGAGTTCCCGTTCGACCAGCGGCCGCTGATGGCGTTCTGGAATCTGCTGTTCCTCGACGATCAGCGGTTCCAGCCCGAGCCGGGTCGCGAGGCCGCCTGGAACCGCGGCGCCTACCTGGTCGAGGCGCTCGGCCACTGCGGCGACTGCCACACGCCGCGCAACCTCCTGCAGGCACGCTCGGGCAACAAGTTCGCGGGGGCCACGATCGAGAACTGGCAAGCCTACAACATCACGCCGGCCGACAACGCCGGCATCGGCGGCTGGAGCGACGCCGAGATCGAGCACTACCTTGCCACTGGCATCGCTCCCGGCCATGCCCGGGCGAGCGGGCCGATGGCGGAGGTCGTCCAGTACAGCACCAGCCGGCTCACTGACGACGATCGTGCGGCGATCGCCGCCTACCTGCGCAGCGTGCCGGCGATCGCGCGCGGGGCGGACCAGCCGCGCAACGGCTGGGGAGGGCCTGCCGCCGACGTGGTCGCCCTGCGCGGCACGGTGCCGGCCCGCGAGGGGGCCGCGGAAGGCGCCCGCTTGTTCGTCGGCAACTGTGCCTCCTGCCACGGCTGGACCGGCGGCGGCGTCGGGGCGCCGGCCGAGGGCGGCTATCCGTCGCTCTACCACAACGGCAACGTCGGCGGCGATTCGGTTTCCAACCTGCTGCTGGTCATGCTCAACGGGGTGGCGCGAAGCTACGGCGACCAGCAGGTGTTCATGCCCGCCTTTGCCGAGCTGCTCGACGACGTCCAGATCGCCGCGCTCGCCAACTATGTGCTGCGCCAGTTCGGCGATCCCGCCAACGCCACGGTCACGCCCGAAGACGTTGCCGAGCTGCGGCAAACTCCGCCCCTGATGAGCGGACAAAGGTGACGGGGTCCCTTGTGCCCGCGTCTTACCGTGCGGCGCCCGCGGTTCCCGGATCGGTCCGCATAAGGATCAGCCGCGACAAGGCCGTGGCACCCACGATCCCGGCGGCCATGAAGAAGGCCGTGCCGACCGCGGCCATCGGCAGACCGAGGACCGGTCCGTCCGCGAGGATCAGGAGGATCTGCGAAAGCGCGAATGCCGCCTTCACCACGAAGAGCGGCAGAGCGACCCAGAACAGGATCCAGAAAAGCCGCCAGACATTGCCGGCACCCAGCCGCCAGGCGAGTTTCAGAGCGTCCGGCTGACCGAGGGCAAGCAGAGGGAACACGATGCAGATGCGGACGAACATCAGCCACGAGGCGAACGTCGCCGCCCCGGTCAGCGACATCAGTCCGCGAAGCTTTCAGGGGCAACGGCGCCGGCCAGCAGCCCGATGCCCAGGTCGAGCGCCTCGAAGGCGAGGAAGGCGACAAAGAAGAGGAGATCGTCGCGGCTGAGCGTGAACCAAGATCCCGCGGGCAAGGTCCCGCCGATGACGAAGCGGTGCCAGGATGCAAGCACCCGGCAGAACAGGAGATCGCCGACGAGACCGATAGCGAACGAGATCGCGACGGCCCCGTCGCCCGCCATCGCGACCATGTCCGACAGCAGATAGGCGGCGAAGGGCGGAAGAAGGCTGCGCAGGTAGATCCGGCGGTAGGTCCAGGCGCACCAATAGACGTCGCGAACGACGCCGGCGGTCCCCTGCACGAGGCGTGTTATCCCGCGATGCGTGCATGACTGTAGCCGGAATCGCGCAATATGTCACCCCTTGGCAGTTCCCGTTCCCGGTGTGCACAATCCGCAAGGACAGCCGGAGGCGTACAGCAGTGACCGAAAACCGACCGCACGTTTGCCCGTGGTGGGTGGCCTACACCTTCGACAACCCGCTTCGCCGCATCCTCCACCCGGCGGACCGGATCCTCGGGCCCTACGTGAAGCCGGACATGCGCGTGCTCGACGTCGGCTGCGGGTTCGGCCACTTCAGCCTGGGCATGGCGCGCCTGATCGGCCCATCCGGCCGGGTGGTCGCCGTCGACCTGCAGGAGAACATGCTGGAGAAGACCCTGGCCCGGGCGCGGCGGAAGGGCCTGGCGGAGCGCATCGATACCGTGCTCGCCGGCTCGGACCGCCTGGGCGTGACCGGTC
Organism: Rhodospirillales bacterium; assembly: GCA_018432935.1. Taxonomy (GTDB): domain Bacteria; phylum Pseudomonadota; class Alphaproteobacteria; order Rhodospirillales; family Shumkoniaceae; genus JAHDSF01. Next base: position 221,150 of record JAHDSF010000004.1, on the reverse strand, counting down.
CGTTCGACTTCGCGCTGGCCGCCAATGTGGTGCACGAGGTGCCGGACCGGCCGGCGCTGTTCGGGGAACTGTTCGGCGTGCTGCGGCCAGGCGCGGGATTGCTGGTGATCGAGCCGAAGGGCGGGCATGTCAGCGACGGCGGTTTCGCCGCCGAGCTGAAAGCCGCACGCGCCGCCGGCTTTATCGACAGCGATGGACCCGAAGTGGTGTGGCAGCGGACCGCTCTGCTGCGCAAGCCTGGGTGATGCCTGGAAAGGCGAGCAGGTGCATCTGCACCCTCGGCTCATTCCCCGACCAGCCACTCCGCCTTGCGCGGCCCCGCGGCGCCGAGGACTTCGGCCAGCCAGGGCAGGGCGACCTCGGCGGCGTCGGGCAGGGTGTAGGGAGGGTTGACGACGAACAGGCCGGAGCCGGTCATGCCGCGCCCCGGAGAGTCGGGGGCGAGGCCCAGCTCGAGCCGGTAGAGCTTGCGTACGCCGGCGCCGGCCAGCGCCTCCGCCATCGCCTCGCAGCGGCCCCGCTCGATCACCGGGTACCAGAGCGCATAGCAGCCGGTCGGGAACTTGGCCCAGGCCTTGGCCAGAGCCGTGGTGACCTTCTCGTAATCGGACTTGATCTCGTAGCTGGGATCAATCAGCGTCAGGCCCCGCTTCTCCGGCGGCGGCACCTGGGCCAGCAGGGCGCGCAACCCGTCTTCCTGCAGCGCCAGAACCCGCCTTTCGCCCTCGATGGCTGCCGCCAGTGCGGCATGGTCGGCCGGGTGCAACTCGCAAAAGACGGCGCGATCCTGCGGCCGCCTTAGCCGCAGCGCCAGCAGCGGCGAGCCGGGATAGCGCACGATGGCGTGGCGGGGGTTGGCCTCGCGCACCAGGTCGAGGTAGGCGGCAACCAGCTCGGGCGCCGCTCCCGGGGCCGCCAGCACCCGCGCGATGCCGCCGTCGAATTCGCGCAGCTTCAGCGCCTCGGGCGAGCCGAGGTCGTAGAAACCGGCTCCGGCGTGGGTGTCCAGCAGCAGGAGCGGCGCGTCTTTGCGCTGCAGATACTGCAGCACGAATACGAACACCGCATGCTTCAGCACGTCGGCATGGTTGCCGGCATGGAACGCGTGACGGTAGGAGAGCATCGCGGTTCGCCTTCCGGGTCCTTCGGGTCCGCCATTCTGGGAACCCAGGCGCGCCACATCAAGCCGCGTTGCGCGATTGAACCGCTGCCGTCCCGGTGCCCACAATAGGCGGATGGCGATCCGCATGGATGAAGTAGGCGGTCGGCTCAAGGCCTTCCGCCTGGCATCCGGCCTGCGGCCGGAGGAGGTCGCAGCCCGGCTTGGAATCTCGCGTGCCGGGCTCTATCGCTATGAAAGCGGCCAGGTCGCCAAAATCGAGACGCTGGAACGGTTCGCCGAGATGTACGGGATCTCGGTGCCGACCCTGCTCGGCATCGGGGTCGAATATCTGAGCTCGGCGGTCGCCTTCTTCGAGCGGCTGCGGCAGCTCGAGGCGGAGGCGGACGAGATCGTCGCCTACGGTGAGACGCCCTTCTGCCCGTTCGCGTCCGAAGCCTACGAGCGCGAGCTGGCGGCGGCCCTCCGGGAAGGCGCCGGGACGGAAGCGGAACGGGTGGTGCCGCTATTGCGGGCCCGCCGGCTGGCCTTCGATGCCCGGCGGCCGCGCACATGCGCCATGCTTTCCGCCGGAGAGCTGTCCCGGCTAGCCGAGGAGGGCCTGGCCGGCGCGGCTGCGCTGCCGCCTGCCGAGCAAAGGCGCAGATGCGGGCAGGCCGGCGCGGAACTGCGTCGCTTGGCCGGGCTGCTGGAGGAGCCTCCGGCCGACGTCCAGCTCGGCATCTTGGTCGAGCCCGCGCCCGGCATTGGTTTCGAGCTCGTGGGCGGCGCCGGGCGCGTGACGGCGGCGCTGAGCCCTTTCCGTCTGGGGGCGCGGCCGAACATCCGCCTCGGGGTCGGCCTCGTCACCGCGGCGCCGGAAGCGGTCGCCCTGCACCGTCAGCTTGCCGCCCAGCTCTGGCGCGACGCCCTCAAGGGCGCTGCCGCAGCAGCCTTCGTCCGCAGTCTGGTCGAAGGCCGGGAGACATGAGCAGGCCTTGTCGAAGCGCGAGGCGGGGCGTCAGCGGGTCGATCGCACGTCGCCGGGGACCGGGATGCCGACCACCTTGGGATGGCCGCGGCGGTACTGGATCGCATAGTTGGCCTCCTGGCCGAGGGCAGCCGCGGCATGCCACGTCCAGCGCGGGTCGTAGAGCATGCCGCGGGCCAGCGCCACCATATCTGCCTGGCCGGTCTTGACGATGGTCTCCGCCTGCAGGGGATCGCTGATCAGTCCGACCGCGATGGTGACCAGCCCCGTCTCGGCGCGGACGCGTGCGGCCATCTCCACCTGATAGCCGGGTCCGACCGGGATCCTGGCCTTGGGCACGTTGGCGCCGCTGGAGACGTGGATGAAGTCGCAGCCGAGCTCGCGCAGGGCGTGGCCGAAGACGACGATGTCGTCGACCGTGAGACCGCCTTCCACCCAGTCGGTCGCCGAAACCCGGACGCCGACCGGGCGGTCGGCGGGGAAGGCCTTGCGGACCGCTTCGAAGACCTCGAGCGGGAAGCGGATCCGGTTCTCGACCGAGCCCCCGTAGGCGTCGCTCCTGCGGTTGGAGATCGGCGACAGGAACTGGTGCAGCAGATAGCCGTGGGCGGCGTGCACTTCGGCGACGTCGAAGCCGAGCCGGCCGGCGCGTTGCGCCGAGGCGACGAAGGCTTGGCGGACCGCGACCAGCGCTGCCGGGCCGAGTGCTTCGGGAACCGGATAACCCTCGTCGAAGGCAAGCGGCGAGGGGCCCACCACCCGCCAGCCGCCCTGCTCGGCGGCCAGCGGCGCCCCGGCGGCGCCGTTCGCCACTCCCACCGAGGCCTTGCGTCCGGCGTGGCCGAGCTGGATGCCGAGCGGCGAGTTGCCCCAGCGCTGCTTGAACGCCAGCACCGGCTTCAGCGCCTCTTCGGTGGCGTCGTCGTAAAGCCCGAGGTCCTGGGGCGAGATGCGGCCGCGCGGTTCGACGGCGGTGGCCTCGGTGAAGACGAGCCCGTTTCCGGATACCAGGAACTGGCCGAGATGCATCAGGTGCCAGTCGTTGGCGAGGCCGTCCTGTGAGCTGTACATGCACATCGGCGCCACAACGACGCGGTTCTGCAGCGTCAGCCCGCGCATCGCGAGCGGCTTGAAGAGCGCGCTTTCCATCCACCATCTCCTCGGATTGCGACCATGCGCACCCTATATGGCGCGCAGGTACCTGCACGGTCAACGTGCGAGGCTTGCAATTGCCGACGGCGCGTTGCCTGATGGCCGATCCAGCGAGCGGGAGGAAGAGGCGATGCGACCTGTCAAATGGGGTGTCCTGAGCACGGCGAAGATCGGCCTCGAGCGCGTGCTGCCGCCGATGATGAAGACCGAGCTGTGCGAGGTGTACGCGATCGCCTCGCGCAACATCGAAACGGCGCGCACGGCCGCCGCCCGGCTCGGCATCCGCAAGACCTACGGCTCCTACGAGGAGCTGCTGGCCGATCCCGAGATCGAGGCGGTGTACAACCCGCTCCCCAACCACATGCACGTCGAGTGGACCAAGAAGGCCGCCGAGGCCGGCAAGCACGTGCTGTGCGAAAAGCCGATTGCGCTCACCGCCGCAGAGGCAACGACCCTGCTCGATGTGCGCAACCGCACCGGAGTGCTGATCCAGGAAGCCTTCATGGTGCGCGACCATCCGCAGTGGCTGCGGGTGCGGGAACTGATTCGCGCCGGACGAATCGGCCCGCTGCGGCTGTTCCAGATGAGCCTTTGCTACATGAACATGGACCCCGCGAACATCCGCAACATCGCCGCGGCCGGCGGCGGCGGTCTCTACGACATCGGCTGCTATCCGGTGGTCCTGGCGCGCTTCCTGTTCGAAGCCGAGCCGCGGCGCGTCGTCGCCCTGGTGGAGCGCGACCCCTCGTTCGGCACCGACCGCCTGGCCAGTGCGATCCTCGATTTTCCGCAGGGGCAGGCGGTCTTCTCCGTCGCCACCCAGGTTGCCCGTTTCCAGGTCACGCAGGCTCTCGGTCCGGAAGGGCGGATCGAGGTCGACATTCCGGTCAACGCGCCATCGTTCCAGGAGACCCGGATCTGGGTGGCGCCGGGCCGCGTTCCCGGGCGGGCCGATGCGGTCGAGGAGGTGATCGCTCCAACCGACCAGTACGCCTGCCAGGGCGAAACCTTCTCGCGACTCATCCGCGAAGGGGGCAGCCCGGCCTTCCCGCTCGAAGATTCGGTCGCCAACATGAAGGTCCTCGACGCCCTGTTCCGTTCCGAGAGGTCGGGAGGCTGGGAGACGGTCTGAAAGCGGGGCGCCGCTGCCGGCACAGCCAGTCCTGAACCGGCAGGAGGAGTTCAGTCTCCCGCCTCGGGGCGAAGGTGGCGTCCGTCGCTTGCCACCGGCAGGATGGTTCCCGGCTGCTCGGCAACCAGCAGGAGGTGAAGGCTGAACAGCCGCGCCGGATCGCACCAGCTTCGCGCCGCGGCAAAGCCGGAGCGCTCGGCCAGCCGGCGGAAGCCCTGGAGGTCGTACTTGTACGAGTTCTCGGTGTGGATCGTCTCGCCTTCGGCGAACCGGAAGACCTCGCCCGCCGCCGTGACCTCCTGGGCCTTGCGGCTCACCAGATGCATCTCGATCCTGCCCAGGCTTTCGTCGTAGAAAGCCTGGTGGCGGAACTCTTCCAGACGAAACGTGCCCCCAAGCTCGCGGTTGATGCGCGCCAGCAGGTTGAGGTTGAAGGCGGCGGTGACGCCGCGGGCGTCGTTGTAGGCGGCTTCGAGGACGGCGCGGTCCTTGCGCAGGTCGACCCCGACCAGGAAGGCGCCGCCCGGTCCCAGCTCGCCCGCCACCCCCTTCAGGAACGCGAGCGCTTCGGGGGGCGAGAAGTTGCCGATCGTCGAGCCCGGGAAGAAACCAAGCCTTGGCGCCTCGCCCTCGGCGGCCGGCAGCAGGAAAGGCCGGGTGTAGTCGGCGCAGATCGGTTTCACCGCCAGTCTCGGGTAATCCCGTGCCAGGGCTCGGCTGGCAGAGCGCAGGTGCTGCTGCGAGATGTCCACCGGGACGTAGGCGGTGGGCGCCGGCAGCGCGTCCAGGACCATGCGGACCTTGGTGCTCGATCCGCTGCCATACTCGACCAGCATCGCACCCGGCTCGATCCAGCCCGCCAGCTCCGGCGCCACGCGTTCGAGCAGCGCCAGCTCGGTCCGCGTCGGGTAGTACTCGGGGAGGCGGGTGATCTCCTCGAACAGCTGCGAGCCGCGGTGGTCGTAGAGGTACTTGCACGAAATCGCTTTGCGCGGCGCCGCAAGGCCACGTCGAACGTGGGCGCGGAACTCCTCGCGGGCGCGTTGCAGCGGGTTCGCCCTCGTCATCGGGGCCGGCTTCGCCGTCATGCGTCGTTCGCCAAGCGGACGCCGGTGAACTGCCAGCGATCGTGGGGATAGAAGAAATTGCGGTAGGTGTGGCGGATGTGGCCGTCGGGAGTTGCGCACGAGCCGCCGCGCAGGACCATCTGATTGCACATGAACTTGCCGTTGTACTCGCCGGCGGCGCCGGCCAGCGGCGTGAAGCCGGGATACGGGGCGTAAGAGCTCATCGTCCATTCCCAAACATCGCCGAAGAGCTGGAGTAGCTCTCCTTCGCCGGCGGCAGCGCGCGGTCGCAGCCAGCCGGACCCGGCGGTGTTGCCGGTGACCGGGAAGTCTTCGGCGGCAACTTCCCACTCGTGCTCGGTCGGCAGCCGCGCCCCGGCCCAGCGGGCGTAGGCGTCTGCCTCGTAGAAGCTGACGTGCGCCACCGGCGCCTCGGGATCGAGCGGCTGCGCGCCGCCGAGCGTCATGGTCCAGGTGCGGCCGTCCTCGCCCGCATACCAGTAGGCGGGGGCTTCCCAGTCCCGCGCCTGCACCGCTGCCCAGCCGTCGGCGAGCCACAACTCGGGCCGGCGATAGCCTCCGTCGGCGACGAAGTCCTGCCACTCGCGATTGGTGACGCAGCGCGAGGCAATGCGGTGGTCGCGCAGCAGGACCTGGTGCCGCGGCGCCTCGTTGTCGTAGGCGAAGCCGCTGCCGCGGTGGCCGACCTCCCGGATGCCGCCGTCCCTCTCCACCCACACCAGCGGCGGCGCCGGACGCGGCGGAGGTGCGGAGAGGTCGTCGCGGTAGGCCGGTCGCAGCGGGCTCCGCGAGAAGAGGTCGAGGATGTCCGTGAGGATCAATTCCTGGTGCTGCTGCTCGTGACTGAGGCCGAGGTCCAGGACCAGGCGCGCTTCCTCACGTTCGGCCGGCTTCAGGCGCCGCAGCGTCCGTTCCACGGCGATGTCGACGTGGACCCGGTACTCGCTCACTTCGGCCGCCGAAGGCCGCGTCAGCAGACCCCGTGCCGGACGCGGCTGACGCTTGCCGAAGCTCTCGTAGTACGAGTTGAAAAGGTAGCCAAAGTCAGCACGGAAGGGTCGATAGTCGCGATCGAACCGGGGAAGGAAGAAGGTCTCGAAGAACCACGTCGTATGCGCCCGGTGCCACTTGGTCGGGCTTGCTTCCGGCATCGGCTGCGCGCACTGGTCTTCCGGTGACAGGGGCGCGGCCAGCCGCTCCGTCTCGCCGCGGACCCGGCGAAACGCCTCAATCTGAGTGTCAGGATTGTCGTCAAGGATGCCCTGCGCCCGGGCGCCAAGGTCGTCCATTCCACCGCCTCCGCGTCTTCTGCTGCTTACGACCCGACGTGGGAAAGCCGGCGCAGACCTTCAACGCTGCATTTGGTCAGCGGCCGACGGGGGATATACGGCCCGGCGGGACCCCGGGGCCCGGAGCCAGCGGAGCGTCGCCCCGGGGCGCGGACCGCACGGGCTCGATCGAGCCATTCTTGGAGGCTCCCGTCATGACCGGCTGGGCCGAAACGGCCTCGGACCGTTCGCGGGGAGCTTCCGGCGGGTCGCTCATCTGCCAGCTGACGGCGCGCGCGAATTCGAGTAGCCGCTCGCGGGGCATCTGGCCGACCAGCCCGAACTGAAGCCCGTTGCGGCTCCAGTACCACGCCGACAGCTCGCCCTCCTGGCTGAACCGGAAGTCCGACGGCGAGGCATCCTGGGAGGCGCTCATCATCAGCGTTATGCTGGCGTTCTGCTCGTCGGCATAGACCAGCTGGATGTTGGGGCGGTCCGGCGTCGGGATGACTTGGCTGCCCACCAGCTTGAAACCGAACGGCCGCAAGTCGGGCGCCGAGGCCGGCGATTGAATGACGCGGCGGGCGAACCACCGGAACAGATCGGCGGTTTGCTTGGGCGAATTCTGGGCGGACGGCCCATCGTACAGGGCGTGCGCGCGCGTCGCCTGCTGGGTGAACAGACTGGCCAAATCCGGGCTCTCTCGGCCGGTTGCGATCAACACCGACCAGCCGACGACCGCAAAGGCGCACACCGCTGCTGCTGCCCCTGTCCAGCGCCAGATCCGCCGCCGCCTTCTGGCGGCCTTGAGAGCGAGCACCATTTCGTGACGCAGCTTGTCGAGCGGCTCCGACAGCGGTTCGGCGGCGATCGGCGCCGTCAGCGCCTGGAGGGCGATCCGCTGCATCTGATAGCCGCGAATGCGTTCGGCCTCGTTGGGGTTGGCTGCCAGGAAGCCCTCGACCGCGGTGCGCTGCTCGGGGCTCAGCTCGCCGTCGACATAGGCTTGAAGCTGCTCCTCATCGATCATGGGCCACGTCGGGTACGAATTGCCTTTGGTCGCCATCGCCACTTCCCAGATGTCGGCCGCCGTTGTTGCCCGGCGAACACTCTAAACTGGAACACTCTGAACGGACGGAGTTGAAACGACGGAAATTCCCTTCACGCAGTGCGCACATGGAAAAATATCGTCACATCATTGCCGCAATTCAAACCGGACGGCTTGTCCCCCCGCCAGCGCCCGGGTTTCCGCATAATCGTCCTTCTCCAGCGTGCGGGTGCCGCGTCGTGCTTCGTTCGACGAGACCGAGGATCTCATGATGAGTCAGGGAGGGCCAAGCTGACGGGCTGGCATCTCGGCATGGTCGGCAAGGTTCACGACCCGCCTGATCGGCCGCGAGCCCGAAACCGTCCGCAACACGACGAAATTGCGGCCCTGCGACGAAACGATCGAGGTCTGCACGTGAATAATCGCGCCCGGAGCGCGTCGGTTAGGTCAGGCGACACAGACAAGGGGAATAACGCCATGACGAGAAAGACATTCCTGATGCCCATGGCCCTCGCGTTCGCTTTGACCGCCGGCGCTCCTGCGCTTGCCCAGCAGGGCAACGCGGGTGCAGCCACGGGTGGACCGGCCGACTCGGTCGGGTCGACCAGCGGTTCGGATAAGAGAGCGAATAATCCACCGGTCATTCCCGGCCAGTCGAGTCCCGAGCGGACTGGCTCCATGCCGTCAACCACCACGCCGTCAACCGCGGAACGGAGCCTTCCGCCGGCGAGCATGGGTGCCGCCACGGCGCCGATGTCGGCCCATTATCTTGCCAGCAATCTCATCGGGCGCGAGGTCCTGAACCCGCAGGGCGAGACCATCGGCGAGGTTGAGGATCTGATCCTGAGCAGCGATCGTGGTCTCGACGGCGTCGTGATTTCGGTGGGCGAGTTCCTCGGCATGGGCGGAAAGACGGTTGCCGTCGATCCTAGGTACCTGTCGCTTCAGGGCGATGCGGTTCAGACTTCGCTGACCCGCGACCAGCTCACCGCGGCTTCCGATTTCGCACAGCGGCCGGCGATCATGCGGTAAAGGCCGTTCCCGGCCGCCCCGACGACCGCGAATTCCGCTCCGCCCGGTATCGGGGTGCCGGAAAGGCGCCGGGTCCTCCAGGACCCGGCGCCTCTGCTTCTGCGGGAATACGCAGGCGCGGCGGGGCGTCCTTCAGTTCAGATCCCATCGTTGCGGAGGTCGCGGGGGAGATCGCCGCGACACTACAGACAACAGCGAAGGAGCGAGGATATGCGGATCACTTCCTTGAGCGTGATCGCGATTGCGCTCGCAGCGTCCGGGTGCGCCGCGACCGGTCAGCAGGCCGAACGCGCGCCCCAGCCCAATCTGTTCGATTACGGCGTGTTCGCGTACGACGACGGTCGATTGATGCGGCTGGCGACGGAGTCCATCTACTCGGCGCAGGAACCCGCCTCCTGGGACGCGCGCAACAATCTCGACGGTGACGTGCGGCTGGTGGTCAATGACTCGGATCTGCCGGAAAGCACGCAGATCGAGAGAGTCGGGTTGTGGCGGATGAGCGAGGTCGAGAACGTCGCGTACGACACCCCGCAAAGGGCGGGCGGGGTTCCGCCCTGGATCCGCAACGAAGCGGAGCCGGTGCCGATCACTTTCGGCACCTATCCGACGAACAACATGTTCGAGGTCATCCCGCGGAAGCCTCTCGAGCCGGGGTTGTACGCCCTCTTCTATGACGGCGACGAGAGGACCACGCTGGCCCGCTTCGGGGTGAACTGGCAGCAGGCGGAGGCGGTGGCCTTCGACAGCAACGCCTGTGTCGACCGGGTGAGCCAGGGTAATGTCTCCTATCGGCCCTGCCCGCCCGGCACTCCCGTGGTTGCGAGCACGCAGGCCGGCAGCAGCACAGCGGGCACGGCAAGCGCTGCGGCTCTCGCGCCGGCGGGATTCGCCCTCGTCCTCGACGAGCCGGTTCACCGGATCATCGGCAACGATAACGTCCTCGACGTTTCCGGCGAGATCGCCAATACCACCGGCACGCCGGCCCAGATCCCGCCGATTCGCTTCACCCTCAAGGACAGTTCGGGCTCCGTTCTGCGCAGCTGGGACATGCCCGCCCCGCAAGCGCAGCTCCAGCCTGGAGCGACGGCCAAGTTCAGCCATTCGCTGCACGGGCTGCCGCAGGGAGCGGCCACGGTGACTGCGGCGATCGACCAACCGCAGTGAAGGGCATAAAGGAGAAAAGGCCGGCACCGCGGGGTGCCGGCCTTTTTTCTTCCGCCGGGGACCAAGCTGCCAGGCTATTTGACACGCCGCAGCCGCGCCAGGCGCTCGCCGCCGAGCATCCGCCGCAGGTTCTCGCGGCCGCGGAACAGGCGCGACATCACGGTGCCCATCGCGATGTTGAGGATGGAAGCGGTCTCCTTGTAGCTCATGCCCCCTACGCCGACGAGGAGAATGACGTTGCGTTGCTCCTCGGGTAGTTGGCGCAGAGCGCGCCGGAGGTCCCTGACCTCGAGCCTGCGCTCTTGCGAGGCCTCGACGCCATGCTCCCAGGCCACGTCGTCCAGCATGACGCGGTCGACGGCGCGTCGCTGCCTTCGGTGCTGGTCGATCGAGACGTTGTGGAGAACGGTGAACAGGTAGGCGCGCAGGTCGCGGATGTTGCTGACCCGCTTGATTCCGGTGAGCGCACGTGTCAGCGATTCCTGTACGAGGTCGTCAGCTTCGGCATGGTCCCCCGCCAGCGTGATGGCGTAGCGGCGGAGCGCCGTGATGTGCTGGGTGACGGTCTTTTCCAGTTCGTCCACGTCGCAGTCCTCCTCTCTCGAGGATTGATCCGTTGATCTTCTTTTCTGTCTGGCTTTCGGCGGCGCCCGGCGTTCATCCGCCCGTCCGCGCCGCGGTCGCCGCCATCAAGCGGCGACGAATGCACGAGGACATATGGCGGTGGCGGGACGTCATTCCCACCCTTCCGGTTTGCTACCCGGCCCCGACCAAAGGCCAGCCGGAAGGGGGCAGGTGCAACCGCTCTTGATGGCTGCAACTGGAATAGATTCCAGACGGCTGCGTCAGTCCCAGAGAAAAGCGAACACGCGATTCCGTGCGACTGCGAAGGAGGTTTGGGTCATGCTTAACAGAACCATGATCAGCGCCATTGCGCTGGCCGCCGCTCTGGGACTCGGCGCCTGCGGAACCAGCACGTCCGACCGTGCCATCAGCGGCGGCGCCATCGGCGCCGGCGCCGGTGCCGCGGGCGGGGCCTTGATGGGCGATCCGTTGACCGGTGCGGTTCTCGGCGGGGCCGTAGGCGCAGCCGCTGGCGGCCTGACCGACCAGGAGGACGTCGATCTCGGCAAGCCGGTGTGGCGACGCTAGCTCGGAAGATACGATCCGTCCTGTACGGAGGTCGTGGCCGGGCCAAGTTTGGGCTCGGCCACTTTCTCGCTCCAATGGACGGTTGAAAGGTGACTGCCCGGTCCCACATGGAGGGCATCACCAATTCCCATCACCTTCGCCACCCGATGCGGCGCGGATTTCCGGCCTGTCGGGTGTTTTTTTGCCTTGCGCTCAGGCGGCTGCGACGGCGCTTTCGCGCGGGGCCGCGGCGAGGCGGGCTCTGGTGTCCTCGAACAGGCCGGCAATCCGTTCGCAAGCCTGTCGCGCCGGCAGCGGGTCGGGAATGGCGTGATAGTTCAGCGATTGGGTATGGGTGAGCTGGAGGAAGAACTCCGGCGCGACGCTCCCGTGCAGGGATTCGAGATCGACCAGAACCGTACGGCAGAGCCCGGCGATCAGCGCATTCGCGGCACGTGCCGTCATCGTCGGCTCGGCGACCAGCAGTTCGTGAACGGCGAGGTCGTACGAGGGCTGGCCTCGTGAATCCCGGGCCAACAGCGCGGTGAACGCCAGGACGCCAAGCAGCCTGTCGTCGCCGGCGCCGTCGAAGGCGAAAAGATAGGCCCGGCGGCTGCCCCGTCGCCCCAGCACCTCAAGATCCGCACCTGGCCGCAGCCGATCGACCAGCAGCGCCGTCTTCATATCGGGCGTGGAGACGACATAGTCGAAGCGCTCGTTGTCGTGGATGCCGGCTTCCGATCCGGCAAGGGTGACAACGTCGGCGGTGGTCAGGCGGAACGATTCCGGCCGGACGCGGAGGGCGGGCAGGGAGGACATGGCTCGGCTACTCTCTGGCGACGGGCTTGATGAGGGAAAAACGCCGTTGGCAACAGCCACACCGGCGCGCCGTCTTCTTACAGCAGACAATCCCGCAGATCAAGTAAGGATATAGAAATCGATCACCCGATGACGATCCCCTCGTCGGCGCGCAGGGCCACGGTGTCCTTGACCACCTCGCCTTCTCGATCGAGATGCGTGGATACCAGGATCCGGCCGCCGGCGCCCGGCACGGTTGCCGCGTCCACCGGCTCGGCCCCCAGGTTGAGGGCGACCAGGATGCGCTGCGAAGCCTCGTACCGTTCATAGGTCAGGGACCGCGCTCCGCAATGGGCGAGCCGCCAGGCCCCGGTGCGCAGTGCGGGCTGCTCGCGCCGGACCTGCAGGAGGCGCCGGTGCAGGCTCAGCATCGAGTGCGGGTCGCGCTCCTGGGCGGCGACGTTGATGATGGCCGTATCGGGGCCGATCGGCAGCCACGGCTCGGCGGTCGTGAAACCGGCGCCGGGGCCGTCGTTCCATCGCATCGGCGTGCGCTCGGGATCACGGCCTAGGCCCAGTCCGGGAATTCGGCGCCCCACCGGGTCCTGCGTGCGGTCGGCGGGAATCGATACATCCGCCATCCCGATCTCGTCGCCGTAGTAGAGGGTCGGCGTTCCACGCAGGGTGAGCAGCAGCATGGCGGCGATGCGCGCCTGGGCAGGGCCGACGCGGGTCGCGATCCTCGAGGTATCGTGGTTTCCGAGCACCCAGTTCGGCCAGCCGTTCTGGGGCAGCGCATCCTCGTAATCGCGGATCAGCGCGGCGATGGCGGGCGCGTTCCAGGCGGTCTGCAGGAGCTGGAAGTTGAACGGCAGGTGGACCCCGCCGAGGTCGGCGCCGTAGTACGTCATCAAGCGCTCGACGGGCAGGTAGATCTCGCCGATCAGGAGGCGGGCGTCAGGGTAGCCGTCCAGCACCGCCCGCATCTCGGCGATCACCTCGTGCACCTCGGGACGGTCGGAACTGTACTCGGGGTTCAAACGTGCGTAAGGGCTCTGGCCAGGTTTGTAGTGGTGGTTGACCGGGTTGTCGCGAAACAGATCATCCTTGATGAGGTGCCAGATCACGTCGACCCGGAAGCCGTCGACTCCACGGTCGAGCCAGAAGCGCATGGTCGCGTGCATCGCCTCGCGGACGTCGCGGTTGCGCCAGTTGAGATCGGGCTGCTCGGGCAGGAAGGCATGGTAGTAGTACTGGCCGGATGCAGGATCCAGAGTCCAGGCGGAGCCGCCGAACACCGAGAGCCAGTTGTTGGGCGGGCCGCCGCCGGGAGCGGGGTCGCGCCACATGTACCAGTCGCGCCTGGCGCTGCCCCGGCCGGAACGTGACTCGAGGAACCAGCGATGACGGTCCGAGGTGTGGTTCGGCACCAGATCGAGCAGGACCTTGATGCCGCGTCCGTGGGCTTCCGCGAGCAGCCGGTCGACGTCATCGAGGCCGCCGAAGATCGGATCGACGGCCTGGTAATCCGAGATGTCGTAGCCGAAATCCGCCATGGGCGACTGGAAGATGGGCGAGATCCAGATCGCGTCGATGCCCAGCCACGACAGGTAGTCCAGCTTGCTTCGGATACCCTCGATGTCGCCGATGCCGTCGCCGTTCCCGTCGTGAAAGGAGCGGGGATAGATCTGATAGATCGTGCCGTGCTTCCACCACAGATCAGTCGTCACGAGCAGCCTCCGGCGTCGTGGTTTTCCGTCATATGGTGTCCCCTCAAGGGCATGCACGGTCGGCTTCCGGTCAACCCATCAAGAAGCTGGAAAGGGCTTTGCCGAACGCCAACCTAAAGACCCTGCGGCTAGAGGAGACCCCATGCAGCAGCGCCCCACACGCGCCCGAACCGGCTTGGCGGAACACCGCCCCGCCTCGCCCATGGTACGCGACATCGGCGAAGCCGCGATGACCCTTCTCATCGAAGCGCGAAACTACTTCACGGCCAAGCGTGCCGACAACTCGACGATCGTGACCTACTACCGCATGGTGGTCACCAACCGCCTGATCTGGGTGATGGCCTGGGTGCTCTACCAGAAGGCCGTCGAGAACGGCGAGATGGCCGTCGAGACCGCAACCGAAGCGATGGCGGAAATCCTCGAAAGCAAAGGCGAGCCCAGCGTTTCCGACAGCATACCCGGCGACCTGCCGGCGGCGTTGCTGTCGCTGGTCTACCGCAGCGGCGCGCTACGGGAACGGGTGGTGCGGCTGGTCGCCGGGGCCCGCTCGGTACGGCCGTTGCGGGCGCGGGCGGCAAGAGGCGCGTCGTAGCGCCGGGTCGCTGCGGCAGCATGGCGGTTCGCCCCTCCTCGACCTGCCGATGAGCGTTCGCAGCCCGCCAGCTCGTGTCGAATGGCATTCCCTCACGTTGCGGATGTGAGGCGAACGCCCTAAGCTTGTTGCATTTGACACTCTTGAAACTCTCCCATATCTTCTCCGGTTGATTACTGCGCAACCAGCGACAGACGGCGGAATTGAGCGCCGTTCCCTTTGGGAAGGAAGTGACGATGGCGTGTGTTCAGCGTTTCATGGACACGGCCGAGTTGTTGTACATTCAGCTGGACGAGTCCGGACGGGTGACGGCGTGCAATCCCTATGCCGCCCAGGTGATCGGTGGAGCGATCATCGGCGAGCACTGGTTCGAGCGCTTCGTTCCCGAGGACGCGCGGGCCGCGTTGTTGGCCGGATTTCGGCAGACGATGAGCTCACGGCAGCCGGCTCTGCCGGCCAACGCCCGGCACGAGATCCTGACCCGCGGCGGCGAGCGCCGCCAAGTCTGCTGGAACGTGGCCTTCGACGGCGATCGGCTGGACTGGGTCGGCGCCGACGTCACCGAGGCGCACCGCCTGCAGATGGCGCTCGAAAGCTCGATGCGGGCGGCCCAGGAAGCCAGCGCGTCGAAGAGCCGCTACGTGGCACAGATGAGCCACGAGCTGCGCACGCCGCTCAATTCCATCATCGGCTTTTCCGACATCATGCGGGGCGAGCTGTTCGGGCCGATGCCCGAGGCGTACCGCGAGTACTCGGATCTCATCCACCGCAGCGCCCATCACCTGCACCGCCTGATCGACGACATTCTCGACATGGCCAAGATCGAGGCGAGCAAGCTTGATCTGGCGTGGGCCGAGGCAGGGCTCGGCGATCTGGTGGACGAGGCGCTGGCCCTGGTCTCGGGCCAGGCGATGGAGGAGCGGGTCATCCTGCGCCGGTTGGACTCCGCGAATCCGCGCCTGAAGGTCGACCCCTTGCGTGCCGAGCAGGTGCTCGTCAACATTCTCTCGAACGCCATCAAGTTCGCGCCGGGAACCACGGTCGCCATCGCCATCACATCGGATGCGGCGGGTCATCACGTCGTCGTAGCCGACCGCGGCATCGGCATGACCGCCGACGAGATCCGCCACGCGGTGCAACCCTTCAACCAGACGGCCGCGGGCGAGGTCCGGCGCCGCGGCGCGGGCTCCGGCCTGGGTTTGCCGTTGGCCCGCTCGCTGATGGAACTGCACGGCGGTTCGCTCGCCATTGGCAGCGAGCGCGGTCTGGGTACCACCGTCACCCTGACCTTCCCCGCGGAGCCGCCGCCCGCCTAGAAGGGCTCGGAGCGAAACGCCGCTAGTCGTGCCGGTGCCCGTGTCCCTCCTCGGTCGCCACCAGATGGAGGTGTCCGTGCCTGACCCCCGGCTGGGCGAGGATGCCGTCGGCGAACCGGCGCACCTCGGCGGCCGGACCGCGCAGGATCGCGGCTTCCATGCAGGTGTCGCGGTCGACGTGGACATGCAGGGTCGACAGGCCCAGGTCGTGATGGTCGTGCTGGGTGCGAGTGAGCTTGCTCGCCAGATTGCGTTCCATGTGGTCGTAGACGTAGGTCACGCAGGCGATGCATGGCAGGTCGGGACTGCTGGCGATCCGCTCGCTGTCGAGGAACGTGCGCAGGACGTCCCGCACTGCTTCGGAACGATTGGTGTAGCCTTTGGCGGCGATATAGTCGTCGAACCTGGCGAGGAGATCGTCCTCCAGCGAAATCGTCACGCGATCCATTGACATCCTCCCTGGCCATACGCTCCCGGCAGCTTCGAGCCGCCGGCTGAAGCCGTCAAGGCCGGCCTACCGACGCTTTTCCGTGAGCTCTGCGAGCAGAAGGTCTGAACGCCCGGCAACGCTTCGGTCGCGATGGGGGCGGGCGCCGGCCCGCCCCGCATCCGCATCAGGCGTAGGACATGCCGTTGGGGAAGACGACGCCTTTCTGGACGCCGTCGGTACGGCTGGCCTGGAGGTCGAAGGCCGTCTTGACGTCGTCGAGCTCCCACTTGTGGGTGACGATCGAGGCGATGTCGATGCGCTTGCTCTCGACCAGGCGGATGCAGCGCGGATAGACGTGCCCCATGCGCCGCACCAGCTTCACCGTCGCGCCCTTGCGGCGAAGGTCGAAAGACTCGGTGGTGTACCTGCCGCCCTCCGGAATGCCGCCCAGGATGATGCGGCCGCCGAGGCGGATGACGTCGCCCGCCTGCTCGAACGAGGCGCCGTTGTCGGTGATCTCGATGCAGATGTCGACGCCGCGGCCGCCCGTCCACTCCATCACTTGGCGGTGGTCGCCGCCGGCCTTATCGGCGCCCAGTTTGCGGGCGGCCTCGGCGCGGTAGGGGATGGGGTCGATGGCGTAGACATGGTCGGCGCCGCACAGCTTGGCGAGCTGGACGATGCACAGCCCGATCGGTCCGCAGCCGAGCACGCAGACATCCTCCAGCAGGCGGATCTTGCCGAGGTCCATGGTGGCGAGCGCGATGCCCAGCGGCTCCATCATGGTGACCTCTTCCGAGCTGATCCCGTCGGGTATCGGGAACAGGGCGGTCGGCGGTGCGGTCACGTATTGGGTGAAGGCGCCTGTGTTGGGGGCGGCGCCGCGGAACACCATGTTGAGGCAAAGGTTGTGGTGTCCGGCAAGGCAGTTCTCACAATGATAACATGGCCGTGCCGGGTCGACGGCGACCATCTGGCCCTTCTTCAGGCCGAACTTCTCGGCGCGGTCGTCGACAACCCGGGCGCAGAACTCGTGACCGGGAACGTACGGCTGCCGGATGCGGTCGCGGCCGATGCCGCCCTCCAGGTAGTAGTGGAGGTCGCTGCCGCAGATCCCGACCGAGGAGACCTTCAGCAGGAGCTCGGTCTCGGTCGGCTGGGCGTCGGGCAGCTCGCCGACGCGGACGTCACGAATTCCATGAATGAAGGCAGCGCGCACGGTCGTTTCTCCTCGGCTCGTTCCCCGGCGGGAAGCCAGTTTCGTCGCTTCCGCGTTCCGGCGCAAGGGGCCGTCGGGAGGGGGCCGGGCGCCGTGCGCGGCTCCGGCGTCTCCGTGCGCCGCATGGCCCGCCTTCGGGGAATGCAGACCTGACACACGCCATGGTATGCTAGACGAGATCCGCTTTTGATCGAAACGGGGTCTGAACATGAAGCCGAGGGACATTGCCGCGGGCGTGACGCGCTTGGGCGTGATCGACTGGGACGCCGAACTGTTCGACGCTTTCGTACCGCTGCCCGAGGGCACCAGCTACAACTGCTATCTGGTGCGCGGCAATGCCAAGACGGCCCTCGTCGACACCGTCGAGGAAGAGCATGCGGCGGTTCTGTTCGCCCAACTCGCGGGGCTGGAGCGTCTCGATTACGTAATCTCGCTGCACGCCGAACAGGACCATTCGGGCAGCATCCCGCAGGTGCTTGCGCGCTTCCCCGAGGCGCGTCTGGTCGGGTCGAAGAAGTCGCTGAACGTGCTGGCCGGGCATCTCGACATCTCGCGCGACCGCCTCGACCGGGTCGGCGAGGGCGACAGCCTCGACCTCGGTGGCCGCACCCTGCGCTTCCTCGACACGCCCTGGGTGCACTGGCCGGAGACGATGTCGGCCTGGCTCGAGGAGGATCGTATCCTGTTTCCGTGCGACCTGTTCGGTTCGCACCTGGCGTGCAGCGATCTCTACGCCGACGATCGGGCCCGGGTCTATCGCGAGGCCAAGCTCTACTACGCCCACATCATGATGCCGTTCCGGGCCCAGGTGGCGCGGCACCTGGAGAAGGTGCGGGCGCTGAACCCGGCGCAGATCGCCCCCAGCCACGGGCCGGTCTACCGCGAACCCGGCTTCATCGTCGCCGCTTACGACGACTGGGCGGTGCAGCCGCCGCGGAACCTGGCGATGGTTCCGTTCGTCTCGATGCACGGCAGCGTGCGCCGGATGGTCGACCGTCTGGTCGACGGCCTGGTCGATCACGGCTTGCGCGTCGAGCGGCTGGATCTTTCGAGCAGCGATCCCGGCGTGCTGGCGAGCGCGCTGGTCGATGCCGCCACCATCGTGCTCGGCGCGCCTGCCGTTCTCGATGCGCCGCATCCACTGGCCGCCGGTGCCGCCTACACCATCAACCTGCTGAAGCCGAAGGCGCGCTTCGTCTCCTGCCTCGGCTCCTACGGCTGGACCAAGACCGCCGTCGATCCGCTGCTGGCCATGCTGCCGAACCTGTCCGCCGAGGTGATCCCGCCGGTCATCGCCCGTGGCCGCCCGACCGAGGCCGACCTTGCCGCCGTCGACGCGCTGGCCTCGACCATCGCCGAGCGCCACGCCGCCGCGGGGTTGAAGTAGACAGGCACAGCGATAGCCGGCGATCCGGACTGCTGGACCCCGGCTTTCGCCGGGGTGACGAAGAAGGGAATCGGCTCCCCTACGCCGCCTCGAACGCCCCAGCCTCGGCCCGTTTCTCGGCGGTCATCGCGCCGAAACGGTCAGGTGTCAGGGGCGAGACGTCGAGACGCGGGGCTCGGCCCTGGGCGAGATCGGCGACGATCTCGCCGGTGATCTGCGACAGGCAGATGCCGTCGCCCTCGTGGCCGGTGGCGACGATCACGTTCTCGACCAGCCCCGAGCGGCCGATGATCGGCTTGCCGTCGGGCACGAACGGTCGCAGGCCCGAGAAGCTGCGCAGAATGTTGACGCGGGCCAGCGCGGGCACATAGCGGATCGCCTCCTGCACGATCGCCGCCACCCCCCACGGGGTGGTGCGCCGGTCGTAGCCGACGAAGGCGCGCGACGAGCCCATCATGCAGTTGCCTTCGGGCGTCCACTCCAGGCAGAAGCCGTGGCCCAGCCGCATCAGCGGGTCGGCGGTGGTGGCCACCTCGTCGGGCTTGCCCTTGGCGGTCAGGTAGCGGGCCGACTGCAGGTAGCGCTTGACCATCCCCTTGCAGCGCTCGGTGACGACCAGCTCGCCGCGCCGCGGGGCCACCGGCAGGTCGATGCCGACCATGGCGCCCAACGCCCGGCTCCAGATGCCGGCGCTGAAGACATAATGCTGTGCAACCACGCGGCCGGCGGTGGTGTCCATCGCCTTGATCCGCTTTCCTTCAAGCTCGAAGCCGAGCGGCCGGGTCTCCCAGTGCGCGACGGCGCCCGCAGCCCGGGCCGCGTCGGCCAGGGCCAGGGTCATTCGGTAAGGATTGACCACCGCCTCGACCGGGACCTCGTAGGCGCCGAACAACGCGGGACTCAGGGTCGGCTCGGCCTCCAGCATGCGGGAGCGGTCGAGGAAGGTCATCGGCACGCCGCAGCCGCGCACCGCCTCGACGTGACCGGCAACGCTCTGGAACGTCTCCTCGTCCTCGAGAATCATCAACCCGCCGGTCGGGTGGTACTGGGGGTCGATGCGCAGGGCGGCGCAGACCTCGGGGTACATGCGCTTGCTGGCGGCCGCCATCTCCATCACCAGGCCCGGCTTTTTGGACGAGATGGCGACGTAGCCGTCGCATTCGCCCGAAGTGCCGCGGGTCGGCTGGCGGGCGTCGATCAGCGCCA
Organism: Rhodospirillales bacterium; assembly: GCA_018432935.1. Lineage (GTDB taxonomy): Bacteria > Pseudomonadota > Alphaproteobacteria > Rhodospirillales > Shumkoniaceae > JAHDSF01. The sequence continues at coordinate 201,367 of JAHDSF010000004.1, read as the reverse complement.
CCCGGAGCCCGCGCCGCGCCGCGTGGAAGGCGCACGACGAGCCGATGATGCCGGCGCCGATGACGGCAAGGTCGGTTTCGATGAGGGGCATGGGGGCTGGCGGTTCCAGTCGGTGGTGGGATGCGGCCGAAAGATTACGGGGTGGCATACGGGTCGGCAAGAGGCTATGGGCCGGAAAGCGGGGCGACATCGCCCCACTGTGGCCGCCGAAAGGCACGACCTGGTCACGTTGGCCTTGCGCTGCGAGGGCGGATGCGCCACACAGGGCAAATGCCCGTCCGGTACCGTCAGCCTGCGGGTCGGGCCTCCAGGATGCTCGCGGCGCGCGTCTCACGTTGCCGCGGGTTTGGACCACCTCAGAAACCGGAACGGAGGACCCTGCATGCCACCGCGCAAGCCAAACTACAAGTTCGAGCGCATGGAACGAGATCGCGCCAAAGCTGCCAAGAAGGACGCCAAGGCGCGGGCCAAGGCCAAGGAGAAGGACGTCGGCGCCGATGACGTCGAGGCCGAGAACGGCGACGAAGACAAGGCAGCACGTCCGGAGACCTGATCGGCCCCTGCCGCCGGAACGGCGTCCATCGTGGAATGCGACGCCGCTTCCGCCGTCCCTCATCATGAGGGACTGACGGAGAGGAGGCCGCGATGACCGACGACGACAAGAAGAAGACCCAGGACCCGCGCGAGCGGCACAAGAACAAGGTCCAGGAGGGCTCCGAGGAATCGTTCCCGGCCAGCGATCCGCCCAGCTACAATCCCGGTTCGCCCGGCGCCCCGCCGCACGAGAAGGGGCGCGAAAAGGGCAAGGCCGGGCCCAGCGACAACGTGGCGCGGCTTCGCGACGAGATCGACAGCGGCAGCACCGGCGACAAGGTGCCGGCGCCAGATCCCGCGGCGGCGCCGCTCGGCACCGACGACGAGGCCGCCGGGGCTTCACCGAAAGCGGAGGAGATCGCGCGGGCGCGGCGCCACGAACGGAGGCGCTGAGGCGCCGTCACCAAGTCGCCAGGTGCGATTTCGGCAGCAGGAGCAGCCGCTCCGAGCGGACTTGGGCGTCCGGGAACAGGGCGCGCATCTCGGGCCGCGACAACAGATTGATGCCGTCCACCTTGCGCCTCGCCTCCGCCGTCGACAAACGGAACACGGTCTGAACCACCCGTCTCTGCAGGGAGCGGTTGAACCAGTGCAGCAGCGGCAGCACCAGGTGGACCTCGACCGGGAACTCGACGGCGGGGACCTGGACCCAGCCATGTCGGCCGACGCGGACGACCTCACGGGCGGCAGCGGTCATTGCCGGCCAGTCGCCGACATGCTCGATGACCGAGTTGCAGATCACGAGGTCGTAACTCTTGTCGGGAATCTCCGGCATCTCGCGGGCGTCGCCGAACACCATGCGGTAGTTCCGGAAGCGCGCCCTCAGGAACACGTCGTGGTCGCGGGAGTCGGGTTGGTTGAGCATCGTGATCTGGCAGTGTTCGCGAGCTTCCACGGTTTCCCAGAAAAAGGGTGAGCCGCCGACGTCGAGCACGCGAACCGGCGCCGGCAGCGATTCGATGATCCGGCACAACTGGCGGTGCCGCCGCCGCCGCAGGCCCAGGCGCACGGACCGCAGCCAGTTGTTCTTCAGCGACAGCAGCCCGCGTGAACCGGCCACCCTCCCCAAGACCGCGCTCGCGCGGGCTGCCGAGCCCGCCACCCTTCGGCCACCATCCATTCCCCTCTCCTTGTTCCGATACCCGGTTTGGCCCACTTTTCAAGAGAGTGACGCCCGATATTTCGCGGCCGTCCCCGTAACAGATCTCGAACGAAAGCAACCTGCGGTGCCAGTTCGGCCCACAATCGGCGATTTCAATGGTCGTTAGCCCTTTGACATTTTCCCTCGACGCGAGGGCGGGGCGGTCGGCCCTCCGGGTCGGCCCGGGCATATGCCTGTCCCATCCTTTGTCTCAGCCCATCGCCCCGCACGGGCTTGCGGCGCGTTGACGGGGCGCCGCCGCCTGGGCTAGCGTCCTGGCGCCATTCTTGAGTTTCCGTCGGGAGAACACCTCGCCATGTCAGAAATGCCGAACGGTCCGGCATTCCGCCGGTTGCAGGAACCGGTCCGCCGGGTGACGGTAAGCGTCGACGGCGAGTCCCTGCGGCTGCCCGAGGGCGAGCCGTTGGCGGCTGCCCTGCTGGCCGAGGGCCGGCTGGCGACCAGCCGCTCGCTGATGCGCGGCGAGCCTCGCGGTCCGTTCTGCCTGATGGGCACCTGCGGCCAGTGCGTGTGCGAGATCGACGGCGCCCAGCATCAGCGGTCCTGCCGCACCCCCGTGCGGGACGGCATGGAGGTTTCGCTCGCTGTCGTAGGCCGTCCGGAGGGCGGAGAATGAGCGCGCGGGTGCCGATCGCCGTGGTCGGGGCGGGGCCAGCCGGGCTGGCCGCCGCGGTGGCGCTCGCCGAGGCGGGGCTCCCGGTGGTCTTGCTTGACGACAACGCCAGGGCGGGCGGACAGATCTTCCGTGCGCCTCCGGGCGACGGGACCACTTTCGAGTATCCCGAGAAGGACCCGCGCGGCGATGCGCTGCGCGCGCGGGCGGCGCGGCTGGCGCCTCGGCTCGAGCATCGAACCCGCCGCCAGGTGGTGGCCGCCCATGAAGGACGCCAACTTTGGGTCTACGACGAGGAGTCGGGGAAGGTCGAGGAACTGACGGCCGACCACCTCGTCATCGCCTCGGGCGCGTTGGAAGTCCCAATGCCGGTGCCCGGCTGGACCCTGCCCGGCGTCTACATGCTGGGCGGCCTGCAGAACCTGGTGAAGGCGGCGGGCATGGTGCCGGAGGGGCGGGTCGTCCTGGCCGGCGCCGGGCCGCTGCTGTTCCTGGTGGCGGCCCAGATGGCGCGGTTGGGAGTCCAGGTGGCGGCTGTGGTCGATGCCGCAGGCATGCCGGATGTGCCGCAGCTCTGGGGGCTCGCCCACCAGCCGCTGCTGCTGGCCAAGGGCGCCGGGTTCGAGCTTTCGCTGCGTCGTCGCGGCGTGCCGATCCTGCGCCGCCATGCAGTGGCGCGGATCGAGGGCGACGGCCGGCCCGCCAGGGCAGTCGTCACCCGGCTCGACCGCGCCTGGAAGCCGGTTGCCGGCAGCGAGCGCGAGATCGCCTGCGAGGTCGTCGGCATCGGCTTCGGCCTGCGGCCCAATGTCGAACTGGTCAGGCTGCTGGGCTGCGCGGTCGAGGAGATAGCCGATCTCGGCGGCGTAGTGCCGGTCCGCTCGGCGGTCATGGAGACGAGCGTCGCGGGCGTCTTCGCGGTCGGCGACGGTGCCGGGATCGGCGGGGTCGAGGTGGCGCTGGCGGAAGGGGCCATCGCGGCGGCGGAGATCGCCGCGCGCGCCGGGGCCTCCGAGATCGCCGGACTGAAGGATGCAGCGGCCCGTGCCCAACGCCTGCTGGCGCGCGATCGTCCCTTCCATGACGCGCTGGCCCGCTGGTCGGCGATCCGGCCCGGCATTCTCGATCTCGTGACCGACGATACCGTGGTCTGCCGTTGCGAGGACGTCGACGCCGCCGAGATTCGTTCGGCGCTCGCCGAAGGACTGACCCATCCCGGCCCCCTCAAGATGCGCACGCGGGTGGGCATGGGCTTCTGCCAGGGTCGGGTGTGCTCGACTGCGGTGCGGGCGATGATTGCGGCTTATCTCGGCAGCGATCCGGCGACCGTCCCGGCGCCCAGTGTCCGGATTCCGTTGCGGCCGGTGCCGGCGGGCGCGTTTACCGCCTTGCCGATCGCTCCGAAGGAACCCTGCCAGCCGGTGGTGCGTTAAGCCTTCATTCGCATTCTTCCCGTAGTTATCGGAACTTGGCGGGGGTGGGGCCAGCGCCAGGAACGCCGACGCGCATGCTGCGGAACACGACGTACGAGGTCTGGGTGCAAAGCGGGACGCGGTGGGAGATCCACTCGCGCTTCCCGGTGCGCGATCACGACAAGGCGCTCGAGGAGGCGAAGGACCTCGAGCACTACAACCCGCAGCTCAACGTCCGCGTGGTGCGCGAGGACTACGACCCCGAAACCGGCCTGGCCGAGGAGCTGGTCGTCTATGCCAGCCCCCGCCGTCGGCGCCCGGTCGCCGGGGGTGGCGTCTCCTCGTGGGCGGGCGCAGGCAACCTCGGCCGCGGGGCTTACTCCGGCCGGTTCCAGACGGCTGCAGTCAGGAAAACGATCTCCCGCACCACGCTGCTGATCATGATGTGCGTGTGGACCGTGATTGGCGGCAGCATCGCCACCGTGATCACCTACGTTGCCGCCGTCGCCGCGCCCGGGCTGTTCCTTCTCGACCTGGCGACCCGCGAAGCCCGTAACGACGCGTTGTTTGCGTTATTCATGATCGTCTTCGCCGGTAGCGCGCTCGTGCTCAACAGCATCTACCTGAGCAAGATCCAGATCGAGCCCGCCAAACCGAAGGCGCCGAGGCCGGCGCCCATCGCCAAGCCGGCCCAGGAGCCGCCGCCTCCGGTGCCGGCGGCAGAGCCAGAAGAGGCCGAGCCACAGCCGCAGGCCGCAGCGGAACAGCCGGAACAGGAAGAGGTGGCGGAGAGCGAGGGGGAAGCGGAAAACGACGAGGTGCCGCTTTCGCCCGAGGCCGAGCAGCAGAAGATCCGGATGATGGGCTTCTTCGCCGCCGTTCTGGAGGAAGCGAAGGGGGCCGATCTCAAGTTCAACACCTTCGGCCGGTTCGGCTTCAATCTCTATCTCGCCGGCGCCGCCGACGCCCTGGGCGGCGTCAACGGGCTCGAGCGGGCCGAGGTCGCCCGCTTCGTTCAGGACATGCTTTGCCTGCTGAAGGTGCCGCTGGACCAGGCGCGCGGCTTCGCCTTCGGCTTCGAGAGCTACCTGTCGAATGCGCGCCACCTCGCCATGTTCGAGGCCGGCCGGCGCGCCATGTTGCCGTATCTCGAAGGCGATCAGGAGGAGGCGCGCCAGCTGGTGCCCGCTTTCCAGGAATGGCTGGATCCCTCTGCCAAGGAAGAGGTTGCCGCCCCGGCGCTGATCGCGGTGATGTTCACCGACATCGTCGGATCAACCGGCCAGACGCAGGCGGTCGGCGATCTTGCCGCCCAATACGTGATCCGGACCCATAACCGGATCGTCCGCCGCGCCCTGGTCAGCTTCGGCGGGCGCGAGATCAAGCATACCGGCGACGGCATCATGGCCTCGTTCGTCTCCGCCGTCGGCGCCGTGGACGCCGCGATCGAAATCCAGCGCCGGGTGGCCGCCGCGAATGCCGCCGAGCCCGATCTGCCGTTCCCGCTCCACATCCGCATCGGCATCAACGCAGGCGAGCCGGTGGTCGAGGAGAACGACCTGTTCGGTGCCACCGTGCAGCTCGCGGCCAGGGTCTGCAACTCGTGCGAGGCGGACGAGATCGCGATCACCGAGGTCGTCCACCACCTCTGCGCCGGAAAGCCGCTGCGGCTGACACAGCGCGGGACGGAGTTGCTCAAGGGCTTCACCGAGCCGGTCAGCCTGTTCACGGTCCGGTGGCAGGACGAGGAACAGCCGCCGCGGGCGGCGGAGCCGCCGCTCAAGCAGGCAGGGTAGGCGAGGGGGTCAGCGGACCGGCGGGGGCGCGGTGGTGTCGCGAACCACCAGTCGCACCTCCAGCTCGTTGAGTGGCGAGGGGTTCTGGCCGCCGAAGCGTGCTAGCAGATAGTCGGCGGCGCGTTTGCCGAGCTCGTCGGACGGCACGTGCATGGTGGTCAGCGGCGGGTCGATGTGGCGGGCCAGCGGCAGATCGTCGAATCCGACGAGCGACAGCCGCTCCGGCACCGGGATTCCAAGCACCTTGGCCTCGAACACCGCGCCGAACGCAAGCACGTCGTTGCCGCAGATGATGGCGGTCGGCGGTTCCGGCCGGTCGAACAGGACACGCAATGCCTGGCGACCCTCGGCGAGGTCGTAGGGGCGCTCGATGACCAGTTCGCGCGGCATCACCAGACCGCGTGCCGCCATCGCCGCCCGGGCGCCGGCGATGCGGGCGCTGGCGCGGTCGTTGTTGAGGCTGATGCCGGCGATCATGCCGATCCGGCGGTGGCCGATGTCCATCAGGTAGCTGGCGATGCGGTAGGCAGCATCGTGGTTGTCGAAGCCGATGCAGGGATGGTTGCTGGCGGCGCAATACGACCACGTCACGACGTACGGTCGCCTCTTGAGGTCGAGCATCCGGAACACCTCGGGATCCTGCTCGCCGCCGATCAGGACCATGCCGTCGACGCCGCTCTCGATCAGGCGGCGGGCTGCCGAGGTGTTGCGCTCGGCGTCGTAGTCGGAAGTCGCCAGCAGCAGGGTGTAGCCGCTTTCGCCCAGCCGATGCTGCAGGGCGTCGATGGCACGGGCGAAGATCGCATTGTCGAACGTCGGAACGACCGTGCCTACCGTGAAGGAATGCTGCGAAGCCAGAGCCCGCGCCACGCCGTCGGGCACGTACCCGAGATCCGCGGCGGAGGCGCGGACCCGCGCAAGCACCGCCGGGCGGACTTTCTGTGGCTGATTGAGCGCGCGCGATGCGGTGGCCGTCGACACTCCGGCCTCGCGGGCCACGTCCGCGAGCTTGATCGATTCGTCAGAATGTAAGCGCTTGCGCGTCTGTCTGGTCATCAGTCCGGCGTTCCGGGCAACCCGAATCGAACACGTTCGATTATACGAGGAAACGCTGCAATGTAGCAAAAAAGTATGGCCTTTGTAAGCGCGTTCATCCCTCCTGCTCAAGCTTCAACCTTGTTGAATGATCAGAAACGTTGTATAGCAAGATGCTGGAGGATGAGATGGCATTCCGGCTTGGGTGTTGCGGCTGCATGGCGGATGGTGGGAGCGACGGGACCGGGGCCCATGTCCTCGATCAGCTCTCTGGTCTCGGCTACGACTACGTCGAGCTTTCCCTCAGCCACCTTGCCCGACTGACCGAGCCGGCATTCGCCTCCCTCAAGCGGCGGCTCGCGGCGTCCGGCACCCCCTGCGAGGCGTGCCACAACTTCTTTCCCGCCGAGATCCGCTTGACCGGCGAGGCCGCCGACCACGGGCGGGCCCTGGACCACGCCGACCGAGCCCTGGCACGGGCGGCCGAACTGGGGGCCGAGGTCGTGGTGTTCGGCAGTTCGGGGGCGAAGAACGTGCCGCCCGGCTTCCCAATGGCGCGGGCATGGGACCAGATCGTCGTCCTGCTGGCGAAGCTGGACCCGGTGGCGCGCAGCCATGGCATCGTCATTGCCATCGAGCCGCTGAACCGGAAGGAGAGCAACATCGTCAATTCGCTGGCCGAGGGGGTGAGGCTGACCCGCGAGGTCGGCGGCCGCAACGTCCGACTGCTGGCCGACTACTATCATCTGATGGTCGAGTCAGAGCCGTTCTCCGAGATCGCCGCCGCCGGGCCCTACCTGCGCCACGTCCATTTCGCCGAGCTCGAGGGACGCACCTATCCTCGGGTGCCGCGCGATGAATACGCCCGCTTCTTCGGCGCGCTCGCCCGCGCAGGCTATCGGGGCCGAGTCAGCGTAGAGGCGTTCACGTCCGACTTCGCGGCCGATGCCGCCCGCGCCTCTGACGTGTTGCGGCCGCTTCTTGCCGAGGCGGCCGGGCAAGGCACCGCATGAGCTTCGACCGCGCCGCCCTGGGCTTGCGGATCCGGCGCCTGCGGGTCGAGCAGAAGCGTACCCAGCAGGAGATCGCCGACGCCTGCGGCTTTTCGAAGAGCCTGCTTTCCAAGATCGAAAACGGCGCCGTCACCCCCGCAATCGCCACCCTGGTCAAGCTTGCGGCCGCCCTGAAGGTGGGAATGGCGGCGCTGATCGAGACCGACGTCGCCGTCGAGGCGGTGCACGACGCCCGGCCGGCCGTGGAGTCGGGGCTGACGCCGACCCGGGTCGGCTACGGCGTGTTCCCGTTTGCCACCGCCTTCGGCGCCAAGCGGATGCAGCCTTTCCTGTTCGTTGCCCGCAAGGACGAGGTGGCGGAACACCGCCTCGACCATCAGGGGGAGGAGTTCATCTACGTCATCGAGGGATCGATGCAGGTCCGGGTCGGCAGCCGGTTGTTCGATCTCGGCGCCGGCGACGGTCTCTACTTCAATGCCGCCGAGGTTCACGGCATCACGCCGCTGACCGGCGAGGTCCGCTACATCAACATCTTTGCCTGATCGGAGGAAACCCCATGGCCAAACCGATTGCCAACCGGACGCTGGGCGTCATTCACGCCGCCTGCTTCACCGCGACCGTCGTCAAGAAGTACACGGACGAGATCATGCCCGAGGTCAAGGTCATGCACTTCGGCGACGATACCATCCAGCGCGACAACCTGGCGGCGCCGATCGGTACCATCCCGCCGCACAACTTCGCCAAGTTCGTCCAGTACGCCCACAATCTCGAGGAGGCCGGCTGCGACCTCGTGATGCTCGCGTGCTCGACCTTCAACCCGGCAGTCGACCATGCCCGTCCGATGCTCCGCATCCCGCTGTTGCAGATCGACCGGCCGATGATGGACCTGGCGGTACGCCAGGGCAGCCGGGTCGGCCTGCTGGCAACCCTGCCGATGACGGTGCCGTCGTCGGAGAATCTGCTGAAGCGGGCGGCCCGCGACGCCGGCAAGGACGTCAGCATCAAGACCGAACTCAGCGCCGAGGCGTTCCAGGCGTTGCAGGCCGGCAAGCCCGACAAGCACAACGAGATCCTGCTCGACCTGATCGACCGGCTGTCGCAGCAGGTCGACGCCATCGTCATGGCGCAGGTCTCGATGACGGCGCTGGAGCCGATGCTCCAGAACACCAGGGTTCCGGTCTACAATAGCGGCCGCACCGGCGTCACGCGGGCGCGGGAAATCCTGGAATCGCTGTGAACTCAAGTGGTCGTCACCGCGGCGAAAGCCGGGTCCGGACGGCGCCGCCGCCTGGATTCCGGCTTTCGCCGGAATGACGAAGGAAAGGTCAGGAGACACTGACATGGACGCCACCATCGCCTTCCTCGAAGGCAAGGCCCGCGCCCTGCGCCGCAAGATCGTGCGCGAGATCGGCTGGGGCAAGAAGGGACACCTGGGCGGCTCGTGCTCGGCCGCCGACCTGGTGACCGCGCTTTACTTCGGCAAGATGCGCATCGACCCCCGCAACCCGGGCTGGCCCGACCGCGACCGCTTCCTCCTCAGCAAAGGACACGGGGCGCTGGTTCAGTACGCCGCCCTGGCTGAACTGGGCTTCTTTCCCGAAGCCGAGCTCGATCGTGTGAAGACCCTGGGCTCGATCCTGCAGGGCCACCCCGACCGCAAGCTCTGTCCGGGGATCGAGGCCAACACAGGCTCGCTCGGCCACGGCCTGTCGATTGCCTGCGGCATCGCCGCCGGGCTCCGGCTCGACGGGCGCAAGAGCAAGGTCTATGTCCTGGTCGGCGACGGCGAGCAGTCCGAGGGCCAGATCTGGGAGGCCGCGATGGCTGCCAAGGCCTTCAAGCTCGACAACCTGGTCGCCATCCTGGACCGCAACCGGCTGCAGGCCATGGGGCCGATCGTCGAGCGCTTCGATTCCAACCCTCATGCCGACAAGTGGGCGGCCTTCGGCTGGCGGGTGATCGAGATCGACGGCCATGACATGCGGCAGATCGTCGGCGCCCTCGATGCGGCCGACCAGGGCGGTCCCACGGTGATCGTCGCCAACACCGTCAAGGGCAAGGGGATCGCATTCGCCGAGAACAACCCGGCGTTCCACAACGGGGTGATGACCAAGGAGCAGTACGAGCAGGCGCTCGCTGCCCTGGCGGCGTGAGGGAGGGGACCATGGCTGTGCAGAACCTGAGCGAAGTCTATGGCCGCACCCTGGTCGCCCTGGGCGCCGAGAACCCGAACGTGGTCGCGCTCGAGGCCGACCTCGGCAAGTCGACCATGAGCTGCCTGTTCGAGGCCGCCTATCCGCAACGTCACTTCGAGATGAGCATCGCCGAGCAGAACATGGCCTCGTTCGCGGCCGGGCTCGCGCTCACCGGCAAGATCGCCTTCATCAACTCGTTCGCGGTGTTCGCGACCGGGCGCGCCTACGACCAGATCCGCACCAGCATCGGCATTCCCGGCCTGAACGTCACGGTGGTCGGCACCTGCGCCGGGTTGTCCGATTTCGGCGACGGCTCGACCCATCAGGCGATCGAGGACGTGGCGATCATGCGGGCGATCCCGGGGATGACGGTGATCGAGCCGTGCGACGGCCCCGAGATGGCGGCGGCGGTGAGGGCGGCGGCGGCGCATCCGGGCCCGGTATACCTGCGCGTCCACCGTGCCGACTGGCCCGACGTCACGCCGTCCGACCGGGCCTTCGTGATCGGCCAGCCGTACGTCTTGCGGCAGGGCTCCGACGCGGTGGTGTTCGCCGCCGGCGCCATGGTCCATCGCGCGCTCGAGGCGGCGGAGACGCTGACCGGCGAAGGGATCGCGCTGCGGGTCGTCAACGTTCCCACCCTGAAGCCGGTGAAGGACGCGGACCTGCGGGCGCTGACGGAAGGCGTGCGCGCCATCGTGACGGCCGAAGAGCACACGATCAATGGCGGCCTTGGCTCGGTCGTCTGTCTCGCCCTGCGGGGCGACGGCCGTCCGGTGGAATGCGTCGCCATCCAGGACGTGTGGGGCCAGTCGGCGGCGAGCTACGGCGATCTGGTAGGCCACTACCGGCTGACGGCGGGCGACATCGCAGAAGCGGTGCGGATCGCTCTGCGCAAGGCCTGAGGCCAGAGCTGCGGAAGGGCGGCGGGCGAAAGCCCGCCTCACCCCTAGCGGCGCATCCGGGACAGGGCGGTCAAGGTTGCGACGCCGAACCCCAGCGATGCGACGGCATTGATTTCGGCCAGGCTGAACAGTCCGAACAGGCGCCAGAGCACCTCGTCGCAGCGCGGCTCCTGCAGGTTCTGCAAGCGCTCCTGAAGCTGGGTGATGTCGAGCTCGGGGATGTCGCCGGCGCAGGTGCCGATCGCCGACCACCAGCCGTGCTCGACGCCGACATGGAAGGCGGCGATGGCGGCGCCGATGAGGAACGCCGCCCCCGCCAGGCCGAGCAGGAGGACACGCACTCCGGTGCCGCCGGTCGCCGCGGCGGCGGCGCCGAACAGGAGGGCGGCGACATAGGTCCAGCGCTGGTTGACGCACAGCGAGCAGGGCGGCAAATCGAGCAGGCGCTCCATCCCGAGCGCGAAGACGAGGGTGACGAGGCTCACCACCGCGATGGCGACGCCCAGAGACCGGTCGGTGAGCCTGAACTGCTCCGGCATCGTTCCTCCCTTACAAGGCGTAGCGGGCGACCACGAAGCCGCCGACCAGCAGCACACAGAACAGGACCGTCAGCAGCCCCAGGCGCTTTTCGATGAAGATGCGGATCGGTTCGCCGAACCACCAAAGCAGGGCCGCCACGAGATAGAAGCGGAGCCCCCTGGCCAGGACCGAGGCGATGGTGAAGACGGCGAGATCAAGCGCGGTGACCCCGCTGAGAATGGTGATGACCTTGTAGGGGAAGGGCGTCAGCCCGGCGATGAAAACCGCCCAGGCCCCCCAAGCGTTGTACCAGTCCCGGAACTCGGCGAACTTGCTGCCGTAGCCGTACAGCTCAAGCATCGGCCGTCCGATCGCCTCGAAGGCGAAATAGCCGATCGCGTAGCCGAACATGCCTCCGACCACCGAGCTGACGGTGCAGACCAAGGCGATGCGCCACGCCCTGGCCGGCTTCGCCAGGGCCATCGGAATCAGCAAGGCGTCCGGCGGAATGGGGAAGAACGAGCTTTCGACGAACGATACGGCGGCCAGCGCCCACAGGGCTTTCGGGTGGGCGGACAGGGCCATGGTCCAATCGTACAGGCGTCGCAGCACGGGCAACCCCCCTGGGATCTGCAGCGGGAGGATTTAGCAGGGAGCAGAAGCCGGGGCAACGGCAAGCTCAGCGAGAAGGTGCCTTTCCGGCGGTGCCGCACGACGCGGCCAGCAGGTCGTTTCCTTCGGCGCCAGTCTGCCAGGATGCATGCTCGGGAAGCGCGTTGCCGATCTCCGGCGGCCCTTCGAGCAAGGCGTAGCGCGACCGCGGGCAGTCGACCAGGACCCGCAGCGAGAGCGTTTCCGCGTGGCGCTCGGCATGGATCAGCGAAACGATCAGAACACCGGGCTGGCTCGGGTGGCGCATCGTCCTGGAATCGTCAATGGCAACCAGACCGCTGACTCGTGGGGCGATGAACGTCCACGGCTCGAACACGCTTTGCGACCGCAGCTCGCGGACGATGCGGACTTCCGGGGGCAGGGCGGCGCGTACCCGCTCGGCCCAGCCGTAACGCAGCCACGTCAGCGACACGATCACGGCGCCCGCCGCGATTCCCAATATCCCAAGCGTCGGCAGCCTCCGCCGCGCGATCCTGGCGGCGAGGATGGCGAGCCCGGCTGCCGCGAAGGCAACGCATACCGCAACGATGATCTCTACGAACATCCCGTCTCCCCCTTCACGCCATCAGTTGCCCCAGCGTCGCAGGCTTGCGTCCCGAGGCCTGGGCGGCCTGGGCGAGAAACAGCTCCGCGGCCCCGAGCGCATCGTTCAGGGCGTCATGGGCACGATACCGCGGCAGGCCATAGCGCGACCGCGCGCTCGCCAGGCGCAGGTCACCCGCTCCCACCGCCTTGCCGCGCCGTGCCAGCGCCCGCTTCTCCAGCGCCAGGGTGCAGACGAAAGGCACGCGGAAGTCGTTTCCCGAGATGGTGCGGCAAGCAGCCGTCAGAAAGGCGATCTCCAGCGTTGCGTGGTGGGCGATGCCGACGCGCCCCCGGAAGGCCTCTATCACCGTCGGCAGCACCTCGGCGAGAGGCGGCGCCGTCCGCAGGTTCTCCTCGAGCAGCCCGTGCAGCACGGCAGTGTCTTCGGGAATGGCGCGGGGCGGTCGCACAAGGTGGTAGCCGGCATCGGCGAGCCGTACCGCCCCGCCGCTGACCGGGACGTAGCCGACGCTCAGGATTGCATCTGAAGTGGGATCGAGGCCGGTCGTCTCGACGTCGACGGCAAGGAACTCGACTTCATCGTACGGCGAGTTCCGGTATGCCGCCTGCAGGCGGGGGGGCCGGAACAGGCGGCGACGCACCTCGGCGCCGAGTTCGTGCAGCCACATTCCCGCCTCCTCAGAACTTGTCGGCTTGGTAGGTGTTGGCGAGGGCCGCCTGCATCGTCTTGACGACCGCGAAGGCGTCCTTCAGGTGGGCCCGCTCGAAGCCCGACAGGTCTTTGGGCTGCATGAAGTTGTCGGCCGGCTTGCCGGCGCGGACCTGGCGCGCCTGATGGAGGATGCGGAGGTGCCCGATGTACTCGAGCGCCTCGATCAGGTCGGCGGCGCCGTCGGCGCTGATGAGGCCGGCGTCGCGGGCGACGTGCAGCCGCTCGTCGGTGTTGACGGCCGGCGACCCCAGCGTAAGCGCATGGACGCGCGCCAGGTCGACGATCGGCACCACGCCGTTGTGCTTGAGATCAAGCGCATGGTGGTGCTCGCCGCCGCGGATCAGCACCAGGTTGCGGAAGAACCCGAGAGGCGGATGATGGGTGAGCGCGTTCTTGGCCATGTAGGCCTGGAAGATCCGGCTGCGGCGCGCCCGCTCCAGGATCGTCGCGCGCAGCGTCTCGAACAGCGCTTCCGACCCATGCACCGGGCGGAGGTCGAAGAAGATGCTGCTCAGCATCAGCGCCTTGGGGTCCGGTTCCTCGATCCAGCGCCGGAAGTAGCCCTGCCAGACCCCCAGCGGCTGGCGCCAGCGGGTGGTCATCGCCATCGCCTCGCCGGGACAGAAGACATAGCCGCAGGTATCGAGGCCGCTGCAGACCATCTGTGCCAGCTCGCGGAAATAGTCGCCATGGCGCGCTTCGTCGTAGGCCTCGTCGAGGAGGAGGGCGTTGTCCTGGTCCGAAACAGCCGACTGCTCCTGCCGGGCCTGCGACCCCGCGGCAAGCCAGACGTAGGGCACCGGAGGCGGCCCGAGCTTCTCCTCGCCAAGCTGCAGCAGCCGCCGTGCCGCCGCATCGGCCAGGGTCGAGGTCGCAAGCCCGATGCCGCGCGCGGTGGCGCCGGCCTGGACGAGGTGGAACACGAGGCCCGGGATCTGCCGCACCACGTCGCGCAGGCCTTCCACCGAGCGGCGGCTGAACATCTCGCCGGCGAGGTGCACGGTCGACACCGTCTGCGCATTCACCAGGTTGGTCGTGGTGACGCAGCCGATCAGGGTGTCGCCCTGGACCACCGGCAGGTGGTGGATGTTGTGGCGCGACATCGCCATCGAGGCGTCGAAGGCGGGCCGGTCGGCATCGATCCGGTGCGGGTCCCGGGTCATCACAGCGGCGACCGCCGTCTGCGGATCGAGGCCCGCGGCAAGAACGCGGTTGCGCAGGTCGCGGTCGGTCAGGATGCCGACCAGCTTGCCGCCCTCGCTGACAAGCAGGCTTGACACCCCCTCGTCGCGCATCCGCTGCGAGGCCTCGCGGACCGGGGTTTCCGGCGCGACCGTGACGGGCGGCCGTCGCAGCAGGTCGGCGATCCGCATCGACAGGAGCGGGAAGGATCGCTCCCCGTCGAGCGGCTGCGCTTCCTTGAGCCGCCCGCCCTCGAGCGGGGCGAAATGGAAGGCAAACGCGGCATGGTCGCGGCGCAGGCGCTCGAACGCAGGGGCCGGGATCTGGTACAGCAGGCAGTCCTCGATCGCCGCCGAGCGATGGACGGCGCGGCCGCCGCGGAACAGTGCGCGGACCCCGAACACCTCGCCCTCTCCCAGGCGGGCGAGCAGATTGCCCTCGCCGTCGTGGGTCTCGACGGCGCCGCTGCGGACCACCGACAGCATGGTGACGACGTCGCCGGGGCTCATGATGACGGTGCCCTTGCGCACGTAACGGATCTCGATCTTGCGCACCAGCGCCTCGAGCGCCTCGCGCGGCAGGAGGTCGAACGGATGGCGGGCGGCCAGAAAAGCGATGATCTCGGCGAGTTCCATGCGACCCAGGTTCCCCCCGTGGCAGCGGAACTTCTGAGAAAGATGGGGCGGGCCTTGCCTTTCGGGAAGGCCCGCCCCGGTCTCTACTCCGCCGCCACCGGCTTGGCGGCGCGCGGCGTGCGGATCATCTCGATCATGTCCTGGATCTCCTTCGGCGGCCGGGCCGTGACCCGGCTGACCGCGAAGGCGACCGCGAAGTTCAGGACCATACCGATGGTGCCGATGCCTTCCGGAGAGATGCCGAACAGCCAGTTCTCGGGCGTGTTGGGCAGCAGCGGCGTGATGAACACCCCCTTGTAGACGAGGATGTAGCCCATCGTGAACACCAGCCCCGTCAGCATGCCGGCGATCGCCCCTTCCCGGTTCATGGTGCGCGAGAAGATGCCCATGAGGATGACCGGGAACAGGGATGCCGCCGCGAGGCCGAAGGCGAACGCCACCACCTGGGCGACGAACCCCGGCGGGTTGATGCCGAGATAGCCGGCGATGACGATCGCGACCGCGACCGACACCCGCCCCGCCAGCAGCTCGTTCTTCTCCGAGATGCGCGGCATCATCGCCCCCTTCAGGAGATCGTGGGAGACCCCTGCCGAAATCACCAGCAGCAATCCCGCCGCGGTGGACAGCGCGGCGGCGATGCCGCCCGCGGCCACCAGCGCGATCACCCAGTTCGGCAGCTGCGCGATCTCGGGGTTGGCCAGCACCATGATGTCGTTGTCGACCCTGAGCTCGCTGCCCTGCCATCCCCAGGACTGGGCCTGACTGGTGAAGGCGGCGTTCTTGTCGTTGTAGTACTGGATGCGGCCGTCGCCGTTCTTGTCCTCGAACTTGATCAGACCGGTGCTCTCCCACCGCTTGAACCAGTTGGGGCGCTCGTCATAGGCGAGATTGGCGGTCGGGGCGCCGACCGGGCCCTGCTGGATGGTAGAGGTCAGGTTGTAGCGCGCCATCGCGCCGACCGCGGGGGCCACGGTGTAGAGCAGCGCGATGAACACCAGCGCCCACCCCGCCGAGATGCGGGCGTCGCGAACCCGCGGCACGGTGAAGAAGCGGACGATGATGTGCGGCAGCCCGGCGGTGCCGACCATCAGCGCGAAGGTGATCGCGAACATGTTGATGGTCGAGATGTTGGCGTGGGTGTACTGGTCGAACCCGAGTGCGGTGACCATCTCGTTGAGGTTCTGGAGCAGATAGCCGGAATCGTTCGCGAGCGTCGAGCCGAGGCCGATCTGCGGCAGCACCACGCCGGTGAGCTGCAGCGAGATGAAGACCGCCGGCACCGTGTAGGCGAGGATGAGGACGCAGTACTGGGCGACCTGGGTATAGGTGATGCCCTTCATGCCGCCGAGGACGGCGTAGAAGAAGACGATCGCCATGCCGACGATGATGCCCGTCTCGATGTTGACCTCGAGATAGCGCGAAAACACGATGCCGACGCCCCGCATCTGCCCGGCGACGTAGGTGAACGAGATGAAGATCAGGCAGATGACGGCGACGATGCGGGCGGCGGTCGAGTAGTAGCGGTCGCCGATGAATTCCGGCACCGTATACTTGCCGTACTTTCGCAGGTACGGGGCCAGCAGCATCGCCAGCAGCACGTAGCCGCCGGTCCAGCCCATCAGGTAAACCGATCCGCCGAATCCGAGGAACGCGATCAGACCGGCCATGGAGATGAACGACGCCGCGCTCATCCAGTCGGCGCCGGTGGCCATTCCGTTGACGACCGGATGAACGCCCTTGCCGGCGACATAGAAATCGCCCGTCGATCGCGCCTTCGCCCAGATGGCGATGCCGATGTAAAGGGCGAACGACAACCCGACGACGATGAAGGTCAAGGTGCTGAGGGACATGGCGTCGGCTCCTATTGCTCGTCGACGTCGAATTTGCGGTCGAGACGGTTCATGATCGCCGCGTAGACGAAGATCAGGATCACGAAGACGTAGATCGAGCCTTGTTGGGCGAACCAGAACCCGAGCTCATACCCCCCGATCCGGATGGCGTTGAGTGGCTGTGCCAGGATGATTCCGAACAGGTACGAGACGACGAACCAGACCGCGAGACAGATCCCGACCAGGCGGAGGTTCGCTTTCCAGTAGGCCGCCCCATTCCCGTTTTCGGGCGTGGGCCTAGTCTTTTCCATGAGACACTCTCCCCGTTGCCAGTTTGATCGCAGACGTGCTGAGGCTGGCGCGGTTTGCGTTTTTGTTTGCGCCTCGCCGCCGTCGCGCGCCGGATTTCGAGCGCGCCCGGGCAACTCCCGCGCCTTCAGCGAGGCTTTTCGGCTCCGTGCATAAGGTGAAGCCGATCCGTCTAGTCAAGAATATAACAAGGAGAGTTTGGGCATTATCCGGAGGGGATACTCAACTCTCGGATGCGGTGGATTCAACGCTGCCGGGCGACGTCGCTTGACCGCCCGTTCCCGCCGCGTATGATGCGCCTCCGTGCCCCTGTGGCGGAAGTGGTAGACGCGGCAGACTCAAAATCTGTTGCTGGCAACAGCGTGCTGGTTCGAGTCCGGCCAGGGGCACCACAAATCGTCGGCTCGCCGACGTTCCCGCTTGGCTAGTGCGACAGGATCTGGCTCAGGAAGAGCTGGGTGCGGTCCATGCGGGGGTTGGTGAAGAACGTTTCGGGGTCGTTTTCCTCGACGATCTCGCCGCCGTCCATGAAGATGACGCGGTCGGCCACCGACTTGGCAAACCCCATCTCGTGGGTCACGCACAGCATCGTCATGCCGGATTCGGCAAGCTCGACCATCACGTCGAGGACTTCCTTGATCATCTCCGGGTCGAGGGCCGAAGTCGGCTCGTCGAACAGCATGATGCTGGGGTTCATGCAAAGCGAGCGGGCGATGGCGACCCGCTGCTGCTGCCCGCCCGAGAGCTGGCCGGGGTACTTGCGCGCCTGCTCGGCGATGTTGACCCGTTCGAGGTAGCGCATCGCCAGCGCTTCCGCCTCCTTGCGCGGCATCTTGCGGACCCAGATCGGCGCCAGCGAGAGGTTCTCGAGGATGGTGAGGTGCGGGAACAGGTTGAACTGCTGGAATACCATCCCGACCTCGCGGCGGATGCGCTCGACGTGGCGGGTGTCGCCGGTGAGCTCGACGCCGTTGACGACAATGCGGCCGCGCTGATGCTCTTCGAGTCGGTTGATGCAGCGGATCAGGGTCGACTTGCCGGACCCCGAGGGGCCGCAGATGACGATCCTTTCGCCGCGCTGCACCGCGAGGTTGACGTCCTTCAGCACGTGGAAATCGCCGTACCACTTGTGGACGCCCTCGAAGCGGATAACGACGTCTTCGCCCGAAGCCGGAGAGAGGCTGCCCATGTCGGTTCCGTTCACTTCTTGAAAGCCCCGTGACCGCGCCGCTCCAGCGACTTGCCGTAGCGGCTGAGACTGAAGCACAGCACCCAGTAGACCGCGGCGCAGAAGACGAAGGCCTCGGCGTCGAAGCCTAGCCATTGCGGATCCTTGGCGGCCGCCTTGGCGATGCCCAGGAAGTCCAGCAGGCCGACGATGATCACCAGCGAGGTATCCTTGAGCAGCGCGATGCAGCGGCCGATCAGCGGCGGCAGGACGTCGCGCAGCGCCTGGGGCAGCACGATGAACAGCGTGGTGTGCCAGCGCTTCAGGCCCAGGGCCGCCGCCGCCTCGTGCTGGCCGCGATCGATTCCCTGCAGGCCGCCGCGCACGACCTCGGCCATGTAGGCCGACGAGAACAGGATGATGCCGATCTGGACCCGGAACACGATGCCGACCTGGACCCCCTGGGGCAGGAAGAACGGCATCATGATGGTGGCCATGAACAGGATCGTGATCATCGGCACGCCGCGCACGAGCTCGATCAATCCGACGCAGACGCTCTTGATGGCGACGAACCGCGACCGCCGGCCGAGTGCCAGCAGGATCCCGCACGGCACCGAGACGACCACTCCGACCACCGCCAGCAGCAGGGTCAGCATCAGGCCGCCCCACTTGGCCGGCTCGACCTCCTCCAGACCGAGGCCGCCGCCAAGCAGCCAGTAGACCGGCAGCGGCAGCAGCAGCCATAGCGCCGCCGCCGTCAGGGGAGGCAGCAGGTGGCGCGCGGTCGCGACGAACAGGCCGAGCAGCAGGAGGCCCGAAACCAGCGGCCGCCAGGCGTGCGCGATCGGATAGGTGCCGATCATGAACAGCCGCGCCTCGGCGGCGATGAACGACCAGCATGCCCCGCCCGACGCGCGGCAGGCGGCGGCATCCCCGGAAAAGGTGGCGTCGAGGGCGAGCCACGACGCGAGCGGCGGCACGACGGCGCCGATGAAGAGCAGGGCGACGATCGTCAGCGCGCTGTTGAACCAGCCCTTGAACAGGTTCTCGCGCATCCAGCCGATCGCGCCGACGGTGGAGGGCGGCGGCGGCAGGGCGGGGGAGGGCGTGAAGACTTCGGGCATCGCTAGCGGTCCACCAGCTGGGCCTTGACGTTGGCCCAGTTCATCAGCAGCGAGACCAGCAGGTTGATGGCCAGGTAGATTGCCATCCACATGCCGATGACCTCGATCGCCTGGCCGTTCTGGCCGATCATGGTGCCGCCGATCGACACCATGTCGGGATAGCCGATCGCCACCGCGAGCGAGCTGTCCTTGACCAGGCTCACGTAATCGTTGGTGGTCGACGGGATGATCGTCCGCAGAGCCTGCGGCAACACCACCAGATGCATGGTGCGGCCGGGCGGGAGGCCGAGGGCTGCGGCCGCCTCGCGCTGGCCCTTGCCGACCGCAACGATGCCGGCCCTCACGTTCTCGGCGATGAAGGCGCCGCGGTAGAGCACGAGGCCGACCAGCAGGGCGGCGAACTCGGGCCGGCAGACCCAGCCGCCGCGGAAATTGAGCCCCTTCAGGGCCGGGAGCTCCCAGTCGAGAGGCAGGCCGGCGGCGACGTACGCGACCAGCGGTGCCAGCAACAAGAGCGCGACCGAGAGGGCGAGCACGGGGACTGCGGTTCCCGTGCGTTCGTGGTGGCGCCGCGCCCAGCGGACCAGCACGATCACGCCGACGACGGCGGCCGCGAAGGCCGCGGCCACGTAGCCGAAGCCGTCGAGCGGCAGCGGCCGCGGCAGGTACAGTCCGCGCTGGTTGAGGAAAACGAGGCCGAACAGGTCGATGCTCTGGCGCACCGCAGGCAGGCCCGCCAGGACCACCGTGTACATGAAGATCAGGGTCAGCAGCAGGGGCACGTTGCGCAGCAGTTCGACGTAGATCTCGCCGAGCCTGGCGATCAGCCAGTTGCGCGACACCTCGGCGACCCCGACTGCGATCCCGACCACCGTCGCCAGCACGATGCTGAGGATCGAGACGAAGAAGGTGTTGATGATCCCGACCAGGAACGCATAACCGTAGGTATCGGACGGGCTGTAGGGGATCAGGGAATCGCCGATCGAGAACCCGGCTTCGAACGAGAGGAAGCGGAATCCCGAATGGATCTGCCGCTGCTCGAGGTTGGCTTGGGTGGTGGCGAACAGGAGGTACCCGCCGCCGATCACCAGCGCCACGACCGCGAGTTGCGACAGCAGCGATACGACATTGCCGCGCGAAAGATAGCCGCCGCGCGGCCGTTCCAGGTCCAGAGCGGGACTGCGACGCGAAACCAAGAGGCCCCCTCAGCCCAGCCCCCGTCCCGCCGGCGCGGGGCGAGGGATACCCTCCATGCACTTGTCTGCCATCCTCTCCGTCTGGTGGAGAGGGGCGGGGCTAGGTGCGTTCGGCCGCCCCGCCTCGGCCCGCGCTGCGGCTATCGGATCGGCGGAACGTAGAGCAGGCCACCCTTGGTCCATAGCGCGTTCTTGCCGCGCTCCATCCCCAGCGGGCTGCCCGAGCCGAGATTGCGGTCGTAGATCTCGCCGTAGTTGCCGACCGCCTTGATGGCGTTGTAGAGCCAGTCCTTGCCGAGCCCGACGTAGGCGCCGTAGTCGCCCGAAACGCCCAGCATGCGCTGGATGTCGGGGTTCTTGGTGGTGGCCTTCATGTCGTCGACGTTGGTCTGGGTCACGCCCAGCTCCTCGGCCTGGACGAGACCGATGATCGTCCACGTCACCAGGTCCTTCCACTGGTTGTCGCCATGTTTGACCAGCGGCGCCAGCGGCTCCTTCGAGATGATCTCGGGCAGGATCACGTGCGCCTTGGGGTCGGCCAGGGTGGTGCGGAACGCGGCAAGCTGGGTGTAGTCGGTGGTCAGCGCGTCGCAGCGACCGCTCGCATAGGCGTTCACCGCCTCCTTCTTGCCGTCGAACACGACCGGCTCGAAGTTGATGCCGTTGGCCCGACCGAAGTCAGCGAGATTGAGTTCGGTCGTGGTGCCCGCAGTCACGCACACGGTACCGCCGGCCAGCTCCTTGGCCGACTTCAGGCCGAGGTCCTTGCGCACCATGAAAGCCTGGCCGTCGTAGTAGACGATGACCGTGAAATCGACGCCTTCCTTGGCGTCCCGCTGCATGGTCCAGGTCGTGGTACGCGAGGTGACGTCGACTTGGCCGGTGGCGACCGCGAGCACCTTCTGATTTGAGCTCAGCGGCACGAACTTGATCTTGTCGGGATCGCCGAAGATCGCCGCCGAGACGGCCCGGCACATGGCGACGTCGAATCCAGTCCAGCGGCCGCTGGAATCGGGAATCGAGAAGCCGGGCACTCCCTCGCCGACCCCGCAGTTGAGCTGCCCGCGTGCTTTTACGTCGTCGAGGGTCCCGGCTACGGCCGGGCCGGCGATAACCATCGCGCAGAGCGAGGTGAACCAGCGTTTCGTCATTCGATTCTCCATCCTTGATGGCAGGCCGAGGCCCCGGCTGAGGCCGCTGATTTGGCGAGATCGTCCCGGAGAGAAGGCACACAAAATACGAGGAGCGGAAAATGTGACAAACAGGTTACGCCTGTCAAGCCAAGGCGCTGTCGCGGGACTCACCGGCTCTGTCTTCGGTGGTAGTCGCGAAGAAGAAGCATCTCGTTCGCGGGGTACGATTGCATACCGGGCGACCAAACGCGATCTTGAGGGAGACGTCGGGGATCCTGTGTGTTTAAAGATTCGAGGTTTCTCCTTAAGCATGAGCGCCTCCAGCGACGCAGCCATCCGCACACCCGAAGAGCTCGAGCAGGAGCTTGCGACGGCGCGGAAATGGGCCAGGGAACTGGCTCACGACCGGCAGCGGCTGCTGGCGCTGCTGGAGAGTATCGGCGACGAAATCTGGTATTGCGACGCGCAGCGCAACCTGACGCTGCTCAATCAGGCGGTGATCGAGGGGGTCGGGCTGGACAAACGCGCCGCCGTCTATCGTGCGCTGCCGCGGGTCCTCGAGGAGCTCGAAGTCCTGCGTCCCGACATGACGCCGCGTCCGCTCGAGGAAACCCCGCTGTTCCGCGCGCTCGCGGGCGAGAGCGTCGCCGGCGAAGAATGGCTTCGCCATCTGCGCACCGGCGAGCTGCGCCGGCGTCGCTACACGGCAACGCCGGTGCGCCAGCCGAACGGCGACATCATCGGCGCCGTCGCGGTGGTGCGCGACATCACCGAGGACGGGCAGGTCCAAGCCCGACTGAAAGCCAGTGAAGAGAAATTCCGCACCCTGTTCCGGGCCTGTCCCGGGCCGATCGCCATCACTCGGCTCAGCGACGGCCTGATGGTCGACGTCAACGACGCCTTCGCGACCATGCTGGGCCGCCCCAAAGAGGAGCTGATCGGCAGGACCTCGCTCGAGGCCGGCATGTGGGTCGATCCCGACGAACGGGAGCGGGTGATGGGGCTGTTGCGCGAGCGCGGCCGCTACGTGAACGAGGAATTGCGGCTGCTGCGCGGCGACGGCGGGGTTGCCGTCGCCCTGGCATCGGCCGAGGTGATCGATCTCGGCGGAGAGCCGTGCATCCTCTCGGCTCTGCGCGAGATCACCCTGCGCAAGCAGCAGGAACGCCGGCTCGAAATCGTCAATGCCGACCTGCGCCATGCCAAGGAGGAGGCGGAGGCCCGGGCAGCCGAGATGGACGCCGCCTTCGACGCCATGCCGGATGCCGCGATCCTCTACGACATGGATGCGCGGATCCGCCGCGCCAACACTGCGGTTTTCCCCCTGTTCGGATACAGCGAAAGCGACCTGCAGCGGCCGATCCGGGAACGCATTGCCGGCCTGGAGATCACGCCGATGGCAGGCGGACCGGGCTGGGAGGCGATGGTGTGGCGCGGCCTGGAGGGCGAGATCACCAAGCGGGCGGAGTTCGAAATGCGCCGCCCCGACGGCCCGGGCCGCCGGCGGGTGAGCGCCAACGCCTCCCCGATCCGGGCCCGCGACGGCACCGTTACCGGCCTTCTCCTCACCGTCGCCGACGTCACCGAGCAGCGGGAGGCCGCCGCCAAGGCGCGCGACGAGCGGGCCAAGCTGCAGGCGGTATTCGACAGTGCCCTGGTCGGCATCGACTACATGGACGCGGACGGCGTGCTGGTGATGGCCAATCCGGCTGCGGAAAGGCTGTGGGGTCGTCCCGTTCCGCGGGGCGAGAGCTTCCCCGCCATGGTTTCGCTCGAGCTTCGACGCCCCAACGGTCGGCTTTACGAGCCGCGCCAGCTTCCGCTGGTCCGCGCGGCGCTGGACGGCGAGGTCGTGGAGGGCGAGGAGGTGCTGGTCATCCAGCCCAACGGCCGTCGGACCAGCCTGCTCACCAGCACCAACCCGATCCGCGCCGAGGACGGCTCGCTGCGCGGCGCAATCGGCGTGTTTCTCGACGTGACCCCCTTGCGCCGGGCTCACGAGCAGGCGGTCGAGGCCAACCAGGCGAAAAGCCTGTTCCTGGCCAACATGAGCCACGAGATCCGGACCCCGATGAACGCGATCCTCGGGATGTCGGAGCTGGCGCTGATGTTCGACCCCAACGCCAAGGTCGCCGAATACCTGACGCTGGTGAAGCAGGCGGGCGACAACCTGCTCGAGATCCTCAACGACATTCTCGACCTGGCGCGCATCGAAGCCGGCCGGATGGATCTGGTGAGCGCCCCGTTCGCCCTCCGCGAGGAAGTTCACGCAGCGCTGCAGCCGTTCGCCCACGCGGCGGCGCAGAAGGGCCTGTTTCTGACCCTGTGCGTCGAGGCCGACGTGCCGGAGAGGGTGGTCGGCGACGCCGGGCGCCTGCGCCAGGTGCTCAATAATCTGGTCGGCAACGCCGTGAAGTTCACCGAGCAGGGCGGCGTCACGGTAGAGGTCGCGAAGGTCACCGAGCCGCAGGCCGGCCCGGTGTGCCTGAAGTTCTCGGTTCGCGATACCGGGATCGGCATCGAGCCGGGCCAGCTGTCGGAGGTGTTCGAAAGCTTCACCCAGGCGAGCAACGCCGACCGAGGAAAGTATGGGGGCACCGGCCTGGGCCTGACGATCGTCCGCCAGCTCGTCGAGATGATGGGCGGCCGGGTCTGGGCGGAAAGCTCGCCCGGCCAGGGCAGTACCTTCGCCTTTACCGTCGAGGTCGGAAGAGAGGCGGGCAACGACGATCGCCTGCCGGCAAGACCCGAAGGCCGCCGTTTCCGCCGCTGAGCCCTCGTCAGTCGCGCCAGAACGACGGCGTGAAGATGACGAAGATGGTGAACACCTCGAGTCGACCCACCAGCATTCCTGCCACCAGCAGCCATTTCGAGAGATCGGGCAGGCTCTGGAAGGTGCCGGCGGGGCCGATGATGTTGCCCAGCCCCGGCCCGACGTTCGCCATCGCCGTGCCGGCGCCGGACAGCGCCGTCACCAGGTCGAGGCCGTCGAAGGTGAGCGCGATCGAGAGGCCGGCCCAGAACAGAATGAAGAAGAAGAAGTAGCCGACCACCGAGTTCGCGACCTCCTCGCTCAGGGGGCGATGATTGAAGGTCGGAAAGATCACGGCGTTGGGGCGGAACAGGCGGCGGATCTGGACGCTCGATACCGAAGCCAGGATCTGGAAGCGGAAGATCTTCATGCCGCAGGCGGTCGAGCCGTAGCAGCCGCCGACGAACATGAGGACGAACATCACGCCGGAAGGGAAGCTTCCCCACTGCGTGTAGTCGGCCGACGCGTAGCCGGTGCCGGTGGTGATCGAGATCACGTTGAAGGCGCTGTAGCGGAGCGCCTGCAATGGCGAGAAGCCCTGCCTGGCGACCAGCCAAAGGGCGACCGACGCCGTCGCCACCGCCAGCACTGCCAGGAACGCGCGGACCTGGGAGTCCCGCATCAGGCTGCGCCAGTCGCCGTGGACCGCCCGCAGGAAGAGGAGGAACGGAATGCCGCCGGCGGTCATCCCGGCGATGATGATGAGGTCGATGGCTGCGCTGTCGAAGTGGCCGACCGAGCCGTCCGAGGTCGAATAGCCGCCGGTTGCGATGGTGGTCATCGCGTGCACAACGGCCTCGGTGCCGTTCATCCCGGCAAGCGACAAGGCGATGACCAGCAGCACGGTGAAGGCGATCAGCACCAGCGACACCCGTGCCGACAGCTGGCCCGCCCGGGGCAGCATCTTGCCGTCGGTCTCGAAAGCCTCGACGCGGAACATCTGCATGCCGCCGACCCGCATCATAGGTAGGATGCAGATCGTCATCACGACGATTCCCAGGCCACCCAGCCACTGCAGCACCGCCCGCCAGACGAGGATGCCGTCCGGCATCGAATCGAGGCCGGTCAGCACCGTCGATCCGGTGGTGGTGATCCCGGACATCGCCTCGAAGTAGGCGTCGGTGAAGCTGAGGCTCAGCGGCGCGAACAGGAACGGAAGCGAGGCGAACAGGGTGAGGACGACCCAGATGAGGGCGGTCAGCAGATAGGCCTGGCGAATCGAAATGGCGCGGAACGGGGCCCGGTACGCCAGCACCAGGGCGGTACCGACGAACAGGGTCAGGCCGCCCGAGATGAAGAAGGCCGGCCAGCCGTCGTTCCCTACATAAAGGTCGACGAACCCGGGGCCGCACATGCCCAGCGACAGGATCATCAACAGGGCGCCGATCGTGAAGAAGACCGGCCGGGTGTCGAAAGCGAGCAGGGATCGACGGGAAGCACCGAATCCGGCGACCATCGTCCGCGTGAGGTCGTTCATGACGTTACCGCTTGGAACAAGACTCGGGACGAGACGTTCAGCGCCGGGCGAGCGACTTCGTGGACGGATGCTCGGACTGGCCGATGTGCAGCCAACCGTCGCGCTCGGCCTCGTCGTCGCTGCAGAAGGACGGCTCGCCGGGGATCACTTCGTAGGACGGATCCAACGGGGTTGCGAACTCGTGGCGGCCGTCGTCCGTGGTCCGGGCCTTGACCACGCAGCCGGCATGGTGGACGCGCGGGACCGGCAGGACACGGACGCCGAAGACCTTGTACGGGAAGCCGTCCCACTGCGAGGTGGTGGTTTCGGCCATCCGCTCGGCGACCAGACGCTCGCCCTGGCGCCAGCGCGCCGGCGGCACGAATTCGCCCGCCCAGATGCCGAGGCCTGCGCTCTTCGCCTGCGCCTGAACCGTCTTCAGGGCTCCGGGATCGTCGCCGGCGTCGGTCGCCATTCCGTTTGCCACCATGGCTTCGGAAAGGTCCCGGCCGCCGACGCTGCAGCTTGCCGTTTCCATCGCGCCGCCGTTCTTGTCCGAAACGTGGCACACCACCTGGTCCAGCTGCATCGCCAGCAGCTTCTGCAGCGCGCGGCCGGAGTCCATGCCGCACGCCCACAGGTGGCCGCCCGATTTGCAGAGCTGGCCGATCTCGGGAGCGTCGATGCGCACAAGATTGAGGACCCTGCCGTCGATCTGGATGGTGTCGCCGTCGACCACGCCGACCTGCTTGGGCGCGGCCACGATTTCCGCGGCCGAGGCCGTGGAAGCGAGCGTAACGGCAACGCCGAGCACGGCGGCCGCCAGCGCAATTCCGCGGATCTTCTGGATGGAGGCCATGACACACAGCCTTGCGGAAACAAGGCTCCTCGTTTGCCTGAGCTGACGGGGAAGGTGGGCGCCATGGCCCTAAAAAAGCGATGCCTATCGCCGCGAGGGGGAGCAAAATCGCGCAAATCGTTTATGGGAATTTTACGCCCCGCCGGCCGTCCCGACGCATAGGATACCGCGATGGAGAAGACTCTTCCCGCGCCAAGCAGCCCGTCACGTCCAGACGCCGAGACCGGCAGGACCGTCAACGGACCGTCAACGCCGCCCGCCGGCCGCCGCGGCCGGCTCAAGATCTTCCTCGGCTCGGCTCCCGGCGTCGGCAAGACCCAGGCGATGCTGCAGTCGGCGGCCCGCCGCGCCCGCGAGGGGGCCCGGGTGGTTATCGCCTGCGTCGAAACCCACGGCTTTCCCGAGACCGAACGCATCGCCGCCGGCATGGAGACGGTGACCCACCGGCGCGACGACGGTCGCACCGACCTGGATACGGCGGCGATCCTGGCGCGCGCGCCCCAGCTCGTCCTGGTCGACAACCTGGCGCAGGGCGTGTCCGGGCCCGACGGGAAACCGCAGCGCAGGTATCAGGCGATCCAACCGCTGCTCGACGTTGGAATCGATGTCTATGCCACCCTGGTCGTGCAGAATCTGGAAAGCGTCAACGACAGCATGGCGCGCCTTTCCGGGGTGCGGCTGCGGGATACCGTACCCGACCACCTGATCCGGGACGCCGACGAGGTCGAGCTGGTCGACCTGTCGCCGGAGGAGCTGATCGAGCGTCTGCGCGCGGGCAAGGTGATGGTCGGCGACGACATCGCGCCGTCGATGCGCCGGTTCTTCAGCCGCCGCAACCTGACGGTGCTGCGCGAGGCGGCGATGCGGGTCGCCGCCGACCGCCTCAACGAGCAGGCCTCCGGCAGCGAGCGCAAGGTGGTCAACGCCGAGCGCCTGCTCGTCTGCGTCAACGAATCCCCGGTGTGGCGGCGAATCCTAAGAGCGGCGCGCCGGGTCGCCGACACCCAGCACATGCCGTGGACGGTGCTCTACGTGCAGACGCGGCGCTACGAGCAGCTCGACGACGCCGCCCGCGACCGCATCGCGCAGGCAATGCGGCTGGCCGAACGGTGGGGCGCCGAGGTCGTGACCCTGCCCGGCCGTGGCCGCATCGTCGACGAGATCCTGGAGTTCGCCGAGCGCAGGGGCGCCACCCGGCTGCTGGTCGGCCGCTCGCGCCGGCGCTGGCTGCCGCGGCTGCTCGGGCGGACGGTGGACAGCCGACTCCTCCAGGAAGCCAGGGATCTCGAGGTGACGGTGGTCATCCCGGAAGAGGCCGATCCCGGGCCGCGTCTGTGGCCGGCCGATCGCAACGCGCTGAAGCGGGTGCTGGGCAGCTACGCGGTGGCAACGGCCGCCGCCGGGGCGGCGCTCGTCTTCGCCCTCGTGCTGGCCTCGTTCATGCCGTTGCACAACGTGCCCCTGATCTTCCTCGCCGGGGTGGTGCTGGTGGCGGTGCGCGAAGGCCTGTGGCCTTCGGTCTACGCCAGCGTGCTGGGTTTCCTCGCCTACAACTTCTTCTTCACCGAACCGAACTACTCGCTGACCGTCACCCACGAGGAGGACATCCTCACCATTTTCTTCTTCCTGGCGATCGCGACGCTGACCGCCAATCTGGCAGCGCGCGTCCGCACCCAGGTCGAGGAGATCAGGCTGTCCGCCCGCCGCATCCAGAACCTGTACGACTTCAGCCGCCGCATCGTCGCCACCATGTCGCTGGATGACACCCTGTGGGCGGTCGTCTCCCACGTCGCCTCGGCCCTCGGCTGCCACGCCATGGTTCTGCTGCCGGGAAGCGGCGGCAAGCTGGAGATCATGTCGGGCTATCCGCCCGAGGACCACCTGAATGCCGAGGACTGGACGGCCGCCGAGCGGGCCTGGAGTCAGGGCCGTGCCGCGGGCTGGGCGGAACCCGAAAGCGAAGGCGGCGGCTGGCTGTTCATCCCCTTACGCACCGCCTCGGGGACGATCGGGCTGCTCGGCGTCAAGTTCGAGGGGCATCGCCAGCACCTGTCGCCCGAGCAGCGCCGGCTCCTGGACGCGGTGGTCGATCAGGCGGCGGTGGCAATCGAGCGTACCAAACTGGCGACCAACATCGAGGAGGCGCGCATCCTCAGCGAGACCGAGCACCTGCGCTCGGCCCTGCTGTCGTCGATCTCCCACGACTTGCGGACGCCGCTGGTGTCGATTCTCGGCTCCGCAACGACGCTCACCAACCTCGGCGACCGCATCTCGCCGCAGGACCGCGTCGAACTCACCCGCACCATCCTGCGCGAGGGCGAGCGGCTGAACCGGTTCGTGCAGAACCTCCTCGACATGACCCGGTTGGGAGCCGGCGCGCTGGAGCCGAGGCGCGACTGGGTCGACCTGCGCGACATTCTCGGCCAGGCCGTGCGTGACAGCCAGCCCTCGCTCGAGGACGTCAGGACCGAGGTTCACGCCGAAGCCGACCTGCCGCTGGTCTATGTCGACCCGATCCTGATCGGACAGGTGGTGATGAACCTGCTCGAGAACTCGGCCAAGCATGCGCCTTTGGGCAGCGCCATCGTGATCGCTGCCATGCGCCACGGCGACGACGTCGCCGTCACCGTGACCGACAGCGGGCCTGGCATCCCGGCGGCGGACCGCAAGGCAGTGTTCGACATGTTCTACCGGGTCCGCGCCGGCGACTCAAACTCCAGCGGCACCGGCCTCGGGCTGGCCATCTGCAAGGGCCTGGTGGAGGCACACGGCGGGATGATCGAAGCCTTGCCGGGGCCCGGCGAGACGGGTACCACCGTCAGGTTCCTGCTGCCGGTCCTCGAGATGCCCCCCCTCCCGCAGGGAGCGGACGAATGATGGAGAACCCTTCACCCCGGCCCGCGTCGGGCAAGATCCTGGTGGTCGACGACGAACCGCAGATCCGCAAGTTCCTGCGCATCAGCCTCGGCGCCCACGGCTACGAGATCCTAGAAGCGCCGCGCGGCGAGGAAGGGATCGCCCGCTGCGCCACCGAGCAGCCCGACCTCGTCATCCTCGATCTCGGCCTGCCCGATCTCGACGGCCAGGAGGTGATCGTCCGCATCCGCGAGTGGTCGGACGTTCCGATTCTGGTGCTGTCGGTGCGCGCCGGCGAGGACGAGAAGGTGCGGGCCCTGAACCAGGGCGCCTACGACTATGTGACCAAGCCGTTCGGCATCGCCGAACTGTTGGCGCGGGTCCGGGTCGGCCTGCGCCGTCCCGCTCTCGACGCGGCGCCGCCGGTGGTGCGGGCAGGCGATATCGTCATCGACCTGCCGGCGCATGCGGTGACGCGTGCCGGTACTCCCCTGAAGCTGTCGAAGAAGGAGTTCGACATCCTGCGGCTGCTGGTGCTGAACGCCGGCCGGGTGCTGACCCATCAGTACCTGCTGCGGGAGGTCTGGGGGCCGGCGCAGGCCGGCGAGACCCACTATCTGAGGGTCTATGTCGGCCACCTGCGCCACAAGCTGGGAGACGCGCCCGAGAACCCGCGCTACATCATCACCGAGCCAGGAGTCGGCTACCGGTTCGCGGCGCCCGAGTCCTGACCCCAAAAAGAAAGCGCCGGACCCGAAGGCCCGGCGAGTCCTGACAGGGAGGGAAAAAGGGATCTACAGAAAGAAGCTTCGTCTCGTGCCGCAACGTGCGGCTGCATCTGCGTTCCCGTTCAGAACGGGAGGAAACCCTCCGGCATGGAGACGGCCATGAGGAGGACCGTCAGCGGCAACGCCACCGCAAACGCCTTCACTGCTGCCATGGGAACCTCCATCCTTAACGCATTGTTGACCATACTGTCCCGCCCCGTCCCGCCGTGCAGTGACCGCAATCACAGCGGGCGGAGAGAGAAAGGTTTTCCCGGCGGCTGGCGCCCGAGGGGAGCATCCGCCTTCCGGGCGGGCCCGACCTGGGCCGGGCTCCATGGTAAAGAAGTCGTTGCCGCCGGCCCCCGTTAAATCCTCCTGGAGGGGTAATGGCGTTGATACGTTGTCTCAGTCCAAACTATCCGATATCCTTACGACAGAGGCATCTCTCGAGAGGGGTAACGGCGGGGCGGGCCGTCACGTATGGGGGAATCCCAGTCAACTCAACCGCAGCGACAACCATGGTACCGGCACAAGCTGGCCCGTGAGATCATTGCGGTCCTCGTCTTCAAGGTCTTTGCGCTGGCTTTCCTTTACTTCGCCTTCTTCAGGGCGGAAGACCGCACTCGCATCGATCCCCGCGAGGGACCGCCGTTCCTGAGTTCCGCGTCCATGGCATCGGAGGAGACGAGCGGCGATGTTTGATCTGGATCTCGTGCAGCTGTCGCGCATCCAGTTCGGGATGACCGCGGCCTACCACTTCATCTTCGTACCGCTCACCCTGGGTCTGAGCTTCCTGCTCGGCATCATGGAGACGGTCTACGTCCTCACCGGCAAGACCATCTGGCGCGACATGGTGAAGTTCTGGGGCCTCCTGTTCGGCATCAACTTCGCCATGGGCGTGGCAACCGGCATCACCATGGAGTTCCAGTTCGGCATGAACTGGAGCTACTACTCCCATTATGTCGGCGACATCTTCGGCACCCCGCTCGCGATCGAAGGGCTGATGGCCTTCTTCCTCGAGGCGACGTTCGTCGGCTTGTTCTTCTTCGGCTGGGACCGTCTCAGCAAGTACGGGCACCTGATGGTGACCTGGCTGGTGGCGATCGGCTCCAACCTGTCGGCGGTCTGGATCCTGATCGCCAACGGCTGGATGCAGAACCCGGTCGGCGCGGTGTTCAATTTCGAGACCAGCCGCATGGAGCTGACCAGTTTCTGGGACATGGTGTTCAATCCGGTCGCCCAGTCGAAGTTCGTGCATACGGTGAGCGCCGGCTACGTCACGGGCTGCATCTTCGTGATGGCGGTGAGCGCGTACTACCTGCTGCGGAACCGCGAGCATGCGATCGCACGCCGCTCGATGCTGGTCGCCTCGGCGTTCGGCCTCGCCTCCGCATTGTCGGTGGTGGTGCTGGGCGATGAGAGCGGCTACACGGCCAACGCCAACCAGAAGATGAAGCTGGCCGTGATCGAAGGCATGTGGGAGACCGAAAAGCCGCCCGCCGACCTGACCCTGATCGCGTGGCCGGACGAGGCGGCTCGCCACAATCTCTACGAAATCAAGATCCCGTACGTGCTGGGCCTGATCGCGACCCGCTCGTTCACCGAGACGGTGCCCGGCATCAAGGACCTGGTCGAGATCAACAAGGACCGCATCCGCGAGGGCATGGTCGCCTACGAGGCGCTGCAGAAGATCCGCAGCAATCCGGGCGATTCGGGGGCGCGCAGCACCTTCGATGCAACGGTCGGCAATTTGGGTTACGGGCTCCTGCTCAAGCGCTATACCCCCAACGTCATCGACGCCACCGAAGCCCAGATCGAGCAGGCCGCCTGGGACACCGTTCCGGCGGTCGCGCCGCTGTTCTGGTCGTTCCGCCTGATGGTGGGGCTGGGCTTCTACTTCATCGCCTTCTTCCTGGTCGCCTTCGTGCTCGGCTGCCGGCGCGCCTACGACCGGCACCGCGGCTTCCTGGTGGTCGCGCTGTTCAGCCTTCCCTTGCCCTGGATCGCGGCCGAGGTCGGCTGGTTCGTTGCCGAGTATGGGCGTCAGCCGTGGGCGATCGAGGGCGTGCTGCCGACGTTCCTGGGGGTCTCCAACATCCCCGTCAGCAACGTGGCCTTCAGCCTGGCAGGGTTCCTGGTGCTGTACTCGACCCTGCTGGTGGTCGACGTGTTCCTGTTGGCCAAGTACATCCGTCTGGGGCCGTCCGGCAAAGGTTCGCCGCGGCAACCCGGGCTGCACCCGCATCCGGCCCAGTAGGAGGAGCAAGCCATGTCCGAGATCATCTTCCTCGACTACGCCACGCTCCGCGTCATCTGGTGGGTTCTGCTCGGAGTCCTTCTGATCGGCCTCGCCGTGATGGACGGCTTCGATCTCGGGGTGGCGACGCTACTGCCCTTCGTCACCCGCAACGACACCGAACGGCGGATCGTCATCAACACCATCGGCCCGGTCTGGGAAGGCAACCAGGTGTGGCTGATTCTCGGCGGCGGCGCCATCTTCGCTGCCTGGCCGCCGCTTTACGCAGTCAGCTTCTCGGGCTTCTACGTCGCGATGTTCCTGGTCCTGGCGGCGCTGATCCTGCGTCCGGTCGGCTTCAAGTTCCGCGGCAAGGTGAAGAATGCGACCTGGCGCGCCTTCTGGGACCTCGGCCTGTTCATCGGCGGTTTCGTGCCCGCGCTCATCTTCGGGGTTGCGGTCGGGAACGTCCTGGTCGGCGTGCCGTTCTCGTTCGATGCCACGCTCCGCCTCACCTACGAGGGCACTTTCCTCGGCCTGCTCAATCCGTTCGCCTTGCTGTGCGGCCTGGTCAGCGTCGCCATGTTGGTCATGCACGGGGGCGTCTACCTGGCGATCAAGGCGGAAGACCCGATCGAGCATCGGGCGGCGCTGGCGGCCCGTGGTGCCGCCGTGGTCCTGATCGTGCTGTTCACCCTGGGCGGCGTGTGGGTGGCCACCTTCCTCAACGGCTACATGGCCGAAGGGGTGGTTCCCGGCGGTCCGTCGAACCCGCTCGGCAAGGTGGTCGTCACGGCGCCTGGCGCCTGGCTCAACAACTACGGCGTCTACCCGTGGATGCTGGCGGCGCCGCTGCTCGGCTACGTCGGTGCCCTCGGCGTCGTGCTGCTGCTGGGGCGCAAGCCAGGGGCGTGGGCCTTCATCTCCAGCGCAGCAAGCGTGCTGGGGGTGGTGGCGACGGCGGGCGTCAGTCTGTTCCCGTTCCTGCTGCCGAGCAGCCTGGAGCCGGGCCACAGCCTGACGGTGTGGGACTCGTCGTCGAGCCATATGACGTTGTTCCTGATGCTGATCGCCACGGTCGTCTTCATGCCGCTGATCCTGCTCTACACCTCGTGGGTGTTCTGGGTGCTGCGCGGCAAGGTGACGGCCAAGTACATCACTGACAGCGGCGAGTCCGCGTACTGATCGGGAGGGCAGCAGCATGTGGTATCTCGCCTGGGTGCTCGGGGTGTGGTTCGCGGTTGCGTTCGCCGTCATCCCCGCCCTCTGGTACGAGCTTAGCGCGACCGACGACGCCGCCTGACGGGTCCCGAGACATTCGCGCCGGATCCCCCTGCCGAGAGGTCGGGGATCCGGCGCGAATTCCCGCAGAAACGGCGCAGAAAGGCCGTTCCCTCCGCTGCGAACGTGATATTCTCCCGGCCATCGTGTGCCGGCGGTCGCGCCGGTTCGGAGGAGGGTGGAGATGATTCGGTCGGTCCGGGCGCTTGTCGCGGCCCTGGTAACGGTCTTTGCGTCGGCGGCGGGGGCAATCGATCTTCCTGATGCGGCGCGCGAGTCGGACCGCTACGTCGCGGAAATCCGGCAAGGAGACCGGACCGAGGCGGCTCTTCCCGACCTTATGAACGCCGCCCAGGAGGCTATCCGCGCCAACCGGTGGGAGGACGCCCTCCACACGCTCGAATCGGCCGTGGCCCTCGCGCCGGACGACTTCGTCGCATGGCACTGGCTGTCCCGCGCCTGGCTGGCGGTGAAGCCCAAGTCCGCCAACGCCCTTGCCAGCGCTCACGCAGCCTACCGATTGGCTTCCGACAACGAGCGCAGGGCGTCGGCGCTGGCCGTGCTCGGCTCGGCCCTGGCAGAGAACGGCCGCTACGTCGAGGCGATGGCGGCGTTCGACGAGGGGCTCGCGTTCAAGAATTTGAAAGCGCGTCAGCCGCTCGAACTGGCGATGGAGAAGTACCGGTTCCAGGCGACTGGCCTCAACGTGATCGCGGACACCGACCGGCCGGAGATCTGCATCGAATACCGCCGGTCGCTGGCCGTCGGCCGCTCGGCCCATCTCGAGGATTACGTCGCCGTCACGCCCAAGGTCCAGGCTGTGGCCCGCGGCCGCGACCGCAGCCTGTGCATCGACGGGGTACAGCACGGCGGCAGCTACAAGATCGTCGTCAAGGAAGGGCTGCCCGCCGCCGATGGCACCAGGACCCGCGCCGCCGAGACGTTCGAGGCCACGGTCGGCGACCGCGCGCCCAGTGTCGCCTTCAAGGGCGGCACCTACGTGCTGCCGCAGATCGGCAGCCTCGGCGTGCCGCTGGTCACCGTCAACGTCGAGGCGGTGCATCTGAAGGTCTTGCGGATCAACGAGCGAAACCTGATCCACGAACTGAACAACGAGCGGTTCGCACGGCTGCTTGACCAGTATTCGGCGACGGCCCTGGCCGAGAACGAAGGCCGCCTGGTCTGGGAGGGCGAGATGGAGATCGCGGGCGAGCGCAACGTCCGCACCACCACCTCGTTCGACGTCGCGGCGGCGATCAAGGAGCCCAAGCCCGGGGTCTATATCGTGATCGCCGAGTCTGCCGGTCACGAATCCCGGCAGTGGGAGCCGCGGGCGACCCAGTGGCTGCTGATCTCGGACATCGGCCTCGCCACCTTCAGCGGCGTCGACGGGCTCACCGTATCGGCCCGCTCGCTCGCCACCGCAGCGCCGATGCCGGGGGCCAGGCTGCGCCTGCTGGCCCGCAACAACGACGTGCTCGCGGACGTGACCTCCGACGCCCACGGCCGCATCCGCTTCGATGCCGGCCTGCTGCGCGGCGAGGGCGGGCGCCGCCCGAAGGCCCTGTACGCCGAGACGACCGAGGGCGATTTCACGTTCCTCGACCTCGATTCGACATCCTTCGACCTCAGCGATCGGGGCGTCAGTGGCCGTGCCGCCCCGGGCCCGCTCGACGTTTTCCTGTACACCGACCGCGGCGTCTACCGGCGCGGCGAGACCGCCCATCTGGTCGCCCTGCTGCGGGATTCCTCGGCGATCGCAGTCGACGGCCTGCCGTTGACGATCAAGGTGCTGCGGCCGGACGGGGTCGAAGCGCAGCAACTGCAGGCGAGCGCCCGAGGGCCCGGCATCTTCACCGTCGATCTGCCGTTCTCCGAAACCGCTCGGACCGGAGCGTGGACCATCCAGGCCCACGTCGAACCCGAGCAGCCGCCGATCGGTGTCGCCTCGCTGCTGGTCGAGGACATCATCCCGCCCCGCATCGAGGTCCGCATCAGTGGCGGCGCGAAGTCGGCAACTCCCGGCGACAGGCTGAGTTTCGAGGTGGCGGCCGACTACCTGTACGGGGCGCCTGCCGGAGGCCTTGCCACCGAGGCCGAGCTGGTCGTGCTGGAGGACGAGGCGCCGTTCGAGGGCTACGCCGATTATGCGTTCGGCCTGGCCGAGGAGCAGGTGCGGCCGGTGCGCACCTCGGTGGCGACCGCCATGACCGATCCCTCGGGTCGGCTCCACGTCACCGCGCCGCTGGCCAAGGTGCCGGACGTCAGCAAGCCGCTGAAGGCGGTGTTCCGGGCCGGCGTGTTCGAAACGGGCGGCCGCCCGGCCAGCGCGACCATCACCGTGCCCGTGCGGCAGAACGAACTGGCGATCGGGGTGCGGCCCCAGTTCGGGAAGGCGGCGGTCCAGGAGGGCGGCGAGGCGGTGTTCGACGTCGTCGCCCTTGGCCGCGACGGCGTCCGCAAGGCGGCCGGCCTCAAGTACACGATCGTGCGCGAGGAGTGGGACTACCGCTGGTTCCTGCGTGACGGCGCCTGGGACTACGAGGTCAACGTCATCGACCGCGTGCTCGGCGGCGGCGCCGTCAATGCGGCCGCCGACGCGCCGGCGCGCGTCGCGGTGGCGACGGAGTGGGGCCGCTACCGGCTTGAGGTCTTCGATCCCAAGAGCGGCGCCGCGACCAGCGTGCGCTTCCGTTCCGGCTGGTTCGTCGCACCGACCGCCGGAGACACGCCCGACACCCTCGATGTGGTGGCCGACAAGACGAGCTACCGGCCGGGCGAGACGGTGCGCCTCCAGGTTCGCGCCCCGTTCGCCGGCGAGGCGCTGATCGTAGTCGCCAACGAGAAGGTGCTGGAGACGCAGAACGTAGCCCTCCCTGCCGACGGGGCCCGGATCGAGCTCACCTACCAGGAATCGTGGGGAGTGGGCGCCTATGTGCTGGCGACCGCCTTCCGACCCAACGCCGAGGCCCGCGGACCGGGGCGGGCGATAGGCCTCACCTGGCTGGGCCTCGACGCGACGTCGCGCACCCTGTCGGTCAGCCTCGATGCGCCGAACCAGATCCGGCCCCGCAGCCATATCAAGGTGCCGCTCCAGGTCGCAGGGCTGGGGGCGGGTGACCACGCTTTCGTCACCCTGGCGGCAGTCGACGAGGGCGTCCTGCAGCTCACCCGGTTCGAGACTCCTGACCCGGCCCGCCATTACTACGGCAAGCGCCGGCTCGCAGTGGCTGTGCGCGATCTCTATGGGCGGCTGATCGACGGCAAGGCCGGACGGCGCGGTCACGTGCGCAGTGGCGGCGGCGATCCCCGGCTGTCCGGCGGTGCCGGAGCGCCGCCGGTGGATGCGGCGATTACCGCCCTCTTCTCGGGCGTGGTCGAACTGGACTCCGAGGGCAAGACGGTCGTCCCGCTCGACATTCCCGACTACAACGGTCGTCTCCGCCTGATGGCGGTGGCGAGTTCGGCCAAGGCGGTCGGCGCGGGCGAGACTTCGGTCGTCGTCCGCGATCCGGTCATCCTGCAAGCCTCGACGCCGCGCTTCCTGGCTCCCGGCGACAGCTCGCAGGTCACGGTCGAGATTCGCAACCTCGACGGCCCCGAGGGCAGCTATGCCGCCGAGATCGCCTTCGAATCAGCGATCGTCCTCAAGGGAGCCCCACGCCACGAGGCCAGGCTGGCTCCCGGCGAGGCGACCGTTGCAGCATTCCCGATCGAGGCCCGCGACGTCGGTTATGCCGCGATGACGCTGCGTCTCACGGGTCCCGACGGTGTCCTGCTCGAGCGCACCCGCTGGCTCGGCATTCGACCCGCCCAGTTCCCGGTGCAGCGGCGCATTGCAAAACGGCTCAATCCCGGCGAGAACGTCGGCTACACCAGCAAGCTGATCGAGGAGTTCCGCCCCGGCACGACCGAGGTGTTCTTCAGCTTCAGTCCGCGCCCGGCGCTCGGGGTGGCGGAGGTCGTAAGGGCGCTCGACCGCTATCCCTACGGCTGTCTCGAGCAGACGACCAGTCGCGCGCTGCCGCTGTTGTATGCAGCCGACGTGGCAACCACCTGGGGCGGGCAGGGAGCCGACGAAGCGGTGCGCAGGAACATTCCGATTGCCGTGCGCCGCGTCTTCGAGTTGCAGCGCCCGGACGGCGGGTTCGCGCTGTGGAGCCCGTCCGGCCCGCCCGACCCGTGGCTATCCGCCTACACCATGGACTTCCTGGCCAGGGCCCGGGCGCATCAGGTCGCGGTCGCCGACGTCGGGTTCCGCAACGGCATCTCGTGGCTGCGACGCTACGTGCGCGAGAACCCCTCGGAGCTGCCGGCCGATCTCGCGGCCAAGGCCTACGCCCTGTACGTGCTGGCAGTGATCGGCGAGGGCGAGGTCGGAGAGGCCCGCCGCTTCATGGACAGGTTCGCCGATCGCATGCCGACGGCGCTCGCCGCTGCCCAACTCGGCGCCGCGCTTGCCCTGCACGGCGAGCAGGATCGGGCCCGCGTGATGACCGGCAAGGCGCGGCCGGAACAGGTGAAGCGTATCGAGGCTCGTGATTACGGCACGCCGCTACGTGACACCGCCGGCGTGATCGCGGTGACTGCGGGCGCGTCGCGGGTGGTTTCCAAGCTGTTTCGCGACTGGTCGGGGCGTACCATCGACAACCTGGTCGAGGACCTGTCGGCCGGGCTGACCCGCAACGCCTATCTGTCACCCCAGGAGATGGCGTGGACAGTGGTGGCCGCCGAGTCGCTCGCCGAGCCGGGCAAGCAGATGACGCTCAGTGTCAACGGCGCAGGGATGCAGCCGCGCTCGGAGCCGTTCCGCATTCAGACCGACGGCTCGGCCCTGGCGAACGGCGCCACCTACGCCAACGTGGGGCAGACGCCGATTTGGCACCGCGCTACGGTGACCGGGGTGCCGTTGGCCGAGGAGCCGGCCCACGCCAACGGTTTCGCCATCGAGCGCTCGTTCCGCAACATGGAGGGCGAGCCGGTTGACCTTGCCGCCGTGCGCCAGAACGAGTTGCTGATCGTACTGATCGAAGGCGAGGCGACGACCGACCTCGATCATCAGGCGCTGGTGGTGGACCTGCTGCCCGCCGGCTTCGAAGTCGAGAACATCCGCCTGGCCGACCGCCGCGACACCAGCGCCTTCGCCTGGCTGCCGCCGCTTACCGAGGTTCAGCACGCGGAATTCCGGGACGATCGCTACATCGCCGCCCTCGATCTCGACAGGGAGAGACGGACCTTTACCCTGGCCTACCTTGTGCGCGCTGTGACGCCGGGGGCGTACCGTCTTCCCGCCGTGCACGTGGAGGACATGTACAAGCCGCGGTTCCGGGCGCGGTCCGCGATGGGCAGCGTGACGGTGGTCGGGCGTTAGTACACCGGGGCGAGGACGGGCCTTGGGTTCGGTTCGACGGGTTCAGCACGACGGCCCCGTCCCGAGCTTGTTGAAGGATGGGGCCCGGCGTGCGCTCCGGACATCCGGGAGGAGCGTTTGCGGTTGCGCCTGATCTGGGGAGGCGGAGTGGCTGCCGGGCTCGCACTTGGCGCGCTGGCGCTGGATGCCGCCTTTCCACCGCCGCTCGAACGCTACCATGACCGCTCGCCGGTCGTGGTCGACCGCGAGGGCCGGCCGCTGCGGATGTTCACCAGCCGCGACGGCATGTGGCGGCTGGCGACCGTTCCCGAGGACGTCGACGCCCGCTACCTCGCCTTCCTGAAAGCCTATGAGGATAGACGGTTCGAGTTCCATCCCGGGGTCGATCCGCTGGCGGTCGCCCGCGCCGCTTGGCAGTGGCTGCGCAGCGGCCGGCCCGTGTCGGGGGCTTCGACCCTGACCATGCAGACGGTGCGTCTGCTGGAGCCGCGGCCGCGCACGCTGGTTTCGAAGCTGGTCGAGACGGCACGCGCGCTGCAGCTCGAGTGGCGCTTCGACAAGCGTGAGATCCTGGGGATGTACCTGACGCTGGCGCCATTCGGCGGCAACATCGAGGGGGTCGCCGCCGCCAGCCGGCTCTATTTCGGCAAGCCGCCGGCGATCCTGACCGCGGCCGAGGCGGCGCTTCTCGTCGCGTTGCCGCAATCGCCCTCACGACTGCGCCCGGACCGGTTTCCCGAGCGGGCGGGGCTTGCCCGCGCCAAGGTGCTGGAGCGGATGGCAAGGCTCGGCGCGATCGATGCCGACGAGATCGACTTCGCCGCGGCGGCACCGCTGCCGCCGGCCCGCCGCGAGGCGCCGATGGCGGCGCCCCACTTGGCCCGCCTCCTGCACGAACGGAACGCCGGCTCGGACATGTTGGCCACCACGCTGGACGGCGACTTGCAGCGGGTGGTGGAAGACCTCGTGGCACGCCAGGGGGCGCAGATGCAGGCCGGCGAGAACGTCGCCGTCCTGGTGGTCGAGAACGACGTCCGCGCGGTGCGCGCCTACGTCGGCTCGGCCGGGCTGCTGGACGAGGCTCGCCAGGGCCACGTCGACATGGTGCGCGCACCGCGCTCGCCCGGGTCCACGCTCAAGCCGTTCATCTACGGTCTCGGATTCGACCTCCTCAACCTGCATCCGGAGACCCTGGTCGACGACCGCCCGACCCGGTTCGGCGACTTCCAGCCAGCCAATTTCGACAACCGCTACCGCGGCCGCATCACCATCCGCGAGGCGCTGCAGCTGTCCCTCAACGTCCCGGCAGTGGCGGTGACCGATGCCCTGGGCCCGGCCCGCCTGACGGGGGCGATCGCCGAAGCCGGCATCCGCATGCGCTTCGATGATCGCACCGACGGCCCCGGCCTGCCGATCGCACTCGGCGGGGTAGGCGTCACCTTATGGGATCTCGTCACCCTCTACGCCGGGCTCGCCAACCGCGGAGAAGTCGCGCCGTTGACGGCGTTGCGGGACGGACCGACCGCGGCAACGGTCCGGCTTCTCGGCGAGCGCTCGGCCTGGTACGTCACCGAAATCCTCAAGGAGGCTCCGCCGCCTGTCCCGCGGCTCCGGGCGAGGACGGTCCGCGACGGCCGACGGATTGCGGTCAAGACCGGCACCTCGTACGGTTTTCGCGACGTGTGGGCGGTGGGCTATGACGCCCGGTTCACGGTAGGGGTGTGGTCGGGCCGGCCGGACGGCGGCTTCGGCACCGACAGAAGCGGACGGGGAACCGCGGCCCCGATCCTGTTCGACGTGTTCGACCTGCTGCCGCCGCCGGCCAGCCGCAATGTCGCCCCGCCGCCCGCCGACGTGATCGCGCTCAGCACCGCCGAGTTGCCGGCACCGATGCGCCTCCTGTCCGGCACGTCTGCCGCCGCCGGGAGGGATATCACGGGCGAGCCGTTGCGGATCCTGTTCCCGCTCGACGGTGCCACCATCGAGGCGGCGGCCGGCGGCTACGAGCTCAAGGCCGAGGGAGGGCGGCGGCCGCTACGCTGGCTGGTCGAGGGGCGGCCCCTCGAATCCAGTCCCCTGCGCCGCTCGGCCGCATGGCAGCCGACGGGGGAGGGTGCTTTCCGCATCACCGTGGTCGATGCCGACGGTCGGGCAGCGCGGTCGGATGTCTGGGTGCGTCCGAGGTCTAGGTAAATGTTTGCAAACTGCGTCGCAGTTTGAAAACAGCAGCGAATACACTGTTAGGCATTCGCGCTGGGGAACTCCTTGCGCAAGGCGTCCAGGGCCTCGTCGGCGGCGGTGTGCAGCTCGGCTGTAATTCGCCGCGCCTGGGTGGCCTGGTTCATGCGGCAGGCAGCCTCCAGACCCGCCGATGCCTCGCGGACGTCGTGCAGGGCGAAGGTGGCGGCGCAGCCGCGGATGGAGAGGGCGGTTCCGCACAGCTTGACGAGGTCGCCCTCGGCGGCTGCAACCTCCATTTCATCGAGAAATCCTCGCAGTTCGGCGAGAAACACGGCAACCACGTCGTAGATGTCCTCGCCGCAATCATCGCACAGCCGCTTGAGCGCGACCCGGTCGAGATCCTGGGCGACCGATCTGGCAGGCACCTCCGTCGCCATCGAGTTGGTGGGCATTCCCTTGCGCTTCCCTCTGGAGTCTGTTTGCGGTGGAGAAGCAATTTCGCTGCCAACCGAGCCCAGGTTCCGATAGGGGTGCCCAGCTGTCGACGATTTGAGCCAAATTCGGTTTGCCGCCGCCGCTCCCGCGAGGTACGGTCACCCTTGGAATTCCAGAAGGACGTGCGTACATGGCGGAACGGTCCGCGCGGGTACTGATGGTCGAGGACACGTTGTCCTTGGCGCGCGTGTACCTGAGCTATCTGCGAAACGATCCTTATGACATCGTTGCGGTGGAGACCGGAAAGGCGGCGATCGACGCCATCGAGAAGGCGGTCCCCGACGCCATCCTGCTCGACCTCCAGCTGCCCGACATGCACGGCTTCGACGTGCTTCGCCACCTGTCGACGCACGAGATCCCGTCGTCGGTGATCGTCATCACCGCGTACGGGTCAGTGGAGAACGCTGTCGAGGCCATGCGGCTCGGAGCCACGGACTTTCTGGTCAAGCCATTTGACGCCGCCCGCCTGCGGGTGACGCTGGCCAACGCGCTTGAGCGGCGCAACCTGAGCCGGATCGTCGAAACCTACCGCGACGACTTCGATCGCAAGGTCTTCTGCAGCTTCGTCGGCGGCTCGCTGCCGATGCAGGCGGTCTATCGGATCATCGAGAGTGCGGCGCCCAGCAAGGCGACCGTCTTCATCACCGGCGAGAGCGGCACCGGCAAGGAGATCTGCGCCGAGGCGATCCACGCTCTCAGCCCGCGCAAGGGCAAACCCTTCGTCGCCATCAATTGCGGCGCGATCCCCCGCGACCTGATGGAGAGCGAGATCTTCGGCCACGTCAAAGGCGCCTTCACCGGCGCGGTTGCCGACCGCATCGGTGCGGCCTGCCAGGCCAACGGCGGCACCCTGTTCCTGGACGAGATCTGCGAGATGGACGTCAGTCTGCAGACCAAGCTCCTGCGCTTCGTCCAGACCGGGACGGTGCAGAGGGTCGGGGCCGCGCGGTCCGAGCAGGTCGACGTCCGCATCATCTGCGCCACCAACAAGGATCCGCTCGAGGAAATGCGCGCCGGGCGTTTCCGCGAAGACCTCTACTACCGGCTGCACGTGATTCCGGTTCCGCTGCCGCCGCTGCGCGAGCGCGAGGATGACGTGGTCGCCATCGCCCGGCACTTCCTGGTCGAGTACGCACGCGAGGAACGCAAGTCGTTCCGGCGTTTCTCGGGCAGCGCCGAGTTCGCGCTTGCCCACTACGACTGGCCGGGCAATGTTCGCGAGCTGCAGAACGTGCTGCGCACCGCCATCGTTCTCAACGACGCCGAGGAGCTGACGGCGTCGATGCTGCCGCCCCCCATCGCGCAACTCGCCGGCAGTCCCGCGGCCCGACCCGACGAGGGCGCCACCGGCGAGCCGGCGGAGGTCGATGGGGAGCAGCCGCCGATTCGCCCGCTGGCGGACGTGGAGCGCGAAGCGATCGAGCGGGCGATCGCGCTGTGCGGAGGCAATATTCCGAAGGCGGCTCACTACCTGGGCGTCAGCAGCTCGACCATCTACCGCAAGAAGGCGGCCTGGGACGTCGGAGAGACGGGATGACCGACGCCGAGTCGGTGCCCGCCCGCGGTGCCGTCGGGCATCTCCGGGGCATCGTTCTCATGCTCGTCGCCGTCATGCTGTTCGTGGCGATGGACACCACCATCAAGCACCTCGGCGCCAGGTATCCCGTGACCGAGGTGGTCTGGGCGCGCTACGTTTTTCACCTGCTGGTGCTGGTGGTTCTGCTGGGGCGCCGCTTCGGGCGCGCGCTCAGGACCAGGCGGCCCGGATTGCAGCTCGTCCGTTCCGCCCTCCTGGTGGGGGCGACGCTGCTGTTCACGAAGGGCGTGACCTTGATCCCCCTCGCCGACGCGAGCGCCGTCTTCTTCATGGCGCCCATCGCCGTGACCGCCTTTTCGATGCCGCTACTCGGGGAACGGGTCGGCTTCGACCGTTGGGTCGGCGTTGCAGCGGGATTCGCGGGGGCGCTCGTGATCATCCGGCCGGGCACGGGCATGATGCAGGTCGGGGCACTGTTCCCTCTCGCCGCAGCCCTGTGCTACGGCCTCTACATGATCGCCACGCGGGCGCTCAG
Organism: Rhodospirillales bacterium; assembly: GCA_018432935.1. GTDB lineage: Bacteria > Pseudomonadota > Alphaproteobacteria > Rhodospirillales > Shumkoniaceae > JAHDSF01. Next base: position 157,231 of record JAHDSF010000004.1, on the reverse strand, counting down.
CCGAAGCGACGACGCCGTCACCACGATCGTGATCACCGCGTTCATCGGCAGCCTGGTGATGACGGTTCTCGTGCCCTTCTCCTGGACGCCCCCGACTGCCTTCGACTGGGGCTTGATGGTGGGGCTGGGGGTGGTCGGGGCGCTCAGCCACTACCTGCTGATTCTCGCCTTCGAGGCGGCGCCGGCGGCGGTCGTCTCGCCATTCGACTACACCCGGCTGCTGTGGGCGACCGCAGCCGGCTACTTCTTCTTCGGCGACCTGCCGGATGGCTGGACGGTGCTGGGGGCGGCCATCATTGCGGCCAGCGGCCTCTACATCCTACGACGGGAGTACCGAGGTGGCACGAAGCAGACCTGACCTTCGCCGCGGGCAGAGCGACCGGGCGTGGCGGGATTTCGCGTCGTGGTGCAAGAGGCACCGCCTGCAGGCGCTGCCGGCCCACCCGTGGGCGGTCGCCGCCTATCTGCGCTGGTGCGATAACCGCCGCATCGCCCGTCCCATCGATCGCGAGCTTGCGGCCATTGCGCGCATCCACCTGCTGCGCGGCGAGCGTCCGCCGGATCGTGACCCCACCGTCCTGCGAACCTTGCGCGCCATCGCCATGCGGCGCGATAACCGGGCCGCTGCTGCCGACCTGTTCGAACCGGTGATCGCCGACGCCCGAAAGGCGCCGCCGTCGGAGCGTTCCCGCCGCATGCTGCGGATGACGCCGCGACTGGTCAGACGGCGCCGCTCGCCCTGACAGGGCGGCTATTTCAAGGTGACGGTGTGGCGGGCGGTGTGGCGTTCCGGCGCCCGGCCAACTCCGGCGTCGCGGGTGAGCACGATCTCGCCGGCATAGACCCCCGCGGGCCAGGACCCGCGGGATGCCTTCTTGCCGCCGTACAGGAACATCCGTGCCTTGTCGGCCGGCAGCACCTTGTCGGTGGAGAAGATGGTTTCGCCCTTCGGTCCGAGAATGGCAAGAGCCAGCCGATCCCCCCGCTTGACGTGGAAGACCTCGGCCCACAGGACTAGCGCAGGCGAGCGCACCGGCAGCACCTCGTCGTCGAGCAGGCCGTCCAGGACGGCGTCCTCCTTGGGCTGCAGGCCGGCGAAGCCGGCGTGGTAGATGGCGGTGGGACGGTAGTCGAGCACGGCCTTGGGGACATCACGCCACAGGGGCTTGAGCGTTCCGCCACAGTCGTTGGCGACCGCGTTCCCGAGAAAGGGATCGTAGACCTTGTCGCCCCGTCCGACCTGGATGTGGAGATGGACGAAGTCGGCCTGGCCGGACAGCCCCACCAGGCCCAGCGCATCACCGCGCCTGACGGTCTGGCCGGTGGCGACCCCGACGCTGCCCTGCCGCATGTGGCAGTACTGGCTGTACCAGCCGCCGCCGTGGTCGATGCGGACACCGTTGCCGCACTCCTTGTCGCGGACCGCATCCTTGCCGACGCGCTTCAGGTACTCGTCGCGCTCGCCGTTGCGGGTGCCCACCACCTTGCCGTCCGCGGCGGCGACGACCGGCACGCCCTTGCGCATCTCGCGGACGCCTGCGATCGCGATATCGGTCCCCTTGTGGCCGTCGTAGGTGGCGTTGCCGCAGGTGAAGTCCCTGGCGTGGCCGGGAGCGGGATCGACGTCGGGGTACTGGACGATCCAACAGGTCTCGCCGACGGTGCACTTGACGGGGAACGACAGCGCCAGGGAATCCTCGGCGGCGGCCGCGACGGCCTCTGCCGCGAGGCCGGCCACTGCGAGGAAGAAGGTGACGAAATGGCGCTTGAGGGTCATCATGACTCGATCATAGCTGTTGATCAGAAGGCGTGAAAGGCAACGCATGAACGAGCTGTGCCGCATGAGCGCGCGCGAGGTGGTGGGGCTTCTGCGCCGGGGCGAGCTCGCACCGCAGGAGGCGATCGATGCCGCTCTCGCCCGGATCGGCGAGGTCGACGGGTTGGTGAACGCCCTGCCGACGCTGTGCGAGGAACGGGCCCGCGACGCCGCCGACCACCTGCCGGCGGGCGCCGCGGACGGCCTGGCCGGGCTGCCGATCGTGGTCAAGGACCTCAATGACGTCGGCGGCGTGCGCACCACCTACGGCTCACCGATCTTCGCCGCCCACGTACCGGCGCGCTCGGACCTCACCGTGGCGCGGCTTGAGGAACGCGGCGCGGTCGTGCTCGCCAAGTCGAACACCCCCGAGTTCGGCGCCGGGGCCAACACCTTCAACGAGGTTTTCGGCAGGACCCGGAACCCGTGGAACACGGCCAAGTCGTGTGCCGGCTCCTCCGGCGGCTCGGCGGTGGCTCTGGCGACCGGCATGGCGTGGCTGGCGAGCGGCTCCGACCTCGGCGGCTCGCTGCGCACGCCGGCCGGCTTCTGTTCGGTGGTGGGCCTGCGGCCCAGTCCGGGCCGGGTGCCGCGCTCGAGCAACGGGCTTCTGTTTGAAAGCCTGTGGGTCGAGGGGCCGATGGCGCGCAACGTCGGCGATGTCGGCTTGATGCTGGACGCCATGGCGGGCGAGGACGCGCGCGACCCGTTGTCGATGCCCGCGCCGGCGACCTCCTTCCGGACCGCGGCGGAGGCTCCGCGCCTGCCCGCCAGGATCGCCTTCAGCCGCGATCTCGGGATCGTGCCGGTGGCGCGCGAGGTGGCCGAGGTCTGCGGCGGAGCGGTGGAGCAGCTTGCCCGCGCAGGCGCCGCGGTCAGCGAGGACCGGATCGCGCTCGGCGATGCGCGGGAGTGCTTCCAGACCCTGCGCGCCTTCGGCTTCGCGGCGACGTTCGCACCGCTGCTGGAGAGCCACCGTGACCGGCTGAAGCCGGAAATCGTCTGGAACATCGAGAAGGGTCTCGGCCTGGGCGCCGACGAGGTGGCGATGGCCGAGCGGACGCGGCTGCAGATCTTCCACCGCACCCTCAACTTTTTCGAGGACTACGACGTCCTGGTGTGCCCGACGGCGACGGTCGCGCCCTACGACGTCGAGCGGCGCTACGTCGACGAGATCGACGGTCAGAAGATGGAGACCTACGTCGACTGGCTGGCGATCACCTTCGCGATCTCGCTGACCGCCTGCCCGGCGCTGTCGCTGCCATGCGGGTTCACCGCCGACGGGCTTCCGATCGGGCTGCAGATCATCGGCAGGCCGCGCGGCGAGGCGGCGCTGCTGTCGGCGGCAGCGGCCTTCGAAGAGGTGCTTGGCATTGCCGGCGCAGTCCCGATCGACCCGAGGACGGCCTAATAGGCGCGCTCGGACGCCGCCTCCGTGCGGTTCCGGTTTGACTCCGGCGCTTCGGCCGCTATACTCCGCGCCTCATTCCCGAGAAGGCGGGTCGCATAGGCCCCGTCCGCGCATGTCGGCGTCGGAACTATCGGGACATCGATAACCGGAAAACGGATTCAGCCATGAGCAAGCGTGAGCCTTCGAAGTACAAGATCAACCGCCGCCTCGGCGTCAACCTGTGGGGCCGCGGCAAGAGCCCGATCAACAAGCGCGAATACCGCCCCGGCGAGCACGGCCAGCGTCGCGCCCGCAAGCCGTCGGATTATGGCATTCAGCTCAACGCCAAGCAGAAGCTGAAGGGCTACTACGGCAACATCGGCGAGCGGCAGTTCCATCGCTATTACGTCGAGGCTTCGCGGCTGCCCGGCGACACCTCCGAGCACCTGATCGCCATCCTCGAGCGCCGGCTGGACGCGGTCGTCTACCGCATGAAGTTCGTGCCGACGCCGTTCGCGGCGCGGCAGTTCATCAATCACGGCCACGTCACGGTCAACGGCAAGCGCGTCAACATCCCGTCCTACCTTGTGCGTCCCGGCGACGTTGTCGAAGTGCGGGAGAAGTCGAAGCAGATGGCCCTGGTGCTGGAAGCCGCCCAATCGGGCGAGCGCGACATTCCCGATTACATGGACGTCGACCTCGAGAGGATGCGCGGCACCTTCGTCCGCCTGCCCAAGCTGAGCGACGTGCCCTACCCGGTGCAGATGGAGCCGAACCTGGTGGTCGAGTACTACTCGCGCTGACCGGTTCCTCTTTCGGAATTGCGAACGCCCCGGCCCCCGGCCGGGGCGTTCTGCGTTACGGCCCGGCGGCGGATTATTGAAAAAAGCGCTTTCAGCAGCGGCGCGACAGGAGCACATTCGCGGAGCCTGCTTTCCGCGGCAAAACAAGCCTCCAGCAAGGACAGACCATGACCGCCACCCCGAACGCCTTCAAAGCCGCGCTTGCCGAATCCCGTCCGCAGATCGGGCTGTGGTGTGCGCTCGTCAGCAACGTCGTCGCCGAGATCCTTAATCCGATCGGCTACGACTGGATCCTGTTCGACAGCGAGCACGCGCCCAACGAGCCCTCCGGGCTGCTGTCCCAACTGCAGGCGATGCGCGGCAGCGGCTCCGAGCCGGTGGTGCGTCCGCCCTGGAACGACGCGGTCATCATCAAGCGGCTGCTCGACATCGGCTTCCGCTCGTTCCTGATGCCGATGGTGCAGACCGCCGAGGAGGCCCGTGCCGCGGTTGCCGCCACCCGCTATCCGCCGGCCGGCGTGCGCGGCGTCGCCACCATCAACCGCGCCGCCTCCTACGGCGCCGATGCTTCGTATTTCGCCAACGCCGACCGCCAGATGTGCGTGATCGTGCAGATCGAGACCGGCAAGTCGCTCGACAACCTGGAGGAGATCTGCGCGGTCGAGGGGGTCGATGGCATCTTTCTCGGCCCCAGCGATCTCGCGGCCAGCATGGGCCATCTTGGAAAGCCGAACACGCCGGCGGTGCAGGACGCCATCCGTCACGTCGCCGAGGTCGCGCGGGCCCACGGCAAGGCGGCCGGGACGCTGGCGCCGGTGCAGGACGATGCGCGGCGCTACATCGGCTGGGGCTACAGCTTCGTCGCGGTCGGCGCCGACGTGGGCCTGCTGCGCACCGCCGCCGGCAACCTGCTGAAGGCGTTCAAGTAGATCGAGTAGAAAAAGCGGAGCAGAAAAGGGGTCGGAGTCATTTTCCAAAGGAAAATGACTCCGACCCCTTTTCTGTGGCCTCTTTTCTGCTTTTTCTCGCCTCTTCTGCCTCAGCTCCCCTTCAGGATCTGCTTGGCGATGATCAGGCGCTGGATCTCGCTGGTGCCTTCCCAGATCTGGTGGATCTTGGCGTCGCGGTAGAAGCGCTCGATCGGATAGTCCTTGGTCATGCCATAGCCGCCGTGGATCTGCAGCGCCTGGTCGACGGCGCGGCCGCAGACCTCGGAGGCGAACAGCTTGGCGTGGGAGGCGTCCTGCACGTAGTCGAGGCCGCTATCGCGCCGCCAGGCCGCCTTCCAGGTCAGCATGCGGGCGGCATCGATCTCCACCGCCATGTCGGCGAGCTTGAACTGCACCGCCTGGAACTCGGCGATCGGACGGTCGAACTGGATGCGTTCCCTGGCGTAGGCGAGCGCCTCGTCGAAGGCGGCCTGGGCGAGACCGACCGCCATCGCGGCAATTCCCGCCCGCGCCCCGTCGAGGGTCTTCATCAGGGTCCGGAATCCTTCGGCGCCCAGCATGTTCTCCTTCGGCACCCGGCAGCCGTCGTAGAAGGTCGGGCAGGCGCCCTCGCCGCGGACTCCCATCAGCTCGATTTCCTTGCCGATCTCGAAGCCGGGGGTGCCGCGCGGCACCAGGAAACAGCGGATGCCACGCGAGCGCTGCTCCTTGTCGATGGTCGCGGCCACGATCACCCAGTCGCACACCGAGGCGCAGGTGGTGAACATCTTCTGGCCGTTGATGACCCAGGAATCCCCGTCCTGGCGGGCCGTGGTGCGGATCGAGGCGGCATCGGAGCCGGCACCGGGCTCGGTGAGGCCGAACGCGCAGATCGCCTCGCCGGTCGCCATCCTGGGCAGGATCTCGCGCTTCTGCGCCTCACTGCCGAAATCGTGGATGATGTCGGCCGTCATTTTCGACAGCACGAGGGTGTTGCAGACCGGGGTCGACGCCTTGGCCAGTTCCTCGATGACCAGGCACCAGGAGAGCGAATCGACGCCGGCGCCGCCGTACGCTTCGGGCAGTGTCATCGTCGGCAGGCCCAGCTCGCCCATCCGGCGGTACAGCTCGCGGTCGAACTTGGCCGTGCGGTCGATCTCGGCGGCGCGGGGGGCGACCACTTCGTGCGCGAACCGCCGCGCCATGTCGCGCATGGCTTCCTGCTCGTCCGACAGACGAAAATCCATGATGCCTTTCCTGTCTCCTGATCCGGCCGTGACCGCCTGAGCCGGGCACGACCGTCATCCTTCGTTCCCGGTTCGAACCGTCAGACGGCCCGCGATTCCTTGACCGCCTTCTCGATCGCCGCCATGACCTCCGCCGTCAGCTGCGGCACGACATCGAGGGCGCCGAGGTTCTCCTCCAGCTGCTCGGCCTTGGAGGCGCCGAGGATCGCTGTGCTGACGTTCGGGTTCTTGAGACACCAGGCGACCGCGAGGCGCGCCGGCGAAGTCCCGAGATCGGCAGCGATGCGAGCGATCCGACGGGCGGCCTCGACGCGTTCCGCCGTCACCGATTTCCCGCTCAGCCACTCATAGCCCTTCACGTCCATACGGGTATTGGCAGGCATGCCGTCGGCGTATTTGCCGGTCAGCACGCCCGAAGCGAGCGGTGACCAGATCGTGGTGCCGAGCCCGATGTCGGCGTAGAGGGGGGCGTACTCCTGCTCGACCCGCTGACGGTGGAAGAGGTTGTACTGCGGCTGCTCCATGCTCGGCGGAACCAGGAACTGCTCGCGGGCGATGCGGTAGGCGGCCATGATCGCATCGGCCGGCCACTCCGAGGTGCCCCAGTACAGGACCTTGCCCTGGCGGACCAGGTCGCTCATCGCCCGCACCGTCTCCTCGATCGGCGTCTCGGGGTCGGAGCGGTGGCAGAAATAGAGGTCGAGGTAGTCGACCTGCAGGCGGCGCAGCGACTGCTCGCAGGCCTCGATGACATGCTTGCGGCTTAGCCCTTTCTGGTTCGGCTTCGGGTTCTGGGCGCTGCCGAAGAAGACCTTGCTGGAAACGCAGAACTCGTCGCGCGGCAGCCCCAGCTTCTTCAACACCTCGCCCATGATCAGCTCGGAGCGGCCCTTGGCGTAGACTTCCGCGTTGTCGAAGAAGTTGATGCCGGCATCGAACGCGCACTTCAGGCAGCGGGTCGCCTCGTCGGCGAAAACCTGGTTCCCGAACGTCACCCACGAACCGAACGACAGCGCGCTGACTTTGAGGCCGGAGTTGCCGAGACGACGGTATTCCATTGTCTTTCCTCATCGGGGACAAAAGGCGCCCGTACATGTCGCCCGGGCGGCGGGCGCGGTCAAGCCTCGCGTTCCCCAATCGTCGAGTTCGTGGTATCAGGCTGGCCATCGTGACCCGATGCGAGGGGAGATAACGGTATGCCCATGCCGCCGTTGCGCGACTGGACCTTGAACACCTGCCTGAAGACCTGGGCCGACATCGCGCAGGATTCTCGCCACGGCGGCTTTTTCCCCCGACTCGGGCCCGACCTGCGGCCGGTGACGGAGGATCCGAAGCCGTGCCTGACGATCATGCGGCTGCTCTTCACCTACGCCCATGCGACGACCTTGGGTGCCGGGCCGTGGGCGCGGGCGGCGGCCGATTCGTGCTACGACTTCGCGGTCCGACATCTGTGGGACGAGACGACCGGGGGCTGGCGGATGCGCGTCGGGTGCGACGGCGATCCGCAGGGTCCGGGGGCCGATCCGGCCAAGGACACCTACGACCAGGGCTTCGTGCTGCTGGCGATGGCCTGGTACCACAAGGTCACGGGCAGAGCCGAGCCGCTGGACTGGATGCGCCGTACGATGGCGTTTCTCGACGCGGAAGTGCGCGATCCCGTGCACGGCGGCTACCACGAGCGGCTGTGGAAGGAGGGCGAGCCCTATCCGCTGCCGCGGCGGCAGAACCCGCACATGCACCTGCTGGAGGGCCTGCTTGCCGCCTGCGAGCTGACGGGCGAGCGCGGCTGGCTCGAGCGGGCGGCCGCCATCGTCGACCTCATGAACCGGAAGTTCCGCGATCCCGCGAACGGCACCCTGCGCGAGTTCATGGGTCGCGACTGGTCGGATTTCCCGCCGCCGCAAGGCCGCGTGCGCGAGCCGGGCCATCACTTCGAATGGACTTGGCTGCTGCTGCACTACCGCCGCCTCAGCGGCGACGATGCGGTGCTGCCGATCGCCGACTCCCTGTACGGCTTTGCCGTGCGGCACGGTGTGGAAAACGATCCGGCGTTGCCGCTTGCGGCCTACGATGAGGTGGCCGCCGACGGCAGCGTGCTGACGCCTTCGAAGATCCTGTGGCCACAGACCGAGGCCATCAAGGCGTTCCTGGCTCGTTGGGAATTCCTTGGCGACGAGGATGCCAGGATGCGGGCGCAGCGACACCTTGACGCGATGTTCCGCCACTACATCGACACGACCAGCGGCGCCTGGTGCAACCGCATCACCCGCGACGGCGCGCCACTCGAGACCGAGGTGCCCACCCGCATCCTCTACCATCTCTACATGGCGCTGGCGGAAGCAATCCGGGTACTGCCCGAAAGGGCTTGAGCCCGCAGCCCGTGCTGTCAGTGCCCGCTTTCCGCAGGCCCGCCCGCCGGCGGGGCGGATGCGAGGGTGCGATCATAGGTCTGGATGTGGACGATCAGCCAATTGCGCAGGTGGTCCAGCAGGTGTTGCGCGCTGGTGGCGTCCAGGCGCTCGGTGCAGCGGTCGCGGATCGCCGTGACGTCGCGCAGGAGCTCGCGGTGCTCGGCCTGGTGGCCCTTGAGGTCGGGGTGGCGGGACCGCCGCATTTCCGCCTCCTCGTGGGCGAAGTGGCTGCGGGTCGCCTCGATCAGACGATCGGTGAAGGCGCGGATGTCGTCGGGCGCCGGGTTGATGTAGCAGGCGATATAAAGGTCGTTCATTGCCTCGATGAGCTGCTTGTGCTCGGCGTCGATCTCCGCGATGCCGCACTTCAGCGAATCGTCCCATACCGGTGCCCGCATGGCCGCCTCCCGCAATCGCCTTCCTGCCAGATGGCGATTGCGGGGGCCGGATCAACGGCCGGCTAGAACGGCGTCAGGACAACGGCCATGCCGCCGAACGTTGCCGCCGCGTTCGCCAGGTGGGAGCGCCAACGCAGGGTGACACCGGCGCTGAGCAGCCACAGCCCGGCCCCGGTGCGCACGAACGCGAACAGGGCCTCGAGTGGCAGGCCCAGTGGGTCGAGCAGGGCCGGGCTGGGGACGAACGCGAGCGGCACGAAGTAGAGGCCGAGGCCGATCCGTGTCGAGCGCGCCGCGACCTGGAGCCATGGCGCCCCCGCCATTCCTGCGGCGATGTAGACGGTGCCGCAGACCGGCGGCGTGATGGTCGACAGCAGCGCGTACCAGAATACGAACAGGTGGGCGTGCAGGGCCGGCATGCCGAGGTTCTCGAGCGCCGGGCCGGCGACCGAGATGCAGATCACGTAGGCGGCCGTGGTCGGCACCTCCATCCCGAGCGCGATGCAGGCGAGCGCGGTAAGGCCCAAGGCGGCCCACAGATTGCCGCCGGACAGATTGATGATGAGCGAGGTGATCTTGATCCCGAGGCCGGTCTGGTTGAGCACCCCGATGATGATGCCGGCACACAGGACGATGGCGGCGATGCTGGCGATCTGGCGCGCCCCGTCGACGGCGGCGGTGAGCAGCCGCCGCACCCACAGGCGCAGCGAGAAGCGGCCATAGCCGTCGATGGCGAGCATCAGCGCGGCGGCGGCCACGGCGATGCCGGCAGCAAACTCCGGCGTGCGGTCGGTGAGGAAGAGGATGGCGAGCAGTCCGCCGAACGGAACCAGAAAGAACGGAACGGTGCGCAACACCATCCGCCAGGTCGGCAGCTCGTCCTCGCTCATCGGTTTCAGTCCGATGTGGCGGGCGAAGTGATCGACGCCCGCCCAGGCGGTCCAGAAGAACAGGATCGCCGGCAGGATGGCGGCCGCCATGATGCGGTTGTAGGAAACCCCAAGCACCTCGACCATGACGAACGCGCCGGCTCCCATCATCGGCGGCATGATCTGGCCGCCGGTCGAGGCGACTGCTTCGACCGCCCCCGCCAGCGCCGCCGGGTAGCCGAGGCGCTTCATGGTCGGGATGGTGACCGAGCCGACCGAGGCGACATTGGCCGATGCCGAGCCGGAGATCGAACCGAAAAAGGCGGAGGCCAGCACCGAGACCTTGGCCGCGCCCGCCCGGAAGCGGCCGGCGATCCGCATCGCCAGGGCCATGAAGCCGGTTCCCGCCTCGCCGGCCGAGACGAGGGCGCCGAGCACCAGGAAGACGGCGATCACGCTGACCGAGATCCCGGTCAGCGAGCCCCAGATCCCGCCCTCGGCGATGACCAGGGTTCCGAAGAACGAATCCAGCGGAATGCCCTGATGGCCGAACTGGCCGGGAACATACGGCCCGAGAAGTCCGTAGACGAGGACCAGCAGCGCCACCATCGGCAGCACCAGCTTGATCGCCCGCCGTGCCATCTCGAACACGACCGCAATCAGCGCGATGGCAACGGCGAACTGGAACGGCCCCTCGAGGGAGCCGTACTGATCGCCGATCGCCTCCTGATTGAGGATGATCCACAGGCAGATCGCCATCCCGGCCAGTCCAAGCGCATAGGACAGGAGGCGAGAGCCGAGGCTGCCGCGGATGCCGAACAGAAACACGAACGGCAAGGCGAAGAACATGTGAAGCGGCCGCGTCACCAGGTTCGGCAGCAGCCCGGCGAAGACGAGCCAGAGATGGTAGGCGACGGAGGCGAGCGCGAACGCCGTCGCGGCAACGCTCGCAAGACGGTCGAGGGGTCCGTTGTTCGTTGTCATTCTTCGGATGGACTCTGCGGACGAAACGAGGAAGCGCGGCGACGTCGGCCTTGCAGCCGACGTGCCGCCCCTACCGGGCAAATGGCTACTTCAGGTTGGCGGGAACGTTGATCCCGGCTTCCGCGTAGTACTTCAGCGCGCCGGGATGCAACGGGGCGCCCAGAGTGGGCAGGGTGGAAGTGGTGACGCCCTTCCACCATGCGGTCTTCTTGGCCATCTCCTCGCTCTGCTTCCAGAACGCCTTGACCACGGCGTACGCGGTCGCCTCGTCCATGCGGGTAGTCGCATAGGCGCCGACCGGCAGCGACAGCGTCCGTACCGTCTCGGTCACACCGTGGTAGGTGTTGGCGGGGATCGTGATCACCTCGCCGGCGTCGCCGATCTTGGCGAGGTCGGCATCGGTGAGGCCGATCAGGCGGATGTCGGTGCCGGCCGCCAGCTCCATGACGTTGGGGGCGGGGAACGAGCCCGCGGTGGCGAAGCCGACCACCTGCCGGTTCTTGACCGCCGGGACTGCGCTGTCGAGCTCGACGTTGACCAATTTGACCTGGTCGATGATGCCAAGCGCAGTGAACACCTGCTGGGTCTTGGTCTGGCCGAAGCTGCCCTTGCCGCCGGGGATGAATTCCTTGCCGGCGAGGTCGGACAGGGTCTTGACCCCGGAATCCGCGCGCACCACCCAGTGCATGGTCACGAACGGCACCGTGAACAGGCTGCGAACGTCCTTGTAGCCGGGATCCTCGGCGAACGGCTTCTGGCCCGCCGCCGCCTGCTTGATCAGGCTGGGCGGGCTGGTGAACAGGTAATTGCCAGGGCGCTTGGCGGCTTCCTTGACGTTCTGGACCGATCCCTGACTTTCCTCGACCGTGGCCACGAGGTCCCCGTTGCTGCCGGCTTTCAGGGCCTCGGAGAGCTGCACCATCATCTGATAGTAGGACGAACCGGACTGGGCCGACTTCAGGGTGACGCGGGTCTCGGCGGATGCCGGCACGGCCGCCATGGCGACCATGACCGCGGCGGCAGCTGCCGCTGCCGTCCTGGTGAACCTCTTCATGAACAGACCACCTCCTGCCTGGCCGCCCCGTCCAGCGGGCGCGGCGCCGTTTGCCGGCTGAGCACCGGAATCCGCTTGAGAGCCGGCATACCACAACGAACCGTCCGGTTCAAACACCCGACGGCGGGTGGCGGAGGGGGGTGGGGCAGGAAACGGGATACCCTCGACATCCGGAATCCCGTATGAGGGGAGAGCAGCAACGGAGGGGTCCATGCTGGACGCTCCGCTTCGTCGCCTGATCGACCCGCCGCTCGGCGCCGCGGGAAGGGTGTTGGCACGCGCGGGCCTCGGCGCCGATGCGGTCACCCTGATCGGGTTCGCGACCGGCATGACGGCGCTGCCGCTGCTCGCCGTGGGGCTGCATGGACCAGCCCTTGCTGCGATCCTGGCGAACCGGCTGCTCGACGGGCTCGACGGGGCGGTCGCCCGGGCGAGCGGCTCGACCGACCGCGGTGGCTATCTCGACATCGTCTGCGACTTCATCTTCTACGCCGCGGTGCCGCTGGGTTTTGCCTTTGCCGAGCCGGCGCACGCACTGGCGGCCGCCTTCCTCATCTTCAGCTTCGTCGGCACCGGTTCGACCTTCCTCGCCTTCGCGGTCATCGCCGCCAAGCGGGGGCTGACGACGGAGGCACGCGGCCGCAAGGCGTTCGTCTATCTCGGCGGGCTTACCGAGGGCACCGAGACGATTGCATTCTTCGTCCTCGTCTGCGTCCGTCCGGACTGGTTTCCCTTGGCTGCCGCCGTGTTCGGCTCGCTCTGCCTGGCGACGGCGGCCGGGCGCACGTACACCGGGTGGCGCACCTTCTCGGGTCGACAAAGTTGAGCTTCCGTGCGCCACCTCCCAAATAGGGGTATAAGGTGCGCAGTTCGGGCGTCAGGCCCCGACGCTTGCGGCGAACGTGGAATCGATCGAGTACGATCAAAAGGCGGAGGAGTTTTGCCGTGACGCGACTGGTCGTCGTCTCGAACCGTGTGACTGTGCCCACAGACAACGATGTCCGCGCGGGCGGTCTCGCGGTGGCGGTCCAGGACGCGCTGGCGCAGAGAGGCGGCATCTGGTTCGGGTGGAGCGGCAAGGCGATCCAGAAGGCGGATCCCGAACCGCACATCACCAAGGTCGGCTCGGTGACCTACGCTACCCTGGACCTCAGCCGAACCCAGTACCACGCCTACTACAACGGCTTCGCCAACCGCACCTTGTGGCCGCTGTTCCACTATCGCATCGGGCTGATGTCGTTCAGCAAGCGCGAGTTCGCCTGCTACCGCGAGGTCAACGAGCTGTTCGCGGCCAAGCTGGTGCCGCTTCTGCACGAGGACGACACGCTGTGGGTGCACGACTATCACCTGATCCTCCTGGGCGAGGAGCTGCGCAAGCGCGGCCTCCAGCGGCCGATGGGGTTCTTCCTCCACACCCCGTTCCCGGCGGCGGAGATCTTCACCGTACTGCCGCAGCACGAGGAACTGGCCCGCGCCCTGTGCGCCTACGACCTGGTCGGCTTTCAGACCGACCGCGACCTGCGGTCCTTCCTCGACTACATCGTCCACGAGGCGGGCGGCGGCATCATGGGCGATCACCTGATCCATGCCTTCGGCCGCACCTTGCGGGTCGAGATCTTCCCGATCGGGATCGATACCGAGCTGTATGAGAAAGCCGGTGCAATGGCGGAGGATTCCGAGGCCGTCCAGCAGTCCAAACGCGACCTGGGAGACCTTTCCTGCGTCGTCGGGGTCGACCGCCTCGACTACAGCAAGGGTCTGGTCGAGCGGTTTCAGGCCTTCGAATGCCTGCTCGTCAACTACCCCGAGCTGCGCCGCAAGACGACGCTCTTGCAGATCGCCCCGCCGTCACGCTCGGAGGTGCCCGAATACAAGGAGATCCGGCGCCATCTCGAGGGGGAAGCGGGACGTATCAACGGCCAATATGCAGAGCTCGACTGGATCCCGATCAACTACTTGTCGCGCAGCTATAACCGAGAGGAGCTGGCGGGCATCTACCGGATGAGCAAGATCGGTCTCGTCACCTCGCTACGCGACGGCATGAATCTTGTGGCCAAGGAGTACGTGGCGGTCCAGAATCCCGAGGATCCCGGCGTGCTGGTGCTGTCGCGCTTCGCCGGGGCGGCGGGCGAACTGGAGGCCGCCTTGATCGTCAATCCCTACGATTCGGAAGGCGTTGCCGACGCCATCGCCCGTGGCTTGGCGATGCCTCTCGAAGAGCGGCAGGAGCGCTGGAAGGCGATGATCGAGGTGCTGCGCACCAACACGCTGATGAAATGGCGCGACAGCTTCATCGAGAGCCTGAACGAGGCGCCCTTTGAATGATGCTAGCGATTCCCCGCGGCTGATCTCCGATATCGGGGGCACCAACATCCGGTTCGCCCTGTGCGACCGCGCCGGCACCATCTCCGAGTACCGTTCGATGGCGAGTGCCGACTTCGACGGCCCGGCGGCGGCGGCCGAGGCATTTCTCGACGCGGTCAAACCTGACCGCCGGCCGGAGTTGGCCGCGTTCGCGGTGGCAGGGCCGGTGACCGGCCGCCGGATCGAGCTTACCAACAGGAACTGGTCGTTCTCGGTCGCCGAGGTACGCGACCGGCTCGGGCTGCGGGCGCTGCGCATCGTCAACGACTTCGTGGCCGTCGCTCTCGCGCTGCCGTTCCTGACCGGGAACGACCGCGAGCAGGTCGGAGGCGGGAAGCCGGTCCCCGGTCATCCGATGGCGGCGATCGGTCCCGGCACCGGGCTCGGCGTCTCGTCGGTGGTGCCGGTCGGCGGGCGCTGGGTGCCGCTGCCGGGCGAAGGCGGGCATACGACGATTGCCACCGACAACGACCGCGAGGCTGCCATCGTCGAGGTGATCCGCCGCAAGCACAGGCACGTGTCGACGGAGTGGGGGGTCTCGGGCCCGGGGCTGCTCAACCTGTACCAGGCGATCTGCACGTTGGACGGCGTGCCGCCGCGTCCCGACGCCAAGCCGGCCGACGTCACCAAGTGGGCGCGGTCGGGCGGCGAGGCGCAGGCGGCCGAGGCGCTGCAGACCTTCTGCCGACTGCTCGGGACCGCCGCCGGAAACCTGGCGCTTACGGTGGGGGCACGGGGCGGGGTCTTCATCGGCGGCGGCATCGTGCCCAGCATGCTCGAGTGGTTCCGCCAGTCCGACTTTCGCGCCCGATTCGAAAGCAAGGGACGGCTGTCGGATTATGTGCGCGAAATCCCGACCTACGTCATCACCCACGGCACGGTGGCAATGGTCGGGCTCGCCCATGCGATCGACGAGGACTGAGCGGTGACGGCCGCCGGATTTGCGCGCTACCCCAGCCTCGCCGGCCGGATCGTGCTGGTCACTGGCGGCGGCTCGGGCATCGGGGCTTCGCTGGTCGAGCATTTCGCCGCGCAAGGGGCCAAGGTCGCCTTCCTCGACATCGACGTCGCCGCTTCACAGGCGCTGGTCGCCGCGATCCGCAAGGCCGGCCGGCCGGTGCCGCTGTTCCTGCCTTGCGATCTGCGCGAGATCGGCGCCCTGCGCGAGGCGGTAAATCGGATCGCCGCCGACCTTGGCCCCGTAACCGTGCTGGTCAATAACGCCGCCAACGACAACCGCCACTCCGTTGCCGAGATAGAGCCCGACAGCTGGCGCGACCGCCTGGCGGTCAATCTCGACCATCAGTTCTTTGCCGCCCAAGCGGTGTTTCCCGGGATGCGCGAGGCGGGTGGCGGCTCGATCGTCAATCTCAGTTCGATCGCCTGGCAGCTGAAGGCCGCGAACCTGGTCGCCTACCAGACGGCCAAGGCCGGTATCATCGGGCTGACGCGGGCGCTTGCCCGCGAGTACGGGCCGGCAGGAGTCCGGGTCAACGCCGTGCTGCCGGGCTGGATCCTGACCGAGCGGCAGCTTGCCCTGTGGGTGGACGAAGCGGAAAAGCGCCGGGCATTGCAGGCGCAATGCCTGAAGGAGCACCTCTATCCTCCGGACGTCGCCCGCATGGTGCTGTTCCTCGCCGCCGACGACAGCCGCCTCTGCACCGCCCAGAGCTTCACCGTCGATGGCGGGGCGACGTAACAGCCGGCGCGATTGATCCGGACTGCTAACCCCCGTGTCGTTAAGGTGCCAGCTCCCTTACTGCGGCCTTTCCTGCCCTTGCCTCCTGTCCGCCACGGGCGCCGGGCCGCCCGAGAGGTCGGGCGCCAGGATCCTCTCGAGGGTCTGCGCCGCCCATCGGTTTCCTTCTGCGTTCCAGTGCGGATCGGTGGGGAACTCCATCGCTGCGACGGCAGCGGCGCCATCGGGGCAGAAGGGAAGCATCGAGGCATACGGCGCGCGAAGACCGGAGATGTCGAAGGCAAAGCGCCCGGCGGCGCACTCGGCCGGGCTGGCGAGCATGACCAGCCTGAACCAGGCGCCCCGGCTTTCGGCCAGATCGCGGGCTTCTTCGAACCGGCTGTCAGCCTTGGCAATCAGGTCATTCCGCAGCAGCCGATCCCGGACGCCGTTGTAGAGCCAGCCCACCGGAAGCGATTGGGAAAGCAGCATCAGCCGCTCGAAGTCGCCGCAGGCGTCGTCCAGCGCCACAGCCGTCCAGCGCCCGTTTATGAAGCGGGGGAACGACGCCCTGTCGGCCCCCCGCGCGCCAATCCGGCACAGGAACGCCTTGTGCGCAAGGTTGCGCATCAGGTCCTCGGAATAGACCCAGAAGACGACCCCGTCGCCCGGCCGAATGTCCTCGTCGTGCTTCATCAGGCTCAACAGCATCTGGGCCACGCCGTAGCCCGAAACGCCGTAGTTGCGGACGTTCCAGCGTCCCGCCAGGCGCTCGGCCAGAAGGTGAAGGGCCGTCTCGTCGTCGTTCACCCCCTCCCCGAAAGTGAACGAGTCCCCGAACACATGAACCGTCGCGGGGGCGGCGGGCAGCCGGTTGCCGGCGCGAAGGCCATCCGCGTCGATCCCGTAGGTGACGTCGTAGCTGCCCTCCTTGCGCGCCTGCACGACGGACCCCGGCCGCATCACCCAGCCCAGAAGATCATCCTCCTGGTAAAGGCTGGTCTGCTCGGTTTCGGCGTCGTTCAGGAGCGCCACGTAACTCAGCCCGAGCTCGGCCGCAAACAGTCCGAACGGCAGGAGCAGAAGACCCGCCACCGAGATCCGCAGCAAGACGGCGCGGTTGGTCCGCAGAAAGGCCACCAGCGTGGCCGCAAGGGCCAGCAGCGCAGCGTCGAAAACCGCCAGATACGCGATCTGGATCGTCGACGGGGACAGCGTCAGCCGGATGACGAAGGGGTTCAAGACCGCCGCGACGGAGAGCAGGACGATGATGGCGTAGACAGCGGCCGTACGGCCAGGGGGGGGCTTTGCGGCATTGCCGTCATCCAGGCCTCTGTCCCGGTAATCGACGCTGTCCATCGGGGTCTCCGTCCATACAGTCGGCCGACGCAGGTGGATGCCTCCCGGTGCATGCGGGCCTTCGTTCTAGCGATCGGGGAGCCGCACTCCGTCGGGCGGGCGAAGCGTCCGGTCCATGCGACCCGCTCCGTTGGCCCAGTCGGCGCCAGAAACGTCGGCGCACTCACATCGGTTCTGACGATGCAGGGCTGTCCCCCCTCCTCGTCTCAAGAAGGTCCTCGCCCGGACCCGCCTCGGGCGACTAGGGAACGCGACTGCTTCAGACGGTGACTTGGCGTGGCTTTCCGGAGTTTTTAAGAGCGCAAACGGGGAAGCCCCGGAGGGCTAAGCCGAAAAAGCGATCCCCCGGCCTCGTCCTTCGACAGGCGGCGGGAAACTCCCGGACGACCCGGCTCGGCGCGAGTGAGCGGCCGCCCCGTCACGTCTCCTTCTTGCGGCGCATCGCCAGCGGGTGGCCGCGGGCGACCAGAGCTTTGAGGTGCTGGTCCAGCACGTGGGTGTAGATCTGGGTGGTGGCGATGTCGGCGTGGCCCAGCATCTGCTGCAGGCTGCGCAGATCAGCGCCGTGCGCCAGCAGGTGGCTGGCGAAGGAGTGGCGCAGGACATGGGGCGATACCCGCCGCACCTCGATCCCGGCTTCGACGGCCAGCGCCTTCAGCATCTGGGCAAAGCGGGCGCGGGTCAGGTGGCCGGCGGCGCTGGAGGAGGGGAACAGCCATGGCGAGGCGCGGCTTCTGCCAACGTGCGAGCGCTTGGGCAGGAAGCCGTCGCGGGCCGTGCGGTAGGCGTTCACAGCTTCAAGGGCGAGGCCGTTGAGCGGCACCATCCGCTCCTTGCCGCCCTTGCCGCGCACGATCAGCGCGCCGGCGTCGCGCGGCAGGGCCGAAAGCGGCAGCGAAACCAGTTCGGACACCCGCAGCCCGCTTGCATACAGGAGTTCGAGCAGAGCGGTCAGGCGAAGGCCCTCGGCGCCGTCGCGGGCCCGCGCGGCGGCCAGCAGGCGCGCCACCTCGTCCTCGCTCAGGAACTTCGGCAGCGGCTTGCCCAGTCGCGGCGCGTCGAGCCGACCTGTGGGATCGTCGTCGCGGATCCTTTCCGCTGTCAGGAAGCGGAAGAACTGGCGCATGGCGGACAGGCGCCGCGCCGCCGTGCGCGCCGACAGTCCCGCCTGAGCAAGGCGGTCGAGATAGGCACGAAGGAGTGCCGTGTCGGCCCGCTCGATCGCAACCTTGCGACGGGCGGCGAACGCCTCCAGGTCGGCGAGGTCGCGGCGATAGGCGGCTATCGTGTTGGCCGCTGCGCCGCGCTCGGCGGCGAGCGCCTCAAGGAAGGCGTCGAGGTGGCGCGAGGTCGCCGGAGCGTCGCGTCGCGCCGGCCGTCCTGTCACAGCCCGGCCTCGATCGCCGCCTCGACCGCGAGTTGGCGCGCCTCCTTGAACAGCTTGAGGGACTGCAGGGTCGAGATCACGCGGTGCAGGACCAGCGGAGAGGCTTCGACGACGCCGCCTTCGCCAAGCGAAACGATGGCCGCCAGCACGCCGCCGCCGAGCTGTCCGGCGGGACCGGCGCGGTCCAACAGCACCCAGATCGGCGGGCGCGGGACGGTGGCGACGTCGCGCGGCGTGCCCTCGATGATCTGCGCCCACAGGGCCAACGGCATCACCGCGCCGATGGCGTCGAGCAGGCTGAACACCATGGTCGCCTGGTCGAAAGCGTTCTCGTCGCTCTTCGACATCGCGCGCCACTTGCCAAGGGCGTCGAACGCGTCGCCCTCGGCCATGCCTGCCACGTGCAGCAGCGGCGACAGGCGCGTCAGCACGGCGTCGTCCTCCTGGCGGAACCGGGCTGCGCTGCGGACCACGTCCACCCACGGCAGGGCGCTGTCCGGGGCGTCCGAGAGCAACAGCGCCCGGATCGCCTGGGGGGCGAACCACACATGCTCCGCCGACGCCGGGATTGCGCCGACCTGAACCGCGAACGTCCGCGCCGCCATGGTGAAGCGGCCATGGGCGTAGCCCAGCTTGAACGCCTGGGTGATCCCTTCCGCCTTGGCCGTCGGGTTCCGTTCGGCGGCGGTGGTCTGGTACAGCAGCGCCCGCGCCTTCGGTCCCGAGAGGCTCGCGGCCGTCTTGAGGGGAGCCGCCAGTTCCGCCGGCTGGAAGCTTACGCCGCTGTAGATGTCACGCAATGCCTCGACCGGCATCGCGCCGGCGATGACGGCCAGCTCGGCGGCATCGAGCCGCTCTTCCAGCCCCTGGGAGGGGCTGTAGGCCAGCGAGCGCAGCAGCGCCGGCTGCGCCGAGGCGAGAGCGTCGGCGGGCAGTTTGACGCCGGACCTGCGTACCATGGCGAGGGTCAGCGGCGTCGGCTGCGGCAGATTCTCCAGTGTCACCTGGGTGCCGTTCACCAGGGCGTCGGCGAGCAGGAGGAATGTCCTGTCGTTCTCGCCGATGTCGCGCAGCAGCGACAGGCCCAGGGCAGCCTTGTCCTTCTCGCCAGCGATCGCCTGGCAGAAAATGTACGCCTTCTGCCAGCGCGCCATCTCGGCGCCGGTGATTCGGCTGTTGACCACCTGACAGGCACGGGCGTCATCGGCCGCCAGCAGGTGCACGTTCATCTCGGCCCAGCTCAGCGGCTCGCTGGAGACGTGGGAGGGGGCGGCTTCGATCAGCCGGCGGGCGCTCTCGATGTCGCCCATGCGCGCCAGCAGCTCGGCGCGGCGGGCAATGAAGGTGCCGGTCTCGTGCTCGCCGGCGGGGACCTGGGCGGCGCTGAGGAGCAGACGACGCGACAGCGAGCGCAGGGTAGGCGAGGCCTGGGCGGTCGGGAACTCCTGCAGCAGGGGTGCGACGATGGCGTAGGGCGTTCCCTTCCACAGGTCGGCGGGGAACCCGCCCTCGGCCACGGTGAGCAGGCCGACCGAATCGGGATCCACCTGTTCCAGCGGATTGACCTGGATGCCGCTTGCGGCGAGCGGCACCGCAGGCGCGGCCGGCTTGGCGGCAGGCGGGGCGAGGCGGCGCGGAGCAAGGCTGCGCGGCGATGCCGGCGCCGGTTCGCGGGCGGCGGGCAGCGGCTGCTGCGCCGGAACCTGGGCCTGCGCCGCGCCGAGCGAAACGGCCGCCCAGGCCGTCGCCGCCAGCGCGAGGCGGGCCGAGCGGCGCAGGACCTCAGCGCGGAAAACGTTCATCGGGGATGACCTTCTCCACTTTCGATGTCGGGGCCGGAATGTCCCAGGTCGCCAGGAATACGGCGAGGCCGGCAATCGCGACCGCCGCAACGATCAACAGGACCCTCGAGACGTTCTTCATTCCGGATTTGTCCTCACGTGGTGCTCTCCCGCACAAAGCCTGACCGAGTCCGCGCGGCACGCCATGCAATGTTGAGTTAACCGTAAAAGCGGTTTATGTCGAATTTCCGGCAGTGTAGAAGCTCAGTCGGACGCTTTCAACGCTTCGGAAGGTGGATGGCATTCCCATCGATTCAGCCATGAAGGTCCCTGCCCGCTTCACCGCGGTTCCGATCGTCCTCGTGGGGTTGATGGGCGCCGGCAAGACGAGCGTCGGCAGGCGTCTGGCCGCGCGTCTCAGGCTGCCGTTCCGGGATGCCGACGAGGAGATCGAGAAGGCGGCCGGCTGTTCGATCGAGGACATCTTCGCCCTCTACGGCGAACCGGCCTTCCGCGATGGCGAGCGCAAAGTGATCGCGCGGCTGCTGGGCGAGGGCCCGCAGGTTCTGGCGACCGGCGGGGGCGCCTTCTGCGATGCGCAGACGCGCGCCCGCATCCGAGCCGACGCAATCGCCATCTGGCTCAAGGCCGAGGTCGAGGAGCTGTACCGTCGGGTCTGCCACCAGACCCACCGTCCGCTGCTGAAGAAGGGCGATCCGCTGGAGACCCTGCGGCGTCTGACGGAAGTGCGCTACCCTCTCTACGCAGAGGCCCACATTCACGTCGAAAGCGGCAGCGAGCCGCCCGAGGAGACCGTCGATGCGGTCCTCCGGAAGCTTCTGGAGTACGCCGGCCGGGCCACAACAGGAGAGCCAAAGTGACTGCCCAGGAAATCGCTGCGACCGCCAAGGGCAACGTCGACGTGCTGACCGTCGCTCTTGGCGAACGGGCGTACGACATCGTCATCGGAGACCGGCTTCTCTCTTCTGCCGGATGGCGCCTGCGGCCGCTGCTGCCTCAGCCCCGCACCATCACCGTCTCGGACGCCAATGTCGCCGCCCACCACCTTGCCGCGCTGGAGGCTTCGCTGCGCGATGCTGCCATCAAGAACGCGAGCATCGTGCTGCCGGCCGGAGAGGCGACCAAGAGCTTCGCGCAGTTCGAGAGCCTGGTCGACCAGCTGATCGACGCCGGTGTCGACCGCCAGACCACCCTGATCGCGCTGGGCGGCGGCGTGATCGGAGACATCGTCGGCTTCGCCGCCAGCGTGATTCTGCGCGGCGTTCCCTTCATCCAGATCCCGACCACACTGCTCGCGCAGGTCGACAGCTCGGTGGGCGGCAAGACCGGCATCAACACCTCCCGCGGCAAGAACCTGGTCGGCACATTCCACCAGCCGCTGATGGTCCTGGTCGACGTCGCCACCCTGGACACCCTGCCGCGGCGCGAGGTTCTGGCCGGCTACGCGGAGACCGTCAAATACGCCCTGATCGAGGATGCCGAGTTTTTCGACTGGCTGAACATCCACGGCGCGGCGGTACGGGACGGCGGCAGGACCGAGCGGCGCTACGCGATCCACGAGGCGTGCCAAGGGAAAGCCAGGATCGTCGGCGAGGACGAGCGGGAATCCGGTTCCGGCCGGCGCGTCCTCCTCAATCTCGGCCACACTTTCGCTCATATGCTCGAGGCGCAGAGCGGGTTCGGGTCGCGGCTCCTGCACGGCGAGGCGGTTGCGATCGGCATTGTGCTGGCGTTCGAACTGTCGGCCAGGCTCGGCTACTGCGTGCCGGCGGACGTCGCGGCGGTGCGGCACCATCTGTCGGCACGCGGCCTGCCGGTCGACCTTTCCGGGCTGGTCGATGACGGCTGGACCGAGGATGCTTTGATGGCCCACATGCGCCGCGACAAGAAGGCGAGCGGCGGCCGCCTGACGTTCGTCCTGGTGGGGGGCATCGGCCAGGCATTCGCCACCTGGGACGTTCCGGAAGCGGCCTTGCGCACGCTGCTCAAGGACGCGCTGGCCGCGGGGCGGGGCGGGGCCGGCTAGTCGGCCTTCGGCACGGAGGAATGCAGCCATGTGGGCGATCTTGGGGGCTATCGTCGTGCTGCTTGCGGTGTCGGCGTTCTTCTCCGGCGCGGAGACGGCGCTCACTGCAGCGTCCCGGCCCCTCATGCACCAGCTCGAGCAGAAGGGGAGCCGGAAGGCCGGTCTGGTCAACCGCCTGCGCGAACACAAGGAGGGCGTGATCAGCAGCCTCCTGCTCGGGAACAACCTGGTCAACATCCTCGCCTCGACCCTGGCCGCCAGCGCCCTCATCTCCCTGTTCGGCGAGCGCGGAATTGCCTACGCGACGATCGCGATGACCGTTCTCGTGGTCGTGTTCTCCGAGGTCATGCCGAAGATGTACGCGATCCGGAACGCCAACACGGTGGCCCCGGCGGTGGCGCCGGTGGTGCAGGGGATCTACGCCGTGCTCGGCCCGGTCAGCAGGACGGTCAACTGGCTGGTGCGGACGGTGTTCCGCTCGTTCGGCGTCCACCACGCTGCGAGCGACGTGATCGACGAGGCTGAACAGGAGCTGCGCGGGGCGATCGAACTGCATCAGGCGGACGAGGAGGCGGTGAAGCACGAGCGCGCCATGCTGCGCAGCGTGCTCGATCTCGACGATGTGGAGGTCGGCGAGGTCATGGTCCACCGCCGCAACGTCACCCTGGTCAATGTCGACGAGCCGCCGGAGGCGGTGGTGCAAGAGGTGCTGGCCAGCCCGTACACCCGCATCCCTCTCTACCGGGAGACCACCGACAACATTGTCGGGGTACTGCACGTCAAGGCGCTGCTGAGGGCGGTGCAGGGCAAGACGTCGCTGGAAGGACTCGACATCCTGGCCCTGGCGGCCAAGCCCTGGTTCGTGCCGGAATCGACGACGCTGCTCGACCAGCTCCAGGCCTTTCGGCAACGCCACGAGCACTTTGCGCTGGTGGTGGACGAGTACGGCAGCCTGATGGGGATCGTCACCCTCGAGGACATCCTCGAGGAGATCGTCGGAGACATCGCAGACGAGCACGACGTCGTGGCACCCGGCGTCCGTGTGCAGCCGGACGGCAGCATCGTCGTTCACGGTCAGGTGACGATCCGCGACCTCAACCGTCGCTTCGAGTGGACGCTGCCGGACGAGGAGGCGACCACGGTGGCCGGGCTGATCCTGCACGAGACAAGAAGGATTCCCGAGGTCGGCCAGGCCTTTCTTCTGTACGGCTTCCGCTTCGAGATCCTTCGGCGGATCCGCCACCAGATCACGGCGATCCGCATCCTCGCGCCGCCCTCCGCGGAGGGCGGCGGTTCCGAGAATTAGAATTGATTTCGTGTGGCGGCCGATCCGGTGTAAACTACATTCCCGGAGTCGGCTTTTCCGCGCGGGACAGGAGGGACGGTGGACAGCAGGATCATCCCCCACATCGTGAACAACCAGCACATCTGCGAGCTGGGACCCGACGGCACCGCCTATGACGCAGCGAAGCAGATGCTCGACTGCAACGTCGCGGCCGTAGTCATCCTCGATGCCGAGCGCAAGCTCGTCGGCATCGTGACCGAGCGCGACATCACGCGCCGGGTGATTGCGCGCGACCTCGATCCCAAGAAGACGCCGCTGGCCGACATCATGACCGAGAACCCCGACACGCTGGCGCCCGACGATTCCCCGCTCAGCGCGCTCGAGCTGATGCGCACGCGCGAGTACCGCCATCTTCCGGTGGTCGACAAGAGCGGCCGGGTCGCGGGAATGGTCTCGATCCGCGACCTCTATGCGGCCGTCAAGATCGAGCTCGAGCACGACATCCGGGAGACCGAGGCGTTCGTCTTCGGCGACCGCTACGGAGCCTGATCGCGCTCAGTCGATCTTCACCCGCTCGATGGCGCGCTGGTAGGCGGCGAAGGAGCCGGCCAGCCCCAAGCCTCGATGCTCGTCCTCGCGCTCGCCCTCGCGCCAGGTGCGCACCCGGTTGCGACCGGTGCCGCGGGCGAGACGCATCGCGCTCTCCGCATGGGCGATCGCCTGCTCGCTCGACTCGTGCGACAGAATGGGCGCGATGCCGACCGACATGGTGACGGTCGCTTCGCTGCCGTCTTCCAGAGTCAGGGTGCTGCGGGCCAATCCGCGGCGAATCCGGTCAAGCACCCGCTTCGCCTTCTCCGGCGCAGTCCGCGGCATGACCAGTGCCAGCGAGCGGGCATCGGCGCGGCATAGTTCGTCGTGCTGCCGCATGTTCTCGAGAAGGTAGCTGGCGGCCTTGGTGACGATCCGGTTGACGTCGCCCGAGTTGTCGGAAAGCAGGTCGACCTGATCGAGTCCGATCAGGGCGATGCTGGCCGGCTTGGAAACGTCGACGACGACACGCTCGCGCTCGACCAGCCGGAACATGCCGCTGCGTCCGGGCAGGCCGGTCAGGGGATCGGCGGAACGGAGAACGTCGTCGGTCTCGGCCAGGAAGCCAAGCACCTCGGCCCGCAGCCTGCCGAGAAGCCGGAGCACCTCGCGGTGCTGCGGCGCCGGCTGGCCGGCAGGGCGGACGCCGGCGAGCTTGGCCAGTTCAACCCTAAGGTCACGAAAGCTGCGGCCAATGCGCGCCAATGGCGAATGGATCGAATCCTCGTCGCCCTCGACCAGGGTGGCCGAGGGAGGAGTGGCGCCTTGCGCTGCGCGGAAGTAGGTTACCGCGAACGCCCGCACCGCGGAGGTACGGTTGCTGCCGCTGCACCGTTCATCGATCAAGGAGCAGAGGTCGTTGAGCGACATCTGCTCGCGATGGCAGATCTCGGCCAGAGCGTCCCAAATCTCCATCTGCAGGCGCAAGCTCGTGCGATGCCCGTGAATCGTGACGTTGCGCGTGACCAATCTGCTCTTCATGAGACCCCCGGCACTTGGATCCGCAGTGAGGCACCCGCTATGCGGACAGCAGTCACTGACTACGTGTGCAGGACTGTATTGCCATGACCGCGCGTTGGTGTAAACAGGTTTCGAATTCTGCCGACAAATATGGCTTTATGTAGCGGAAGGAGTCAACCACCTGCCGGAACGAAAACTCTGGGCACGGAAAGACTCTGGTCGCTTGCCACCGGCCCGGCTCGGCATCATAAATAGCCTCATGCGCTATCGAGGTCGACCCCTTGGTGCCCTCCGTTCCGAGGCAGCCCCGTCCGCTCGGGGCTGCGACTGGCCGGGGTGCGTCCACCGCGGGGAGTTCCGCGCTCCCCGTTCGCGCGAGCAGCTCAATGCCTATTACTGGTTCTGCCTCGACCACGTGCGCCAGTACAACGCCGCATGGAACTATTACGAGGGCATGAGCGACGACGAGGTCGAGGCCGACATCCGCCGCGATACGATCTGGAACCGTCCGACTTGGCCGCTGGGGGCGATCGGCGGCGACAACATCGACCTCTCGTCGCTGCGGGACGCCTTCGGACTGTTCCGCGAGCCGGCCAAGGAGAAGAAGCCGCCGCGGACCCCCTGGGAGAAGGCGCTCGACGTGCTTGGCATGGTGCCGCCAGTGACGGTGGCCGCGGTGAAGGCGCGCTACAAGGAGTTGGTGAAGCGTCACCATCCCGATGCCAACGGCGGCTCGAAATCGTCGGAAGAGGCGTTCAAGCGCATCAACCAGGCGTATCACCTCGTCATGGCGGAATTGGCCACTTGACGAGGGCCCGCGCGCGGGCCGATATGGCCACAATGCGGCACACGGAAACAGCTTCAGGACTTGATTGCATGACTTCGCTCGCCTCCATCGACACGAGCGCGTTGAGCTTTCCGCTGAATACGCCCGATACTTCCGTCTCGGTCCGCGAGACGTTCGGCATCGACAGCGATCTCGTCGTCGCAGCCTTCAGCGAGCCGGGGGAGTATGTTCCCGACGTTGACGACGCCTATCAGTTCGACCGCGACACCACGCTCGCCATCCTGGCCGGATTCGCCCATAACCGGCGTGTCCTCATCCAGGGCTATCACGGCACCGGCAAGTCGACGCACATCGAGCAGGTCGCGGCGCGGCTGAACTGGGGATGCATCCGCATCAACCTGGACAGCCACATCAGCCGTATCGACCTCATCGGCAAGGATGCCATCGTGCTGCGCGAGGGCAAGCAGGTCACCGAGTTCCGCGAGGGCATGCTGCCGTGGGCGCTGCAGCACCCGATCGCACTGGTGTTCGATGAGTATGACGCCGGGCGGCCGGACGTGATGTTCGTGATCCAGCGCCTGCTCGAGGTCGAGGGCAAGTTGACGCTGCTGGACCAGAACCGGGTGTTGCGGCCGCACAAGTTCTTCCGTCTGTTCGCCACCACCAACACCATCGGGCTGGGCGATACCTCCGGCCTCTACCACGGAACCCAGCAGATCAACCAGGGACAGATGGACCGCTGGAACATCGTCGGCACCCTCAACTACCTGCCGCACGACGACGAGGTGCGGATCGTGCTGGCTAAGGTTCCCGGGTACCAGGCGCCTGAACGACGGGCCACGGTCGAGGCGATGGTCGAACTCGCGTCGCTGACCCGCAAGGGCTTCGTCGCCGGCGACCTCTCGACTGTGATGTCGCCGCGCACCGTGATCACCTGGGCCGAGAACGCTGACATCTTCGGCGACATCGGCTTCGCCTTCCGCGTCACCTTCGTCAACAAGTGCGACGAGGCGGAGCGTCCGGTGGTGGCCGAGTACTACCAGCGCTGCTTTGGCCGCGAGCTGCCGGAATCGGTGGCGTCGCACCTGCCGGGTTGAGGTCCGTGGCGGATCGCGACGAGCAGCCCCAGGATCTGCTGAAGCGGGTCACATCGGCCGCCGTCAAGGCGCTCGGCGACCGCGAGGACGTCAATATCGCCTACGTTCAGGGCGCATCCGGCGCTGTCGGCAACGAGGTGCGCCTGCCGCCGCCAAGCCGCCAGCTGTCGCGGGAACGCGTGCAGCGCCTGCGCGGGTTGGCGGACGCGGTCGCTGTCCGTCTGCGCTACCACGACCCGGCCAAGCACGCCCGCCTGGCGCCGGCCAACCGCGACGCCCGCGAGGTGTTCGACGCCATCGAGCAGGCTCGTATCGAAAGCCTGGGCGCCGCCCGCTACTCGGGTCTGGGGGCGAACCTCGGCGCCTTGTGGGAGGACCTGTGCCGGGTCTCCGGCTACGATCGCATCACGACCCGCGAGGAAGGCACGATGCCGCGGGCCGTCGGCCTTCTGGTGCGCGAGGTGTTGAGCGGCGCGGTCCCTCCGGAATCGGCCAGGCCGATGGTCGAGGCTTGGCGCGAGTGGCTGGATCCCCAGGTAGGTGCCGGGTTGGCGCGCCTGCGGGAGCTGGCGGCCGACCAGGAGGGTTTCGCCCGCGCCGCCAGCGGCATCCTGCGCGACATCGGACTGCCGGTCGACGAAGCCGAGGGCGAGGACGAGCAGCGCGACGAAAGCCAGGACAGCCTCGAGCAGCCGGAGGCCTATGGCGCGACCTCGGAAGCCGGCGGCGACATGGCGATCGAAGCGGGCGAGAGCTTCACCGAATCCGACGACTCCGAAACCGCCGACGGCGAGGCCGATGTCGACCGCGTCGAGTCCGCGGGCGATGAGCGCCCCGCCGGGCCATCTCCACGCAACGAGTGGCCGTCCGGCCAGGACCCCTCGCGCCGCTATCAGGTGTTCGCCCGCGAGTTCGACGAGATCGTCGCTGCCGATGCCTTGTGCGATGCCGAGGAACTCGCGCACCTGAGGCGGCAGCTGGACGCCCAGGTGGCGCACCTCCAGGGCATCGTGTCCGCTCTGGCCAACCGGCTCCAGCGGCGCCTGCTGGCGTACCAGAACCGGTGGTGGGAATTCGACATCGAGGAGGGCCTGCTCGACACCGGCCGGCTAGCCCGCGTGGTCACCAATCCGCTCTACCCGCTGTCCTACAAGATCGAGAAGGAAAGCGAGTTCCGCGACACCGTGGTCTCGCTTCTTATCGACAATTCCGGATCGATGCGCGGCCGACCCATCTCGATCGCCGCCATCAGCGCCGACGTGCTGGCGCGCACGCTCGAGCGCTGCGGGGTCAAGGTCGAGATCCTGGGCTTCACGACCCGGGCCTGGAAGGGCGGCCAGTCGCGCGAGAAGTGGGTCGCGCAGGGGAAGGGTGAGAACCCGGGGCGCCTGAACGATCTTCGCCACATCGTCTACAAGGCAGCCGACCAGCCCTGGCGCCGGGCGCGGCGCAACCTCGGCCTGATGCTGCGCGAGGGCCTGCTCAAGGAGAACATCGACGGCGAAGCCCTGCTGTGGGCGCACGAGCGACTCGTCGCCCGGCCGGAGGAACGGCGCATCCTGATGGTCATCTCGGACGGCGCGCCGGTCGACGATGCCACCCTCTCGACCAACCCGGGCAACTATCTCGAGAACCACCTGCGCGAGGTCATTGCCTGGATCGAGAATCGCTCGCCGGTGGAGCTTACCGCGATCGGCATCGGGCATGATGTTACGCGGTACTATCGCCGCGCGGTGACGGTCGTGGACGCCGAGGAGCTGGGCGGCGTGATGATGCGAAATCTCGCGGATTTGTTCGATGAAGACGGCCCCAACAGGGGCATGCATGCGGGGGTCTTGTAGCCTCCTGGGTCAGGAATATTTTGCCCGTTGACCGGCCCGTAAGTTTCAGGCTTCTTGGACAATGTTACGTGTGCTTCAAGAACAGGGGATCGTCCATGCCGACAGCCGGCTTCCTGCGGCTGCTCGCCACTCTCGCCGTCGCTCTGACGGCAGCGGGGCAAGCAAACGCCTTTTGCCTCAAGAACGCCTCCAACAAGTGGGTTCACGTCGACCGCATCCTGACTGCCGACGGCACGCGGCTCCGCTATAAGGCCGACGTGCTGCCCGGCAAGGAGGCCTGCTGCGACTGGCGCGACCGCACCTGCAATCCGACCGGCCTCAAGAACGAGAATCTGACCTTCTCGATCTACGGATTGCCGGACAAGAGCGGGATGTCGCCCGGCGCCTGGGAGTTCGTCCTGCCCGCCGGCGGCCGGGTCGAGGTGGTCGACGTCAAGCACCCGAAATTCTCGATCGAGCCGAAGCTCTTCCTGGAGTAAGGCGAGAGTAAGGCGCGAGGGCTCTTGACGCGGCGGCGCCCGTCTTTTACAAAGCGGCCTCTCCCGGGAGGCCGCCCCGCGGGTACGGCCTTGTTTTGGCATTCAAGAGGGACAGAAAATGGCCAGGCGCTGCTCGATCTCCGGCAAGGGCGTACAGACCGGAAACAACGTGAGCCACGCCCACAACAAGACGCGCCGCCGCTTCCTGCCGAACCTGCAGGTGACCTCGCTGTTGAGCGACGTGCTGGGCAAGGTCCGGTTGCGCGTCAGCACGCGCGGTCTGCGCACCATCGAGCATCGCGGCGGAATCGACTCCTACCTGCTTTCGACTCCGGACCTCGATCTCGACCAGGAGACGCTGCGGCTGAAGAAGCGGGTCCAGAAGGCGATGGAAAAGCGGCAGGCTGCCGCCTGAACCAGGCCCTAGAGTTCAGGAAAAAGCCCGCCTCGGCGGGCTTTTTTCATGTGAGCCGCTGCAAGGTTCTCTTGAAAGACCCGCTCGGGGTTCTATAAACGCGGTGGCTCGGGCGATGCTGGGACCATGAGGATTTTGTTCATCACCGCCACCCGGTTGGGCGATGCCGTGCTTTCGACCGGCGTGCTGGACGAGCTTATCCGCCGCCATCCCGGGGCTCGCGTCACCGTCGCCTGCGGTCCCGTCGCCGCCCCGCTGTTCGCCGACCTGCCCGGGCTCGAGCGCATCATCGTGCTGGAGAAGATGGTGTTTTCCCTGCACTGGCTGATGCTGCTCGCTTCGTGCGGCGGAACGTTGTGGGACGTCGTCGTCGATCTGCGTAAAGCGCCGGTCTCGTATCTCCTGCCGCGCCGACGGACCTACCGCATGGGACGCAGCCGGGAGCCGGTCCACCGGGTCGTGAAGATGGCCGAGGCGATCGGCTGTCGTGACCGGCCGCCAGCACCCATGGTCTGGATCAGCGCGGCGACTCGCGCCCGGGCCGCCCGACTGATCCCCGATGACGGGCCGGTGCTGGCGCTCGGACCCGCCGCCAACTGGCGCGCCAAGACGTGGCGGAGCGAGCGCTTCGCCGAGCTGGTGGAGCGGCTGACCGGACCGGCCGGCATCCTGCCCGGAGCCCGGGTCGCGATCTTCGGCCGCGACGAGGAACGCCCGTCGGTGCTGCGCCTGATCGAATCGATTCCGGCCGACCGTCGCCTCGATCTGGTGGGCGCCATCGACCTCCTGACTGTCGCCGCCTGCCTGGTCCGCTCGGCTTTCTATGTCGGCAACGACTCCGGGCTGATGCACCTGGCGGCGGCGGTCGGCGTTCCCACCCTCGGCCTGTTCGGACCATCGCCCGAACTGCTGTACGCGCCGTGGGGGGAGCATTGCGCGGTGGTTCGCACGGCGCTGCCCTACGACCGCATTTTTCCCGAACGCTTCGATCCCAAGAGCTCGGATTCCCTGATGGACACCCTGACGGTCGAGATGGCGGAAACCGAAGCCCGGCGATTGTGGGGGCGTACCCGGGAGACGGCGGCGTGAACGCGCCGGCCCTTTCGGTGCTGATCGATGCCGCCCCCGGCGTGCCCGGGCTTGCCGAATGCCTCTCTTCCGTTGCGTTCGCGGGGGAGCGCATCGTGCTGGTCGACGAGCCGGGCGGCGAGAGCGCCCGCCTTGCCGCTGCGTCGGGGGCGCGCGTGGTGCAGCCGGGAGAGGACGTCGCCCCTGCCGGTACCTGGCTGCTCCGGCTTTCGGCCGACATGCGGGTGCCGCCGCCCCTCGCCGACGAGATCCTGGCGACGATCGCCGCTCCGGCGGCGGCCTACGCGATCGAGGTGCGCAATATGGTGGGCGGCCGCTGGGTCCGCCGCGGCTGGACCGCGGCGCTGGCCGCGGCCACCGTGCCGTGTCTGTACCCGCGGGACGGGGAGCAAAAGCCTTCGTCCCGCCTGCGCGGGCCGGTCGAGCGGCACGTCGCGGGCAGCATTTCGGCGCTCCTGCGGCGGCTGGACCACGAGGCGACCCGTCGCGCCGTCACCCTGGCACATGCAGGCGCGGGCAGCCTTGCCCGGGCGCAGCGGGACTTCTGCACCGGGTTCCTGGCTTCCTACCTGGCGCGCGGCGGCTTCCGCGAGGGCCGGATCGGCCTTGTCGTCGCCATCTGCGCCGCCCTCGCGCCGGTGCTCGCGCATGTCAAGGCGACTCAGGAGCAGTCGGCATGACCGCGCCCGTTCTTTCCGTGCTGGTGGTTGCTCACAACGAGGAGACGCGCCTGCCGGATTGCCTGGACCGCCTCGGCTTCGCCGACGAGATCGTGGTCGTTCTCGACAAGTGCACCGACGGCTCCGAGGCGATCGCCCGCCGCTTCACCGATCGCATCCTTGCCGGCCGCTGGGATCTCGAGGGGGAGCGGCGGAACGCCGGCATCGCCTTCTGTCGCGGCCGCTGGATTCTCGAGGTGGACGCCGACGAGCGGGTCCCGGCGGCGCTAGCGGACGAAGTCCGCGCGACGGTGGCGAGCTCGTCCTTCGACTGGCACGAGATCCCCGTCGACAACTACATCGGCAACCGCCTGGTACGGCACGGCTGGGGGGCTTCGTTCGGCAAGGCGGCCTATCCCGGCCTGTTCCGCAAGGGCGCCAAGACCTGGGGACCCGATCGCGTCCATCCGCGCCTGGTGTGGCGCGGCCGCAAGGGACCGATGCTGACGAGCCGGCTCGACCACTATGTGGACCGCGACGTCTCGGACATGGTGCGCCGCCTGGATGCCTATTCGAGCGCCCGCGCCCGCGACCTGCGCGAGCGCGGCGAGAGGGGCACGATTGCCGGCAATGTGCGTCGCTTCTTCTCGCGCTTTTTCAAGTGCTACGTCGCGCGGAAGGGGTATAAGGAGGGCAGCTACGGGTTCCTCATAGCCTTGTTCGCCGGGCTGTTTCCGCTGCTGTCCCACATCAAAGCCGTCGAGGAGTCGGACTAGTTTGGCGCGCATCGTTCTTGCCGACGACGGCATCGAGTTCGACAGCCGCACGCCGGACGAGCGGCCGTTGGGAGGCGTCGAATCGTCGATTGTGGCGATGACGCAGGAGCTTGCCGGCCGCGGCCACGATGTGGTGGTCTGCAACAAGTGCCGGCAGAGGATCGAGCACAAGGGCGTCGCCTGGCGACCTATTGCCGACGGGCTGCCCGAGACGGCCGACCTCTACATCGCCAACCGTGGCGACAAGCTGATCCCGCTGTTGCCGCGGGCACGGCGCAAAGCGTTCTGGATCCACAACCCTGCCGGATACCTGTTGAAGTGGCGCTACCTGTCCAAGCTGTGGCGGGTGCGGCCGCTCATCATCTTCATCGGCGCCTACCACCTTGGCACTTACCCGCGGTGGGCTCCGGACGGCGGGCGCAAGGTGATCCCGTATGGCATCCCCGAGGCATTCCGGCAGGCCGTGCCAGCGGCCGCCCCGCCGGCTCCGCGCGCGGTCTTCACCTCCAACCCGCTGCGCTCGCTGGACTGGCTGATCGACCGCTGGATCGGCGAGATCCGGCCCCGGGTGCCGGGCGCCGAGCTCCATGTGTTTTCCGGGGCCGCAACCTACGGCCGCGTCGGCGACGCCAAGGCCGAGGCGATGAAGGCGGTGCTCGCCAAGGCGGAGGCGGCCGCGAGCCACGGCGTGGTGTTGCGCGGCCCGGTGCCGAAGGCACAGCTCATCGAGGAGCTTCGCGCTTCGCGCGCAATGCTTTATCGTGGCGATCTGAACGAGACGTTCTGCCTTGCCGTAGGCGAGGCCCAGGCGATGGGGGTGCCGACCGTCGTCCAGGAGCTCGGTTCGGTGGTGGAGCGGGTCGTCGATGGGGAGACCGGGTTCGTCCGGGGCAGCGACGCCGGCTTCTCCGAAGCCGCGGTCAGTCTCCTGACCGACGATCCGTTGTGGAAGCGCCAGCACGAGCGTGCCCTGCAGCTGCAGAGGCGCTGGGGCTGGCCGGAAGCCGCGGCAGCGTTCGAGGAGATCTTGAGCTGATGCGTGTCCTGCAAGCGATGGCCGGAGCCGAGTACGGGGGGGCCGAGGCCTTCTTCTGCCGGCTTGCGATCGCCCTCCAGAAGGCCGGACTGGACCAGCGCGTCGTCATTCGTGAAGACGTCCGCCGCGCCCGACTGTTGCGCGCCGAAGGTGTGGAGCCGGTCGAGCTGCCCTTCGGAGGCGCCTTGGACTTCAGGACCGGTCGCGGCTTGCGGAAGGAGATCAAGGATTTCGCGCCCGACATCGTGCTGACCTGGATGAACCGTGCCACCCAGAAGTGCCCGCGCGGCAAGTTCGTTCATGTCGCCCGCCTCGGCGGCTACTACGACATCAAGTACTACCGCGACTGCGATCACCTGATCGGGAACACCCAGGACATCGCCGAGTACCTGGTTGAGAACCGCTGGAAACGAGAGCGCGTCCACTATCTGCCCAATTTCGTCAGCGCCGCCAGGGCCGAGCCGCTGTCGCGCGAGAGCATGTACACGCCGCCGGCAGCCGTGGTCATCCTCGCGCTGGGACGTCTTCACGAGAACAAGGCCTTCGACGTCCTTCTCAATGCCATGGTGCGGGTGCCCAACGCGTATCTGTGGATCGCCGGCGAAGGCCCGCTCCGCTCCGATCTCGAGAAACTGGCGGCCAACCTGGCAGTGCGGCCGCGGGTGCGCTTCCTCGGCTGGCGCGACGACGTGCCCGCCCTGTTCGCCGCGAGCGATCTTTTCGTCTGCTCCTCCCGCCACGAGCCCCTCGGTAATGTCGTCATCGAAGCCTGGGCGCAAGGGGTCCCGGTCGTTTCGTGCGACAGCCTAGGACCGGGGACATTGATCACCCACATGGACAATGGAGTGCTGGTACCGGTCGACGATGCGGGCGCCCTCGGGCAGGCGATTAGAATGGTTCTGGACGACCCGCGGTTGGCCGATTCCCTGGCGCGACGTGGGTACGAAACCTATCACGAACGCTTCACGGAACAGGCGGTGGTCAGGCAGTACATGGATTTCTTCGAGCGGGTGGTCGGCGGCTGATGTGCGGCATTGCGGGGTTCATGTCAGCTGACGGCGCCGTCGTCGAGGCGGATCTGCTCGACCGCTTCGCCGCCTCTCTCGCCCACCGCGGCCCCGACGGCAGGGGCAACTACCAGGCGCCCGGCGTCGGCATGGTGCAGACGCGGCTGGCGATCATCGACTTGTCAGGGGGCAACCAGCCCTTCTATCTCAACGACGGCCGCGGCGGCTGGCTGGCGTTGGTCGCCAACGGCGAGATCTACAACTACATCGAGCTGCGCCGCGAACTGGGCGAGGGCGCTTTTGCCACCCGCTGCGACTGCGAAGCGCCGCTGCACCTGTACCGCCGCGACGGCGTTGCCTTCGCCGACAAGCTGCGCGGGATGTATGCGATCGCCATTCACGACCCGCTGCACCGCCGACTGGTGATCGCGCGCGATCCGTTCGGCATCAAGCCGCTCTACTACGTCGAGACCGCGCGCGGCTTCGCCTTCGCTTCCGAGGCGCGGGCGCTGCTGGCGGCGGGGGTCAGTGCGGCGCGGCTCAACGGCAAGGCGCGCGACGAACTGCTGCAGCTCCAGTTCACCACCGGCCGCGAGACCGCATTGCAGGGCATCATGCGGGTGCTGCCGGGCGAGACGCTGGTGGTCGAGAAGGGAAAGGTGGTGGCCCGCCGCATGCGCAACGCCCTGCCGTCGGCTCCGCGCCTGCGGCTCTCGCGCGAGGCCGCGCTGTCGCAGCTCGACAATGTGCTGCGCGACAGTGTGACGGTGCACCAGCGGGCGGACGTTCCGTACGCGATGTTCCTGTCGGGCGGCATCGATTCCTCGGCCATCCTTGCCCTCATGCGCGAACTCAACGAGACGCCGGTAACCGCCTTCACGGCCGGCTTCTCGGGAACCACGGTAGCGGACGAGCGCGCCCACGCCGAGGCGGTGGCGAAGGCCGCCGGAGCGCGATTCAGGTCGGTCGACTTCGGCGAGGGGGACTTCTGGCAGCTGCTTCCCGAGATCGCCGAAGTGATCGACGACCCGGCCGCCGACTACGCCGTGCTGCCCAGCTACAAGCTGGCGGCGTCGGCGCGCGCCGCCGGGTTCAAGGTGGTGCTGAGCGGCGAGGGCGGCGACGAGATGTTCGCCGGCTACGGCCGCTACCGCCGCGCAGCCCGGTGGTGGATGCCGTGGCGGCGGACCATGCGCGCCGCCGGCGCCTTCGATGGCCTCGATGTCCTGCGCGAGAGTCCTGCCGACTGGCGCTCCGGCATCGCTGCGGCCGAGGAGGCGGCGCGCGAGCGCGGCCGCAGCGCCATCCAGGTGGCCCAGGCGACCGACTGCGCCGACTGGCTGCCCAACGACCTCCTGATCAAGCTCGACCGCTGCCTGATGGCGCACGGGGTGGAAGGGCGGACGCCCTTCCTCGATCCCGAGGTCGCCGCCTTCGCCTATCGGCTCCCCGATCGCCTGAAGGTCCGCCTGCGGTCGGGCAAGTGGCTGCTGCGGCGCTGGCTGCACGGCAAGCTGCCGCAGGCGCTTCCATACTCCCGCAAGCGCGGCTTCACGGTCCCGGTCGGGGAATGGATCGCCAGGCGCGGCAGGGCGCTGGGTCCGCTGGTGGCAGCCCAGCCCGGGATCGAGGAGATCTGCAAGCCGGGCGCTGTCGAGGCGCTGTTCGCAGCTGCCCCAGCCAAGAGCGGCCAGGCCACCTGGAACCTGCTCTTCTACGCCCTCTGGCACCGCCGCTACATCCAGGGCCTGCCCAGCGCCGGCGACGTGTTCTCGACGCTGGGGCAGAAGCGCTGAGCCGGAGCTGAGCCCTTCTCAATCCCGGCGACGGCAAGGCCTCCGCTCAGGCGGCCAGGCCCCTGGCGAAATCGTGGAACCGCTGGTGCGCGCCATGCTCCGTCTCGACGGCGGCGAACTCGGTCTCGAGCCGCGCCACGTCGTCCTTGTCCAGCAGACGGCGCGCCATCGGGAACAGGACATGGTCCTCCTTCCAGATGTGCTGGGTGTAGTGGTCGGCGATCTGGGTCAGGACATGGGCGAGGACGCGGCGGTCGGTGGGGCTGTCGGGGCTGAAGGTTTGCGCCAGCTCGGCCATTTCGGCGATCAGGATGCGGGCGTGCTCGTGCTCGGCGACCATCACCTGGACGGGGCCGCCCTGGGCCGGCAGGCCCTTCTCCAGCAGCAGCGGGAACAGCCGGTGCTCCTCCTTGCCGTGATGGCAGGCATCGGCAAAGCCGCGCAGGAAGGGGGCGAAGCCGCGCAGCCGCCCGCCGTCGACCGGGCGCCCGGAAGCCAGCTTTTCGGCCGCTGTTCGCATCTCGGCGATCACCTTCTCGATCACCCGGTGCTCGTGGTCGAGGACGTCTATGGGATGGGTTCCGCTCATGGTGCTGTCTCTCCCGCCGCAGGTTGCTGGAAGGCACCATAGGGCGGCCCGTTCGCCCTCGCCTTGACCGCCGTCAAGTCGGTTCGCCGGGACGGCGGAGCCGCGGGCTATCGCGCCAGCGCGGCGATTCGCGTCTTCTCCTCGTCGCTCAGGGCGAAGTCGAAGATGTCGTAGTTGGCGCGGGCGTGCTCGGGATTCGAGGATCGCGGGATGGCCGAGACCATGTCCTGCTCGACCAGCCAGCGCAGCGCCACCTGTGGAGCGCTCTTGCCGTGGCGGCGGCCGATCTCGGCCAGCGTGCGGTCGCGGGCGGCCGACTTGATCGGGGTGTAGGCGGTCAGCATGATCCGCCGCTCCCGGCACATCGCGAGCACGTCGTCCTGGCGGGTGAACGGGTGGTACGGCACCTGGTTGGCGAACACCTCGATCCCGTGTTGCTCCTCGGCTTCGCGCATCAGGGCGGCCGAGAAGTTGCTGACCCCGATGTGGCCCACCTTGCCCTGCTCCTGCAACTCGCGCATCGCGCCCAGGGTCTCGCCCAGCGGCACCGACGGGCTCGGCCAGTGGATCAGCAGCAGGTCGACGCGGTCGAGGCCCAGCTTCCTCAGGCTGGCATTGGCCGAGCGCAGCAGGCGGTCGCGGGCGAGGTCGCTCGACCACACCTTGGTCACCACGAACAGCTCCTCGCGGGGGATTCCGGGACTGCGCAGCGCCTCGCCGACCGCCTCCTCGTTGTCGTACATCGCCGCGGTATCGACGTGGCGGTAGCCGATCTCGAGGGCGGTGCGCACCATCCGGGCACAGGCGCTACCGGTGAGCTGCCAGGTGCCGAAGCCGAGAGCGGGTACCCGCGTCCCGCGGACGTCGAGATGGATCATGGCGGTCTCCTCTGCGAACCCTGCCTTCCGATATGGGGCGAGGGCCGCCGCGTCAACCCTGCCGCGAGAGGCGAGCCATGCCTAGCCCGCCCGCCGCGCCGCCACGATCGCCGGCACGGCGAGGCCGTATTCGCGATACAGCTCGTCCACGCTGCCGCACTGGCCGAAGCGGTCGACCCCGAGCGGCGTCACCGGGTGGCCGGCGATCGAGCCGATCCAGGCCAGCGCCAGCGGATGGGCGTCCTGCACGGTCAGCAGCGGGGCGCCGGGCGCGACGCCGAGGAGCAGGCGGGCGAGGTGGCATTGCGGCCCGCGGCGTCGCCAATCGGCGAACAGCCGCTCGGGTGAGGTGATGGCAAGCAGGCCGGCGCCGCCCCCGATGGCGGCGTGGGCGGCCGCGGCTTCCGGCGCCAGCACGCCGCAGGAGACGATCGCGCCCGCTTTCGGATCCTGCGGCCGGATCCGCCAGTATGCGCCGGCCAGGATGTCGGCGGCGAGGGCGTCCGTCATCTCCCGCCGCGGCTGGGCGAGGGGCCGCGTCGACAGGCGCAGGTAGACCGAGCCGCCGTCGTCGGCCTGCATGTGCTCGAACCCCCAGCGCATCGCCACCGCCAGTTCGTCGGCGAAGGCCGGCTCGAAGTAGGCGAGCCCGGGCTGGCCGATGCCGGAGAGCGGCGACGTCACCGACTGATGGGCGCCGCCTTCGGGGGAGAGGGTGATGCCGGATGGCGTGCCCACAACCATCATCCGCGAGTCCTGGTAGCAGGCATAGGTCAGGGCGTCGCGGCCGCGCGCGACAAAGGGATCGTAGAGGGTTCCCACCGGCAGCAGGCGGACCCCGAATAGCTCGTGCGAAAGGCCGAAGGCGGCGAGCGCCAGGAACAGGTTGTTCTCCGAGATGCCCAGTTCGACGTGCTGACCCTTCTCGCTGGCCTCCCACTTGTGGGCGGAGGCGATGTGGCGCTGGTGGAAGACGTCGTCCTTGTGTTCGCGCGCGAACAAGCCGCGCCGGTTGACCCAGCCCGCGAGCCCGGTCGAGGCGGTGACGTCGGGCGAGAAGCTGACAAGCCGGGACGCGAAATCGCCGTCGGTCTTGGCGATCTCCTGCAGGATTTTGCCGAACGCTTCCTGGGTCGAGATTCGCTCGGCCTCGGGGACCGGCAGGCGCGCCGGCACCGCCACCGGCTCGGCCTCGGTCCAGCGCCGGGGGGCGGAGACGAAGGGGATGGCATCGAGAAACGCCTGCACCTCGGCCGCCGGCATGCCGAGGCCGGCGAAGGGCTCCCATTCCTC
This sequence comes from Rhodospirillales bacterium, assembly GCA_018432935.1. GTDB lineage: Bacteria > Pseudomonadota > Alphaproteobacteria > Rhodospirillales > Shumkoniaceae > JAHDSF01. The sequence goes on along the minus strand of JAHDSF010000004.1, from coordinate 118,136 downwards.
GCCCGCGGCGATCCCCATCTCGCGGCGCAGCTGGTCCACCTGATCGCTGGTGCAGACGCCCGAATGGTTGTCGCGGTGGCCGGCGATCGGCAGGCCGTATCCTTTCACGGTGTAGGCGAGGAAGCAGGTCGGGCGGTCGTCCTGGGCGCAGGCGTCGAACGCCTCGAGGATGGTCTCCAGGCAGTGACCGCCGAGGTTGCACATCAATGCGTGGAGCGCGTCGTCGTCGTAGCGGTCGAGCAGCAGCGCGACGTCGCTGGTCGCCCCGATGTCGGCCATGATCTGGCTGCGCCAGGCGGCGCCGCCCTGGAAGGTAAGCGCCGAATAGAGGGCGTTCGGGCAGTCGTTGATCCAGCGCTTGAGGGCGAGCCCGCCGGGCAGCCGGAATGCCTCGCGCATACGCCGGCCGTACTTCAGCGTCACCACGTTCCAGCCGGTGGCGCGAAAAACGCGGTCGATCAGGCGGAACAGGTGGTCGGAAACGACGCCGTCGAGGCTCTGCCGGTTGTAGTCGATGATCCACCAGCAGTTCCGAAGCCCGTGCTTCCAGCCCTCCCACAGCGCCTCGTAGATGCTGCCCTCGTCCATCTCGCCGTCGCCGACGATGGCGATCATGCGGCCCTGCGGCGCGCTCTTCGGCAGATGTCCGTGCAGGCGGGCGTAGTCCTGGGCCAGCGAGGCGAACACGGTGAACGCCGGCCCCAGGCCGACCGAGCCGGTCGAGATGTCGACCCCGTCGTGGTCCTTGGTTTTCGACGGGTAGCTCTGGGCGCCGCCCAGCGCTCGGTACCGTTTCAGCGTCTCCAGGTCCTGGTTGCCGAGCAAGTACTGGATGGCGTGGAACACCGGCGAGGCATGCGGCTTCACCGCCACCCGGTCCTCGGGCCTGAGCGCGTGGAAGTAAAGAGCGGTGAGAAGCTGGGTCGCCGAGGCGCAGGCCGACTGGTGCCCGCCGACCTTGAGCCCGCCGGGGTTGGGTCGCAGGTGGTTGGCGTGATGGATGGTCCAGGTCGAAAGCCAGAGCAGCTTGCGCTCCAGCGTGCGCAGCATGCGCAACTCCTCGGCGTCGATTCCCGGCGTCGTCTGCCCGTCCATGGTCGGATCCTTGCCTCAGGGGAACGGCCCATGATAGCGCAGCGTCCTGGGGTGAATCCTTGCGAATGGGTGCTCCGGAGTGCAGGATAACGCAATAAATGACCTGTGGAGCAGAGCTGGACAGCATAAGATGCCAAAACTTGATACCATCGATCGGCGCATCCTCCACCGCCTGCAGAAGGAGGCCCGGCTCAGCAACGTCGACCTCGCGCAGGCGGTCGGGTTGTCGCCCTCACCGTGCCTGCGCCGGGTGCGCGCCCTTGAGGAGCGGGGGGTGATCCGCGGCTACGCCACCCTGGTCGACCAGAACGTCGTCGGACTGCCGGTCAGCATCTTCGTCAGCGTGACTCTGGAGCGGCAAGTCGAGAAGAACCTGGAAAGCTTCGAGGAGCGCATCCGCGGTTGCCCCGAGGTCATGGAGTGCTATCTTATGACCGGCGACGCGGACTACCTGTTGCGCGTCGTCACCGCCGACCTCCACGCGTACGAGCGCTTCCTGCTCGACCACCTGACGAGGTTCCCGGGAGTGGCCAGCATCAAGTCGAGCTTCGCCTTGAAGCAGGTCGTCTACCGCACCGCGCTGCCACTGGAGGAAGAAGGCGAGACGAGGTGACATGAACCTCGTGGTGAGCTTGTCGAACCATGAGGGGCTGCGGCTGCCTCATCCTTCGACAGGCTCAGGATGAGGTTCTCGTGCTGCGACCGCTCCCCTCCCTCTCCCCCTTACGGGCGGAGAGGGAAACTGGTGTAATTTGCTTTTGAGGATCGTTATAAACTTGTCTAAGATCGCCCCGATGTCGTGCGCCGTACCGCTGTCCGTCTCGAGGCGCCCCGATGCATGAGATGTCGCTCTGCGAGGGCGTACTGAGGCTGATCCAGGACCAGGCCCGCCTGCAGGAATTCTCGCGCGTCCAGGTGGTGCGGCTGGAGATCGGCGAGCTGTCGCACGCGGAGCCCGAGGCGATGGAGCTGTGCTTCGAGGCGGTGATGAAGGGCTCGCTGGCGGACGGGGCGAGGCTCGAGATCATCCGCACCAAGGGGCGGGGCCGCTGCCGCAAGTGCGGCACCGAGGCGGCGCTGAAGCATCGCTTCGATCCCTGCCCTTCGTGCGGCGCCTTCGGGCTCGAGGTGATCGACGGCGACGCCATGCGCATCAAGGAACTGGAGGTCGATTGAATGTGCACCTATTGCGGCTGCGGCCAGACCGGCGGCCATACCCACGAGCACGAGCACGAGCATAGCCACGACGGGCACGTTCATTCCCACCCGCACGACCACGGTCACGACCACCACCATCACGACGATCACGATCATCATCACGCGCCCCTCGGCGGATCGCATGCGCCGGGCCTCGACGAGGCGCGAATCGTTCAGATCGAGAGCGACATCCTCGGCGCCAACAACCGCTACGCCGCCGAGAACCGGGCCTTTCTGGCTGGCCGCAAGACCTTTGCCCTCAACCTCGTCTCCAGCCCCGGCTCGGGCAAGACGACGCTCTTGGTGAAGACGATCGAGGCGCTGCGCGGCGAGTTCCCGATTGCGGTCATCGAGGGCGACCAGCAGACGGGCCTCGACGCCGAGCGCATCCGCGCCACCGACGTGCCCGCGATCCAGATCAACACCGGGAAGGGCTGCCACCTCGACGCCCACATGGTCGGCCACGCGATCCAGAATCTCGACCCCGAGGCGGGCGGCGTGCTGTTCGTCGAGAACGTCGGCAACCTCGTCTGCCCGGCCGCCTTCGATCTCGGCGAGGCGCACAAGGTGGTGGTGCTGTCGGTTACCGAGGGCGAGGACAAGCCGCTCAAGTACCCCGACATGTTTGCCGTCTCCGACCTCATGGTCATCAACAAGGTCGACCTGCTGCCGTACCTGTCGTTCGATGTCGCGCGCTGCATCGAGTACGCACGCCGCATCCGCCCCGAGATCGAGGTGGTGCAGGTGTCGGCGACCACCGGGCAGGGGCTGGACGAGTGGCTGGCGTGGATCCGCCGTGGCCGCGAAGCCGCCACCGCGCGGCGCCGCCAGGCCGGGTGAGAAGGGCATGCTCGACGCGCCGGTCCCTTGCGTTCGCCACATCGGTCTGGCAAGACGCCTGCCGGCGACGCTGGCGGTCGGCTCGATCCTCAAGAACACGGTTTGCCTGGCGATCGGCACCGATGCGGCCATCACCGAGCCGCACGGCGACCTCCACACCGAACAGGCGGTGCGGGCGTTCGAGAACTCGGTCGCCCACCTGATGCGTCACGGCCGGGCCGAGGTGGTGGCGCACGACCTCCACCCGGACTACTACGGGACCCGGTTCGCCATGGAGTCGGGGCTGCGGATGGTGGCGGTGCAGCACCACCACGCCCACGTCGCGGCGGTGATGGCCGAGTACGGGCGGACCGGACCGATCCTGGGGCTGGCGCTCGACGGCTTTGGACTCGGCGACGACGGCACCGCCTGGGGCGGCGAGCTGCTGCGGGTCGATGCCGGGGGATACCGGCGCCTCGGGCACCTGCGCCACTTGCGCCAGCCGGGTGGAGATGCGGCGGCGCGGGAGCCGTGGCGGATGGGTGTCGCGGCCCTGCACGCCCTGGGGATGGACGCTTCGATCCCCCAGGTCTTCGCGGAGGTACCGGGGGCCGGCATCTGCGCCCGTATGCTGGCGCAGGGGCTCAACAGCCCGCCAACCTCGAGTTGCGGCCGGCTGTTCGACGCCGCCGCGGCGCTGGCCGGCGTCAAGCTGATATCGACCAGCGAGGGCGACGCGCCGATGTCGCTGGAGGCGGCCGTCGACCGGCCACGGGTGCTGGAGGGCGGCTACCGGATCGAGGGCGGCGTGCTCGACATGTTGCCGACGCTGAAGGCGATGATCGGACGGCCCGCCGCCGAGGGCGCCGCGCTCTTCCACGGCACCCTGGTGGTGGCGATGGCGGACTGGGCGGCCGCGGCGGCGGAGCGGGAGGATATCGGCGAGGTGGCGTTCGCGGGCGGCTGCTTCTTCAACCGCCACCTCCGCGAGGGCCTGAAGGCGGAGCTGGAACGGCGGGGATTGGCGGTGCTGGTGCCGCGGGCGATGTCGCTGGGCGACCCCGCGATCAGCCTCGGCCAAGCCTGGGCGGCGGGGCTGATGACGGTGTGACGGCGGGGCCTCGTCCTTCGACAAGCTCAGGACAAGGCGTCAAAATGAGCCCTCATGGTGAGCCTGTCGAACCATGAGGTCGAGCGCGAGGAGTTGGAACGATGTGTCTCGCAATTCCGGGTAAGGTGACGGCGATCGGCGCCGACCAGATGGCCAAAGTGGACATGAACGGGGCGGTGGTCGATGTCAGTCTCGCCCTGCTCGACGGGGTCGAGGTCGGCGATTACGTCATCGTCCACACCGGCTTCGCGCTGTCGAAGCTGGATGCCCAGGAGGCCGAGGAGACCCTCGCCCTGTTCGCCCAGCTGGGCGAGTTGATGGCAGAAGAGAAAGAGAACCGCGCGTGAGGTACGTCGACGAGTTCCGCGACCCCGTTCTGGCGAAACGGCTGGCCGCCGCCATCCGCGCCGAGGCGCGGCCGGAGCGTACCTACGCCCTGATGGAGTTCTGCGGCGGCCACACCCACGCGATCTTCCGCTACGGCGTCCAGGACCTGCTGCCGCCGAACGTGCGGATGGTCCACGGGCCCGGCTGTCCGGTGTGCGTGCTGCCGATCGGGCGGGTCGACCTTGCGATCAGGCTGGCGACCGAGCATGACGTCATCCTGTGCACCTATGGCGACCTGCTGCGGGTGCCGGGATCGCGCCGTGCCAGCCTGTACAAGGCGCGCGCCGAGGGTGCCGACGTGCGCATGGTCTACTCGACCCTCGATGCGCTGAAGGTGGCGCGCGACAATCCGGGCCGACAGGTGGTGTTCTTTGCCATCGGGTTCGAGACCACCACCCCGCCCACCGCGGTCGCCATCCTCCAGGCCAAGGCCGAGGGGCTGAAGAACTTCTCGGTAGTCTGCAACCACGTCCTGACCCCGGCCGCCATGCACGGCATACTGGCCGCCGACGGCGAGATGCGGGTCGATGGCTTCGTCGGGCCGGCGCACGTCAGCGCCGTCACCGGCAGCGACGCCTTCCTGCCGTTCCCGCGCGACTTCGGCAAGCCGGTGGTGATCGCCGGTTTCGAGCCGCTCGACGTGATGGATGCTGTCCGCCTTCTGATCCGCCAGCTCAACGAGGGCCGCTGCGAGGTCGAGAACGAGTACGTCCGCGTCGTCACCCCCGAGGGCAACCGCAAGGCCCAGGCGCTGATGGCCGAGGTCTTCACCCTCCGCGATTCCTTCGAATGGCGCGGGCTGGGCCCCCTGCCGCGGAGCGCGCTGAGGATTGCGGACGCCGAGGCGGAGTTCGACGCCGAACTCCGCTTCGGCCTCCACACCACGGCGGTCGCCGATCATCCCGCCTGCGCCTGCCCCGATATCCTGCGCGGCACCAAGAAGCCGACCGACTGCAAGATCTTCGGCACCGGCTGCACTCCGGACAACCCGATCGGCGCCTGCATGGTATCCTCCGAGGGCGCCTGCGCCGCCTACTACACCTACGGCCGCTTCCGCGCGCCCGAGGAGACTTCCGTCGCCTGATCGTCGTCATTCCCGCGCAGGCGGGAATCCACATGGACCCCCGCATTCGCGGGGGTGACGGGAAGAGAGAACGTCATGACCACTCCCCGCACGCCCCGCATCCGACCGATCGACTTCGAGCACGGCCGCATCGACCTCACCCACGGCAGCGGCGGGCGGGTGATGGCGCAGCTCATCGAGGAGTGCTTCGAGGACGCCTTCGACAACGCCTACCTGGCCAAGCGCGACGATCACGCGAATTTCGCCGTCAACGCGGGCCGCATGGTGATGTCGACCGACGGCTTCGTGATCTCGCCCCTGTTCTTCCCCGGCGGCAACATCGGTTCGCTGGCCGTCCACGGCACCGTCAACGACATCGCGATGGCCGGAGCGCGGCCGCTCTTCCTGTCGGCCGGCTTCATCCTGGAGGAAGGGTTGCCGCTCAGGGACCTGAAGCGGATCGTCGCGTCGATGGCCCAGGCCGCCAGGGACGCCGGGGTGGCCGTCGTCACCGGTGACACCAAGGTGGTCGAGAGGGGCAAGGGCGACGGCATCTTCATCACCACCACCGGGGTCGGCGCGGTGCCGGACGGGGTCGACATCTCGGCCGACCGGGCGCGCCCCGGGGACGCGGTGCTGATCAGCGGCACCATCGGCGACCACGGGGTGGCGGTGATGTCGAAGCGCGCCGGGCTGTCGTTCGAGACCGAGATCCTGTCCGACTGCGCCTCGCTCAACGGCATCGTCGCCGACATGGTCAGGGCGGCGCCCGGCATCCATGTCCTGCGCGACCCCACCCGCGGCGGGCTCGGGGCGGTGCTCAACGAGATCGCGTTGCAGTCGGGGGTGGGGGTGCGCATCCGCGAACGCGACATCCCGGTCAAGCCGGCGGTGCATGGGGCCTGCGAGTTCCTCGGCCTCGACCCACTCTATGTCGCCAACGAGGGCAAGGTGGTGTGCTTCTGCGCCGCTTCCGACGCGCCGGCCGTGCTGGCGGCGATGAAGGCCCACCCGCTGGGCCGTGATGCCGCCGTCATCGGCGAGGTGGTGGAGGACTCGCGGCGCTTCGTCACCATGGAGACCACATTCGGCGGCGCCCGCATCGTCGACTGGCTGGCCGGCGAGCAGCTGCCCAGAATCTGCTGATCCTTCACCCTCCCATGCCTGGCGGCACGAGAGGGCCGGTCACTCGATCTCCACCACCATCACGAGGTCGGCGGCGTCGTCGCCGGGGCGGCGCACGACCTCGCGAACGGCGAGCGGCTCGTCGGCGAAGAAGATGCGCCGCAGCTCGGCCAGCGCTTCGGCCTGCGGATCATCCGCTTCGGGGTCGAAGGCCTTCTTGTCGAGGAAGTATCGCTTGCCGCGCGGGTGAACGGTGAACTCGGCGATGCAGGAGCCGTCATCCTCCATCCGGAACACGACGTCGCAATCCTGCTCGTCGTAGTAGGATTCGAGATCGGCGATGAAGTCGCCCCAGGTGAAGCTTCTTCGTTCCATCCGCCCCATCGGATGCTCCCGGTTCTGCCCAGCGCCGAAAAACTGACACAAAGGAGGGGCAAAGACTACGGCAAAGCGTGCACGGGACAGCGCCCGCGGGTACTCTTCATCGCGACCGTCCCGCCGGCTTCCGTGCCCCGGCGGGACGCACAAGAGGCCTAAAGGAGACAACAAGATGATGCGCAAGGCGGCGGAGATGCTGGCGGTGGTGGTCGTCCTGGCGGGCGTGGCGAGGGTGGCCTGCGCCGCCGAGTTGGCGCTGAATCGCGTCATCCTGTCCTCCGGCGGCATCGCCTATTACGAGCATGCCGCCGAGGTCGAGGGCGACGCCACCCTGGAGCTGGGAATCCGACTCGACCAGGTGGACGATGTCCTGAAGAGCATCATCGTGTTCGACGAGTCGGGCTCCGTCGCGTCGGTCCGCCTGCCCGGCCGCGAGCCCCTGGCGCAGGTCTTCCGCGACCTGCCGTTCGACGAGGCCGACCTTGGATCGATGGTGCAGTTGCTCGGCGCCCTGCAGGGGGTGGAGGTCGAGGCGACCGGGACCAGGACGGTGCGCGGCCGCCTGATGTCGGTGGTGGCGGAGACGGTCGTCAAGGATGGCGGGGGGGAGACGACGACGCGGCACCGGGTGACCCTGATGACGGAGGGCGGCGTACAGCAGTTCATCCTCGAGGATGCGGCTTCGGTCCGCTTCCTCGACGACAGGATCGCGGGCGATGTCGAGCGCGCGCTGGCCGCCACCGCCCGATACCGGGTGATGGACCGCCGGACCGTGCAGATCGCCTTGCGCGGCAATGCCAAGCGCACCGTACGGGTCGCCTACGTGGTCGGCGCTCCGCTGTGGAAGTCGGCCTATCGCCTGACCCTGTCCGAAGGCGGCGGGGCGGGCCAGCTGCAGGGCTGGGCAGTGCTGGAGAACCAGAGCGGCCACGACTGGAATGACGTAGAGCTGACGCTGGTCTCGGGCAATCCGGTCACCTTCCGCCAGGCTCTCTACGAAAGCTATTACGTGGACCGGCCGCAGGTGCCTGTCGAGGTGATGGGCCGCGTCCTGCCCCGCCTCGACCCCGGCGCCATGGCGCCGTTCGATGTCGCCGAGGACGCCGGTCCTGAGAACGGCCGCGCCGGCAAGGAGGCGCCGACGATGATGCAGCAGCGGCCGGCGCCCGCTCCGATGCCCGGCGGCATGGCCTCCCGCTCGGCGCTGGCGGCGATGCCCGCCCGTGCGGCCGCACCGGCGGAAGCCCGGGAGGCGGCGACCCAGGTGGTGTTCAAGCTGCCGCGCCCGGTCAGCGTCGCTGCCGGACAAAGCGTCTCGCTGCCGATTGTCGACCGCGAGATCCCGGCCGAAAGGATCGCCCTGTTCCAGCGCGGCGCCAGCGAGCGGCATCCTTTGGCCGCGGTCCGGCTGACCAACGCCGGCGACAGCGGACTGCCGCCCGGCGTCTTCACGGTCTACGAACGATCGAAGGACGGCGCCGTAACGTTCGTCGGCGACGCCCGCATCGGCGTGTTGCCGAAAGGCGAGGAACGGATCGCCAGCTTTGCGCTCGACCAGCGGATCCGCGTCGACGAGGAGCGCGGCGAGGAGCAGGTCTTCCAGCGTGCCGCCGTCAGCCAGGGCGTGCTGCGCGTGTTCTCGCAGCAGCGCCAGATCAGCACCTACCGTCTGGAGGCGGCCAAGGGTGTGGAGGTGCCGGTGGTCATCGAGCATCCGCGGCGCGCCGGCTGGGGCCTTGCCGCGCCCGATCCCGGAACGGTGGCGACCACTCCCGAGGCGTACCGGGTCCCGGTTGCCTTGGGGCCCGATGGGCGCGCCGAGGCGAAGGTCGTGCTGGAACGCATCGACAGCGTGCGTTATGCGCTGGCCGACCTCGGCTCGGACCGACTGCTTGCCCTGTCGCGCCAGGGCGAGATGCCGGAGGCGATGCGCAACGCCTTCACCCAGGCCGCCCGCCTCAAGTCCAAGCACGAGGCCCTGCGGCGTGCCCTCGACGAGCTGGAAGGGGAGCGGCACACCATTTTCGAGGACCAGGCCCGCATCCGCGAGAACCTGAATGCGGCGCCGGAGGGCAGCGACATCCAGGGTCGCTACTTGCGCAAGCTGGCCGAACAGGAGGACCGCCTCGAGGCGATCGGGCAACGGGTTGCCGAAGTGCGCCAGAACCTCGTCGCCGCCCAGGAGGAACTGGCCTCCTTCATTGCCGGCCTGAACTTCTGAGCCGCCAGGTCTGCTTGCGCCCTGCGGAGCGGGACGGTAGCCTCGTGCCGATCCCGAAGGAGAACCGACTATGCCTCGCAAGACGTTCCAGGCCGAAGGGGTGATCCCGGCCTGCCTGCTGCCGTTTGCCGAGGATTACGCGATCGACGAGCGGGCTTTCGCCCGGCACCTGCGCGACATCGCCCGCGTCGCCGGACTTTCCGCGGTGACTGTCAACGGCCACAGCTGCGAGGTCCAGTCCTTGACCTTCGACGAGCAGCGGCGGGTGCTCGATGTCTCGCTCGCCGAGATCGGCGACACTCTGCCGGTGGTGGCCGGCGTCTATGCCGACGGCAGCCTGGAAGCCGCCCGCATCGCCCGCATGGCGGAGTCGGAGGGGGCTTCGGCGCTGCTCGTCTTTCCGCCCAACACCCTGGCGTGGGGCGGCCAGATGCGGCCGGAGATGGCGCTGCGGCATTTTTCGACCATCGCCGAGGCCTCCGGTCTGCCGATCATCCTGTTCCAGTACCCGATGGTCGGCGGGCTCGGCTATCCTCTGGAAACGCTGCTCGCCCTGTGCGAGAGGGTCCCCGCGATCGTGGCCATCAAGGATCTGTGCGGCGAGCCGGCCCTGCACGAGCGGCACATCCGCGAGTTGCACGCGCTGGCACGGCCGGTCAACGTACTGTCGACCCACTCCGCCTGGCTGATGCCGTCGCTGGTGCTGGGCTGCCGTGGCGTGCTGTCGGGCGCGGGCAGCGTGATCGCGGATCTCCAAGTCGCGCTGTGGCGCGCGGTGCAGGCCAACGACCTGATCGAGGCGCAGCGGCTCGCCGGCCTCATGTTCCCGCTGGCGCAGGCGTTCTACGCCGCGCCCTACCTCGACATGCACAACCGCATGAAGGAGGTTCTCGTCCACATCGGACGCATGGAGAAGGCGGTGGTCCGGCCGCCCTTGGTCAAGCTGTCCGACGACGAGATCGCTCGCTTGCGCGACGCTGCCGGCCGCAGCGGCCTTACCGTTGCAGGTGTACGGGAAATCCGCGGCTGAGGTCGGTCAGGCGGTCAGGTCGAGCGGCTGGTCGAGCAGCCGCAAGACGCTGACGATGCGTTCGGAGCGGGCCAGGCTGGAGCCATCCTCGGACGGATAGCGGGTCTCGAACGCGACTCGGTCTTCCCACGCCGCGAGGTAGTCGCGCGGACGGTCGGGCTGAGCGCGCTCACCCGTGAGGGCGCCGACGGTACGGTCGTAGTCAGGATGAAGTTCGGGCTGAAAGGCGAGCATCGCGTACTCGTCCCACTCGAGATAGCCGGCAAGATGGAGGTCGAGACCAAGGTCGGCGATCCGGCGAGGAGAGACGCTGCGGATGTCGATGCCGCCTGCCGCCTCCTGCAGCCTCGAGAGGAGCGCGGGATCGGCCGGCTTGGCCCGCTGCACCGGTACGAGCGCGCGCTCGGCCGGAACGGGGGTGTACGCCTCGCGAGCTTGCGCGAGGTCGAATCCGACATCGATACGCATGTCGGGCATCCCTCCAGGGCAGGTAGTGGCCGATCAGGCGGCGGCGCGTGGCCCGCCGACCAGCTCGGAGCGGTTTCGTTTGGTCCGGTACATGGCGTCGTCGGCTCCGGCCAGCAGGGCGGCGCCGTTGTCGCGCGCCGAGTAGGCCTGAATGCCGAAGCTGGCACGGACCGAGACGATGCAGCCGGCGTAAGGCACCGAGGCGGCATTGAGGCGCCGCTCCAACGCTTCGGCGCGGATCAGGCCGTCCTTCCACGAGGTCCGGGTCAGCAGCACGCCGAACTCGTCGCCGCCGAGACGGCCGACGGAGTCGGTCGTCCGCACGCTGTCGCGCAGGATGCGGGCGGTGTGCCGCAGCACCTCGTCGCCGGCCGGATGGCCCAGGGAATCGTTGATCGCCTTGAAGCCGTCGAGGTCGACGTAGATGAGGACGCCGGTCGAGCCGTGCCGCCGGGCCTCGGCCAAGGCGCGGTCGATCTCGTTGAGAAAGCCGCGCCGGTTGAGGACGCCGGTCAGCTCGTCGAACAGAGCCATGCCTTCCAGTTCGGCGATTCGGGACGCCTGCTCGGCAACCCGACGCTCCATTTCGGCGGCCACGTGCAATGCCAGGGAGGCCGCGCGGCGCAGGCCATCACCCGCCTTGGCTTGCGGGTCCATGGCCGTCTCGGCAAGCTCCGCTACCGCCGCCAGCAGATCGGTCCTGCTGGCATGGGCGGCGACGAACGCCTGGAGATCCTCTGCCGTGTGATGGTCCACCTGAGTGCCCTCGAACGTTTCTTCTTCGGACAAAGCAAGGCCCATGCCAGCCGTCTTAAACCGAAATTCCTAAGTTTTCCTTTACTTGGGCGGGCCTGCATCGTCGGGAATGCGAGGGTTTTGTTGCAGCATGGGCAATAATTGCCCATTCAGCCGGGACGCTCTTGCCCCCATCCGGGCACGATTTGCCGGGGTAATGCCCCAAAATGAGGGAAATATTGTGGGTAAAATGCCCACATTTTGCTACAGAAACTTTTGAAAAAAAAGGAAAGTGAAAAATTAACGATTCTGGTATATCCCTTGGCCAGGTGCGGTGCCCGATCAGGTGCTACACCAAGGTAGGGGGCAACAAGAACCAAAGGAACAAGCGAGTGCTTAGGGATCTAGGCATCAGCGCAGCCGGCGTCAAAACGGCCCTGGACATCAAGCGCCACTACCGGGATGGAGAGCCTCTCTGCATCCCGGGCGAGGATGGACGCATCCTGCTGCCCGAGTACCTCCTCAATGCGGACCTCGACCTCCTGGGCCTCGAGGACCCGCTGCCGCTGGCGGTGATGGCGACCCGCGACCCCGAGGATACCACCGCGGTGGCGGCAGCCACCAGGATGAGCCCCTTGGGCATCAAGCGCCCTCTGGTGGCGGACGTTTTTCGCATCGTCGGCGAGACCTCGCGTCACGAGGGCGTGCGCGGCTGCGTCGACCTTATCGTCGACAATCAGTTCCACCCGTCGGCGATCGCCAAGGTGCGGCGCCATGCCGCGACCTTCATCGTCGAGACGCGGCGCCAATACACCAGCGCCCTGCGGCAGAACCTGCGCGAACTGATCGACGGCACGCTTTCGCCCCGCCACTTCGTCAAGGAGTTCTTCCAGCTCACCGAATCGGGCAACCTCCGCCACGAGGTGCGGATGCGCCTGGTATCCAGCCTGCTTCTGGCGGAGGCGATCCGGCCCAGCATCAAGTTCCTGTTTCTCGAAAACTTCTTCCGCTTCCCGTCGCCGGTGCGGGTGGGGATCATCAACGCCATCCAGATCGCCGAGCCGACTCGCCACACGGAAATGATCCGTGAAGAGCTGAAGTGGATGATCGCCCAGCAGCGGCGAGCCCGCGGCATCGAGAACTGAGGCGCCCCGTCGCCGATTCGATGCCCGTCAACGGCCTGTTGCTCCGCCGCCCCGTCCCCCTGGACGGTTGACCGCAGGGCCGCGCGGGTCCATCTAGTCGCGACCCTGTCACGGATCTGCGCATCATGGACCTTTCGCAAGCGGTTCGCCGGCTGCCGTTCGAGATTCCCGAACCGGCGGCCACCATCGAGGTCGCACCCGGCGTACTCTGGCTGCGGCTGGGGCTGCCGTTCAAGCTCGACCACGTCAACGTCTGGCTGATCGAGGACGGCGACGGCTGGACCGCGGTCGACACCGGCCTGCACGACCAACGGACCTGTCGGATCTGGCAGCGGGTACTGGAGGACCGACTCGGTGGGCGCCCGCTGCGGCGCGTGATCGCCACCCACTTCCATCCCGACCACGTCGGCATGGCGGGCTGGCTGGCTGAGCAGACCGGATCTTCCCTGTGGATGCCGGAGCGGGAGTGGCGGATGGCCCGCCTGCTGACCGCCCCGGTCACCGACCATGATCTTGCGGAATTTGTCGAATTCTACCGCCGGGCAGGTTTCCCGGCCGACATGGAGGCGGTCTGTCGCGCCCGCATCCGGCATTACGCCCGCTGCGTGAGCCGCATTCCCGAGCTGGCGCAGCCGCTCGAGGAAGACGACGTGATCGCGATCGGTGGGCGGGGATGGCGGGTGTTGATCGGCGCCGGCCATTCCCCGCAGCAGGCAGTCCTCTATTGTCCCGAGATCGGGGTTCTGATCTCCGGCGACCAGGTGCTTCCCGAGATCAGCCCCAACGTCAGCGTGGTGCCGCGCGAATCCGCGAACGATCCTCTGGGCGACTTCCTTGCCAGCCTGCCGCGCTTCCTCGATCTGCCCGCGGACACTCGCGTGCTGCCCAGCCACCGCTGGCCGTTCGCCGGGCTGCACGAACGGGTCCACACGCTGCTCCACCATCACGACGACCGGTTGGCCGCCACCCTCGCCGCCTGCGGGCAGCCCTCTTCCGGACTGACCATTCTGAAGGCGTTGTTCGAGCGGGAGCTCGATGACCATCAGCTGTTCTTCGCGATCGGCGAGACGCTCGCCCACCTCTGTCATTTGATCCATCGCGGCCAGATCCGGCGCATCGACGGAGAGGACGGCGTCCACCTTTACGAACGGGTCGCGTAGCGCCGCAGACGTTCCGGTCAGGCGCCGGCGGTGTCCCGCTCCGGCTCGACGCTGCAATAGAGGCCGTAGAGGGTCTCGATGACCGCGCGCGCTTCCGGTCCCGCCAGCGAGTAGTAGATCGTCTGGGCTTCGCGCCGGGTGGCGACCAGGTTGTCCTGCCGCAGCCGCGCCAGATGCTGCGACAACGCCGACTGGCTGAGGCCGACGATCCTCTCGAGCTCGCTCACGCAGCGTTCGCCCTGGGTGAGCTGACACAGGATCAGCAGCCGGTGCTGGTTGCTCATCGCCTTGAGCAGGGCGCTGGCGCGGCGCGCATTCGCGTGGAGGGCTTCGACGTCCATGATGCTCGCTATCTCCGCCGGTGAGGCAGACCCCACGAAGAGAGGCGGACACTGGTTTAGCATTGTCGCATATAGGAAGGCGAACCATTTTCCGATCTGCGATTTGATCTTCAACCTGCGAGGAAACACGCTTATGGTTTTCACCAGGGAGGCCAAGGCTCGGCATAAGAACCAGGCCAACGGTGCATAAGCGGGACTCCTGTTCGGTCCGCGGAACGAGCACGGCTGGAGGATGCGTCCGTCGTGAGACGTCGCTGGAATCCCGGGCTTGACGAGCGGCCGCGGGCGGCGCGGAGGCCGGCCGCGGGCGGTCACGTGCGGGGTGCGGCGGCAAGATGCTGACCTTCCTGTACAGCGATCCCGTGTTCCTCGACCACGACACCGGTCCCGATCATCCGGAATCGTCGCAGCGGCTGCGCGCCGTCATCGGCGCACTGGAGTGGCCCACCTTCTGGGGCCTGGAACGGTGCGAGTGCCCGCCCGCGGCGTTCGAGGACCTGGTCAGGGTCCACAAGCCCTATTACGTTGAGGCCGTGCTCGAGAACGTGCCCGACAGCGGCCATTACCGCTTCGACGCCGACACCGTGCTGTGCCCGGCTTCGGGTGAGGCTGCCCTGCGCGCTGCCGGAGCCGCCTGCGCGGCGGTCGACGCCGTTCTCAAGGGACAGGCGCGCAACGCCTTCTGCGCGGTGCGCCCGCCCGGCCATCACGCCGAGGCGGCACGGGCCATGGGCTTCTGCTTTTTCAACAACGTGGCGGTCGCCGCCTACCGCGCCCGCGTCGTACACGGGCTGAACCGGGTGGCCGTGGTCGATTTCGACGTCCATCACGGCAACGGCACCCAGGCCGCGTTCGAGGAAGACCCGCACATGTTCTACGCCTCCAGCCACCAGTGGCCGGCCTACCCCGGCACCGGGATGGAGTACGAGGAGGGCGTCGGCAACATCGTCAACGCGCCACTGCGGCCCGGCGCGGGGGGCGACGAATTCCGCGCCGCCTATGAGGAGCGGATATTCCCCCGCCTGCGTGCCTTCAACCCGGAGCTGATTCTCGTGTCCGCCGGGTTCGACGGACACATGTCCGACCCGCTTGCCCATTGGCGGCTCAACATCAACGACTTCGACTGGGTCACCGAGAACCTGATCGACGTGGCGGAGGGTTGCTGCAAAGGGCGCATCGTCTCGGTGCTGGAAGGCGGCTATGCGCCCGACGTCCTCGCCGGCTGCGTCGCCTCCCACGTCCGCCTCCTGATGGGCACCTGAGCATCACGTTTCCGTCAGGCTCGCCGTCGCTTCCAAACGCCGCCCGGACGGCCTTGCCGATCCGCCGATCGGCGCGTAGACTTCCGCGCTTCTGCTCCTGGAGGGTGCATGACCGACGAGAAGCTGCCGCCGGAAGTCCTGAGCTTGAGCTTCGAGGATGCGCTCTCCGAGCTTGAGGGGATTGTCCGCCAGCTCGAGGCGGGTTCCGGCACCCTCGACGAGAGCATCCGCGCCTACGAACGCGGGGTGGCGCTGCGCCGGCATTGCGAGGCCAAGCTGCAGGAAGCGCGCGAGCGGGTCGAGAAGATCGTGCTTGCGCGCGACGGGACGGTCGGCGCTGAGCCGGTGGACAATGGCTGAGGGGGAACTGGTGACCGATTTCAAGAAGCTGCTCACGGACACCGCGGCTGAAGTCGAGGAGATGCTGGACCAGCTTCTCCGCGTCGAGAAGGTGCCCGAAGCGCGCCTGGTCGAGGCGATGCGCTACGGCACCTTGAACGGCGGCAAGCGGGTGCGTCCGTTCCTGGTGGTGGCGACCTCGCAGCTGTTCGGGGTGGCGCGGCTGTGCGCGCTCCGCACTGCCGTCGCGATCGAGATGGTGCACTGCTACTCGCTGATCCACGACGACCTGCCGGCGATGGACAACGACGATCTGCGGCGCGGCAAGCCGACCTGCCACAAGCAGTTCGACGAGGCGACCGCGATTCTCGCCGGCGATGCCCTGGTGACCAAGGCATTCGAGGTGCTGGGCCAGGGGCAGACCCATTCCGATCCGCAAGTGCGCTGCGAGCTGGTGGTGGCGCTGGCAGGGGCGGCTGGGCACGAGGGCATGTGCGGCGGCCAGATGCTCGACCTGATCGCCGAAACGACGCCGCTCGACGTGCCCGGCATCAGCCGCCTGCAGCGGCTCAAGACCGGCAAACTGATCGCGGTGTCCTGCGAGGCGGGGGCGATTCTCGGCAAGGCTCCGGCGCCGGTGCGCCTTGCACTCAGCGCGTTTGCGCACGACATCGGGCTTGCGTTCCAGATCGTGGACGATATCCTGGATGTCGAAGGCGACGAGAAGGACGTCGGCAAGAAGACCAAGAAGGACGCTGCGGCCGGAAAGGCCACCTTCGTTTCTCTCCTTGGCGTTGAACGGGCGCGCAGTCAGGCCGATCTGCTGAAAGGCCAAGCCATTGCGCACCTGGACAGCTTCGGAGAGAAAGCGGAGCCTCTGCGCGATCTGGCGCACTTCATCGTGGAACGCAAGAACTGACGAAGGCGGGCTCATGAGTCAGACACCGTTGCTGGACACCGTTCTCGCACCTCGGGACATCCGCGGTCTCGATGTCCAGCAACTTGGCCAACTGGCAAAGGAGATCCGGGAAGAGACGATCCGGATCGTGTCCCGCTGCGGCGGCCATCTGGGCTCGAGCCTGGGCGTGGTCGAGCTGACCTTGGCCGTCCACTTCACCTTCAACACGCCCGACGACCGCCTGGTCTGGGACGTCGGCCACCAGGCGTACCCGCACAAGCTGATCACCGGCCGCCGCGAGCTGATGCAGAAGCTGCGGCACGGCGGCGGCGCGTCCGGCTTCCCGGTGCGGGCCGAAAGCCCCTATGACACG
The DNA here is from genome assembly GCA_018432935.1 of Rhodospirillales bacterium. Classification (GTDB taxonomy): domain Bacteria; phylum Pseudomonadota; class Alphaproteobacteria; order Rhodospirillales; family Shumkoniaceae; genus JAHDSF01. The sequence goes on along the minus strand of JAHDSF010000004.1, from coordinate 100,989 downwards.
TTCGGCGTGGCGCACAGCTCGACTTCGATCTCGGCCGGCCTCGGCATGGCGGTGGCGCGCGACCTGGAAGGCCGCAAGAACCATGTCATCGCGGTCATCGGCGACGGCGCGATGAGCGCCGGCATGGCCTACGAGGCGCTCAACAACGCGGGCTCGATGGACTCGCGGATGATCGTCATCCTCAACGACAACGACATGAGCATCGCGCCCGCGGTCGGCGCCATGAGCGCCTACCTGTCGCGCCTGATCTCGTCGAAGCCGTTCCGCTCGATCCGCCACCTCGGCGCCGAGATGGTGAAGAAGTTCCCGCGCGGCCTCGAGATGACGGCGCGCAAGGCCGAGGAATACGCGCGCGGCCTGATCTCGGGCGGCACCCTGTTCGAGGAGCTCGGCTTCTACTACGTCGGTCCGATCGACGGCCACAACCTGAACCATCTGCTGCCGGTGCTGCGCAACATCCGCGACGACAAGACCCTGGGGCCGGTGCTTCTCCACGTCGTCACCCGCAAGGGGCATGGCTACGCGCCGGCCGAGCGGGCGGCCGACAAGCTGCACGGGGTCAGCAAGTTCGACGTTGTCACCGGCGAGCAGGTGAAGTCGAAGGGAAATGCCCCGAGCTACACCGCGGTGTTCTCCGAGAGCCTGTGCCGCGAGGCGGAGAAGGATCCGCGGATCGTCGCCATCACGGCGGCGATGCCGGCGGGGACTGGCCTCGACCGCTTCATGAAGCGGTTCTCCGATCGCTGCTTCGACGTCGGCATCGCCGAGCAGCATGCGGTGACGTTTGCCGCCGGGCTGGCCTGCGAGGGCTACAAGCCGTTCGCGGCGATCTATTCGACCTTCCTGCAACGCGCCTACGATCAGGTCGTCCACGACGTGGCACTGCAGAAGCTGCCGGTGCGCTTCGCGATCGACCGCGCCGGCCTGGTCGGCGCCGATGGGGCGACCCACGCCGGCTGGCTCGACCTCACCTATCTCTGCTGCCTGCCCGGGTTCGTCGTCATGGCCGCGGGCGACGAGGCCGAGCTGGCGCGCATGGTTGCCACCGCTGCCGCGTACGACGAGGGGCCGATCGCATTCCGCTTTCCGCGCGGCGAGGGGCTGGGGACCGAGATCCCGGCCGCCCCCGATCTGCTCGAGATCGGCAAGGGACGCATCCTGCAGGAAGGCACCAAGGTCGCCATCCTCAGCATCGGCGGTGCTCTCGGCGACGCCCTCAAGGCGGCCGAGGATCTGGGCGCCCTGGGCCTGTCGACGACGGTCGCCGATGCCCGCTTCGCCAAGCCGCTTGATCACGACCTGATTCGCCGCTTGGCGCGCGATCACGAGGTGATGATCACGCTCGAACACAATGCGGCCGGAGGCTTTGCGGCGCACGTCATGCAGTTCCTCGCCCATGATGGCATTCTCGATCGCGGCATCAAGTTCCGCCCGATGACGCTGCCGGATCGCAACATCCCGCACGACTCGCCGAAGGCGCAGTACGAGGCGGCCGGGCTCGCAGCCACGGACATCGCGGCGACCGCGCTGGCCGCCCTGGGCGCCGACGCCAAGGGACGCAAGCTGGCCAAGGCCAGGGCCTAGCCGACCCCCGGGAGGGAGGGATGGCGTCCGCCGACAAGATCCGTCTCGACCAGCTTCTGACCGAGCGCGGCCTTGCCGAGAGCCGCGCCCGGGCGCAGAGCCTGATCATGGCCGGCCTGGTGTTCTCCGGCTCCACCCGCCTGGACAAGCCCGGACATCGCCTCCCGGCTGGGGCCGAGGTGATCGTCAAGGGTCGCGACCATCCCTGGGTCTCGCGCGGCGGGCTCAAGCTGGTGGCCGGACTCGACCGCTTCGAGATCCCGGTCGAGGGGCGGATCTGCCTCGACGTCGGCGCCTCGACCGGCGGCTTCACCGACGTCCTTCTCAGCCGCGGCGCCGCGAAGGTCTACGCGGTCGACGTCGGCCACGGCCAGCTTGCCTGGAAGCTGCGCCAGGATCCGCGGGTTGTGGTGCTGGAGCGCACCAACGCCCGTATCCTGTCGCGCGACGAGGTGCCCGAGCCGGTAGGGCTGGTCGTCTGCGACGCCAGCTTCATCGGGTTGCGGGTGGTGCTGCCGGCCCCGCTGGCGCTGGCCGCGCCAGACGCCCACTTGATCGCCCTCATCAAGCCGCAGTTCGAGGTCGGGCGCGACAACGTCGGCAAGGGCGGCGTGGTGCGCGATCCCGCCCTTCACGAGGCGGTCTGCCGCGACGCCGACGCCTGGCTCAATGCGCTGCCCGGCTGGAGGACGCTGGGAATCGTCGAAAGCCCGATCCTCGGGCCCGAGGGCAACAAGGAGTTCCTGATCGGCGCCAGCCTCGCCGCCGGTTCCGGCGCGGCGGCGTGACGCCGAAGCCTCAGCCCCGGCCGCCCCGGATGACCGAGAAACTGGGGGTCGGCGGGCCTTCTTCCAGCGGATAGCCGGCGGCGCGCCACGCCAGGATGCCGCCGGCGACGACCAGCGGATTGCGATGGTGGCCCTGGGCCTGCAGCGCCTGCGCCAGCATGTGGGCACGGCGGCCGCTGCGGCAGAGAATGAGAAGGTTGCGGTCGGCGGCGCCGGCGATCTGGGCGGGCGTAAAGGTCGACAGCGGCATCAGGGTTGCGCCCGGAAGGCGCTCCTGGTCCCACTCCGCGGTCTCGCGGATGTCGATCATCGAGGCCTCGCCCGCGTCCATCAGCTCCTTCGCCTTGCGGACGTCCACCTCTCTCGTCGGTACGTTCATGAACATCGGTCCCGGCCCTGCGGAAGAATCCCTTCCGTAGAGTGGGGTGCCGCTTCGCCGTTTTTAAGAGGCGCCTCCGCACTGGGCGCGGTGGCGCAGCAGGTGGTCGGCCAGGACCAGGGCGAGCATCGCCTCGCCCACCGGCACGGCGCGGATGCCGACACAGGGGTCGTGGCGGCCCTTGGTGACGACGTCGACGTTCTCGCCCTGCACGTTGACCGAACGGCGCGGCGTCAGCATCGAACTGGTCGGCTTGACGGCGAAGCGGACGACGATGTCCTCGCCGGTGGAGATGCCGCCCAGGATGCCGCCCGCATGGTTGGACAAGAACACGGCACGGCCGTTCTCGGCACGCATCTCGTCGGCATTCTGGACCCCGGTCCAGCCGGCGGCTTCGAACCCCGCGCCGATCTCGACGCCCTTGACCGCGGGGATGCTCATCATCGCCTTGGCGATCTCGCCGTCGAGCTTGTCGAACACCGGCTCGCCGAGACCGATCGGCACGCCGGAGGCGACGACCTCGATCACGGCGCCGACCGAAAGCCCGGACTTGCGGGTGACGTGCAGGTAGTCGTCCCACACTTCGACCATCGCGGCGTCGGGGCACCAGAAGGGGTTGCGTTCGACCTCGGCCCAGTCCCAGCGGGCGCGGTCGATCGGCCGTTCGCCGATGCGGACCAGGGCGCCGCGGATCGTCACCTGCGGCCCCAGCACCTTGCGGGCGACCGCGCCGGCCGCCACCCGCATCGCCGTCTCGCGGGCGCTGGAACGGCCGCCGCCGCGGTAGTCGCGGATGCCGTACTTGTGGTGGTAGGTGAAGTCGGCGTGGCCGGGACGGAACACGTCCTTGATCTCGGCATAGTCGCGCGAGCGCTGATCCTGGTTGGCGATCAGCAGCCCGATCGGCGCCCCCGTGGTCAGGCCCTCGAAGACGCCCGACAGGATCTGGACCTGATCGGGCTCCTTGCGCTGGCTGGTGTGGATGGTCTGTCCGGTCTTGCGGCGATCGACGTAGAACTGGATGTCGGGCTCGGCAAGCGGGATGCGGGGCGGCACCCCATCGACGACGCAGCCGATCGCCGGCCCGTGGCTTTCGCCGAAGGTGGTGACCCGGAACGCCTGACCGAAACTGCTGCCGCTCATGGCCCTTGTCCTCGCGGTGGACTTGTCAAATCGGAACCGCCCTCATCCTTCGACAGGCTCAGGATGAGGGGAGGCGCCTAGACGGTCGCGATGTCGGGGGCGTCGACCGCCTTCATCCCTACCAAATGGTAGCCGCAGTCGACATGGTGGACCTCGCCCGTCACGCCGCTCGACAACGGGCTGACCAGGTAAAGCCCGGCGCCGCCGACGTCCTCGGGAGACACGTTCCGCCGCAGCGGCGAGTTGTACTCGTTCCACTTGAGGATGTAGCGGAAATCGCCGATCCCGGACGCCGCCAGGGTCTTCATCGGCCCGGCCGACAACGCGTTGACGCGGATGTTGTCCTTGCCCAGGTCCTCGGCCAGGTAACGGACGCTCGCCTCCAGCGCCGCCTTGGCCACGCCCATCACGTTGTAGTGAGGCATCACCCGCTCGGCCCCGAGGTAGGTGAGTGTCAGCAGCGCGCCGCCCTCCGGCATCAGCCGGGCCGCCCGCTGGCATACCGCGGTGAAGGAGAAGCACGAGATGTTCATCGTGTGGAGAAAGTTGTCGAGGGTCGTGTCGAGGTACTTGCCCTTGAGCTGCTCCTTGTCCGAGTAGGCGATCGCGTGCACCACGAAGTCCAGCCGGCCCCACGCCTTCTCGACCGCGGCGAAGACGGCGTCGAGGGAGTCCAGATCGCTGACGTCGCACGGCAGGACGATGGCGGAGCCAACGCTGGCGGCGAGCGGCGTCACCCGCTTCAGCAGCGCTTCGCCCTGATACGTGAAGGCAAGCTCGGCACCCTGCTCGCGGGCCGCCTTGGCGATCGCCCAGGCGATGGAGCGGTCGTTCGCCACCCCCATGATCAAGCCTTTCTTGCCGGACATCAGCGGGGTGACATTCGTCATACAAGACCCTTTCTCGTGAATGGACTACGCGCCGCGGGCGATCGCCCCCATTATAATGGCACGCATTCCTCGTCAACCTCCAGAGGAAGGCCATGCGCACCGCCTGGAAAGCCTTCGGCCGACAGTTCCGTCCGTTCGTGGCGTATGTGTTCCGCCGGTTCTTCGCCGACGGCGGACTCGGCATGGCCGCCTCGCTCACCTACACGACCCTGCTCAGCCTGGTGCCGCTGCTGACGGTCGCGTTCTCGGTCCTGTCGGCTTTCCCCGTCTTCCAGGACGCCCGCGACAGTCTGCAGCAGGCGCTGTTCGCCAACCTTTTGCCGGAGCCGGCGCAGGCCGTTCGCGACTACTTGAACCGCTTCATGGCCAACACGGGGCGGCTCACCGTGGCGGGCACGGTGGGGCTGGGCGTCACCTCGATCTTCCTGCTGCTGACCATTGAATCGACGGTCAACGCGCTGTTCCGCGCCCGTGCCCGCGAGGCGCTGGTCTACCGCCTGCTGGTGTTCTGGGCGCTGCTGACGCTGGGCCCGCTAGTCATGGCGCTCAGCCTGTCGTTGTCGGGCTACTTCCTCAGCCTGGCGGAGGGCACCGGTCTGGCATCGATCCTGCGGTCGGGCGTCATGTCCTACGTCGTGCCGTCGCTGATCACCGCGGCCGTCCTCACCTTCTTCTTCCTGATCATCCCCAACCGCTCGATCGGGTTTCTCGCCGCGTTCACCGGGGCGGCGGTGGCCGGGCTGCTGTTCGGCCTGCTGCGGATCGGGTTCGGCATCTACATCCGGCAGTTCCCGACCTACGAGGCGATCTACGGCGCCATCTCGGCGGTCCCGATCTTTCTCGTCTGGGTGTTCTGCTCGTGGACGGTGGTACTGCTCGGCGCCGTGGTGACGGCCTCGCTGTCGGATTGGCTGCGGGCCGGCGGCCGCCCCTCCGAAGCGGCATTCTCGGGCGGGCGCAAGCTGGTCATCGCGCTCGCTGTTCTGCGGACCCTCCACGTCCACGCGCGCACCGGCGGCGCGATGCCGGCGGCCGCGCTGTCGGCGGCAGCGGGCTACAGCGATCGGGTGATCGAGCAGGCCTGCACGGCGCTCCGTGACCGCGGCTACGTGGCGCGGGCGAGCACGGGCGGGTGGGTGCTCGCCCGCGATCTCGCCGAGGTCAGCCTGTTCGACCTCTTCACCGACCTCGGGCTTGCCCTCGGCTCGGGCGATCGGGGCGAGGGATGGCGCGGCCGGCTTGCCGAGCAACTCGGGCGCCTGCGACGGATGCAGGAGGACGCCGGCCAGATCAGCCTGCGGGCCTTGATCGAGGAACCGGAGGAGGGGAAGACGTCGCCGCGGGCCGTCGATCAGTCCGTGCCAAGCAGATCGCGGCGGACCTCGTAGTCGTTCTGCTGCGCCCAGCGGGAGATGAAGTCGCAGAGCGCCTTGTCCGGCTTGTTCGGCAGGACCACCCGCAGCTTGACGTACTGGTCGCCCCGCTCGCTGCCGTTGGCCAAGCCCTTGCCGCGCAAGCGCAGCACCGTTCCGGAGTTGGAGGCGGGCGGCACCGTCACCGAAACCGTGCCGTCGACTGTGGGCACGCCGATGCGGCCCCCCAGGATCGCTTCCTGCAGGGTGACCGGAACCTCGATGCGGATGTCGTTGCCATCGAGGGTGAAGACGGCGTGCGGTTCGACGATCATCTCGATCAGGGCATCGCCGGGCTTGCCGCCGCCGATTCCGTTCATGCCCTGACCCTTGAGGCGCAGGACCTGGCCGGTGCGGGTCCCGGCCGGCACCGTGATATCGAGCCGCGCCGCGTTGGTCAGGCTGATCCGCTTGGTGGTGCCCCGCGCCGCCTCCATGAAGCTGACGCGCAGGGTGTAGGTGACGTCGGCGCCATCGACCTTGATGCCGGCAGCGCCTGCCGACGGGCCCTCGGCATCGCGCGAGAAGAAGCGCTCGAACGGGCTCTTGCCGTGCCACCGCGCCGACGAGCTGGCCCTGCGGCGGCGGGGCGCGCCGCCGGCGTCGATCTCTCCGCGATCGAAGCGCGCCCGCTGGACCGGGTCGGACAGGATGTCATAGGCGACCGAGATCTCCTTGAACGCCTCCTCGGCGTCGGGATCATCGGGATGGCGGTCGGGGTGACGGTCCCGCGCAAGCCTGCGAAAGGCCCTCTTGATCTGCTCCGGTGAGGCGTTCCGGGGCACGCCGAGGGTCTCGTACGGGTTCCTCATGCGTCGCCGCCACTCCGCGCGCCGCTAGCGCTGGTCGACGATCCGCCAGCTCCCGTCGGGCTGCTGGCAAGCGGTGCCGTAGGCGTTCTGGGTCTGGCCGCCGACCACGATCTGCGACTGGAATTCGCGGCAGTAGGCGCCGGTGTTGACGTCGCGGCCGTCGCGCGTCGGCGTGACGGTGCCGTAGTGCCCGCTGTCGGGATTGTTCCAGCGGATCTGCTGTCCGGTCGACAGCGCTTCGGTGTGCGCGGTGGTGGCCGCCTGGCGGTCGGCGCGGTCGAGGGACTGCCCCGCCGAGTTGCCGAGCCAGGCCCCGAGGAGCGCACCCGCCGCGGTCGCCGCGAGCCGGCCCGAGCCGCCGCCGATCTGGCTGCCGGCCAGGCCGCCAACCGCGCCGCCCAGCATGGTGCCGCCGATCTGGTTGCGGTTGGGGTGCTCGCAGGCCCCCAGCAGACCGCCGGCCACGACAATCGCAGCCAAGCCGGCCATAACTCTCTTCCTCAGCATGGGCAAGTCTCCGTACGCGAAACGAATCGGTGTATCCTGACTGGGCGCACCGAACACCCATCGCCGCACATGTAGGTCGGAGGCTGGCGACGGGCCATCGGTGCGCCACCATTATAGACGGAAGTGACCCCATTTCGGGAAGCCTGTTGATGGAGGCCGCTCCCTCTCTGAAGGACGGCCGGGGGGCGGGTTGTCGCCGCCGTCATAAAGGTGTACAGCGGGGGGCGCTGTTTTCCCAATCGCCGGAAGGGCTTCGATGATCGAGGCGAGCCAGGGCCCCCTGGATCTGTTCCGCCAATGGTTTGCCGAGGCGGAGAAGTCGGAACCGAACGACCCGAACGCCATGACCGTGGCGACCGCCACCCCCGACGGCCGTCCCTCGGCGCGCATGCTCCTGCTCAAGGGGTATGACGCCCGCGGCTTCGTCTTCTATACCAACATGGAAAGCCGCAAGGGGAGGGAACTGACCGCCAATCCCTTCGTCTCCCTTCTGTTCCACTGGAAGTCGCTGCGCCGCCAGGTGAGGATCGAAGGTCCGGCGGTTTTCGTCGACGACGCCGAGGCCGACGCCTACTTCGCCTCGCGCGAGCGCGGCAGCCGCATCGGAGCCTGGGCATCGCAGCAGTCGCGGCCGCTCGAGAGCCCGTGGGAACTGGAGCGGCGGGTCGCAGCCTTTGCCGCCAAGTTCCACATCGGTGCGGTGCCCCGTCCCGCCCACTGGACCGGCCTGCGGGTCGTGCCCGAGCGGATCGAGTTCTGGATGGACCGGCCATTCCGTCTCCACGACCGCCTCGTCTACATGCGCGAGGGCCAGGGCTGGAGGACGGAACGGCTCTACCCGTGATTGCCTGATGCTGGACGCGCGAACCCCGCTCCCCGCCGACCAGCAGATGCGCCTGATGCGCCGCGCGACCTATGCCTCGATCGCGGTCGCCGGGGTCCTGGTCGCGGTCAAGCTGGTGGCCGCGCTGCTCACCGACTCGGTGAGCCTGCTGTCGACATTGATCGACTCCCTGATCGACGCCGGGGCCTCGCTCGTCAACCTGCTCGCCGTGCGCCACGCCCTGCAGCCGGCCGATGCCGAGCACCGCTATGGCCATGGCAAGGCCGAAGCGCTGGCGGGACTCGCCCAGGCCGCGTTCATCTGCGGTTCTGCGGGCTTCCTGGTGTTCGAGGCGGCGCGCCGGATCATCCACCCGCGCGAGCTGTCCAACACCGGGATCGGCATTGCGGTGATGCTGTTCGCGATCGTGCTGACGACCGCCCTGGTGGCCTACCAGACCCATGTCGTGCGGCGTACCGGCTCGGTCGCGATCCGGGCGGACTCGGTCCACTACCAGACCGACCTCCTGGTCAACGCAAGTGTCATTCTGGCCCTGGTGCTGGTGCGCCAGTTCGGGTGGCGCTTCGTCGATCCGGTGTTCGCGCTGACGATCGCGGCCTACATCCTTCGCAGCGCCTGGCGGATCGGGATTGCCGCCTACGACATGCTGATGGACCACGAACTGCCGGAGGGGGAGCGGCGGCGCATTACCGAGATTGCCACCTCCCACAACAAGGTGAGGGGGGTCCACGACCTTCGCACGCGCACATCCGGGCGCCGCCGCTTCATCGAATTCCACCTCGAGATGGATGGCGACCTCACGCTTTGGCAGGCGCACACGATCGCCGAGGAGGTCCTCCACGCCCTCGAGATGACCTACCCCGAAGCGGAGATCATCGTCCACCAGGATCCGTGGGGTGTCATCGAGCGGCGCCTGGAGATCCCGGAGCAATGAAGACATCGCGGTCGTGCGGGGTTGTTGAACCGACCGAAAGCCGTACAATCCGAAGGGTCACCCTGCGCAAGGAGAACATGCGATGAGGAACCCTGGACGGAGGATGCGCAACGTCGCCTTCATCGCGCTGACGCTGTGGTTCTGTGCGGGCGCAGCGGGCGCAGCGGGCTACCTTGAGACCTTCGAACAAGCCGGCGGTGCGCCGGCGTCGGCGCTCGGCGGGGTCGTGAAGCCGGGACGCGACGGCGCCTGGTCATCGAGCCTGAACGGGGGCATCTACGTCCTTGAGAACAAAGGCAACCCGGGCGCGGTCAAGTACTACTACATCGTGCCGGGGGCGGGCTCCCTGGAGAGCTTCGGCGACGTCGTTCGCGTCGAGGTCGGTGTCGAACCCGCGGCGGGCGCGTCCCCGTCGGGCGCCGGCCTGATATTCGGGTACGACCCCGGGACGCGGGACTACAGCGCTTTCGTTCTGGAGGCGGACGGCCGCCATGCGCTGTACCGCCGCGAGGCGGGCAAGCTGCGCCGCGTGCTGTCCGGGCAGAGCGGGACTGCAAAGGGTGCCGGCCGGGACCGCCTCGAAGTACAGTTCGCCGGCCGGGCCGTCCGGCTGCTGCTCAACGGCAATGTGGTCGGCTCGGCGTCGATGCCGGGCTCCCGGGGCGAGGGCGTGGGGCTGATCGCGCTGGGCGCCGGCCGCTTTGCGTTCGACAATTTCGAGCTTCCCCAGGCGGTCGGGCAGGCCGGAGGCGGAGCCCGTCCGGCTCCCTAGAACTGACGAGGCCGACGACTACAGCACCTTGTGCCGGGCCAAGGGGATGCCCGCACGCACGTTCTCCAGATAGGCGCGGTCGAGGCGGGCGGTGACATAGCCGACCTGGTCGGACATGCGCGCCACCACGTGGCCCCAGGGGTCGACCACCATCGAATGGCCGTAGCTGGCCTTGCCGTTGCCGAACGCGCCGATGCGACCGCACCCCAACACGTAGGTCTGGGTTTCGATCGCGCGCGCCCGCAGCAGCACCTCCCAGTGGTCCTTGCCGGTCGTCAGGGTGAAGACGGCGGGCACCACGAACACCTCCGCTCCCTGGCGGAGGAGGGCCTGGAACAGTTCGGGGAAGCGCAAGTCGTAACAGATCGTGCAGCCGATCCGCCAGGCGTCGGCCTGGTAGGAGACGATCTCGCGGCCACCTTCGATGTACGCGGATTCACGGAAACTGCGGCCGTCCGGGGTGGTGACGTCGAAGCGGTGGATCTTGCGGTAGCGCGCAATCTCGCGCCCTTGGCGGTCGAACACCACGGTCGTGTTGTAGAGCTTGCCGCCGGCGCTTTCGTAAAGACTGCCGCCGTGCACGAACATGCCGTGCCGGGCGGCGCAGCCGCGCAGCATGGCGTAGGCCTCTCCGTCGGGAAGGACCTCGGCCGCCGCCTGCTTCCCCTCGGCGGACTCCCCGACGTAGCAGAACACCTCGGGCAGGACGACAAGGTCGGGCTTCTCCTCGGCCGCCGCGCGCACGATCAGCGCCTCGGCCTGCCGCAGGTTGGCGGCCTTGTCGTCACGGGCGTCCGTCTGCAGCAGCGCGACCTTCATCGCTCCTATGTAGCGGGGCCGGCTGCGGTCCTCAAGAAAACGCGCTGCCCGGCTTGACGCCCAGGCGCTTCAGGATCGCCGCCATCGGACAGAACCCGGTGAAGGACGCCTGCAGCAGGTTGGCGCCGACGAATGCGGTCAGCCACAGCCAGTTGGTGCTGTGCCAGACGCCGAGGATCACGCTGAGGACGACGACGGTGCCGGCGAAGGCGAGAACGAAGCGGTCGATGGACACGGGAACCTCCTATTTGCAACTATGTTTCCGTTGCCACGCAACGGTCGCTTGATAAATTAGGAAACTCTAATATATTCGTCAACCTCGGCTGGTGCGGAGAGAGAAGATGGCTCGGACGGCTTTGGGAATAGTGGCAGCCGCTGCGGCGTTCGCGGCGGCCATGGCGGCGGCCGAGCCGCTTACCGTGCGCCCGGTCGAGGTGACCGACCGCAAGGCGGTCTTCGCCACCGTGGAAAGCGTCGACGTCACCGCGGCGCGGGCGCGCATCGGCGGCACCGTCGCAGCGCTTGCCGTCGACGAAGGGGCAAGCGTGAGCGCGGGCGAGGTGGTGGCGCGGGTCGAGGACCCGAAGCTGAAGCTGCGCATCGCTGCGGTGGATGCCCGCATCCAGGCGCTGATGGCGCAACGCGATCTGGCCAGGACGGCGCTCGAGAGGGCTCGCAGCCTTCGCGAATCGGGGTCGCTGGCCCAGGCTCGGCTCGACGAGGCGCAGACCAACCTCGACGTGGTCGAGCGCGAGCTGGCGGCCATGCGCGCCGAGCGCAGCGTCATCCAGGAGCAACAGGGCGAGGGCGCCGTGCTGGCGCCGAAGGGCGGGAGAGTACTGAAGGTGCTGGTCACCGAGGGGACGGTCGTCATGCCGGGCGAAAGCCTGGCCGAGATCGCCACCGAGCGCTACATCCTGCGTCTCAGCCTGCCCGAGCGTCACGCCCGTTTCATTCGCGAAGGCGACGAGGTACGGGTCGGGCGCCGCGGCATGGATTCCGGCGCCACCGACGCCGCCAATACCGGCCGGGTGCGCCAGATCTATCCGGAGATCCGCAACGGCCGGGTGGTGGCCGATGTCGAGGTGGAAGGTCTCGGCGACTTCTTCGTCGGCGAGCGCATGCGGGTGCTGGTCGAGGCCGGGCAGCGTACCACCTACGTCGTCCCGGCGCGCTACGTCTATCAGCGGCAGGGCGTGTCCTACGTGCGGCTGGCCAGCGGGATCGAGGCGGTGGTGCAACCGGGCCAGGTGCTGGAGGACGGGATCGAGATCCTCTCCGGCCTGCGCGACGGCGACCTGATCCAGCCGGCGGGGGGCCGGTGATGGGACGGAGAGGGGATCTGGGCGTCGGGGGGCTGCTATGAAGCTGGGCATCTCGGGCGTCATCACGCGCGCCTTCATCAACTCGCCGCTGACGCCGCTGGTGCTACTGGCCTCGCTGGCGCTGGGCTCGCTGGCGCTGGTCGTGCTGCCGCGGGAGGAGGAGCCGCAGATCAGCGTGCCGATGGTCGACATCCACGTCGAGGCCAACGGGCTCAAGGCGGAGGACGTGGTCGAGCTGGTGACCAAGCCTCTGGAGGACATCGTCAAGGGCATCGATGGGGTCGAGCACGTCTACTCGCAGTCCGACGACGACCGCGCCCTGGTGATGGCCCGCTTCCTGGTTGGCACCGACGAGGACGAGGCGATCCTGCGCGTGCACACCGAGATTCGCGCCAATTTCGACCGCATCCCGATCGGCATTCCCGAGCCGCTTATTGTCGGACGCGGCATCAACGACGTTCCGATCGTCACCCTGACCCTGTCGCCCAAGCCCGAAGGGGCGGACCGCTGGGACGCCAACGCCCTCTTTGACGTCGCCGAGGAGCTGCAGCACGAGCTGATCAAGATCCCCGAGGTCGGCCTGACGTTCATCTCGGGTGGCGATCCCGACCAGATCCGGGTCGAGCCCGATCCCGAAAAGCTGTCGCTATACGGCGTCACCCTCAACCAGCTGGTCGAAAAGGTTCGCAGCGCCAACCGCTCGTTCCTGATCGGCCGCATGCGCGGCGGCGGCGCCTCGCTGCCGGTGGTCGCCGGGCAGACCCTGCAGGGGGTGCCGGACATCGGGCTCCTGCTCATCACTGCACGGGACGGGCGGCCGGTCTATGTGCGCGACGTCGCCGACGTGGTGGTCGGCGCCCGCCCGCAGGAGCATCACGTCTGGAACTATGTCAAGAACCCGGCCGGCGCGCTGGAGCGGCAGCCCGCGGTGACGCTGGCGATCGCCAAGCGCAAGGGCGCCAACGCGGTGTGGGTGGCCGACGAGGTGGTCGAGCGGCTGGCTCTTGTCCAGGGGAACCTGGTACCCCCGGGCCTCAATGTCGAAATCACCAGGAACTACGGCGAGACCGCGCTGGACAAGTCGGACGAGCTGCTGTTCCACCTCGCCCTGGCGACGGTGTCGATCGTCATCCTGGTGGCGGTGGCGCTCGGCTGGCGGGCCGGGGTCGTGGTCCTGATGGTGGTGCCGACCACCATCCTCCTGACCCTGTTCGCCGCGCACCTGATGGGCTACACGATCAACCGGGTCAGCCTGTTCGCTCTCATCTTCTCGATCGGCATCCTGGTCGATGACGCCATCGTGGTGGTCGAGAACATCGTCCGCCATTGGCGCATGGCCGACGGGCGCAGCCCGGTCGCGGCCGCCGTCGAGGCGGTGGCCGAGGTCGGCAACCCGACCATCGTCGCCACCCTCACGATCGTCGTCGCACTGCTGCCGATGATGTTCGTGTCGGGCCTGATGGGCCCTTACATGAGCCCGATCCCCGCCAACGCCTCGGCGGCGATGCTGTTCTCGTTCTTCGTCGCGGTGGTCATCACGCCCTGGCTGCTGGTGCGCATGCGCGGGCGAAAGGGCGGCGACGGCGGGGGCGAGCACGGCGAAGGCCGGCTTGGCGCCTTCTACCGCCGTCTCGCCACGCCGCTCCTGGTCGGCCGCAAGCGGGCCGTGATCCTTCTTGCCGCCGTCGGGACGGCCACCGCGGCCGCAACGCTGCTGTTCCTGACCCGGGACGTCACGGTCAAGCTGCTGCCGTTCGACAACAAGTCCGAGCTGGCGGTGGTGGTCGATCTGCCGGAGGGCTCCAGCCTGGAGGCGACCGATCGCGTGCTGGCCGAGGCGGCCGCGAAGCTGGCCGGGCTGCCCGAGCTGACCGGGATCCAGGCCTACGCCGGAACGGCGGCGCCCTTCAACTTCAACGGCCTGGTCAGGCACTACTATCTGCGCCGCCTGCCCGAGCAGGGCGAGCTGCAGATCAACCTTGCGCCGAAGGGGGAGCGCGGGCGCGAAAGCCATCCGATCGCCCTCGACGTGCGGGAGCGGCTGCGCGATCTGCCGGTTCCCGACGGGACCTCGGTCAAGGTCGTCGAGGTGCCGCCCGGGCCGCCGGTGCTGGCGACCCTGCTGGCCGAGGTCTACGGGCCCGACGCGGAAAGCCGCCGCACCGCCGCGGCCAAGGTGCGGCAGGCGTTCGAGGCGGTCGATTTCGTGGTCGACGTCGACGATTCCTTCGGCCGTCCGGCCGACCGCCTGCGCTTCCGCATCGACCAGGAGAACCTGGAATTCCACGGCGTCCAGGAGCAGGCGGTGTACGATACCCTGGCGGCGCTGCTGGGCGGGGTTTCGGTCGGCTATTCCCACCGCGGCGAAGGCCGCAATCCGGTCGAGATCGCGATCCGGCTGCCCAATGCCGGGCTGCGCCTGGGCGAACGCCTGCTGGCGACCCCCGTCGCTGCGCCCGGGCCGGCCGGAGACACCGGCGCCAACGTCGAGCTGGGTGACGTCGTCACCGTCTCGCGCGAGCCGGCGAGCTTCCCGATTTTCCGCCGCAACGGCCACTTCGCCGAGATGGTCACCGCCGAGCTGGCCGGCCGCTTCGAGGCCCCGATCTACGGCATGCTGGCGGTTCAGGAGCAGCTCGGCGAGCAGGAGTGGGGGAACCTCGGTGCGCCCGCGGTGCTTTACCACGGCCAGCCGCGCGACGAATCCCGTCTCAGCCTGCTGTGGGACGGCGAGTGGGAGATCACCTACGTCACCTTCCGCGACATGGGGTTGGCGTTCGCGATCGCCATCCTCGGCATCTACCTGCTGGTGGTCGCCCAGTTCGGCAGCTTCCTGCTGCCGCTGGTGATCCTGTCGCCGGTGCCGCTGACCCTGATCGGCATCGTCGTAGGGCACTGGCTGTTCGGGGCGCCGTTCACCGCCACCTCGATGATCGGCTTCATCGCGTTGTCGGGTATCATCGTCCGCAACTCGATCCTGCTGGTCGACTTTATCCGCCATCGCCAGGGTGGCGGGTCGCCGCTGCGCGACGTGCTGCTGGAGGCCGGCGCGATCCGCTTCAAGCCGATCCTGCTGACGGCGCTGGCGGCGATGATCGGCGCCGCCTTCATCCTCGCCGATCCGATCTTCCAGGGGCTGGCGATCTCGCTGGTGTTCGGGCTGGCTTCGTCGACCGCGTTGACGCTGCTGGTCATCCCCGCCATCTACGTGACCTTGAGGGATGACGGCAGGCCGATGAGCGCGCGGTGAGCGAGCA
Organism: Rhodospirillales bacterium; assembly: GCA_018432935.1. Classification (GTDB taxonomy): domain Bacteria; phylum Pseudomonadota; class Alphaproteobacteria; order Rhodospirillales; family Shumkoniaceae; genus JAHDSF01. The sequence continues at coordinate 85,523 of JAHDSF010000004.1, read as the reverse complement.
GAGCCAGGACGAGGTCGTCCGCTTCCTGTCCGAAGGCGGCTGGGACGAAGGCGGTGCGGGGGTGGAGTGTGTCCGCACCCACATCTCGCTCGTCTTTCTCGGCAGCGGCCGGGCGCTCAAGCTGAAGCGGGCGGTCCGCCTCCCCTACCTCGACTTCACCACTCTCGAGCGCCGCCGCGCGGCCTGCGAAAGCGAGCTGGCGACCAACCGCCGCACGGCGCCGGGCATCTACCGCGGCATGATCGCCATCACCCGCGAGGCGGGCGGCGGGCTCGCCCTCAACGGCAGTGGCGAGACGGTTGACTGGGTTGTCGACATGGTCCGCTTCCGCGAGGAAGACGTGCTGCTGCGGATGGCGGAACGGGGAGCACTGGAAACAACCCTGGTGGAACGCCTGGCCGACGAGGTGGCCGCGTTTCACGCCGGGGCCGCCCGGTGCTTCGCGTTCGGCGGCCGCGATTCGTTTGCCCACATCGTCGCCAACAATCGCGCCACCTTCGACCGGCTGCCGGGAGACATCCTCGATGCGGAGCGGGTCGCCGCCCTGTTCGCCCGCATCGAGGCGGTGATCGAGGGCCGCGGGAAGCTGTTGGACGAGCGTCGGCGCCAGGGCTTCGTCCGCCACGGCCACGGCGACCTCCACCTCGCCAACATCTGCGTATTCGAGGGACGGCCGACCCCGTTCGATGCCATCGAGTTCTCCCTTGAGTTTGCCAACATCGACGTCCTCTACGACGTCGCGTTCCTGCTGATGGACCTGGTGTTCCGTGGCCTCGAGGGGCATGCCAACCGGGTGCTGAACCGCTATCTCGACCGCACCGGGGACGCCTTCGGGCTGGCGGCGCTGCCGCTGTTCCTGGCGGTGAGGGCGGTGGTGCGCTCGCACGTCGCCGGGCTGTCGGGAGACGGTGCCGCGGCGCGCGCCTATTTCACGCTCGCCGAGCGCTGCCTGACGGCGGAGGAACCGTTCCTGGTCGCCATCGGCGGCCTGTCCGGCACCGGCAAGAGCAGCGTCGCCCGCGAGTTGGCCCTGCTGGCGCGACTGCCGGTGGCAGGGCCGCGGATCGTCCGCTCGGACACTATCCGCAAGCGCCTGGCCGGGGTGGCGCCGGAGGTGCGCCTTGGCCCGCAAGGCTATACCGACGACATGGGGCGGCGCACCTACGAGACGATCGTCGAGGAGGCGGCCGCTGCCCTGCGCGCCGGTCGGCCGGTGATCGCAGACGCCGTGTTCGCCCGCGAGGAGGAGCGCGCCGCGATCGAGGCGGCGGCGCGGCAGGCGGGGGCCCCCTTCCTCGGGGTGTGGCTGGAGGCGCCGCTGCCGGTGCGCCTCGAACGTATCGGGGGCAGGACCGGCGATGCCTCCGACGCAGGCGCTGCGGTGGCACGGGCCCAGGAGGCCTATGACCCCGGTCCTCTCTCCTGGCGCCGGGTTGATGCCCGACACGGCTGCACCGAGATCGCGAATCTTATCAATAAACTTCTGCACTGATTGGATAATTCGCTCGCGAGGTCGCATCGGCGGGCGAATTGGTCTACAATGCGGAAAATGACCTCCACGAGAGAGGAGGACGCCATGCGTTTCCGCAAGATCCTTGTTCCCCTTGACGGGTCCGATGCGACCGAGCGAGCCCTCGATATCACTCTCTCCCTCGCCAAGACTCTGAACGCACATGTCGAAGCCCTTCATGTCAGGGCCGATTCGAAGAGCGCGGTGCCGCTCTTGGGCGAAGGCATGTCGGGCGCCATGATCGAAGAGATGATCCAGCTCGCCGACAAGGAGTCGGCGGCCCGGGCGGTGCGTGCGCGCGAGGTATTCGGTCGCCAGCAGGCCAAGCACGGCCTGCCCACGGTGTCCTCGCCGCCGGGTCCGGGACAGCCGACCATGTGCTGGCGCGAGATGGTCGGCCGGGAAGACGAGGTGACCGCGCATTGCGGGCGTCTCGCCGACCTGACCGTGATTCCGCGGCCGACCAGCGAATCCAGCCTTGGGCTATCGATGGTCCTCAACGCGGCGGTGTTCGAATCCGGCGGTCCCGTCCTGGTGGTCCCGCCGGCCCTGCCACCTTCGCTGGGCCGGCGCATCGCCATCTTCTGGAACGGCAGTGCCGAGGCCGCGCGGGCCGTGGCCAGCGCCATGCTGCTGATCGAGAACGCCGAGAAGGTGGCGATCTTCACCGTCGGCACCGACCGCACTCCGGTCGAAGGCAGTAGCGAGTTGCAGGACTTCCTGCTGTGGCACGGGGTTGCCGCCGAGCTGAAGGTGCTCGATCGCGAATCCGACCGGGTTCCGGCGGCGACGCTGCTGAGCGGCACCGACGCTTACGAGGCCGATCTCATGGTCATGGGGGCCTACACCCGGGGCCGGTTCCGGCAGCTCATCCTGGGCGGAGTCACGCAGCACGTGCTGAACCATGCGACCCTGCCGGTGCTGATGAGCCGCTAACCCGGCGACTCTCGCGCTTTCCCTTTGCCGGCAAGACCTTGCAAGTCTTCCTTAAGGAAGGCGTGGTTGAATGGGCGCGTCCGGCCGGCCGCCGGAAAGGTGGGAGGGTGTGATGGCGGAACGCAACTCGGTGCTCGAGGTCGAAGCGGACCAGGGCATGGCGGCGCTCGAAGGCGCGCTTGCTGCTGGGGAGCTCGCGGTCGCCTCGCGGGCCCAGCTTCCCGATCGCCCGACGATCGACCTCGATTCGCTCACCCCCCCATTCCACGTCCGCTACCATCTGCTGTCGGCGGCTGCCGCGGTCGTGTCGGTGGCTTGGCTGACGCTGGTCGCGATCGTCATTTCCGATCAGTTCGGTTGGGCCAACCTGCTCGAACTGATGCCGCACGAGCTTGGCGGCATGGCGGCGGGGGCAGTGACCCCGATGGCTCTGCTGTGGATGGTGGTCGCCTTCTACGAGCGCAATCGGCAGTTCCGTCGCGCCACCGAGGGGATGCGCCGCTACCTGCAGCTGATCGCCTATCCGCCGGAACGCGCCGAGGCGCGTGTCGCCGCCGTCACCGAGGCTCTGCGCCGCCAGGCGCGGTTGCTTAACGAGGCATCCGAAGAGGCGGCACGGCGGGCTTTCGAGGCTTCCGAGGCGGTGCGCGTCCGCACGGCGGAGCTGGCGCAGGCGTCCGAGGATGCAGACCTGCGGGCGCAGGCGGTTTCGGAGGCGCTGCACCGGCAGACCGAAGGCCTGCTGGCCGCCAGCGAACGCGCCCTCGGCCGTGTGCGCGAGGTGGGCGAGGTGCTGTTCCGCGAATCGCGCGACCTAACGGGATCTTCCGACCGCACCGCGACCCGCGTCGAGGAGGTCTGCGAGATCCTGCAGAAGCGTTCCGGCGAGATCTCGGCGGTGTCGGAAGAAAGCGCCACCCGCATGCAGGACGTGGCGCGCCTGGTGCAGGAGCGCGGTCGCGAGATCGGCGAGGCCACCTCCGCCGCAGTTGCCGCGACCCGCACGGCTGCCGAGGAGGTCCGCGCCAGGATCGAGCAGATGCACGATGCCGCTGCCGACAGCAGCAGCATCCTCAAGGGCGACGCTGAGCTCCTGCGCGTCCAGGCGGAGGAACTGAATCGCCGGTCCGAGGCTGCCGGCCGCCAGTCCGAGGTCATGCGCGAGGCCTTGCAGCGCCAGCTCGGCGACCTTGGTGAGGCGGGACGCAGCCTTGGTGAGCGGACGGCCGAGATCGAGGCCTGCCTGGCCCGCCAAACCGCCCTGCTTGACGAGAACTCGGCACGCGTGCTGGCGCGAATCACCGACAACGGACGGGAGCTCGCCCTGCAGGCTGCGACCCTGAAAGAGCGGGTCGAGGAGATGTCGGCCGTGACCGCCGCTTCAGGGGCGCGTGCCGAAGCAAGCGCCCAGGCGCTCAGCCGGGCGGCCGAAGAGGCGCACGCGCGTTCGCGCGAGCTGACATCCGGGATGCAGAGGTCTGCCGCGCAGCTTGCGGAGCAGGCCGGCAGCGCGCTGGAGAAGATGGGTGCCGTTGACGCCGCCCTGACCAAGAGTACCGGCAGTCTCTCGCTCCTCTCCGAACGCTCGGCCGACGTGCTGACGCGGGTGGGAGAGGCCCTCAAGAACCGCGGCGGAGACCTGGCGGCGATGGTAAAGCAGTCGCTGGAGCGGCTGCATCTGCTTGGCGAGACCTTGAAGGACCGCACTGGCGAACTGGCGACTCAGGCGACGGCCTCGACCGCCAGTTTGGATGCGGCGGCCAGAGGGCTGGGCTCGGGGGCCGCGGCCTTGCGCCAGGCTTCCGACGAGGGGCTGGCGGCGATTGCGGCGGCTGCGGAAGGGCTGCGGAACGAGCGGGCGGAGGTGGAGGCTGCGGCCGAGCGCGCCGGCCAGTTTGTCGGCGAGCTGACGGAAACGCTCGACAACGCCAAGACGATGGCCCGCGCGACCCTGCATGAGATGGACGGTCTCGGCGAAGGAGTGCGGTCGCGGACGGACGATCTCGGCCGCACCAGCGAGACCATGCTGACCGAGATGGAACGGATCGTCGGTGCCTTGCGCCAGCAGACCGCGGAACTGGCCGAGACCTCGCGCGGCAACGCCGAGATCATGGCCGAGGCGACCAGAAAGCTGGGTGAGCGGGCGGTTGAACTGGGACACTCGTCGGGCGAGGCAGAACGGGGCTTGCAGGCGATCGGCGAGAGCATCGAGCGGCGGCGCGAAAGCATGATCCGTGCCTGCGAGGAGATCGCTGTCCAGATGGTGGCCGCTGCTGCGAGCCTGCGCCAGCAGTCGCTGGGAGTGGAGGAGGCCCGCGGCCGGGCGCTGGACGACATGGCCACGGTGGGCGCAGCCCTAACCCAGCAGACTGGCGAGGTCGTATCCAGCGCCGAGCGGGCGGCGCGCATGATCTCACTGGTTTCCGGGGCCATGAGTCGCCATGCCGAACTGCTCGCCGAGAGCGTCGATGGTGCCGCCAAGCACGTCGAGGCGGCGAGCGGCTTGATGGAGCGCCGCACCCAGGAGCTGGTGAGCGGCGCCGACGCCGCCGCGGCGCGGGTGATCGAGGACGGCAATGCGGTCGCGGCACAGGCGGACCTCGTGCTGGAACGGCTGCAGGCGGTCGCCGCGACCGTGCGCGAGGAAGGTGCGACGGTGGCGGGCGCCGTCGAGAAGGCGACCGCCGACATCGACGGTGTCGGCAAGGACGTGGCCGTCGGCCTCGCCGCCGCGATGTCGGCGAGCGACCGTGCCCAGGCCCGCTTCGCCGAGATCACGTCGACGATCGGGGCCAAGGCCGAACTCTTCGATTCCGTGCTCGGGCGCGCCGGCGCCCATCTCGAAGGGATGGGTGCTACGCTGCGTGATCGTGCCCAGGAGCTGGGTGCCGCCTATTCAGATGCGGTTGCCCGGCTTTCCGAGGTTTCGCAGACGCTGCGCGTCGAGACACAGGCGTTGGCGGACGCCGGCGGCACCGCAACCCGGTCGATCGGCGAGGTCGGCAGTGACCTCACGCAGCGCTCGCAGCAGATCGCGGATATCGTTGCCCGCGCCACCAGGCTGATCACCCTGACCGCACGCTCGCTGAGCGTGAACGTCGAGGGCTGCCATCGCGTGGTGGGTGAAATGGCGGGCAAGGTCGAGACGCTGAGCGGTTCGCTGGGTATCAGCGCCAAGGAGGCTGAGGCAACCTCGCAGATCGTTTCCGAGCGCCTTGCCACGGCGGGCGAATCGCTGACCGCAAGGATCGAGGCGCTGCGCTCTGTCTCCGCCGCCACTGCCACCGAGATGGCGGCCGCCTCGGAGGTGCTGCGCGGCCGCGCCGAGGAGGTCGCGTCGCGCCATCGCGAGGCCGGCGAGCAGCTGGGCGAAGCATACGCAGCGCTCGACCGGCGTGCTTCGGAAGCCGCCGAAGCGGTCGGCCACGATGCCGAACGGCTGAGCCAGGCAGGAGAGGTGGTGCGGCGGCTTGCGGCCGACACCGCGCGCTCGACCAACGACATGCAGGAGCGGCTGGCGCTGGCGGCGCGCGGCCTGCGGGGCCAGCTCGACGAGCTCGTCGGCGCCTGTCAGCGGGCGGAGACCGGGATGGCCGCCTTCGGCGAGGCGCTCGATGTCCATGCCGGCAGCGTCGAGCAGGCGGCCGGCCGCGCCCATGGCTCGACCGGGGCCTGGGAGAAGTCGGTGCGCGAAGGGGCGGAGCTGCTGCGCGGCGCCTCCGACGAGGCGGCGCGGAAGGCGCTCGTGGTGGCCGAGGCGATGGATCGGGAGACGCGCGAGCTGCGGACGGTCACCGTCGAGGCGGAAAAGCTGCTGAGCGCGCTCAAGGAGCAGAACAAGCGCGGCGGCATCGAGGATTTCCTGCGCCGCGCCACCTTTATCACCGAGGGCCTGCAGTCGGTGGCGGTGGACCTTTCGCGGACCATCGAGGCGCAGATCACCGAAGAGGACTGGCGCCGCTACTCGAAGGGCGAGAAGGGCATCTTCGTGCGCAAGATGCTGGGCTACCGCGAGCGCAGCAAGCTGAACTCGATCCGCCAGCGTTTCCAGTACGATGGCGAGTTCCGCGAGTACGTCGGCCGCTACATCAGCCAGTTCGAGGCGATGCTGGACGAGGCCAAGGCGCGCGACCACGACGGCGTGCTGGGCGCCACCTTCCTGTCGTCCGACATGGGCAAGCTGTACATGCTGCTGGTCCAGGCAGTCGAAATCGAGGAGTAGGGAATCTCCCTCGCGTGCCGTCTCTACCCGGGGCAGGTGCGCCGGGCCAGCATGCGCCGGGCGCCGCGCCAGTACTTGGCGGCGCGCAGGGCGGCGACGTCGATTGCCGAGAGACGGAGCCGGTCGCGGTGGGCGAACAGGACGTCGCCGTGGAACCGGCGCGTGAAAACGACGGCTGCGAAGCCGAGCCGCTCCAGCCGCGATTTGACGCGCAACACGCCGGGCCCGAGCGTCGGATCCATGAAGTCGTGGAATTCCACCGTGAACTGGTCGACGCGCGACAAGGTGTCGTCGCTGGCGGCGTCGAACATCGCGATCTCGGCGCCCTCGACGTCGACCTTAACGAGATCGGCGCAGTCCAGCCCGAGGCGCGCCATCAGGGTGTCGAGGGTGACCGTCTCGACCTCCTCGGCGGCGGGGCAGGCCCCTCCGGCCGGCACTCCCAGGCGGCCCGAGGCGACGCCGCTGCCGAGCAGCGAGAGCGTCGCGCGGCCGTCTGTGCCGGCCAGCGCGAGATGGTGGGCGGCGAGAAGGTGGCTGGAGGGGATCAGCGCCGCCACTGCCGAGCTGGCCTCGACGGCATGACAGCGGCAGCCCTTCATCTCCGTCACCGCCGTCGCAAACGGGGCGGTTGCGGCGCCGAGGTCGAGAACCACGGAGTGCGGGCCCAGAGCCCCCGCTATGAACGTATGGTGCGCAATAGTGGCCAGCGTCAGGCGGGACATGCGGAGGCTATAGCCAGCGGCGGCGCTTGAAATACCAGAAAGGCAGCACCGCCGAGAGCACCATCAGGACGATGGCGGCCGGATAGCCGAAGTCCCACGTCAGCTCGGGCATGTGCTCGAAGTTCATGCCGTAGATGCTGGCGATCAGGGTCGGCGGCAGGAACGCGACCGCGGCCACCGAGAAGATCTTGATGATCGCGTTCTGCTCGATGTTGATCAGGCCGAGGGTGGCGTCGAGCAGGAACGTCACCTTGCTGTTGACGTAGTTGGCGTGCTCGGTGATCGACAGCACGTCGCGCGACAGGATCTTGAGGCGGGCCTTGGCGTCCTTGCGGAACCGCGGCTGGGTTGTGAGGAACAGCACCATCCGGTTCAGGCTGTGCAGGCTGTCCTTGACCTTGCTGGAGCGGTCTCCGGCGCGGCCGATGCGGTGGAGGATTTCCTGGTAGTCCGGCCGATCGTCGGTGGCGGTGCGGCGAAAGATGCCGCGCGAGATGACCTCGAGCTCGGCCAGGCTGGCCTCCATGATGTCGGCGAGGCGGTCGACGATGTGCTCCATCAGCGTCATCAGCACACCCTCGGCCGTGCTGGCCGGCACCATCCCGCGCTCGATCTTCCGCGACAGCGTCTCGAACGGCAGCGGTTCGGCGTAGCGCAGGGTGACGAGGCTGTCCTTGGCGAGAATGAAGGTGGTGGCGGCGCTTTCGGGTTCCGGCGTGTCGCTGCGGCTGAGCACGATCGCGGTCATGAACAGGGCGCCGTTCTCCTCGTAGAGCCGGCTGGAGTGCTCGATCTCCTGCATTTCTTCGCGGGTGGGCACGTCGATGCCGAGGATGCCCTCGACCCGCGCCTCCTCCTCGGCGGTAGGGCCGTACAGGTCGATCCAGACCGGCGGCGGAAGGGGCTCGGCGAAAAGCTCGGGCTCCAGCCCGTTCAGTGCCAGCCGACCCTGGGCGGAACGGAATTCCTTGAGAGCCATCCCTTCCTCCCTGTACGGCGGAGCAGGCGGGGCGATGTCCGAACGCGTCGGGAATACGACCGCCCCAGAGCGCGGTCAAGCCGAGAATCGGCGCCGGAAATCGGTCAACAGATCCAGCACCAGGTCGGCGACCTCGGGCTCGTTGCCAAAGGCGCGGGCCAGGTGGATGACCTTGCTCCCGACTGCGAAGGGACCGGCGTGGCCCCTTGCGGAGGCGGCCGCGAGCCGCGGGTCGGCGGGGTCGAGGCCGAGCGACACCGGCACGTCGACGGTGCCATGGGCGCCCGCCCCGATCATGAAGGGGACGACGAGGACGTCGCGGTGGCGGCAGGCGGTCAGCCCTTCATGAATGCGCGGAACCTGCTCGAGGAAGCCCGTCTGCACATCGAGTCGTTCATTCCACACCCGCAGCCCGGCGGCGACCTCCTGGGTGCGGCGGAAGGAGTCGGGTTCGAGGCGGGATCCGTGGGCGGCCAGCAGGACGCTTGTCGCCTCGAGGATCAGACGGAAATCTGCCGCCATCGCTCGGATGCGGGCGGCGAGCAGATCCGTCACCCCGTGATGGCAGCCGACCGGATCGCACAGCAGCCAGCGGCATCCTCCGTCCTCCGTCACCGGGCCGACCAGGTCGAGGGCGCGCGGGACCAGGGTATCGCAGATGTAGCCGCGGCAGGTGAACATCGGGACCACGTAGACCGCGGCAAAATGGCGCCAGGCGGCGCGCATCTCCGACAGCGGCGGGGGTTCTCTGAGGAAGGCGGCGCCCACCTCGGCGAACAGGTTGCGACCGGCGAGGAGGGACGCCTGCAGCCGCACCGAATCTCCGCCTCCGGCGACGCGGGAGGAGCCGTGCGCCGCCAACAGCAGGGCGGCCTGTCGCCAGCCCTCATCCCGATCCTGTCGCAGGGCGGGTATCTCCGGGGCGGCCCGACGTGTCTCGCTTCCCGTCACTGCGCGGCATCGACGGCGGCGGCCTGTAGGGGGCGGAACCAAGACAGCTGCGGCGCCAGCGCAACCACCTTGCCGATCACGAACAAGGTCGGCGGCCTCAAGCGGGCTTGCGCCACCTCTTCCGGCAACCCGGCCAGGGTGGTGACGATCACCCGTTGCTCGGCAGTGGTGCCCTTGTGGACGGCGGCTGCCGGAGTTTCGGGCGCAAGGCCGTGGCGGATCAGGTTGTCGGCGATGCTCTCGACATTGACCAGCCCCATGTAGACGACCAGGGTGGAATCCGGATCGGCGAGCCCGGCCCAGTTCAGCTCGAGCGGCAGCTCGGACTGGCCCTGGCAATGCCCGGTGACGAAGTGGACCCCGACCGCCAGTCCGCGGTGGGTGAGGGGGATGCCGGCGTAGGCGGCGCAGCTTGTCGCCGCGGTGACTCCGGGAACCACCTCGAACGGGATGCCGGCTTCGGCGAGCTGCTGCGCCTCTTCGCCGCCGCGGCCGAAGATGAAGGGGTCGCCGCCCTTCAGGCGGACCACCTTCTGACCGCTGCGGGCCAGCCGCACCAGCAGGGAATTGATGTCCTCCTGCGGCATGTGGTGGTTGTACGGCGACTTGCCGGCAAAGATCATCTGGGCGCCCGGACGGGTCAGCGTCAGGATCTCGCGCGCCACCAGGCGGTCGTAGACGACGGCGTCGGCCGCAGCCAGCAGGCGGGCCGCCTTCACCGTCAGCAGCTCTGGATCGCCGGGGCCGGCGCCGACGATGGCCACAGGATGGATGGGGCCGATGCGCGTCATGCTGATCTCTTCCTCGTTCCGCCGCCCTTGCATGCCTTCACGAAGCTCACGAACCGCCGGGCCCAGGCATTGCCGCCGACACTGCGCAGGTGCGCATAGCTGGCGACCAGGTTGCCGATCACGATGCCGTCCCGGCGGCCGTCGGTGCCGACGCCCCGCACCACATCATACGCGAAGACGAGACCGCGGTCGTCAAGCCTGCCGAAGGTGGAGTAGTGGAACTCGTGCCCCACCACCTCGACTGAAGGGTCGGCGCCGTTGCGCGGCCAGGGATGACCGGAAGTCTCGCGCAGGCGTACGTGGCCATGGCCGACAGGGCGCGGGCCGACAACGATGTCGCCCGGCAGCACGCCGGCCATTTCCGCGGTCTCGCCGTTCCAGGTGATGCTGCGGGCGAGGTACATCAGACCGCCGCACTCGGCGTAGGCCGGCAGGCCCCCCGCGATGGCCGAGCGGACGTCCGCCAGCAGGCTTCCGTTGCGGGCCAGCGCCGCCATCTGGGTCTCGGGAAAGCCGCCGCCGATGAACAGGCCGTCTACGTCGGGCAGGCCGGGCGCGGCAAGCATGTCGACAGGCACGATCTCGGCGCCTGCCGCCTCCATCTCCTCGAGGTCGTCGGCATAATAGAAACCGAAGGCGGCGTCGCGGGCGACTGCGATCCGGACCTCGCGGTGCACCGGTGGCGGCGCAACGGGCGGCGGAGCCGCCGGCAACGGCGCCCTGCCGGCGACGGCGAGCAGGGCGTCGAGGTCGACCTGGTCGGCGACCCGGGCGCCGATCTCGGCAATGCGGGCATCGGCGGCCCCGGCCTCGTTGGCGGGGATCAGGCCGAGGTGGCGTTCGGGGATCTCCATTGCGGCGTCACGCCGGACGGCTCCCAGCACCGCAAGGTCGGTGTAGCGCTCGACCGCCTGGCGCAGCTTGGCTTCCTGGCGCGCGTTGCCGACCTTGTTGAGGATCACCCCGGCCAGCATCACTGCAGGGTCGAAGGCTTGCAGGCCGCACAGCAGGGGGGCGATGCCGCGGGTGATGCCCTGGCAGTCGGCGACCACCACGACCGGCGCCTCTATCAGCTTGGCCATGGCCGCATTGCTGTCGCTGCCCTCGAGGTCCATGCCGTCGTGCAGGCCCTTGTTGCCCTCGGCGACGGCGATATCGGCTTGGCGCGCGAAGCGGGCGAAGGTGGCACGAAGCTCGGCCGCCGGGGTGGTGAAGAAATCGAGGTTCCGGCACGGCACGCCGGTGGCCTTGGTCAGCCACAGGGGATCGATGTAGTCCGGTCCCTTCTTGAACGGCTGCACCTTCAGCCCGCGCGCGGTCAGCGCGGCGCACAGCCCGATCGCGAGCGTCGTCTTGCCCGAGGACTTGTGGGCGGCGGAGATGTAGACGTGGGCCAAGCACAATCCTCCCTCCCCCTCGAAGGGGGAGACGGAAGGGGTGTTTCAAGCACTCGATGCACCCCGCTTTCATCCCCCTGCGAAGGGGGGAAAGACGAGCATCGGCCCCCATAAAAGCATCCGCGTCCCTGTTTGTCACGGGGACGCGGGATGTGCCTTTTCGAAACCGGCGCCTACGCCGTCTTGTGGTGCGGGTCGACGACCTCGTCGGCCAGGCTCTCGGGCAGGAAGCGGAAGAACTTGATGCCGAGAGAGACCAGGATCCCCGCGATCGGGATCGACAGCGCCGCGAACAGCATCTCGACCAGGGTCGGCTGGAAACTGCCGATCGCGCCGTCGCCGAAGCTGCTGGAAGCGGCGAAGCCCGGGAACAGGTCGAGCGGGAACGCCTGGCCGCCGATCAGCACCACGTACATGTGCGCCAGCCCGCCGATCAAGACCAGCGCCGCGCCGGTCAGGATCGCCGGCTCCGAGCGTGAGAACGCCGGGGCGTAGAACAGGATGAGCGGCAGCACCAGCCCGCACAGCACCTGGCCGATCCAGAAGGTGAGCGTCACCGCTCCGCCGTGGACCAGCAGGAAGGCGACCATGTCGCGATGCTCGGCGCCGTACAGCATGGTGAGGTAGTGCACGAACACCATGTACGCGCCGACGGCGACAAACAGGGCCAGCAGGCGCTTCAGGCGGTTGATGATCTTCTCGCCCAGCGGCCGGCCGAGCACTCGGAAGGCGACGCTGACGACCAGGAGCACGACGGCGGTGCCGTACATGAAGGAGGAGGCGACCATCAGGGGCGCCATCACCGCGGCGTCATAGGCTTCGCGCGCCACCAGGAAGGCGAATTCCAGCCCGACCCCGGTCGATACCGAGAGGCTCCACAGGAAGGCGATGATGGCGACCGGCTTCATCCAGCGCGCATAGCGCCAGTCCATCAGCAGCCAGAGATAGATCAGCACCAGGCCGATGAACCCCTGATACCGCATGATGTTCGAGGAGAGCGTCGACGTCAGGTTGACGTTGGTCATGGCGAGCGTCAGGCGGTCGGGCCGACCGAGGTCGAACCCGGTCACGGCCAGGCCGCCCATCAGCAATGCCACCGCGATCAGGCCGGCGAGCGGGGCCAACGGCTTGTAGACGCTGCGGTTGAACACCGTGCCGGCGGCGGCGATCACGAACGCGCCGACGCCGGACAGGATCATGAAGATCGAGATCACATGGCCAAGGCACCAGACGAACTGGTTGGTCATGCCGGTGACGCCGTGGCCGGCGAACTCGATGTAGGCGAACGAGCCCATGCCGGCCAGGGCGAAGACGCCGAGCACGCCCAGCCAAGCCCAGTAGGAGATGCTGCGGCCCTCGATCTCGCGGAAGGTGAGTTCGGTCATGGTGGTCTCGCCTCCCTCAAAGACCCTGATAGAGGACGCCCGGCTCGAGGCCGAGGTCGCGGCGGACCCGCGTCACGGCAGCCTGGGACACCTTCCTCGAGATGGCGCTGGCCTTGTCGTTGAGGTCGCCGAACATCATCGCACCCGGCTTCAGCGCGTTGGCGGTCTCGACGCACACCGGATCGCGTCCGGCGTCGATGCGGTGGACGCACAAGGTGCACGCCTCGACCGTCCCCTTGCCGCGCGGGGCGTGGTACATCTGCCCCTCCACGGCATGGAACACGAAGGACCGCGCCTTGTAAGGGCAGGCCATCATGCAGTAGCGGCACCCGATGCAGAGATGGCGGTCGACCAGCACGATGCCGTCGGGGCGCTTGAACGAGGCGGTGGTCGGGCAGACGTCGACGCACGGCGGGTTGGCGCAGTGCTGGCACATCATCGGCAGCGTCACTTGGCGCCCGCTCGCGTTGTCCTTGAGGTCGATGCGGCGCATCCACTGCGGATCATGGGTGTTGCCGTGGCTGGTCCAGCCGTTCTCCTTCTGGCAGGCGGCGACGCAGGCGTCGCAGACCTTGGCGTCAACTTTGGCAAGGTCGATCAGCAAACCCCACCGGTTCTTCGCCGAGGCCGCCTCGCCGGGCGCCCGGGCAGCCGCCGGGGCGACCAGCAGAAGGTCGGCGGCGATCATCGTGGTGGCGAGGGTCGCTGCGCCGGTCAGGAGCCGGCGGCGGGACACGCCTTCGCCGGCGGCTCGCGCTTGGTCGCTCATTGCGCGTTGGCTCCTTTCCGCAACTCGGCCGCCAGCATGGCCTTCAGCGCCTCAGGGCTTTCCGGTTGCTCCCAGCTCAGACGGTCGAACTTCTTGTCGAGCTCGGGGTTGTGGCAGGTCCAGCAGTCGAGTTGGGCGCCGACGTAGGTGTGGCATTCGTCGCAGAACTGCGCGACGTTGTGGACGACCTTGTCCTTGACCGCCGGGTCCGGCGTGGCATGGCACTCGATGCAGTCCTGGATGCTGAACTTGCCGCCCCGGATGCCCTCGCGCATCGTCTGCTCGCGCTGCGCCTTGAGCAGGTCGGGATGCTCGCGCCGCATCTGGTCCTTGGGCAGCACGCAAGCCTCGCCCTTGGGCTTCGCCAGGGTCGGCACCGGGACGCGCCCATCCGCCAGGGCCGAGCCGATGCTTCCGAGCAGGCCCGCGAGCACGGCTGTGACGGCCGCCACGCGGATCACAGAGGTCAGGCCGCGCATGCCCGTCCTACCTTTCCAGGCCCATCTGGATGTAACCGGTGGGGCAGACGTCCTTGCAGATCTGACACCGGATGCATTTGGCATAGTTCGTCTCGACGAAACGGCCGTAGGACCGCTCGCCCGACTTGACGCGTTCGACCGCACCGACCGGGCAGTACTGAATGCAGACGCTGCATTCGAAGCACATGCCGCAGCTCATGCAGCGGCGCGATTCCTTGATCGCCTCCGCCTCGGCCAACGGCTCGGTCGGCGCGGCGCGCTCGTGGCGCGGCGCCGTCTTGAAGTGGGCGAGGAAGAGGTCGCGGGTGGCGACCAGGCGGTCACGGGAACGGTCCTCGTAATTGTGGACGGAGAACGGCTCCGTATCGCTGTTGCCCACCGGACCGCCCGGGTACGCCGCGGGAGCCTTGTCGTGGACGGCGAGGTCCTCGAGAAGATCGAACCTGTGGACATCGAAGCGGGGACGGTCGATCGGCTTCTCGCCGCGCATGGAGGCGCCCATGTCGCGGGCGGCGCGCCAGCCCTGGCCGACCTGGGTGGTCGGCAGGTCGTCGGCTGCCTTGTCGGGAACGAAGTCGCCGGGCTTGGCCTGACCGCCCAGGCCTTCGCTCCAGAACACCGCAGCGAAGTCGCCCGACGGCGCGGCCTCGCGCCGCACCTCGATGCCGCCGAAATCGAGGATGCGCTGGATTTCCTGCTCCACCACGTCCTGCGGGAAACCGGGGCCGACCATGACGCCGCCCAGGCGCTCGGCGGTCGAGAACAGGACCACCTTGTGTCCCTGGCGCCGTAGCTGGTAGGCACACGACAGGGCCGCAACGCCGCTCCCGACCACCGCCGCGGTCATGCCGCTTTCCTGCGCCGGCTTTGGCAGCGCAACCTTGTTGGCAAGCGCCCACGCGCCGATCGTGTGCTCGATGGCGTTGATGCCGACGTAGCCTTCCACGTCGTTGCGGTTGCACTTGGTCTGGCAGGGCGCGGGGCAGGTCATGCCCATCACCGCCGGGAACGGGTTGGCCTCGACCATGCGTTGGAACGCGAACTCCTGCCAGCTGAGGCCCTGGGTCGGCTTGATGCGCCGGGCGACGATGTTGACCCAGGTGCGGATGTCGTGTCCGGACGGGCAGCTCGCCTGGCAGGGCGCGGTGCGGTTCTGGTAGGTCGGGCAGAAGGCTCCCTGGCCCGCGTTGAAGACCTTCTGCGACATGTCGTCATAAGCGTTGTCGCCGTCTTCGTAGCGCCGGTAGTTGACGTAGAGGTCTTCCATGGCTTCCTTCCCTGCGCGGGCCGGCCTTGCGGCCGGCTTGTACGCTACTCCTTGGCCCCGAGCTGAATGGCGTTGCCGACGAGCTGGTGCAGGCTCACGATCATGTCGGAGTCGAACCCGTACATCGGCAGGATCTTGGTGAACTGGCTTTTGCAGATGGCGCAGATGGCAACCATCGTGTTGACGCCGTGGCGGTCCATCACCTGC
This sequence comes from Rhodospirillales bacterium, assembly GCA_018432935.1. Lineage (GTDB taxonomy): Bacteria > Pseudomonadota > Alphaproteobacteria > Rhodospirillales > Shumkoniaceae > JAHDSF01. The sequence continues at coordinate 69,905 of JAHDSF010000004.1, read as the reverse complement.
TTCATCGCCTGCATGCGCGGCTTGGCGCCCGCCACCCGGACGGGGATCAGTTCGTCCGTCAGCAGGCCTCCGCCGCCGCCACAGCAGAAGGTCTTCTCCCGGATCGTGTCCGGGTGCATGTCGTAGAACTTGTTGCAGCTGGCGCGGATGATCGCCCTCGGGATATCGAACTGCCCGCCCGGCCGCGTACCCATGCGTGACGCACGTGCGATGTTGCAGGAATCGTGCATCGTGACGACCCGCTCGTCGTTGGCCGACCTGTCGAGCGAGAGCGCTCCGCGCTCGATGAGATCGAGGGTCAGCTCGCAAATGTGCTGCGGCACCGGGTACCGAGGATCGAGGAAGTCCCACGGGCCCGCGAGTGTATTGAGGAAACTGTAGGCGACCCGCCAGGCGTGGCCGCACTCGCCGAAGACGATGCGCTTGACCCCGAGGTCGAGGGCGGCCTTGCGGATGCGGTTCGAGATCGCATGCATGTTCTCGTAGGAGCCGATGAACATGCCGAAGTTTCCGGCCTCGGAGGCGTAGCTGGACAGCGTCCACGACAGCCCGGCCTGGTGGAACACCTTGCCGTAGCCGATCAGGCCTTCGATGTGCGGCTCGGCGAAGAAATCGGCCGAGGGGACAACCAGCATGATGTCGGCGCCCTCGACGTCGAGCGGGTACTTGACCGCGACGCCGGTATCGTCCTCGACATCCTCCTCGACGCCCTCGAGCGTGTTCCGGATGACCGGCGGCTTCATGCCCAGGTTGTTGCCGATCTCCAGGGCCTTGGCGATGATCTCGTTGGTGTACTTCTGGCCCCGCCCGATGCAGTCCATGATCTCGCGCGCCGCCATCGAGATCTCGGCGGTGTCGATGCCGTAGGGACAGGCCAGCGAGCAGCGGCGGCATTGCGAGCACTGGTGGTAGTAGGTGTACCACTCCTCCAGCATCGCCTCGGTCATCGGCTTGGCGCCGACGAGGTCGGGGGCCAGCCGGCCGCCGGGGGTGAAGTGCTTGCGGTAGAGCGAGCGCAGCAGGTCGGCGCGGGCCGCCGGCATGTTCTTGGGATCGCCCGAGCCGAGGAAGAACTGGCACTTGTCGGTGCAGGCGCCGCATTTGACGCAGATGTCGAGGTAGACGCGAAGGCCGCGATACTTTCCGAGCAACTCCTCGAGCTTGTCGACCGCCTTCTTCTCCCAATCGGGCACCAGTTCGCCGGGGAAGCCCAGCTTGGCCTGCAGCTCGGGCTTGGCGACGAACGAACGTGGCTCGCTGAGCGCGCCCTCCGCCACGGCGGGGATCGGGAGATGCTCTTCCAGTACCGGGATCGTGGTTTGACTCTGGGCCACGTCAGGCTCTCCGTCTCAGGGCTTGCGGGCGGCGTCGAAGGCCGCATTCCATGCCGCGAGATGCCGATGCTCGCGGGCGTCGTCCCACTGGTTCCGCGACGGGCTGAAGAAGACGCCCGGAGCGTGCAGCAGCTTGCTGAACGGCAGCACGATCATCAGGCAGGCCACCAGGAACAGGTGCGCGAGCAGGAAGAAGTCTCCGGGCAGCGGCTGCCAGTCGAAAAGGAACAGGCCGAGCACGAACGCTTTCACTCCGACGATGTCGGTCGGAGCGACCAGCCGCATCGTCAGCCCGGTGGTCGCGATGCACGCCAGCAGCGCCAGCATGAGGTGATCGGAAAGCCCGGAAATGTAGCGTACGCGGTCGATCAGCAGGCGGCGCGCCCATAGGCCGGCAATGCCCGCCAACAGTCCCAGCGCGCCAATCTCGGCGAAGGCTTGCACCAGGGCGAATGGCGCCGGATAGGGAACCATGATGTAGCGCAGGTGAACCAGCAGTTCGAAGGCCAGCGAGGCATGGAACAGGGCCGCGAGGATCCAGATCCACTTGGACGACTTGAACAGGCTTTCGAACAGGACGACCTCGCGCATCACCCTGCAGGCAGCGCCGGTCGATTCGAGCGGGGCGGGGGACAGGAAGACCTTCAGCGGCGCCGGCGTCTTGAACCAGCTCCAGACGCGCCATGCGAGGCCGCCCGCGAGGATGAGTGCCGCCACATAGAAGAGGATCGCGTAGAGAACCGTCAGGGTCGACATCTGGGAAGGCTCCCGTAACCTCGCTCGGTCGCCGGGGGCGGAGGCAACGGCTCCGCCCCGGTCATGGCGTCAGATGCAGCCCGTCGGCTTTGGCAACCCGGCGATCTTGCAGGCCTGCTTGGCGGGGCCGTAGGGGAACAGCTCGTACAGGTACTTGTTGTTGCCCTTCTCCTCGCCGAACTGCTTCTTGACGGCCTTCACCAGAACGCGGATCGCGGGCGCAATCTGGTATTCGTTGTAGTACTCGCGCAGGAAGTTGATGACCTCCCAATGCTCGTTCGTCAGCGGCAGTTCGTCGGCCTTGGCGATCAGCTCGGCGAGTTCCTGGCTCCACTCGTTGATGTCGGTGAGGTAGCCTTCCTCGTCGTGCTCGATCGTCTTGCCGTTCAGTTCATAAGCCATGTCGAAATCTCCTTTTGAGTTCCGTTGCCGTCCTCAGACCCAGGACTGCACCGGGCCGTTCTCCGCCACCAGGTCCACGAACCCGTCATAACCGACGGGCGTGATGCCTTCGACCAGCTGGCTCTCGGAAAAGCCGCGGGCCGCAAGGTCCGGGACCAGAGCGTAGACGCGGTAGTGCTTGGCCATCCCCAACGCGAGGTCGGCGAAGGCCGTTCCCTTGAGGCCGGCCACGACGCCGTCCTCGTACAGCAGGATCGCAGAGCCCTTGGCCGCGAAGCGCAGGCACGATTCCATCGACCGGCGCTCGAAGGGCGATTTGTTGACCAGATGCAGCATCGCTCGTCGTTTCCTCAACCGGTGATGATGACGTCCTGCTCTTCCATCAGGCGGCCGATCTCTTCGGCCGTCTTCACCTCGACGTCGAGCATCAGATCCTTGGGCGTCAGGCCGCGGGCCTCCATCGAGGACTTGTCGACATACACCTTCTCGATGTCGTAGCCGTCCATGGCCCCGTAGGCCTTGGCAAAGTTCTTGATGTTGATCGCCTTGGTGTCCTGGCCCTTCTTGAGGCAGTAGACGCCGTCGTCGATGAAGAGCGCGGTGATGTCCTGCTCGTAGGCGCCGCAGATCAGCATCGCCTCGAGGATCTCGTGGGCATAGATCGTCCCATGAGGCGCCTTGCGGGTCAGGAACATGAACTTCTTGGCGGAGGCGTCGTCTTCGGTGTCGCTCATCGCGTCCCTCCTCAATCGCCGAACACGATGGTGCGGTCGGAATCCATGCAGGCCTGCATGAGCTGGCCCAGGCCCGAAATCCGGAACCCCTCGGCAAGGTTCTCCTGCTTGACGCCGCGGCGCAACGCGGCGGCGACGCAGACCACCAGATCGACGCCCTTCTCGGACCCCAGCTTGCCCCACAACTTGACGATGTCCCGGTCGTCCGACTGCGGCTCCGAGACCTTGTTCGCGTTCTTCACTCCGTCGTAGTAGAAGAACACGCGCTCGATCTCGTGACCCTTCGCCAGTGCAGCGTTTACGAAGTGGTAGGCGGAATCCGCTGCCTGATGGATGAACGGGCCTTCGTTGACGATCACGGTGAACTTCATGGCTCCCCCGCGACCTAAAGGCGGATCTGCGCCGAGTGGTTGAGCTTGTCGCGGCCGCCCCGCCAGTCGTCGATGTGGTACTTGGTGAAGGGCAGCCCGGTCTCCTCGAAGAAGCGCGACCAGCCGATGCGGTGGATCCACTCGCCCATGCGCTCGTACTTGCGGGCGCCCTTGCGGTAGGCCTCGAGGATCTGCCGCACTGCGGCGCCCACCTCGGGCCAGCGCGGCGCGTTGTTCGGCAGGTTGGCGACCGCCAGCCGGTGGAAGTCAGGCTTGGTGCGAGCCGACGAGTTCTTGCCGCCCACCCAGATCGCGATCTTGGTGTGTTCGGGGTGGTTGATCTGCATCGGCGGACACGGCGGGAAGCAAGCGCCGCAGCACATGCACTTCTTCTCGTCGATCTCGAGCGAGGGCATGCCGTTAACGACGCACGGACGGATCGCCGCCACCGGGCAGCGGGCAACCACGGTGGGCCGCTCGCAGATCTTGCTCACCAGCTCGTGGTTGATGACCGGCGGGCGGGTGTGCTGGACGTTGATGTCGATATCGTTCTGGCCGCCGCAATTGAGCTGGCAGCACTGGGTGCCGATCTTGACCTTGGCCGGCATCTTCTCGTTGACGAAGTCGTCGTAGAGCTCGTCCATGATCGACTTGACGACGCCCGACGCGTCGGTGCCGGGGATGTCGCAGTGCAGCCAGCCCTGGGTGTGGGAAAGCTGACCCACGGTGCGCCCGGTGCCGCCGACCGGGTAGCCGGCGTCGTTGAGGGCGTCGACCAGGGGCGCGACCTTACTCTCGTCGGCCACCATGAACTCGATGTTGGCGCGGGTGGTGATGCGGACGTGGCCGTCGGCATAGGTATCCGCGATATCGCAGAGAGCGCGGATCGCGTAGACGTCGAGCTGCCGCGGGGTGCCGGCGCGTACGGTGTAGACCCGCTCGCCGTTCCGGGCAACGTGGACCAGGACGCCGGTGCGCAGGATGTCGTGGTATTTCCACTGCCCGTAGTTCTTCCGCATCACCGGGTGCATCCACGGCATCGGATCGGGCGGCCCGCTTTCGATCGGTTTGCGGAGTTCTTCAGCCATCGTGCAATCCTCTCTCTTCCCGTCGCCTACTCGGCAGCCCTGATCGCCGGCTTGCGGGCGAACCACTTCTTCGCCTCGCGGTCCCAGTCGTCGATCATGACGTACGGGTTGCCGCGCGGCTCGATCACCATGTTGGGGTCGGGCTCAACCCCGATGCCCTCGAGGAAGCTCGGCAGGCCGATGCGGTCGATGACCTCACCCAGCCGCTCGTGCTCAAGGGCGTTGTCCATGAAGAACTCGAACACCTTGGAGCAGAAGTCGTACAGGTTCTCGACGTCCTCGTCGGTCTCCATCGGCATGAAGGGCACGACGACAGTCGCCATGGTGTCGGTGATCTTGAGGGTATGCTTGGCGCCGATCAGGATGCTCACGCCCCGCTTGTCGCCGACCGCCAGAGCCTTGGTCAGCTTGTCGATGCAGTGCATGCACTTGACGCAGTTCGGGTTGTCGATGGCGACAGTATCGTCATCGTTGAGGCTGATCGCACCGGTCGGGCAGCGGGTGATGATGTTGTCGATGATTTCCTTGCGTCCCAGCGTCCGGACGTAGTTCTTGAACTCCGCCTGGTCGACCTTGATGTCGCCCGCCCAGGTGCCGATGACCGCGCAGTCGGAACGGTGCACGGAGTTGGTGCAGTCGTTGGCGCAACCCGAGAACTTGAACTTGAACTTGTAGGGCAGCGACGGCCGGTGCATGTAGTCGAGCATCTCGGGGTCGCAGTAGATCCGGCGATGTACCTTGACGGTGTCGTAGCAGGCGAACTCGCAGCGGGCCATGCCGATGCAGGCGACGGCGGTGCGCAGGGCTGGGCCGGCGCCGCCCATGTCGAAGCCGAACTCGTTGAGGGCATCGAAGGCGGGCTGGACCTGGGCCGAGGAGGCGCCCTGGAACATGATGTCGCTGCACTGGCCGTGCATGGCCATCAGGCCGGACCCGTGCTCCTCCCAGATGTCGCACAGCTTGCGCAACGTCTTGGTGTCGTAGTGACCACCCGACGGCGACTGGATGCGCAGGGTGTGGAACTCGGCCGATTCCGGGAACTTGTCGGCAACCTCGGAGAAGCGGGGGATGACGCCGCCGCCGTAGCCGCGAACGCCGATCGCGCCGCCCTTCCAGTAGCCGAGCCGGGTCTCGTATGAGTGCTCGAGCTGGCCGAGCAGGCTCTTCATCTTGTCGGCGTACTGCTTGTCCTCGCTGTTCGCGAGGCGCTTGATGCCGGTGACGAAGCTCGGCCAAGGGCCGCTTTCCAGCTCGTCCAGCATCGGCGTTTCAGGCATCTTCTTCGCCATGGAGTCTCCTCCCCAAGTCACAGACACGGCCGGCAGGCGGGAAGCCCGCTCACGACCACACCATCGCTGTCAGGATTGCGGCCGGAACAAGCAGCCCCGCGTCCGGCCTTCTGCAGGCTCTCGACCCATACCACGTGCTTCAGACTGCCGAGGGACAAGAATTGCATGTACAACCGCAGGCCGCAGAGGCGGCACCCAAACCAGAACCCATACCCCTCTACGAACCTGCCCAATGGCGCTGGATCGTGAAATCGCTTTCAAACTTAAACTAGGTCGGGCGGCGGAATCCAGATATTTCTTGCGGCAAAACTACGTTTATTTAAATGATAACGCCTATTATTCGCACACGCAGCGCGGGAGAGTTCACCATGACAGTATTCCATGAGGTCCGCGAACTTGCGGCCTTTCAGGCTCCCTGGGGGCGCGAGGTGCGGCTGCAGGAGGCGACGCTCGATGGCGGCATGATCATCCTGCGGGTCCGCATCCGCGAGGGCAACCGCTTCACCGATCTTGAGCTGACAGCCGAGAAGGCGGCCGAGATCGGCGATGCGATCGGCGCCTGGGGCCGTCGGCAGGGGGGGCAGGGCCGCCCCGGTTGAGGGCGCGTATCCGGTCGGGGGAGCGCCACTTTTACACTTCGGCAACGACGGACCGCTACGCTACCATGAAAGACCCCTCGGGGGAGGGGAGGAGCGGGGGGCGAGAAGAAACGATGAACACTTACTACCGATTGGTAACGCGCAGCGATTTCGACGGTCTCGTCTGTGCGGTGCTGCTCAGGGAAGCGGGCATGATCGACGAGATCAAGTTCGTCCATCCCAAGGACATGCAGGATGGCACCATCCTGATCTCGGATCGCGACATCACCACCAACCTGCCGTACGTCAACGGCGTCCACCTGGCGTTCGACCATCACGCCAGCGAGCTGCGCCGGTTGGGCAAGGCTCCGGCGAACTACGTCAACGAGCCGGAGGCACCCTCGGCCGCCCGCGTCGTCTACGAGTACCTGGGGGGCGAGGCGAAGTTCGCCGCCATCGCCGAGGACATGATGGAGGCGGTCGACCAGGGTGATTCGGCGCAGTTCAACGAGCAGGAAGTCCTGGAGCCCAAAGGCTGGGTGCTGCTCAACTACATCATGGATTCACGCACCGGCCTTGGGCGGTTCCGCGACTTCCGGATCTCCAACTACCAGCTCATGCTCGAGCTGATCGACTACTGCCGCGACCACTCGATCGAGCAGATCATGGCACTGCCCGATGTCAAGGAGAGAATCGATCTTTACAACGAGCACCGACCCTGGCACATGGATCAAATCCGCCGCTGCACGACCGTCCACGGGACCCTTGGGGTTCTCGATCTGCGGCAGGAAGAGAGAATTTTCGCCGGAAACCGGTTTGTCATCTATGCTTTGTTCCCGGCGATCAACATCTCTATGCACGTGATGTGGGGGCTGAACAGGCTCAACACGGTGTTTGCGGTCGGCAAGTCGATTCTGAACAGGACGTCGAAGACTCACATAGGAAATCTCATGCTCGCGTATGGCGGCGGCGGCCACGAGAACGCCGGCACATGCCAGGTCGAGAACGAGGATGCCGAGCGGGTCCAGGCGGAGCTGGTGGCGAGGATCGTGGCCGACGGGTAGCGAAGCGCCACACGTGGTCCGAGGCGCTTGGAGGACTGAAGTGACTACGACGAAAGACGGGTACCGCCTGGTTGCCGTCGTCGCGGGAATCGCGGCGGCGGTCGCTTTCCTGCCTTCCCTCAGCGGCTGCCAAGCCGGGGATACCGCCTCGGTCGACCGCGTGCTGCAGACGGTGTGGGGAGATACCTACGCCCTGTCGCCGGTAACCCAGACCGAGGCGACCCGTTTCGAGACCGCTCTTCACGAGACGATGCCCGAGGATCGCGCGGCGGTGACCCAGGAAAGCGCCCATTTCCGGGACGCCCTGCGGCGTATCCACGGCGATTACGTCAATCCGGTCGACGATGCCCGTCTGGTCGACGCTGCCATTCAGGGCATGAACAAGCTTCCGAAGGAACCTGGTGTGGGCGTGGATGCCGCCGTCGAGGCGGCGCTCGATGCGATGATGACCTCGCTTGATCCGCACTCCGCATACCTCGACCCGCAGGAACTGATGGAGATGCAGGTCGCCACCTCGGGCGAGTTCGGCGGCCTGGGGATCGAGATCACCCAGGAGAACCAGCGGGTCAAGGTCGTCTCGCCGATCGAGGACACTCCGGCCTCGCGGGCCGGGATCCAGCCCGAGGACGTGATTACCCACCTTGATGGAGATTCGATCATCGGGCTGTCGCTGCAGGATGCGGTGCGGCGCATGCGGGGCCAGCCGGGGACGCGGATCCTGCTCACCATCCAGCGCGGCGAGACGGCTCCCTTCAACGTTTCCCTGGTGCGCGACGTGGTCCATGTCCGCCCGGTGCGCTGGCGCCTGGAAGGCGATATCGGCTATGTCCGCATCGCCAGCTTCAGCGAGCGGGCGGAGGAGGGGCTGATCACCGCGATGCAGGCCCTCTGGCGGCAGGCGCCGAGCACCGGTCTGTCGGGTCTTGTGCTGGACCTGCGTCGCAACCCCGGCGGCCTGCTCGACCAGTCGCAGGCGATTGCCGACGCCCTGCTCGACGACGGAGTGATCGTTGCGGTCCGCGGTCGCAACGAACGTCTGAACAGGGTGTTCAGGGCGCACAGAGGCGACCTTGCCGAAGGGGTGCCGATGGTGGTCCTGATCGACGGCGGCTCCGCTTCGGCCGCGGAGATCGTCGCCAGCGCCCTGCAGGAGAACAACCGGGCGATCGTGATGGGGCGTCGCTCCTACGGCAAGGGATCGGTGCAGACGATCTCGCCGTTGCCCTGGAAAGGCGCTCTCAAGCTGACGACTCAGCTCTATTACGCACCGTCGGGGCGGACCATCCAGGGCCGCGGCGTCACCCCCGACATCACGATCGAGGAGGTCGAGACTGCAGCCTTCCCGCGGGAGGCGGATCTTCCAGGGGCATTGGCGGCCGACCTGCCAAACGCTCGCGAGACCCATGCCAACGTCCCGGAATCCGCATGCCGACCCGTCGGCAAGGACGAGGATCGCATCCTCGGCTGCGCCCTGGAGTACCTCAACGCGGGCGGCGAGAAGGCCTTTCTGTCGCGGCTCGCGAAGAAGGATGGCGGTTGATCGGCAGGATGGACAACGCGATCAGCGAGCTGACCGAACGTCTTCTCCGGTTCCGTGACGAACGGGACTGGCGCCGCTTCCATTCGCTGCGTAATCTGGTGTCGTCGGTCGCCATCGAGGCTGGAGAACTGCTCGAACTCACCCAGTGGCTGGCCGATGACGACATCGAGCGGCGGCTTGCGGACCCGGCGTTCCGGGATCGCCTTGCGGACGAGACGGCAGACGTCTTCCTTTACCTGCTTCTGGTCTGTGAGCACGCCGGCATCGATCTCGCCGCCGCTGCAGCGGCCAAAATTGACCGCAATGGGGTGCGTTACCCCGTCGAGAAGGCGAGGGGCAACGCCCGCAAGCACATCGAGTTTTGAAACCGTATCGGAGTTGGTCGCGGACAGATTGTCAGAAGAGCCGGAAAGCCGCCGAGACTGCGGAGGAACCAAGAGATTTTCACAACGCAAGTCAAGGGAATCTTCTCATGAGCACTTTGCATGATGATCGAGTTCGGGCCCGCGCGTTCGAAATATGGGAGGCCGAGGGGCGGCCGGTAGGACATGATCTTGAGCATTGGCTAGCGGCCGAGCGCGAGCTTATGCAGGAAAAGCGTGGCAACGGCGAAGTCGATGCCGCCAAGCCTGCCAAGGCGCCGCGCAAGCGCCAGAGCGCCGCTGCGGCTCCCGGCGCAGCGAACCCGACCCGCACCACCCGCAAGAAGAAGGAAATCTTGTAGCGGCACCTGAGGGGGGGCCGCTTGAACCCGCGTCCCAAGTCCGCTATGCAAGCCGTCGCGAAGCGCACTGATTGACCATTCGGTGGCCACCTGATGGATAGCGTTGACGTTGACCCGGCCGCCGTCGCAATCGCGAAGGGCGAGCACGGCGATCCTTTCTCCTTCCTCGGACCGCATGCGCGCGGCAGTTCGGCAGTCATTCGGGCCTTTCTTCCGGATGCCGACGAGGCATGGATCGTGGCTCCGGGCACCGGCGAAGTGCTCGGAGCCATGACGCCAGTTGCATCGACGGGGGTCTTCGTGGCCACCGTGAAGAGGGACGCGGCAGCGTCCTATCGCCTTCGGGTGCGGTGGGGCGCGGCGGTGGTGGAGACGGAGGACCCTTATCGCTTTCCCTCGCTGCTCGGCGATCTCGACCGCTATCTATTCGCCGAGGGCACCCATATCCGCATCTACGAGAAACTCGGCGCCCATCTGGCGGACAATCAGGGGGTCGCCGGTGTTCAGTTTGCCGTCTGGGCGCCCAACGCACGGCGGGTCAGCGTAGTCGGCGACCTCAATGGCTGGGACGGGCGGCGTCACGTGATGCGTCGCCATCCTGGCTGCGGCGTCTGGGAGATGTTCGTTCCCGGGGTTGCGGAGGGCTGCCTCTACAAGTACGAGATCGTCGGTGCTGCCGGGGGGCTGCTGCCGCTGAAGGCCGACCCCTTTGGCTTCGGGTTCCAGGTACGCCCGCAGACCGCCTCGGTGGTGCGCCGCAGCGAGGGCTTCCGCTGGACCGACGACGACTGGATGACGCGGCAGGAGCCGGCGGGTCAGCGCGAGCGGCCGATCTCGATCTACGAAGTCCACCTGGGCTCGTGGCGCCGCGTCTCCGAGGAGGGCTACCGGCCGCTGAGCTACCGCGAACTCGCCGACACCCTGGTGCCGTACGTGCGCGACATGGGCTTCACCCATCTCGAACTGATGCCGATTGCCGAGCATCCGTTCGACGGTTCGTGGGGATATCAGCCGCTCGGCCTTTACGCCCCGACCAGCCGCTTCGGCAGCCCGGACGATTTTCGGGCCCTCGTCGATCGCTGCCATGGCGAAGGCCTGGGCGTCATCGTCGACTGGGTGCCCAGCCACTTCCCCGACGACGCGCACGGCCTGGCCGAATTCGACGGCACCAACCTGTTCGAGCACGCCGACCCGCGTCAGGGCCGGCACCGCGACTGGGGCACGCTGATCTATAATCTGGGCCGCGCGGAGGTCGCCAACTACCTGCTGGCCAACGCGCTGTTCTGGATCCAGCAGTTCCATGTCGATGGCCTGCGCGTGGACGCGGTCGCCTCGATGCTCTACCTCGACTACAGCCGCAAACCCGGCGAATGGATCCCCAATCGCTATGGCGGCAACGAGAACCTCGAGGCCATCGCCTTCCTGCGCCGCCTCAATGAGATCGTCTATGCCGCCAGCCCCGAGGCCTTTACCGTGGCCGAGGAATCGACCGCTTGGCCGCTGGTGTCGCGGCCGACCTACGTCGGCGGCCTCGGCTTCGGGTTCAAGTGGAACATGGGGTGGATGCACGACACCCTGCGCTTCATCTCGAAGGACCCGGTGCACCGCAAGTTCCACCTCAACGACCTGACGTTCGGGTTGCTGTACGCTTTTCACGAAAACTTCGTGCTGCCGCTGTCCCACGACGAGGTGGTGCACGGCAAGGGCTCGATCATCAGCCGCATGCCCGGCGACCGCTGGCAGCGCTTTGCCAATCTCCGGCTGTATTACGCCTTCATGTGGGCGCACCCAGGCAAGAAGCTCTTGTTCATGGGCGGCGAGTTCGGCCAGGAGCGGGAGTGGAACCACAACGAAAGCCTCGATTGGCATCTGCTGGACGACGCCTTCCACCAGGGGGTGCAGGCTCTCGTGCGGGATCTCAACGGCCTGCTGCGTTCGGTCGGGGCCCTGCACGAGCTTGACGGTGAAGGCGCGGGCTTTGAATGGATCGACTGCTCGGATCACGAGAACACCGTCGTCTCGTTCCTCCGCCGCGGCAGGAATTCCCGGGACGTCCTCGTGGTGGTCTGCAATTTGACGCCCATCGTCCGCCACGATTACCGGGTCGGCGTGCCGTTCGCCGGCTTCTACCGCGAGGTTGTGAACACCGACGGGGCCCGCTATGGGGGCTCCAACGTCGGCAACGGCGGCGGCGTGACCGCGGATCCCATCCCGATGCATAACCAGGGCTTCTCCGTGCCGTTGTCGCTGCCGCCGCTGGGCGTGCTCTACCTCCGGCCGGAGGATGCCGCGGCATGAGCGAGGACAAGCGGCGGGTCTGGCCCGGACGACCCTATCCCCTGGGTTCGGTATGGGATGGCAGGGGGGTCAACTTCGCGCTGTTCTCGGAACACGCCGAGAAGGTCGAGCTATGCCTGTTCGATGATCGCGGGCGCCAGGAATCCGAGCGCATCGCGATGCCCGAGTACACCGACCAGATCTGGCACTGCTACCTGCCGGACCTGCTGCCGGGCACGCTCTACGGCTATCGAGTCTACGGGCCCTACGATCCCGGCCGCGGCCATCGGTTCAATCCCTCGAAGCTGCTGGTCGATCCGTACGCGAAGGCGTTGGCCGGCGAGCTGCGGCGCAGCCGCTCGATCTTCGGCTACCGGGTCGACAGTCCCCGCCGCGACCTTTCCTTCGATCGTCACGACAACGCCCGCAACATGCCGAAATGCGTCGTCGTCGACCCCGCCTACCACTGGAGCGGCGATCGGCCGCCCGAAGTGGGCTGGCAGGAGACGATCATCTACGAGGCGCACGTCGCCGGGCTGACCAAGCGGCTTCCGGGTCTTTCGGAGGCGCAGCGGGGCACCTTCGCCGGTCTGGCGACGCCGCGCATCATCAAGCATCTGACCACGCTCGGCGTCAACGCGATCGAGCTGTTGCCGATCAATTCCATCGTCGACGAGCGCCACCTCGTCGAGCGCGGTCTGCGCAACTACTGGGGATATAACTCCCTGAACTACTTCACGATCGACAACCGCTACCTGTCCAGCGGCGACATCAGCGAGTTCCGGGCTGCCATTGCGCATTTCCACGACGCCGGCATCCAGGTGATCCTCGACGTCGTCTTCAACCATACCGGCGAGGGAGACGAACTGGGGCCGACCCTGTGCTTCCGGGGCATCGACAATCTTTCGTACTATCGGCTGATCCCGGGCAACGAGCGCTATTACGTCAACGATACCGGCTGCGGCAACACTCTCAACCTCTCGCACCCGAGGGTGTTGCAGATGGTGATGGACGCCCTGCGGTACTGGGTCGAGGCGATGCACGTCGACGGGTTCCGGTTCGACCTGGCCACCACGCTGGCGCGCGGCCCGCAGGGGTTCGATCCCGCTTCGCCCTTCCTGGCAGCGGCGCGCCAGGATCCCGTGCTGTCGAAGGTGAAGCTGATTGCCGAGCCATGGGACCTGGGGCCCGGCGGCTATCGGGTCGGCCAGTTTCCGCCGGGTTGGTCGGAATGGAACGACAAGTTCCGCGACACCGTGCGGGCCTTCTGGCGTGGTGACGGGGGCGTCATCGGCGCCGTCGCCTACGCCTTGACCGGGTCCAGCAACCTGTTCGAGCACCACGGGCGACGGCCGCGATCGAGCGTCAACTACATCACCGCCCACGACGGCTTCACCCTCGAGGATCTGGTCAGCTACAACGCCAAGCACAACGACGCCAACCTCGAGGGCAACCGGGACGGCACCAGCAACAACAACAGCTGGAACTGCGGCGTCGAAGGGCCGACCGAGGACCCGCAGGTGATCGCCCTGCGCTTCCGCCAGAAGCGCAACCTCATCGCGTCGCTGCTTCTGTCGCAAGGAACGCCGATGATCCAGGCCGGCGACGAGCTGGGCCGTACGCAGCTCGGCAACAACAACGCCTACTGCCAGGACAACGAGACGAGCTGGATCGACTGGAGCCTGCGGCGCAAGGAAGACCGCGACTTTCTCGAGTTCGTCAAGAAGATCATCAGGCTGCGGCAGGAGCATCCGGTGTTCCGACGGCCGAGGTTCTTTCACGGCGCCCACATGGGCGGCGCGCCGGTCAAGGACATCACCTGGGTGTCGCCGGAAGGCCGAGAACTGCGCGATCACGAGTGGAACCTGCATTACGCCCGCTGCTTCGGCTGCCATATCGGCGGCGACATCGGGGACTACATGTCGCGCGGCGGCGCCAGCATGCAGGACGACCGGTTCATCGTGCTCCTGAACGCCCACCACGAGACCGTGCCGTTCAGCCTTCCGGCGTTCGAGGCCGGTGCATTGTGGCGGGTTGTCATCGATACCGGCCGCCCCGATTTAGGGGATGACGGCTCCGCGCTGTTCCGCGAACGCGAACCCTACCCTCTGATGGGGCGTTCCCTGGCGCTGCTGGTCCGGACCGCCTCGACCGAAACGTCCACGCAGGCGAGGCTACCTCTCGAAAGCGATTGAGTGACAACGGCGCGGGTGCGCCGACCCTGGAGGCGCGATGGAAAAGAGCCATCTTCGACGTCTTGCGGAACTCGTCGGCGTCGAACCCAGTTTCTGGGACGTCTTCGGCAACTACTACGAGACGTCGGATGACGCCGTCCGGGCGATTCTCGCCGGCATGGGTTTCGACGTCTCGTCGCGCGCCGCCACGCGCAACGCCTGCGAAGCGTACGAGACCCGCCGCTGGCGCACCATGCTGCCGCCGGTTGCCGTCCATCGGTTCGGCCGTTCAGCGCCTGCCTTCGTACTGACCATTCCCCAGGCGCTGGCCGCCCGCCCGTTCCGCTGGCATCTGGAATGCGACAACGGCGTTCTGTTCGAGGACGAGCTGCGGCCGCAGGATTCGGCGCTGGTCGACGTGAGAACCGTCGACGGCATTGCGATGGCGCGCTACCGCGTCGCCCTGCCCGACCGGTTCGCGATCGGCTACCATCGGCTGCGGGTGGAGGGCGGAGGACTGCAGGGGGCAATGGCTCTGATCGCCGCCCCCGAGCGCTGCTTCCTGCCCGAATGGTACCGCCGCGGCGAGCGCGTGTTCGGTCTGGGCAGCCACCTCTACGCCCTGCGGTCGGCTGCCAACTGGGGGGTGGGGGATTTCGGCACCCTGACCAGGTTCGCCGACGCGGCCAAGTCGCTGGGCGCGGATTTCGTCGGCATCGATCCTCTCCATGCGCGGCTGCTGCGGCAGCCCTGTGTGCCGAGCCCGTATTCGCCGTCCAGCCGGCAATTCCTGAATCCGCTCTACCTCGACGTCACGGCGATCGCCGAGTTCGCCGAGGTCGCCGACGGAATGCCGGACGAGGCGAGGATCGCGGCGAAACTGCGCGACGCACCCTACGTCGACTACGAAGGGGTCGCCGATCTTAAGCTGCGGGTGTTGCGGGCACTCCACGAGACGTTCCTGAAGCTGCATCCGCGCGACGAACCCCACGACGCCCGCAGGGCGGCCTTCGAGCTGTTCCGGGCCGAGGGGGGCGAGGCACTGCGGCGCTACGCCATCTACCAGGGCCTGAAGAACAGGTTCGCCAATGGCCGCTGGCAGACCTGGCCGCCCGAATACCGCCGACCGGAGAACGCCGAGGTTCAGTCCTACGCCGAGGCCAATCCCGACGAGATCGAGTACCACGAGTACCTGCAATGGCTGGCCGACGGCCAGCTCGGCGAGGTGGCGGAGCATGCCCACGCCCGCGGCATGTCGCTGGGCCTTTACGGGGACCTCGCGGTGGGGGTGGAACCGACCGGAGCCGAGGCGTGGGCCAACCAGGACGTCCTCGTCGGGAGCATGCGCTTCGGGGCTCCGCCCGATACCTTCAGCCCCCTGGGCCAGAACTGGGGCAATCCGCCGAGCCATCCGTTGACCATGCGGGAGCAGGCCTACGCACCGCTGGTCGCCATGCTGCGCGCCAACATGCGACACCTCGGTGCGCTGCGCATCGACCACGCGATGGCGCTGATGCGGCTTTACTGGATCCCGGAAGGCGCGAGTCCGCGCGACGGGGCCTACGTGAAGTACCCGATGGACGAGCTGCTGGGCGTGCTCGCCCTCGAAAGCACGCTCAACTCCTGCCTCGTCATCGGCGAGGACCTCGGCACCGTGCCCGAGGGATTCCGCGAGACGATGGCCTCGGAGGGCGTGCTGTCGTACCGGGTCTTCTACTTCGAGCGCTATCCGAACGGGCTGTTCAAGCGGCCGGACCGCTATCCGGAGCACGCGCTGTCGATCGCCACCACCCATGACCTGCCGACCGTCGCCGGCCATTGGTCGGGCCGCGATCTGGCGTTGCGGCGCAAGCTGAAGCTGATCGACAGCAGCAAGGGCGACGACCAGGCGGCGCGCGACCAGGAGCGCGACTACCTGGTGGCCGCGCTCGAAGACCAGCACCTGCTGGGCAAAGACTTCTCCGATGGCGGGGCACCATCCGGGGAGCCGGACCGGCTGGTCGAGCTGACACTCGCCGTCGAGCGCTTCCTCGCCCGCTCGCCGTCACGGCTGATGATGGTCAACCTCGACGACGTGTTCCTGGAATCCGAGCAGCTCAACCTTCCAGGCACGACCCACGAGTACCCGAATTGGCGGCGCAAGGTTTCGAAGCCGGTCGAAGCGTTGTCGCAGGACCCGTTCCTGCGCGAGGTCTGCAGCGCCGTCGCCGACGAGCGCCAGGGGCTGTCGGCGACGGTCCCGGACGAGGAAGACGTGGCCGGGAAGTAAGTTGCCGCCCGCCGTTACCCTCGCATCGGCTTGATGCTCCAGATCGTCTTGGCGTACTCGTGGATGGTGCGGTCGCTCGAGAAGCGGCCCATGTTGGCGACGTTGAGGATCGCCTTGCGGACCCAGCCGTCGCGGTCGGCGTAGGCGCGCTCGATGCGGGCATGGCAGTCGAGGTAGGCCTCGTAGTCGGCCAGCAGCAGGAAATAGTCGCCGTGCTTCAGCAGCACGTCGTGAATCACCTGGTAGCGGCTGGGTTCCTCGGGCGAGAAATAGCCCGACGCGATCATATCGAGCGCCCGTTTGAGGCTGGGGATCTCGTTGTAGTAGCGACCCGGATCGTAGCCGTGGGAGCGCAGTGACAGCGCTTCCTCGGCGGTCAGGCCAAAGATGAAGATATTGTCTTTGCCGACCTCCTCGAGGATCTCGACGTTGGCGCCGTCGAGGGTACCGATGGTAAGCGCCCCGTTGAGCGCGAACTTCATGTTGCCGGTGCCCGAGGCCTCGGTGCCGGCGGTCGAGATCTGCTCGGACAGCTCGCTGCCGGGAACGATCACCTCGGCGGCGCTTACGTCGTAGTTGGGAACGAATACGACGGTCAACCGGCCGTCCACGACCGGATCGTGGTTGACGGTCTCGGCCACGTCGTTGATGAGGCGGACGATCTGCTTGGCCAGGAAGTAGCCCGGCGCCGCCTTGCCGCCGAAGATGACCGAGCGCGGCGGACGATCCTCGGCACCCCCGTCGCGGATCTCGTTGTACAGCGTGATCACGTGCAGCACGTTGAGAAGCTGCCGCTTGTACTCGTGGATGCGCTTGACCTGGGTGTCGTAGAGGGACTCGGGATCAAGCCGGATTCCGGTCCGCGCCCGCACCAGGTCGGTCAGGCGCTTCTTGTTCTCGACCTTGACGTCCCAGAAACGGGTGCGGAACTGCGAATCGTCGACCAACTCGTTAAGCTTCTCGAGCTGGCCGAGATCGCGGATCCAGCCGTCGCCCACCGCCTCGGTGACCAGCGCCGCCAGCCCCGGGTTGGCCTGCAGCAGCCAGCGGCGGGGCGTGATGCCGTTGGTCATGTTGACGAACTTCTTGGGATAGAGGCGGTCGAAATCGGGAAACATCGAGCTGCGCAGCAGCTTGGTGTGCAGCGCCGCGACGCCGTTCACCTTGTGACTGCCGACGATGGCGACGTGCGCCATCCGCACCGCGCGGCCGGCATCGTCGACCAGCGACAGCCGGCGCAGCACGTTGGGATCGCCGGGGAAGGTATGGCGGACGCGGCGTAGGAAGCGGTCATTCATCTGGTAGATGAGCTGAAGATGGCGGGGCAGGACCCGCTCCATCATCTCGATCCGCCAAGTCTCCAGCGCCTCCGGAAGCAGGGTGTGGTTGGTGTACGAGATCGTCTCGTTGACGATCTCCATCGCGCGATCGAAGTCGTAGCCGTGGTCGTCGACCAGAATGCGCAGCAACTCGGGAACCGCCAGCGCCGGGTGGGTGTCGTTGAGCTGGATCGAGACGGACTTGCCGAGTTCGTCGAAGTCCTCGTGGTTGCGCAGATAGCGGCCCAGCAGGTCCTGCACCGAGGCGCTGACGAAGAAATACTCCTGCTTGAGCCGCAGCTCCTGGCCCACCGCCGTCTTGTCATTCGGATAGAGGACGCGGGAGATGTTCTCCGACAACGACTTGTTGCGCACCGCTTCCAGATAGTTGCCCTCCTGGAAGTTCTGCAGGTCGAACTCGCGGCTGGAGCGGGCCGCCCACAGGCGCAGGTTGGCAACCCCCTGCGAGGCGTAACCGGAGACCGGCACGTCGATGGCCAGCGCGATCACGTCGTCGGTGTCGATCCACTGGTTGACGTCCTTGCCGTCGCCACCTTTGAAGGTGATGACGCGGCCGCCGAACTTGATGGTGTGGATGACGGTCGGACGTTCGAACTCCCACGGATTGCCGTAGCGGAGCCAGTTCTCGGGCTGCTCGATCTGCTGGCCGCCGACGACGCGCTGGTTGAACATGCCGTAGTCGTAGCGAATGCCGTAGGCGAAACCGGGATAGTCGTGGGTGGCGAGCGAATCCAGGAAACAGGCGGCTAGGCGGCCGAGACCGCCGTTGCCGAGTGCTGCGTCGTATTCGATGTCGCCGACCGCATCGAGATCCTGACCGAAGTCGGCCAGCGCCTTCTGCATGGTGTCGAGCAGGCCGAGGTCGATCAGGTTCTTCCGCAGGCTGCGGCCGATCAGGTATTCCATCGACAGGTAGTAGACCCGTTTGACATCCTTGCGGTACATCTCGCGCGCGCTGCGGATGTAGCGCTCGCTCAGCAGTCCGCGGATCACGTAGGCTATGGCGTAAAGCCAGTCGCGCTGCTCGGCGTACGAAGGGTCCTTGCCCACGACGTGGAGCATGTGATCGACGAGGGCCCGTTTGACCGCTGCGACGTCGGTGACATCGAGCCTCGATCCGCTCTTGAGCGCGTCGTCCGAGAGGTCTTTCATCATCAACGGATTGTGCTCCTGCACCAGGGGGACGGCGGCGTTCGCCGCTAGACGATGTCCCGATAAAGGGCGGAATAGCTGCGGGCCGAGCGGATCCAGCTGAAATCTTCGCTCATGCCCCTGCGCTGCACCTTGCGCCATTCGGTCTTGTTCTCGAACAGCGTCACGCCACGCCTCACGGCCTCGATAAGGGCTTCCGGGTCGGCGGGGCCGAACACGATTCCGGTCCCGCGGTCGGGGTCTCCGGCATCGATGACGGTGTCGGCCAAGCCTCCGGTATGGCGGACGACCGGCACGGTCCCGTATTTAAGAGCATAGAGCTGCGTCAGGCCGCAAGGCTCGAATCGCGACGGCATCAGCAGCATGTCGCAGCCGGCCTGCAGGCGATGGGCAAGGCCCTCGTCGAAGCCGATGCGGGCTGCCATGCGGCCGCTCTTGCTGGCTGCTGCGGCAGTGAAGACGTGTTCGTAATAGGCGTCGCCGGAACCCAGAACGGCAAGCTGTACGCCCTGGTCCATGATCCGCGGCAAGGCGTCGATGAGGAGGTCGAGGCCCTTTTCGCCGTTCATCCGCGTCACCATGCCCACCAGGGGTGCGGCGGGGTTCTGCGCCAACCCGAGCTCCTGCTGGAGCGCCGCCTTGCATTTCGCCTTGCCGGCGAGGCGTTCGGGAGAATAGGGGGCGGCGATGAGCCTGTCGGCGGCCGGGTCCCAGACCCGATAGTCGACGCCGTTGAGGATGCCGTGGAGGTCGGTGGCGCGGGCGCCGAGCAGGCCGTGGAAGCCCATGCCGAGCTCGGGGGTCTGGATCTCGCGGGCGTAGGTCGGGCTGACCGCGGTGACCTTGCGGCTGAACTGGATGCCCGCCTTCATGAAAGAGACCCGGCCGTAGAACTCTACCCCGGCCACGTTGTAGAGGTTCGGCGACAACGCCAGCGAGGTCAGCACCCAGGGGTCGAAGTTGCCCTGGTACTGCAGGTTGTGGATGGTGAACAGCGACGGCGTGATCGGTCCGCTCCAGCGCCGCAGGTAGGCGGGCAGCATGCCCGCCTGCCAGTCATTGCAGTGCACGACGTCGGGGCGCCAGCCGAGGAAGCCGCCGGCGATGGTGACCAGCGCGGCGACCCGGCAGAATAGGCCGAAACGCAGATGGTTGTCGCGCCAGGCAACGCCATGGTCGTCGACGTAGGGGCCGCCGGGGCGGTCGAATACTGCATTCTTGACCAGCCAGATCGGCACGCCGGAATCCGGCATCCGCGCCGGCACAAGCCAGGTCTCGCCGGTACCCAGCGGGTCGCCGACCGAGATCGGCCGCTGCCGCTCCGAGGCCCGCTCAAGGGCTTCCGGATACGCGGGCAGCAGGATACGGATATCCTCGCCGCACTCCGCGAGCGCCGCCGGCAGCGCCCCGGCCACGTCTGCCAGGCCGCCGGTCTTGATGAGTGGATACGCCTCGGAGACGACAAAAAGGATGCGCATCGGTTTCTTCCTTGTCCCCCAAGCGGCGCAATATGAACGAAGGTGGTTAAGAACGGGAGAAGAAACCGCAGGAAAGAAAGAAGGCGGCACACGATCGTGTGCCGCCAGGTGCTCAGACAGAAGTCGTGCGGGGCCTAGAAGTCGCGGGCGTAACCGATGAGGATGCCGGCGGTGCTGCTGCTGACATCCTCCTCCTCGGTCCACTTCCAGCCGACCTGCAGGCTCAGGCCGGAGTCGAACACGTAGCCCAAGGAGACCTGATAAAGGCTGTCGTCGACGTCGGGAGTGTCGTGCGCCTCGGTAAAGCGCCCAGTGTAGGATGTCGCCGCGATCCAGTTGCCGAGGGCGGCGCCGACGCCCAGCGTCAGGTAGTCCCGCTCGACGCCTTCGGTGCCTCCATTGTCGTGGAAGCGTGCCCACTCGATCAGCGGCGTAAGGGTGAGATCGTCCGAGACCGCGATCGCGTGCTCGAGCGCGACCACGAAGCCGTTTTCATCCGCCACGCCGTCGCCTTCGGTGACGTTGCCCTGGTCGTCCAGAAGCCGGTTGGTTTCCTGGTTCACCAGCGCGACGTGGTAGCGCAGCCCCGGGATGCCCTCGAATTCCGATCCGTCGAGGGCGACGGCCAGTGACTCGAGGCTTCCGGTGTTGGAGGGGCCGCCCTTCCAGCGGCGCGGCCGATCACGGTCGGTAAAGGCGGTCTCGGCGAGGAAGCTGGTGTCGGCCATGAACGCGCTGGCCGAAACGACGTGGGTTCCGTAGCGCCCCTGGAGAACGGTTACCGACCCGCCAAAGCCCAGCCGTTCCGACAACTCGTAATCCTCGGCGAAGTCGGTGCCGTAGAGGCCGGGGGTGGCGTCCCAGGCGATGCCGAAGTTGGGCGTGAACTTGCCGCCGTACACCGAGAACCGGTCCGTCTCGTAGAGCAGGGTGAGTTCGTTCACGTAGAGGCCGTGGTCGTCGAAGGTCCGATCCTCTCCTGGGAGGCCGTCGCGTACGGATTCCAGCGTCAGCCCGAGGTTCAACGAGAGTCCCGGGGTCAGGCCGAGGACGATCGAGGGCTCGATGGTGGTCGTAAGCTCGTTGTGGTCGGTGTCGTCGTCGGCGTCGTAGATCCAGTCGTTCTGGACCTCGACCGAAATCGAACCCGAAAGCGTGGGATGATCGGCGGCGGCCGGCTCGTCGGCCGCCGCCGGGGTGATCAACGCGCCGACCAGGAGCAATCCCGGGACGACGCGTCGAGACGCGTTCTTGAGTGCAGTGCAGGCCATTTCATTCTCCTCCAACCTGTCAAG
Source organism: Rhodospirillales bacterium (assembly GCA_018432935.1). Classification (GTDB taxonomy): domain Bacteria; phylum Pseudomonadota; class Alphaproteobacteria; order Rhodospirillales; family Shumkoniaceae; genus JAHDSF01. The sequence goes on along the minus strand of JAHDSF010000004.1, from coordinate 48,040 downwards.
AGGAAGCTTCTGGCCGGCTGGCTGCCTGGACGAGAGAGACGGTGGCTGGCTGGCGGAACAACGGGGAGGGCGTCCCCGATTGTCATGTAGGCAGGGCGGTTCTGCCGTATACGGCGATTCCTGGCCGGGCCGGGCAGCCCGGGAAAGCAGGGGCGCCGGTTCGCGGCGCCCCTTGGCTCGTCTTGCCGCCGGACGGCATCATCTCCCGACCCAGCGGTAGATTTCGAGATCCTCCTCGTGGCAGGAGGTGCAGCAGGAGCACTTCTGAGGCACCGCATCGCGAGCGACCATGCCCTTGCGGATCCAGTGGTCGAGCATGCCGCGCATGGCGTCCGGGGAAACCCGGAAGCGCAGCGCCAGTTCGCCGATCGAGGCCGGGCTTGCCAGCAGACATGTCTTGATATCGGACAGCATCATACTCTCCTTCAGCCGCTCACCTTGGCGACCGCGGCTACGTGCGGCGTTCTTGAGGCCGCGGTTCCCTTCTGCCGCATGAGGAGGATGGAGCCGACAAGAACACACAGAACGATCACGATCCAGCCCGCGGAAGCGGCCGGATGTTCGGCGAACGTGGCGGCCTGGTAGGCGACGACGCCGGCGCCGTAGCCCCAGCCGGACGTCCAGGCGGCGGCGAACAGGGTCCAGCGGGTACCGACCTCGCGCCAAATCGCGGCGATCGCGGCCACGCACGGCAGGTACAGAAGCACCGTGAGCAGGAACGCGAAGGCGGCGGCGGTGCTGGCGAAGGCGTTGCGCATCGCGCCCAGAGTGCCGGCATCGACCGCCTGCTCCTCGGCTACGGCCGCCTCGTCGCTGAGATCGCCGACGCCGAGGCCGAGCGGATCGCCCCACGCCGCGAGGGCGTCGCCCAGGTTGGCGGGAATGGTCGCGAACGCTTCGCCGACCTTGGCCGGCAGGTCGAGTTCCTCTCCTTCGGCGGCACCTTCGCCGCCGGCGGCCATGCCGCTGTAGAGGGCATCGAGGGTGCCGACCACGGCCTCCTTGGCGAAGATGCCGGTGAAGATGCCGACCGTCGCCGGCCAGTTCTCCTCTTGGATGCCGAGCGGCGCGAACACCGGGGTCACCGCCTTGCCGATGGTCGACAGCACCGAGCGGTCGGTGTTGGCGTTACCGAACGAGCCGTCGGTGCCCAGCGAGTTGAGGACGTTGAGGACCATGACGATGGCGACGATAACCTTGCCCGCGCGCCACATGAACACCTTGAGGCGCTCCCAGGTGCGCAGCAGGACGCCCTGTAGGGTCGGCACGTGGTAAGGCGGCATCTCCATGATGAAGGGCGAGGTCTCGCCCTTGAGCACGGTGCCGCGCAGGATCAGACCGGTGACGATCGCCACCGCGATGCCGATCAGGTAAAGGGCAAACACCAAGTTCTGGCCGCTGGCGGGGAAGAAGGCGGCGGCGAACAGCACGTAGACCGGCAGCCGGGCGCCGCAGGACATGAAGGGCGCCATCATCACCGTGATGATACGATCGCGCCTGTTCTCGAGGGTGCGGGTCGCCATCACAGCCGGCACGTTGCAGCCGAAGCCGACGATGAGCGGCACGAAAGCCTTTCCCGGCAGCCCAAGCCCGCGCATGAAGCGGTCCATCACGAAGGCAGCCCGCGACATGTAGCCGGAATCTTCGAGGAGCGACAGGAACAGGTACAGGAAGCCGACCACCGGAATGAAGGTGGCGACCGTCTGCACGCCGCCGCCGAAGCCCTCGGCGGCCAGCGCGCTCACCCACTGCGGCGCGCCGATGCTGGTCAGGAGGGCCCCCAGGCCATCGACCAGGAATGCGCCGACCAGGATGTCGAAGAAGTCGATGAAGGCGCTGCCGATGTTGATCGTGAAGACGAACATCAGGTACATGACAGCGAGGAAGATCGGCACGCCCAGCGCGCGGTGCAGGACCACGTCGTCGATGCGGTCGGTCATGGTGCGCGAGGCCGCGCCCCGACGGCGGACCGCGACCCCGGCGATCTCGCCGATCAGCCGATAGCGCGCGTCGGCAAGGATGATGTCGGGCGTTTCACCGAGCGCGTTCTCGATTGCCTCGACATGCTGCGGGAGAGACGCCGCGACGCCGGACGAAGCCGCCAAGACCTGGTCATCGGCCTCCAGAAGCTGCAGGGCGAGCCAGCGCGGCTCCACCGCCGTGGCGGGGCTCTGGCGAATCTCGGGCACCAGGGCGTCGAGGGTCGCCCCGATCTCGGGCGGGTAGGGAATGCGGCAGGTCGGTGCCGTTCTGGTGGCGGCGCTCCTGACGATCTCGGCGCGCAGGGCGTCCAGGCCCTTGCGTCGCCGGGCGACGATCGGGACCACCGGACAGCCTAGCCTCTCGGCGAGAGCCGGGGCGTCCACCTCGAGCCCGCGGGCATGGGCGATGTCGATCATGTTGAGGGCGACCACCACCGGGATGCCCATCTCGCAGAGCTGCAGGGTCAGGTACAGGTTGCGATCGAGGTTGGCGGCGTCGACGATGTTGACCACAACCTCGGGTTCGCCCGAGAGGATGTGATCGCGGGCGATCCGCTCATCCTCGGACGAGGCGGAGCTGGGCGTTACCGAATAGACGCCGGGCAGGTCCACGATCTCGAAATCGCTTCCCTGATGCGAGAAACGGCCGGTCTTCTTTTCGACCGTGACGCCCGGCCAGTTGCCGACCTCCTGTCGGGCACCCGTGAGGGCGTTGAACAGCGTCGTCTTGCCGCAGTTGGGGTTGCCGACGAGAGCCAGTCGTGTACGGGACATGTTTTTGTTACTCCCTGTTCAGGCGGCGCGCTCGACCAGCAGCACCGCCGTCTCGTCCTTGCGCAACGTCAGCAGGAAGCCGCGGACCAGGATCTCGACGGGATCACCCAACGGCGCGACCCGGGTGACGGAAAACGGCGTGCCGGGAGTGACTCCGAGGGCCAGCAGCTTCTTGCGATAATCGCTGCTCCCCTTGAGGAACCCCAACACTCGGCCGCTTTCACCGACCGCCAAGTCCTTCAGCAACGTGTTCATCGAACTGCCTTTCTGGTTAGGAACAGCAACCCCTCGAGAACCCGAGACACTGGTGCGGACCAGGGTCTTGTCGGCCATCCCGGCGCCGATCGCGACGCGGGTCTCGCCCACCGCGACCAGAAGAGGACCGTTCTCGATTCGTCGTACGACTTCGATCGACACGCCGACTCGGATGCCCAGGTCGGCGAGCTTGCGCTCCAGTCCGCGACCCGCGGACAGGAGGGCAACCTCTGCCGTGACGCCTTCGGGAAGGGACGAAAGCGGGATATAGTCATGAGAATCTTGTGTGTATCCGGGCAAGTCTGCATTCATCGGTATGCGGCGTCCGCGAAAGCGTTACGGGAATGGCTGCCTGAAGGGATCTCTGAAATCCGGCGAAAATAACTGTTACTTGCAGGTGCCGACGCGAATCATTCGCATCATTAGGCGGGCTGTCAAGACGAATTGTCAAGGTGACCCGAACGGGTAGGCGGGGCGCTCACCGTTCGGGCAGAGACGCAATATCACCGGCAAGATGATTGGCAAAGAAAGTTCTCGCCGCGCACCTCGAATTTATTGACAATGGTTTGCACGGCACACGTCAGCGGGGTAGGAGCCCCGCCCGCGGCCCTCCACGCCGAACGATGCGCGAAGCCTCAGGGAGAGTGACCATGAACGCTCGCGGTGAGCTGTCCTACGATCTCAACACCGAGCTGAAGCGGACGATGGCGCTGGTACTGGCCGGCGGCCGCGGCACCCGCCTGATGAACCTGACCGACAGCGAGGCCAAGCCCGCCATTCCCTTCGCGGGGAAGTTCCGGATCATCGATTTCCCGCTCTCCAACTGCATCCATTCCGGCATCCGCAAGATCGCGGTACCGACCCAGTACAAGGCCCACAGCCTGATCCAGCACGTGCAGCGCGGCTGGGGGTTCCTGCGGGCCGAACTGCAGGAGTTCGTCGAGATCTGGCCTGCACAGCAGCAGCGCGGCGAGGAGTGGTATCGCGGCACCGCCGACGCGATCTTCCAGAACATCGACATGATCCGATCGTACGACCTCGCCTATATCCTGGTGCTAGCGGGCGACCACGTCTACAAGCAGAACTACAGCCGCATGCTGGCCCAGCACATCGAACGCGGCGCCGACGTCACTGTCGCCTGCGTCGAGGTGCCGAAGGCCTCGGCGACCCAGTTCGGCGTGGTCGGCGTCGACGAGAACGACCGTATCGTCGAGTTTCTCGAAAAACCCGCCGATCCTCCGGCCATCCCCGGCCAGCCCGGCCAGTCGTTCGCCAGCATGGGCATCTACATCTTCAACGCGCCCGTTCTCGTCGATCAGCTTGAGCGCGACGCCGCCGACGAGACCTCGTCGCACGACTTCGGCAAGGACATCCTGCCGTACCTGATCAACAAGGCGAAGGTGTACGCCCACCGCTTCAAGGACAGCTGCGTCCGGAAGGCGAACCAGGAGCCGTACTGGCGCGACGTCGGGACCCTTGATGCCTACTGGGCGGCCAACATCGACCTCACCCGGGTGACGCCCGAGCTCGACCTTTATGACGAGGACTGGCCGATCTGGACGTACCAGGCGCAACGGCCGGCCGCCAAGTTCGTGTTCGACGACGAGAAGCGGCGTGGCATGGCCGTGGATTCCCTGGTGTCCGCCGGCTGCATCATCTCGGGCGGCGCCGTGCGGCGATCGCTTCTGTTCACCAGCGTCCGCGTCAACTCGTACAGCGTGGTCGAGGATTCCGTAATCCTGCCCTTCACCATCGTTGGCCGCCGCGCCCGCCTGCGCAAGGTCGTGGTCGACCGTGACTGCGTGATTCCGGAGGGCCTGGTCGTCGGCGAGGATCCGGAGCTGGATGCCAGGCGCTTCCACCGTACCGAGGCGGGCGTTACCCTCGTCACCAAGCAGATGCTGGAAACCCTGCCGCCGCAAACCCCGCCGGCCGAGTAGGCCGGCGGGCGGGCTCCTGAGGGCGGCGCGTCAGCTCAGTCCCGTCGCCACGTACTTGCGGAAACCCTCGCGGGCGGCGACCCGTTCGTACCACGCCTGGACGTTGGGGAACTCCTCGCGCTGGATCGGCAACTCGAACCAGCGGTAGGCGATGATACCGAGCGGGATGTCGGCGACCGTGAAGCGGTCCGCGGCAACGAACGGCGTCTTGGCGAGCTGGGCATCAAGGATCGCCATCGCGGCGGCAAGCTTGTCGCGGTTCGCCTGCAGCGCCTTGGCGTCGCGCTGCTCTTCAGGCGTTCGCACCAGGGCCAGGAAGACCGCGCCGGCGGGAGGTCCGATCACGCTGAGCTGCCAATCGAGCCAGCGGTCGCAGTGGGAGCGCGGTCCTGGCCGAGAGGGATAGAGCGTCTCGCTGCTGTTCTTGGCGGCGAGATAGCGCAGGATGGTGTTGGATTCCCAGATCACGAGGTCGCCGTCGACGACGGTGGGGACCAGGCCGTTGGGGTTGAGCGCAAGGTAGGGCGGCTCCCGGTTCTTGCCGAACGGGCCGCCGTAATCCTCCCGCTGGAACGGCAGACCCAGCTCGGCACAGCACCACAACACCTTCTGAACGTTGCTCGAGTTCGCACGGCCAAGAATTCTGAGCATGGCTGGTATGTCCTTCCCTCGTTGGGTCAAAAAAGTTCGTTCCGCCCGCGTCCCGCTTTGCGGTGTTGCCGACGGAGCATATCCCAAGGAAAGAATCGTACAAGAGGCGGGTCGGAGGCAAAGAAAACACGTTTGTAACCAAGCTGCGTGGTCGGACATCGGACGCATCTTGTTGTGACAACCGGTCGCCGATATGCTAGACTTTATACAATTCAATACATAACAAGACGTTAGCCGAGAACTACTGGCGCTTTTCGGAGCGCGAACGGGCAGGCTGGTGCTTATAAAACTTGAAATCTTGACGGTCGCGGTATACACCGCGCTCCGGGCCCCGGGACCGAAAAGGTCCCCGGCACGCAACCGTCTGCCTTTCGTGCCCGACCTCTAGAACCCAGAGCGGTGCAGATATGCTCGATACGCTTCTGTTCATCCTCATCGTCCTGCCTTTCCTGGCCGGACTGGGGTGTTACGTCCTGCGCGCGGAAGGCGTGCGCTCGCTGATCGTCGTGGCCACCGGCGGCATCCTCGCCGCGGCGTCCGTGATGCTCTATTTCCAGACGCCCTTCACCTACCCGGTGGAGGCGTCCGTCCAGGCGACCCTGTTCGGCGTCTCCCTGGACGAGATCATCATGGTGGCGGACTTCCTGCTGCTGGCGGTGATCCTGTATTTCGGCGTTCGCCACAAGAACGCGATCATCGTCGCGCTGGCGATCCTGCAGGGCGCTCTGGGCGCCTATCTCGAGTTCGGGCTGATCGAGCATGCGCCGAAGGCCTATCCGACCTTCGTCATCGACACCCTGGCCCTGGTGATGGTGCTCATCATCTCGATCGTCGGCTCGCTGATTTGCGTGTTCGCGATCCCCTACATGAAAGAGCACGAACACCATCTGCACCTTCCGGCGTCCAAGCAGCCCCGCTTCTTCCTCGTGCTGGTCGCCTTCCTGGGCGCGATGAACGGCCTCGTGATGGCCAACGACCTCGCCTACTTCTACTTCTTCTTCGAGGTCACCACGCTCTGCTCGTTCCTGCTGATCGGCCATGACGAGACCGAGATCGCAACCAAGAACGCGGTCCGGGCCCTGTGGATGAACAGCCTGGGCGGCGCCGCACTGATGATCGGCATCGTCTGGATCTACAGCGAGCTCGGCACGCTCGAGATCGCCAAGGTCATCTCGCAGCAGCACACCTCGGCGGCGATGCTGGTCGCGCTTGGCCTGCTCTGCTTCGCCGGCTTCACCAAGGCGGCGCAGATGCCCTTCCAGTCGTGGCTGCTGGGCGCCATGGTGGCCCCGACCCCGGTCTCGGCCCTGCTGCACTCGTCGACCATGGTCAAGGCAGGCGTCTACCTGGTGGTCCGCTTCGCCCCCGCCTACGCCGACACCAACCTCGGCCTGGCGGTCGCGCTGTGCGGCGCCTTCACCTTCCTGGGCACCGCCGCGCTTGCCGTCGGCCAGTCCAACGGCAAGAAGATCCTCGCCTACTCGACCATCTCCAACCTCGGTCTGATCGTCGCCTGCGCCGGCATCGGGACCCCGACGGCGATCACCGCAGCGATCCTCATCATCATCTTCCACGCCGTCTCCAAGGGCCTGCTCTTCCTCTGCGTCGGCACGATCGAGCACGGCATCGGCAGCCGCGATATCGAGGACATGCGGGGCGTCTACGGCAAGATGCCGGTGACCGCGCTGATCACGATGGCCGGCGTCGTCACCATGATCCTGCCGCCCTTCGGCATGCTGCTTGGCAAGTGGATGGCGATCGAGTCCTCGGCCGGCAGCCTGTTCGTGATCGTCATGCTGGCCCTCGGCAGCGCCATCACCGTCCTCTACTGGGCCCGCTGGGCCGGCGGCCTGATGAGCGTGGAAGGCGGCGAGAAGTTCAAGACCGAGAGCCAGGCCGCGCTCACCCGCGCCCCGCTCATGATCCTGTGCTTCGGCGCGGTCGTGCTCAGCTTCCTGGCGCCGTGGATCTACTCCGACATGGTGGTGCCGCTGATCAAGCTGTCGCCCTATGCGGTCGCCGCCGGCGGCCTGCAGAGCGGCGCCGGCTCGTTCGCGGTGATCCCGCTGTTCATCGTCGGCCTGATCGGCTTCGGCGTCGCCATCAACGCGCTTCGCAAGGCGCGTTCCAGCCACGCCTTCGATGCTCCCTACATGGCCGGCATCCAGAGCCCGGCGGTGGCCGGCGCCTATACCGGCCCGATGAACAAGCCGGTCGTCGTAACCACCGGCAACTACTATCTCTCGGCCGTGTTCGGCGAGGAGAAGCTGACCCCGTACGGCAACTTCGCCGCCATTGCCCTGCTCGTGCTGATGTTCGCCTTGGGAGGGCTCTTCTGATGCAAGCCTTCGAAATCGGCCTCAACCCGGCCACCTTCGGGTGGCTTCTGGTGGGCCTCCTGGTCGCCCCGGTGGCGGGCGGCCTGATCGCCGGGGTCGACCGCATCCTGACGGCCAAGTGCCAGTCCCGGGTCGGTCCGCCGCTGCTGCAGCCCTTCTATGACGCGGCCAAGCTGTGGGGCAAGGAGACCAAGGTCTCCAATGTCTGGATCGCCTTCTGCTCGTGGATGTACTTCACCGCGGCGGCGACCAGCTGCGTGATGTTCTTCCTGCAGTCCGACCTGCTCATCATCTTCTTCGTGCAGGCGGTCGGCGCGGTGTTCCTGGTGATCGGCGCGCTCAGCGTGCCGTCGCCCTACAGCCAGATCGGCGGCCAGCGCGAGCTGCTGCAGATCATGGCTTACGAGCCGCTTCTGATCCTGGTCTTCGTCGGCATCTTCCTGGCCACCGGCAGCTTCAACATCTCGGCAGTCTACGCGATGGACAAGCCCCTGATGCTGGAGAGCGGGGTGGTGCCGATGGTGCTGCTGTTCGTGGTGCTGGGTTACGCGCTGACGATCAAGCTGCGCAAGTCGCCGTTCGACATCTCGGGCTCGCACCACGCCCACCAGGAGATCGTGCGGGGCGTCTTCACCGAGTACTCTGGCCGCTACCTGGCCCTGGTCGAGGTCGCCCACTGGTACGAGGTCGTCCTCGTGCTGGGCGTCGTCGCGCTGTTCTGGGCCACCTCGTGGTACGCCATCGTCATCCTGCTGGTGCTGACGTACGCGGCCGAGATCCTGGTCGACAACATCACCGCGCGCCTGTCCTGGCGCGCCATGCTCGGCAAGCTGTGGGCGAGCGGCCTTGCGCTCTCGTTCGTCAGCCTCGCCTGGCTGTATGCGTTCTGAAAGGGTCGCACCGATGCTTGACAGTTTCATCAAGAAGTCCCGCATCAAGTCGCCGTGGCTGCTGCACTTCGACTGCGGCAGCTGCAACGGCTGCGACATCGAGACCCTGGCCTGCCTGACGCCGCTCTACGACGTCGAGCGCTTCGGCATCATCAACGTCGGCAACCCCAAGCACGCCGACATCCTGCTGGTGACCGGATGCGTCAACCACCGCAACAAGCACGTGCTCAAGACCATCTACGACCAGATGCCCGAGCCGAAGGTGGTGGTGGCGATCGGCGCTTGCGGGTTGACCGGCGGCGTCTTCCGCGACGCCTACAACGTGGTCGGCGGGGTGGACAAGGTGATCCCGGTCGACGTCTACGTCCCCGGATGCCCCGGCAAGCCGGAGGCGATCATCGACGGGGTCGTCGAGGCGCTGGGCAAGCTCAGCGAGAAGCAGAACGCGGCGGCCGCTGCCGTTGCGGCCGAATGAGAAGGAGGGCGTCGTGATCGACCATATCGAGGACATCACCGCCGAAACCCTGATCGGCAAGGTCGAGGCGCTGAAGAAGGAAGGCTATCGGCTCGTCACCATGACGGCGACGGACCTGGACGCCGAAACCGTCGACCTGCTGTACTCGTTCGACAAGGATCTCGCCCTCATGCACCTGCGGCTGAGCGCCAAGAAGAACGCGCCGGCGAAGAGCATCTCGGGCGTCTACTTCGCGGCCTTCCTGGTCGAGAACGAGATCCGAGAGCAGTTCGGCCTCACCTTCGAGGGGCTCGTGCTCGACTTCGGCGGCGCGTTGCTGCTTGAGGATTCGGTCCGGCCGACGCCCCTGTGCCGCTACACGGTGGTCGAGGCCAAGCCGGAAGCCCCGGTGGCCGGCGCGTGAGCGAGACCCGATAGGCGAAGAGGAAGAACCATGCCCCGTACCGTCGTACCTTTCGGGCCCCAGCATCCGGTGCTGCCGGAGCCGATCCATCTCACCCTTCATTGCGAGGACGAGATCATCAAGGAGGCCGTGCCGGCCATCGGCTACGTGCACCGCGGCCTCGAGAAGCTGGCCGAGATCCGCGACCACAACCAGATGGTCCAGGTGGTCGAGCGCGTCTGCGGCATCTGCTCGATGATCCACGCCGCCGCCTACTGCGCGGCGGTCGAGCAGATCCTCGGCATCAAGCCGCCGCCGCGCGCCGAGTACCTGCGCGTGGTCTGGTCGGAGCTGCACAGGATGCACAGCCACCTCCTGTGGCTGGGCCTGTATGCCGACGCGTTCGGCTTCGAGAGCCTGTTCATGCACTTCTGGCGCATCCGCGAGCGCATCATGGACGTCATGGAGGCGACCGCCGGCAACCGGGTCATCATCTCGGTCAACGTGGTCGGCGGCGTCCGCCGCGACCTCACGCCCGAGCAGCAGAAGTGGGTGCTGTCCGAGGTCGACTGGGTCGAGAAGGAAGTCGCCCGCCTCAAGGACGTGATGATGAACGACTACACCGTGAAGAAGCGCACGGTGGGGGTCGGTATCCTGTCCAAGGAGCAGGCGCTCGAACTCGGCGCCGCCGGGCCGATGCTGCGCGGCAGCGGCGTCGCCCAGGACATGCGGATGACCGGCTATCACGCCTACGGCGAGCTGGGTTTCGAGCCGGTGGTCGAGACGGACGGCGATTCCTACGCCCGCTCGAACGTCCGCTTCCGCGAGGTCCTCGCCGCGGTGGACCTGGTGCGGCAAGCGATGGCCAAGCTGCCGGATTCCGAGCTTGCCACCGCCTACAAGGGCCGGCCGAAGGGCGAGGCGGTCATGCGGGTCGAGCAGCCCCGCGGCGAGCTGCTGTACTACGTCAAGAGCAGCGGCGGGAAGTACCTGGACCGGGTCCGCATCCGCACCCCCACGTTCGCCAACATTCCGCCCTTGTGCGCGGTCCTGCCGGGACTCGAGCTCGCCGACATCCCTGTCGTCGTGCTGTCGATGGACCCGTGCATCAGCTGCACCGAGCGTTGATAGGAGTACTCTCTGATGTTGCACATGACCGGCACGATCCTGCGGAACCTGTTCTCGCAGCGTGCGACGCGGCTCTACCCGATCGAGAAGCGCGAGCCGTTCGCCGAGGTCAGGGGCGAGCTCCTGTTCGACGTCGAAAAGTGCACCTTCTGCGTCCGCTGCCAGATGGCCTGCCCCTCGCAGTGCATCACGGTTGACCGCAAGGCGGCAACCTGGGCCTGCGACGCCTTCGCCTGCGTCTACTGCGGCATCTGCGCCGACACCTGCCCGGATGGCGCCCTCAGCCACGCGCCGGCGTATCGCCCGGTGGCGCGCGAGAAGTCGCAGATGTTCTACCAGGGTGTGCTGAAGGAGAAGCCGAAGAAGGCGGCTCCGGCGGCCGCTCCGGCAGCCGCTCCGGCGGGCGAGTCACCGAAACCGGAGAAGGCCGAGGCCTGAGGTCGCGGGGCGCGCGGCTTCTCTCGCGCCCCTCGTCTTGCCATCGACTTGAAGGCGAAGCTCGGCTAATACGGTCGAGCTTTTCCTTTTTCAGGGAGAATCCGGCAATGACGGTCGCTCAGGAGAAGTTCGGCATCGTGGATGGCCGCGAGGTCGACATCTTCACGCTTTCCAGCGCCTCCGGCGTGCGGGCGCGGCTCACCAACTACGGCGGTATTATCGTTTCCCTCGAGGTGCCCGACCGTGCCGGCCGGCCAGCCGATGTCATCCTGGGCTTCGATACCCTCGACGGCTATCTGCAGAAGCATCCCTTTTTCGGCGCCCTGGTCGGTCGCTATGCCAACCGTATAGGCGACGGCCGCTTCGCACTTGACGGGCGGACCTACACGCTCGAGCAGAACGGGGCCGCAGGGGCGCATCTGCACGGCGGCTCGCACGGCTACGACAAGGCGGTGTGGGAGGCCGAGGCGGTCACCGAGGGCGGCGTCGACAAGCTCAGGCTGAACCACGTCTCGCCGGACGGCGACGCCGGCTATCCCGGCACCCTGACCGTCGGCGTCGTCTACAGCCTGGACGAGCAGGGCAGGCTGGGCATCGAGTACACCGCGACAAGCGACGCGAACACGGTCGTCAACCTCACCAACCATGCCTACTTCAACCTTGCCGGCCACGGCTCGGGCGACGTCCTCGGCCACATGCTGTGGATCGACGCCGACCGCGTGACCCCGACAGACCCGGTGTCCCAGGTGCCGGACGGCACGCTGCTGAAGGTCGAAGGGACCGCCTACGACTTCCGCACCCCCAAGCCGATCGGCCGCGACGCCGCGAACACCCCCGACGGGTTCGGCGGCTACGACATCAATTACGTGCTGAACAGTCCGGCCGGGACTTTGCGCCGGATCGCCGAGGTGACGGAGCCCGCATCGGGCCGCTGCATGGAGGTGCTCACCACCCAGCCGGCGGTCCAACTCTACACCGCCTTCAAGCTCGACGGCTCGAAGATCGGCAAGGGCGGCGTCCCGTACCGCGCCTCCGCCGGCTTCTGCCTCGAGACGCAGCACTACCCCGACTCCCCCAACAAGCCGCAGTTCCCCTCGACGGTGCTGCGCGCCGGTCAGGTCTACCGCGAGACCACGGTCTACCGGTTCTTCGCCAGATAGGCAGTGCCGTCAAAAAGGGGTCAGAGTCATTTTTCGTCGAAAAATGACTCTGACCCCTTTTTGACCTTAGAGCGCCTCGGCGATCGCCTTGCCGAGGTCCTGGGTCGTGGCCTTGCCGCCCATATCGGGGGTCTTGACCGGGCTTTCCGCCAGCACCGTCTCGATCGCCTTCATCACCGCGGCGGCCGCATCCGGGTGCCCGAGGTGCTCGAGCATCATCGCGCCGGACCAGATCTGGCCGATCGGGTTGGCGATGCCCTTGCCGGCGATGTCCGGGGCCGAGCCGTGGACCGGCTCGAACATCGACGGGAACTGCTTCTCGGGGTTGATGTTGGCGGACGGCGCGATGGCGATGGTGCCGGTGGTGCCGGGGCCGAGGTCGGACAGGATGTCGCCGAACAGGTTGCTGCCGACCACGACGTCGAACCAGTGCGGGTTGCGTACGAAGTGGGCGGTCAGGATGTCGATGTGGAACTGGTCGGTCTTGACCTCGGGGTACTGCTTGGCCATCTCGCGGAAGCGCTCGTCCCAGAACGGCATGGTGATGCTGATGCCGTTCGACTTGGTGGCCGAGGTGACGTGCTTCTTCGGGCGCTTCATCGCCAGCTCGAAGGCGTACTTGATGATCCGATCGGTGCCGCGGCGGGTGAAGATGCTTTCCTGGATCGCCATCTCGTGCTCGGTGCCGACGAACATGCGGCCGCCCGAATTCGAGTACTCGCCCTCGTTGTTCTCGCGCACCACCAGGTAGTCGATGTCCCCGGGCTTGCGGTTGGCCAGCGGCGAGGGGACGCCCTTGAACAGGCGCACCGGGCGCAGGTTGACGTACTGCTGGAAGTCGCGCCGGATCGGGATCAGCAGGCCCCACAAGGAGACATGGTCCGGCACGCCTGGGAAGCCGACGGCGCCGAGGTAGACGCAATCGTGATGGCGGATCTGGTCGAGGCCGTCTTCCGGCATCATGCGGCCGGTCTTGAAGTAGGTCTCGCAGCTCCAGTCGAAATGGTCCCAGGTGAAGGAGATGTCGAACTTGGAGGCCACGGCGTCGAGCACGCGAATGCCCTCCGGGACCACTTCCTTGCCGATGCCGTCGCCCGGGATGACGGCAATCTTGTAGGCCTTCATCGCAATCGTTCTCCGCTGGTTATGACGTCTTATCGAGAATCCGGAACGGGAGTGTGGCGCGTTCGGCGCACGATCACAAGCATCGGTTCGTCGGGGCACGGCTTGACCTTGGTTCTCCATCCCGGTACCCAGAGGCGAAACCACGGGTGGGCGTGACGGTGGAAATCGGGCAGCGAAGGTTCTGGAATGACGTCACGATCGCGGCGGCGGTCGTGGCCGCGGTCACGGCGGTCCGCGTCGTGGCGCTCGCGTTCTCGCAGCTCGACCTTTACGGTGACGAGGCGCAGTACTGGAGCTGGGCGCAGGTACCCGACTTCGGCTACTTCTCGAAGCCCCCGATGGTGGCCTGGATCATCGCGCTCACCACCGGCGTCTGCGGCGATGGCGAGGCATGCGTCAGGTTGTCGTCGCCGTTGCTCCACGGCGCCACCAGCATGGTCCTGTTCGCCGTGGCCGGCACCCTCTACGATCGCCGTACCGGCCTCTGGACCGCCATGCTCCACGTCAGCCTGCCGGCGGTCAGCTTCTCGTCATTCCTGGTGTCGACGGACGTGCCGCTGCTGTTCTTCTGGTCGCTGGCGCTGCTGGCCCTGGTGCGGCTACGCGCCGGCGGCGAGCTTCGGGCCGCGGCGGCGCTGGGGCTGGCCGTCGGTCTCGGGCTTCTCAGCAAGTACGCCATGCTCTATTTCGCCGGCAGCGCGCTGCTGGCCGCTGCGGTCGACCGCCGGACGCGAACCGCACTGCTCGGCGTCAACGGCGTCGTGGCGGCCGCGCTGGGGGCGCTGCTGGTGGCGCCCAACGTGCTGTGGAACGTCCAGCACGGCTGGGCGACAGTCGGCCATACGGCGGCCAATGCGAACTGGCAGGACATCTCGTTACACTTCGACAGCCTGGCGGAATTCGTGGGCGGTCAGTTCGCGCTGTTGGGTCCCCTGCTGCTGATCGCCTTCGGCGTCGCAGCGGTGCGCGCCTGCCGCCGCACGGCCAAGGCGGAGGATCGCCTTCTCGCCGCCTTCTCGGTTCCGATCCTGCTCGTGATCAGCGTCCAGGCTCTGGTGTCGAGGGCCCATGCCAATTGGGCGGCGACCGCGATCCCGGCGGCGGTGGTGCTGGCGGCGGCGTGGCTGTCGTGGGGCCGTTGGCGCTGGGTGAGGGGGGCGTCGCTGGCACTGCACGGCGTGGCGGGCTTGCTTCTGGTGCTGGCGGCAACCGGCGCCGCTCCGCTCACGGCGATGCTGCCCAAGGATCCCCTGGCGCGGGTGCAGGGCTGGGACGAGCTGGGCGGTGAGGTCAGGCGGCGTCTCCAAGTCGGCGTTTTCAGCGCGGTGCTGACGGACGATCGGGAGGTGGTGGCCAGCCTCAAATACTACCTGCCGGAGCGCGACGTTCCGGTGGTCGTATGGGGCCGCCCCGGGCCGCCGCTCAACCACTTCGAGCTGACCTCGCTGATCGACCGGGCCAACGGACGACGCGTCCTCTACGTGGCGACCGCCGAGCATCCGGAAAACACCCTGGCCCGCTTCACTGCCGTGCAAAGCGATGGAGAGTTCGTCATCCGCGTCGGAGCAAGGCAGCAGCGGCGCTTCCATTTCTACATTCTTGAGAATTTTATGGGTTTCTAGCGATCGTTTACCAAGTCTTTATCAATCTCGGACACGCTTGCTCGCAAGTCCCTGATTCATAAGGATTTGGTGAACGACTTGTTAATCGGGGACGCCGGAGGGGGGGTGAACCCGCGGATGAGTGCGCCCAGAGTCCAGACGCTGAGTCGGCCGGCGAGACCGGAGGCCATGGCTCCCGCGTGGGCGCACATGCGCGAGGACGACGGCGAGGACGCCGCCGAAGGCCGATCCCTGTTCCATGCGCTGTTCCAGGACACCCCGCTGCCGATGGCGCTGCTGGGGCTGGGCGGCCGGCTGATCTGGGCCAACGACGCGTTGTGCGCCCTGATGCGCGGCGACGAGCGGCAGCTTCGGGGCAGCGCCGCGTTCCTGCCGCAGGACGAATCGGTCGAGGACGGGGTTTCGCGACTGACCTCCGGACGCGTCCCCAGCATCCGTTTCGATCGCGCCCTCGAGGCGGCGGACGGCTCCCCCATACATGGCAGGATCTCGGTTACCGCCATCCGTGACGGCAGAGGCCACTGCCGCCTGCTCGCCGTCACCATCACCGATACCACCGCCGAGCTCAGGGCGACGGAGGCGGTCAAGGATGCCCAGACCCGTCTGCGCAGCCTGTTCGACAACGCCATCGAGGGAATGTTCGAGGCGACGCCCGACGGGCGCTATCTCGATGTCAACCTGGCGCTCTCGCGGATGCTCGGCTACCCCGAGCCGGCGGAGTTGATCGCCGCCGTCAATGCCAACGGGCATCAGCTCTACGTCGACCCCGAGCGTCACCTCGAGATCGCGAACCAGCTCTCGCTGCGCGGCAACGTCTCTGACTTCATCTCGGCGGTCCGACGCAGCGACGGCTCGGCGATCTGGATCTCCGAGAACGTCCGCGCGGTGCGCGACAACGGCGGCAAGACGGTGCGCCTCGAAGGCTCGGTCGAGGACGTTACCGGACGCAAGCGGGCCGAGGAGCAGATCGCCTACGGTTCGCTGCACGACAAGCTGACCAACCTGCCCAATCGTGGCCTGCTGCTCGACCGCGTCGCCCACGCCATCACCAAGTCCCACCGGCGCAACGTCTTCCAGTACGCGCTGCTGTTCATCGATTGCGACCGCTTCAAGGTCATCAACGATGGCCTCGGCCATACGGTCGGCGACCTCCTGTTGCGCGAGGTCGCGCGCCGGATCGCCAGCTGCGTGCGGGGATCGGACACTTTGTCTCGTCTGGGCGGCGACGAGTTCGCAATTCTTGCCGAGGATCTCGAGGGCACCGAGGACGCCGTCCGCCTCAGCGACCGGGTTCAGAAAGCGCTGGCGGTGCCGATCTCCATCGACGGCCAGGACCTCTACGTATCGGTCAGCATCGGCATCGCCGTCGGCAGCCCGAGCTACCGCGATGCCAACGAGGTCCTGCGCGACGCGGACGTCGCGATGTTCGAAGCCAAGAACCAGGGGCGCGGCCGCGTGGTCGTGTTCGAGCCGGGTATGGCGGTAGCCGCTGCCAGCAAGCTGCGGGTCGAGAATGATCTTCGCAAGGCGCTCGAGCGCGGCGAGTTCCGTATCCACTACCAGCCGATCGTGAACCTGGAAAACGGCAGCCTCATGGGGTTCGAGGCCTTGGTTCGCTGGCAGCATCCCGAGCGCGGGTTGGTGATGCCGGCGAACTTCATCCCCACCGCCGAGGACAGCGGGATGATCGGCGCCATCGGCGCGTGGGTCCTGGAGGAATCGTGCCGGCAGGTGCATGGCTGGAAGAAGAGCCCGCAACGTGCCGGCATCGCGCTCAGCGTGAACCTGTCGCCGGCGCAGCTCTGCGAATGCGACATCGTCAACCGGATCAAGGACATCCTCAACCGGACCGGTTTCGATCCGCGCAAGCTCAAGCTGGAGATCACGGAGTCGGCGATCATCCAGAACCCGGTCGCCGCCAAGGCGACCCTCAATGCGCTGAAATCGCTGGGTATCCAGCTCAGCATCGACGACTTCGGCACCGGCTACTCGAGCCTAAGCCATCTCCACAACTTCCCGATCGACACCATCAAGATCGACCGCTCGTTCGTGTCGCCGATGGACGATGCCGGCGACCATGCCGAGATCGTGCGCTCGATCATCATGCTGGGCGCCAACCTCGGCAAGACGGTGATCGCCGAGGGCGTCGAAACCGAGCAGCACCTCCACAACCTCCGGGCCATGGGCTGCTTGGCCGCCCAAGGCTATCTGTTCTCGCGCCCGGTCTCCGGCGAGGAAGCCGCCCGCTTCGTCGCCAACGACCGCTGAAACCGTTGCTTCACGCTTCTTCGTTGCCGAGGAGGTGGAGCGACGTTCACTTCCTGCAGAGGACGGCGAAGCGCTCGAGGAAGGAGGCTTTCGCTCGCTCGGGCGGCAGCGGCCGGAGATGGAGGCTCGGGATCCCCCGCGGCGCGCCAAAGTACCTGCGGCCTTCTTCCGCAGTGAACCCGGCAAGCTGGGTCGCCTCGAGGTAGGCCGATGCCGTGTCGGCGCGCTTGATCAGGCTTTTGGCCTCGGCCGACAGCCGTGGCGGCAACCCGAAACGGACCCGGATCGCTTCCATCAGGCGTCCCTCGAAGGTGCGGTAGTCTAGGCCGACCGCCGCCTTGAACGGCGAGATCAGGTCACCGATCACGTATTCCGGCGCGTCATGGAGAAGCGCCGACAGCCGCCAGGCGGTGGACACGGACGGGCGCAGGTGGGCGAGGATCTGCTCGACCACCACGCAGTGCTGGGCGACCGAGAACGCCCACTCGCCGCGGGTCTGGCCGTTCCAGCGCGCCTGCCGCGACAGCCCGTGGGCAATGTCCTCGATCTCGATGTCGAGCGGTGAGGGATCGAGGAGATCGAGCCTCCGACCGCTCAGCATCCTCTGCCAGGCGCGGGCGGTCCGATCGGCCGTCATGGCTCCTCGGTCCGGGCGGGAGGGAGAACCCGCTGCGGCGGGAAGACGACCGCGGCGGTCGTTCCCTCGCCGAGGCGGCTGCTCAGGGTCAGGGTGCCGCCGTGCAACTCGGCCAGGCTCTTGCTGAGCGTGAGGCCGAGGCCGACGCCTTCGTAGTGGCGTGCCAGCGATCCGTCGGCCTGGCGGAACGGCGCCATCACCCTCTCGATGTCGCTTTCGGCGACGCCGATGCCGTTGTCGGCCACCCACAGCACCAGGGCGCCGGAGGCTTCGGAGCGTGCGCCTACGGCCACCCGCCCGCCGCGTGGCGTAAACTTCAGGCCGTTCGACAGCAGATTGAGCATGATCTGGCGGACCCGCCGCTCGTCGGCATAAAGGGTGGGAAGGTCGTCGGGGATCTCGCGCACCAGCTCGATCCCCGCCTTGGCGGCGCGCTCGGCCACCACCCGCACACAGGCTCCGAGCAGAAGCTTCACGTCGCACGCGCTTTCGACCAGCTGCAGGCCATTGGCCTCGATGCGGGTGACGTCGAGGATGTCGGAGATGATGGCCAGCAGATGGCGCCCGGAATCGTTGATGTCGCGGGCATACTCCCTGTACTCGGGGCGGCCGACGGAACCGAAGGTCTCGTTCGCCAGAATGTCCGAGAAGCCGATGATCGAGTTGAGCGGGGTACGCAGTTCGTGGCTCATGGTGGCGAGGAACTCGGACTTTGCCCGCCGGGCACGGTCGGCTTCCT
Source organism: Rhodospirillales bacterium (assembly GCA_018432935.1). Taxonomy (GTDB): domain Bacteria; phylum Pseudomonadota; class Alphaproteobacteria; order Rhodospirillales; family Shumkoniaceae; genus JAHDSF01. The sequence continues at coordinate 29,235 of JAHDSF010000004.1, read as the reverse complement.
CGGTGGCCTTCTTGAGTAGCTCCTCCTCGCCCTTGCGCCGGGTGATGTCGCGATGGGCTCCGGTCACCCGCACCGACGCCCCGCGCTGATTGCGCTGGACCGTGCGGGCCTGGGTCGCGATCCAGATGTAGTCGCCCTCGGCGGTGCGGACGCGATGGTCCGGCAGCTCGAACGGCACGTCGTCGCGCAGCCCCGAGGCCAGGGCCTGCATGACGGCATAGCGATCGGCGGCGTGAATGGTCGCGTGCCAGTCATCCATGCGGATGGTGCCGCGTTCCATGGCCAGCCCCATGCGCATCGCCCAGCTGCTGCTGAAGAACGCGCGCCCGCTGAGAAGGTCCCAGTCGAAGATGGCGTCGCGCGAGGCGGCAACCATCAGGGCGAGCCGCTCTTCGCTGGCCCGCAGCGCCTCGGCAGAACGGCGCATCTCGGTGACGTCGCGCGCCGTGCCTCGCACCCCATAGAAGGAGCCGTTGACGGAGTCGTGCACCGGCATGCCGCTGACCAGGAACCAGACGCGACCCTGGTGCCGGCTCTCGGCGGTGAACAAGAGCTCGCGGAAGGGAGAGCGCCAGTCGGGGGTGACAGGCTGTTCGAGCGGCGACAGGAACTGGCCGATGTCGGTCAACCGCTTGCCGACCAGGACCTGGGGATGGTAGCCGAGTGCCTCGATGACCCGCATCGACGCCCAGGTGAGGCGGAAATGGGCGTCGGTTTCCCAGAACCAGTCCGAAACGAGCTGCGAGATGTCGGCCAGGCTGCGCTGCAGCTCGGCAGTTTTCCTTGGCTCGGTCGCGAGCCGCTGCGTCCGGGTCAGATCGGACCGCAGGTCATCCATGGACGTGCCCCCGGGCATTCCCCCCACGATCCGGGAATCCGTCCCCGATGCCTGTGCCCCTCTTCAGGCCCATATCGCCGAGTCCGTTCTGGCCCGATTTCTTGCCGCCCCAGCAGGTCCATAACACGCAGGGACGTAAGAATAAGTTAATGGAGTCAGTAGGAAGGCGGCAGGTGTCACAGCTCGGTTTCGGGGGCGCCGGCGAATTGGGTCAGCAGCTTGATCGTATGTGGGTGCGACTCCTCCCTCCATCTTGCGGTGCGAATTGCATCGGTCTTAGCTGAGGCTTGGGGCGTTCGCTGCGAACGCGGAGCATCATGGGTCGATCATGGCGGAATACGACGAAAAGAGCGGCATCACACCGGAGCCCGGCACAGGCAATGACGCGACCGCGCAGCAGATCCTGGACGATCTGACGCTGCTCAACACGGCGGATGCTCCCGAGGCCGATGCCTTGCAGCAGCCCGGCCTCGACGCCGACGCCGCGGGCGCTACAGACAGCGGCTATCTCGGCACTATTCACCAGGGCAGCCAGAAGACGACCGACGAGCTTCTTGCGGCTCTGCCCCAGGACCGGCTTATTCCGGAGGGTGGCGATTTCCCGCGCGCCGGGACCGAGTCGTCCGAAAGCTTCGGTTTCGACGGCACGACTTCTTCGCGGCCGTTCGCGGTGCCCCCGGGCCAGGAGCAGGAGGGGACTGCGGCGGCGGCCAGCACCGGGATGGCCGGGGTGCCTCTGCCGGACGTGGCCGGCGACGACATCGCGATGCCCGAATTTCGCGCCGTGGCCGATCCGTTCGGCGCAGGGGATGGACAGGGAGCGGCGGGGCTCCGGCCGTCCGGGTTCGAACCCGAGCCGGACCTGCGCGCCGACAACGAGGTCGAGGAACTTGACGAAGAGACGGACGACGGCGACGACAAGGTCATCAAGGACAACGACGAGCTGCTGGGCGCTGAAGAGCCGGTTCCCGACGTGAACGACGCGCCGGTCGCGCGCGACGACGCCGCCTCTGCGGCCGAGGACCATTCCGTCACCTTCACCACGGCCGCGCTGCTGGGGAACGACCTCGACGTCGACGGCGACGCCCTGCGGATCACCGCGGTCGGCGAGGCCGAGAACGGCACCGTCGCCCTCAACCCGGACGGCACCATCACGTTCACGCCGGCGGCCGACTACAACGGGCCGGCATCGTTCCGCTACACGGTTTCGGACGGCGAGCTGTCGGATACGGCAACCGTCAACCTCGCCGTGACCCCGGAGAACGACGTCCCGGTGGCGATCGCCGACCAGGCCTCTGCGGCCGAGGACCATTCCGTCACCTTCACCCCGGCCGAGCTGCTGGGGAACGACCTCGACGTCGACGGCGACGCGCTGCGGATCACCGCGGTCGGCGAGGCCGAGAACGGCACCGTCGCCCTCAACCCGGACGGCACCATCACCTTCACGCCGGCGGCCGACTACAACGGCCCGGCATCGTTCCGCTACACGGTTTCGGATCCCGAAGGCGGCTTCGATACCGGCACCGTCAACCTGCTGGTCGATCCGGAGAACGACCGGCCCGTGATCGAGGTAGGCGACGCGCGCTCGGTCGAGTTCGCCTATCAGCCGGACGGCTCGCACCAGGTGACGGCGACCGCGATCGCGCCCGACTTCGACGCCTTCGACATCGACAGCGCCACCCTGTCCGGCGGTCAGGTCACGATGGCGGGCGGAGCCGGCGGCGACCGTTTGTCGATCGATCCTGCCGTGCTCGAAGGCACCGGAGTCACCGTGACCGCCGGGCCCGAGGGGCTTACCTTCCAGGGCTCCGCCAGCGTCGAGACGTACGAAACGATCTTCCGATCGGTCACCTTCTCGAGCAGCGACGCTTCCGCCGGAACGCGGACCTTCAGCTTTTCGGTGACGGACGATTGGGGTACGGCGAGCGAGGCCGACACCACGACCCTGACGGTGGACGCCCCGGCTCCCGTCCGCGCCGACGTCCACTTCGCCTTCAACGATCAGGAAACCAGCTATCCGAACTTCGGCAACGCCGACAATTTCACGGTCGACGAGGCCCCGGCCTACGGGGTCCGCGAGACTTACACCGGGACCGAAATGGGTGTCCGCGGCCTGTCCGGCTCCGAACGGGTATCGGTGACCTACGCCGATGCCGACAGCGCGACGGCCAGGCTGGACAGCGCCTGGAACACGGTCAAGAACGCGCAGGCGACCAGCGACGGCGCCGCCGACGTGACGCTCGAGAACTTCGTGCGCTCCGACGTTCGTTTGGGCGACAGCGACCGCGACGGCGACGGCCGTCTCGACGGCAGCCGGGTCACCATCGACGGCGCCAAGCGCGGCGACGTCGTCACCGGCGGCGGCGACGACGTGGTCGACATCGACGCCACCACCAACGACGCCGGCTGGAGCAACCTGTTCAACGTCGCGACCGGGGCCGGCAACGACACCGTCACCGTCACCGGTGACAAGGGCCTCAGCCAGGTCAGCGTCGACGCCGGAGCCGGCAACGACCGCGTCACCATCGACGGCAGCTACGACTGGGCCAATGTTCGCGGCGGCGCAGGCGACGACGTCCTGCAGGGCGGGGCCGGTCGCGATACCCTGGACGGCGGCACCGGCAACGACACGCTCTCCGGCGGGGCCGGCAACGACGTCCTGAAGGCTTCGGTCGACGGCACCTGGAGCGGCAGCTACGCGGCGCAGAATGCCGGCAGCGGCGCCGGCGTGGCAGGCACCGGCGAGACGGTCTCGATTTCCGGCAAGAACCGCAACCAGGACGTGTTCGACGGCGGGGCCGGCGAGGACACGCTGGTGTTGGGTTCGGGCAACGACGCCCTGTTCCTCGACGACAGCTTCTCGGCCGGGGGCGACAAGGCCCGCATCGCAGGGATCGAGACGATCGACGCCGGGACGGGCGACGACGTGGTCGACCTGACCAGCTCGCGCTTCGCCTACGGCGACGTGCGGATCGACGGCGGCGCCGGCAACGACGTGCTGTGGGGCAGCGCCGGCAACGACCGCCTCGACGGCGGCACCGGCGACGACAGGCTCGACGGCGGGGCCGGCAACGACGTCCTCGACGGCGGCGACGGCCGCGACACCGTGGCCGGCGGGCTTGGCAACGACACCCTGCAGGGCGGGGCCGGCAACGACGTGCTGAAGGCTTCGGTCGACGGCACCTGGAGCGGCGGCTACGCGGCCCAGAATGCGGGCAGCGGCGCCGGCGTGGCAGGCACCGGCGAGACGGTCTCGATTTCCGGCAAGACCCGCAGCCAGGACGTGTTCGACGGCGGTGCCGGGGAGGACACGCTGGTGCTGGGCTCGGGCAACGACGCCCTGTTCCTCGACGACGGCTTCTCGGCCGGGGGCGACAAGGCCCGCATCGCAGGGATCGAGACGATCGATGCCGGGACGGGCGACGACGTGGTCGACCTGACCAGTTCGCGCTTCGCCTACGGCGACGTGCGGATCGACGGCGGCGCCGGCAACGACGTGCTGTGGGGAAGCGCCGGCAACGACCGCCTGAACGGCGGCACCGGGAACGACAGGCTCGACGGCGGTTCCGGCAACGACATCCTCGACGGCGGTGACGGCAACGACATCCTGGCCGGCGGTCTCGGCAACGACACATTGTCCGGCGGGGCCGGCAACGACGTGCTGAAGGCTTCGGTCGACGGTACCTGGAGCGGCGGCTACGCGGCGCAGAACGCGGGCAGCGGCGCCGGCGTGCCAGGCACCGGCGAGACGGCCTCGATTTCCGGCAAGAGCCGCAGCCAGGACGTGTTCGACGGCGGCGCCGGCGAGGACACGCTGGTGTTGGGTTCGGGCAACGACGCCCTGTTCCTCGACGACAGCTTCTCGGCAGGGGGCGACAAGGCCCGCATCTCGGGCATCGAGACGATCGATGCCGGGGCGGGCGACGACGTGGTCGACCTGACCAGCTCGCGGTTCGCCTACGGCGACGTGCGGATCGACGGCGGCGCCGGCAACGACGTGCTGTGGGGCAGCGCCGGCAACGACCGCCTCGACGGCGGCACCGGCAACGACAGGCTCGACGGCGGTTCCGGCAACGACATCCTCGACGGCGGCGACGGCAACGATACGCTGGCCGGCGGGCTTGGCAACGACACCCTGCAGGGCGGGGCCGGCAACGACGTGCTGTCGGGCGGCGCCGGGGCGGACGTCGTGTCGGGCGGGGGTGGTGGCGACACCCTGTTCGCGGGATCCGGCGACGACGTCCTCGATGGCGGGGCCGACGACGACGTGGCGGTGTTTTCCGGCAAGCGCTCCGACTACCGGATCGCGGAGAACGAGGACGGCAGCTACACGTTCACCGATCTCCGCGCCGGCGGCGAGGGCGTCGACATGGTCGTCGGGGTCGAGACCTTCCAGTTTGCCGACGGGACGCTGGCGGCAGCCGACCTGCTGCCACCCGCGGGACCTGGCCGCGACGGCGAGGACGCGTTCGAGGAGGCGCCGCCGCCCATTGTCGCCGAGCCGGTGATTCCGACGCCGGGTGCGTGGGACTGGGTCGGCACCGACAAGAGCGACCACCACGCCGGCGGAACGGGCGACCAGCGCATGCTCGCCAAGGACGGCAACGACCACATCTGGGGCGATGACAGCTGGGAGAACGGCTCGGGGGCCGACACCATATTCGCGGCCGATGGCAACGATCACGTGTGGGGCGGCGGCGGCGATGATCGCATCGATGGCGGCGAGGGCAATGACAAGCTGTTCGGCGACTACGAGTGGTCGACCCGCTCGGACGGCAACGACACCCTGATCGGCCAGGGCGGCAACGACCAGCTTGTGGGTATGGGCGGCGCCGACGTGCTCTCGGGGGGCGACGGCAACGACACGATCGCAGGCGACGCCGAGGGCTACTATTCCGACGGCGACCGCGCCGACACCTTGTTCGGCGGCCAGGGCAACGACGCCCTCTCGGGCGGCGGCGGCGGCGACACGCTGGTGGGCGGCGAAGGCAACGACACCCTCTGGGGCGGTGTCAAGAACGACTGGCACACGACCTCGGATGGCGACGACGTGATCGACGCCGGCGACGGCAACGACACCGTGTACGGCGGTTCCGGCGCCGACCGCATCTGGGGCGGCGACGGCGACGACGTGCTGCGGGGCGGGGTCAACAACGATTATGCCGCGACGACGGACGGCAGCGACACCATCTACGGCGGGGCCGGCAACGACCTCATCGAAGGCGGCTCTGGTGGCGACAGCCTGCACGGCGGCGACGGCAACGATACCTTGTACGGCGATTTGGCCAAGGGCGAGTGGGAAGCCGGCGGCGACGACGTTCTGGTCGGCGGCGCCGGCGACGATCGCATCTGGGGCGGCAAGGGCAGCGACCTGCTGCAGGGCGGCGAGGGCAATGACGAACTGACCGGCGGCCTCGACGGCGACACCCTGCAGGGCGGCTCCGGGGACGACGTGCTGCATGGCGATATCGCCGGCAACTCGTGGAACGGCGGCGACGACACCCTGATCGGCGGCAGCGGCAACGACAGGGCCTATGGCGGGGCGGGCAACGACCTTTTCATTTTCGGCTCCGGTGACGGCAGCGACTACTTCGACGGCGGCAACGGCTGGACCGACACCGTCAAGCTGGATGACGTCAAGGGCGCGCCGGACAGCGCCAATGCCGGGTGGACGCTTCAGGTAGAGGGCGGCACCGGCTACGTCGTCGACAAGGACGGCCAGGGCCTCACCTTCGATTCCGAGGCCTCCGGCTCTGTCACCCTCGAAGACGGCAGCAAGCTCACCTTCGAGCACGTCGAGAAGATCGAGTGGTGACCGAGGGATAGACGCGGGTCGCACGGCAGGCGCCGGCGGCGAAAAAATGCCGGCGGTGCCGGATTTCGGGGGCAAAACGGGCTTGCCAAACCGCAGCCGAGCGCCTATAACCCGCCCCGCACGGGCGCATAGCTCAGATGGTAGAGCAGCTGACTCTTAATCAGCGGGTCCAAGGTTCGAGTCCTTGTGCGCCCACCAAAATTTCCCAGGAAAATCAAAGGGGCTGACCTCCGGATAGGTCAGCCCCTTTGACATTGTTTTGCAGGCGTTTTGCAGGGCGTTTTGCAAAAGGTTCGCGGTCAGTTCTTTGCCGACCCGGATTCGTTCTTCGCCGACTGTTCCAGTCGGATTCTGGCGGCCCGGTTGAGCGCATCGACCCCCAGCTGCGCGAGCCGCTTCTTCTCGAGATATTTCTTGACCATCTGGATGGTGGCATGGCCGGTGATGGAAGCGATCGTCTCCCAGTCGCAACCCATCTCGCACATGACGACGGCCGCGGTGTAGCGCAGTCCGTGCGTCGTCACCCCGCCGTTCGCCAGCCCGCATCCCAAGCCTTCGACCGCCCGATAAGCGTCGATCATGATGTGCCTGAAGTTGTCCGGCAGCAGCCGGTTCCCTCTTTCGCCGGTCACGAGCATGACCTTCATGTCGAGGGGAATCGGCTTAGGTGTGCGTCTTCGCCGGTTCTTCGCCTCGCGCTCGGCGATGCGGGCCGCCTGCACCTCGTCCCACCTCGCCAGCGCTTCCTTCAGGTCTTCGGATTGCGGTATCCAGACGCGGGCGTTCGTCTTCTCCTGCTTCACCGAGATCATGCCGTCCGGACCGATGTGCGAGCGCTTCATGGCGACCACGTCCTCGCCGCGCTGACCGGTGGCCATCCCCAGCTCGAAAAGGGTTCGCTCGAGCGTGCCGAGCGGCCAGTGCTTGCGGAACGCCGCAATCTCCGTTTCTTCCCAGGGCCGATGACCAACGCCCGTATCTAGGTTCGGGGGGCGAAGCGCGACATTGTAGTTCATGCCGGGATATGTCTGCGGCCGGTCCAACGCGAACGACAAGAGGCGCCGTACAATCGCCATCGCATAGTTTGCGGAGCGGGGCGAATCCTGGAACGCATCTCGAAGGTTGACCAGCGCTTCGCGGTCAATGTCAACGACGTTGTTCGCGCCCCAGTTGGCGGAAATGACGTCCAGAAAGCGGACGTAATCCTGCCGAGTCTTCGGTTTCCGCTGCAGGAACTCCGGCGAGCTTCTGTAGTGGACGACGAGACCGGCGACGGTTCCCGGCAGCGCCGGAGAGGCGTCCGGCCGAGCCATCTGCAGGTTCAGCTCGGTCAGGCGCTTGACGAACTCCGCGCTGGCGGGGTCGTCGGGCAGCCGGGTTCCGGTGGCCCTGTGATAAAGGTACTCGCGCACTTCACCGTTGCGGAGGCGGGTCCGGATCTTGTTCACTCCGGGCAGCTTTTCTGTCGGCATGGTTACACCTTCGAGTTCTGAGGTTCACTTCGGGCGCCGGCGTGCCGGTCCCGTTCTGTCCGCGATGGCGTCATCGAGCAGCTTGCGGTCGAAGCGACCGCGGTCGTCGGGTCCCGGGTAAAGGCCCGACCGGACTTTCTCGGCGAAGGACACGAGAGCGTCGCCGCAATAGTAGGCGGCAAGCTCGCGGGTCATTCTTCGGGGAAGCGTGCCGGCGGGCCAGCTGACTTCACCCTTGCGGAGGCGATTCGGGCTGAAATCAACGCCGGGCAGCTTTTCTCTGGGCATTGGGGCGCACCACTTTCCAGTTGTTGACGATCACTTCGGGCACAGGCGTCCCGTTCCCCCTGTCGATGGCTTCATCGAGAAGCTTGCGATCGAAGCGACCATCGGGGTCGGGTCTCGGGTAACGGCCCGCCTTGAGCTCGTCGCGGAACTTCGTGGGACAGCAGCCGCAGTAGTAGGCGGCAATCTCGAGGGTCATTCTCCGGGGGAGAGCGCCGATGGGCCAGCTGCGAGGGGTCTTGGGCATAGGACAAATCCGGAGGCACGTTCGACAAACAGGAGATTGGTTCGTTTTTGCGGGGGTGTTCGATTGAGCGGCTTCCCGGAACGGCACCGGGGGGCGTCACCGGACGGCTCTGCGGAAGGCAGCTGCGACGAGCTTCTCGTCGGCGAGGTGGGCGTAGGCCACGACCTTTCCCTTGATTGTCTCCGCCACGATCAGGAACGGCCCATCCTCGCAGGGCTTTGGACACGTCTCGGCCAGCGAGACTTTGGAAAACGTGCTGCGCACGAGTTCGATCGGATCCGGCTTCGCCGTCTGGTCCTTCTTCTTCGATGCGGCGCGTTGCTTCTGCCAGGCATCCGCCGCTTCACGGATGCCGGTGCGTTCCAGAACTTCCGGCACCTCCAGCGCCGTGCAGCCCTGCGCGGCGCACCAGGCGAGCGCGTGCGCCCAGCGGCTGTGCGAATCTGCGCTCTCCTGGGGATGGGCCAGCTTGATCGTCGCGAGAAAGACGTTCTCGCGAACTGGCTTCGTCGCCTTGATGCGGGCACGCTCAAGCGTGGCCCGAAGCACCTCGGGCTTCTCCTGCATCGTTTTCGCCCAGGCGAAGGCGCAGGCAAGAGCGAAGCGCAGGCTTGCGCTGCTGCGGCCGATCGCGCGTTCGTGCCGCCGGAACGCCGCGCGAGCGGTGCGGAGCGCGAGCCAGGCGCGGCCGACTTCGTCGCTCGCCTCCTCGCTCAGCTCGCCTTCGGGGAACTCCTTCCCGGCGGCCCAGGCGGCGATCGCGGGGTCGAACCTCTCTTCCGCGGCCGAAGCGTCGGTGGGAATAGCGTCCATGGTGGTTTCTCCTCCAAACCCGAAGGCAATATTGGGTCGTTGCGGCGGTGCGGCGCGGCCCGGTCGGATGGCGGCCCCGCCGCACCGCAAGACCATCAGGATTTGGGTTCGTCGCGGCGCGTGCTTGCGGCGAGGGCGCGAACCAGCGCTGACTTGATGCGACGCAGGCTGTGGCCTTTGGCGAGCGCATCGGCCAGGGCGCGACGGGCGACAGGGTGAAGCTCCGGGAGGCGGGCGGGGTCGAGGCCCATCTCGCCTGCGATGTCGAGCCGCATTCCGGCCAGAATCGGCTCGATGGCCGTGCGACCGGGCAGGCCCACGCGAACGACCGACATCCTGGAGAGCAGCGGGCGGGCGATCGCCGTCACGTCGTTGGCCGTGAATACCCAAGTGACCGCGCTCAAGTCGCACGGACTCTGCAAGCAGTCGTCGGGCCAGGCGCGGCTGGTCTCCGGCTCGATCATCGACAAGAGCGTGTGCCGGATGTCCCCGTTCCTGGTGCTGCCGCCAGCTTTGTCGATCTCGTCGACGATGATCACGGGGTTCGCCGATCGGCTGGCGAGCATCAAGCGCAGGACCGAGCTGGGTTCGTGATCGGACCAGCCGCGGGCTGAGCCCTCGATGTCTCGGTTGTCGCTGCTTCCGCCTGCCGCGATGACGCGACTGCCGGTGCCGATGAGTTCCGCCAAGCGCCTTGCGAAATGCGTCTTGCCCGTGCCCGGGGCGCCGACGAGCAGGAGAGGCCGGATGCGAATCCATGGCTCAGGGTTCAGCCGGCAGAGCGCGATGTCTGCGGCGACGTGATCGACGGCCCCGCGCATCCATGGGAACTCTGTGGACAACGTTCTGACGATCAAGTCAGGATCGCGATCCCCGCCGCGGAGCGGGACCGGCCCTGCGAGCGCCCTGTACTTAGCCAGATCAGTACCGGAGTCATCGAGGCACCAGTTGCGGATCACCACGCGAGACGGGCCGTTTGCGCGCGGCTGCCAAGCGAGCTCATTGCGCAAGAGTTCCGCAAAGGCGTCCGGATCGCGACGATTGAGCCGGTATGCGACCCCGTTCTGGAACCACAGCCGGGCGTTCTCACGGACCTTTTCCTTCAAGGGCAGTCCATCGACGATCACGTCGATGCCGGTCGAAAACTCAAGCCTCGTGGTTTCGTCGAAGAGAGCATCGACCAGCAGCAGCGAAGCCGTGGAGCTTCCAAGCCAGCTCGCAACCCACAGAAAGGATGCGACGACGTCTTCGTGTTCGTCGGGATGAGCTTTGCTCCTGGGGCAGGTGCGGGCGATCATGAGGGCGGCGTTTGCGGCTTCTTGCCTGGCGCATCTCCGGTCGAGCGCCAGATCGCGCAGGTGTTCCAGTTCGTTCGGTAGCTTGAGAGCTTCTAGAGACGTGAGGATCCGATCGGGGCCGTCCTCGGCGGCGACGTTTGGATCCAGGATGGTCCACAGCCGCAAGTCGCAGACGGCAGTCAACGCGTAGTCAGTCATGTCATCCTCATTGGCGGGAAAGGTTGCGGGCGGGCTTTGATGAGGACGGAGGCGATGGACGAATGGATTGCCGGCCTCCGGAGGGACGAAGGCCGGCTGGACGCGATTTGATTGAGCGAGGAGATAAGATGAGGAGAGTCGATCGGGCCTAGGCGGCCGAGCGCAACTTGCGGGCCGGTACGACGCGCAGTCCGGCGCGGCGGGTCACGTAGCCGGCGGCGACGACCGTCGATGAGACTCGAAGCTCGAGACCCGCTTCTCTGCCGAGCGTCAGGGCATTCAGCAGCATCTCGGCGATGCCTTCGCAGATCGCCTCACGGTCGATCGCTACGCGGTGCTGATCCGTGAAGCCGCCCGAGACCCTGCCATCGATATCCGAGTACTCTGTCCGCGCCTTGTCGAGCAGCTCGGCGATGGCCGCGGCGGCCTTGGCCTGATCGGCATCGAAGCCCGGGCTCTGCCGCCACTGGACAGCGTGGGCAAGAACGAGGGGAACAAGTGCGCTCGGGTCCTCGACACAGGCGTTCTCCAACGTTGAGAAGATCCCTTCCGCGAGGTTTTCGACGCACGCGTAAAGCAGCGTTCTCTCTGAAGTCATGACATCTCCCTTGCTCTATTTTCGGGAGCGGCCGTTCCATCCCGGCGCCCCCACCCAGGTGGGCGCCGGTGGAACGGCCCGGACATTTTTGGATGATCCAATTCCCGACAACAGCCGCTTCACCCGCGGCTGCAGCAAGGCGACCAGGAACTTGGCGGCGATGTCGCCCTCCAGCAACCGGTCGCGGCTCTCGAGGTGCGGCCGGAAACTTGGGGCAGCGTGCGTGGTATCTTACAGGTGAGCGAGGCTGCTATTTCCCGGTCGTGTCCCCGAGGCTGGGCGCGTTGACTTGCCATTTCGTGCTCGACGAATCGTCGGCATCGGTCAGGATTGCGTCGATGTTCATGAACCCGAGCGGGTCCGCTAACGCTTGCGCCTGCGTGCAACTGCCAGGCTGGCGAGGCCTAGGCCCAGAACGGCAAGCGCGCCAGGTTCGGGGACTGTGGTTGCGCGAAGGCCGTCCACAATCAGATCTGCGCGGCCGAACGCTCCGACATTGTGATCGATCACAATCCGGTCGAAGGTGTCGCCTTCGGTGGCCGACCAGCCCTGCCAGACCCATTCCGCAAGTCCCACCGTGATCAGCTGGGTGCTCAGCATCTCGCTGCCTCGGAGGAACGACACCTTATTCGGCGTACCGTCTGGCGTCGGTTCCAGGGATGCGAAGTAGCCGCCGAAACCCGTCAGAAGACCGGAGAATGCGATCTCCAAGAGGCCCATCCCGGTGTAGATGCCCAGGAAGCTGCCTTCGCGCGCCATGATTGATGCGTCGCCCATAACACTTCCGTTGCTGGTCCTGATGTAACCGTTGGCGGGAGTCGTGTTGATGAGCGAACCACGGCCCGAGAAACCGGTAACGACGTCATTGCTCACATTCGGGGCTTGGTTGCTTTCAAACCCTTCGTATAAGTTCCCCGAAAATGGAAACCACTGCGGCTGCCGCCGGGGCTGGCATCGCGAGCAGTGCAACGGCCGCAAGCTTCCGGATGCGAGACATCAGGTCCTCCCAGGACAGATGGTTGTATCCACAGGAGCAAGAACTGTGCCGCCGCAGCGTGGTCCTTATTCGTCAACGACTTGCGATTGATGCCGTAAACGCTCCCTCTCGAACTCTGTAAAAGCGCTCGACGCGATTAGCCAGGGAGCAGCGTGCCCGGCTATCTACTGCAGGTTTATCCTGCTTACTGCACGACGTTATGGGAATGCCTCCGGGTAGACGGACCTCAGAAGCTCTTGCTCAGCCCCACCGCGACCAGGTTCTCGTGGTAGCCGCTGCCGTCGTCGACGCTGCGGTTGAGATAGGTGTACGACAGCGTGCCGCTGAGGGTCTCGGAGAAGCGGTAGCTGTAGGTCGCCCCGGCGCGCGCGGTGATCGAGGTGTCGTCGTCGCCCGAGCCCTCGACCAAACCCCTCAGGACCTCCAGGTCGAAGCCCTGGGTGTCTAGCTTCAAATAAATACGATGACCTCTCAAAGACCGACAAAATACAGAATCTAGCGTTGAAACCTCGACCGTTATCTTTTGGCTGACCGTATTAAGAAATATTTGCTGGTCAGTTCCGACAACTTTAGGATTTAGGAATGAGCTAAACTCTGACCCATTCATTACGTTTAACACCATAGTCCCTTTGGAAGACCCAAGGGCGAATGGATGTACGTTCCACCGGTCGTCTTGCTTGGCCTTTGTTGAAAGTCGCTGATACAGTTCAGGAATAGGTTCGAACGACTCAATTTGTCCAGAGAATCCGACATGATAGCGAGCAAAGTCGCGGAATTGCCCTTCATTTGCGCCCACATCAACGATGGTGTCTATTTCATATAATGAGATTAGTTCGGCAACCTTCTCCGCCATGGGGCGAAGAGCAAGGCGCCAAGTAGGAATGATCGTATAGCCTAGAACGTTGGCCGCCTTACGAATAATCTGCTTCATTCTAATCGCCTATGCAAAGCAAGTGGAGGGTTAGTTCTTATGGACCAGGTGTCTTGTCGCACGCCTTAGCAGGTCTTTTGCGGCATCCTTCGCCTCCGCCGCATTCCGCCGCGCCACCTCCAGCCACCTCCCGCCGCTCGTCTCCGCCTCCACCGGCCCCAGCAACTCGTTCTTCTCGAGGCGCGCGTCGGTGCCGCTCCAGTTGAGGAGGAAGGCGGTGCGGGTGCCGGAGTCGTTGGCGAAGCGGTTGCGGGAAAGGCGGATCTCGGCGCCGGGCTGCACGTCGCGGCCGGCGCCGGCGAACACGGCGGCCTTGGCGTTGGCGGTGCCGGGGCCCTTCTGCAGGCGGTTGCCCTCCATCACCAGACTGCCGTTGCCCGACACCTCGACCAGGTACGACGAGGTGCCGCCCGGGCCGTCGGCGATCTCGCTGTCGACGATCTCGGTGCGCAGGGCGTCGGACGAGACCTGGTGCGCCTGCCGGGTGCCGGAAAAGCGCGAGCGCTCGATCCGCAAGAGCGCGACGCGGCCGACCTGCAGGGCGTGGGCGCAGCGGGTCGTGCACTTGCCGTTGGCGGCGAACTCGCTGTCGGCGATGCGGATCGCGCCGGCCGGCGAATCGGCGGCCAGGATCCCGGCCTCGTTGTTGACGAAGCGGCAGCCCTCCACCGTCAGCCCGGCGCCCTCGGCGCGGATGCCGGCGCCGTTCTCGTCGGGCACGCGGGCGCGGGCGAAGGTGAGGTTGCGCACGGTGACGTCGCGGCCGGTGACGACGAACAGCGCCTTGCCCTGGCAGGTCTTGTCGGTGATCACCACGCCCGGCCCGGCGCCCTCGATGGTCAGGCGGTCGGCGGACCACACCGCGCAGTCGAAGTACTCGCCCGGCCGGATGCGCACGGTGTCGCCCGGCCTGGCGAGGCGCGCGGCCTCGCTGGGCGCCTTCAGCGGGGCCTCGGGGCCGACCTCCAGCACCGCCGCGCGGGCGGCCGTCGCCGCCAGGGCGAGCGCCAGGGCGATCGCGGCCGGCAGGGTCACTTCACCTCCCCGTCCCCCTTCAGCGGCGTGACCTTGCCCTTGAAGGTGTTGCCGGAAAGCTTCGCCTCGGTCGCGGTGATGTTGTTGACGAAGGTGGTCTGGCCGGACCAGTCGTTGGTGAAGCGGTTGTTGCGGATGGTGATCTCAGGGGTGCGCTGGCTCACCCCCTCGGCGCCGATCGAGATGGCGGAGCCGTGGTTGGAGCAGTTCGGCCCCTTCTGCATGACGTTGCCCTCGACCACCAGGGCGCCGCCGTTGGGCACGTCGATCAGGTAGCTGGAGGTGCCCTTGTCGCCGTCGGTGATGGTGTTGCCGATCACCTCGGTGCGCTGGGCGCGGGACTTGATGTGATGGCCCTCCTTGGTCTCCAGGAACTTCGACTTGGTGACCACCAGCCGGGCCAGGTTGTTGACGTAGATGCCGTGGGCGCAGCCGCCGGAGTTGGCGCAGGTGCCGTTGAGCAGGAACTCGCTGTTGCTGATATCGAGGGTGCCGTTGGTGCCCGCGGCCGGAGTGGCCAGGATGCCGTTCTGGTTGTTGACGAACTTGACGTTCTCGACCTTCAGGTTCGGGCCCTCGGCGCGGATGCCGGCGCCGTTGCCGTCGGGCACGCGGGAACGGGTCAGCGTTAGGTCGCGGACGGTGACGTTGTTGCCGGTGATCACGAACAGGCCCTTGCCCATGCACGCCTTGTCGGTGATCACCACCTCCGGCCCCTTGCCGGCGATGGTCAGATTGCTGGCCTTCCACACGGCACAGTCGAAATACTCGCCCGGCGCGATCTCGACCACGTCGCCGTCCTTGGCGGCTGCCGCCGCCTCGCTCGGCATCTTGAACTTCTGGTCGGGGCCGACCGCCAACGTCGCCGCCGCGGCGGGGCTGGCGATCACGGATGCCAGCAGGCATACCAGCCCAAGGCGGGTGCTCCGGTGTGCCAAGTATGAGGCGGGCTTGGTCTCCCTCATGCGCTCCCCCTCGCGCGAACTGCTCCCCTCCCCGATGCTACACCAGTTTCTCTCCACGTTGTAGAAGCGACTCAAGCAGAGTTGGCCGCCTGTAGGCGCATCGAGCCCGATGCTCAGGAGAATGATAGCGGACTTGGCTGCCAGAAGGCCCGCCGAACGCTCGTTGTCGCTGAATTGGGCCGATCTCGATAATGCGTGCAGATTGATCTCAAAACAGTCGGAACGAAGCTCGATGAGCTCCGTTCCGATCGCCCGCCTGCACGGCGGCTAAAAAAGCCTTCGCCAAAAAGGCGCTTCCTACTAGGCCGCCTGTTCGGCGGCTGACGCTGGCTCCCCGCGGCGCCACCGCGCCCATTTGGCGGAAGCTGTTGTGTTCGGGTACATCCTATATGGGTTCGCTGTTTTGAAGCATAGGCCGGCTGCCCAGGGCCGATGCGATCGCTTGGCTCAACGAGTGGCCGACTTCCCGGATGGATGCCGCCGCCATTGCGGATTGGAAACTGGGATCATCGAGCGGCTGATGCTCCTCTCGGAGTGCAGGAGCCCTCACCGAGATGTCGAACGTCAGGTGTGTCTCGTCGGCATCGGCCCACCGGACACGGCACTCGCCTTGAACCCCATCGCTCATGATGGGCAAGATCGCGATGCTGAGCGGCCCATCCTCATCGCCGATATAATGCGGCCCTATCAGCTCAAACCCGAGATCAAGGGGCATCAACGGCGAGGCGTTCGACGCGATCAGTATGTTGTAGAGGGCGTCGCCTACGGTCGGGAAATCCCAATCGTCCTCATGCCAGCATTCCCAGTACCGCCTTTTCGCTTCGATCATCACAGCATCGGGGTCGAAGACCTCCGTATCGACAGCGACAACGGCTTCCGGGCTCCGATTGGGGTAACGCTTGGGATCCGTACGGCCGAGCTTGGCGCCGCGGGCGTCCAGGAGTCTGAAGCCGGTGTGTTCCGGCTTCCTTTCGGGATTGATGAGAGCGGCGACTGCATAGGCCGAGAAGGACGCATTGTTGGGGAGATGCGCGACTTCCCGTGCCCAGGCTTTCATCGTCGTCATATTGTGGATGTAGAAGTGACAGTCGATCGTGATCCTCACGCGTGTCTCCTGTTGTTGGCTGCCGCCGGATGCGGCCAGCAAAGACATGGGACCGTTTCTTGCCGGCGGGACGCTGCAAGGACGGACTACAGGGGCAGATGTCACGGCAACCCGGCGACCGCTCCGGAGCGGCGAGGTCTTGAGACAAAGCGCTCGAGAAGCTCGCGCTGGTGCTCGTCGAGCGTCCGTGCCGCCGAGAACTGCTCCGAGATCAGCTGATACGGCTTGATCGAGGTTCGGCGGCGGTGATCGAGCATCACCTGGACCAGGGAAAGCATTCGGCCGTCCGCTGCGGCGAAGCTGGTGGCGTAATCGGTGCGGATCGCGTGGGCGCCGAATTCCACGCCCAGCCGTTCCCGCGTCCTCAAACGGATCCGATCGTAGATGCCCTGTGCACCCATTGGCTTACCGGTGTGGCCGATCCAGACGTGCCCGTCGTCGGGAGCAGAGCCTAGGAGGATCGGACGATAGGTCTGCCACCAGCGGGCGTGAAACGGCGCCAGGGCCGTTGGGTAGGGGAGCGTGGACGGATCGTGGTTCTTGGTCGTCGACCAATGGAGCTGGATCGGCTGTCCCTCTGCGTCCATGACGATGTGGACACCGAGGCGCATCTCCCGGATGTTCTTGGCCCTCTTCGGGCGGATGGCGAGGAAGCTGAGCAGATAGCCGTCGCGATATTTTACCGCAGAGCGGACCGACACCGGCTCTTCCATCGCTTCGAGCATCAGTTCGACGCCTGTCAGGAAGATCTCGTCGATCGGCGCGAACTGCTGCCACTTGCTACGCACGGGTACAGCCTCGAGTTCGAGGACCCGGGCATCTTCTTTCAGCCAACTCCAGTCTTCCTGCGGCCACAGGATTTCGGACGCGCGGTAGATCTCCCAAACGTAGCTCGCCATGGTGACCGTGGAGTTCCTCCTGGTCTCGAGAGCGCCGACGAAGCGGCTGAGGGAGGCCGCATCGGGAAGCTCGACGCCGGCGTTTGCACGCCGCGCCCAGCCGAGCCATCGACCCCAGCCCCGCGCGACCCGGATGCGATAGGCGACGGTCCACCGGTTCGGAGGCAGTCCCGGGGACGGATCGCCACTCTCCGGTTCGCACGAGGCGGCCGCCCGTTCCCTTCGCGTCTTGAAGGTGCCCCGCCGCGAGCCGCCCGAGAAAGCGGCGAGCCAGCGCGCCTGCTGTTCAGGGCTCCAGGCTTCGAAGGGGACCTGAAGCGGGGCCGGGCGCGCCCGCGGTTCGGCCGGGCTGGCTGCCGGCTTGGGGCGAAGGTCGCGGCAGGCCTGGCGCAAAACCGCCCAGTCCTCCTCGGGGCGGACAATGCTGAGCGCGTAGAAAATCTCGAGAAGATGTGTCGCCGCTGACGCCGGCGAATAACGATCAACGAGCATCTGCTCGTAGGCCTTGGTCGCGGAGCCGATCTCCTCGCTACCAAGGGTTTCGCAGAAACCGAGGAAACGCCCGTACTGCCGCCCGATCCGCAGGGCGTACTCCCGACCCCACTGCTTGACGGTCGTGCTGGCATCCCACACTGCCCGCTCCGCCTCCGGCCATGCTGTCGTCTTGCAGCGCTGCATCCCGCCCTCTTCACGCTTTTTCGCGCAGGCGACGGGGCGGATAAGCCTGGGCGACAAGACGAGTGACAAAGCTGTCCAGCTCGGCCGCCGCCCAGGCCGCCTCGAACTCGACGTAAACGTTTGTCGCCTGGGAGTTCTCCGCGTGCCCGAGAAGCGCACGGACCAGCGCCTTGTCGTGCGTCACGTAAATCAAATAGCCGCCCATGACCTTGCGCCACAAATGACCGTTGATGACATGCCCCGTGGCCTCGAACACCAAGTTCTTCACCTGCCGGGAGAGTTGGCCGTAGCTCTTCCGGGTTCCCGGCATCGCGCCGGGGAAGACATAGGAGGTCGCCGGATCATGCCGCGCGAGGACCGGATGGTAATGCCGCCGGTAGATTTCGAGGAGCCGGACTTTCTCCGGCGATAGAGCCGCACTGACGTCGGTGACGCCGCGTTCCTCCGTCTTTCGGACGCTGTAGTGAAGCGTTCCGGCGCGGCCGCGCTTTTGCGGCAGCATGACGTTCACGTCGAAGGAGGTGGTGCCGAGATCTCCCCACCGTACTGGCAGCGTCTCCTCGATCAGGACGGCGATGGCGGACTGAGCCCGCAGAGCCATCTCATAACTTACTTGGGCGCTGCGGGAACGTGTCCGTTCCAGGTCTTCGAAGGTCCAATAGGGCAGGGCGAGGAGGGTGGCCATGTTTTCCGGGTCGCTCAGGAACGGCGCCAGCCGGGTTCGGTCGCGATCGGAGAGGCGACCCAGGTTCTTGACGTAGTCGTCGACTTCCATCTTGAGGGCGGAGAAATCGTCCAGTTCCTGAGCGGTGATGTCCGGCACCCAGCGCTTGGCCACGGAGCCCAGCGTTTTGACGAGCGACCCCGCGTACTGCGATTCTAGCCCAAGGCGATTTTCGACGTCGGTAACGACCTGGTCCGCGACGGCGACGTCTGCGATGTCGGCGATGGAGCGGATCTCATCCAAGCTCGTTTCGCCGAGGCGAACCATCGCCGAGGCGGCGAACCAGAGCGTCCCGACGTGCTGCTCAAGCGTACTGTCCTTCAGAGGCTGGATCCTGCGGCGGCGCCGCATGCCGGTGCCGGAGACCACGGCATGCTTGGCGCGCGCGCGTTCGAGATGGGTCCCTGAAAGAGCCTTGTCGTATCCTCTCATCCCGCGGCAGCTCTTGTAGAGTTCCATGTCCCGGCGAAAGCTCTCCGAAAACGCTTCCTCAGGCAGGTTCAGGTTGGTGCGGACGCGGCCTGCCGACAGACGCTGCCCCGGCCATCCTTCGATCGAGGAGAGAGCGTTGTTCCAGGCGGTTCGGACGGCAGTGATCTTCTTGACGGTCCCGCAGCCGAGATCGAAAGCATCCCGGTAGGACGCGAACGCCGCCAGCGTCTCGTCGCTCACCTCGGTCGGAGCGATACCGAACGTATCGCAATAGCGGATGAACGCGCTCAGCTTGGGCGCGACCCAGGTGCTCGCCGAGCGAACCAGTCGGTCGAGCTTTCGCCACTCCGGCGACAGGGACCGGGCGGGCTTGCGGTCCACAGGAATCGTCCCGCTGATCCGCAGCGCCTTTCGGACGGCGTAATTCACGTTCGCGAACCGCTTCTCGCCGACGTCGAACGTCTCCGCCGTCCAGTGTTTGGTCTGCTCACGGAGCCAGCGCGGATCCGCGGGGACGGCGGAAGGGTCCCGGTGCAGCCATTTGGTGCAGTAGTGACGAACGTCGTCGTTGATGTCCTTTCGCGCCTCCGGGCTCAGCGATTCCGCCGCCTCGACCGCGGCGATGACGGCGTCGAAGAAGTGGCCGGCGCGGATGCGGCCGAAGACGGAGCTGTGGGGCGCGGCGGTCGGCGACAGGATGTCGTTCGGGATTCCCGTCAGCTCGGCGAGGGCGGCCAACGCGGCGGGATCGGGAAACCTGTTCTTGCCCGAGACGATGTCAGCGACGAATTTCTCGCCGCGGCCGATCTTGAGGCTGAGGGCGCGCATTGAGGTGCCGGCTTCCTTGCAGAAGGCACGCAGCGCGGGGCCGGCGGGGTGGCGGGTCCTTTCGTGGGTGGTCATGGTACTCTCCTCAAACTTTCCGGAGGGCCGGTCGTCACGAAGGGTGCGACCGGCGTTCCGGAAAGCGGGGTGCGAGGGGGGCGAAACGGGGTCAGGGGAAGTTCGGGGGAGTGTCGGAGGGCGCCGGAGGAAGACAGGGGACGACAGGGTCTGACAGAGGGGAGAAAGGGGCAGGTATCACCCCATGGGGATGAGATCGTCCCCGACCACCCCCGGCGCCTCCAGAGCGTTGACAAACAACGACAAGCTCTGCCAACGAGCAGGTGCCCGCATCAGACGAGCCCCCGGCGCATCCGGTCCTCGTAGCTGAGGACTTCCTCGCGCGCGATCAGGATGCGCTTGCGGGGCGGCGATGCCTTCTTCAGGAGTCCGCACTCGATGTGTCGCTCGAGTGTCCGGACGCTCCGGCGCGTGCGTGTTGCGAGCTCCTCGATCTTGAAGAAGAGCATGTCGTCGTCGTCATTACTGGACATTTGCGGATGCCTCTTCCAGGGGTGATCCTGAGGGCGAGGTAGGCCCCATGAGTCAGCGCACAACAGAGTTTTTCGTACGTTGTCACCGGCGTGGTGCGGCGCGCGCCCGGAGGAGGTCGCCCGTCTGCTGGAGGCGGCGCCGGGGCCGAAGTACAGGGCGGCGCTCGCCGCGGCCTGCGGGGGGGCCTGCGGGTCTCCGAGGTGGTGGCGCTCAAGGTCGCCGACATCGATTCCCAGCGCATGCTGCTCCGCATCGAGCAGGGCAAGGGCCGCAAGGACCGCTACGCCATGCTGTCCGCACAGCTGCTCGAGCTGCTGCGCGACTGGTGGCGGATCGCCCGGCCGGCGGTGTGGCTGTTCCCGGGACGCGACCCGATGCAGCCGCTGACCACCCGCCAGTTCAACCGGGTGGTCCATGCCGCCGCCGCGGCGGCCGAGATCGAGAAGCGGGTGACGCCGCACACCCTGCGGCAGAGCTTCGCCACCCACCTGCTCGAGCAGAACATCGACGTCCGCGTGATCCAGGTGCTGCTCGGCCACGCCAAGCTCGACACCACCGCCATCTACACCCGGGTCGCCACCAACACGATCCGCGCGGTGATGAGCCCGCTCGACCGGCTGGCGCCGCTGACGGCGAGGAGGCCCGAGCCGCCGGCGTAAGCCGCCGCTGCCATGGCCGGGATCGAGGTCGCGGACATCTTCCGCGACCATGGAGCCGCGTGGCGCGCGGCCAATGCCGGCCATGCGAGCCTCGGCCAGCTCAAGGTGATGGCGGCGATCGAGGACTGTCGCACCGCCGCCCTCGGCGGCCATGTCGAGGCGTGCGAGGACTGCGGCCACCGCCGCATCGCCTACAACTCCTGCCGCAACCGCCATTGCCCCAAGTGCCAGGGCGCCGCGGCGAAGGACTGGCTCGCCGCCCGCGAGGCCGACCTGCTGCCGGTCGGCTACTTCCACCTCGTCTTCACGCTGCCCGCCGAACTCGCCGGCATCGCCTGGCAGAACAAGGCCGTCGTCTACGACCTCCTGTTCCGCGCAGCATCCGAGACCCTGCTTACTATCGCCGCCGATCCCAGGCACCTCGGCGCCCGCATCGGCATCACCGCCGTGCTCCACACCTGGGGCTCGGCGATGACCCACCATGCCCACGTCCACATGATCGTCCCCGGCGGCGGCATCGCCCTCGACAGGTCGCGCTGGATCGCCTGCCTTCCTGCCAGTGCGGGTCCTCTCCAGGCTGTTCCGCCGGCTGATGCTGGACAAGCTCAGCCTGGCCCATGCGGCAGGGCGGCTCGCGTTCCTCAACGAGCACGCGGACCTGCACGACCGCGACGCCTTCGCCGATCACCTCGCGCCGCTGCGCAGGAAGAACTGGTTCGTCTACGCCAAGCGACCCTTCGCCGGGCCGCAGGCCCTGCTCGCCTACCTCGCCCGCTACACCCACCGGTCGCTATCGCCAACTCCAGGCTGCTTGCCTGCGACGAGCGCGGCGTCACCTTCCGCTACAAGGACTACCGCCACGACGGCGGTGAGCGCTACCGCACCATGACCCTGGCGACCGACGAGTTCATCCGCCGCTTCCTCCTCCACGTCCTCCCCAAGGGCTTCCACCGCATCCGCCACTACGGCCTGCTCGCCACCGCCGCCTGCAAGGCCAACGTCGCCCGCGCCAGGGAACTCATCGCCGCCCCCGAACCTCCAGCGGAAGGCGACGACGTTGCCGACGCTGCTGCCGTCCCGGACCACCGCTCGCCATGCTCCTGCTGCGGTGGCCGCATGATCATCGTCGAGATCTTCGAACGCGGCTGCTGTCCACGCGCCCCACCCGAGGACGGGATCAGGCCGTCATGACGCTCGTCGCCGCCCTATCCGGCGGAGATCGCCGTCGGCATCAGACCGCCGCTGCCGCATCGCTGCTCCTCGCCGGATCCGGGCCGCCGTGCACGCCCGAAAGTATCAGCCGACGGCAGCGTCGACGACAGTCCCGCGCTCACAGGCCACCAGGAGCCCACCACGGCCGCGGTCGCATCCCCGACCAACGTCGCAAGCATCCCCTTCCTCAGCAGAAATCCCCATAGAGCCCCACCGGCCCGCGGGTTCCTTCCCTGGAGGCTTCCGGACGCCGGCCCGAGAAGCTCGCTCCGATGCCCGTCCCACGGCCGGCATCTGAAACCCTTCGCAACAGCGGTCGTATGGCCTTGCCGGTGCCACAGCCGAGGGCCGGTGCATATCAAGGAAAGAGCTCATTTTCTGTCTGGTGCGCCGCATGTGTTCCCGATTCGGCATGGCATCACGAATAAGCAACGAGCACCAACCTGCCAATCGGACCCATCTCCCTTTCGGAGGCGGGACGGTGGGTTCCGCCAAGCAGGAACAGGAAGGAACCTATGAGTATGGACATCGACCGCAGTGAGATAGCAAGGAAGGCAGCCATCACCCGCGCGCTCAATAAAGTGGGAATCACGATCACGGAGATCGCACGCAACCATGTTCGCCTCGCGTACCAGGATGACCGTGGCGAGCGTGTCGAGATCGATTACTCGAGCGGAGATAATGGCGGCTATGTCCGCTACGGCTCGACGGGCTACTGGGACGAGCAGGGATCTCAGGTTTTTGACGATCTTTGCTCGCGGTGGGGTGCTACCCTGTTTTGGGATGCCGGCTACAGGTACCCCCGCTTGGCCGATCTGATCCGCTCGCGCGCCGCGCGTTGCGCCCGCAAGGGCTACATGCCGCTGTCTCAGCCAGGGGCATGACCCTCCCCTGGATGCAAGGTTTACCGAAATCCATCGTTGAGTTCCACGCTGTCGTCGCGACCGATCTGGTCTGCGAGGACTGCCTGCTTGCGTGCCGCTGGCCTAACGGCTTCGCCTGGCTCGAAGTGCGGCCAACGCGAGGCGCTGCCGCTGAGACGTCGTGGCGGCCAGCGTCTGTGGCACCAGGAATACTGCCTTGCGGACGCCAGACCACGGCGGTCGCTGTCTCGATCACGTCAATGTTGATCACAATCGCGATCTCGCTATTCCGGTGAACCTTTCGCCACGGCCGCCCTCGAGCACGACATCCATGTCGTGGCGGCCCGATGCGGCGGTTCCGATGGCCGGTTGTCAGTGCCGGAGTAATCCTCCCCAGAAGTGGGGAAAGTTCAGTCGGCATTGACAGCCGGTTCCGGCCCGCCGGCATCCGCTGGGTCGTCGAGCGCACGTTCGCCTGGCTCGGCCGCTACCGCCGGCTCGACACCGTATTCGACCGCGCCGGAGACCTTGTCCAGGCGCACGTCTGGATCGAGTCACTATCGGAAATGCAAAGGTCATAAAGTTTCGTCACACGACCTACAATAGGTGGTAGCGCCATCCGATGATAGTAAAACGCATAACGCGAGCACGCCTGGCGAGCGTGCGTCGTTGCCCTGGTCTCGCGCTTGACGGCCTCCGCCGCCATATTGGAGAACAAGGTGGCCATGGAGGAAGCAGGGGATGGTGCGGGCGAGAAGTCAAAAGGATTGCGCGGAGACTGCGGCCGTGCCGCCGAAGACCCGCGCGAAGGCAATGATCGAGATCATCGCGGAGGGCCGCGCGGCGATCGCCTGCGGCGACTTCACGCGGATTACGTCAGATCAGGATCTGGACAGGTTCTTCGAACGCGTGAGAAGACGGGCCTCCGACAAGGCCCGTCAGTAGCGTTCGTTCGGCGCCTACTCGGCTGCCGCGGCATGCGGCAAAAGGCGGCACGACCCATCATTCAGGTCGAGCCTGACCTCAGTGGCGGCGAGCACCGGCCTGATCTGCTTCCCCTCCCGGACCATTCTGACCAGACCATGACGGGCGAGGTCCTGAAGGGATCGCGACACGTTGGATTGCGCCCGGCCGGTCAAAGCGGCGAGCTGTGAGACGGTTTCAGGCCGCTCCTGGGCGATCTTCACCAGCAGGCCGAGGTTGGCACGAACAACGCTGAGGAGGTCTTTCGGCTCGCTGATCTCGGGCGGCGGGGATGGCTCCCGTTCACCGCGGACCACGGCGCGAAGTTCCTGCTCCAATTCATTCAGATTCTTCACCATGGCATTCCTCGTCTGCGCCGATGATGTCCTCGTAATCGATGTCGAACGAAACGCCTTCATTCCGGCATGCCGCGTTCACAGCGGCGATGAAGTCGGCAAGCAGCCGGTCTCCATCAACGAACTGGTATGGCCGGCGCGTGCTGGTGCATCGAAAAGCATGCCGATGATCATGCTCCACGGTCTCCGGGATCCGGTCGGCGTTGTCAAACCCAAGAAGCCTCTCCTTGTCGACGTCATGCAAGCTAAAGGAATACCTGAGCCCGTGAGGTCTCTGCGGCGTTACCTCGACCTTCCATACCCGCAGCCAAATACTCCAGCCGTTCGTCAGCCAGTAGCGTCTTCGATGGTAGGCGAGCAACCGCTCCAGCTTGTCATCCATCATATATCACTCTTTGATATACAAATCAACCCGCGACGGTGTTGGGAGGGGGTGGCCGGAACCCCGCGGATATCGGCGAAGGCCACCACAGCCCTTCCTTCCGGCGCATGCGGATCTGCCGGCCCACGGCATGCTTGAGCAGCTCCGCGAGCTGGTCGGCGAGGGGATCCATCTGCATGACCTGCTTCTGCTCGCCGTTCGTGGTCACGATCGTCTCGGAGTGGCGATGGTTCCAGCGGAACGCCACTTCGTTGACGTATCGCTGCAGGTGCTTCTCGCTGAGCCGGTGGTAGACGCCGATCTTGGCCCGCTCGAGCTGGCTGCCGAAGGCGTCCGCGGTGTTCGAGTGGACCTTGACCTTCTTGCCCTTGATCCGCTCCTTCCTCACGAACTCCTTGGTGGAGTGGTTCACGGCATCGTGCCGCGCGAAGCCCTTCGCGACGGAGGCGGTCGCCTTGTCGCCGTCGCTCATGATGTGGGCCGAAGGATCGATGACGGCCGTCATGTGCGGCCTGAGATCGGCCGCGCTCTCGCCGGCGACGACGGCCGCGCGCACCTGGCCCCCGCGTTCGACGGCGATCACCACCGGCGTCTTGGTGGTTCCCTTCCCCGGGGGATGCCAGACGTGCTTCGCGAACCGCGGCGCGCCGCCGATCCGCTTGACGTCCACCTCGACCTGGCCGGACAACACCGGCGCCGTCTCATTGCGCGTGTCCATGAGTTCGCGGATCGCGTGGCCCATCTTCCACGCGGTCTCCTGGTGGACGCCGAGAAGGCGGGCCGAGACGCCCTTGCTCGACGTCAGCACGAGATACATCGCCGCGATCCATTTGCGCAGCGGCAGCTTGGTGCCATGCAACGGTGTCCTGGTGGTCACGGTGAACTGACGGAAGCAGTCGGCGCATTCGAGGACGCCTGGTCGCGACGACCGGCTCGTCTTGTGCCTGAGCCGCGCATGGCGCTTGTAGCGGACGGCCTTCTTGTGCCGCCAGACATGGTCGCTGCCGCAGTGCGGGCAGAACGGACCGGAAGGCCAGATCAGTGCCTCGAGGAACTCGCGGGCCGCGGCATCGCCGGCGAAGCGCGTGACCACCTCCGCGAACTCTGGTGTGTCGCTCAGCCCGAACCGCTGCGAAAGCTCCGACAGCTTCTTCATGCCCGTCCCCAGCAGGGTCGGGCATGCTAATCCGGGCAACCCGCCGAATCAAGATATTGTGCCACCGGAAATGGGGGCTTCCGAGGCCTTCCCGGGAGTGGCTCGCCAAGCCATTGAAATTGCTGCGACCTTATCGCCGCGTAACTTCATAACCTTTGCATTTCCGATAGTGGCGCTGGATCGTCATGATCTCGATCCTCTCATGTCGCCTGATCGGCTGGAAAATGGCGGAAATCAGCCATGCGCCTAAGATTTTAATTAGGACCCGTTGTAATTAAACCAAATCCTGATATTCTTTATTAAGGAGATGGCCTTATTAAAGGATGGCGGTCATATGGCGGTACCACTGCGCGACCGGACGGGAGAATACGTCGAAAACTCGGTGGGCGGCGAGAAGGTACGCGCCTTCGTTCCGGCACCGCTGCCCCCCGATCCTCCGCTCAGCATTGGGCCGTTCCTGTCGCTTTACGATCGTGCGCGCGGGGCGGTCGGTCGGCTGGATGGGGTCACCACGATCTTGCCATCGATGCCGCTGTTCCTGTTCATGTACGTCCGCAAGGAGGCCCTGCTATCTTCCCAGATCGAGGGGACGCAGTCGTCGCTTTCGGATCTGCTGCTGTTCGAGAACGACGAGATACCGGGGGTTCCTATTGATGACGTCGCGGAGGTGTCGAACTATGTCGCGGCCATCGAACACGGCATGCGGCGCATGCGCGGGGGCTTTCCATTGTCCCTCCGCCTGTTGCGCGAGATGCACGAAATCATTCTTAGGTCGGGCCGCGGCGCAAGCAAACAACCGGGAGAGTTTCGCCGGTCGCAGAACTGGATTGGCGGCACACGACCTGGGAACGCCTTGTTCGTTCCGCCGCCTCCCAGCCGACTTGACGAATGCCTCGGCGCTTTCGAACGTTTTCTTCACGCTGACGACCCTGCGATCCCACCCCTCATCCGAGCCGGTCTCGCTCACGTGCAGTTCGAGACGATCCACCCTTTCCTCGACGGCAACGGTCGGCTTGGCCGGTTGCTGATCACGCTAATCCTCTGCCATGCAGGAGCACTGCGTGAGCCAATCCTCTATCTCAGCCTGTTCCTGAAGAACCGACGTGACGACTATTACCGCTTGTTGCAGGAAGTGCGGCAAGCCGGTGGCTGGGAGGCATGGATGGAATTCTTCCTCGCCGGGGTTGCCGAAACCGCCGAGCAGGCGGCCGACACGGCGCACCACCTGCTGGCTCTGTTCGACGCAGACCGTCGGACCATCCGGGGCTTCGGTCGATCGGCCGCGTCGGCCCTCCGCGTTCATGAACTTCTGCAGCGCCGCCCGATGCTGACGATTCGAGCGGCTTCGAAAGAATTGGGGCTATCGGTGCCCACGGTTACCAAGGCGTTTGAACTCATGGCGTCGGCGGAAATCGTCCGGGAGACGACCGGAAAGCGCCGCGGGAGGTTGTTCGCTTACCCGCAGTACCTCGTCTTGCTCGACCAGGGTACCGAGCCGCTCTCCCTTTGATTGTACGAGGAGTTCGTTTTCCAGTTCAACCGCCGGAGGTCGTTCGATCGGCTCCTCGTCACGATCCGGTGCCATATCACCTGATTACTGGGAGAAAGCCTGGGACTGGCGCGTCGAACAAAGCTCGTCAGCAATCCAGGGTTGAAGAGCAGCGTTGCGCTGCCGGATTGTCAGCCCCTCCGGCCCCGTTCACGAAGGCAAAAAGCTGACACTTCGCGATAAGCCATCTCGGCGAAGTGACCAGTAGGGTTTCGAGCAATTGGGAGTCTGAATTCTAGGGCGGAGCCGACGTGCTCCGCCCGCTCTGATCGGCAGGGCTGTATCAACGTGCCATAAGCCGAACTTTATTGGACGGCGCGCCGCCTCTTCGTCGTTCTCGACGAAACGGCGGCTACAGCCACGAGTAGCCGTCGCAGCGTCCGTGCACCCAGAGTGAGGCCCTCGTGCAGGGGAGTTCGAAATGTGAAATCAATGCGCCTGGCAATGAGGCTATGCGGAACGCTCGCGTTGAGCGCACAGCAAGTGTCAACCGACACCAGGAACTGATCCTCCGTGTTGCCTCACGAGCGGATGTTACCGAGGATTGATGTGTCGGGGGGACAGGCGTGCTGGTTCAGGCCCTGCCGCGGCAGGGCCTGAACCAGCGGCGCCGCAGTGAGGATGCCGGTGATGACCTGATGGGCGCGTTCCACCCTCCAGGCCCTGACGGCGCGCTGGACGGTCCGGATGTGAGCCTCCGTGAACCGGCCGGGATAGAACCTAACAACGCGGTCCAGGACGTCCTTCGCTGACATGGCCGGGGTCTGCTCCAGCCAAGCTCTGATCTGATCCATCACCGTGTCGAGCACCCTAGGGCGGTACCGGCTTGCGGCGACGATACGGCCTCTTGTGTGTCGGCCGGCGCTCGCCCTCCCGCCATGCCGTCCTCAAGCTGTCAGTGAGGACCGGGATGTCCACAACGGCGGGATCGGCAGCCTCACCCCCGTCGACGCCTCGTTTGTCGACGCGTTTACCGAGGTCGATCTGCGCGGCCTTGACCTCGCCGAGCAGCAGAAGGGGGTCACAGTTCGTCAGGAGACGTCGCAGCACCGCCTTGTCGAGCTCTTCGACACCGCCATGTTCCAGAACCCTCGCAACCGGCGGCACCGGGGCGTGGTAGCGCTTGATGACCCGAGCGCCAATCCTCTTCTTCTCGCGAAATTTGAACGAGGGCAGGAGCAGATTGATGTGAAGACGGGCGGCCCCATACAGGCGTCGCAGGGCTTCCGCGGCGGCAATTCCTTCGATGTTAAGCGGCGTGCAATTGTGACCCCCGTTGAGGGGTGATCGGCGTCCAAATTTGACCCCCTTGAGGAGAGCGGTTCAGAACCCCGTTTTTGGGCGGACGGGGTTGGGGGGATGTTGGTGGTGGAGACGATCGGTCGGAT
>JAHDSF010000048.1 GCA_018432935.1 Rhodospirillales bacterium | reverse complement strand
GAGAAGCTGGCCGCCCTGGCGGCGCACCGCTATGCGGCCGAGACCGGCGGGCTCGTGCTGACGGACGGCACCCGCATCGGCACCGACCGCCAGGACCAGGCGATGATCACCGGGACCCTGCTCGGCTTCATGGCCGGCGCGATCGCCGAGGTGCGCTGGAAGACCCGGGACAGCTTCCTGACGCTCGATGCCGCGGCTTTCCAGCCGATCGCGGCGGCGGTCGCGGCCCACGTCGAGGCAGCCTTCGCCCGGGAGGCCGAGCACGCGGCGGCAATCGAGGCGCTGGAGACCGCGGCCGAGGTCGCCGCCTATGACGTCACCGCCGGGTGGCCGGCGGCGTCCTGACCAAGGAGGGGGAGACGATGCCCGGCACGCTGGAGCGGGACGTCGGCGCCATCGAGGCGCGGCTCGACAACCTCGAGAAGTGGATGGCCGATATCGACCGCAAGGTCGACCGCCTGCTCGCCGCCGCTGCCATGGGCAAGGGCGCCTGGTGGGCAACGCTGAAGATCGGCGGCCTGCTGATCCTGATCGCCGGCGCCGGCGCGTGGGTGTTCGACCATCTGGGAGGCAAGCCGTGACCGCCGGCCTGGTCGAGAACATGGCGCGCGAGATCGTGCGCCGCGAGGGCGGCTTCGTCGACGATGCGGCCGACCCGGGGGGCGCGACGCAGCACGGGGTCAGCTTGCGCTACGCCAGGCGGATGGGACTCGACATCGACCGTGACGGCGACACCGACGCCGACGACATCCGCCTCGTCACGCCCGAGCAGGCGGCCGCCCTCTACGTGCGCGACTTCTTCGAGGCGCCTGGGCTTGACCGGCTGCCGGAACCGCTGCAGCCGGTGCTGTTCGACTTCGCCGTCAATGCCGGGCCGGCGCGGGCGATCATCTGCCTGCAGGAGGTGCTGAGCGAGGTTGCCGCGGCAGCGCCCGACCTCGGCCTGATGCCGCTCGCCGCCGACGGCCGGATCGGGCCGAAGACCCGCGAGGCCTGCCGGCACGCCTTCGAGGCGATGGGCCCCTTCCTCGTCAATGCCGTGGTCGAGGCGCGGATCGCCTACTACCGCGATCTGGTATCACGTGATCCCAGCCGCCGGAGGTTTCTCGCCGGCTGGATCAACCGGGCGAACGAGTTCCGTCTGACGATTCCGGAGAAGGCGTCATGAAGTGGCTTCTCGATCTGCTGGGCGGCAACCTGCTGGGCGGCGCCAAGGACATCATCACCTCGGTCTGGGGCGATCGCGCGGCGCGCGATACCGCTGCTCACGACGAGCAGATGGCGCTCTACGGCCAGTTCGCCGCCGAGTTCGGCCACGCCCGCACCTGGTGGGATAGCTTGATCGACGGCCTCAACCGCCTGCCCAGGCCGTTCATGACCTTCGGCGTCATCGCCCTGTTCGTGTGGGCGGTGGTCGACCCGCCGGCGTTCGGCGCCGCCATGATCGAGCTCGCCAAGGTACCGGAGATGCTGTG
Organism: Rhodospirillales bacterium; assembly: GCA_018432935.1. GTDB lineage: Bacteria > Pseudomonadota > Alphaproteobacteria > Rhodospirillales > Shumkoniaceae > JAHDSF01. The sequence goes on along the minus strand of JAHDSF010000048.1, from coordinate 10,420 downwards.
GTGGATCCTGCTCACCATCGTCGCCTTCTGGTTCGGCGGCAAGGTGTTCGCCAAGGACGTCAAGTTCAAGCCCGCCAGCGTCGAGGACATCAAGGCCCTCAACGATCTCGCCGCCGAGGTCCGCTACGACCGCGAGATGCGGGATATCGAGAAGCCGCTCAGCAATGCGGCGATCATGGAGTGGAATCGGAGGCGTCTTGCCGGCTCATGAACGAAAGGCGCGTACCGCCCGGGCCTGATCGAGGTCGATGACGTTGCCGCGGTTCGCTCCGGCGACCAGGGCGGGCAGCGGCTCAACGAGCCGTGCCGACTTTCGCGTCTGTATCCTGCAGTAGCCGAGCAGGTGGCTGGGTTCATGACTCTGCTTGCCCACCACGAGATCGAGAAAGGCGACCCGCATGTGAGATTGCGCATAGGCGTCCAGGCTGATTTCGGCGACGCCGATGCCGCGATGCTGCCATACCGAACGCAGGTACGTCAGTTCCAGACGGGCCGCCCTCTCGGCGTCGCCTCTCAGTAGGTCGCTGAACCGGCTTCCGGTCATGTCGCGGCCGCAGATCGTGCCAAGTGCCGTTCCCCAGTACTCGAAAACGACGTCGAAGGCGCCTTGCCGTACGACGCGCCCAAGACGGACATGTCCGTACCAGCCCCGGAAATCGGGAATGTCATAGTCCCGCCAGCGGGGTACGCCGTCGGACGGACGCTTCCGGTTCCAGCTGGCCACGGCCGTCTCGAAAACGCCGAACGCCGCCGGCGCGCCCGAAGCTTCGTAGACGCGGTACGAGCAGTCGCCGTGCGTCAGCTCTTGCAGCAGTTCCATCTCGCTCTGTCTCGGCAGCTGCTCCGATCGCATCCGGGAATCGGACAGTCCCGTCGATGCGCAACGGGCCCCGAGTCTAGGGTGGTGGATGTCGGACTTCAACGACGAATCGGGACCACGCCTGTGGAGGCCGCACCGGTGGCCGGTGACGTTTGATTTGACGCCGCGCCCGGGAAGTCGGAGACTTGAATCTCGACTGCGGATGGACGACGGCGGGGTAGCCTCACATGATCAAGGAAGGACCCTTCTTCTCGCCTCAGGCGGCGCGCGCAGCCGCCCAGGACGCTGCCGACGAGTCGGGCCGGCCGCAGTACATCGTCGTTCTCAAGTCCTGCTACTTCTATACCGACGAGGAACCGTCCTACACGGGCGCATCGCCGTACTACCGGCTCGAGGATGTCGTCCACCCCCGTGGCTGATTGCGCAACGCCTTCATCTCCTGCGACGGAATGGCGGGCCGATCGGTATGCCGCCAGCGCCCGCTTCGTTTCCGATCTGGGGGCGCCGGTGCTCGCACTGCTCGATCCCAGGCCGGGGGAGTGCATTCTCGATCTGGGTTGCGGTGACGGCGTCGTGACCGAGCGGATCCTGGCTGCCGGCGCCGCGGTGGTTGCCGTGGATTCGGCGCCGGACATGGTCTCGGCCGCCCGTGAGCGGGGCATCGATGCTCGGGTCATCGACGGTCACGATCTCCCGTTTGATGGCCGCTTCGGAGCCGTCTTCTCCAATGCGGCTCTCCACTGGATGACGCGCCCCGATGCGGTGATTGCCGGCGTTAGGCGCGCGCTTCGCCCCGGCGGCAGGTTCGTGGGCGAGTTCGGAGGCTTCGGCAACGTCGCTGCGGCAACTGTTGCCCTGACGGCGGCGCTCGGCCGGCGAGGCATCGACGCGCGACCTCTGAACCCCTGGTACTTCCCGACCGCAGACGAATACGCGGCCCGCCTCGGCGGGGGCGGTTTCGACGTCATCGAAATGGCTCTCATCCCGCGTCCGACGCGCCTCGACGCCGGAGCAGGCGCCTGGCTCGAAATGTTCTTCCAGGCGTTCCTCAAGGCGGTGCCCGTCGAGGAACGCCAAGCGCTGGTAGAGGAAGTCGCGGCGCTACTGGCGCCGTCGCTCCGCACTCCGCTCGGGGTGTGGTATGCCGATTACGTGCGTCTCCGGTTTGCGGCGGTAAGGCGCTAGCTAGGACGGATCGGGCTGGAGCAACTCCTCGATCAGCCTCTTGATGTTGGTCCTGGCTGCCGGTTCGTGTCTGAGGTGGACGGGATGACGGAAGATCCGCTCGCTTTCGAGGAAGGTGCCAAGCACAGCAGCTCGGGCGCGGCGATAGGCCGCTTCTTCAACGAACGCGTATTCGAACCGAATGCCGCGCTCGTAGGCGGCAAACTCAGCGGGTCCGGCAGCAAGGATCAGCAAATCGGCATCGAGGAAGACGAGCTCGTCCGGATCCGCGCCGAGCGGTACGTGCTTCTCGGTTGCGCGGACCAGCTGCCGCCTTCATCTGGATCCGTTCCGGCAGGAAACCGAACAGGTCCGGGACCAGCGCCGCTGACCGTCTCTCGTTATCGTTTCGGGACGGCTCGTACACGGCATCGTGAGCCCACGCTGCGGCCCGCACCGCCGCCGGCTCGACGAGCCAGGGCAGGGGCGCGATGGGGCTCGGCATAGGCGGCCGCCAGCCGGGCGAAGGCCTCGTCGTGGCCGTGGCCGAAATCGGCATGCCATCGCTCCAGCATTCGGTTCCCCCGGGCATGGCAAAGGTGCATCGCCCAGGATAGCGGATGCCGCCTCGCGCGGGAATGCGCTTCAGACGCGCGAGAAGCCGCCGTCGACGAGAATGTTCTGGCCGCTGATGTAGGTGTTCTCGGGACCGGCGAGCCAAGCGACGAACGCGGCGATCTCCTCCGGCTTGCCGACGCGCCTGGCCGGCACCTGCTCCGCCAGCGCCTTCATCCCGGCGTCGCCCAGGATCCCGATCGCCATCTCGGTCGCGATGAAGCCTGGCGAGACGCAGTTGGCAAGGATGCCGTCGCGCGCCACCTCGGCCGCCAGCCCGGCGGTCATGCCGTCGATGCCGAACTTGCTGGCGGCATAGGCGGCGCGGTGCTCGCGGCAGATGTTGCCCCAGATCGAGCTGATGTTGACGATGCGCCCCCAGCCCTTGGCCTTCATGCCGGGGACCGCGGCGCGGCACAAAAGGAAGGGTGCCGTCACGTTGACCTGGAGAATCCATTGCAGGTCCTTGAGGTCGTACTCGGCGAAAGGACCGATCTTGTTGACGCCCGCGTTGTTGACGAGGATGTCCGGCCGAAGCGCGGCGAGTTCCTCGGCAAAGGCGAGCGTCGCCGCGGTGTCCGCCAGATCGCAGCCGCGATACTCGGCGCCTTCGGGGACTTCGCCCCGGGCCTGGCGGCCGGTGCCGATGACGCTGGCGCCTTCAGCCAGAAGGCGGGTCGCGATCGCCCGTCCGATGCCCCGCGTTGCTCCGGTCACCACTGCAAGCTTTCCCTCCAGCATTGTCCCCATGGCTCCATCCTGTCCGCCGGTTGATCTATTCGCCATGCCCGTCCGGGCCTGCGACCCAGGATTTGGGGCCCACAGTCGGCATCGCAAGGGTCGCTGCACGCGCAACGTGCGAACCATGCAGCCCCGCCCCTCCTCGGGCGGGAGCCGCGCGCAAGGTCCGCAGGTCCCGTCCCGGCGGCAACCCGAACAGGCGGGCATATTCGCGGCTGAACTGCGAAGGGCTTTCATACCCGACGCGGTAGGCGGCCCTGGCCGCATCGACGGTCTCGGCCAGCATCAACCGGCGGGCTTCGAGAAGGCGCAGCCGCTTCTGGTACTGCAGCGGCGACAACGCGGTAACAGCCTTGAAGGCATGGTGGAACGACGATGCGCTCATGCCGGCGAGACGGGCAAGGCTCGCGACCCGCAGGGGCGCGGCAAGGTCCGCGCGAATGGCGTGAACCGCCCGGGCGACCCGGCGGGCATGGTCGTCCGGGATGGCGAGTCGCAGCAGCTCGGTACCGTCCGGCCCCGCCAGCAGCGAGTAATAGAGTTCGCGCGCGATCGCAGGATAGACCGCGGGGATGGCGCGAGGCATATCCAGCAGCCGGACCAGCCGCAGCAGGCAGTCGGCCATCGTGGGGTCCAAGCTCCCGACGAAGACGCCGAGGCTGGATCCGGCGAGGGGTTCGTCCGCCCGCTCGACGTGATCGAGGAGGGCCCGGATGAGGGCGACATCGAGCTCGAGGATTATGGCCAGGAACGGCTGTTCCGGCGACGCCCGGGTTACGCTTCCCACCAGCGGCAGGTCCATCGAGACGACCAGGTACTGCAGTTCCGCGTAGTCGAACACCGCATCGCCCATGAGGACGCGTTTCGCGCCCTGGACGTTGATGCATAAAGCTGGCCGGTAGAGCGTGTGCTGGGGGACGGTAGGCGCGTTCGCCCGCATGAACATGAGCCCGTCGATCGCCGAGCCGTGGAACGAATCCACGCCCGAGCGGGAGTCCGTAAGGCGGAGAATGGCCTGTTTCAGGTCGGCGGACATCGGCGGGCCCTCCTTGCGGCCTCCCGGAAGATGGCCACGGAACCGGCCGACGGAAGGCGGTCGCGCACGAATAGGCAAGAAATCGCGATGTTTCGACACGGCAACCGGTTGCCCTCGGCCCAGCTATGACTCCATGAAACGGAATGGAGCTCGACATGACGAACACGCTTCGAGAGGCCTCCCCGAGGCGGATCGCGCTGGTCACCGGTGGCAGCCGCGGTCTCGGCCGCAGCACGGCGTTGAGCCTGGCGGCACGGGACGTTGACGTGATCCTCACCTATCACACGAACCGGAGCGACGCGGAAACCGTGCTCGCCGCTATTCGCGAGCGGGAAGGAAGGGCGGAGGCCCTTCAGCTCGATGCCGGCTCGATCGCCAGCTTCGACGGATTCGTCGAGGACGTGAAGCGGACGCTGGCCGAGTGGCAGCGGAATTCCCTCGACTATCTCGTCAACAATGCCGGGATCGGCCTCGGCGGCCCCTTTCAGCAGATGACGGAGCCCGAATTCGACCGCCTGATGAACGTCCACTTCAAAGGCGTGTACTTTCTGACACAGAAGCTGCTGCCGCTGATCGCGGACGGCGGCCGGATCGTCAATCTGTCGTCGGGGCTCGCCCGTTTTTCGACGCCGGGATTCTCGGCTTATGCCGCCATGAAAGGGGCGGTCGAGGTGCTGACGCGCTATCTGGCCCTGGAGCTGGGGCCGCGCCGCATCGCCGTGAATACGGTCGCGCCGGGAGCGATCGCGACCGACTTCGGCGGAGGCCGGGTGCGCGATGATGCTGCGATCAACCGCCAGATTGCCGCGCAGACGGCTCTCGGCCGCGTCGGCATCGCCGACGACATCGGACCGATGATCGCGGCGCTCCTGTCCGACGAGAACCGCTGGGTGAACGGCCAGAGGATCGAGGTCTCCGGCGGCATCCACCTTTAGGACGACGCGAGGGGGGCCGCCTGCGGGTCCTCGGCAAGGGCGAGGATTTCGGAAAGCCGGCTGTCGACGATGCCCATCTCGGCCAGGTGGAGAACGGTGTTGCGGACGTAATCGACGTTGGGTCCCATGCGGCCGCAACCGAGGCGCACCATTTGGGCGGCCGCGGCGGGGCTCAACTTGCCGGCGTACTGGACGTGGTCGCGGCGGGCGACGAAGGTGTAGGCCAGCGCCGCGGCGCCGTCATTGAAGACGACCCGCAGCAGAGCCGGGCGATAGACCTCGGTGATCATCTCGCGTTCGTGCAGGTAGCCCTTGACCGCCTCGACGTCGGCGTCGGCGACCCGGAAGGCGCGGCCGCGGCACATCCCGCCGCGATCGAGGCCCAGGACCAGGCCGGGGCATTCGGGCGTGCCCCGGTAGCGGGAGGAGTAGATGCACAAGGCGCGGTGATAGCCGCGCAGAGTCGCCGCCCTTGCCTCGATGTAGCTGAAGTCGGGCCGCCACATCAGCGACCCGTAGCCGAACACCCAGAACGGCTGGCGAGGCTGCAGCGCGGCGACGGAAGGCGCCGCTGCGAAATCGTGATCGTGGGGCATGGCGCGGCGGACGGTAGCCTCTCGATGCATCTTCTGCAACCGTCTATAACGGGAGCGACCGGCATCTCAGGAACCAAGCATGGCAAAGACCGGCAAGCCGAAGTCATGGCACCGAGAACGCCCGGCGGAGCGGGAGAAACTGCCGCATCCGGCGCTGTCGTACTCCCCGCCGCGCTCGGTAATCGCACTCCGGATCGGCGGCTGGCTCGCCGGCATGGTCGTGCTTGCCGCCGCCGCCTACGCTGGCTACTGGCTCTTCGCCGCCCACCAGCTTCGCGCCGCGACCCTCGCCTGGGCGACGGCCCGTCAGGCGCACGGCGACGAGATCCGGCTCGGAGAGCCAGCCCTCGCCGGATTCCCCGGAATCATCCGGATCGAGGTCGAGCAGCCGCTCGTCCGTACGAGACTTTTCGGCGAAGCCATGGCCTGGCAGGCCGAGCGGCTGGCCGTCACCATGAATCCGTTCACGCCAGGACGCCTGGTCTTGCGGAGCGGCGGACCGCAGGAGGTGACCATCCGGCAAGGCGGCGCGGCGCGGCGTTATGCCGGAACCGTCGCACGGCTCGAGGCTCCCCTTCGCGTCGTTGGCGCCTCGGTTCCGGAGGCGGCGGTGGAGCTGGTCGGGTTGCGGCTGTCCGCCGGCCCCGGCGACGAGGTCGCGGTCGCCGAGGTGCGCGGGCGCTTTCAGCAAGACTCCGCCACCGCGGCGACACTGAACGTGGAAGCCCGCGGCGCCAGCCTGCCCCGCACGCTGGCGCTTCCCTTGGGCAACGAGATCGCCCAGGCGGCGCTGCAGGCGGAATGGCGGGGGCCCCTGGCGGCCCCGCCCTGGGCGGAGTCCTTGCGTATCTGGCGGGACGCCGGCGGCACCGTCGAGATCCGGCGCCTGTCGGGCGAGTATGGACCCCTGTCGCTCGACGCCGACGGCACACTTTCCTTGGACAGGGAAATGCAGCCGATCGGCGCGATGAGCGGACAGGTCGGCGGGCTGTTCGAGGCGATCGACCGGCTGCGCGATTCCGGGTACGTGCGCAGCCGGGACGCCACCACCGTCAAGCTGGTGCTGGCGACCCTGGCCCGCCGCGATCCGGCGACGGGGCGTTCGCTGGTCAACGTGCCCCTTACCCTCCAGGATCGGACACTGTCGCTCGGTCCGGTGCGCGTGCTCGAGATTCCGGCTGTGCGCTGGCCCGGCGACGCCGGCCGGGGGGAATCGGGATGAGCGGTCGCGTCAGGCGCGGCGTCCTTCTGGTGCTGGCCATCCTGTTGGCGGTGCCGGCCGGCCGCGCGGGCGCCGTCGAGGGCGCCGACGACAGTCCGTTGAAGGGCTGTTTTCTGGTGGCCGCCCCCGGTCTCGTCGACCCGAACTTCGCCCGCACCGTCGTCTACATGGTCGACCACGGCCCCTCCGGCGCATTCGGGCTGGTCGTCAACCGGCGTCTCGGCGAGGGACCGCTCGGCAAGCTGATGGCGGGGTTCGGCCTGCCCGCCGAGGGGGTGGAGGGGGAGATCGTCCTGCATGGCGGCGGTCCGGTGCAGGCCGAGCTCGGCTTCGTCCTGCATTCCCCCGACTACCGCGACCAGACCACCCGCGAGGTCTCGCCCACCGTCAGCCTGTCGACTGATATCTCGGTCTTGACCGCGATTGCGCGCGAAGGAAGGCCGGCACGCTACCTGTTTGCATTCGGCTATGCGGGATGGGGGCCGGGGCAGCTCGAGCAGGAGCTGGCGCGCAAGGACTGGCTGGTGGCGCCCGGCGACGCGGCGCTGCTTTTCGGGGGCGGCAGCGATGCCGAGAAATGGATGAAGGCCCGCCAGGCGGCCGGCGTCACTCTGTAAGGCGCCGGCGCCAGACGTCCAGGACATGGACGCGCAGCGCACTCGACAGGTTGCCGGTGCGCCGCAAATCGACCTCGGCGACGAGGGCTGCCAGCGACAGGCCCTGCGTCTCTGCAATCTCCTTGAGCGCGGTCCAGAAGGCATCTTCGAGGGAGACACTGGTGGCGTGCCCGGCGATGTTGACGGAGCGCTTGCGGACGCGGGTACCGAAAGCGGGATCGGCCGCCATGGCGTCAAGCCAGGTTTTCGTAAAGCATCAGCGCCGCCAGCGCGATCAGCACGGCACCCGTGCCGCGCGACACCGCCTGCTGGATGCGCGGACGGTCGAGCCAGCGGCGCACCGCTTGGGCGGCGAGGGCGAGCGGTGCCTGCCACAGGATGTTGATGATGATTAGGGTGGCGGCGAGCGTCAGCAGCTGCGGCGCGGTGTCGGGACGAGAGGTGTCGATGAAGTTCGGGAACAGCGCCAGGAACAGCAGGATCACCTTGGGGTTCAGGAGATTGCAGAGGACGGCATCACGCAGCCCGCGCGAGGCCGCCACGGCCGTTCCCCCGGACCCCAGCGACAGCGGGCCACGGTCCTGGAAGCTCTGGAGGCCGATCCACCCCAGGTAGGCCGCGCCGGCGACCGCCACGATCCGGAACAGGAAGGGCGACGAGGCGATGATGACGGAAATCCCGGCCACCGCGAGCAGGGTGTGGCCAAGCAGCCCGAGCTGAACGCCGACAACCGTCGCCAGCCCGACGTCGCGGCCCGACGTCAGCGTGTTGCGGACGATCAGGACAGTGTCCGGCCCCGGCGACACCACGACGGCACCGGCAGCCAGGGCGAAGGTCCCGAGAACGCTCCAATCGATCGGCAGCATGGCGGCCTGAAATAGAGCGCCACCCGGCCGCCTGTCAACGATGCTCAGCGCTGGGTGTCGGCAACCTCGCGTTGCTCGCGCAGGGCGACGGCCCGCTTGTCGAAGGCGTCGCGATGAGCGACGAAGTTCTTCAGCTCCCGGCCTTCGAGCTGACGTCCGACCGGCATCCGCACCTTGAGCGGGTTGGTGTGCGCTCCGTTCCGCAGGATCTCGTAATGGAGGTGGGGGCCGGTGGAGCGGCCGGTCGAGCCGACATAGCCGATGACCTGCCCCTGCTTGACCCGTTTGCCGGCGGAGATGCCTTTGGCGAACCCGTTGAGGTGGCCGTAAGCGGTCGAGTACTCGGTGTTGTGGCGGATCCGGATGTACTTGCCGTAGCCGCCGAACCAGCCCGCCCGCTCGACCGTGCCGTCGCCGGCGGCGTAGATCGGCGTGCCCTTCGGGGTCGCGAAGTCGACCCCGGTGTGCATCTTGCTGTAGCCGAGGATGGGATGGGTGCGGCGGCCGAAGCCGGACGACAGCCGGGCACCGTCGACCGGGGTGCGCAACAGGGCCTTGCGCACGCTCCGCCCCTTGCCGTCGTAGAAGTCGGTGGCGCCGTCCTGGGTGTCGAACCGGTAGAGGATCATGCGCTGGCCGCTCAGCACCATCGAGGCGACCAGAACGTCGCCGTTGTGGACGACGCTGCCGGCGTCGTCGAAGAAGCGCTCGTACATCACCTCGAAGGTATCGCCCGGCTGGATGTCGCGCTGGAAGTCGACGTCCCACGAAAAGGCCTTGATCATCTCCAGCAGGACCGGCTGCGGCAGGCCGGCATCGATCGCGGCCTCGTACAGGCTGCTGTCGATGCGTCCGGCGGCGAGGGTCACGTTCGGCTTCAGCTGACGCTCTTCCTGGAAGACCCGGAAGTCGTCCTCCGAGGTCCGGGCGACCCTCAGCAGGCGGTCATAATCGGGAATCACGTGCAGGCTCATCAGCCGCGACGCCACCTCGGCGGCCTGCTCGACCACCTGCTCGAGCTGGACCTCGATGGTCTGGCCGATGCTCATCCGGCGGGGATCGAAGTACGGGCGCAGGGCGGCGATCACCGAATCCGCCTCGGTGGCGGAGACGCCGATCTGCATCAGCAGCTTCATCAGGGTGTCGCCCTTGCCGACGGTCAGCGTCTTGGCGATCGGCTCTGCAGCCGAATCGACACCGGATTGAGGCGCGTAGCCGTCTTCCAGCAGGGATGCGGTGGGCAGGATCGAAGCCGGGATGGCGGCGTCAGCGGCCCCGGAAACGGTCGAGCTGGCATGAGAGGGAGAAGACCATGCGATCAGTCCGATTACGCATGCAGCCGCCGCAATCCTCGTCAAGAGCATGCGTCCCCTCTCTCCGTTTCCCTCGAGCCCTTGCGGGTAATTGTCGTGGTTTGCCCGTGGCTTCCAGTCACAATGTCGGCGATCGCCAGGGGTGTCAAGAACTAGTCTTCGATTGTTTCGAATGAACAGTTCACGCAATCTGATAGGAATAGACGGCTGGCCGGTCCGGCTCGCGGCAGGACCCGATCCGGAAGTCTAGGAAGATCCTCCGATCGGTTCCGGCCGATCCGACGTTGGGCGGGGGAAATGGCGGTAGTCCGCGGCTTTCCGCCATATGTGCCGATGTCGGCGAAAAAAGCGAACAAGGGGTTTGACAAGGGGGTTGGGCTTAGATATATACCCGGTCCCACGGCGCTGAGGCGGTGGTTGAGCTGGTTCAGCGCTGGTTTTTTTGAGTTCTTTGACATTGTGGTGAAGGAAGGGATACGCGGGCGGCGGGGCCTT
>JAHDSF010000033.1 GCA_018432935.1 Rhodospirillales bacterium | reverse complement strand
GGGGGCCACCAAACGGGCGGGGCTGAACCTCGCGCAAGCCTTCGATGTGCAACCCTACTGGCAGAGCACCGAGCCGACCGACGCCAAGATTTTCCTCAACAACGATGCTTGGGTGAACGGTGCCGCCGTCACCTACGTCATGTATGTGTTCGCGGAGGTCTACGGCTTCAGCGCGTTCGCCTCCTACGTCGGAAACAACGCTGCTGACGGCCCGCGCATCATGCTGCCGTTCCGGCCTGCGTGGCTTCTCGTGAAGTGCGCGACCTACGGCACGAACTGGCAACTCATCGATGACGTGCGGGATCCTTACAACGTGGCGGACAGTCCGCTGTTCCCGAACACCAGCGGGGTGGAAGCCGCGGGGACTCCTTCCTCGAATGCCTACCTCGATCTCCTGGCGAACGGTTTCAAGCTGCGCGGCAACGGCGCCGACGTGAACGCCGCACAGACCTACATCTACGCCGCCTTCGCCCGTCACCCCTTCGGCGGCGGATCCGTCCCTCCTGTCACTGCGAGGTAAGCGATGCAGTTCGCCTTCTGGAACAACGGCTCTCCGCGCGTTTTGCGCACGCTCAAGAACGTTGCGCTACCAAGCGGGACCACAGTGGCCGACGTGGTGGCGCCGATTCCTGAGCAGGACCTCTACCGGTATGAGGAGGTCCCGGCCGCCCCGGCGGCCCATCAGCGCCCGGGCGCGCTCGTCTTCGCCCGCGACGGCGACACCATCACCGCGACCTGGTCGCTGGAGGACCGGCCGCTCGAGGAGCTGCGGGCGGAGAAGCTGGCCGCCCTGGCGGCGCACCGCTATGCGGCCGAGACCGGCGGGCTCGTGCTGACGGACGGCACCCGCATCGGCACCGACCGCCAGGACCAGGCGATGATCACCGGGACCCTGCTCGGCTTCATGGCCGGCGCCATCGCCGAGGTGCGCTGGAAGACCGGGGGCAGCTTCCTCACGCTCGATGCCGCGGCTTTCCAGCCGATCGCGGCGGCGGTCGCGGCCCACGTCGAGGCATCCTTCGCCCGGGAGGCCGAGCACGCGGCGGCGATCGAGGCGCTGGCGACGGCCGCCGCGGTCGCCGCCTATGACGTCACCACCGGCTGGCCGGAAGCCGCCTGAGCGGCCCGGCCGGCGGGGGCCCGGGTGTAGCAGCACCCGGAACCGGGAGAACGAAGCTCCCCCGACCACGATCGGCCGCCTCGCGGCCGGCCCGCCACCCCCCAGGGGGCGGGATCGAGCGTAGGGTCTGCACGAGGATGGAGTCCAACACCGTCGTAGAGCCGTTGATTCCCGCCGCGCCGTACCTCGGTGGCAAGCGCAACTTGGCCCGCATGATCGTCGAAAGGATCGAGACGATTCGCCACGAGACGTACGCCGAGCCCTTCCTCGGCATGGGCGGCGTGTTCTTCCGCCGCAGCCAAGTTCCGAAGGCCGAGGTGGTGAACGACCGCAGCCGCGATGTCGCCACCTTCTTCCGCATCCTGCAGCGGCACTACGTGCCGTTCATGGAGATGATGCGGTTCCAGATCACTACCCGGGCCGAGTTTGAGCGCCTGGTGGCAAGCAACCCAGACACCCTGACCGACCTCGAGCGTGCAGCCCGGTTCCTCTACCTCCAGCGCACCGCGTTCGGCGGCAAGGTCTCCGGCCGCAACTTCGGGGTCTCGCCGGGATTGCCCGGCCGCTTCGACATCACCAAGCTTGGTCCCATGCTCGAGGACCTGCACACCCGCCTCGCTGGCGTGGTGATCGAGTGCCTGCCCTACGCCGACTTCATCGGCCGCTACGACCGCCCCGGGACCCTTTTCTATCTCGACCCGCCCTATTGGGGCTGCGAGAGCGACTACGGCAGGACCCTGTTCGAGCGGGCCGACTTCGAGCGCCTGGCGGAGCTGCTGAAGGGCATTTCCGGGCCGTTTATCCTGTCGTTGAACGACGTCCCGGATGTCCGTCGGATCTTCTCCGGGTTCACGATTGAACCCGTCGAGACGGCCTACAGCATCGGCACCAATCGGACTGGACGCCGCCGTGCCGGCGAACTGATTATCTCGGGTACCGGAGGGGGCCAAAAAACGTGAAATTCCGCACGGCGGGGCTGGCAGAGGGCTTTACGACCAGTTCAAAACCGAACGTCGTTTGGACCAAAACCACCTGGCGCGCTACACGACTCTCCGGTCCAAGGCCACTGCGCATTGGTCAGAATGGCATCGTTAGGCGCTGGCGAGAAGCGTGGGTGGAAACAAGAAAGGCTCCCTCACGGAAGCCCTTGAAATGCATCGCCTTTATCAGCTCGATGTTCGCTGGCGGAGGGAGTGGGATTCGAACCCACGATACCTTTTGGGTATGCACGCTCTCCGGGCGTGTGCCTTCAACCACTCGGCCATCCCTCCGCACGCGGCAGGCGAACCCTAGCGAAGGCGGCCATCGACTTCAACGCTTTTTGCCGTTTGCCCCGCTTGCCGATGCGCCGTCGCTGCGCCACAATGATCGGAGAAGGTCGTTGTCCCGGAGGCGGAGGACCGGCCATGTCCGTCAACACCCAGAACGTCATCCAGGCCCTGATCCGGGCCAACAAGCCCGCGCATTCGCCGGAGGAGGCGGCGCCGCGGCGGCCGGTGATCACCATCTCGCGCGACCTCGGCAGCGGCGGCGACCAGATCGCCCGCGCGCTGGCGGAAAGGCTTGGCCTCGACCTCTACGACATGCAGATCCTCGACGCCATCGCCGCCAGCAACAAGGTCAACGCCGCCCTGCTGCAGACCCTGCACGAGCGGGTCAGCTCGGCCAGCGACGCCTGGCTCTATTCGACCATGTTCGGCAAGAACGTCAGCCGCGACGACTACCTGTCGGTGCTGGTCACCACGGTGCGCGGCATCTACCGCAAGGGCGGCATCATCATCGGCCGCGGCGGCCACATCATCCTGGCCGGGCGCGACGTGCTGAGGATCCGCATCACCGGCTCGGTGGAGGCCTGCGCAAGGCGGCTCGCCCAGGCGGAGGGCATCGCCCTGGTCGACGCCCGCAAGCGGGTGCGCGAGCGCCAGCAGGAGCGCGGCCGCTTCATCTGGCGCATGTTCCGGGCCCGGGTCAACGACCCCACCAGCTTCGATCTCGTCATCAACACCGACCACTTCGGCGACTTCGCCCACGTGCTCGACGTGATCCTGCTGGCGGTGCACGCGATGGGGCTGGACACCCCGCCGGTGCTGCCGCGCCGCCCGGCCAACCCGGACTGAGAGGGCGCTTCCGGGCTATTCGGCCGCCTTCTGCTGCTCGGCGACGAAGGCGGACCCCTCGACGCCATGATAGAAGCCGTTCGAGAACGGCGCGTCCGGCACCAGCTCGGCTAGGCGGGCGTCGGCGTCCTCGACCCCTAGCCGGCCGTCCAGCACGTCGCGGTAGACGTGCGCCACCGCCACCATGTCGGTATCGTGGGGCGACAGGCGGAAATGGCTCACCCCCATCTCCCGCATCGGCTCCATCTCGGCCACCAGGTTGCAGTAGGAATGCGACATCGTCTGGGTGCCGTTGACGGTCAGGAACGGCTCGCCGTCGAGGGTCTTCAGCTCCATCCCGTCGGGATCGTCGCCGCAGGCGAACAGGCAGTTGTCCTTGGGCAGCCCGCGCGAGCGGGCGTGGTAGCAGCGGGCCGAGTTGGCGAGCGGCAGCCGCCCGAACACCTGGACTTCGATCTCGGCGCCGCCGGCAGCAGCGGCGAGCACGGCGATCGAATCCCCGGGCAGCTCGCCCGGCAGGCAGATCCGGCTCGCGCCCTGCGCCACCAGCCAGGCCAGCGTGCCTTCGTTGTAGACATTGACCGCCGGCCCGATCACGTGCGGCCGCCCCGCCAGCAGCGCGACCGTCGAGATGTCGTTGGCCTCGATCACGTAATCGGGCCCGCCCTCGACCAGGTCGCGGATCTGCTGCATTTCGCGCGCCACCATGATCAGGCCGAGGGTGGAGTGGATCACCTGCTTGCCGGCCGCCGCCAGACGCTCGACCACGTCAGGGATGACGGGATCGAAGAACGGCGCCCGCTTCGAGCACACCACCTCGCCGATGTAGACACTGTCGACCGGCGCCTCGTCGGCGATGCGGAAGTAGAAGTCGCGGAATTTCTCCGGCGACCAGTTGAACAGCAACGGCCCGAGGGTCAGAACGCCCCGCCCGGCATCAGCCATGTCGTTGCTCAATTCCAGCTCCTCCGATAGGCGCCGGTGGTCTCGCGGCCGCCCTCGGTGACGGCGATCAGCGCCCCGGCCGAGACCGGGCGGCCGTGGGCGACGTCGTCCAGCGCCTTGCGGAACGCCTTCACCACCTCGGCCACGTAGGCGCGGCCGCGCTGCCGGCCCTCGATCTTCAGACCCTTGACCCCCGCCTGCTCCAGCTCCGGCAGGATGTGCAGGACCGACAGCGAGGTCGGCTCCTCGAACAGGTAGCTGGTCTTGTCGGCGGTCTTGAAGCGGCCCTTGCACAGGGTCGGATAGCCGGCCGGCTCGCCGTCGGCAAAGCGGTTGATGGTCTTGCCGCCCAGCCGCGTCACCAGCTCGTCGCCCTCCTCCTTGTAGGAGACGTGGCTGGCGGGCGAGCACACCCCTTCCTTGTTGGGCGAGATCCCGGTCACGTACGACGACAACGCGCAGCGGCCCTCGGCCATCACGCACAGGCCGCCGAAGACGAAGACCTCGGTCTCGACCTCGACCTTCCGGTTGATCTCGGCAATCTCGGGCAGCGTCAGCACGCGGGGCAGCACCACCCGCTTCACGCCGAAGGTGCGGGCGTAGAAGTTGATCGCCTCGGGGGTCGAGGCGGAGGCCTGCACCGAGAGGTGCCGCCGCAGCTCCGGGTGGTTGCGCCGGGCGTAGTCGATCACCCCCATGTCGGCCAGGATGACGGCGTCGGCGCCGTACTTGGCCGCATCGTCGACCGCGCGGTGCCAGGGCCCCTGGTTGCCCGCCCGCGGATAGGTGTTGATGGCGACGTAGACGCTGGCGCCGTGACGGTGCGCGTATGCCGCGCCCTCCTTAAGCTCCTCCCGGCTGAAGTTGAGGCCGGGGAAGTTGCGCGCGTTGGTCTCGTCGCGGAAGCCGAGGTACACGGTGTCGGCGCCGGCGTCGACCGCCGCCCGGAGCGCTGCCGGCGTGCCGGCGGGGCATACGAGTTCCATCATGGGCTTAAGCGTCTCCTTCCACTCGGGGTTTGCGGGGGACGGCACGGCGAGGCGGCCCTGCGGGGGTGCGCCGCCTGAGATCGGTCAGGCGCTCGTCCAGCTCCTTGAGACCGCTGGCGTTCGCCTCGGCCCGCTTCGCCACCGGCGCGACCAGGGCCGCGCGCAGGATCTCGAGGTCCTCGGTCAGGCGGCCGAATACGCCGGCGGCAGCGCCGGTGGCCAGCCGCAGCGGCCGGCCGAGCGGCCCGAACAGGGCTAGGATGTCGTCGACCACGCTGATCTCGGCACCGTCGACGGCGTTGCGCAGCGCCACCACCGCCTCGGTGTCGCCCTCGACCGTCAGCTCGCGGGTGAAAAACAGGGCGTCGCCGTCGATGCGCCCCTCCAGCAGGTCGATCAGGCGCAGGAACGGCCCGCGGATCACCGCATCGGCGGGCACGCCGTCGCCGCTCCTCAGCGCCCGCAGGGTCGGGTTGGCCGGGTTGGGGCGCAGCACGAACACGAACGGAAGGTCGACCGGATCGATCAGGTAGACCGGGTCGTTCAGCCCCGACAGGCGATCGAACAGGTCGGGATGGCGGCTGCGCACGCCGCGCATGGCGACGTCGAGCAGCGGCTGCAGCAGGCGCGGCGGCAGTGGCCGCGCGGCCAAGCCGGCCAGCAGTACGGGGGAAAGGGGCGGAGGCGTTCTCCGGGACATCGTCATGGTAGTCCTCGCAACCGGCGATATGGGCCTTTCGCTGCTATACTCCAAGCCGCGCCGGCGAATCAAACCGCCCTCGGATCCGACAGGCCACGCACGTTTGTGATCTGGTCACGCGGTCGGGGTTTGTCATCGCCTCCGCCGCCGGGGTATAGAGGCGGGGTCGGAGCGGAGGAGCCATGAAGCAGGTTATCCAGAGCACCCGGACGGGCAAGCTGGCGTTGCGCGAGGTTCCGGCGCCGCAGGTGCGCGGCGGCTGCGTGCTGGTGCGCACCCGCGCCTCGCTGATCTCGGCCGGCACCGACCGCATGCTGATGGATTTTGCGAAGAAGAGCCTGGCCGCCAAGGCCCGCCAGCGGCCCGACCTGGTGAAGAAGGTGATCGCCAAGGCCAAGCGGGACGGCGTCGCCGCCACCATGCGCGCGGTGCTCGCCCGGCTCGACGAGCCGCTGCCGCTGGGCTACTCGGCGGCCGGCGAGGTGGTCGCCGTCGGCGCCGGGCTGGAAGGGGTATTCCGGGTCGGCCAACGCGTCGCGGTCGCCGGCGCCGGGCTCGCCAACCACGCCGAGCTCAACGTGGTGCCGCGGAATCTGGTGGCCGCGGTTCCCGACGACGTGCCGGACGAGGAGGCCTGCTACGCCACCCTCGGCGCGATCGCCCTGCACGCGGTCCGCAACGCCGAGCCGGCGCTCGGCGCCTGGGTGGCGGTGATCGGCTGCGGCCTCCTGGGGCAGCTGGCGGTGCAGCTGCTGCGCCTGGCCGGCGCCCGAGTGCTGGCCCTCGACGTCAATGCCGAGCGCCTCGCCCTGGCCCGGAGGCTGGGCGCCGAGGCCGCCCTCGACCCCGCCGCCCCCGGCCTGGAGGCGGCGGTACAGGCGCTCACCGGCGGACTCGGCTGCGACGGCGTCGTGGTTGCCGCCGCGACCAAGAGCAGCGAGCCGCTGCAGACCGCGGCGGCGATCGCCCGCGACCGCGCCCGCATCGTCATGGTCGGCATGACCGGCACCGCCTTCCCCTATCGCGAGTTCATGCAGAAGGAGCTCAGCATCGTCGTCTCCCGTTCCTACGGACCGGGCCGTTACGACGAGGATTTCGAGGGCCGCGGTGTCAAGTACCCCGCCGGCTTCGTGCGCTGGACCGAGACCGAGAATTTGGCCGAGTGCGTGCGCCTGATGTCGCCGGCGCTGCAGCCCCGCCTCGATGTCGCCGCCCTGACCACCCACCGCTTCGCCTTCGCCCAGGCCGAGGAGGCGTACGCCCTGGTCCAGGACGGAGCCGCGCCCCAGCTCGGGGTCGTGCTGCATTATGCCGGTGGCGAGGTGCCCGCCGATGCGGTTGTCTCGTTCCCGGCTCCCCGGATCGAGCCGATCGGGCGCTGCATGCTGGGCGTGATCGGCGCCGGCAGCTTCGCCCGCGCGGTGCTGCTGCCGGAGCTGAAGAAGATCGCCGGGGTCCACCTCCACACCCTGGTGACGCGGCGCGGCGCCAGCGCCGAGCAGGCGGCGCGCAGCTTCGGCTTCGCCAACGCCGGCACCGACCCGGCACTGGTCCTCGACCATCCCGACATCAACGCGGTGCTGGTCGCCACCCGCCATGACAGCCATGCCGCACTGGCGGCGCGCGCGCTGGCCGCCGGCAAGCCGGTGCTGGTCGAGAAGCCGCTGGGCCTCACCCGCAACGAGATCAACGCGGTGGCGGCCGCCCGCAACGGCTCGGCCGCCTTCTTCCAGATAGGTTTCAACCGCCGCTTCGCGCCGTTCGTGGTGCGCATGCGCGAGGTGCTGGCCGGGACCTCGGGGCCGCGGTTCGTCGTGATGCGCGTCAACGCCGGCGCGGTCCCCGCCGACAGCTGGTTGCAAGGCGAGGAGGGCGGAGGCCGCATCCTCGGCGAGGTCTGCCATTTCGTCGACCTCGCCCGCTTCCTGGTCGGTTCGCCGATCGCCTCGGTCCGCGCCGAGGCGGCGCAGGCCGCGGCCGCCGGCTGCGACGACGTCAGCGCCACCCTGCGCTTCGTCGACGGCAGCCTCGCCACCATCGCCTACACCGCGCTCGGCGATACCGCCTTCTCCAAGGAGCTGATCGAGGCCTACGCCGGCGGTACCGTGGTCAGCATCGACAACTACCGCAGCCTTCGCATCGTCCGCGACGGCAGGACGACGACCGAGACCGCATCCAACCCGGAGAAGGGCTTCCGCGCCGCCCTCGCCGCCTTCGCGAAGGCGGTGGTCGACGGCGGCGAGGCGCCGATCTCCGAAACCGAGCTGATCGAGACCAGCCTGGCGACGATAGCGGTGATGGAGTCGCTTCAGGAGGGACGCGACGTCGCGCCGGAAGACAGCGGACACCGGGCAGGGGACGAATAGCCTTCCGTCACCTGCCCTCTGAGTCCAGCACTTCGCGGATCTTCTTTGCCAGCTCGCGGCGGGTATAGGGCTTGGGCAGCATGGCGATCTCGTTCGGCACCACGCCGACCCGGCTCATCTCCTCGTGGGAGTAGCCGGAGGTGAACAGGACCTTGATGCCTGGTTCCATCTCCGCCGCCTTGCGGGCGACGTCGAACCCCGACATGCCGCCGGGCATGACGACATCGGTAAAGACGATGTCGACGTCGTCGTTATCCTCCAGAAGCTCCACCGCCGACGGCCCGTCGTCGGCCTCCAGCACCGCGTAACCCAGCCATTCGAGGATCCCCACCGCCAGCCGGCGCACGCGCGGATCGTCTTCGACCACCAGCACGTTCTCGGACCCTTTGGGCAGCGCCTCGCCGGCGGAGTCCAGCGCCGCCGTCCGGGCTACGGCCTCTTCGGTGACCCGCGGCAGGCGGATGATGATCCGGGAACCTTTGCCGCGCGTGCTGTCGATGTCGATGTCGCCGCCCGACTGGCGAACGAAGCCGTACACCATGCTGAGGCCCAACCCGGTGCCCTTGCCCTTCTCCTTGGTGGTGAAGAACGGCTCAAAGGCGCGGCGGATGGTTTCCGGCGCCATCCCGGAACCGGTATCGGCGACCTCGATGCGCACGTAGTCGCCAGGCGGAAGCTGGCGGCGGTTCTTCGGCGCCATCGTCTCGTTGGCGAGCTCGATGGTCAGCTTGCCCCCGGCCGGCATAGCGTCGCGAGCATTGACGGCAAGGTTGAGCAGCGAGTTCTCGAGCTGCTGCGGATCCACCCGCACCCGCCACAGGCCGCCCGGGATCTTGGTCTCCAGTGCGATCGTCTCGCCCAGGGTGCGGACCAGCAGCGGGTCCATCCGCAGCACCGCTTCCTGAAGGTTGATCGTCTCGGGCTTCAGCGGCTGCTTGCGCGAGAAGGCCAGCAGGCGCTGGGTCAGGGTGGAGCCGAGGCGGCTCGCCTCGAGCGCGGTATCCACCAGCCTGCGTCCGGACTCGTCGGCGGCCAGCTTCTCCGCCAGCCATTCCAGGTTGCCCTGGACCACCGTCAGCAGGTTGTTGAAATCATGGGCGACGCCGCCGGTGAGCTGGCCGATCGCCTCCATCTTCTGGGCCTGGCGCAGGGACTCCTCGGTCTGTCGGTGCTCGGTGACGTCGGTCGCGATGCCGCAGATGCCGTAGATCGCGCCGTCGGGCGCGAACAGCGGGAACTTCACGGTAACGAACAGCCGTTCCTCGCCGCGACCGCTGCGCAGCACCTCTTCGCGGGTGACCGGCTCGCCGGTCGCGACGACCCGGCGATTGTCCTCGGTGCCGCGCTCGGCGGTCTCGGGGTCGGCAAGAAATTCGTCCACCGTCTTGCCCTGGACCTCGGCTTCGCTCAGGCCCGTGAACTCGACGAAGCGGGCGTTGACCAGGAGGTGCCGCCCCTGCCGGTCGAGAACCGTAATCATCGCCGGCGAGTTGTCGATGATCGCCCGCAGCCGCTCCTCACTCATGCGCAATGCCTGCTCGGCAGACTTGCGCTCGCCAATGTCGCTGATCATGACGATGACGAACTGCGGCCGCCCGGAATCGTCGCGCTGAAGGGCCGCGGAGAGGTCGGCCCACAGGATCTTGCCGTCGCGGCAGATGAATCGCGATTCCACGGTCTCGGGTCGGTCGCCGGAGCCGTTCGAGAAATCGAGCCGCCGTTCGACCACCGCCCTGTCGTCGGGATGGGCGAGATCGGAGAAGAACAGTGTCCGCAGCGATTCCTGGGAGTAGCTCAGCATGTCCTGGAAGGCCGGGTTGGCTCGCACCAGCCGGTCCTCCTGATCGAGGATCGCGATGCCGACCGGGCCGTGCTCGAACACCGCGCGGAACCGGGCCTCGCTCTCGCGCAGCGCCTCCGATGCCCGTCGCACGTCGGTGATGTCGTTGACCACCAGATAGGCCAAGCGCCGGCCGTCCTGGGCGAGCGCCCGCCCCCGCACCTCGACCTCGCGGCCGATTCCGCTGGTCGAGACGTGCAACGATCGGTAGGCGATCTCCCCGTCCTCGTCGGCGCCGTCGCCCAGCGGCGCCAGCACCTTCAGGCCTTGCTGGTCGATGTCGGCGAAGCGCGGAGTGCTTCCTTCCTGATAGCCGTAGAAGGCGCGGGCGGCGGCGTTAAGAGCCGCGACGACGCCGGTTTCGGGGTCGACCAGAAGCTGCGGCAAAGGGTTGTCAAAGAACAGTCGGCGCGAGCGCTGCTCGATCTCGCGCAGCCGGTCGGCCACGACCGGCCCGGCCGCCGGTTCGACGATCGCCACCAGATCCTCGACCTTGTTCCGCCCCGACTTGACCGGAACCAGGCGAACCAGTCGCACGTCGCCCGATTCCGATCGGGCCTGCAACTCGACCGGACTCTCGCCGGCGACCGCCCTGGCCAGCGCTGCCGCAAGATCCTCGCGTGCCGAGGCGACGAAGACGTCGAACAAGGTCAGCGGCGCCTGGTCGACGACGGTGGCGTGGAGGATGGCGGCGACGCGGCCGCCACGGTCGATGACGAAAACCTCGGCAAGCGAGTTGCGGATCAGAGCCGTCAGCCACGAACGCAGGCGCGCCGCGTCGGCCGGCACCGCGCGATTCTGGTGAACGAGAACCACGAGGAGCGCTTCCTGCCCGGCCCTGGCGGCACCGACGCTGACGGTCGCGTCGGCCCACGCGCCGTCGGCAGCGTGGATCCGCACCGAGGCGCCGAGGCACTCGCCGCGCTGGCGGATGGCCTCGAGGATCTTGGCCCAGTCGGCCGCCTCGATCAGGCTCGCCATCGGAGGGTCGTCGTCGGGAGAGATGCCGAGCAGCCGCGCCGCCTTGGCGTTGACGACCCGCACCAGACCGCTCTCGTAGCCGGAGACGATCACCGGCAGCGGTACCGCCTCGGCCAACCGCTCGAGCGAGGGCCGGCCCCGGCCGTCCGCCTCCTCGGCATCGCGCCGCATCGGCACCAGGACGAGCGTCCCCACCGAGCTCTCGCGCAGGACCGCCTCGGCGCCGAGCCGGAACACGGCCTCGGCCCGGGTTGCCGGCAGGGCGCCACGGCAGCGTTCACGGAACGCCTCGTTGGCATAGGTGAGCCGCTCGTCGGTATCGAACATGGCGAGCGGATCCGGCAGGCTGTCGAGCAACGCCAGCCGCGCCCGTCCCGACTCCCCTCTGGAGCGGGACGGAAGCACGGCCCCCAGCCGGTAGAAGGCGAACGCGGCGATCCCGACCAGGAGCACGTCCTTCGCCACCTCGACCAGCGCCCACGCCAGAGGTTCCTGCCGGTCGATCACCAGGAAGCCGAGGCTGGGCGCCAGCAAGAGCGCGCACAGCAGGGCCGCGAGGCCTACCGTCTTGGCCGAGGACCGGAGGGAGGAACGCTGCGGCATGGTTGACCCGGTTCTGACGAAACCCCGGTGACGCCGAGACTTTGCGCGATTTCCTTCCCACTGCCAAGCCGGAACCGGGCGCGCTGCAACCGCGATCGACCTGCTATTTCAGCCTGATACGAAGATTTCCCGAGAGAATCAGCCGTATCTTGTAGCGTTATGCGCCTGCATAATATAATGGCAGGCGTCCGCCCATTGCATTTTTTCCGTTGTCGGCAGATAAGACTTGAACGCGAGCGGGCGCATGACGAAATGAGTTTAGCCGTTTCGTTTCTTTCCGGGGAGCAAGGCTCGATGTCAGGAGACGGAGAGAGCTACCGGCCGGGCGAGGAGGATGGAACCTCCAAGTCCGCCGACAAGATGGGAAAGCAGATCCTGGTCGTCGACGACGATCCCGAGGTGAGGAAGCTGCTTCGCGGCTATCTCACCGAGCACGGCTACCGCGTCCAGGTGGCCGAGAACGGGATCGAGATGAACGACATGCTGGGCAAGCACCTGATCGACCTGGTCATCCTCGACCTCGTCCTGCCCGGTGAGGACGGCCTCGATTTGGCCCGCCAGCTGCGCAAGCGCTCGAACATCCCGATCATCATGGTGACCGGGCGCGGCGACGAGGTCGACCGCATCATCGGCCTCGAGGTCGGTGCCGACGACTACATCGCCAAGCCGTTCAGCCCGCGCGAGCTGGTGGCCCGCATTCGCTCCGTGCTGCGGCGCACCGAAGGCGACACCAAGGAGGAAGTGGTGGTCGGCGAGCCAGGCAAGATCGCCGACTTCGCCGGTTGGACCCTCGACCTCAACGAGCGCAAGCTCTACTCGCCTTCCCACGAGGCGGTCGAGCTGACGCCCGGCGAGTTCAATCTGCTGACCGTCTTCGTCTCCCACCGCAACCGGGTGCTGAGCCGC
Organism: Rhodospirillales bacterium; assembly: GCA_018432935.1. GTDB lineage: Bacteria > Pseudomonadota > Alphaproteobacteria > Rhodospirillales > Shumkoniaceae > JAHDSF01. Next base: position 56,331 of record JAHDSF010000033.1, on the reverse strand, counting down.
GAGCAGTTGCTCGACTATACCCAGGGCGAGATGGCGACCGCCTTCGACCGCAGCATCGACGTCCAGGTCTTGCGCCTGCGCCGCAAGATCGAGCCGAACCCGAAGAAGCCGGTCCTCATCAAGACCCTGCGCAATGCCGGCTACATCTTCGCGGCTCCGGTCGACTGGCGCTGAAAGCCGCGCACGCTCCCTCCGATCGGCAAAGTGCCCGGACCTGGTCCGGGCACTTGTGATTCCGGCGCTGTCGCAGCGGTCACACCGTCGGCGGCTCACCCGCCGGAGCCGGAGTCGGCTCTTCCTGGCCGCCGCCGCCGCACAGACGGATCATCCTTTCCGCCTGCTGCAGACCGCGGTCGAGGGCGGCCATCGTCTTGTCGAGATCGGGACTGTCGTCGCTGAGCCAGACACGGAACGCGTTGAGATAGATGGCGGCCAGACCCTTGCGCCGGATCACGCCGGCGACTCCTCGGTTGTCGAGGCCAGCCGCCTCCATCATCCAGCCCAGCGAGCGCCAGAATCCCGGCAGCAGGGTGCAGCCGATCGCCGGCTCCACCCGCAGGTCGCTCAGGATCGCGGCGATCGCGTCGCGATGGGGCTTGAGGGCGTCGAAGCGACGCATGGCCAAGTCGAACAGGCGGTCGCGCACCGCACCGGTCGTCGCAGCCCCCTCCAGGGTCCGGCGATCGACCTGCTCGAGAAAGAGGGCGATGATATCGTTCTTGGAGGATACCACCCCGCGCAGCTCGGCCAGGGACATGCCGGCCGCCTCGGCGATCTCCGCCAGGGTGATCCGCGACCAGCCGCGCAGGCCGGCGAGTTCGAAGGCGGCCGACACCACCCGTGCGGCGGCTTCCGGCCGTGCTTCTGTCTGGGGCGCCATGGACACTCTCCCTCCGGTACCGGGTTGCGGACGACGGGTCCGCCGCCACCATTGTGCGGCAAATCGTCGTGGCTGTGAAGCGAGCGCCGCTCAGCCGGCAAGCTCTCGCGAGCGGCGGGTCGCGGCGGCGACGGCTCGCTCGATCGGACCGGCCCAGCCCTCGGGCCCGCCCAGTACCTCCAGCGCGGCGGCGGTGGTTCCGCCTGGGCTGGTGACGTTGCGTCGCAGGGTCTCCGGCGGCAAGGACGAGCGGCGCAGAAGCTCCCCCGCACCCGCCACCGTCTCGCGGGCGAGGCGCAACGCCAGCTCCGCGGGCAGCCCGGCCGCGACCCCGACCGCAGCCAAGCTCTCGACCAGGAAGAACACGTAGGCCGGGCCGCTGCCGGAAACCGCCGTCACCGCGTCCATCAGCTCTTCGTTCTCGACCCAGGCCACGCCACCGACGGCGCGCAGCAACAGCTCGCAGCGCTCCCTCTGCTCCGGACGGACGCGCCCATTGGCGCACAGCACCGTCATGCCGCGTCCGATCGAGGCCGGGGTGTTGGGCATCGCCCGGACCACTCCCGCCGGCTGTCCCAGCGCCTCCTCGATGAAGCGGATCGGCCGTCCTGCGGCGATCGACAAGAAGACGTTGGCGGGCGTCGCAAATTCCCGGTAGAGCGGCACCACCAGAGGCATCACCTGGGGCTTGACCGCCAGCACCACCACCTCGGGGGCAAATCCGGAAGGCACCTTTTCGTGGGTCGGCAGCAGCCGAACCCCCTGCGGCGCCACGGCGGCGGGGGAGGGCTCCACCACCACCACCTCGTCGGCGTCCACGCCCTGGGCAAGCCAACCCTCGAGCAGGGCACTCCCCATCTTGCCGCAGCCTACCAGCAGCAGACTCGCCATGACACCCTGCCTTTCAGGCCTCGCCGACCGTGTCGACGAGCGACAGGTCGACTGCCTCGGCGGCCGATTTGCCGCCCCAGATCACGTATTGGAACGCCGGGTAGAAGCGGTCGCATTCGGCCAGGGCGGTGTCCACCAGATCGGCGATCTGGCTGAAGCTCGGCCCGTCGGTGTCCTTGAACAACAACACGTGACGGAACATCGGCAGGCTCTCGTCGCGCCATAGGCCGAAATGGCCGAGCCACAGCCGCTCGTTGACCTGGGCCAGCAGCTCGCTGACCGGGGCCCGCTTGTCGGCGGGCACCCGCATGTCGAACGCGCAGGTGAAATGCAGCGCCGCCAGCTCCTGGTTCCAGGCGAAGTAGAGGCTGAAGTCGCACCATTGACCGGGCGCCTGGACGGCAAGCTCGGTCTCGCCCTGGCGGTCGTACGACCACTCCTGTGCCGCGACGAAGTTCTCGACCACATCGATCGCTTCGTGCTCGGCGGCGTCTTGAACGGCCAGATCCTTCATATCCGTTCCTCCAGGCTCGCCGCGTTCGCGGTTCGGTGGACCGGAAGGCGACTCTACAAGATCTGGGAGCAACCCCGATTTCTTGTAGGTCATCGTCTAGCGACAGGCGAAATCTAGCGTGCCAAACCACGGCTGTCGACGCAAGCGCATCGGCAGGGACGGGCCCGATTTGTTGTGGATAACGGAAAGGGTCCCTACTGGAACTCCTTCCCCGCCTCTTCCAGACTGCGCAGCCGGGTTTCGAGCTCGGCGATCCGGGCCGCGAGGGCGTCCTGCTCCTCGCGGGCGCGGATGGCGACCGTCCGGGCAGCGTCGAATTCCTCTCGCGTCACGAGGTCCAGATCGGCAACCAGCCGTTCGACGCGGTGGCGGACGATGGCCTCCACCTCGTCGCGGAGCCCCTGGAGCGCGGACGCCGCTCCTTCCGCGACCCGCGACAGATCCTCGAAGATGCGCTTGCTCTGCATGGCGATGCTCCGTGCCGCGACGGTTGAGTCCTTCCTTTAATTATGGGCGGGAGGGCATGCGGCCGCAACCCGTTGCGCTTGTTGCGGCAATCCACCCCAGGTCCTATAACGGGGACGCTTCTGGCGGGCCAAGCGGAGGTGTCATGATCCTGGTGACCGGCGGCGCGGGGTTCATCGGCTCCAACATCGTGGCGGCGCTGGAGGCGGAAGGCCGCCGTCCCTATGCGGTGTGCGACCGCCTGCGCAGCGGCGACAAGTGGCGCAACATCGCCAAGGCCGCGCCGCGCGACATCGTCGACCCTGCCCATCTCGACGATTTCCTCGCCGCCCAGGGGAAGCTCCTCGAGGCGGTCGTGCACATGGGCGCGATCTCGGCCACCACCGAGACCGACGCCGACCGCATCGTCGAGAACAACTTCCGCCTTTCCTGCCGGCTCTGGAACTGGTGCGCCGCGAACGGCGTGCGGTTCGTCTACGCCTCCTCGGCCGCCACCTACGGCGGCGGCGAGCATGGCTTTTCCGACGACCTCTCGCTGCCCGCCTTGATGAAGCTGCGCCCGCTCAACGCCTACGGCTGGAGCAAGCTCATGTTCGACCGCTGGGTGGCGCTGGGCCTGGCCGAGGGCCGGCCGCGCCCGCCGCAGTGGGCGGGTCTGCGATTCTTCAACGTCTACGGCCCCAACGAGTACCACAAGGGCGGCCAGAAGAGCGTCGTCGCGCACCTGTTCCCGCGCGCCAAGGCGGGCGAGCCGGCGCGGCTGTTCGCCTCGCACGATCCGCGCTACGCCGACGGCGGCCAGATGCGGGACTTCATCTGGGTCGAGGACTGCGTCGCGGTGGTGTGCTGGCTGCTCGACAACCCGGAGGTGAGCGGCCTCTACAACTGCGGCACCGGCGAGGCAAGATCGTTCCTCGACTTGGCGCGGGCGGTCTACGCTGCCCTCGGCAATGGCTTCGAGGTCGAATTCGTGCCGACCCCGGAAGCGATCCGCGCCAAGTACCAGTACTTCACCGAGGCCGACATGCGGCGTCTGCGGGCAGCCGGATTCCGGCGCCCCTTTACCCCGCTGGAGGAGGGTGTCGCCCGCTACGTGCGCTCCTACCTCGATGGCGACGATCCCTACCGCTGAGCCCGGGGGACAGCCGTGACGACCTTCGTCATCCCTTACCCGGTGATCGACCCCGTCCTGCTCGACCTGGGGCCGATCGTCATCCGCTGGTACGCGCTTGCCTACATCGTCGGCCTGATTGTCGGCTGGCGGGTAATGCGCGTTCTGGCCCGCCGTCCTCCCTACAAGATCCGCGATCTCGACGTCGACGACCTGCTGTTGTGGGTGACCCTCGGCGTCGTGCTGGGAGGCCGCTTCGGCTACGTGCTGTTCTACAAGCCCGGCTTCTACCTTGCGAACCCGCTTGCGGCGTTGCGCATCTGGGAAGGCGGCATGTCGTTCCACGGCGGCCTGATCGGGGTGCTGGTTGCGGTCGCCCTGTTCGCGCGCCTGCGCAAGATCCCGTTTCTGGTCCTTGGCGACCTGCTGGCGGTGGTGGCGCCGATCGGTCTCTTGCTCGGCCGCATCGCCAACTTCATCAACGCCGAACTGTTCGGCCGTCCGACCGACGTGCCGTGGGCGATGGTGTTCCCGACCGACCCGCAGCGGCTGCCGCGCCATCCCAGCCAGCTCTACGAGGCGTTCCTCGAGGGCGTCGTGCTGTTCACGGTGCTGTTCCTGCTGTCGCGCAACCAGGGCGTGCGCGAGCGAACGGGGATGCTGTCGGGGGCCTTTCTGCTTGGTTACGCGCTCTGCCGCACGATCGCCGAGCTGTTCCGCAAACCCGACGATTTCCTCGGCTTCCTGTTCTGGCAGACGACGATGGGCCAGCTGCTCAGCGCGCCGATGGCCCTGATCGGGCTGTGGCTGATCCTGCGCAGTCGCGCAGTCCCCCGGGGGCGGCGCACGTGACCCGGCTTGGCGAGCACCTGCTGCGGCGCATCGCACTCGACGGTCCCCTGCCCCTGTCGGAGTTCATGGCCGCGGCCCTCGCCCATCCCGAGCACGGCTACTATACCACCCGCAATGCCATCGGGCGGGCCGGCGACTTCGTCACCGCGCCCGAGGTGAGCCAGATGTTCGGCGAGCTGATCGGCCTGTGGTGCGTCGTCGTCTGGCAGGCGATAGGCAGCCCGGGCCAGTTCCGCCTGGTCGAGCTGGGGCCGGGGCGCGGCACGATGATGGCCGACGCCCTGCGCGCCGCCCGCGCGGTGCCGGCGTTCGGCGCCGCGGCCGAGGTCCATCTGGTGGAGATCAGCCCGGTGTTCCGGGCGTTCCAGAAGCGGGCCCTGAACGATGCCGGGTTGGAACCGACATGGCACGACGACTTCTCGACCGTGCCCGAAGGGCCGACGCTGCTGCTCGCCAACGAGTTCTTCGACGCCCTGCCGATCCGCCAGTTCCGTCGCGCCGTGGACGGCTGGCACGAGGTGGTGGTCGACGCCCGCGACGGCGCCTTGTGTCTGGCCCTGGCGCCGGAGCTGGCGCCGGAGGCCCTGATCCCCGTCGCTCTGCGCGACGCCGCGCCCGGCGGCACGGTCGAGCTGTCGCCGCTGGGCTGCGGCCTCGCCCGCGCCGTCGCCGGGCGGCTCGCCCGCGACGGCGGGGCGGCGCTGGTGATCGACTACGGCTATCGGGAACGGGCCTGCGGCGATACCTTGCAGGCGGTGCGCGAACACGCCTATGCCGACATCCTGGCGGAGCCGGGCCAGGCCGACCTCACCGCCCATGTCGACTTCGCCGCCCTGGCCGAGGCGGCCGGCGGCGGCGGCGCGGTCGTCTTCGGCCCCGTCACCCAGGCCCGCTTCCTGGAATCCCTCGGCATTCGGCCGCGCGGCGAGGCCCTGCTCGCCGCCGCCCGCGAGGACCAGCAGGACGAGATCCAGAGCGCCTACCGGCGGCTGGTCCACCCCGAGGAGATGGGGACCCTGTTCAAGGTGCTGGGACTGGCCCACCCATCGCTCGGAGACCTGCCCGGCTTCGCGTGAGCCTCAGCCCCGCTTGGCCTCGGCGCGCGCCTTGTCGACCATGGTCCGCATCGCCCGCAGGTCCAGGCTGCCCTGGGTGAGGTAGCCGCCGACTACGAAGCGGGGGGTACCGCGGAGCTGCAGCAGCTCCGCCTCGGCAGCCACCTCGGCCAGCATCGCGTCGAGATCGGCTGCACGCTCGTTCAGGTCCCGTTCCGCCCGCGCGACATCGAGGCCGACGCCGGCGGCGGCTGTGCGGATCCTGTTCTCGTCGATGCGGCCGTCGATCGCCATCAGGGCGTCGTGAACCGCCGCGTAGCGGCCCTGCCAGCGGGAAGCGAGGGCGATCTTCGCCGCGTACACCGAGGCGCCGCCGAACACCGGCCAGTGCTTGTGAACCACCCGGAGCTTCCTGTCCTCGGCCGCCAGCTCCGTGAGCGCGGAGTGGACGCGCCGGCAGGCCGGGCACTGGTAGTCGAAATACTCGACCAGGGTGACGTCGCCCTGCGGGTTGCCCAGCACCACCGCGCTCGGCGTCCGGGCCAGCGCCGGGGCGGAGATCGCCGACGCCAGCGGCGGCGGGCGGTTGGCGTCGGCGGCGGCGGCGACCAGGAACCAGCCGGCGGCGGCAAGCACCGCAACGGCGAGAACCATTCCTGCGAGGCGGGTGATCATGGCGGTCCGGCGTCCCCTTGGTTGCGCCATGCATATGTGAAGCGCCGGCCGCGCCGTCCATTCCGCGATGGTCGCGGGCGGGCGAGGGAAGGGCGGAGAGAAACCCCTTCGGCGGCACTCCCGCCAGGGCTATAAAGGAGCCCTCGTAACCGGAGGGGTGAGGACAATGCTGTTCGACGTACTGGAGAACGTGCCGGAGCTGCCGGCCGATCTGGCCGACGCGGTCGCGCTGTTGCGCACGCAGGACTTGGCCGGGATCGCGGCCGGTCGTCACCCCCTCGATGGCGAGCGGGTCTACATGATGGTGATGGACTACGAGACCAAGCCGGCAGAGACGCTGCGCTTCGAGGCCCACGCCCGTTACACCGACGTACAGCTCCTGGTTTCCGGCATGGAACGCATCGATTGCCTGCCGCAAGGCACGCCGGCGACCCTGACCGAGGACCGGCTCGCCAAGGACGACGTCGCCTTCTACGAGGTCGCGCGCGAGCCGTCGCGGCTGGTTCTCCAGACCGGCCAGTTCGCCGTCTTCCGCCCCGGCGAGTTCCACAAGCCGGGCGGCGCCGCGGCGACGCCGTCCAAGGTGCGCAAGATCGTCCTGAAGGTCCTCACCAAGCCCTGAGCCGCCCGGCCACGTCTTGAAAGAGGCGGCCGGCTGCGCATAATGCGCGCCATGCTGATCTGCGATGCCGTATTCGACGGGATACCCGGCGTCCGCCATGCCTTCTTCACTCGGGAGGGCGGCGTCAGCCGGGGCCTGTTCGCCACCCTCAACTGCGGCCTGCGCTCGGGCGACGATCCGGCGCACGTCGCCGAGAACCGCGCCCGCGCCGCAGCGGCGCTGGGGCTGGCGGCGGATCGCCTGGTGACCCTGCGCCAGGTCCACTCGGCCTGCGCCTTCGCGGTTTCGGCGCCGTGGAACGGGGCCGCAATCCCCGAGGCGGACGGCCTCGCCACTGCGACGCCGGGCCTGGCGCTGGGCATCCTCACCGCCGATTGCGCGCCGGTGCTGTTCGCCGACCCCGTGGCCCGGGTGGTGGGCGCCGCCCACGCCGGCTGGAAGGGCGCCCTCGACGGAATCGTCGAGGCGACCCTGGCGGCGATGGAAGGCCTGGGCGCCGAGCGGCGCCGCACGGTGGCCGCGATCGGCCCCTGCATCGGCAGGGATTCCTACGAGGTCGGCCCCGAGTTCCGCGACCGCTTCGTCGCCGCGGACCCCGTCAACGCCGGCTTCTTCCGCGCCCTCGACGGCACCGGCAAGCACTATTTCGACCTGACGGCCTACGTCGCGGGCCGACTGCGCGCCGCCGGCGTGTCCAGGATTGCGGCCGTCGACCACGACACCTGCCGCGAGGAGGATCGCTTCTTCAGCTATCGCCGCTCGGTGTTGCGCCGCCAGCCGGCGTTCGGCAACGGCCTGTCGGCGATCTGCCTGGAGCGGCCGGCGTGAGAGCCTGGATGGCCGCGGCGCTCGCGGTGCTGGCGACCGCCTGCGTGCCGGTTCCGCAACCCTTCAGGCCGCCCGACGACGCGCCGCCCAATCCGTTGCTGGAGATCTCCGACATTGCCGGGGTCTACGTGACGCCGGTCCAGGGGACTACCGTTCCGATGGGCAGGCTGCTGGCCCGCGCCGTCGCCGAGGCGCTCAACGACAAGGACGTTCCGGCCTTCGTGAGTGCGCCGCGCCGGCAACGCTTCCTGCTCGCCGGCCAGGTCGACTCGACGATCAAGGGAAGCTGGGTCGTGCGCTGGCGCCTGCTCGACCCCAAAGAGATCGTGGTGGCCGAGCACGAGGAACGCATCGAGGGTCCGGCCTGGCGCTGGGAATACGGCGACCCGGCCCTGCTGAGGACCATCGGCATCCACGTCGCGGAGGCCTTCGTCAAGGTGGCGCGGCCGGAGGATCCCACCCTGATGCCGGCGCCCGAGACACCGGCCGTTTCGGTCTTCGTCGGGCCCGTCGAAGGGGCGCCAGGGGACGGCAACGCCAGCCTGCGACGTGCCGTGCGCACCGCCCTCAGGCTGGCCAAGGTGCCGCTCAGCGAGGTCCGGGACGGGGCGGCGCTGCTGACCGCCCGGGTCGAGATGGGGCCGGCCCGTGGCGGCAGCCAGCCGATCCGGATCGTGTGGCGCCTCGACGACCCCGCCGGGGTCCGAATCGGCGAGGCGGCGCAGGCCAATGCGGTGCCTCAGGGCAGCCTCGACGGCCCCTGGGGCGAGGTCGCGGGATTCGCCGCCGAGGCCGCCGTCGAGGGCATCCTGGACCTCGTCGCGGGGGCGACGCGAGGCCCGGCGTCGGCGCCAATGGGAAAGCCCGCGGAGGGCGCATCGCCGCAGGCGCCGCGGCCGGCGGCGGGGCCGCGATAAGGACGGCGGTATTCGGCTTAGTCGTTTACAGTGCGGGAAGACATTGCTAAATATCCCGCCGCGTGTTCGCTGGCGGGGGTGAGATGCGAACCCCGGTTGCGCGTCTCCGGACGCGGAGGCGGCCGCTCCGGCGTCGGAAGGATCGTAGAGAGATGAAAGTCCTGGCCTGCAACAGCAATCGGCCGTTGGCCGAGGCGATGTCGGCGTACCTCAACCTGCCCTTGACCAAGGCGAGCATCCGGCGGTTCTCCGACATGGAGGTGTTCGTCGAGATCCAGGAGAACGTGCGCGGCGAGGACGTCTTCATCATCCAGTCGACGTCGTATCCCGCCAACGACAACCTGATGGAACTGCTGGTGACGCTGGACGCACTGCGGCGCGGCTCGGCCCGCCGCGTCACTGCGGTGATCCCCTACTTCGGCTATGCCCGGCAGGACCGCAAGTCGGGGCCGCGGACTCCGATCTCGGCCAAGCTGGTGGCCAACCTGATGACCGTCTCGGGGGCCGACCGCGTGCTGACCCTCGACCTCCACGCCGGACAGATCCAGGGCTTCTTTGACATCCCCGTTGACAACCTCTACAGCGCGCCGGTGTTCACCAAGGACATCGAGGAGCGCTTCAAGGGAGTCGACCCGGTCATCATCTCGCCGGATGTCGGCGGCGTGCTGCGGGCGCGGGCGATCGCCAAGCGCCTCGACGCCGAGCTGGCAGTGATCGACAAGCGGCGCGAGCGCGCGGGCGTGTCCGAGGTCATGAACATCATCGGCGAGGTCAAAGGCCGCAGCTGCATCCTGGTCGACGACATCGTCGATTCCGGCGGCACTCTGTGCAACGCGGCGGCCGCCCTGATCGAGGCCGGCGCCACCGACGTCTCGGCCTACGTCACCCACGGGGTGCTGTCGGGCGGCGCGGTGGCCCGCGTCAGCGCCTCGCCGCTGAAGACGATGATCATCACCGACTCGATTCAGGCGACCGAGGCGGTGCGGGTCTCGCACAACGTGCATCAGCTCAGCATCGCGCCCCTGATGGCGGAGGCGATGTTGCGCATCAGCGAAGAATCGTCGGTTTCCAGCCTGTTCGACTGAACCGGCACCCGCGCCGCCCGGGCGAGGCGGCATGTCGAAGGCGCGCGGCACCCCTGGAGGCCGGCGCGAGTTGAGAGGAGAGGCCACATGGCTGAAGCCATCGTGTTCAACGCGGAGCTCCGCGACCGGGCAGGTAAGGGGGCAGCCCGGGCGGTGCGCCGGGCGGGACGCATTCCCGCCGTCGTCTACGGCAACAAGATCGACCCCTTGATGATCTCGCTGGAACCGGTCCAGCTCACCATGCAGCTCCGCAAGGCGGCGTTCTTCAGCACCGTCTTCCGGGTCCAGGTGGACGGGCAGGAGTATCGGGTGCTGGCGCGCGACGTTCAGTTCGACCCGGTCACCGACCGGCCGCTGCACGTCGACTTCCTGCGCTTCGGCGAAGGGGCGACGGTCAGCGTCGAAATCCCGGTCCAGTTCCGCAACCCGGAAGCCAGCCCGGGCATCAAGCGCGGCGGCGTGCTGAACATCGTGCGGCGCGAGGTCGAGCTGGCCTGCCCGCCGGAGAGCATCCCCGAGGTGATCGAGATCGATCTCACCGGGCTCGAGATCGGCGCCAGCATCCACATCAGCGACGTCAAGCTGCCGGAGGGCGTCAAGCCGACCATCGCCCGCGACTTCACGATCGCGACCATCGCGGCGCCGTCGGCGGTCAAGTCCGAGGCCCAGGAAGCGGCCGCGGCCGGCGCCGATGAGGAGGCTCCGGAGGCCCCGGCCGGCGGCGGTGGCGAGTCCGCGACCTGATCCTGTTCGGGAGCGGTCACCGATGCTGCTGCTCGTGGGCCTCGGCAATCCGGGGGCGAGTTACGCTTGGAACCGCCACAACATCGGCTTCATGGCGGTGGACGCAATCGTCCGCCGCCATGATTTTTCTCCGTTCCGCAAGAAGTTTCACGGCTTGGTGGCGGAAGGCGACGTCGGGGGCGAGAAGATCGTCGCCCTGAAGCCGCTGACCTACATGAACGAGTCGGGCCGTTCGGTGCTGTCCGCCTGCTCGTTCTTCAAGATCCGCACCAAGGACGTGCTGGTCTTCCACGACGAGATCGATCTCGCCGGGGGGAAGGTTCGGGTGAAGCGCGGCGGCGGCCACGCCGGCCACAACGGGCTGCGCAGCATCCAGGGGCAGATCGGCGCCGACTATCGCCGCGTCCGGGTCGGCATCGGGCATCCGGGCGACAAGGACCGGGTGGTCGGCCACGTGCTCAAGGACTTCTCGAAGGCCGAGGAGGAGGGCTGGGTGCTCAAGCTCCTCGACGCCATGGCGGCGGCGTTCCCGCTTCTGGTCGCGGACAACGACGCCGACTTCATGAACCGGGTCGCGCTGGCAATGCAGCCGCCGCGGCCGAAGCGGACCGAAGGCGACGCCGCCGAACCGCGCAAGGACGACTGAGATGGGATTCAACTGCGGCATCGTCGGCCTGCCGAACGTCGGCAAGTCGACCCTCTTCAACGCGCTGACCGAGACCGCGGCGGCGGAGGCGGCGAACTACCCGTTCTGCACCATCGAGCCCAACACCGGCCGGGTCGGCGTCCCTGACGCCCGCCTCGACGAGCTGGCCAGGCTCGCCAAGTCGGCCAAGATCGTGCCCACCCAGCTCGAGTTCGTCGACATCGCCGGACTGGTGAAGGGCGCCAGCCGCGGCGAGGGGCTTGGCAACCAGTTTCTCGCCAACATTCGCGAGGTCGACGCGATCGTTCACGTGCTGCGCTGCTTCGAGGACGACGAGGTGACCCACGTCGAGGCCGGCGTCGATCCGGTGCGCGATGCCGAGATCGTCGACACCGAGCTGTTGCTCGCCGACCTCGACAGCATGGAGCGTCGCTACGACCAGACCCTGAAGAAGGCCAAGGGCGGCGACAAGGCGGCCAAGGACCAGGTGCGGGTTATGGAGCCGGTGCTGGCCGCCCTGCGCGAGGGCAAGCCGGCGCGCAGCGTCGAGGTCCATCCCGAGGACCGCAAGACGTTCCGCATGCTGCAGCTGTTGTCGGCCAAGCCCGTCCTATATGCCTGCAACGTCGACGAGGGCGCGGCGGCGGCCGGCAATGCGTTCTCGGAAGCGGTGCAGGCGCACGCGGAGAAGGAGGGCGCGGCCGCGGTCGTCATCTCGGCCAAGATCGAATCCGAGGTGGCGCAGCTCACCGATCCCCAGGAGCGGCGCGCCTTCCTCGAAACCCTGGGCCTGGAGGAGACGGGGCTCGCCCGCGTCATCGGCGCCGGCTACCGGCTGCTGGACCTGATCACGTTCTTCACCGCCGGACCGAAGGAATCGCGCGCCTGGACGATCGCCCAGGGCACCAAGACGCCGCAGGCGGCGGGCACCATCCACGGCGACTTCGAGCGCGGCTTCATCTGTGCCGAGACGATCGCCTACGACGATTACGTCCGCTGCGGCGGCGAGCACGGGGCCAAGGAAGCCGGCAGGATGCGCCAGGAGGGCCGCGACTACGTGGTCAAGGACGGCGACGTCATGCTGTTCCGCTTCAACGTGTGAGCCGGGCGGAAAAGGGGTCGGAGTCATTTTTCCTGAGAGGCAACCCAGGTTCCGATCCTACAGGAGAAAAAGAGGCGGAAAAGGGGTCGGAGTCATTTTTCGCCGGTTAGGCCGGAGGCTTGGTCGCCTTTCAGGAAAAATGACTCCGACCCCTTTTCCGCCTTTTCTGTACTTTTCTGCCTAAAGGCTGCGGATCAGGGCGGCGATGCCGCTCCACATGATCTCGATGCCGACGCACAGGAGCAGCAGGGCGAACAGGCGCATCATGGCGTCCGTCAGGGTCCGCCCGAACAGCGTCTCCAGCCGGTCGGCAAAACGGAAGCAGACGTAGATCAGGGCGCTGATCGCAAGCGCCGCCAGCAACGCCCCCAGCATCGCCAGCGACGGCACCCAGTTGCCGAACGGCTGCCCGGTGCCGAGCGCGATCGTCACCGCAATGGTGCCGGGCCCGGTGGTCAGCGGCATGGTCAACGGGTAGAAGGCCGCGCTTTTCAGGTTTTCCGGCGAGGGTTCGATCTCGATGTCGTGCTCGGTAGGACCCCGTCTGGCATTGAGGAGCCGCCAGCCGGCGACCGCGATCACCAGGCCGCCGCCCACGCGCAACGCCGGGACCGAGACCCCGAACAGGGTCAGCACGGCCGAGCCGACGTAGAGCGAGCCGACCACGATCAGGAAGGCGTAGAAGGCGACGCGCGCCGCCATCTCCTTGCGCTGCCGATGCGTCGCCGTCCGCGTCTGGGCAAGGAACATGAAGGCGCTGCCCGGCGGATTGACGATCGGAAACAACGATCCGAATACCAGCAGGAAGCTGCCCAGGATTTCCATGATGTCCGATCGCGCCACGGTCTTGCGGCGCGATCATAGAGAGGCGAGGAGCACGCGGCAATCCGCGGATCCGCCAGGAATGGCGCCCTCGCCGCCGCCCGACCCAGGCGCGCCGGCGCTGCACGGACCCGCCGAAGGTTCGGGTGGGGCCCCTCCCCGGCGCACCCGGCCGTTGGACGATCGGCCGGGTTAAGAAGATTTAATGGTCCCGACAGGACGACGTAAGGCGCGGTTTCCTAATTACGCTCCAGCAGCGAATTCCAGCGAGGAGCACTTCGATGAAACTGATTACCCACCTCAAAGGGAGGACGGCGATGGTCGCCGCCTCCGCCATTCTCTCGACTTCCATCCTGGGCGGCGCCCTGGTTGGAAGCGGCGCCCTCCCGGCCTACGCTCAGGCTCCGATCCAGACTCCGCAGGCACAGACTCCGGCGAGCTTCCGCGACATCGTCAAGAAGGTGACGCCGGCGGTGGTCAACATCTCGACCACGGTCAAGCCGAACCGGTCGGAAGCGGCACGCCCGGGCCAGGGACCCGGCCAGATGCCGTTCCCCGAGGGCACCCCGTTCGACGAGTTCTTCAAGCGCTTCTTCGGCGAGAACCTTCCGCCTCAGTTCCGGGGTCCCGGCGGGCCGGGAAGCAGCGGCGAGGCGCACGCGCTGGGATCGGGCTTCATCATCAGCCCGGAAGGTTACGTGGTGACCAATAACCACGTGGTCGAGAACGGGACCGACATCCTGGTGATCCTCAACGACAAGAGCGAGCTCAAGGCCGAGGTGGTGGGGACCGACCCGAAGACCGATCTGGCGCTGCTCAAGGTGAAGAGCGACAAGCCGTTGCCGTACGTCGCGTGGGGCGATTCCGAGAAGACCGAGGTCGGCGACTGGGTGCTGGCGGTCGGCAATCCGTTCGGCCTCGGCGGCTCGGTGACCGCGGGTATCGTCTCGGCCCGCGGCCGGGACATCCAGGCCGGACCGTTCGACGACTTCCTGCAGATCGACGCGCCGATCAATCGCGGCAACTCGGGCGGGCCGTCGTTCAACGCCAACGGCGAGGTCATCGGCGTCAACACCGCGATCTTCTCGCCCAGCGGCGGCAACATCGGCATCGGCTTCGCGGTGCCGGCCAACATGGCCAAGGACGTGATCGCGCAGTTGCGCGAGCACGGCAGCGTCGAGCGCGGCTGGCTCGGGGTCTCGATCCAGCCGGTCACCGACGACATCGCCGACAGCCTCGGGCTGGAGAACTCGGAAGGCGCCCTTGTCGCCTCGGTGCAGCCGGACAGCCCGGCGGCCAAGGCGGGGTTGCGGCCAGGCGACGTCATCCTCTCGTTCGCCGGCAAGCCGGTAAGCGAGATGCGGACGCTGCCGCGGCTGGTGGCGGATACCAAGGCCGGCGAGCAGGTTTCGATGTCGGTCTGGCGCGACGGCAAGCAGACCAGCCTGAAGACCGAGGTGGCCAAGACCCCGGCCCAGCAGCAGGTCGCATCGGCGACGTCTCAGCAGCCGGACGCCTCGGGGGCCTCGCTGGGGGTGACGGTAGCCTCCCTCAACGAGGATGTGCGCGGTCGCCTCGGCATTCCCGACGACGTCAAGGGGGTGGTCGTGGTCGACGTCCAGGCGGACGGACCCGCCGCCAGCAAGGGCATCCAGCGCGGCGACGTCATCGCCCGCATCGGCAACACCCCGGTGCAGTCGCCCGAGGATCTCCGCAAGCAGGTGCGGGAGGCCACGGACGGAGGCCGCAAGGCGGTATTGCTCCTCGTGAATCGCCAAGGCGAAGAACGCTTCGTGGCTGTCCCCGTACGGTCCGCCTGAGGCTTTCTCGCGCGGACCGGAAGCGGCCGTCCCCTCGGGGGCGGCCGCTTTTTTGTCGCTGCGGGTCAGATCACCAGTCGCACAGGGTGCCGTCGCGCTTGCGGTTCACCGGCAAGTAGGCGCGTTCGTAGGGATACTTCGCCGCCAGCGCCTCGTCGATGTCGACACCGTGTCCGGGGACGTCGCCGGGCGTCATGTAGCCGTTCTCGAAGCTGTAGGCGTGCGGGAACACGCTCTCGCTCACCTCGAGATGCGGCATGTGCTCCTGGACCCCGAAGTTCGGCACCCAGATGTCGAAGTGCAGCGCCGCACCCATGCACACCGGCGACAGGTCAGTCGCTCCGTGGCAGCCGGTCTTGACGTGGTAGAGCGACGCAAGGTCGGCGATCCGGCGCAGATGCGTGATGCCGCCGGCGTGAACCACAGAGGCCCGGATGTAGTCGATCAGGTGGTTCTCGATCAGCTCCTTGCAGTCCCAGATCGAGCTGAACACCTCGCCGATCGCGATCGGCGTCACCGTGTGCTGGCGGATGATGCGGAACGCGTCCTGGTTCTCGGCCGGGACCGGGTCCTCGACCCAGAACAGCCGGTACGGCTCCAGGCTCTTGCACAGTCGCGCCGCCTCGATCGGCGTCAGCCGGTGGTGGGCGTCGTGCAGGAGGTGGAAGTCCATGCCGAACCTGACGCGGATCGCCTCGAACAGCTTGGGAGCGAACTCGAGGTAGGGCTCGGTCGCCCAAACGTACTCCTCGGGCAGGCCCTTGGTCGCCGGCTCGTAGAACTTGCCGCCCTTGGGTACCCCGTAGGCGGCATCCAGGCCGGGAATGCCGGACTGGGCGCGGATTGCCTTGTAGCCCATCTCCCTGTGGCGGGCGACCGAATCCAGGGTCTCCTCCAGGTCGCGACCGTTGGCATGGCAGTAGACCATGACCCCGGTGCGGCTCTTGCCGCCGAGGAGCTGGTAGAGCGGCAATCCGGCGGCCTTGGCCTTGATGTCCCACAGCGCGGTATCGACGGCGGCGATCGCCGCCATCGTCACCGGGCCGCGCCGCCAGTAGGCGCCGCGATAGAGGTACTGCCACATGTCCTCGATCTGATGGGCGTCGCGGCCGATCAGACAGGGAACCACGTGATCCTCGAGATAGGATGCGACGGCCAGCTCACGGCCGTTGAGGGTGGCGTCGCCGATCCCGTGAAGTCCCTGGTCGGTCAGGATCTTGAGAGTGACGAAATTGCGGCCGGGGCAACAGACGATGACTTTGGCGTCGACGATCTTCATGGCGCTCTCTGGGTTATTGACCGAACAAAAGGTCGGGAAGCCACAGCGACACCGCCGGCACGTACGAGACGATCAGCAGCACGACGATGTTCGCGATCAGGAACGGCATCAGCTCCTTGATCACCGCCGAAAGCGGCAACCGGGCGATATTGGCGCAGACGAACAGGCAGACGCCGACCGGCGGGGTCGACAGGCCGATCATCAGGTTGAGGACGGCGAAAGTGGCGAAGTGCACGGGATCGATCCCGACCCCCTGGGCGATCGTCACCAGAGGCGCAAACAGGATCAGCAGCGCGGCGATCGTCTCCATGAACATCCCGACAATGATGAGCAGGATGTTGAGAAGAAGGATGACGAGGTACTTGTTGTGGGTGATCGACAGCACCACGGCGCTGATCTTCTGCGGGATCTCCTCGGAAGCGAGGATCCAGCCGAAGACGTTGGCAAACCCGACCAGGACCAGGATCGCCGCCGAGCTGATGGCGCTGTCGACGACGATCCGCCCGACATCGCGCCAGCCGAGGGCACGGTAGACGAAGAGCCCGATGACCAGGGCGTAGACGACGGCGACGATGGCGGTTTCGGTGGGCGTCACCTCGCCGCTGAGGATGCCGCCGATGACCAGCGCGGTCATCGCCAGGGCCCACAGGGCCCCCCATGTCGCCTTGCCCAGTTCGCGCCAGCCTCGCCACGGCTGGTGCGGGTAGCCGCGCCGCGCCGAGATGACGTAGCAGGTGATCATCATCCCGGCCCCGAGCAGAAGGCCGGGGATCGCGCCGGCCATGAACATGCGGCCGACCGAGATGCCGGTCAGCGCGCCGACGATGATCATCGGCACGCTGGGCGGGATGATCGGCCCCACCGTCGAGGCCGAGGAGGTTAGTGCCGCCGCGAACTGCGCCGGATAGCCGGCCCGCTGCATGCCCGGAATCATCACCGCCCCGATCGAAGCGGCCTCGGCGACGGCAGTGCCGGAGATGCCGGCGAAGATCATCGATCCGACGATGTTGGTCAGCCCCAGGCCGCCCTTGATCCAGCCGACCAGTGCGGTGGCGAAGCGGATGATGCGCTGGGTGATGCCGCCGCTGTTCATCAGGTTGCCGGCGAGAATGAAGCCGGGGATGCACAGGAGCACGAAAGAATCCATGCCGGCGTACATCTTCTGCGGCACCACCACCAGCGGGATGTCGACCGCCAACAGGTAGATCACCGAGGCGATGCCGAGCGAGGCGGCGACGGGGACGCCGACGCACAGGCAGAGGAGAAAGCTGCCGAACAGAAGGAGGGTGTCCATGGCCTACGACTCCGGCAGCGCCTGGTTGTCCCGGCCTCGGCCGAGGGCGGTCCGGATCGCCCGCTCGAGGGCGAACACCGCCAGCATGACGCCGGCGATCGGAATCGAGACGAAGATGAAGTCCATCCGCCAGTCGAGAGCGGGCGAGGTCTGCAACTGGCCGATGTCGACGAACTCGAGCGAAGCCCAGGCCACCACTCCACCGAGGATCGAGGTCACGGCGAACGCCAGCGCCTCCAGCCAACGCCGGCCGCCCTTCGGCAGCAGGTTGAGCACAAGATCGACGTTGACGAGGTCGCCGGAGCGGACTGACAGCCCGACCCCGAAAGCGACCACGAACAGGAGTGCGAAGCGCGACAGCTCCTCGGTCCACACGGGCGATTGCGGCAGGACGGTGCGGGTATAGACCTGCACCAGCACCGCCCCGGCAAGCACCGCGAAGGCGAGGCCGGTACCGGCCCGGGCGACCGCGGCGAGGACGGACAGGATGGCTTTCATGGCTACCTTCCGGATCGAACCCGCAGGCGGTGGCCCTCCTGCAGGCGGAGGCGGGAGGGAGGGCGGACCCGTCGGGCCCGCCCCCCGTTCCGTTCAGGACGGGTCGGCTGCGATCACTTCATCTCGAAGATCTTGGCGACGGTATCCTTGACCTCCGGCTTGACGCCGGCAAGCACCGCATCCTTGGCCTTCGAGGCAAAGGCGGCGGTGTCGACCGCGACGAACGTCATGCCCTTGGCCTTGAGCTCGGCCTCGAGCTGCTTCTCGTCCTCCAGGAACAGCCCGCGCTCGTACGCCTGGGCCCGCTTGCCGGCCTCCAGGACCGCCTTCTTGTCGGCATCGGAGAGCTTGCCGAACGAACGCTCGCCGATCGCCAGGTAGATCCAGCTGCGCACGTGGTCGGTCAGGTTGACGTACTTCTGGACCTCGTTGAAGTTCGCACTCTTGATGAGGGCGAGCGGGTTTTCCTGGGCGTCGATGGTCCCGTTCTGCAGCGAGGTGAACACCTCCGAAAAGGCCATCGGCGTCGGCGCCGCGCCGAGGGCACGCCAGACGCTGACGAACAGCGGCACGTTGGGCACCCGCATCTTGAGGCCGTTGAGGTCGCCCGGCGACTTGATCGGCCGATTGCTCGTCAACTCGCGCGGGCCGCGGGCAAAGTAGGCGATCGGGCGGATCCGCGCCTTGGCGACGATCTCGTCCTCGATCTTCTTGCCGATCTCGCCGCTGGCCACCTTGTCCATCTGCTCCAGCGACGTGTAGGCATAAGGGATCGCCAGCAGCGCCGACATCGGCGCCCAGTTCTGCAGCGATTCACCGGTGATCGTCATGTCGACGGTGCCGAGCTGCATGCCGTTGATGAGGTCCATTTCCTTCCCCAGCATCTCGTTGGGGAACACCTTGACCTCGATGCGGCCGTTGCTGAGCTTGGCGGCCTCCTCGGCGAACTTCAGGCTGGCTTTGTGCCAGACGTTCTGTTCGTTGGCGAGATGGCCGAGCTTCAGCGTCACTTCGGCCGCTCCCGCGGCGCCGGCGCCGATCAGCGTGGCGACGACGGTGGCGGTGGTCAACTTGAGAGCCTTGAGCATTGCGTCCCTCCTTTTGCGAACCGTTGCGCCGCCCCGAAACGCGCGACGGCCCGTTCATCCGTTCGGGGTTTGCCACACCGGAGACCCGGCGCGGCGTGGGGCTGGAAGATCGGCGAAGAGCCAAATCATGCGCCCTCGCCGGTTATCTGAACCTTGGTGCTGACGCCCGCGTCGAGGGCCATCCGGAAAGCGGCCTCCGCCTCCGGCAGCGGGAACGTGCGCGTCAACAGCGGCCCGACATCGAGTGCGCCGACGGTGAGGATCCGGACCGCTTCCGGAAACTCGGCATCGAACCTGAATGCGCCCAGGAAATCAAGCTCCTTGACCATGACGAGATTGATCGGAGCGCGCCCGGTCAGCGGCGGCAGGGTGCCGACCTGGACCAGGGTTCCACCGGGCCGAACCAGGGCGATCGCGTCGGCCAGGGCCGCCTCGCTGCCGGAAGCCTCGAAGGCGACGTCGAAGCTGTCGCGGTTGCCGTCCAGGAACCCGCCTCGCGCGGCGGCATCCCCCGTCGCGACGGCGAGGTCGGCACCGCAGCGGCGAGCGACCCCAAGGGCGTGTTCCGCCCTGTCGGTGACGGCAAGCGTGTGCGCGCCCCGCATCCGGCAGACGAGCCCGATCAGCAAGCCGATGGTGCGGCCGCCGGTGACGAGGACGCGCTTGCCATCCACGCTGCCGGCGCGCTCGACCGCATGCAGCGCCACCGAGAGCGGTTCGGCGAACGCCAGCGCCGCCGGGACGATGCCTCCCGCGACCGGAACGCACTGGAACGACTTCACCACGAACCGCTCGCTCAGCATTCCCTGGGCGTGAGGGAAACGGCTGGCACTGCCGCGGAATCCGTTATTGCGGCAGAGGTTCCTGTGGCCGCCACGGCACGACTCGCAGATGCCGCACGGCAGCGAGGGGTTGATCGCGACCAGCGCTCCGAGATCCAGCCCGCGCACGTCGCGGCCGGTCCTGGCAACGAAGCCCGCGACCTCGTGGCCGGGGACGAACGGCTCCCGGATCGCGAAGTCGCCGCATCTTGCGTGGACGAAGTAGTGCTGGTCGGACCCGCAGATCCCGCCTGCGGCAAGGCGCACGACAACCTCATCGCGGCCGGCCTGCGGTTCGTCCCACTCCTCGATCCGAAGGTCCCGGGGGCCGTGGATGACGCAGGCCTTCATCGAATACTCCGTTGTTCCATGCCGGCCGACATGAGCCATACTTGTATGGTAGTTTGAATGGACCTGTCAACGCCGATCATGTATGCTGACATTCACCCGCAAGGATGAGCCGATGGCCGAGCACACATTGAACAACCACGAAGCGGTCGCTCCGCAGGTTTACAGCTTCCTGCGCCGGGACATCGTCGCGGCCAAGCTGATGCCCGGCCGGCGGCTATCCGAGAAGGAGGTTTCGGAAAGGCTGGGCGTAAGCCGACAGCCGGTCCGCGAGGCCTTCATCAAGCTGGTGGAGGACGGGTTGGTCGAGATCCGTCCTCAGCGCGGCACCTTCGTACGCAAGATCTCCGTGAAGGCGGTGAAGGACAGCCGGTTCGTGCGCGAGGCGATAGAGCTTGCCATCATCGACGAGATCAAGGACCGCTTCCCGGAGGGCTTCCGGGGCCGCCAGCGGGCGATCATCGGACGCCAGCGCGAGGCGGCAACGCGGAACGACCTTGAAGCCTTCTTCATCGAGGATGAGGGCTTCCACCGCTCGTTCGCCGAAGCGGCCGACCGCGACCACGCGTGGACCGTCATCGAAAACGAAAAGGCGCAGTGGGACCGCGTCCGCTTCCTGACGATGCCCAAGGTGTCGCCGATGCCGCACCTCGCGCGCCAGCACGAATGCATTGTGGAAGCGCTCGAGCAGGGACTATGGGAGGAGGCGAAAAGCGCCCTTCGGCTCCATCTGCGCGAGGCCCTGGCCACCTTGCCCATGGTCGCTTCGGAGTGGCCCAACCTGTTCGAGGAATAGTCCCGTCGCGCTTGATCCGACCGCGCGCCGTCAGGCGGCGTCGCGGCCATGCCTCTCGGCCGCTGGAGCTGCGAGAGGCACCATCCCGGGTTCGCCGCCGAATGTCAGCCGGACGCACAGTCCCGGCGCGTTGTCCTCGAGCGACAGGACGGCGCGGTGGAGGCGGGACACCGCGGCCACCAGGGCCAGCCCGAGACCGTTGCCCGGCTTGGAGCGGCTGGCGTCGAGGCGGGTGAAGCGCTGCAGCGCCTTGTCCCGCAGCTGTGGCGGGATGCCTGGGCCGCGGTCGCACACCAGCACTTCGGGGCCGGCCTCGCCGCGCCTGGCGGCAAGCCGGATCTCGCCCCCGGCTTCTCCGTATTTGATGGCATTGTCGATCAGGTTCGCGAGCGACTGGCACAGCAGGTGGCGATGGCCGCGCACCACCAGCGGCCTCTCCACCTCGGCCCTGAGGAGCAGCCCCTTCTCTTCGGCCACCGGCTCGTACAGCTCGGCCACGTCGGCCACCGCCGCGGCAAGGTCGACATCGCCGAACTCCTCGCGCAGAGCGCCGGATTCGGCCAGCGAGATGTCCAGCACGGCGGCGAAGGTGGCGAGGATCTCGTCGGTCTGGCGCAGGCTGTCCTCGATGGTCGCGCGCAACGCCTCGGGCGTCGAATCCTCGATCAGCGAGCGCTCAAGCCGGGCCCGCAGCCGCGAGATCGGACTGCGCAGGTCGTGGGCGATGGCATCCGCCACGTCGCGCATCCCGACCATCAGGTCCTCGATACGGTCGAGCATGATGTTGAGGTTGTGCGACAGGCGGTCGAATTCGTCCTGACCCGGCGTAACCGGCATCCGGCGCTTGAAATCGCCGGCCAGGATCGCCTCGCAGCCGCGAGTGATGGCGTCGATGCGACGCAGGATGGCGCGGCTCAGCAGCAGGCCGCCCAGCACCGCCAGGCCGCCGGTGGCGACCGCCGCCCACAGCAGGCTGTCGAGGATCAGACCCTTGACGGCCGCCTGCTCGGCCATGTCGCGGCCGACCAGCAGATGCAAGCCGCCGCGCAGGTCGAAGGTCCGGGCCAGCGCCCGCTGCTCGCGTGCCGCCTGGCCCTCCTCGCGGGTGATCGAGAAGACGACCAGGCCGGGATCTCCGAAGGCTTCCCGCGGCCAAGCCGACAGGTTGCCCGCCAGCGGCTGATAAGTGGGGTCGGCCAGCAGGTAGATGCTGCGCCGGCCCGGATCGCCGCGGCTGCGCGCCTCGATCACTCGCACCAGTTGGCCGACACCGAACTGCCGGTAGTGCTCGGCCAGGCCAAGAGCCTCGGCCTCCACGGTGGCCTCGGTCTGTCGGGCGACCACCGCCGAGGCGTTGTGGTACAGGAAGCCCAGCACCGCCGTCGTAACGGCGCCGAGCACCACCACGTAAACGACGGCGCGCCGGAAGGCGACGCTGTTAAGAAGGCGATTCCGGGGCACGGAGGCTGTAGCCTGCGCCGCGGATCGTGTGCAGCAGAGGCTCCTTGAAGTCGCGGTCGATCTTCTGGCGCAGCCGGCTCACGTGAACGTCGATGACGTTCGTCTGCGGGTCGAAGTGATAGTCCCACACCTTCTCCAGCAGCATGGTGCGGGTGACGACCTGACCGGAATGGCGCATCAGGAACTCGAGCAGCTGGAATTCGCGCGGCTGCAGCTCGATCGAGCGGCCGGCCCGCGTCACCGCGCGCCCCAGCAGGTCCATCTCGAGATCGCCGACCCGCAGCGTCGTCTCCGGCGGCCCGCCGCCGCCGGTCCGCCGCAGCAGGGCCTCTACCCGCGCCAGCAGTTCTGAGAAGGCGAACGGCTTGACCAGATAGTCGTCGCCGCCGGCCTGCAGCCCCCGCACCCGGTCGTCGACCTTGCCCAGCGCGCTAAGGATCAGCACCGGCAGCGTGCGGCCATTGCGGCGCAGCATCTCGACGATGGTGAGGCCGTCGAGCCCCGGCAGCATGCGATCGACGATCAACAGATCGTACGGCTCGTTGACGGCCCGCGCGAGGCCCTCGGCCCCGTCGTGCGCCAGATCGCAGGCATAGGCGTGCTCGCGCAATCCCTTGGCCAGGTATTCCGCCGTCTCCCGGTCGTCATCGATAACGAGGATCCGCATGCCAAGAGTGTATACCGAAGGTCGTCGAATGCAATCGCCTCCCCGGAAAGCCGGCGGCTCCCCATTTATCGTGAGGCAAACCGGAACCAGGGGCAGGAATGATCATCGACGACGTGAGCAGCGAAGCGATGGTTTCCCGCATCGGCACCGCATGGCGGGTGGCCGATGCCGACGCGGTGATCGCCGTGCCGAAAGAGATCTTCCGCCAGGAGGTGGTGCTCGGACGGCGCTGCCTGCGGCTGACCGGCGATGTCCAGCTCAGCGACCACGGCGGCGCGCTGCAGATGGTCCTGGACCTGGCCCGCGGCGGTTATCGCACCCTCGACGCCTCGGACTTCTTCGGGGTCAGGCTCTCCGTCTGGGGCAACGGCAAGATCTACTCGGCCCGCCTGCGCACCGCCGACACCACCGAGGGATGGCAGGACTACCGGGCCTACTTCGATGCCGGCGACTGCTGGCACGACCTCTACCTGCCGTTCGACGAGTTCGAGCCGCACCGCATCCGGCGCCCGCTCGATCCGACCCGCCTCACCAGCCTGGCCCTGTCGGCGGTCGGCCGCGGCTTCAAGGCCGACCTAGCGGTGGCAGGAGTCTCGTTCTACCGCTGATCTCAGGCAGCCGTGCGGTCCTTGCCCGCCTCCGCCTCGCCGCCGAGGTGACCCCAGCGCGCCTCCCGGTCGGCCTGCATCATGTGCGGGATCAGCCGGCTGGCGAGCCAGCTCGACAGGCTCTCCATCACGTCCTGAAGAAGATTGAGCCGGCTCGCCGTCCACAGCTGCTTGAGCTCGGCAGTCAGCGCGACATGCTGGCGCCGCTGCTCCTCCAGCAACGGCGAGCCGGCCGCCGCCAGCATCTTCTCCTCGTCGTCGAAATGGGTGCTCGTATAGTGGTGGAGGGCGCTGAACGTCTTCCAGATCACGCGCTCGTCGCGGCCCCGGGCGCACGCCTCGAGGACCAGGTTGGCGAGCTCGAGCAGCTGCCGATGCTGCGTATCGATGGTCACGTCGCCAAGCTCGTACTCCGGCTTCCACTCGTAGCCCGTCATCTCCCCCCGCTCACGTAACATCGGACACTCTTGTCAGATACAGGAAACCTGTCGCCCTGTCACCTGGTGATGAAGAAGGCGGTCACCGCGGCAGGTGGATGCAAACCCGCAGGCCGCCCAGCGGCGACTCCCCAAGCTCGATGTCGCCGCCATGGCTGCGCACGATGTCGCGGGCGATTGTCAGCCCGAGGCCGATACCGCCGGTTACCGGGTTGCGCGACCCCTCGAGCCGGTAGAACGGCTTGAACACCTCCTCGCGCTTGTCGGGCGGGATGCCGGGGCCGTCGTCGTCGATGACGATCTCCATGAACTCGCCGCTGCGCGAGGCGCGGACCCCGACCCTGTCGCCGTAGCGGGCCGCGTTGCCGACCAGGTTGGCGAGACAGCGCTTGAAGGCGTTGACGCGCAGCGGAAGCTCGAGCCCATGCTCCGCCTCCAGCGAAATCTCCTCGCCCTGGCGCCGGAACGGCTGCACGACGTCGGCCAGGACCTGGGACAGATCGGCCGGAGCGGGCGTCTCGCCACCCTCGCCGCGGGCAAAGGCGAGATAGCCTTCCAGCATCTTCTCCATCTCCATGACGTCGTCCTTGAGCTCGGCGATGCCTTCGTCCTGCTTCATCATGGCGAGTTGGAGCTTCATCCGGGTGAGCGGCGTCCTCAGGTCGTGCGACACGCCGGCCAGCATCTCGGTGCGCTGGGTGATCTGGCGCATGATGCGCTGGCGCATCGCCATGAAGGCGGCGGCGGCCTGTCGCACCTCGGTGGCGCCCTCGGGCTTGAAGCGCTGCACGTCGCGGCCCTTGCCGAAGTTGTCGGCGGCGATGGCCAGCCGGCGGATCGGCTTCACCTGGTTGCGCATGAAGATCGTCGCCACCCCGAACAAGATCATCGAGGTGCCGACCATCCACAGAACGAACACGTAGGTGGTCGAGCTGAACAGCCGTTTCCGCGTCGTGATGAACTCGAGCACCCGGTTGTCGAAGTCGATGTCGACGATGACGTAGCGATCCAGGGATTCGGTGTCGATCCGGAACGGGCGGTCGAGATAGCCCTCGAGCGCGGCGACCAGGATATTGTCGTCGTCCTCGGCGATCTGGCGCTCGGGGATGGGTGTGCTGCCGGCGGGGCGGAAGCTGGCGACGATCTCCATGTGGTCGGCGGCGAGATCGAAGATCCGCTGCTGCTCCTCCTCGGGCGCCTGCTCGAGCAGCCGCACGATGAAGGCGATGTCGCCGGCCACCGTGCGCGACATCCTCAAACCGACCCGCGACCAGTGGTTTTCGAAGAAGATGTACGCCGACACGATCTGCAGAATGACGAGCGGCATGACGATGATCAGCAGCGACCGCCCGAGCAGGCTCTTCGGCAGGATTTTCTTCAACAGCAGCGCGCTCATGGCGACGGCCCTCATCCCGCCCGCAACACGTAGCCCTTGCCGCGCACCGTCTGCAGGAACCGCGGCGCCTTGGGATCAACCTCGATCTTGCGGCGCAACCGGGTGATCTGGACGTCGACCGCCCGGTCGCCGCCGACCGCACCGGTGCAGGCGATCAGGTCCTCGCGGCTGAGCGTTCTGCCGCCGCCCTCCACGAACGCTCGCAGCAGGGCCGCCTCGATCGAGGTGAGGCGGATCGGGTCGCCGTCGCGGCGCAGCTCGTCCATCGCGAGGTCGAACACGAACGGCCCGAAATGGATCTCGCGCGGCTGCTCGGGCTGCTCCGTCCGGGTCCGGGCGCGACGCAGGATGGCATGGATGCGCAGAAGAAGCTCGCGCGGCTCGAACGGCTTGGTGAGATAGTCGTCGGCGCCCCGCTCCAGACCCGCGATGCGGTCTTCCGCCTCGGCCATTGCGGTCAGCATCAGGATCGGCAGCTCCCGTTCCGCCTTCAGCGAAGCGGCAAGGTCGAGCCCGTGTTCGCCCGGCATCATCAGGTCGAGCACGATGAGATCGAACTCGATACTGGCCAGGGTCCGCCTCGCTTCCGCGGCGTCGGCCGCGGTCGTCACGGCAAAGCCGTTTTCCGAAAGGTACTTGCGCAACAGCACGCGCAAGCGGTCGTCGTCATCGACGACCAGGATATGCGGGGTGTCTTCGGCCATGGCCCAGTATATCCGAGGCTTCCGATTCGCCGCCAGTCACATCGCGGCAGAGTCGGCGTCCAGGGGTACCCAGTGCCGGTCACCCACGTTGATCATGCCGCGCAGCACGGTGCGGAAGCCCTCCGTCGCCTCGGCTCCGGCTTCGCGGCACGCCCGTGCCACTCGATGCAGCTGCTTCTCGGTCAGCAGGCGCTCGAGCTCCTCGCCCTTGGCGGTCAGACGCAGCAGCCGGCGCCGCCGGTCCCTGGCGTCGGTCGCCTGCACGATGAAGCCTTCGCGCAGCAGTTGGCCGAGCACGCGCGACAGGCTCTGCTTGGTGATCTTCAGAATGTCGAGAAGCTGGTTCACCGCGAGTCCCGGATTGCGTCCGACGAAGTAGATGGCGCGGTGATGGGCGCGGCCGAAGCCCAGCTCGGCGAGAATCGCATCCGGTTCCGAGGTGAAATCACGATAGGCGAAGAACAGAAGCTCGATCGACTGGCGTAGCTCCTCCTCGCGGAGGAACAGCGGATTGACCTTGGTCTTGTGATGATCCATGCGAGCACATCTCCCGGGAAGCCGTCCCGAGGATCCTACCGCAACCGGAAAAATAAGTCAGCCTTGTTGACATATGTGGCGGAAGGTGATACGCACCGCAACAAGGTTCTGCTTCAACATCACCTAACGAAAGAAAATTACCATGGCGGATTCCCCATTCCACGACCGAGACGGTTTCATCTGGTTCGACGGCCAGCTGGTGCCTTGGCGCGAGGCCAAGATCCACGTCCTGACCCACGGCCTGCATTACGCGTCGTCCGTGTTCGAGGGCCAGAGGGCGTACGCCGGCACCATCTTCAAGCTGCGCCGGCATACCGAGCGCCTGTTCTTTTCGGCGACCGAGCTGGGGTTTCGGATCCCCTACTCCGCCGACGAGGTCGACGCCGCGTGCTACGCGGTGATGAAAGCCAACCGCCTGAACGACTGCTACTTGCGGCCGGTCGCCTGGCGCGGTAGCGAGAAGATGGGAGTCGCCGCGCCGAACAGCGCAATCCACATCGCGATCGCCGCCTGGGAATGGCCGTCCTACTTCTCCGCCGCCGCGTTGGAGAAGGGCTTGCGCCTGAAGATCGCCAAGTGGCGCCGCCCCGACCCGGCGACGATTCCCTGCCGGGCCAAGGCGGCCGGGCTTTACATGATCTGCACCCTGGCCAAACACGAAGCCGAGGCGGAAGGCTACGACGACGCGCTGATGTACGACTGGCAGGGCCGCGTCGCCGAGTGCACCGGCGCCAACATCTTCTTCGTCATGCCGGACGGCAGCCTGCATACCCCGATCGCCGACTGCTTCCTCAACGGCATCACGCGCCAGACCGTGATCGAGCTGGCCCATGCCCGCGGCATCCCGGTGCAGGAGCGCCGCATCATGCCCGACGAAATGGCCCGGGCGGCCGAGGTGTTCGTCACCGGCAGCGCCGCAGAGGTGACGCCGATCGGCGAGATCGCCGGCCATACGTACAAGGTCGGGCCGCTCACCAGGGCTCTGATGTCCGACTACGCCAACGCGATTGGCAAGTAGGTCCGGGCCCTTTCGTTTCCCATCCTGCACAGAGCCGGGCAAGATCATGAATCCGACCATCGAGACTCTCAGGAACCATCGCAGCGACCGCAGTTTCACCGACGCCCCGGTCAGCGACGCCGATCTGGCGGCGATCGTCGACTGTGCCCACCGTGCGCCGACCGCCATGAACGGCCAGCACGTCTCGGTCGTGGTAACCCGCGACGCGGCGGCGCGGGCGCGCATTTCCGCGGTCGCCAACGGGCAGCCGTGGATCGCCAAGGCGCCTGTGTTCATCACCGTCGTGCTCGATTACCACAAGACCGCGGCCGCACTGGCCCGGCACGGCAGGACCCAGGTCGTCCAGACCTCGCTCGAAGGCCTGATCTCGGGCGTCACCGACGTCGGCATCGTGCTGGGAACGATGATCGCCGCCGCCCACGCGCTCGGGCTCGGCGTCGTCCCGATCGGCTCGATCCGCAACCGGTTGCCGGAGATGATCGCGCTGCTCGGGCTTCCCGCCGATTGCCTGCCGATCGTCGGGCTGTGCATCGGCCACGTCGACCGCCAGGCGCCGCTCAAGCCGCGCCTTGCGCTCTCGACCTTCCGCCACGACGAGCGCTACAGCGAAGCCGGCCTCGCCGAGGCGATCGAGGCCTACGACCGCGTGCTGGCGGAGCACCTGCAGAACGCCGGGCGCAAGGATGCCCCGGCATGGTCGCAGTCGATCGCCGGCGCCTACGACCACAAGCCCCGCCCCGAGGTCGATCAGGCCGCCGCGGCCCAGGGGTTCCGTATCGGCGGCTGACCTCGCCAAACGCAGCGAGGGCCCGGACGATCCGCTCGCCCGGGCCCCGCGCGGCCGGAAGCCTGTCTCCCACAACGGCTTCCGTGCCTCCCTCCTCGGTGTCGCCTCTACGGCAGGACCATGCCCGACGCGTGGCGGGATCCCGCCTCCAATTCCCGTCCGAAGCCGCTACGCAAGGATTGTGCCGAAGCGGATCGAGGCCGAATCCGGGCGGTCGCTGGCACGACGGATGCCGTTCCAGATCAAAAAACGTGCAATTATGGCCAAGACGTCTAATAAATAGGCATGCAGCCGTCGGCGGCGTCCCGAGATGGTTCCGGTCGGGACCGGCGTCGGCTCGGGCGCCTCGGTACTTCGCCGGCGATCGTGGGGATTAAGCCGGCGGCTCTTCAGGGAAGTCGCAGTAGATCGGCGCGCCTTCGGCGCCCTTCATGTCGCGGACCGCCTTCACGCATTCGATGTACTTGCGGAAGCTTTCCGCGCTGATCGCGAGCGGCTGCCCGCCGGTCTTGTAGTAGATCCAGCGCCAGGCACCGTCGGCGGCCTTGAGGAGCCGAAAGCTCGGATAGACCGTCTTCCCGTCGGAACTCATCCTCCCCCCCACCTCCGGGCTCCCGTCAGGAGCGCCGCCCCTGCACTTTGCCCCACGGCTGGTTGAGGAAGGGTTAACTTCCCGCGGCGGTAGTAGAACCGGAGCCGAAATCAGTATTTGATCCGCGGCCCCGGTTTGGCCATGGCGTGGCGCAACAGCTCCCCGGTGACGTAGTCGTAGGTCTCGTCAACCGAGTCGGAGCGGATGAAGAGGTCGAGATCCTCGCGGCTGATGGTGCCGTAACGGACCATCGCCTCGAGATTGAGGATGTCATCCCAGTACCGGGTGCCGTAGAGGACCACCGGCATCTTCTTGTTCATCTTGCGGCATTGCAGAAGGGTCATGATCTCGGCGAACTCGTCGAGGGTGCCGAAGCCGCCCGGAAACACCACGATCGCCTTCGCCAGGTAGACGAACCAGAACTTGCGCATGAAGAAGTAGTGGAACTCGAACGCCAACTGGCGGGTGATGTAGGGGTTTGCGAACTGCTCCATCGGGATCGAGATGTTGAGCCCGATGTTCATGCCGCGAGCCTCCGAGGCGCCGCGGTTGCCGGCCTCCATGATGCCGGGGCCGCCGCCGGTGCAGACGACGAAGCGGCGCCGCGGGTCCTCCAGGTTCTTCGACCACTCGGTGAAGCGCCGCCCCAGTTCGCGGGCGTCCTCGTAGTAGCGCGACATCTCGAGCTGGACCTCGGCGTGCTCGACGTCCCGGCCCGCCTTCTTGGCCTCGTCGAGGGCGGCCAGCGCAGTCTCGCGCGAGGGCGTGCGCGCCGAGCCGAGGAAGACGATGGTGTCGCTGACGTTGAGCGAATGGAAGCGTGCCTCGGGCTCGATGTACTCGGACAGCATGCGGATCGGCCGCGCGTCCTTGCCGGTCAGGAACTCCTCGTTGCGGTAGGCTTTCTGCGGCTTGGGAAGCTTGTCGTTCATGGATGTCCTTCATGAAGTCGCGGATGGCGACGGTGGTGGCACTTTTGTCGGACTTTGCGCCGGCAGGCGCAAGACTCAGTTGGCCCGCGTCGCCACCAGGCGCACCGCCAGCCCGAGCACCCCGCAGCCGGCGACCAGGGCCCCCAACGCCGTTGCGTCTTCGGAATGAATCAGGCCGGCTACGCCCGAAGCCGCGGCGGCGATCGCGAACTGCAGGGTGCCGAGCACCGCCGAAGCGATCCCGGCATTGGCCGCGAAGGGGGCCATGGCCAGCGCCGTCGTATTGGGAATGATGAAACCGTTGCAGGCGAGAAAGGCGATCAGCGGCAGCAACACTCCGAGCAGGCTCGCCCCCCCGGCGGCGGTGCCGAGCAGCACCAGCCCCGCGGTTGCCTGGACGGCCCCCGCGGCCAGCAGCAGCCGCTCGGTCGAGACGCGATGAAGCAGGCGCGCGTTGATCTGGGCGGCGACCGCCATCGCCAGTGCGCTGGCCCCGAAGATCCAGCCGAAGCTATCCGGTGCGATACCGAAATGGCCGATGAAGACGAACGGCGAGGCCGAGATGTAGGCGAACATGGCGGCCGATGAGATGCCGCCCGACAGGGCATAGCCGAGGAAGCGCCGGTCGGCGAGAACCCGCCAGTAGTCGATCGCCACGTCGGCGAGACGGAACTTGCGACCGTCGACCGCGGGCCGGCTTTCCGGCAGCCGCAGCCACAGCATCGCCAGCGACAGCGTGGCGAGGGCGGAGAGCAGCCAGAAGATCGACGGCCATCCCAACCGGATCAGCAGGAAGCCGCCCAAGAGAGGGGCCACCATCGGCGCCAGGCTGCCGACCAGCATCAATGCCGACAGGGTCCTCGCCACCTCGTGCGATTCGTAAAGATCGCGCACCATGGCACGGGCGATCACGCCGCCCGCGCAGGCTCCCAGCCCCTGGAGGGCGCGAAACGCCGTCAGCCAGGCGATGTCGCTGGCCACGGCGCAGCCGACCGAGGCCAGCGCAAACAGGCCCATGCCGACGTAGAGCGGGCCTTTGCGCCCGAAATGGTCGGACAGCGGCCCGTACAGCGCCTGCCCCGCCGCGAAGGCGATGAAGAACGCGGCCAGCGTCGACTGGGCGGCAGCGGCATCGGCCCCGAGGTCGCGGCCGATGGTCGGCAGCGCGGGGAGGTACATGTCGATGGCCAGCGGCGTGAATCCCGTCAGCGCACCCAGGATGACGATGGTTTCGATGCGCCGCCGCGCGGTGGTAGCGCGAAGAGAGGTGTCATGACGTTGGGGCAAACGGATCCTTCCTCATTCAGAATGGCGGCAGGACAGGCAATGGCGGGATTTGCAGGCGGGGCGTCTTTCGACGCCTGTGAGCCGCATCCCGCGGTTTCAGGCTTTGCCTGGGGCGAAAGTAGATAGCTTGCATATCATAAGCAAGCTTATTATCTTCGTCGCATGCAGGAACGACGATATCCGAAGAGCTTCGGCTTTCTGCTCAACGACACGGCGCGTCTGCTGCGCCGGCGCTTCGATCAGAAGTCGCGCCATCTCGGCCTGACGCGGGCCCGGTGGCAGGTACTGGCGCACCTGTGCCTCAACGAGGGGATCACCCAGGTGGCAATGGCGGAGCTGATCGATATCGAGCCGATCACGCTCTGCCGGCTGGCCGACCGGATGGAAGAAGGCGGCTGGCTCGAGCGGCGTCCGGATCCGGACGACCGGCGTGCCCGGCGCCTGTTCGCGACCGCGAAAGGGCGGGCGATCGTAGCCCAGATGCGCAGCTTCGCGGAGGGCATCTATGAGGAGGCCCTGCGCGGCCTGCCGGCGGAGCGCCGCCGCAACCTGGTCGAGGACCTCGAGCTGGTGCGCGGCAACCTGTCTGGGCGGGCATACGCCGACGTGCCGCCGAACTCCTGAACCCGGTTTCTGTTCCGTCGGTGCGGCGGCGGATCAGCGCTTCTTGCTGCCGATCTTCGGCTCGGTGCCGTTCGCCAACCGGGCGATATTGGCGTGGTGGCGGGCGATGCCGAGGACGGCGAGCGCCGCGGCCAGCGCGGTCACCGGGCCGCCGGCCAGCCAGTAGGCCCAGAACGGACCCGACGCCAGCGCCACGATGGCGGCCAGCGACGAATAGCGGAACGCCGCGGCCACCGCCAGCCAAGTCAGGCAGGCGGCGATGCCGACCGGCCAGGCGACCGCCAGCAGCACGCCCAGCGTGGTCGCCACCCCCTTGCCGCCCTTGAAGCGCAGCCAGATCGGAAAGTTGTGGCCGACCACCGCGCCCAGCGCCGCCACCAGCCCCGCCTGAGGCGCGATCGCGGCGGCACAGATGAGCGCTGCCGCCGCCCCCTTGCCGCCGTCGAGCAGCAGCGTGCCCAAGGCCAGCCCCTTGTTGCCGGTGCGCAGCACGTTGGTGGCGCCGATGTTGCCCGAGCCGATGGAACGGATGTCGCCATAGCCGGCCAGCTTCGACAGCAGGAGCCCGAACGGCACCGAGCCCAGCAGGTAGCCGCCGAACAGGGGAACGACCCAGGTCAGGACGAGGGAATCGGCCATGATCACCAGCCAGCCAATAAGCCGCAGACGCACAGAGGCACAGAGAGGTCTCCCAGGTCCTGGTCCCTCTGTGTCTCCGTGTCTCTGTGGTTTGTCAACGCCCTTCGCCGTGCTCGAACACCGTACGGCCGTCGATGACGGTGCGCATGACGCGGCCCTGGACGGGGCGCTCGTCGAACGGAGTGTTCTTCGACTTGCTGTGCAGGACGTCGCGCGTCACCTGCCAGCCGAGGTCGGGGTCGAGCAGGATGAGGTCGGCAGGGGCGCCCGCTTCCAGCCGGCCGGCCTTGAGGCCGAGGACGCCCGCGGCGGCGCAGGTCAGCTTGGCCAGGGCGGAGAGCAGCGGCATGTGGCCGCCGTGCCACAGTTCGAGGGTGACGGGCAGCAGGGTCTCCAGCCCGACCCCGCCGAACGCCGCCTGGGCGAACGGCAGGCGCTTGCTCTCCTCGTCCTGGGGCACGTGGTCCGAGGCGATGGCGTCGATCACCCCGCTTTTCAGCCCCTCGATGACCGCCAGCCGGTCGGATTCGGTCCGCAAGGGCGGCGACAGCTTGGCGAAGGTGCGGTAGTCGCCGACCGCCAGCTCGTTGAGGGCGAAATAGGGCGGCGCCGTGTCGCAGGTGATCGGCAGACCGCGGGCCTTGGCGCGGCCGATCGCCTCGACTGCCTCGGCGGTCGATACGTGAGCGAAATGAAGCCGTGCGCCGGTCATCTCGACCAGCCGGATGTCGCGCTCGACCAGGATGACCTCGGCGTGGCGAGGGATGCCCGACAGCCCGAGCCGCGTCGCCACCTCGCCTGAATTCATGACCCCACCGGCGAGCTGCGGCTCCTCGGGGTGCTCGACCAGCAGCAGGCCGAAGGTGCTCGCCCACATCATCGCCTGGCGCATGACGCCGGCATCGGCGACCGCCCGTTCGCCGTCGGTGAAGGCCACCGCGCCGGATTCGGCGAGCAGGGCGAACTCGGTGATCTCCTTGCCCTCGAGCCGCTTGGTGATGGCGGCGTAGGGGTAGACCTTGGCGAGCGCCGCCCGGCGGGCCCGCCTGGCCACGAACTCGACCACCGACATGTCGTCGATCACCGGCAGCGTGTTGGGCAGGCAGACGAAGCTGGTGACCCCGCCCTCGACCGCGGCCCGGCCCTCCGAGGCGAAGGTCCCCTTGTGCTCCTCGCCGGGCTCGCGCACCTGGACCCGCAGGTCGACCAGCCCGGGAGCCAGGCACAGGCCGCCGCAGTCGACCACCTCGATCCCTTCCGGCACGCCGTCGGCGAACAGCCGCGGCCCCAGGTCGGCGATCGTCTCGTCGTCGACCAAGAGCGCGCCGGGCGCGTCGAGCCCGCTTGCCGGGTCGAGCAGCCGGGCATTGACGAAGGCGGTGCGGCCCCAGGCCTCCTTGCGCTTGATCGCCATCAGAGGTTCCCCTCCGCGCTGTCGGGCAGGTTGTTGGCGAGGGCCTCCAGGCAGGCCATGCGCACGGCGACCCCCATCTCGACCTGCTCGCGGATGACGCTGCGGCCGTAGTCGTCGGCGACCTCGGAATCGATCTCGACCCCGCGGTTCATCGGCCCCGGATGCATGATCAGGGCATCGTGCCTGGCGTTGGCGAGCTTGTCGTAATCGAGGCCGAAGAAGCGGAAGTACTCGCGCACCGAGGGGAAGAAGTTGGCGTGCATGCGCTCGGTCTGCAGGCGCAGCATCATCACGATGTCGCAATCCTTGAGGCCGGCCGCCATGTCGGTGAAGACCTCGACCCCCATGCGGTCGATCCCCGAGGGGATCAGGGTGCGCGGCGCCACCAGCCGCACCCTCGCCCCCATGGTCGACAGGAGATGGATGTTCGAGCGGGCGACGCGGGAGTGCGCGACGTCGCCGCAGATCGCCACCAGCAGCCCCTCGAGGCGGCCGAGCCGCCGCCTGATCGTCAGCGCGTCGAGCAGGGCCTGGGTGGGGTGCTCGTGGCTGCCGTCGCCGGCGTTGACCACCGCGCAGTTGACCTTCTGCGACAACAGGCTGACCGCGCCCGAGGCCGAGTGCCGCACCACCAGCACGTCGGGGTGCATGGCGTTGAGCGTCGCCGCGGTATCGAGCAGGGTCTCGCCCTTCTTGATCGAGCTGGTCGAGGTCGACATGTTGATGACGTCCGCCCCCAGCCGCTTGGCGGCCAGTTCGAACGAGGTGCGGGTGCGGGTCGAGACCTCGAAGAAGAGGTTGATGATGGTCCGCCCGTTCAGCACCGACTTCTTCTTGTCGGCGCGGCGGTTCTGGTCGACGTAGCCTTCCGCCCGTTCGAGCAGATAGGCGATCTCGTCGCGGGAAAGCCCCTCGATCCCAAGCAGGTGGCGATGAGGGAAGCCGGGCCTCGGCGATCCTGGATTGTTCATGAGCTCGCAGTATAACCTACTGCTGCTCGTGGCGTAAAGAGCGCTCATCCACAACAACTAGACCTCGCGCATCGCCTTGCCTCCTCGTCTTTCCGGACCGGCTCGGGTCGGGTTCTCAGCTCGGCCGACGGCGACATGCCGTCTCGATTACGGCACGATTGATCGCCATGATACGCGGAGTGCGGGCGAGAAAGGAGCCGTCCATGGCAACCGACGCGATGACGGGCGGCAGCCCTCGAAGCCGGGGACCCATGGCGTTCCTGACCGCCGCCGCCGTGTTCATCGTCGCAGCGACGGGCTGGTGGGCCGTGATGGTGGAGCCGGACCGCATCGTGGAACGGACGCTCGTCGTCGTCCCGCCACGATGGCCGGCCGACCTGCCACCGGTTCGGATCGCCTTCCTCTCCGACCTCCACATCGGTGCTCCCCACTTCGACCTCCCCCGTCTCAAGGAGGTCGTCGACCGCGTCAACGCCTGGCGACCGGACGTGGTCCTGCTGGGAGGCGATTACGTGGTTCGGGGCGTGCTCGGCGGCAGTCCTGTCGCGCCCGAGGACGTCGCGGCCGAATTGGGGAAGCTCCAGTCTCCCCACGGCATCGTCGCGGTTCTCGGCAACCACGACTGGTGGCTGGACGGGCACCGCGTCAGGCGGGCTCTCGAGGCCGAGGGCGTGGTGGTGCTGGAGAACGCGGCCCATCCGGCCGGTCCGTTGTGGATCGCCGGCCTCGCCGATGACACGACCCGCGAACCCGATGCCCGGAGGGCGATGCTCGAAATCCTTCCGGACGCAGCCTTCGTCGTGCTCATGCACGATCCGGCCAATCTGCCGGATGTTTCACGGTTCGCGTCGCTGGTGCTGGCCGGCCATACCCACGGCGGACAGGTCCGCCTGCCCTGGATCGGCTCGCCCATTGTCCCGGGCCGCGCACCGCGGGACCACGCTTACGGGTTTGTCCGCGAGGCCGGGCAGACGATGTACGTCACGTCCGGACTCGGGACCAGTATCCTGCCCATCCGCTTCGGGATGCCGCCGGAGATCGTCTTCATTCATCTGGGTGGAGTTGCGGCGCCACCACCGTAGAACCCCGCATCGGCGCCCGCCCTTGTTCCCTCACCGCCCCTTCAGGGGGATCTGCGATGACCCGCCGGCGGGGCGCCCGCGCCTTGCCCCCTCTCCGCACACTCCCTATACAGGGCCGTTCCGCAGCCAAGGAGGCCGCTTTGGCCAGCCTCGATCCCGCCACCGTCGAACGGCGCCAAGCCCGCTGGGGCATCGTGGTGGTCGCGGTGCTGGCGGGGGTGGCGGTCGCTGCGCACATCGGCAAGCTGCCGCCGATGCTGCCTGCGATCCGCGCCGAGCTCGGGCTCGGCATGGTGTTCGGCGGCTGGGTGTTCTCGACCTTTCCCCTGATTGGGGCTGCGCTGGCGCCGTTCGTCGGCGCCTTCGCCGACCGTCTGGGGGCGTGGCGGGCAATGGCGCTGGGACTGGCGGCGATCGGCGGCGGCAGCCTGCTCGGGGCGGCCGCGGCGGACGGCAGCCTCCTTCTCGCCAGCCGGGCCATCGAAGGGGTCGGGTTCCTGGCGGTCGCGGTTGCCGCGCCGATGGTCCTGGTGGCAGCCACCGAGGGACGCCGGCGCCGACTGGTGATGGGAATCTGGGGCGCCTACATGCCGGCGGGACTGACCGCGACCATGCTGGCCGCGCCGCTGGTCGCCGCCGGCAGCGGCTGGCGCGGCGTGTGGATCGCGGCGGGAGCCCTGGCCCTGGCCTGGGTCCCGGCAGTCGTGCTGGCGGCCGGCAAGGCGCCGCTGGCCGCTCACCACCACCGCACGCCGGTGCTTGCCAACCTCGTGGCGTGCTGGCGCCAGCCCGGAGTATGGCTGCTCGCCGCCGCCTTCGGGCTCTACACCATCCCGTGGATCACGCTGATGGTGTGGCTGCCCACCTTCCTGGTCGAGACCCGGCAGGCCGGTGCCGCCGTCGCTTCCGTGCTGACTGCCGCCGTCGTTTTCTGCAACGCGCCCGGCAACCTCGCCGCCGGGTGGCTGCTGAGCCGGGGGGTGGCGCGCTGGATCCTGATGGCGATCGCCGCTCTCGCCATGGGGATTGCCGCCTGCGGCATCTTCTCGAGCCAGCTGCCGGACGTGGTCCGCTTCCTGCTCTGCCTCGCGTTCTCCGGGTTCGGCGGCCTGCTGCCGACCGCGGTGCTGGCTGGGGCGCCGGTGTTCGCCCCTTCGCCCGGTGCGGTCGGCACGGTCAACGGCATGCTGCTCCAGGGGTCCAACGCAGGCCAGGTGATCGGGCCGCCGCTGGCCGCGTTCGTGGTCACCGCCAGCGGAGGTTGGCACGGCGCGCTACTGGTGATCGCGGCCGCCTGCACGGGCGGACTCGCCGTCGCCTTCGCGATCCGCCGCTTCGAATCGCGGCGGCCGCCGACGTGATCGGCTCCTTGCCGGCGGCCACTCTTGCGAACTATACCGAATGTCTCGCCCCGTCGCGGGACAGGTGGGCTATACTTGGGGTCCGTGCCCCTCCGGACAGGACCCGACGCCGCTGGGCAAGGAGACGCCGTGGACACGCAACAGACCCTGGAAGCCGCCCGCCGGATGCATCGCACCGGCCGCTCCGATCTGGCCGAGCCGATGTACCGCGGCGTCCTCGAGGCGGAACCGGAGAATGCTGAGGCGTGGAACCTGCTCGGTGCCCTGACCCTGCAGCGCGGCGATGCGGCCGCCGCCGAGACGATGCTGCGCAAGGCGGTGGAGATCGACCCCTCGCGGCCGAGGCCGCTCAACAACCTGGCCACCGCCCTGGCCGTGCTGCGCCGCCGGGAAGAGGCGGCCGAGTGCCTGCGGAAGGCGGTCGAACTCGACCCCTTGTTTGTCGAGGCCCAGTACAACCTCGGCAACGCCCTCCGCGATCTCGGCCGGCTCGAGGAGGCGGCGGATGCCTACCGCAAGGCGCTGGAGGCCTATCCCGGCCACGTCGAAGCGCACAACAATCTGGGCGCGCTGCTGCTCAAGACGAACCAGCTCGATGAGGCCGAGGAGCATTTTCGTCGTGCCATCGAGCTGATGCCGACCCGGCCCGAGTATGCCTGGAACCTGGCCAGCCTGCTGGAGCGTCGCGGCAAGCTCGACGAGGCCCTGCCGATGGCCCTCGATCTGATGGAGAAGGAAACCGGCAACCCGCTGGTCCATCTGCTGGCGGCCCGCCTCGAGCAGCGGCTGGGCAAGTCGGAATCGGCAGCCGCCCGGCTGCGCATGCTGCTCGGCAAGCCGCTGCGCCCGAAGGTGCGAGCGGACGCGCTGCAGGCCTACGGCGAAGCGCTGGCCTCGCTCGAACTGAGCGCCGAGGCCGAAGCCGCCTTCCGCGAGGCGCGTGCCGTCAAGGCGCGGCTGGCGAGCCGCTGAGTTGCGCGGGATCGCTTGCGGTCTAAATTAGGGACCGTCATGGAGAATTCCTTCACCGTTTTCGATCGCCGGGCGGTCCGCCTGCATCGGGAGAGGGCCGCGCATCTCGGCGACGGGGATTTCCTGCTGCGCGAGGTCGCCGAGCACCTTCTTGACCGGCTCGACGACGTGCGACGTCGCTTCCCTCTCGCCCTCGATCTCGGCTGCCATACCGGACAGCTTGCGCGCCTGCTGAACGGCCGCGGCGGCATCGAGACCCTGGTCCAGTGTGACCTCGCCGCCGCCATGGTCCGGGGCGCTACCGGGCTGCGGCTGGCTGCCGACGAGGAGGCACTGCCGTTCCGCGACGGCGCCTTCGACCTGGTGCTGAGCTGTCTCAGCCTGCACTGGGTCAACGACCTGCCAGGAGCCCTGATCCAGGCGCGCCGCGCGCTCAAGCCGGACGGGCTGTTCCTGGCTGCCCTGTTCGGCACCGACACCGCGCGCGAGCTACGGGCCAGCCTGATGGCCGCCGAGCTGGAGGTCGAAGGCGGCGCCAGCCCGCGCGTCGCGCCCTTTGCCGACGTCCGCGACGCCGGCGATTTGCTGGTGCGGGCGGGCTTCGCCCTGCCGGTCGCCGACAGCGACACCCTGACCGTCAGCTACGCCGACCCGCTGCGCCTGATGGCCGATCTGCGGGCGATGGGCGAGACGAACGCAATGCGCGAACGCCGCAAGACCCTGACCCGGCGCGAGACCCTGCTGCGGGCGGCCGGCCTCTACCGCGAGCGTTATGGCGGTGCCGACGGGCGGGTGCCGGCCACGTTCGAGGTGGTGTTCCTGACCGCCTGGGCGCCCGCCGCGGGCCAGCAGCAGCCGCTCCGGCCGGGTAGCGCGCAGCACCGTCTGGCAGCAGCCCTGGGCGGCAACGAGATCGGCAGCGGAGTGCCGGCCGATCCCGGCCGGCGGTGACGCCCTTGCGGTACCCGCTCCCCCTGGTCCGCGGCACCCTGACGCGGCGCTACAAGAGGTTCCTGGCCGACGTCGTGCTCGACGACGGCCGCGTCGTGGTGGCGCATTGCGCCAACTCGGGCTCGATGGCGGGCCTGTGCGCTCCGGGCTCGGAGGTGTGGCTGTCGCCAGCCGAAGCCGCCGGCCGCAAGCTGCTCTACACCTGGGAGCTGGTGCGGGCGGACGGGACCCTGGTCGGCATCAATACCGGTCGCCCCAACGCTTTGGTCGCCGAAGCGATCGCCGCCGGGGCGATTCCCGAGCTGCTGGGCTACGCCGCGGTGCGGCGCGAGGTGAAGTACGGCGTCAACTCGCGGATCGACCTGCTCCTGGAAGGGAACGGCCGGCCTTGCTGCTATGTCGAGGTGAAGAGCGTGACGATGCGCAGGGATCCCGCCGGACCGGCAGAGTTCCCCGATGCGGTCACGGCCCGCGGCGCCAAGCACCTGCGCGAGCTGGCGGCGATGGCGGCCGCGGGGGCGCGCGCCGTCATGCTGTTCCTGGTGCAGCGCGCCGACTGCACCTCGTTCGCACTGGCCGGCGACATCGACCCTCTTTATGCCGCCGCCTTCCGCAGCGCGTCCCAGGCCGGGGTCGAGGCCCTGTGCTATGCCTGCCGCGTCGACCCCGAGGGGATCGAGGTGGCGCAGAGCTTGCCGCTGGAGGTTGAGGTGCGCTATCCATGGTCGAGAGGGCAGAAGGTGTTGTCGTGAACGTCGATCCGAGGCGCGTTACCATCCACTCCGCGGCCGATTTCGAAGGCATGCGCAAGGCCGGGCGGCTGGCCGCCGAGACCCTCGACTACATCACGCCCCACGTTCGCCAGGGGGTGACGACCGGCGAGCTCGACCGGCTCTGCCACAATTTCATCGTCGAGCACGGAGCGATCCCGGCGCCGCTCAACTACCGCGGCTACCCGAAGTCCGTCTGCATCTCGCTCAACCATGTGGTCTGCCACGGCATTCCCGGCGAGCGGCGCTTGCAGGAGGGCGACATCCTGAACATCGACGTCACCGTCATCCTCGACGGCTGGCACGGCGATACCAGCCGCATGTACTGGATCGGCAAGGTGGGAGTGAAGGCGCGCAAGCTGACCGACGTCACGTTCGAGGCGATGTGGCGCGGCATCGAGGCGATCCGTCCCGGCGTCACCTTGGGCGACATCGGCCACGCCATCCAGTCCTACGCCGAGGAGAACCGCTGCTCGGTGGTCCGCGATTTCTGCGGTCACGGTCTCGGCCGGGTCTTCCATGCCGCGCCCAACGTGGTGCACTACGGCCGTCCCGGCCAGGGCATGGTCCTGCGCGCCGGCATGTTCTTCACTGTCGAGCCGATGATCAACTCCGGACGTCACGACGTCCGCATGCTGGACGACGGCTGGACCGCGGTCACCCGCGACCGGTCGCTGTCGGCCCAGTTCGAGCACTCGATCGGGGTCACCGAAGGCGGGTACGAAGTGTTCACCCATTCCCCGGCGGGTCTGGACCGGCCCCCCTATGACGTCTGAGACGGGCGTCCGGACCCCCCACTACGTCGGCCACCGGCAGCGGCTCAAGGAGCGCTTCCTCAAGGGCGGCCCCGATGCGCTGGCCGACTACGAGCTCCTGGAGCTGGTGCTGTTCCTCGCCCTGCCGCGGCGCGACGTGAAGCCGCTGGCGAAGGCGCTGCTCGACCGCTTCGGCTCGTTCGCCGAGGTCGTCGCCGCCGAGCCGGCGCGCCTGGCCGAGGTGCCGGGATGCGGCGACACCGTCGCGGTCGCCCTGCGCACGGTCCATGCGGCGGCGCTGCAGATGATGCGCGAGCAGGTCCTCGACCAGCCGGTGGTCGGCAACTGGAAGCAGCTCGAACGCTACCTTCGCGCCGCCATGGGACGGGAGAAGACCGAGCAGTTCCGGATTCTCTACCTCAACCACAAGAACCGCCTGATTCGCGACGAGGTGCAGCAGCGCGGCACCGTCGACCACACCCCGGTCTACCCGCGCGAGGTGGTGAGGCGCGCGCTTGAGCTCGGCGCCACCGCCCTGATCATGGTCCACAACCACCCCAGCGGCGATCCCAAGCCCTCGCAGGCCGACATCGCCATGACCCGCGAGGTGCAGGAGGCCGGCGCCAGGCTCGGCATCGTGCTGCACGACCACGTGGTGGTGGCGGGTGGCGGCTCGCTCAGCTTCCGCGCCATGGGTTACCTGTAAGCTCGCGCCAATTTTCCGCCATTTCGCCAGCGAATTAACCTGTCGCGGCGTCCCCCCGCTTCCGGTGAAATGGGAGCATCCTGGCCATGAGAGGGGGCTCCGATGACGAGGCTGGCGTGGCAATCCCTGGCGGCGATCGCGGTGCTGCTGTTGCCTGCCGCATGCGTCACCGTCGCCCAGGCCCCGTTCCTGCCGGCCCCTATCCAGGCCCACCTGCGCGGGGCCGACGCCGGGGATCCCGAATCCCAGTACCGGCTCGGCATGGATTACACCAACGGGCTGGGGATGCCGCAGGACCACGCCACGGCGGCGACCTGGTTCGCCAAGGCGGCCGAGCAGGGCCATGCCGGCGCGGCCTTCATGCTTGGCACCGCGTACGGCGCGGGGCGCGGCGTGCCCGAGGACGCCGCCCTCGCCCTGTCGTGGTACGAAAAGGCCGCCGCCGCCGGGCACGCCCGCGGTCTCTACCTGGCGGCCGAGGCGTACGCCGGCGGCCGCGGCGCGAAGCAGGACCTGGCCAAAGCGGCCGAGCTTTACCGCAAGGCGGCCGAGCAGGGCCATGTCGACGCCATGTTCGCCCTCGGCACCCTGACCGCCGCCGGCCGCGGCGTGAAGAGGAACGACCTGACGGCCGCCCGCTGGCTGCTCGCCGCCGAGCGGCTGGGCCGCGAGGATGCGGGCGAGCTCCTGGCGGTGCTCAAGAAGCGGATGCCGGCGAAGACGTTCGCCAGGGCCAAGCGCGAAGCCCAGGCGGTGGCCGGCGCCAAGGCCTGACGGATTGGTCCGGTGTTGCCGCGATTTTTCACGGAATTCGCCCGCGAATAAACTTGTCGCCGTTCGTCCCATGGTGGTCGACAATGCCGTCACCGTTGATGCGGGCAGAAGGCCCCTGGCGATGATGTCCTTTGCGGATTCCGCCGCCCTCAGGGCGGCCCTTGCCGGCGTCGCGGCCTGGCTGGTCCTGGCCGCCCAGCCGGTCCATTCCGCCGGCGCGGATGCCTCGCTGGCGTCGCTGATGGCGCAGGCCAAGGCTTACGAACACGCATTCCAGCGCACGCTGACCGCGGTCCGCGAGGCCGAGACCCTGGCCGCCGGGCTGGCCTCGCTGCAGACCCGGCACGTGCCCCCCGACGTCGTCCCGTTGCTGGCGCCGGCCAGCGCGGCGCGGGCGGCCCGCGACGATGCGAGGGCGGTGGCGATCGAAGTCCGGGAAACCGCCGCCGCCCTGGCGTCGGTTTCGGAGGAGGCGCGCCGACACGCAGCCTTCACCAAATCGGCCGCCTCGCTGGCGGCGACCCTGGCCGCCGAGGCGCAGGTGGATGGCCGCCGCGCGAAGGCGAAATCGGTGCCGGCGAAGAAGGCGCGCGGGGCGGCGATGGCGGCGCGTGCCAACGCCACCCTGGCCGCCCAGGCGCAGGCGCAGGCCGATCGGACCGCACTCGACCTCGCCGGCGTGAAGGCCGAAGCCGCGGCTTCGGCGGCCGCGGCGGAGGCCGCCGCCGCCGCCGCCGAGGCCGCTCTGGCGGAACTCGAGCGGATCGTCGGCCAGGACGTGCTGGACCGCCTTGCCGCAGCCGAGGCCGACCTCGAGGCCGCCCGCGAACGCACCTACGCCGCAGCCGAGGCGGAGGCCGAAGCCCTGGCTGCGCTCCGCGCCGTCGACGGCGAGCACCCCGTCGTCGCCGCCGGCACCTTGCTGCTCGCCCCGCCGGGAAAGCCTGGCAGCGATTCGCGCTGATCAACGCGTAAGCATAAAAGGTAGGTTGCCTAAGAATTAACCATCCCGGACCGCGGCGCCGCCTTGCCAATCCGGAACGGGAAGTCCCTGGTAGGCGGAGCGAAGGGCCTCCGACCAGTGGGCCGAGACGTGCGCGACATAGGGGTCGTCTTCCTCGATCCGCCGCCTCAAGGTTACCGACAGGCTGTCGCGGCGGTAGGCCACCAGGTCGAGGGGGAATCCCACCGACAGGTTCGACCGCACCGTCGAATCCATGGACACCAGCGCCAGCTTCACCCCGTCCATCAGGGTCGTGGAGCCGTGGCTGAGCGCCCGGATCAGGATCGGCTTGCCGTACTTGTGCTCGCCGATCTGGAGGAACGGCGTGTCCGGGGTCGCGGAAATGAAGTTGCCGGCCGTGTAGACCTGGAAGAGATGCATCGGCTGGCCCGAAATCTGGCCGCCCAGCAGGAACGAGGCGGTAAACGCCGTTTCCTGCTTCTGCATGGCTTCGGCATCCGCCGAATAGACGCAGCGGACCGCCTGTCCGACGAGGCGGGCCGCCTGGAACAGGGAGGGGGTCGTCAGCATGGTTTGCGGCCCGCCGTCGACGGCTCCGGCGGGCACCAGACCCTCCTCCAGCGTATTGACGACGGCCTGGGTGACGGCCAGGTTGCCGGCCGCCATCAGCGTGATGACCCGTTCGCCCGGCCTCTCCCAGACAAAGGTCTTCGAATAGGTCGAGAAGTTGTCGACCCCCGCATTGGTGCGGGTGTCGGCCAGCATCACCAGTCCTTCCTTGAGGTACAGGCCCAGGCAGTACGTCATCCTCGTCTCCGTTCTACTGCGCCGACCCCGCCGCCCGCGGGTT
Organism: Rhodospirillales bacterium; assembly: GCA_018432935.1. Lineage (GTDB taxonomy): Bacteria > Pseudomonadota > Alphaproteobacteria > Rhodospirillales > Shumkoniaceae > JAHDSF01. Next base: position 11,919 of record JAHDSF010000033.1, on the reverse strand, counting down.
GACCCGGACCGCGACCGACAAACTCTCTTCGCCGCCCCCTCGCCGGATGCCGCGCACCGGAGCGGCCGACTGATAGTCGAGGCCGATGGCCACCCGGACGTGGCGGTCGGTGGCGCAGACCCGATTGGCGACGTCGAAGCCGACCCAGCCGAGATCGGGCACCAGAGCCTCCGCCCAGGCGTGCGCCGCCTCGCCCTCGGTGCCCTCGTCGCTGCTCAACAGATAGCCGGAGACGTACCGCGCCGGCACCCCGATCGACCGGGCGGCTGCGATGAAGGCGTGGGCATGGTCCTGGCAGACGCCCGCGCCGTTGGCGAGCGCCTCCGCCGCCGTCGTCATGACGTCGGTCTCCCCGGTGCGATAGTCGATCGCGTCGCGTAGCGCCATCATCAGGCGATGGAGCGAATCGAGCACGCCGCCGTCCCGGCTCGAGCGGGCCAGCGCGTCGAGGGCACCGTCGGCCTTCGTGCAGGGCGTCGGGCGAAGGTAGAACACGGGAGGAAACGTCTCGATGGTGCCGGTGACAAGCCCGCCGGTCTCGGCCGTGACGACCTGGCCGCGGACCCTGACCCGGACTTCGCGATGCGGTCTGTCGAGCACGAGAGTGTGGGTGACGTTGCCGTAGCTGTCGGTAAACCGGTGCAGCGTGCCGGCCCCCTCGACGTTGATCCACCACGAGCGGACGGCCTGGCCGTCGTAAGGCTGTGGCGTCAGCCGGAGGCTTTGGATCGAGTAGCTGACCGGGACGTCGTAGCCGTATACCGTCTCGTGGTCGATGGTGATGTGCATGCCCTTGCGGCCTACTGATAGAAGTGGAAATCGGCGGCGATTTCGTTGCCCAGCGCATCGTTGCGAGCCAGGAACTCGGACAGGTACTCGTGCAGCCCCGAGCGGATGATGTCCTCGATCTTGGCGTAGCCGATTTCGGCATGAAGCCGGCCCGCAAGCCGCAGGCAGTTGTAATTCTGCTTGTGCGCGCTGGTGATCGCGTCGAGGCAGGCCCTGACCTGCGACAGGGCGAAAATCAGCGAGCGCGGCATTTCCGGGCGCAGGATCAGGAGTTCCGCCACCAGCCACGGCTGGATCGAATCCCGATAGATCCAGTGGTAGGACCCCAGCGCAGACACCGAGCGCAGAAGCGTCGCCCACTGGTAGTAGTCGCGCGGCCCGCCCACAGCTTCCCCGGCCGGAAGCACGACGTGGTACTTGACGTCGAGGATCCTGGCGGTGTTGTCCGCCCTCTCGATGAAGGTGCCAAGCTCGACGAACGAGAACGCCTCGTCCCTCACCATGGTGCCCAGGGTGGCGCCGCGGAACAAGGTGGTCCGCGCCTTGACCCATTCGAGAAAGGCCAGGATGTTGTCGCGGCCGAGCGACCGCTGCCAGTTCGCGGTGAAGTCGAGCCACGAGTCGTTGAGGCTTTCCCAGCTTTCCGCGGTGAGGGCAGGCCTGACGGCGCGGCCGTTCGTTCTCGCCGTCTTCAGGCAGGACTGGATCGACGAGGGATTGTCCTCGTCCAGCACGAGGTGGCGGATGACGCTATCCAGCGTCGCATCTCCGTACTTCTCGGCCAGTCCGGCGACGCAGCCGGCGGCGACCGCCGTAGACTCCCACTCGTTGCGGGAGGTGCCGGTGCCGTCCGAATCGGGGGTCTGGCTCATCCGGTAGCCGACCTCGAGAATGCGGGCAAGGCTCTCGGCGCGCTCCATGTAGCGCCCCATCCAGTAGAGGTCGGCGGCGGTACGGCTAAGCATGGTCCGGGCCTCCGTCCTCCAGCACCCAGGTGTCCTTGGTGCCTCCGCCCTGCGAGGAGTTGACCACCAGCGATCCGGCCCGCATCGCCACCCGGGTCAGCCCGCCGGGCACCAGCCGGACCTTGTCGGCGCCGACCAGAACGAACGGCCGCAGATCGACGTGCCGCGGCGCGTAGCCGTCCGCCACATAGGTCGGGCAGGAGGACAATGCCAGCGTCGGCTGGGCGATGAACTCCGCCGGCTCGGCCCGGATCCGCTCGGCGTAGGCAGCCCGCTCCTCCGGCGTGGCCTTGGGTCCGACCAGCATCCCGTAGCCGCCGGACCCCGCCACTTCCTTCACCACCAGCTCGTCGAGGTGGTCGAGCACATAGCGGGCGTCGTCCTCGCGCTCGCACCACCAGGTCGGCACGTTCTTGAGCAGAGGCTCCTCGCCCAGATAGAAGCGGATCATCTCGGGCACGTACATGTACATCGCCTTGTCGTCGGCGACGCCGCCGCCGATCGCATTGGCCAGGGTGACGCCGCCCGCGCGATAAACGTTCATCAGACCCGGCACGCCCAGGGTGCTGTCGGAGCGGAAGGTGAGCGGGTCCAGGAATGCATCGTCGATCCGCCGGTAGATCACGTCGACCCGTTGCGGGCCCCGCGTCGTCCGCATGAAGACCGCGTTGTCCTTGACGAACAGGTCCTGCCCTTCGACCAGTTCGACGCCCATCTTGTCGGCCAGGAACGTATGCTCGTAGTAGGCGGAGTTATAGAGGCCGGGAGACAGCACCACGACGGTCGGCTCGCCGGGGCACGCCGGCGGGGCCACCGACTGCAGTGTCTTGCGCAGATCGTCGGGGTAGTGCTCCACCGGCGCGATGCGGTGCCGGTTGAACAGGTCCGGGAACAGCCGCATCATCACTTCGCGGTTCTGCAGCATGTAGGAGACGCCCGAGGGCGTGCGGGTGTTGTCCTCAAGGACGTAGAAGTCCTCCGGACCGGTGCGGACCACATCAATGCCGGCGATGTGGGTGTAGACGCGCCCCGGAACGTCGAACCCCCGCATTTCGGGCTGATAGGCCTTGTTGAGGAGTACCAGACGCTCCGGCACCTTCCCGGCCGCGATGATCTCGCCGTCGTGGTAGACGTCGTCGAGGAAACGGTTCAGCGCCTTCACCCGCTGCTCAAGGCCGCGGGCCAGGAACGCCCATTCCCGCGCTAGCAGGACCCGGGGCACGATGTCGAACGGGATCAGGCGCTCCGGGTCGCCCCCTTCGCCGTAGACCGCGAACGTGATGCCGATGCGCCGGAACAGCACGTTGGCGTCCGCCTGCCTCAGCTTGAGGGTCGCGCGCGGCGCCTCGAGCATCCACCCGACAAGCGCCTCCAGACCCGGGCGAGGCCTGCCGTCGTCCAGGATCATCTCGTCGAATGCTGCAGTCGGCACGGCATCGCCTTGCGTCATGGGGAAACGTCCCGGCCCGTTGCGACGAACAGCGAAGCAATTTCGATGCCAAGGAGTCCCTCGGCGGGTCGGCTTCGTCATTGTCGGAAAGCCGGATTGCCGTTCGTCCTGGGAATACTCGCTACGGCTGGGGAGTCGCCGATGAGGGGCGGCGCCTCCGGCGACGCCCGAAACCGCTGAACGACGGAAAGGACCTGCCATGCATCAGACCATCGCCCCGTGCCTGTGGTTCGAGAACCAGGCTCACGAAGCCGCGGAATTCTACGTTTCGGTGTTCCCGGACTCCCAGATCGACGACGTCACGAGGTCGACCGTCGATACCTCGGGCGCCAAGACGGGCGAGGTTCTCCTCGTCGAGTTCCGGCTCGCCGGCCAGCGCTACCAGGCCCTGAACGGCGGTCCCCACGACAGCTTCAACGATGCCATTTCGCTGTCGGTCGCCTGCAAGGACCAGGCGGAGGTGGACCGGCTGTGGGAGGCCTTGATGCGCGACGGCGGGCGGCCGGTTGCGTGCGGCTGGCTGAAGGACAAGTACGGCGTCAGCTGGCAGATCGTGCCCGAAGTCCTGCCCGGACTCCTGAAGGACAAGGATCGAGCAAAGGCGAAGCGGGTGATGGAGGCCATGATGCAGATGGTCAAGCTTGACGCCGCGAAGCTTGAGGCAGCAGCCGAGGCCGCATGACCCGGGTCGCGACCGGGAGCCTTGCCCTGCCGCCCGTCTTCCGCCGGCCCGCCGTTATCGGGATTCCGCGGCGACGTGCTGCTGGGCTTCGTGACGGATGGCAGCGCGCTGCTGGGCCCGGCGGCGGCGGTGACGCAGGAACTTGAGCGACCACACGTAGCCGAGCCAGGCGAGCCCGACCGCCCACGGAATCGAGCCGAGAACCAGCGGCTCCCACTCCTGCTTGGCCACCTGGGTGACGTAGCGCAGCAGCGATTCCCAGACTCCCGCGTCGCGACCGAGAACGATGTTGCGCCAAGTGCCGACAAAGGCGTTCCAGCCGGCGAGGTCGTCCCAGCGGCCGAGCATGATCTGCCCGGTCACATAGAAGCCGTAGTAGCAGGGCAGAAGGGTGAACACGTTGGTGACCCAGGTCCAGGCGCATGCCACCAGGACGCTGAACTCGAAGCGCTTGAACGGCTTGCAGACCAGCCAGGTCATCAGCACCATGTACATCTGGATGCCGACGGTCGGCGTGAAGGCCCAGGCGACGCCGATGGCAACGCCGCGCGCCGTGTACTCCGGCGGATGCCGGCTGCGCTTGATCGGTACGATCAGCCGCAGGCGCGCCAATCGCCCGAGGCGCTGCCAGATCGTCCACTGTCGAGGGCGTATGAATCGAGTCTGCATGCCTCAGCCGACCGGGGCCGCCGTCGCCCAATCCGGGGCGCGCCGCACGATGCCGGTTCGCTCCCCGTTCGTCAAGCGCACCCGGCGTCTGGGCGCAAGCCTTTGACAACAGAAGGGCGAAGGTCTAGCAGGAAGCCGTCTCCTCGCGATTCCAGCCGGTACGGCCGACCGATGCTCATCCTCCGAGTCTTCATTCCGTTCGCCGCGGGCTACCTGATCTCCTACGGGTTCCGGGTGGTCAATGCGGCGATCGCGCAGAATCTGATCCAGGATCTCGGTATCGGACCGGCCGACCTCGGTCTCCTTACCAGCGCGTACTTCCTCACCTTCGCGGCGGTGCAGATCCCGCTCGGCATCTACCTCGACCGCTTCGGACCGCGGCGGACGGAGGCCGTCCTCCTGCTGGTGGCCGCGGTCGGCGCGGTGGTGTTCGCCACCTCCTCCAGCCTGGCCGGACTGGTCGCGGGCCGGGCGTTGATCGGACTCGGCGTGTCGGCCTGCCTGATGGCCGGGCTGACCGCCTACGTGCTGCATTTTCCGAAGGAGCGGCTGGTCCTTGCCAATGCCGCCCATATGGCGGCCGGCGGCCTGGGCGCCCTGGTCGCCACCGCCCCGGTGCAGTGGGCGTTGGGTTTCATCGGCTGGCGCGGCCTGTTCCTGATTGCCGCCGTCTTCACGGTGGCGGTCGCCGCCTTCGTCTACCTGGTGGTGCCCCGCGACGGCGAACGCAGCCCGGCGGCAGTCCGGACGGCGGCCCCGGCGGCGCCCCCGATCGGATACGGCAAGGTGTTTGCCAGCGGGGTGTTCTGGCGCATCGCCCCGATCACGGTCGCCGCGCAGTCCACCTTCCTCGCCATCCACGGGCTGTGGGCCGGACCCTGGCTGCGCGACGTCGGCGGCTTTGCGAACACGGGCGAGCCCTTGTTCCTGATGTCGTGCGCGATGGTCGTCGGCATGCTGTCGATGGGCTGGGTGGTCGAGCGGTTGGGCCGGATCGGGGTGCCGATCATGAGCGCCGTGGTGCCGCTGGTGGCCGTCTTCGTGGCAATCCAGTCGGCGATCGTCCTCGGTGCCTTCGACCCGGTGCTGCCGGGCTGGATCCTGTTCGGCCTGTTCGGCAATGGCGGCGTGCTCGCCTTCGCGGCGTTATCCCATGCCTTTCCGAAATCGATCGCCGGCCGCGTCGTCAGCGCGCTCAATCTGGTCTGCATCGTCGGCGCCTGGGCCGCACAGTGGGGGATCGGGCTGGTGATCGAGGCGTGGCCGCCGCTTGCCTCCGGCGGCTATCCGGCGGACGCCTACCGGGCCGCGTTCGGAATGATGATCGCGTTCGAGGCGCTGGCGATCGCCTGGTACCTCGTGTTCCGGCCCCGACCTCAGAATACCGAAACCGCGGTGGCGGGGCCGTCGCGCTCGTAGCCGCGGGCGGCCGCTCGGCCGGAGCGAGGGGCGAGGTCGACCGCCAGCCGGGTCTCTGGAACCCGCACCGGCGGCACCACCCAGGCGAGATCCGCCTCCTGGCCCGGCGCCACCCGGCCCATGTGCTCGAGGCGGCAAAGGCTGTCGGCGGCCCGCGGCCGGCAGCTTCGCGATCCCGACAGCCAATGGTTGGTGATGCAGGCCGGCGCCTCGTGAACGGTCGCCTCGCGTTCGCCGCGTTCGATCACGCAGCCCTCGCCGTCGCCGGCGCCGGCCAGGGTGAAGAACACCGGCAGCGCGATCGGCGTCTCGACCAGCATCCGACGCGCCTCGGCGTAGGTCGCGCAGGTGTCGAAGACATGGCGCAACAAATGGCTCGGCGGCAGCGCGTTGCGCATCCACACCTCGCCGCGGCCGATCAGCCAGTCGACGGCGAAGGACGAGGTGCGCCGCGCCATCGGCGGCTGGTTGATGGCGGCAGCGAAGCGGCCGCGTGCGACCGCGGTCAGCACGCCGACCATGCCCGGCCAGGTGAAGTCCAGGTACTCGCCCTGCCGTCCGCTGCGGTCGGCCGCCACCACCGTGCGCCCGAGACCCGGCAGCGGCCAATCGAGGGTCCGCAAGAGCCGCATGCCGCCGCCGTCCGGGTCGGCGGCGACCGCGGCGGAGCAGGCCCATTCGTAGGACAGGTTGAGCAGTACTGCGCCAGGAGCGTCGATCACGCGGGCGATGGCCAGGATCTCGGCCAGATAGGGATTGCGGGTCTTCTCGAGCCAGCGCCGGGACAGGCGGTCGCCGAGCTTCAGCGCGGTGGTGCCGTAATAGTCGCGTGCCGATCCGATCAGCACGCCGACGCGGTCGCGCATGGCCAGAGCGAGCGCGGCTGCATCGCCCCTCCCGTCAACCCGGGGAATCGCCTTGCCGGCCCGAAGGATCTCCATCTCCGCTCCTGCCGGCGCCATGCTTGACACCGTGCCTCTGCCACCCGTTAATGGCGCTGCCCGAACATCTCACGATGCCCGCGGCGCCGCTCCGCATCAAGGAGGCTGCCCCCGTGATTCCCCGCTATTCGCGGCCGCAGATGGCGGCCATCTGGGAGCCCGAGAACCGGTTCCGCATCTGGTTCGAGATCGAGGCCCACGCCTGCGACGCGCAGGCCGAGCTTGGCGTGATCCCGAAGGAAGCGGCGCGAGCGGTCTGGGAACGGGGCGCCTTCGAGGTCGCGCGCATCGACGAGATCGAGCGCGAAACCCGCCACGACGTCATCGCCTTCCTCACCAACCTCGCCGAACATGTGGGTCCGGAGGCGCGTTTCGTCCATCAGGGGATGACCTCGTCGGACGTGCTCGACACCTGCTTCGCGGTGCAGTTGACCCAGGCCTCGGACATCCTTCTTGCCGACATCGACGCCGTGCTGGCGGCCCTCAAGAGAAAGGCGTTCGAGCACAAGATGACGCCCTGCATGGGCCGCAGCCACGGCATCCATGCCGAGCCGGTGACCTTCGGGCTCAAGCTCGCCTCCTTTCACGCCGAGTTCCAGCGCAACCGCGCCCGCATGGCGGCGGCAAGGGAGGAGATCGCGACCTGCGCCATCTCGGGTGCGGTCGGCACCTTCGCCAACATCGATCCCTTCGTCGAGGAGTACGTCGCCGGCAAGCTGGGCCTCAAGGTCGAACCGGTTTCGACGCAGGTGATCCCCCGCGACCGCCATGCTGCCTTTTTCGCAACCCTCGGCGTCATCGCCAGCTCGGTCGAGCGGCTGGCGACCGAGATCCGGCACCTCCAGCGGACCGAGGTACGCGAAGCCGAGGAGTTCTTCGCCCCGGGCCAGAAGGGTTCGTCGGCGATGCCGCACAAGCGTAACCCGATCCTGACCGAGAACCTGTGCGGCCTCGCCCGCGTCGTCCGCTCCGCCGTGGTCCCGGCGCTGGAGAACGTGGCCTTGTGGCACGAGCGCGACATCTCGCATTCGTCGGTCGAGCGGATGATCGGCCCCGACGCCACCATCACCCTCGACTTCGCCCTCGCCCGCCTGGCCGGCGTCATCGACAAGCTGCTGGTCTATCCCGAGGCGATGCAGGAGAACCTCGACCGGCTGGGCGGCCTGATCCACTCGCAGCGGGTGATGCTGGCCCTCACCCAGGCCGGGGTCAGCCGCGAGGACGCCTATCGCATCGTCCAGCGCAACGCGATGCGCGTGTGGCAGGAGAAGGCGAGCTTCCGCGATCTGCTGGCCGCCGACGCCGACGTCGTGCGCCATCTCGACCGGCCGGCGCTGGAAGCGCTGTTCGACCTCGGGTACCACACCCGGCACGTCGACACGATCTTCCGGCGGGTGTTCGGCGAGGCGTGAGAAGTTCGTCCGGTGCGGAATAAGGCTCCGGCCCACCAGTCCATGTGGTTGCGTCGGTCCTCCTGACGCTTCTCCCAAAGCCCTGGCCGGGCGGCCCCCGGGTCGCCCGGCATTTTTCCGCCGCATGTCCCGGCCGCGAATTCGCTTGACCCGTAATACACCCGAGTGGCACCCTACATCTTGGGTTACGGTTCTCAAGGTGTTCTACATCTTGGGCTAAGAGGGAAGCCGGTTCGGCCCGTGAACGGCTCATGCCGGCGCTGCCCCCGCAACTGTATGCGGCGAGCGTCCGCTCCGGATTGCCACTGATGCCTCGGGCGTCGGGAAGGCGGGGCGGCCGCAATGACCCGCGAGCCAGGAGACCTGCCGCAACCCGCGTAGGATGTTCACCGGGCGGGGTGCCCCGATGACGCGCTTGCCGGCGGTCGATCTGCTCGTCCGCCCGGGCGCCGTCGCCGCTCCGCCCACCAGGCGAGAGGCGAGGAATGCAAGCGAGTGTCCAGGTCCACGAAACTCTACCCGTCAAGCCGGCCCTGCTGCCGGACAGCATCACCAAACGGGACGGCACGGTGGCTCCGTTCGACGGCGGCAAAATCCGTTCCGCGATCGAGCGGGCGGGCAAGGCGACGGGCGAGTTCGAGGGAACCGAAGCCGATCTGCTGGCCATGCAGGCGGTCAAGGTGCTCGCCCACCGCTTCCAGGGCAGCCGGCCGCACATCGAGCAGATCCAGGACATCGTCGAGCAGGTGCTGATCACGGCCAACCACTTCGCCACCGCGCGCGCCTACATCGTCTACCGCGAGCAGCGGGCGCGGCTGCGGCGCGACCGCCAGACCCTGGTCGACGTCGAGTCGTCCGTCAACGAGTACCTGGCACGGCGCGACTGGCGGGTCAACGCCAACGCCAACCAGGGCTACTCGCTGGGCGGGCTGATCCTCAACGTGTCCGGCAAGGTGACCGCGAACTATTGGCTCTCACATGTCTATCCGTCCGAGATCGGGCTCGCCCACCGCGAGGGAGACATCCACATCCACGACCTCGACATGCTGGCCGGATACTGCGCCGGCTGGTCGCTGCGCACGCTGCTGCGGGAAGGGCTCAACGGTGTGCCCGGCAAGGTCGAGGCGGCGCCGCCGCGCCACCTGTCGAGCGCGGTCGGCCAGATCGTCAATTTCCTGGGCACGCTCCAGAACGAATGGGCAGGGGCGCAGGCGTTCAGCTCGTTCGACACCTACATGGCACCATTCATCCGCAAGGATCGCCTGAACTATCCCGAAGTCCGCCAGGCGATCCAGGAGCTGATCTACAATCTCAATGTCCCGTCGCGCTGGGGCAATCAGACGCCGTTCACCAACCTGACCTTCGACTGGACCTGTCCCGACGACCTGCGCGACGACATACCCGTCATCGCCGGCGAGGAGATGCCGTTCAGCTACGGCGATCTTCCGGCCGAAATGGACATGATCAACCGCGCCTACATCGAGGTGATGACCGCCGGCGATGCCAGAGGCCGCGTGTTCACGTTCCCGATCCCGACCTACAACATCACCCGCGATTTCCCCTGGGAGAGCGAGAACGCCGCGCGCCTGTTCGAGATGACCGCCCGCTACGGCCTGCCGTATTTCCAGAACTTCCTCAACTCGGACCTCAGCCCCAACATGGTCCGCTCGATGTGCTGCCGCCTGCGGCTCGACCTCAGCGAGCTGCTTAAGCGCGGCAACGGCCTGTTCGGCAGCGCCGAGCAGACCGGCTCGATCGGCGTCGTCACCATCAACTGCGCCCGCCTCGGCTACCGGTACCGGGGCGACAGGGAGGCGCTGTACCGGCAGCTCGACGTCCTCCTCGATCTTGCCCGCAACAGCCTGGAAATCAAACGCAAGGTGATCCAGGGCCACATGGACCAGGGGCTGTTCCCCTACACCAAGCGCTATCTCGGCACCCTGCGCAACCACTTCTCGACCATCGGCGTCAACGGCGTCAACGAGATGATCCGCAACTTCAGCCGCGGCGCGCACGACATCACTAGCCAATGGGGCCATGCCTTCGCGGCCGAGCTGCTCGATCACATCCGCGAGCGGATCGTCGCCTTCCAGACCGAGACCGGGCACCTCTACAATCTCGAGGCAACCCCGGCCGAAGGCACCACCTACCGTTTCGCCCGCGAGGATGCGAAGCGGCATCCGGACATCCTTCAGGCCGGCACGCCCGAAGCCCCCTACTACACCAACTCGACTCAGCTTCCGGCGGGCTTCACCGACGACCCGTTCGAGGCAATGGCACGACAGGAGGACCTCCAGACCCGCTATACCGGCGGGACCGTGCTGCATCTCTACATGGGCGAACGGATGTCGTCCGCCGCCGCCTGCCGCAAGCTGGTGAAGCGGTCGCTGGAAAGGTTCCGGCTGCCGTACCTGACGGTCACGCCGACCTTCTCGATCTGCCCGACCCACGGCTATCTGTCCGGCGAGCACGAGTTCTGCCCCAAGTGCGACGCCGAGCGGGCGGCTGAGGAGCCTTTGGCCGAGAACCGGCGCCAGGCCTGCGAGGTGTGGACCCGGGTGATGGGCTATCACCGGCCGGTGGTCTCGTTCAATGCCGGCAAGCGCAGCGAATTCGCCGAGCGGCGCACCTTCGCCGAGCCCGCCGATGCCGCCTGACCTCGTCGTGGGCGGCGTGGTGCCGCTGTCGACGGCCGACTGGCCCGACGAGCTGGCGGCGGTGGTGTTCTGCCAGGGTTGCCCGTGGCGTTGCCCCTACTGCCACAACCCGCACCTGCAGCCGGCCGAGGCCGCGGCGCCTGTCCCGTGGGGCGAGGTCGCGCGCTTCCTCGAGAGCCGCCGCGGCGTGCTCGACGGCGTCGTCTTCTCGGGCGGCGAACCGACCCTGCAGGCGGGTCTTCCGGCCGCCTTGCGAGAGGTGAGGTCGATGGGGTTCCGCGTCGGCCTCCACACCGCCGGCTGCTTTCCCGGGCGCCTGGCCGAGATCCTCCCCCTCACCGACTGGGTGGGTTTCGATATCAAGGCGCCGTCCGCGGCTTATGAGCGCCTGACCGGGGTTTCGGGAAGTGGCGACCGGGCGCGCGAAAGCCTGCGCATGGTGGCCGCTTCCGGGGTCGCCTGGGAGCTCCGCACCACGGTGCATCCCGAACTCCTGCCCGAGAGCGACCTGCTGGTCCTCGCCCGCGAGCTCGCCGGGTGCGGGGTCGAGCGTTGGGTGCTTCAGGAGTTCCGTCCGGCCGCCTCCGCCCCATCCCATCTCGCCACCCGCCGGGCGCCGCTGGACGTCGGCGTGATAAGCCGCCTGCGCGCCGTCTTCCCGGTCTTGGTGGCGAGAGCAGGGCAACTTGACGGCGCGAACTGTTGAAGGGTGAGACGGCCTCCTTCGCGGCACCCACGCCAGTCCTAAGCCGCTATGCCGCCGTCCGTGCCGTCCCGCCGTGAGCCGTGGTGGCCCTGTAGCGAGCGCGTCAAGTTGACCGGTTTTTGTAGCGCATCAATTGACCGCTTCTGTGGTGGTTGCGGCTGTGGGTAAGCCGGAGGCTTATCCACAGCCGTTGCCGGTCGCCGAAGCGGCTCAGGCGGCCAGGGCATGG
>JAHDSF010000030.1 GCA_018432935.1 Rhodospirillales bacterium | reverse complement strand
TCCAGCATCGCCTCCCTCCGCGGATCCCCCACCCGCAGAGACTTCGGTGCGTCAGTCCGTGATTCCATGACTTCCTCCTTGCTGTTCAGGAGGGTCAATTCTCGCTGTCGTCAGGGGGTCAGTTTTGCCTGTCGGCCGACAACTCCTTCATGTGATAGCGATTTTGGCGGAATTTTGCCGAGATATTTTCGAGGGCCAATGCGGAATGGAATGCCCCCCAGTATCCCCCTTGTACCCCCTCACCTTGGCCCCTGAGGACAACGTGTCGTTCTCTCGTCCCTTCCGTTCCGGGCGCATAGCTCAGCGGGAGAGCCAGGGAGGAATCTCCGATTCCGACCGACCAAGGAACCTCCGGTTCCGCCACTGGCTTCACGGCGGGACGATTGACGAGTGTGAACGAGTGTGAATAGGATGGGCTCTGACAGGAGAGCGCAAGGGCTCTAGAAAGACGAAACCCCCAGGTTTCCCTGGGGGTTTCGATGGTGGGCGCAGGAGGGTTTGAACCTCCGACCCCTGCCGTGTGAAGGGAGAGGGCTCCCCCGAGTCCCCAGCATATCCGCGGCCAATCGCGGCCCTTCGCGACCCTCGCGCGGCGGAACGTAGCGCGAACAAATCCAATTTTGCACCCACAATGCACCCACAAGCCGTCCCCACTCAAAGCCTAACGGCCGACAAACTGAGATCGGGCTAGTACTCCGCCGCTGTGGATAACTGGCCTGCCCCCGCGACCGTCAGAAAGTCCGGCGGTGGAAGGCCAGTTACCCACAGCCTCCTTCACTGCGATGAAGACGATCAGCTTATTGAATTGCTCATGGCCAACCGGCGGGCCGTCATTCACGACCGTTGGAGGTCCGCCAAGTGCTGGACTTCAACCCCAGGATCTGGGCACACTGGGATGAAATCACGCGGAATGGTAGCGCGGATGCTTATAAGAATTTCCTGACGCCTATCGGAATCTGGGGGGTGTGGAATGTATCGTCATCCCAGGTCGGGCCTATCGGCTTTGCCTACATCGTGACGGAGTACAGCCATGTTCCGATTTGTGGGATGGATCGTCGTGACCGGCTTCGCTCTCTACGGAGCAACCCATTTCGTTAGGAAGCATGTCGTGGCCGACAAGGGCAGCGCGACCGGAGTGCCGGCGTGAGCCAATCCTTCATGACTCCGATTCCGGCCCGGTGAAACATGCCCCGGAAACACAATGACGCGTTGCCGCGCGACAAGCTGCTGGACTTGTACCAGCGCCTCACCCTCGGCAGCGGAAAGCACTTCCAGGCGGACGTCGCGCGCGAATTGGGGTGCTCGCCGCAGACGGTCGTCCGCCTGATCGGCGTCATCGAGCGGCATCTGGGCAAGGATGCGGAGATCGAAAGCGGGCTGGAAGGCCGTCGGCGTTATTATCGGCTTCGGTCGAACGCTCACGCGAAGGCTCTAGGCTTCTCGTTCGAGGAACTCCATTTCCTGGCAATCTGCCGCGACTTGGCCGCGCCACGCCTCCCGGCCGGAATTGTAGAACGCATAGACCGCACTCTCATGTCGCTCGCTCTCCAGCTTGATGAAGGACAGCGGCAGCGGCCCGCCGGTCACCACGCCATGGGCTTCCGACCCAAGGGATACATCGACTACGGTCCGCACCTCGCGACGATTGCCGGCCTTCGCCTGGCCATCGAGAAGCGTCAGGTCTGCCGCGTCATCTACCGAGCCAACGGCCGGGGCGAAGCACGGCCATACCGTTACGCGCCCGGACGCATCCTCGCGATGGGCGCGGCCCTCTACGTCCAAGGCTACCGGCTGTCTGAAGGGTCACTGCTGAGAGATCGGCCAACCACCTTCTCGCTTCACCGAATCGCAGCAATTGCCCCGACGGGGGAGCATTTCTCGTTCGATGCTGCCGACGAGAATGCGAAGGGGTTCGGCCTGAACTGGCACAAGCCAAGACGCGCGAGGATCCTCGTGGCGCCGGAGGCTGCCGACTATGTGCGTGATAGAATCTGGAGCGACGACCAGAGCATCGAGGAGCACCCGGATGGGAGCCTCACGCTTGCCGTCACCTCGACCAGCGACAAGGAGTTGAACGCCTGGGTATGGAGCTTCGGCGGGCTGGCGAACATCGTCGACGTCCGCACGATCTGGAATGGAGAATGCGATGAAGTGCAAGGTATCCCAGCGCGTCTATGACGCATCCGGCCAAAGCGAACGCAACATCAACGTCACCTTAAATTGGGTGCTGGGCTACCTCTCCAAAAGAAACAAGAACGTGAAACTGGTCTGCAGCCTTGCCGAGGCGGAGGACACGTGGGTGGAGATCGAGATCGAGAACAGCATCGCCGAGGAAATGGACGTCAAGTTCGGCACTCACGCGAACACTCTCGTATCTGCGTTGCTCGTGGTCGCCTACGCGTTGGGGGGGGCCGAATGAACAACCTGGCATGTGCCTGCGAGCTATCCATCCGGCAACTGGATGCATTGCGTGGGGGATTCGCGGAGCAGCTTTCGGTGGTCGAGAGGGCGCTGTCGAGCCTCGGGCAGGTGTCGCCACCCTCGAATGATCCCCGCAACTTCATCCTGCCCGCGATCTACGGCGGGGCTGGCGCGCTGATATCCTCATCCGAGGCAGTCAAAAAGTTCTTGAACGACATTCACCAAATCGCGCAGACAGACGACAAACCAAAGAACGCTTTCGAACGGATTGTCCGTTTTCTCCTGGGGCACAAGGGCGACCTTCTTGACAAGGTCGATGGGGAGTACATCGACCGAGCCGGTAATCCGCTTTGGCCGGGCGCCCACCGCCTAATGTGGGGCCACGACATCTTCTCGCTGGGGCCGGACAACCCGTTCGTACTGCTCATGAGACAGCGGGGGAGCATTCTCGGCGGGATCGCGCAGGTGTTCCGGCACTTGGTGGCTGACACGTTCTCGAACCAGGGTTTGCCGATCCCGTTCCACTCCTTCTTCGACTACGTCGGAGACAACGGCAAGCTGGGAAACACGCTATGGGACGTGGCGCGGGCGGCCACGAACGGAGGGAATGCGGCGGATATTACCGAAGCGTTCGGTAACCTTTTCACGATCAAGTTTGCCGATATCGCCACGACAGGCCTGACGTCCGCCCTGTGCGCCATACACAACCACGCCCTGAACAAGGACGACGAGGCTGCCGCCAGCCAAGTCAGGGCCATCGCCTATTCCTCTCAGTTCTTCGGGAAGGCGGCGATCGGCGTCCTAAAGACCGGGGTGCCGTTTATAAGCTGGCCGACGGCATTCATGGTCGTAAAGGAGATCTATTCGCTCTATCGGCTGAATTACAGAGACATTGCTGTCCTCGAGCAGGCCACCGAAAGGCTCTGTCTCGAAAATGCCAGGCTGGAGGCCGAGGTGTTCGCTTCGGGGCGTGACCTCGTCAGCCATCCGGGGGGCGCGGGATACCTGACCGAACTCAGAGATTTCGATGCCCGCATGTATTCGCTCGAAGGCCTATTCGACAGGTGATCCAATGCCCATCCCGTTCCTCATTCCCCTCCTGCTTACTGCCGCTGGTGGCATAACGATCGGCGTTCTGTCCCGGCAACCGGAGATCAACCGGCTGAAGGAGCAGGTTCGTGTCCTCCAGCGAGAAATCGAAACCCTTCGAAAGGCCATGCAGGAACAGCAGCGGCAGATCAATGAGCTCAAAATCCGGTACAGCACACTGAAGGTGTGGAACTTCGCCGAAAGGCAGCGCACCCGGGGGATGACACGCGGCTCCCTGATCCTCCACTATGGCTTGCGGGACTACATTGAGTTGGCTGTGGCTCAGTACCGAGGGAAGGTCCTCGAAGTCGACGACCTGCGCTTCTTCAACGGCTTCAATGTAATGGTGAACGACCAGGCCCTTGGCGAGGAGGAGAAATCCTTCGTGAAGGAGTACATCACGGCGCGGCACCGGTATCAGATCGACAATCTCATCCCCATGAACGGGGAGGACCAGGACGCGCTAGCCCATATGGTGGAGGCTGCGTGACATGTACCTTTTGTGGTTTATCCCCTATCTGCTCAAGTACATCCTTGTTGCCGCCCTCGTCGGCGGAGTAGTCGCGGTGTTCTTTCCTCCGATCGGAGGGGGGCTGTTCCTGCTGCTCCTGCTCGGGGGGGTGGTCGCCGCCTGGACGGATGCCAAAAACAAGCGTCGCCCGCACGAACGGCAGGGCGAGGCGGAGGGCTTCGACCAGGCGCTCCGTTCGGTGCAGCACAGCTTCCGCCAAAGATGACGGCTGGCTTTGGGATCCTCCCCGCCCTTCGATAGCTCCGTCTGCGTCGCGGATGCTGCTCTCGATAATTGGTCTGCCGCGGCACGAGGCTGGCGGTCGTGCGGCCAGTTAACGGACGAGCACTCTGACGGACGGTCGCTGAATCGCCAACAGCGCCTCAAGGCAGCATCGGAATTCTTCAGCATCATCCGGGGGTATTTCAACCAAGCAGGCGGCGACCAGTCTGGCCGTCACAGAGGCAACTGGTCGGAGACCCTTGGGCCAGAGCCGGGCGACAGCACCAGATAGGCTGCGCGGCCATGCCGGCCCCCAAGCCGCACGGGCGGCATCGAACATGGCGCGGTAGGCGGAAGCACGTTGGGGCGCAGGCAGGGGTCTTCGCTCGGATGCTGCCCGAACTTCGTTGACGGCGCGGTCGACCTTCAGTTCCGCGATTGCGTGGGAAAGCTGTAAAGCCCGGCCGTGCAGCCGGACGATGGCGCGGTTGCGTTGGAGCGTGAGGCTGTTGCGCCTGCCCTTGTTGGTTTGGATGCCGCGCCGTTCCATGGCTGTCGCGGCCGGACCCATCTTCTCCATTGGCTTGCGCGACGCCTCCCCCGCCTCCGCTCGCGCTTTCAGGGATCGGCTGTCGACCTTGGCGACGATCCCGGCATCGGCGAGCTCCCGATTTACCGCCTCAGCCCATGCCGAGCGCCACGCATCGATATGCTCAGCGCTGGAAGGCGTCTGGTCCAATTCGCGGGTCTTCTCAAGAAATCGTCCATCCTCGCCGAGACGGCGGGTTGTCAACATCAGGTGACCGTGCCAGTTCCTCGCGTCACCCCGCCTGTCGGCACGGTGGACGTCCCAGCCGATGGCGATCCCGTGACGGTGGTGAAGTTCTTCTGCAAAACGGGCCAACAGACGACAGCGGCCAGCATCGTCGAGTTCGCAAGGAAGGGCGACGGTGACCTCGCGGGCGACCACGGCGTTCTTCCGCCGCTCTGCTGCCTCAGCCATATTCCAGAGTGCTTCCCTCGACCCAGACCATCCCGCCATTCCTTCCGCGACATGCCCGCGTTTGCGGCGGAAATCGCTCACAATGCCTGTCCGCTCGTCGAAGAGGCGGCAGGCGCCGCGATACGCGGCGGCTGCAACGGCAGACTGCCCGGCGGCCCGCCGTATCGTGGAAACGGCCATGTGAAACGTCGCCATGCTCCGCCCTGACGCGCAGCAAACCGCCAGGTTTGCTAAATGCGCGCCCTTCGCTGTCGCTCGGGGTAATGATTCCCTCTCTTGTGGAGCTGGCGGAAACTTATAAGTCCTTCAACATGGAAACCGCAGTCGAGACAAGAATTGCCGAACTCGAGACCGCCCGTTCCCGGATCGCGGCGCGGATTGAAAACGTGCTTGCCCGGGACCGGGAACGGGCGCGGCGACGGGAAACCCGGAGCAAGATCGTCCTCGGGGCCGGGGTGGTCTGCCTTGCCCGAGAGAACGGCGCGTTCCGGCTGTGGTTGGTGAACGCCCTTCGCTCGAAGATCGCCGCGAGGGACTGGACATTGATCGAGGACGCCCTCAACAGCGTCTCGAAGGAGGACAAATGAACGAACTTCACAACTACATCACTGTCCTGCGACATGTGCGTGGAACCTTCAGTCGACTGGAATCCGAACTGCGCGCCGCCCGTCGGATCGCTGGCGACGATCCCGCCGTTCAGGAAGAGCTCCGAGAGTCGCCCGGCGGGCAGGAGCTGCACCGAATGCACCTCGCCGCGCTGGCCGCCATGGCACGCTGGCGGCAAGTCTTCGATCCGCTGCCCGCTTCCGGATCTGGCACCGACGCATTCTCTGCCCCCGAATTGAAGCGCAAGCCCACACGGGACCGTCATTCCCGGGAACGCTGATTGAACACAGGTTCCCCGCTGCATGGGTTTGCGCGCTTGCGCGTCGTGCTGCGGTGCCTATCTGGCTTTGGGGCCGGGTTGATCGGCGCGAGGATAGGGGTGCTCAAAGCATGCAGTGGAAGGTTCGGCGAGAGTTTGGGAAATCCCTGATCTCCTCGGCGGCGCTCTCGGTCGTGGGGTCTCAGGGATCGGCAGAGGTTGAGGAGTTCAATCCCGAGAACGGCTCTTACGAGTTCATTGCTGCTTCGGCTGATATCGATCTCTCGGAATTCGCCGACCCCCGTGCAGAGCTCGAATGGCGGACCTGGCAAGCGTATCTGGCGCACAAATCTTTTTGCCAGTCCTTCACGGACAACGTCGCATCGGAAGTGCTCCGCGGCAGGGTTCAGGTCTGGTACGACGGCCGAGCCCTGACGCTCGGAAGGGTTTCGGAGGGATGGAAATTCTCCCTGCGGACCGAGAAGGGGCGTGTTGAGGGAGTGGTGGCGAGCATTCTCGATGCCGAGAGCATGGCCTGTCAGTGCCTGGCCACAATGGGTCCTTCGGAAGAGATGTAGCGACGCCGAATCTATTCTTGCCAAAGCACCTCCGTTGCGAGGTACTCGGAAATGACGGTCCTGACGAGCGTTCCCCCGCCGCATGGAACCACGCCGTAGCGGTAAACGCCCTCTTGAACGACAACCCAAGGGCCATCAAGGTCCTGTCCCGTCATCAGCCTCGTCATCATGCGGCTGCCGACCTCCGGCCAACCGCCGGATGCCGGGATCTCTTCGAACAGTGCGCGTTCTTCCGGGCTCAAGGATAGAATCGGAGTTGACGAAACCCGCACAGGGTCGTTCAACACCGGTTCTCCGTATTCAAAAAAGGCGTGGCCGCGCGCGTTCTTGACGATGACACGGTCAATACGATTTTGCTCGGGTCCCCAGGCGACGCGCGGTTCTCCATCCTTTGTCAGATATTCTCTCTTGGAGTGCTCTATTCTGTCCCGCAGCCTTTTGTTTTTCTGCAAGATCCGCTGCGCGTTCGGATTTGATTGGGCGCTCGGATCCGTCGAACCGGAAATAACCGACGACAGAAAGGCGACAACATACTGCTCGTCCTTCGAAAAGCTTTCGTTGCACTCCGTACAGACCGCTACGACCGGAAGGTTGGAGGGGTAGGGCGGGTGAAGGAGAGTTTTCGTGGGCACATGGTCACGGTTGGTTTTCAGGCCCGCCAAGAACCTTCGGCAGTGGATGCACCAAGACTTTTGCCGCTCGTCTACAAATTCCGCTATTTCGTCCATGTCGGCCCCGTGCGGCTGCCGCCGGTTTCGAAGACGATGCGGTCGCGCCGACGACGAACAACGACCGCATTCTTCGGCTGGTAGCGAACCTGGTGCCCGAGGGAGATACCGAACCCCGTCGAGATCGACGGATCGGCTTCGATCAAAACGTCTTCCGGGGACTGTTCAGGCTCCATCGCCCTTCTTTTCGTCTTCAGGCGAAACTCCCTCGGCCCCCACCTCCGAGGTTACGAGGGCCTTGACCCTGTCGTCTTCCGGCGCCCTTTCCGCCAGCACAAAAAGAAAATCCTTCCACTGAGCCTCGGCTTGATCGAGGAGCACGCGCCATTCCTCACAAAGCATCCCGTCCGCAGCCATGCGTTCGAACGCTTTTTGATCCTCGGGGCGTCGGTGGAGATTGTCGGCCACCAACAACCCGGTAATGTCTCGAAACCCGAGGGCGGTATTCGCATCGATCCGGGCGCGGAGGATATCGACGTAGCGCTGGAACCGGTCGATATGATTCCGATCGACCGTCAAGCCTGGCCGCATGAATTCCAGGATCAAAAGCTGAGAGCCGGACGACAGGGCCAGATCGACACGGCCTTTCCAGTCGATATCGTCCGAAATCCCGGACTCCTGCAGTGCCTCCGCAACTAAGTCTTTGATCCGGCGCTCGACCTGAAAGGTATCCCATTTCGGAGAGATCAGCCATGGATTGTCCGCGATATAGTCGCGGACGGCGTTCTCCAGTTCACGCGAGGCAATCCGCCGCCGCAATCCGTCTACCACGTCGAGTTTCAGCTTGACGGCTTCCGCCACATGCAACGCGGTAAGGACCTGATGCTCCGACAGGACGCTGACAAGAACATCCGCGTCCATAGTTTCCATTCGCGAAACCTGTTCGATAATGTCGCGAAGTCTCCCGCCTTCCCATGCCGTCAGCACCGCTCCGGCGAGGTCCTCGAATTGGGATTGATCGATCGCCGGAATCGCGGCGATACGCAGCAGCGCTCGCTTTACGACCTTTGCCTCCGACGGTTTGAGTCGCTCGATCCGCCTCGAAAAATTCGAGAGCCGGGCCTCGATCGCACGGATCTTTTCCCCTGCACGACGGCTCTGCCAAAGTGCGAGAAGTTGCTTCAGACGCTCTTGCCCCCAATCGAGGAGGCGTCCGGCCGTTTCCTCTTCCCAATTGATCCGTTGGCGCTCGGTCGTGATGATATCCGCCGCCAAGCGGTCGAGATAATCGGCGCGAATTCGACCGGTAAGGTACTGTTGCCCGTGTTGGCCCGCCAAGCCGCCGGACAGCAAAAAAAAGAACGGGGCTTGAGCCAATTTCACACCGCAATAGATGGCGACCCCGCGAAGTTCCTCTTCGCCGATCGGCTTCTCTGTGAAATTCAATTGCCATTCTATCTCTTCGCCGTCCGCCACCTTTTCGTGGCCCCATCCGTCGGCCGTAATCGACAGACCTTCCGGCTTTTCATCATCGGTGTACGCCTCGGGAAACGAGAACTCGATCTTGTTTCCGATCGGGTCGGCCTGCTCCGGGAGTTCAACTCCGTTGATGGTCACACGGAAGGTTGCGGCTTGCCGAGCCAAAACGAATCGGCGGGCCATGCTCCGCGCGAACGACTCGGCTCCGATTCGCCGGTTGAAAATAAGAGCCCTCAGTCGTACCCGGGTGCCGCGGAAACTTCGTCTGCCATCGTCCGGGCCTTCGGCTAGAAGAACCTCGATTTCCTTGTCACCGCTTACGACGAACTCTTCGGATCGCAATTTGTCGAGATCGAGGACGAAAACCGTCCGCTCGCCGGTGGTCGCGCTCACGGTGTCGATCTCGACGATTCGAGCGATACCGAAGCCAGCGAATTTTCCGATGCCCTTTCGGCCAAGAAGCGGTCTTCCATTTTGGGATTTTGCGCCTTCGGTAAGTCGCCGATTGCGACCGACGTTTAGATAACGATCCTGGCAGTCCGCAAAGGTCATGCCCGTCCCGTTATCCTGCACGACGATTTCCGCGCCCTCTCCCTTATCTTCGGGCAGTGCGACCGAGACCTCGGTGGCGTCCGCGTCCCATCCGTTAGCGATAAGCTCGGCGACTGCCGCCACGGGGCTCTGATACATTTGTATGCCGAGCGAATCTATTATCCGTCCATGAAACGAAAGCCGAAGCTTCTTCTCCTGCGTAGAGGTCATGTTTTTCCCGAACCTGACGTTCTTTCCTGCCGGGGTGTGGCCTGTACAGCCCCGATCCGGCCATGGTAGGAAGCTCGCCTGCCATATAACGTTAATTCTGCCACGGTCTTTGCATGACCGACACCGTCGCTCCGGCTATCCGTTCGAAAATGATGGCGGCCGTCCGAGGGAAGGATACCGGCCCCGAACGGTCGGTCCGTAGAGCCCTCTTCGCGGCCGGGTACCGTTACCGCTTGCATCGGTGCGACCTTCCCGGTACGCCGGATATCGTTCTGCCCCGCTTCCGCGTTGCGGTCTTCGTCCACGGGTGCTTTTGGCACGGGCATGATTGCCCGAAAGGACGCCGGCCGACATCCAGGACCGTGTTCTGGAACGCCAAGCTTGACCGCAACAAGGAACGTGACCGGCGCAACCGAGCCGCGCTGCAAGCGATGGGCTGGGACGTGATCGTAATTTGGGAGTGCGCTCTTGATGAAGGGTGCCGAGAGGTTCTTAGCCTTCTCGGCGGTCGGGCGCTGCCTCACCTGGCGGCGCCTTTAAGCGAGTTGACCAAATAGCCGGCAAAAAACTCCGCCAGTTTCGGCGGCACCGCGTTGCCGATCATTCGCGCGACAGGCTCTATCTGCTCTTCCGGGTAGAACACGTAGTCCTCCGGAAACGATTGCAGGATGGCGGCCTCGCGTAGCGACAATCCCCGGACCTGCTTTTCGTCGTAGTGCCCGAATCGGCCGTTCGAAATGCTGTGACACTTGGTCGTGATGGTCGGCGACGGGTAATCGGGGCGCATGCGGGTATAAACATCGGAAAAGCAGCGCTGTTTGAGTCGCATGTTGACCTTTTGGTGGCACTCCAGCGAGAGATCGCCGAACTCCGTCTCTTCCATATACGCATTCGATTGACCTGGTCGCGCGGACGCGAGACGCTTCAGATTGAGTTCGCTCAGCGTGCGGGTTCTGTGGTTCGGAATTGCCGCATGCCTTTCGCCTGCACCGATCGGGGGGAGATGTCCGATCGCACTTTCCACCGACACCATGACCGCGTTCGGATCGGCTTCCGGCACGAGCAACTCGCCTTGCAGGATATCGGCAAACCGTTCGGGTCGGACCGACTTGCGACGCACGGCCATCAGGATCGATCGGCGACGGTACTGCGGGACGCCGAATCGAGACGTGCAAACGATCTTGGACCCGGTAACGTAGCCCGATGCCTCAAGGCTGCGCCGAAACTCATCCCAGACGCCGCCGTATTTCGGGTCCCTGATGCCGGAGACGTTCTCGGACAACACCAATTCCGGCTTGAATTTTCGCACGAAGCGAGATGCTTCCCGCAAGAGATTGCTGTCGCGTTCGCGACCAGCCAGACGCTTGTCCGTCATTTCCTTCTTGGACAGCCTCGTGAACGGCTGGCACGGTGCGCAGATCGCAAACAGCATCGGGACGTGCGGTGCTTTCTTGCGATAGTAGCCGATCAACCCGTCCAGTTCCGAGATCAGCTCGCGCTGTCGCCCGGCAGGATATTCGGCCGTCTTGGGAAAGATGTCATATCCGAGAAACCGGACCTGCGAGTAATCCAGCGACGCGTTGACGTTATTCTCGGTATAGGTCCGTTCGCAACGCGCGTCCTTATCTATTCCGGCAATGACATAACCTCCGGCGTCGATCAGACCGTGCGTGGTCCCGCCGGCGCCGCAGAAAAAATCTACAGCCAAAAACCGAGGCACCACGGCTTCGCTCCCCCGATGATTGCCCCGTTCGCTCATGCGCCCAAACCCATCTCTTTTTTGATCCGGGCAATATCGGCGGACGTGAATACCCGCCACTGGTTCCTGTCACGTCCGACGTCCGCGATTTTGCCGTCGCGAAACCATCTCAAAAGGGTCGCCTTCGAGACTCCGAGCGCTTTCGCGGCAGATGCGGTGCCCATTTTCCCGGCCGTCTTCAAGCGTTCCCGACTCCCCATCCCATGACTATAGTCAAGTATACTCGACAGGTCGGGGGTCGCAACCATATTCTGCGGGCCGCGTGCCGGGAAACCACAACATCTCGACCTCCGATCCGTCCGTGGTCGTACATTTCCTCCCAATGAGCACGCAGGCTGCACGGAATGCCGTTGCGGAACGCAAAACTTACGCGTACTAATGAGATATGTACGAATTTTCGAGCACGGGGTGGAGGCAAGAATGAGAGATAAGGATAGAGAGAAGTTCGTAGAACTGGCGAACAAGCGCGTTTCGAAAGCGCTCAAGAGCATCCAGCTCATCGGCAATCTGTCGAATAGATCGAACTACGATTACAGAGACGACGATATCGCAAAGATCATTCGTGCACTTCAGGATGAAGTGGCAGCGTGTAGGAAGCGGTTTGATATCGCGCTCAAGAAGCAGGACGGCAAGACCCAGTTTATTCTGGAGTAGGGATCGGACATGTAGGTGGAGTACGTCAAAATCAGAAATCACGACGTGCACCTTCAACAAGCGGGGGGGAAATGAGTAAGAAATTCGACGCCCGGGCGATCTGTCGCCGGCTCCTTGACGCGGAATCCGAAGCGGCCGTGCAAAGCATGCTCGACTCGGTTCCGGAAATGCGGGACGCAAGGAACTGGCGGCCGCTCGATGGGCGCGAGACCAATTTCAACATCACGTCGAACCAGGCTTCGGACGGCGGCAAGGCGTTGACCGAATTGATGACGAACATGGTCGACGCCGTTCTGATGAAGCACGCCTTGAAGAAGGGGATCGATCCCAAAGGCAAGACCGCCCCCCCGACCATGCATGCAGCGGTCGATATGCTCATCAAGCCGTTGCGCGGCGGGAAGCTCACCAACTTGGACCCAAAGGACCCGTGGCTCCGGTCCTTCGCCCAAGACAATCTCGTCATCGGCGTTACGGGCGCTCGGACGAAACGTACCGGCCTTCCCTGCTACACCTTCGTCGATAACGGCGAAGGGCAAAACCCCGAGGACTTCGAGAGCACGTTCCTCTCGCTCAGCACGGGCAACAAGAAGAACGTTCCGTTCGTGCAGGGCAAATACAATATGGGCTCCTCGGGGGTGCTAGGGTATTGCGGGCTCAGATGGTTCAAGCTGATCGTCTCCAGACGTTACGACAGGAAAGGGCCGTGGGGGTTCACCCTGATGCGCAAGCGCCCGGGCGGGGGTATGCCGATCGCGGAGTATTTCGTCCTCCCCGACAGCAGCATCCCGACCTTCGCCGAGGATGCCCTTTACCCATTCGTCAAGGCAGACGGCAAGCGGTACGACGGAGTCCATCTCTCGACTGGAACCGTCATCAAGCTCTATGATTATCAGATCGGTTCGCGCTTTTCCGGCGGCTTCCGCGGTTCCCGCGAGGCTCTGAACGAGAATCTCGTCGAGACGATCCTTCCGTTCCGGATCCTTGACTTCCGGCAAACGCCGGACCCCAAGCGCCGCGGGGATCGAGCAGAAGGTATCGATCCTCGCGGATTTTGCGGCATGGAGTTCCTGCTCCTCCGATCCCATCGGGAAGATGACGAAGAGGAAGAGGACGAAGCGGCCGGTACGGGACGCATCGAGGTCGGTTCGATCACCACTGGCGAGTTGGGCACCGTCTCGGTTTCGGCCATCCGCCTGAAGCGGGAGTTGCCTGGCTGGCTGAAAAGTTCGAACAACCGGGTTTTTCATGCGGTGAACGGGCAGGTCCAGTTCAAGCAGACTCGCGGTTACGTCTCGCAAAGCTGCGGCTTTCCGGCGCTCAAAGACCGCATCGTCGTCATCGTCGATGCCAGTGGCCTTTCCTTCGAGGCCCACAACGAGATCTGGAAGGGCGATCGGGAGCATATCCGTAATACGATCATCGGAGAGCGTTACCAGGACGCGGTTACGGTGACGATTAAGGAATCGAAGGCGCTGCAAGACCTTCAAAACGAGGTAGCCAAGGAAGAACTGCAACAGGCCGCGAAATCGCAGCGGAACGACCTATTCCAGAAGCTTGTGGACGCGGACCGCAATTTGGCGGCTTTGCTGACGAACCGCGATCCCGTGATCACGCTTCCTTCGGCTGGGTCCGGCGACAAGGGAGATGACGAAGGCAGCGGAGAGTACGAGGGAAAGTACAGCCCGACCGAACTGTATTTCGAAGCGAAGGTGCGCGAGACAGGAATCTCGGTCCCAATCAATCGGACCCGATCGGTAACGGCGAAAACCGATGTCGAGAACGGCTACCTGCAACGTGCCGACAACAGGGGGCGCCTAATCATCGACCCCTCGCCGTACGAGCAGTTCGGCGTCAGATCCCACTTGCATAACGGCCGGCTCACGCTCTATTTCGAGCCGGTGGAAGAGGCGCTGAACGTGGGCGACACCTTCGTGTTGACGGTGGGATTGCAGGACGATTCCATGGCCGGCCCTGTCGAGGACACGCTGACGATCAGGATCGTCGAAGAGGACCATGAACCGAAAAAGCCTCGCGCGAAGAAGGAATCCGGGGCAGGCGAGAACGGCGGCAAGCGGAACGGCAAGGGGCCGCCGGCTCCTACCCACGGACTACCGCCTTATCGCTTGCTCACGAAGGACGGGCATCCGGTCGGCGATCAGGAGTCCCAGCCGTGGCCCGAAGGGTTCACCGACCTGGACGGGGGGGTGATTGAAGACCTAGGTCTCCAAGGCGTGATTTATAAGATCAATTACGACAACGCCTACCACCTCAAGTATCGGCTGAGCGCTCGCGGCGATGTCGCCCGCGACGTGATCACCGAAAAATACATCCTTGGCATGCGCATCTTGATGCTCGGCCATGAACACGCACTTCGGGCGCTTCGCGAAGTGAAAGGCGATGTTGCTGACGGCCTGGACGAGTTTCTCGACGATTTCCGAAGGGTAGCGGCGCGCGGTGCTGCGGCGACCGTTCTGGCGCTGGCCGAAAATCTTCCGAAGATCGTGGACAAGTCTTCGGTACTGGCGGGACAGGACGAGTAGGCAACAACACGGAGAAGGAAACGCGTTCCGAGACGGCGACCGGCCCAAGCGGCCGGTCTCTGTCATCCCTTGGAAACCTCGGTGGCCCAGGCTTCCATTCGGGCTCCCGTCGTATCCTGCTCGCGTACAGAGATACCGTGGTGGGGGCAGAAGTCACGCTCTGAACCGGATCCGGCGTCAGAATGCCCCTCTGCCGCAAGCCCATTCGCCAGTTGAACTACCCTTCGATCCCGCGCAGGCAGAAGTCGGACCCGCATCGGAGCCAGCCGGCAACATGAGTGGAGCGGATAATCTTCACACCAGCCCTCTCGTCCGTCTCCGCACCTGTCACGTCGATCCAGATACTCACCGGCGCGCCCGGGGCCGCCGAGAGGACGTTTCCGTTCAGGAGGGAGGCCAGCCTCGAGTGCCAATTCCGGTCTATGACGACCGCACTCCGCGGGAAGGCTTGATTTTCGTCGGAGAGTCATATCCGCGGACCCCATTATGACGCGTTCTATGACGCGGAGATCCGCAGAACTCAGCAGTCTGCAAGAACGTCATACGAAAAATACATTTTGGGGGACGTATAGGAGGTGATCCTTTTCTGAAATCATTCCGTCCATGGTCGCGTTGAAGGCGGACAACCGACAAGATTTGTGGGCGGAAAACGTTCAAACCGGTTCCTCTATATTATACCTCTCTATAATGAAATATTCTTATGACGCTATTACACGTGGCGGTTTGCTTGGGTCTCCGCGTCATAAAGAGTGTCATAACCCAGTTTCGACGTTCTGACTTTCTGACGGTTTCCGCGACAGATCGCAAAAAGAAGGGGCCACCGGTGAGGGCGGCCCGAAGTCAGCTAGGATGATTGGCGGATCAGGCGGGATCCGCGACCGGTGCGTCATCTTCCGAAGCCCATCCGGTCGAAACCGTGGCGTTCTCCGAGGGCGCCTCCTCCGAAAAGGGATCCTCGTCCTCGGCCGCTGCCAACACGCAGTCGATCGGAAAACCAATGCAGTTCTCGGTGTCGCCGGCAAACCTCTTCGAGCCGCCAGCGGACGCACCCTTGCAGCGGCGCAGGACTTCCTTGTAGGCGTTGGCCCAGTTCGTTCCCGACAGGAGATCGGAGAGACCGCGGCTCGCAGTTGAGATGAACACCTTGTCCCCTTCGACCCTGATCCCAACGCGCTGTAGCGCCTTCCATGCAAGCTTCCGGTTCGTCACCGTCGCGTCCTCATCGCGACCAGCCGCCAACTCGACCAACTCGGAGACAACCATCCGCTCGTGATCGATCAAATCCGGGCACCGAGCTTGCATGATCGCGCTCATCAGCCGCTGCTCTTCCAGAACGGAGTTCGGAAGGTAGACAGCCCAATCCTGCATGCCGACAAACTTCCGGGCCAACTCCTCGGAGACGACGTCGTCGTTTCCCAGACACCACGCGCCCGCGAGAAGCGTGCCAAGCTGATCGGCGGTACGCTCATTTGCCAGACCAGGCGTCGTCAGAACGACCTTCCGGAACACCTTGATGGTGGCCATCAGCTTCGGGAGCATGTTCACCGCGCGAGCCATCAGACGAGCTGCGATGTCGGGCGTCAGGATGTCCGAAACCATAGCCTGCCGCTCATCCCATTTCTCTTGCTCCGACTTGAACGGCAATCCGGTCTTCGGGTCGACCACGCCCTTCTTGAGCGTAAGGACAGTGACCCGTTCCTCGTCGGCACGTGCCTGGACGTTCAGATTGATCGAGGAGAAGAAGAAGCTGGCCCGGATCACGAAGTCGGTTCCGCTGCCGTCCGCCGTTCCGCGGAGAGACCGAGCGGCATTCTCGCTCGACGCCTGGCGCGCAATCGACATGATCCCGCGGATGCGCTCGGCAGTGGTACGGTCCTCGCTCTCAAACTCGTCGAAGATGAGCGGACGTGAGTCGAAGCTCAATTTCTGACGCACGCCAGCCGCGGTGGAATCACCAAGCGCGTTGATCGCGACGCCGCCAAGGAGGGCCGAGACGAACGTGAAGATCGCGCTCTTTCCGCATCCTGCCGGGCCGGTGACGTAGACGTGCGGCCTCCAGGCCAGGGCTCCACAAACTGGCGCCGTGAACAGGAATCCGGCCAACAAGGTCGCGGAAGCTTGCTGCTCCCAGCGGCTCATGCCGAGGATCTTGCGGATCCTCCTACCTTCGGCAGCCGTCAGCTGCTTACGGAGGTCTGCATCGAGCATTTCCTTCAACTCGTAGGTGTACCGGCTCTCGAAATTCGGGATCCTGACTTCATTGCCGTCAACGACGAGACGATCCCCAAGATGAACGACCGTCCGGCCAGCGTCAGACCACACCCCTCGACCGCGAGTGTTTCGCTCGGAAAACACACCGGCCGGCACGCACAGTTTGTTGATCAAGAAATCGGCCGCCCGGGATGGATACCAGAGACCTTCATCGTTCCCGAAGGCTTCTACCCACGCCTCGTTCGGTGCCAGCTGATAGAGGTTGGCATCGATCCGCATCGCCGCTGCGGTGAGCTCAACGATCTGCTGGCTACCCTGCGGGATGAAATAGAAGGTTCCGGCATTGTATCCGAGCGGACGGAAGTAGGTCGCGAGCAGCTGGTAGGTCGCGCCAGTGACCTGTTTGGGCTTCTTCGCGTCCCGCTGCTCCTGGCGCTTCCGCAGACGCTCAGCATCCTTTTCCGCCTTGTCGCGAGCCCTCTGCTCGGCCTTGGCCTTGCCGGCAGCGGCCTTCTCAGCGTTTTTCGCCGCAGTCGCAGCTTCCTTCTCGGCCTTCTTCGCGGCCAGAGCCTCAGTCGCCTCGCGTTCCTTCTGGAGATCCGCCTCGATGATTTCGGGCACATCGACCAGACCGGCAGCCTTTGCCTCCGTCCGCATCTTCGCGAGCGCGGCATTGCGCGCGGCGGTTTTCGCCGCATGGTCGTCGGTCTCAGCGAGCACGGCCTCGAGGGCCTTGCGGATTTCGGCGATACGTCCGCGAGCAGCAGTCCGATCCTTCAGTCCGAGGACGTCCTGCGCGTCGGCGACGCTGAATGCCGTGGAAGTCGTTTCGTCCAACATAATCATCATCCTAGCCGTTACGCGGCCGGTTGATCCGACCATCTGATCAAGGATCTGGAAGCCGAGGTCTCGTCCGTCATCGGTGAGAATGCGGCTTCGCGAAAATTCCTTGACAATGAATTGGGATCGTGTCCGGCGGGTGAACGCGAAAGATCGTCGAATTCGTCATCCGACGTCCAAGTCATTGACGCAGGCTGATTCTTTTCTTGACGATGATCCGGCGTCGGACGACCTGCATCTGGATCCCGACCTTTCCGGCAGCGAGCGGGGGCTTTACGGCCGGAGGATCGCCATTGCGGCCGCCCGACCTCTAGGGCGGTCCGAACATCGTTGACCGGCCGATCGGCGGACCACCCTTCGCGTCAATCACCGGGGGAGGATCAGCCTCCTCAAGAACCACGCCCGCCAACCTGCGTCGTCGAGAACGGCCCGGCAGCGCT
Organism: Rhodospirillales bacterium; assembly: GCA_018432935.1. Taxonomy (GTDB): domain Bacteria; phylum Pseudomonadota; class Alphaproteobacteria; order Rhodospirillales; family Shumkoniaceae; genus JAHDSF01. The sequence continues at coordinate 48,005 of JAHDSF010000030.1, read as the reverse complement.
CCAACTCGACCGCGCGCGCGCGGTCATCATCGATCAGAATCTCTACCGTCCGCAGGGTCACCGATCCGTCCCGGAGCATTTGCGCGACCCGTTTGAGGACACCGCGGGCCTGCCCGCAAGCTGGCGCCACGACGTTGAGCTGCCGCGCCGCCTCCGAATTCTTCAGCCTGTTCTTCCGAATGCGCCTGGCGTTCGGGGTGCCCTCGCTTGGAACGAAGGCCCGAACCGGGCGATAACCGCCGGCTCGCAACGCGTCTTCCGTCAGCGCTGGCCCGGGCTTCGGAGAAGCGCTAGCCTTGTCCTCGAGTTCTTCAAACAGCGTTCCTTGGGTTTCCATAGCTCATCCATGTCTAGAGGCGTGTCTAGACCTTGATTTAGGCCCCCAGCAGAAAAGCGGTGGCGCGAGAAATGCAAAGAATGCATGTCACCACCCCGAGTTTTGCATAGCAGCGCGCGAAACCGAATTTACGCTTATTTTCAGCGCATTAAGTTGTCTCAGGAGTGTAACTTTGTCGGCAACTCGTCTGGCGTGGATTTTGACGAACCCATGGAATAGGGGCGCGGCAATTCCGCCCCGCCTTGCCGAGGTTCCGAGTTCGTCATGTCCGTCTTGTTCACTCCAGAAACGCTCGCTGCTGAGCGGAGATGTTCTGCGCAGCGCACCCACCACGACCCGGAGCGCTTGCCAATCGAGCGCTCGGAAGAGGACCTGGGGTGATAGGGCGCGCGTTCATGACGGACCTCCTCGACGAAACGCTGGCCATCGAATGGCTGCGCGCCCGCATCAAGTGCGGAGGGAAGAAGCCCAGGATCGGGCCGCGCACCTTGCGTAAGGCGCGTAAGGAAGGGAAGCTGGCATACCACCACGTCGGCAACATGTTCGCCTACACCGAAGCCGACCTCGCAGCCTATCTGGTCAACACACGAGAGGGACCGACTACATGCACGGATGTTTCGAACTCGGCGGCTACTGGCTCGACCGAATTCCGGGCCGCCCCGGCTGGTACGCCTTCTGGTATGACGCCGGACGCCGCAAGACGCGCCGCAGAAGCCTTGGCCGCGAGGATTGCGACCTCGAAGCCGCGAAGCTCATCTTCTCGGAATGGGTTCTCAGGACGAACCAGCCTCGCGATGTCGAACCGGAGGAGCTGAGGCTCGCTGTCGCGCTCGCCAGTTACATCGATAGAGTGACGGGCGAAGAGACGCCGGGCTCGGAATCGGCGGAGTACCACAGCCGCTACATTGCGGCGTTTTTCAAGGGCGATCTCGTCTCCGAGCTTACGCCAGCGCGGCAGAAGGGGTTCATTAAGGACCTTGGCGGAAAGGGCCTGTCACCGGGCTACATCGGCCGCATCATGTCCACGCTTTCGGCCGCTCTCGGCGACGCCGAGGAGGACGGCGTCCTACGGCGTCGTCCCAAGATCCTGATGTCGCTCGAAGCCATCGAGCCGCTGGTGGGGCGAGCCGCGCCGGAAAGCATGCGCCGCCTGTCCCTAGCCGAGCTTGGCTCGTTCCTCGACGAGATCAAAGCCGAGCACATCTGGCGCTATTGCCTGCTCGGCCTCAACACGCTGGGCCGTCCGGACGCCATCACCGACCTTGCCCGGCCCCAAGTCGACCTGGATGGCGGTATTATCCACCTCAATCCCCGCGGTCGCGTTCAGACGAAGAAGTGGCGCCCGATCGTGCCCATCACGGCGACGCTCCTGCCCTGGCTCCGCATCTGGATCGGCGACAAGGTCGACCGCCGTGGCAACCTGCTGCCGCCGCTGCTCGTGCACTACAAGCACGGTCCTGTCGAGAACCCCAAGAAGGCGTTCCGCGAGGCCGCCATCCGCGCCGGTCTGATGAGCAAGGGAACGAACGATGACGTGACGCAGAACGTGACGCCGTACACTCTGCGCCGCACGATGGCGCGCGAGATGCGCAAGCGGAAGGTGCCGCTCGAACAGATTGCCGGCTTCCTCGGCCACAACATGCCGGGCTTTCGGACCACCGAGATCTATGCCGACGTGGTGCCGGAGGTGCTGGCTGACGCGCGTCAGGGGATAGACGACATCTTGTGCGAGCTGCAGGCCCACACCACCAGAAAGCTCCTGCCTGCACCCACAATGCACCCACAAGGCAAAAAACAAGGGGCCAGCCATGTGGGCTAACCCCTTGATTTTTCAGTGGTGGGCGCAGCTGGGATTGAACCAGCGACCCCTGCCGTGTGAAGACAGTGCTCTCCCGCTGAGCTATGCGCCCGTGCCCGCGAGGGGTTCCGCCATATAGGGCGGCGCCGGGGCGGCTGTCAAGCGGGTGGCGCGGCGGCCCTCGGCGGCTTCACCCTTCGGTGAGCCGTCTTTTCGGGCCTGCCCCGACATCCCATCTCTTGCCACGGCGATCTTGCGCAAGAGGAACACGGCTCATGAATGCCAAGCGGGTTCTCATCGCTGCGGTGGCGGCGGCGGCGCTGGCGGCTGCCCCGGCCGGGCTGGCCCAGGTCAAGGTTCCGGCCGGACACGACGGCGGGCACAGCCACCCGATGCCGGCGGCGGCCGGGGCGTTCGCGCCCGATCTGCCGGTGATGGCGGGACGGAGCGCCCCCTCATCGATCGCCTACGCCGAGGCGAACGACCGCATGCACAACGAGATGTCGATCGAGCCCACCGGCGACGCCGACCGCGATTTCGTCCGGCAGATGATCCCGCACCACCAGGGCGCCGTCGAAATGGCCCGGGTGCTGCTGCAGTACGGCAAGGACCCGCAGCTGAAAGCGCTGGCGGAGAAGATCGTCGCCGATCAGGAACGCGAGATCGCCGAGATGCGGGCGTGGCTCAGGGAACGCCCGGAGTGACGCGCCGGCGATCGGCTGCCGCGAAGGGGCGGCCGGGCGGCAGGGCGATGCCCGCCTCTCCGCTTGCCGACGCCTCGCGCAGGCGGGCGGCGCCGACCACCGAGGCGAACACGGCCAGCCAGACGATGCGCGCCTGGTAGCGGTCGTTGGGGTTCGACAGCGCGCCGCAGATGAAGGCGTTGCCCAGGAACGCGAGCACCAAGCCGACGGCCAAGCCGAACGTCAGGCGTTCGCGCCGTCGCCAGGCCAGCCACAGCACGGCCAGCAGGCCGAGCTGGCCCGCCGCCGCCACCGGGACGTGCAGCATGTTGATGGCATCGAAGTCGATCCCGGCGCGCTGCCGCGAGGCTCGGAACCGCTCGCGGTCGTTTGGATAGTAGCGCTGCAGGGAGTCGGCGACGATCCAGCTCACGTCCTTGACCAGCCCGTCGCCGGTGCGGAACCGGGACAGCTGGTCCCCGGTCAGCAGCAGCGCCGTCCACGCGTGCTGGAGGGGGAACCGCCTCAGCGATTCGCGGATGATCAGCCGGGCCTCGGGATCGAGCGAGCGCCAGCTCGGCGCCACCCGCTTCGCGATCGCCTGGTGGTCCCACAGGAAGTCGTTGGCGGTCGGCGGAAAGCGGTCCTTGAAGGGGCACAGCTTGAGGTCCATCGTCGGGCACAGCTCGTCGAGCGTTCGCTTGGCCAGGCCGTCCATCGTCAGGCGGGCCAGGAACAGCACGTTGGCCGGCTGGGTGACGAAGGCCTTGCCCGTCACCGCCCAGTGGATCCCCGCCACCAGCGGCAGCGAGGCCAGGGCGGCGCAGCCCGCCAGCACCAGACGCGGCTTCAGCTCGGGCCAGCGGCGGCGCAGCAGCCAGGCGCCGGCGCCCAGCGCCAGCACGAGGCCGAGGGCGACGCCGATGTGCGAGGTGTGCACCGCCGCCCCGACCGCGATCATCGCCGCCAGGAAGGCGCGGCGCGCCGTCCCCAGGTGCCCGGGGTCGAACGCCAGCGCCAGGATGCCGAGGATGACGACGCCGGTGAGCGCATCCGGCATCAGCCGGCCGACCGCCCAGCCGATCGCCGTGGTCACCACCAGCAGGACCGAGACCGGCACCAGCCAACGCAGCGCCTTCGGCGGGGAGGCGAACACGGCCAGCGCCTCGTGCAGCACCCAGGCCGTCAGCAGCGCCTGCACCGCGCCCACCGCCCACAGGGTCCCGGTCAGCCGCGCCATCCCGGCGAACAGCCCGTAGGGCATGGTCCGGTAAATCGGCAGCTTGAAGGAGTGGGCGAGGTAGATGTAGTCGACGCTGTCCCAATAGAACAGAATCGAGCCGTTCCACAGCGCCGGCACCAACAGGATCAGGCTCGCCGCCGCCACCGCGGCGAGACGGGCCAGAGCCGTCACGGCGGGTCCGCCTTGTCCTGCGGCGAGGTCGCCGCCTCGCTGCCGTGGAGCTTGCGGACGACGTAGAGCGGCCGGCCCTTTACCTCCTCGAACACGCGCCCGACATACTCGCCGAGGATGCCGAGGCTGAGGAGCTGGATGCCGCCCAGGAACAGCACGGCGACGATCATCGATTCATAACCGGGCACGTCGATCCCGTGGAGCAGCACCCGGATCAGTCGGAGGACGATGTACAGGAACGAGAATCCGGAGACGAGGGCACCCACCAGGCTCCAGACCCGCAAGGGCAGGGTGGTGAAGGCGGCAAGCCCGTCGAGGGCGAACCGCACCAGCCGCAGGGTGCCCCACTTGCTGGCGCCGCGCGTCCGTACCCCCTGGTGGTAGGTGACCGAGGTGCGGCGGAAGCCGACCCATGCATAAAGCCCCTTGAGGAAGCGGTGGCGCTCCGGCATCAGGTTGAGAATGTCGACGACACGGCGGTCGAGCAGCGCGAAGTCGCCGCCTTCCACCGACATCGGGATGCTGGAGAGCTTGCGGAACAGGAAGTAGAACGCACGCGCCGAGAAGCGGTAGCCGGCGCCCTGTCCAGCGCGCACGTCGCGCACCGCGAACACGACCTCGTGTCCCGCCTGCCACTGCGCCAGCAGCTGGGGCACCGTTTCCGGCGGATGCTGGAGGTCGGCGTCCATGGTCACCACCGCCTGGCCGCGGGCGTGCGCAAGCCCGGCCGAAAGCGCGCAGTCCTTGCCGAAGTTGCGCGACAGCTCGACGATCGCCACCCGCGGCTCGCGGTCGCGGATCTCCTGCAGGCAGGTCTGGGTGTCGTCGGAGCTGCCGTCGTTGACGAACACCACCTCCCACGAGACGCCGGTCGCCGCCAGGACCGGGGCCAGCGCCTCGAAGAAGACTTGGACGTTGGAGCCTTCGTTGTACGCGGGCACGACCACCGACAGGACCGGCTCGGCGGTCATGTTCTCGCGCTGGGCGGCGGAGTCCATGACAGGAGAAACCTGGTGACAGCGACCGCGGATTTATATAACGAACCGGCCACCGGTGCCAAGGAGCCCGCATGAAGAGGGGAAAGTCGGCGATGGCGATCCGCTCGGCCGTCTTCTGCGCCGACGACTATGGTCTCGCGCCCGGCATCGGAAGGGCGATCCGGGACCTGGCGCGGCGGAGCCGGCTGACCGCCACCAGCTGCATGGTGACGGGGCGCTACTGGGAGGAGGAGGCGAGTCTCCTGCGCGAGGAGGCGCCGGGGCTTGCCGTCGGTCTCCACCTCGTGCTGACCGGGCAGCGGCCGCTGGGCCGCATGGCGGCGCTGGCTCCCGACGGGCGGTTGCCCGGCGTCGGACGCTTCCTCCTGCAGTGCCTCGCCCGCAGGGTACCGCGCGACGAGATCCGGGACGAGATGGAGCGACAGCTCGACCGTTTCGAGGCGGTGTGGGGCAGGCCGCCGGACCATCTCGACGGCCATCAGCATGTGCACCAGTTCCCGGTCGTGCGCGATCTGGTGATCGAACTTCACGAGCGTCGGCTGAAGGGGGTGCCGGTGCGCTCGACCGCGCAGAGCAACGGTGAGGTGATGGGGGGCGGGATCGCGGTGTCGCGCGCGCTTCTGATCGCCCGTCTCGGCCGCGCCTTCGCGCGCCGGGCCCGCGCCGCCGCGGTGCCGATCAACCCCGCCTTCCGCGGCGTCCGCTCATTCGCCGAGAAGGAACCGTACCTGACCCTGCTCGGCGGCTGGCTCAAGGACGCGCCCGAAGGCACCGTCCTGATGTGCCATCCGGGAGTGGTGGACGACGTGCTGCCCGATCTCGACGAGCTGACCATGCCGCGCGAGGAGGAATACCGGGTGCTGGGCGGTCCCCGCCTGCCCGAGTTGCTAGAACGGGTCGGCGTGGTGATCGCGATCCCGGCCCGCAGGGCACCCGTCTACTGACCGAGCCACGACAAGGGCCAGGGGAGGCCTGCATGGAACGTCTGCTTGAGGGCTATCGGCACTTTCGCTCCACCGTTTGGCCGGAGGAGCGCGCGCGATACGAGGCGCTCGCCCGGCGCGGGCAGAAGCCGCATGCACTGGTCATCGCGTGCTCGGATTCCCGGGTCGATCCGCAGACGGTGTTCGGCGCCAGTCCCGGCGAGCTGTTCGTAGTGCGCAACGTCGCCGGCCTGGTGCCCGCCTACCAGCAGGACGCGGGCTACCACGGGACCAGTGCCGCGCTTGAGTTCGGCGTCCGCGTGCTGAAGGTGGAGCGCATCGTCGTGCTGGGTCACGCCCAGTGCGGCGGCGTCAAGGCGATGGTCGAGGGGGCGCCGGCCGAGGCGCGCGACTTCGTCGAGCCGTGGATGCGGATCGCCGAGGTCGTGGTTCCGCGGTCCCACGGACAAGTCGCCGCGGCCGATCTGCTCGCCCATTGCGAGACCGAGGTGGTGCGGTTGTCGCTCGGCAACCTGCTCACCTTCCCGTGGATCGCCGAGGCGGTTGCGGCGGGCCGGCTCGACCTCCACGGGTTCCGGTTCGACATCCGCAGCGGCGTCCTTGCGCACCTCGAGGACGATCGCCTGGTGCCGGTGGAGTAGGTCAGTCGGGCTCGGCGAATTCCTGCAAGGCGCGGGGGAGATCGGCGAAGCTGTCGATCAGGATATCCGGCTTCGCCTCGCGGATCGGGCGCCGTGAATAGCCGTAGGTGACGGCGATCACCGGGATCCCGGCGCCGCGCGCGCACTGTATGTCGTTGAGATGGTCGCCCACCATGACCGTCGCTTCGAGCGATGCTCCCATGCCGCGCATCGTTTCCAGCAGATGCTGCGGATCGGGCTTGCGCGGCACGTGCACGGAATCTCCGCCGAGCACCGCGCGGAAGTACTTGCGCAGCCCCAGCTTGCCCAGGACGCCATCGGTCGCGCTTTGCGGCTTGTTGGTGCACACCCCCATGACGATGCCTTCACCCTGGAGCTGGGCCAGGGTTTCCATTACCCCCGGATAGGGGCGCGTAAGGTCGGCATCGTGACCTTCGTAGAAGTCGAGGAAGCGGCAGGCGATCACCGGCAACTCCTCGATCGGAGCCGGCACCCCGGTGGCACTGAAGGCGCGCTCAACCAGCTTGAGGACGCCATCGCCGACCATGTGCTGGACCTCGATGGTGGTCAGCGGGCGCCGTGCCTTCTCTTCGAGGACCTTGTTGATCGCGTTCTGCAAATCCGGAGCGCTGTCGACCAGGGTCCCGTCGAGGTCGAAAACGATCGCGCGGATGCCCGGGTTTTCGGGCACGTTCATTGTGCAATGCTCCGTAACACGAATTGATTTGGCCTCATCTGCGGCCTTGTGGCATGGTCCGGGCGCAGAAACCGCCGCGACAACTTTTGTATATGACCGCTCCGGAATGACCAAGGGAAAAACGGCCGTCATCGTTCTTGCCGCAGGGCAGGGGACGCGGATGAAATCGGCGAAGCCCAAGGTCCTGCACCCGGTTGCCGGACGCCCGATGATCCTGTGGGTCCTGGAATCCGCCGCGGCGATCGAGCCGGATCGGATGGTCGTCGTGGTGGGCCCGGATATGGAGGCGGTGGCCGGCGTGGTGGCTCCGCATCCGGTAGCCCTCCAGGCCGAGCGCCTGGGCACCGCCCATGCCGCGCTGGCCGCCCGTCAGGCCATCGACCCCTGCGACGACGTCTTCATCCTTTACGGCGACACGCCGCTGCTCTCGGCGGCGACCCTGCAGCGCATGCAGGCGGCGCGGCGCGCCACGCCGCAGCCGGCGGTGGTTGTGCTCGGCTTCCGGCCGACCATACCCGGGGCGTACGGCCGGCTGATCACCGGCGGCGGCAACGCCCTGGAGGCGATCGTCGAGGCCAAGGACGCCGGCCCCGCCGAGCTGGCGGTGGGCCTTTGCAACTCGGGCGTGATGGCCGTCGACGGCCGCCGCCTGTTCGGCCTCCTCGACCGGGTCGGCAACGCCAACGCCAAGGGTGAATATTACCTGACTGACATCGTCTCCCTGGCACGGGCCGAGGGCCTCGCCTGCGCCTACGTCGAGGGCGACGCCGAAGAGCTGATGGGCATCAACTCGCGCGCCGAGCTGGCCGAGGCCGAGCGCATCGCCCAGGATCGCCTGCGCCGCCATTGGATGGCCGAAGGCGTGACCATGACGGCTCCGGAGACGGTCTTCCTTGCATACGACACCATTCTGGGGCGGGACGTCACCCTCGGCCCGAACGTCGTGTTCGGGCCGGGGGTGAGGGTCGCCGACAACGTCGAGATCCGCGCCTTCTGCCACATCGAGGGGGCAAGCATCGCGGCGGGCAGCCAGATCGGTCCGTTCGCGCGGCTGCGGCCCGGCGCCGGGATCGGCGAGGGTGCGCACATCGGCAACTTCGTCGAGATCAAGAACGCCTCCGTAGAGACCGGCGCCAAGGTCAATCACCTCACCTACATCGGCGACGCCCGGGTCGGCGCCAAGGCGAACATCGGCGCCGGCACCATCACCTGCAACTACGACGGCTTCTTCAAGTCGCATACCGACATCGGGGCGGGCGCCTTCATCGGCTCCAACACCTGCCTGGTCGCCCCGGTCACGGTGGGCGACGGCGCCATGGTCGGGGCGGGCAGTGTGGTGACCCGGGACGTCGCGGCGGACGCGCTGGCGGTGACCCGCGGACCCTACGTCGAGAAGGAAGGCTGGGCGCGGCACTTCCGCGAGAGGCGCGCGCGCGAGAAGGCGGCCAAGTCCGGCCACAAGTGAGTTGAGGGGGTTTCAGCGATGTGTGGGATCGTCGGCATCATCGGCGCCAAGCCGGTCGCGTCGCTTCTAGTCGAGGGGCTGAAGAGGCTCGAGTACCGCGGCTACGATTCCGCGGGCATCGCCACCCTGATCAACGGTCGCATCGAGCGGCGGCGCGCCGAGGGCAAGCTCGGCAACCTGGAGGCGCGGATCGCCCGCGAGCCGATCGCCGGCACCATCGGCATCGGCCACACCCGCTGGGCGACCCACGGCCTGCCCAACGAGACCAACGCCCATCCGCATGCCACCGACAAGGTGGCGCTGGTCCACAACGGCATCATCGAGAACTACCTTGCCCTGCGGCGGGAGCTGGAGGGCCGCGGGCGCACGTTCACCACCCAGACCGACACCGAGGTCGCGGCCCAGCTGATCTCGCAGTATTTGGACGACGGCCTCGATCCCGCCAAGGCGACCGCGGCCGCGCTGAAGCGGCTGGAAGGCGCTTTCGCGCTGGGCATCATCTTCGCCGGCCGCCACGACATGATGATCGCGGCGCGGCGGGGCAGTCCGCTGGCGATCGGTTTCGGCGACGGCGAGATGTTCATCGGCTCCGACGCGCTGGCGCTGGCCCCGCTGACCCAGCGCATCATGTACCTGGACGACGGCGACTGGGCGATCGTCACCGCCAAGGGAGCGGAGGTGTTCGACGCCGCCGACCGCCCGGCCGAGCGAACGGTACGGCAGACCGCTCTTTCCGGCGCGATGATCGGCAAGGACGGCCACCGCCACTTCATGCTCAAGGAGATCTACGAGCAGCCGCAGGTGATCGGCGACACCCTGCGCGGCCTGATCAACCCGGCGACCCGCACCGTCACTCTGCCGAAGCTGCCGTTCGCGCCCCGCGACCTGACCCGGCTGACCCTGATCGCGTGCGGCACGTCGTCCTACGCCTGCATGACCGCCAAGTACTGGATCGAGGCCCTGGCCCGCATCCCGGTCGAGGTCGATATCGCCTCAGAGTTCCGCTACCGCAACATCGCCATGCCCGAGGGTGGGGCGGCGCTGTTCGTCTCGCAGTCGGGAGAGACCGCGGACACCCTGGCGGCGCTGCGCTACTGCCGCGAGCAGGGCCAGCACATCATCTCGATCGTCAACGTCCCGGAAAGCTCGATCGCGCGGGAGTCCGACGTCGTCCTGCAGACCTGCGCCGGGCCCGAGATCGGCGTCGCCTCGACCAAGGCGTTCACCACCCAACTGACGGTGCTGGCCTGCCTGGCGATCGCGATCGCCCGCGGCCGCGGTACCATCGACGCCAAGCGCGAGGCGCGCCTTGCCGAGGCGCTGACCGAGGTGCCGGCCCGCGCCGCCGAGGTTCTCAACCACGACGGCCGCCTGCGCGAGCTGGCGGTCGAGGTGGCGGAGGCGCAGGATGTCCTCTACCTCGGCCGTGGCACCAGCTTCCCGATCGCGCTCGAAGGCGCGCTCAAGCTGAAGGAGATCTCGTACATCCACGCCGAGGGCTATGCCGCCGGCGAGATGAAGCACGGGCCGATCGCGTTGATCGACGAGACGGTGCCGGTGATCGTGATCGCGCCGTCCGACGAGCTGTTCGACAAGACCGCCTCGAACCTGCAGGAGGTGGTGGCGCGAAAGGGCCGCGTGATCTTCTTCAGCGATGCGCCCGGGGCGTTGCGGCTGGGCGACATGGCGGCCGCCACCATCGCGCTGCCGACCGTCGATGCGTTCGTCGCCCCGATCCTGTACGCGATCCCGGTCCAGCTACTGGCCTACCACGTCGCCTGCATCAAGGGCACCGACGTCGACCAGCCGCGCAACCTCGCGAAAAGCGTGACCGTCGAATAGTCCTTCACGGAACGCCGGTGCAGCAGGCGGCGCCATCCGTTCCGAGATCGCGCAGGTTGGCCGCCGCCTTGGCGTGGCCCGGCTCGAGGGCGAGCGCTCGCCGGTAGGCATCGGCGGCAGCGTCGCGCCGGCCATCGAGCTGCAGAGCATAGCCGAGGTTGTTCCACACCCGCGCCTTGCCCGGCGAGGTCCGGGAGGTTGCGGTCCACAGCGCGACCTCGCTGCGGTAGTCGAGGCAGCGCAGCGGGGTGGCGACGGCGAGCACCCCGAGCACCGCGGCTGCCACCGCGGCGCGGCGCAGGGCCGCCAGCTCTGCGGCCACGGCCATCCACAGGCCGGCGCCGGCGAGATAGAAGGCGCGCTCGTTGACCACGTCGAGGCGCGGGATCAGTGAATTCGTGGGCAAGAGGCCGACCGCCAGCCAGACGAGCGCAAACCGCCACCATGGCCGATTGCGACCGAGCCTCCATACGCCGGACGCCGCCGCGGCGAGCAGGGCGCCCCGCAGCGCCAGTCCGGCAGTCCAGCCGTGGGCCGGCGCGATCTCGGGATCGATCGACGGCGGACCGACCAGGGCCGCTCGCGCCAGCAGATAGGACCAGGCGTCGATCTGGCTCAGCAGGTTGTCGGCCAGACTGCGGGTCTCGGCGCTGACCTGGGCCAGCCAGCCGTAGACGGGAGTGGCGGCGATCGCGATCAGCGCCAGCAGTGCGACCAGCAGCGAGGGAGCGAGGCGGCGCAGCGTGCCGGGGCTGACCCGCGGCTCCGCCGCTGCCCAGCGGTCCCACGCCAGCAGGGCCAGCGGCAGGACGATCGCCGTCTCCTTGGCCGCGACCGCGGCGGCGAAGGCGAGCGCCGCCAGCCAGGGCCGCGCCCGCGCATGGGCCAGCGTGGCGGCGAGAACCAGCACCGCCGCCAGGGAGGCGGAGCGGCCGCTGATGTAGGTCACGGCTTCCGTCTGCAGCGGATGCAGCGCGAACAACAGACCGGCCAGCAACGGCACTGCCGGCCCGGCTGCGACGAAACGGGACGCCGCGGCGAGATGGACGACGAGGGCGCTGGCGAGCGCATGGAGGAGAAGGTTGACAAGATGGAACCCGAACGGCGCCGGCGAGGCGATCCAGTTGAGGGCGTAGCTGAGCTTGAGCAGCGGCCGCAGGCCCGGCTGATCGGTCCACCAGCCGGCCAGCGAGTGGACCGCCGGATCGTCGACGATCACCCGCCAGTCGTCGAACTGGAACGGCCCGACCAGGCCGACCGCCTGGGCGGCCACGGCGGCAAGCGCAGCGAGAAGGGCGGCGTAGCGGGTCACGGCGCCGCGAAAGCGGCGTCGAGGGCCTCGACTGCCGACCACCAGCGTTCGCGCGCCCCCAGCATGACCAGCAGCACCTCGCGGCCGTCGCGGCGGGCGAGCGCGATCAGACACAGCCCGGCAGCGGCCGTGGTGCCGGTCTTGACGCCGATCGCGCCGGGGTAGCGGCCGACCAGCTCGTTGACGTTGTTCAGCGTGAATCGGCGCCGACCGTCGGCGCTGGCGATCTCGATCCGCACCGTCGCCGCCATTGCCGCGAACCGTGGGTCGGCCATGGCGGCACGGGCGAGGCGGGCGAGGTCGGCCGCGGTCGAGCGATGGCCCGGGGCATCGTGGCCGCAGGCATTGGCGAACCGGGTATCGGCGAGCCCGAGCTGCCGTGCCCGCTCGTTCATCAGGGCGACGAACGCGGTCTCGCTGCCCGCCACCCCGTCGGCCAGGGCGTGGCAGGCGTCGTTGGCCGAGACCAGCAGGGCGGCGGCCAGCAGTTCGGCCATGCGCCAACGTTCTCCGGCCTTGAGCCCAAGGCGCTTGCCGGTCTCGGCGGCGGCGGCCGGCGACACCGTGACCACGGCGGCGGGGTCGCCGCGCTCGATCGCCAGCAGGCCGGTCATGATCTTGGTCAGGCTGGCCGGCGCCCGCCGCTGCTCGGCCCGCTGCGCCCCCACGAGAACGCCGTCGCGTTCCAGCAGGTAGGAAAGCGCGAGTTCGGGGAACGGGTTCTCGGCGGCGGCTGCCGGCTGAACCGCCAGCCAGACCGCCGCCGCGATGACGAAGGCGCGCCTCACCTCAGCGCCCGAACAGCCCCATCAGCTTGCTGCCGGCGTCGATGACGTTGTTGATGGTTGCCGCCGGATTGTTGGGGTCGATGACCGGTTGCGCCTGCCGCGGGGTAGCGGTGTAGGAGCGGCCGCCGTCGACCGGCTGCGCCTGGCGCGGCATGGCGGTGTAGGAGCGGCCGCCCGAGGGCGGCGGCGCCGCTGCGGGTACGCCGGCGAACGGAGCCGGCATCGTCGGCGCGGCGGCCTCCGGGGTCTCCTCTTCTTCCTCTTCCTCGCCGGCTCCCAGCGGCAGCATGGCGGTCGACTTCAGGCGCAGCTTGACGGCCCATTCCGGATCCTTCGGCTTCTCCGGCCAGGCGACGTTGAGATCGCGTCCGTAGGCCGTGAAGCGCAGCATGCCGCCGTCGGACTTGGCGAAGATGCCCTTGGGAATGGTGCAGGTGGTGGTCTTGGGGGCCATCAGCACGCCCTCCTTGACCCACTTGTCGACGTCGCCGCTGGGCAGGTAGTCGTGGAGGCCCCAACCCGGCTCCTGGACGTTGCTCGACGACCACAGCACCATGCCGCCCTCATCGTCCGACGACATTACCGACACGAACTGGCCGATCGCGGTCGGGATCGCCTCCCACGTCAGGACGATCGCGTCCTCCAGCCCGCCTTCCATCGTCATCCTGACCGGGGCCATGAAGTCCTGGGCCGCGCCGACGGTGAACTTGATGTCCGGCGTGTAGTTGCCGGAAACGCGGTGGGCGCCTTGCAGCGAGGCGCTCGCCGGGACCTTGATCGAGGAGTCCGGGTTCGGCCACACGCCCACGGTACGGCCGCCGAGCGGATGCTGGCGGCTGGACCGTCCGGAGAACGCCTTGGCGACCTCGGCGGGGTTCGCGCTCGCCATGTCGAGCACCCGCGGCTGGCCGCTGCGCACCTTCGCGCCGCAGCCCCAGTAAATCGTGATCCTGCCCTCTGGTGTTTCCGGCACGCCCGGATCAGACGCCTCCGAAGGCTCGGAGGGCGCTTGGCCGGCCGGGCGTTCGCGCTTCGGCGTCTTCAAAGGCAGCGCTGTCCCCATGTTCATCCCCGCGGGGATTTCGTGGGCCGCCTGCGGCGCACCCGTGGGTGCCTTCGGCGAAGCGAGCTGCAGGGTGAGGCTGCGCTGCTTGTTCGGATTGCCGCCGAAGGCACCCACGTTCCCCATCATCGCGGCGCCCATCATGGCGCCCAGGTCCATGCCCGCCATGGCTGCGCCCATCATCGCGCCCTCGCCGGTGGCGGCACTGATCCAGTATTCGGTCTGAGGCGACTTTTTCCCCTGCGCCAGGGCCGGGCCGGCCATAACCATGCCGGCAGCGACCAGGGCCGTTGCGACTGCCTTCATTGACTCCCCCCTTTGGCGGTCCTTCTGGCTCCATGCAACATACAAGCTGGAGGGAGATGCATACAAGGTCTCCGGGAACCGCGCGTCGTCGAGAATCCTCGCGGTTGGCCGACGGACCCCGCCCTGTCGGTGGCCGCCTGCCGGTTCGGTCTGCCATCAGGCCGGGCGCTGCGCTGCGACGTCTCGTGCGATCGCCACGAAATCGAGGATGAACGGGGACAGGGAGTCCGCCGGCCAGGCGACTGTCAGATCGACCACCATCGGCAGTTCCGGCAAGGGACGATAGACCACCCCCGAATGGGGCATCTGCGTGACCCAGGCCGGGATTACGCCAATCCCTACCCCTGCGGCAACCAGGGTGACGATGGCCAGGGTGTGACTGACTTCCTGCACGATTCTCGGCTCGAAACCGGCACGCCGGCAATACTGCAGCATCACGTTCTGATAGTTGACGCCGACGATGGACGAGAAGGCGAGAAACGGCTGATCACGCAGGTCGGCCAGGGTCAGCTTCGGTTTGGCTGCCAGAGGGTGGCTGCGTTCCAGCACCGCGACGAACCCCTCGGACGCCAGCTTGGCCAGCCTCAACCCGACCGGGTTGTGGGGCGGACGCACGAAACCGAGATGGATGCTCTTGTCCGCCATCGCCCGAATCTGCTCGTCGGTCGTGAGGATCCGGATGTCGATCGAGACGTCCGGGTAGCGGCGGAGGAAGCGGCGGATGGTTTCGGGCAGGAGCGAGTAGGCTCCCAGGAACACGGTCCCGATCACCAGGCGCCCCACGTTGCGGCCGACCGCATTCTGGGCGGCGATGACACCATCCTCGACGCTGCCCAGCGCGGCGCGCGCATGCTCCCGGAACGCTTCGCCGGCCGGGGTCAGGCGGACGCTCCGCGTGGTCCGATCGAACAGCCGCGCGCCCAGGCGCTCCTCAAGCTGCCGGATCTGCTGACTCAAAGGGGCCTGCGCGATGCCGAGGCGTTCCGCGGCGCGGCCGAAATGCATCTCGTCCGCGACTCGCAGAAAGTAGCGCAAATGGCGGAGTTCGATCACCGATTTCATATTCATGACGAATAAATAGAACGTATAAATATATTGGACAACAGGGTGCCGCTCACACCAATCTCCTCCATTGCATGTTTTTGCGGCGCCAGACGCACGTTGCCGTTTCTGGCGTCAATCACCGGAGGAGCTAACCCCGATGGACGATAGCACCCCCCGGACGCAGCGCCGGGCATTCGACTTGGCGCTTCCGCTGCGGATCACTGCCACGCTGGCCTTCATTGCCATCCT
The DNA here is from genome assembly GCA_018432935.1 of Rhodospirillales bacterium. Lineage (GTDB taxonomy): Bacteria > Pseudomonadota > Alphaproteobacteria > Rhodospirillales > Shumkoniaceae > JAHDSF01. The sequence goes on along the minus strand of JAHDSF010000030.1, from coordinate 32,424 downwards.
GGCGGTGACGGTCGGGCAGGTGTTCTTCCGCTACGTTCTCGGCAGTCCGCTGATCTGGAGCGAAGAGCTGGCCCGGCTCCTGATCGTCTGGGTCGCGTTCATCGGTGGGGCTGCCGTGTGCTGGGAGGGGCGGCACCTCAACGTCGACTTTCTCTTCACCGGCATGTCGAACCGAACGCGACGCGTGGTGCGGCTGTTCAATCTGGCCGTCGCCTTGGCATTCCTGCTGGTGCTGGTGTACTTCAGCATCCCGGTCGTCGTCTTCGAAAACTATCAGGAAATGAGCGTGCTTCCCTTGCCCGGGGGGACCGCGCGGCTTGCTGCCACGGTGGGTGGCGGCTTCGCGATCGTGATGGTGCTGGCGCGGGCGCTGTACCGGCGCCGCGTCGAAACGGATTCCCAGAAGAATGACCCGGTGTAGGAGCGGCTTGCCATGCTGGTCGGCCTGATTCTCTGCCTGCTGGTGGGATTGCTGTTGCTCGGCCTGCCGCTGTTCTTCGCGATGGGCGCGGTATCGGCCGTCTACGTCTTCGCGGCCGGGATCGATCCCGGACTGCTTGCGCAGAGGGCGACCGCTTCGATCGACAGCTTTCTGATTCTTGCAATCCCGTTCTTCTACCTGGCCGGGGAGCTGATGAACGAGTGCAGGCTCACCGATCGGATCGTCGAGCTTTCCAAAGCGGCGGTGGGCCATTTCCATGGCGGGCTGGCGCAGATCAACATCTTCTCGAGCATGATCTTCTCCGGCATGTCGGGTTCGGCGACCGCCGACGTGACGGCGCTGGGCTCGATCCTGATCCCGGCCATGAAGCGCGAGGGCTATCCGGCGCCGTTTGCCGCCGCGGTCACCGTGGCATCATCGATGGTCGGGCCGATCATCCCGCCCAGCGTGGCGCTGGTCATCTACGGAACCCTTGCCAACGTCTCCATCGGGCGCCTGCTGCTGGCCGGGGTTCTGCCGGGGCTTGTCATCATCGGCACCCAGATGGTGTTCACGCATTTCGTCGCCCGTGCCAACCATTACCCACGCTATCCGCGGGCTCGCCTGCCGGACGTCGGGCGGGCGATCTGGCACGGCGGTCCGGCGGTCCTGTTTCCGGTCATTATCGTCGGGGGCATCCTGCTCGGCATCTTTTCCCCGACCGAGGCGGCCGCGATGGCGGTCATCTACGGGCTGGTGCTCGGGGCGGTCTACCGCAGCCTGTCGCCGCGTCTGGTCTGGCGCACCTTCGAATCGGTGGCGATGGGGTCCGCCCGCATCCTGATGGTGATCGCGATGGGATCCGCCTTCAGCTGGATCATGGTGCGCGAGAAGGTGCCGCAGGCCGTTGCCACGGCGATTTCCTCGATCTCCGGCGAGCCGCTGCTGGTGCTCGCGATCATCCTCGTGATGCTGGTGCTGGTCGGCCTGCTGATGGTCGCCTCCTCGGCCGAAATCGTGCTCACGCCGATCCTGGTGCCGGTGATCGTGCAGTTCGGCATCGATCCGGTCCACTTCGGCGTCCTGATGGTCTTCACCCTGATCATCGGCGGCGCGACGCCGCCGGTCGGCATCCTGATGTTCATCGCCCAGGATATCGCGCGCGTCTCGCATGCGCAGATGGTCCGCGCCATGGTGCCGTACTACCTGCCGCTGTTCGCCGCCCTCGCGTTGCTGACGATCTTTCCGCAGATCTCGCTATTCCTCCCCAGGATCGTGTTCGGATCCTGAGTTTCGCCGCCACCTGACAGGTAGAAGTCCATGAGAACGCAAACCGCCAAGCCCTCCTCTGGGATCCGCCGCAAGCACCTCCTGGAGGAGATGACCTTCGTCGAATTCCGCGAACGACTGGCCGAGGACCCCGTCATCCTGGTCCTTCTCGGTTCCCAGGAGGAGCAGGGGCCGATGGCGCCGATGGGCGACTTCATGCTGACCAAGATCATCGGCGGCCGGATCGCCGAGGCGGCGGACGCCATCGCGACGCCGATCCTCCCGTTCGGCTACGCCGACTACTTTCGCACTGTGCCGGGCGGCATCCAGTTGCGGCCCGAGACGTTCCGGGCGGCGCTACGCGACGTTCTCGACAACTTCCTCGACCACGGCATCAAGCGCCTGATCATCCTGAACGGGCACAGCGGCAACTATCCGCTGATCGACCAGACGATCCGGCAGGTCAAGCGTGATACCGGCGTGCTGGTTCCGTGCATCAATCTGTGGCGGCTGATGACCGCAGCCGATTGGAGAGCGGTCCATGGCGAGTTCGGGGCCGGCGCCTTCGCTCACGGCGGCGATCCGATCACGTCGGTCTCGCTCCACCTGCTGCCCGAGCTCATGCGGATGGACCTGATCTCGCGGGAGGACAAGAAGGGGGAGATGATCGGCCTGCCGACCAGCGGCCTGTCCGGAGTCCGCTTCCGCGATGTCGAGATCGGCCTTGCCGTCGATGTCACCGATCGCTGCGGCAACGGCATCGCCGGCGGCGACCCGTCCCGGTCCACGCCCGAGATCGGCCGCCGGATCACCGAGCACATCATCGAGTATTGCACCGCTTTCGTGCGGCACTTCGCCACGATCGATCCAACCACTGGCCATGGGGAGCGTTGACATGAACCGGATACTCGCTTCGTCCTTGCTTGCCGCGTCATCCATCCTTGCCGCCTGGTCCGCCGGTGCGGAGGAGATTCGTTACGCCACCTGGGCCCAGCCGGGCGAAGCCCAGTACGACGGCGCCATCGAGTTCAAGCGGGTCGTCGAAGAGGAATCGAAGGGCCGTCTCAAGGTGACCGTCTACCCGGGCGAGCAGCTCGGCACGCCGCGCGAGCTGTTCGCGCAGCTCGCCCTCGGCACGACGCAGATCTCGGCGAGCGGCGATCCGGGGCTGAAGGAGATCGAATACCTGGCGCTGCCGTATCTGATGAAAGGCATCGGCAACTACAAGGCCATCCTCGAGACCGACTTCGGCCAGGGCTGGAACGAGCGGCTGACCAAGGAGCGCAAGCTGCGCATTCTCGGGTTCATGCCGCGCAATCCGCGGCAGATCAGCGCCAACAAGATCATCAATTCGATGGCCGATCTCAAGGGGCTGAAGCTGCGTGCGCCGGAGCGCGACTACTATGTGAAGTCGCTCGCCGCGCTGGGGGCGAACCCCACGCCCATGGCCTTCGCCGAGGTCTACACGGGGCTTCAGACCGGCATCGTCGACGGCCAGGAGAACCCGATCGAGACGATCTACGCGGGCAAGTTCTATGAAGTCCAGAAGTGCATCGCGATGGTCGACTACATCGACAAGCCGGCCTACGTCGTCATCAGCGCGCCGTTCTGGGACAAGCTGTCCAGCGCCGATCGCGCGCTCCTGGTGAAGGCCAACGACGCCTCCTCGGCGGCGGTCGCTGCGGCCATGCCCAAGCAGCTCGAGCAGTTCACCAAGGAGATGAAGGCGGCGGGCATCACCTTCACCAACCCGGACAAGTCCGAGTTCATCAAGGCGACGCAGGCGGTCCGCGACGAGCTTGGGCGCAAGACCTGGGGCGACGACATCTACAAGAGGATCGTCGAAATCGGCCGGAAAGACTTCTAGCCGACCGGCCTCCGTTGCGAGGGGCGGGACGGGCCTCCGCCGTTCCGCCCCTCGGTTTCATTCGTCTTTGCCGCTGCCGGGACCCCGCCATGCCATCGACCTCGAAGCCGCTTGCATCACCCATTCGCACGCTGGTAGGCGAGATCGCCGACCAGCTCGTGCAGATCCGCCGCACCCTGCACGCCAACCCCGAGCTGGGGTTCCAGGAAACCGAGACCGCGGCGCTGATCTCCGGCCATCTGGAGCAGTGCGGGATTCACCATCGCTGCGGGATCGCCAGGACGGGGATCGCAGCCATCGTCGGCAACGGCCCGGGGCCGGTGGTCGCGCTGCGCGGCGACATGGACGCCCTGCCGATCACGGAAGCCACCGATCTTCCTTTTGCGTCCCGCCGCCCCGGTGCCATGCATGCCTGCGGCCACGACGCCCATGCCGCCATCACCCTTGGCGTCGCCATGGTGCTGTCGCGGCTGGCCGAGGACTTGCCGGGCCGCGTCATGATCGTCTTTCAGCCCGCCGAAGAGGCGCTGTCCGGGGCGGCGGCCATGCTGGCCGACGGCCTGTTCGACCCGCTCACGCCGGATGTCGTGCTGGGCTTCCACAACTGGCCGCTCCTGCCGGCCGGGACGGTCGGCTGGCATCCTGACGTGGCGTTCGCATCCTCCGATGCCTTCGATGTCGTCATCAAAGGCGCTTCCGGCCACGGCGCCCACCCCCATCTGGCAGTCGACCCCATCGTCGCGGCGGCCCACCTGATTTCGGAACTCCAGATGATCGTCAGCCGCGAGACGGCGCCCCTGGCGTCGGCCGTGGTGACCATCGGCAAGATCCAGGGCGGTACCGTCCGCAACCAGATTCCCGACGAGGTGCGACTGGAGGGAACCATCCGCACCCTCGCACCCGAGACGCGGTCGCTGGTGGTTGCCGCCGTGAAGCGCGTCGCAGAAGGCGTTGCCCTGTCGCATCGCGTCGACTGCGCGGTCACCTTCCTGACCGGCGTTGCCGCCGTCCGCAACGATCCTCGCGTCCTCGACGTCCTGGTGGATGCGGCGCGCGGCAGCCTGGGGGCGGATCACGTGGTCCAACTGCCGCAGGGCTCGATGGGAAGCGAGGATTTTGCGGAGTTCTCGACCCGAATCCCGTCCGCCCATCTGCGAATAGGCTCGGCTTTGGAGGGCCGCAACACGATGCTGCACCGTTCCGATTTCGACCTCGACGAGCGGTGCATTCCGGTCGCCGTCGAGGTTCTCGCGTCGGCGGCGCTGATGCTGATGGCCCGCCCCTGATCGCCGCTTGCGGCGTGACGCTGCCTCCAGCCCGCAGGCTGCGACAAGAGCGGCCGCAATAAGCGGAGCGATCCGCCGGCTCGGCCACAGGCTCCGCCGGACTTAAGGCCGATGTCGCAAGCAAAGGACAATCGGGCTCCGGAGGGTTTACGATGGCCGGTGCGATGGCGCATGAGGTGGCTGCTTGAGCGACAACGGCCGCTCCGGCGAGAGGACGGCGATGGCTGACGCGGCGGCCGACCGGGCAACCGTCGCGGTATCCAGGCTGTCGGCACCGGCGGAGACACCCGCTCCGGCGGACGCGCGCTTGCTGGTGTGCGTCGATGCCGGACCCGGCGCGAACTATGTCGTCCGGGCCGGGGCGCGGCTGGCCGAGCGCCTTCGTGCCTCCTGGACCGCGCTTTACGTCCGCACGGCGCGTCACGACCGCCTGCCCGAAGAGGACAAGGAGCGGGTCGCGGCCGCCCTCAGCCTCGCCGAAAGCCTCGGTGCCGAATCCGTCACCGTGGCGGCGCAGTTCACGATCGGCCGCGAGATCGCCGATTACGCACGGGCGCGCAACGTCACCCACGTCGTTCTCGGGCTGCCGCGTCCGGGTTTGGTGCGCCGGCTGCTGGCGGAGCAGGTCGTCGCCGAGATCGGCCGGCTGGCCGGGAACTTCGAGATCGTGCTGGTTTCCCGCAGCTCTGCGGCGGAGGGACCGGAGCGGCGGCGGCCCGCAATGCACCCGCCGGAGCGGATGCCCTGGCGCGATTTCGCCTTGGCGACCGTCGGAGTCGCGGCTGCGACCGTCGTGGCGGCATCCCTCGAGCGGATCTTCTCGGTCGCGCACCTGTCCTTCATATACCTGATCGCGGTTCTCCTGATCGCCTCCCGGTTCGGGGTCTGGCCTGCCCTCTATGCCAGCGCGGTCTGCCTGGCCAGCTTCGCCTACTTCTTCGCGCCGCCTTACTACTCCCTGTGGGCCGTGAACGAGCAGGACGTCCTCACGATGGCGCTGTTCCTGCTTGTCGCCACCTTGACCGGGAACCTCGCCGGCCGCCTCAAGCGTCAGCTCGATTCGGCGCGCACCGCCGCGCGGATAACGACCAATCTCTACGAGCTCAGCCGCAAGATCACCGCCGCCGCATCCCTCGACGAGGTGCTGTCGAGCATCGTCCAACACCTTGCCGCGGCGCTCGAATCCGGGGTGACGATCCTGCTTCCGAAGAGCGGCGGATTGCACCCCGTCGCCGGTCATCCGCCGGGGCACCGCCTGGGTGACGCCGAGCGGGCCGCAGCCGAGGCGCTGTGGCGCGGGGAAGCCCGGGCAAGTCTCGGGGCAGCCAGCCCGTCCGCCTGGGTCTTCGTGCCGCTGCGCACGCGACGGGGTACCGTCGGGGTGCTCGGGGTCTCCGGCGAACATGGCGTCCCGCTTGCGCCGGAGCGGCGGCGGCTCCTCGACGCCATGGCCAACCAGGCGGCGGTGGCGATCGAGCGCACGCTCCTGATGATGGACATCGAGGACGCGCGACTGCTCAGCGAGACCGAGCGCCTGCGGGCGGCGCTGCTGTCGTCGGTCTCGCACGATCTCAAGACGCCGCTGGTCTCCATCATCGGGGCTGCGACGGCACTTTCCGGCGCGGACGTGGCCCTTGCCGAACCGGCCCGCCGCACCCTGATCCAGGCGGTCCTGGACGAGGCTGTGCGTCTGCATCGCTTCGTTCAGAACCTTCTCGACATGACCCGGCTCAGCTATGGCGCGCTGCAGATCAACCGCCGCTGGTGCGAGCTTGGCGAGATCATCGGCCGGGCGCGGCGGGAAACCGGGAAAGCGCTGTCGCGGCATCGTCTCGAGGTGATCATGCCGGACGAAGTTCCCGAGCTCTATGTGGACCCGGTCCTGATCGAGCGCGTGCTGGTCAACCTGCTCGACAACGCCGGCAAGTACGCGCCCGCCGGTACCCGGATCGGGATCGTCGTGCGGGTCGAGGAACAGGCGGTCGCGTTCGACGTAACCGACCAGGGACCGGGCATTCCCGAGTCCGAACGCGAAGCCGTGTTCGACCACTTCTATCGCGTGCGGGCGGAGGACCGTCAGGTTTCGGGTACCGGGCTCGGCCTGTCGATTTGCCGTGGCTTCGTGGATGCGCACGGCGGCACGATCGCCATCGGGGCCGGGCCCGCCGGCCAGGGCACCTGCGTGACCGTGACGTTGCCGCGCGAGGCGGCGGCGATCGCCGCGCCGCGGCGGGGCGAGGAACCAGCGACCGAAGGGATCGAACCATGACCGGCGCTCGCGTTCTCGTCGTCGACGACGAGACCCAGATCCGCAACCTGCTCGAGATCATCCTGAGCGCGGCGGGGTACGCCGTCGACCAGGCGGCGAACGGCGAGGAGGCGCTGCAAAGGTGCGCCTTGAACCGGCCCGACCTGGTGATCCTCGACCTCGGGCTTCCGGGCATCAGCGGCCACGACGTGATCGCGCGCGTCCGCGAATGGTCGCAGGTACCGATCATCGTCGTATCAGTCCGCGAGGCGGAGTCCGAGAAGATCAAGGCGCTCGACCTCGGGGCGGCCGACTTCGTCACCAAGCCGTTCGCCACCGGCGAGCTGCTGGCGCGAGTCCGCGCCACCCTGCGCGCCCGCACGACGGCGCAGCAGGAGCAGTGGCTGATCGAGGTCGGCGATCTGCGGATCGACCTGCCGCAGCGCCGGGTGAGCCGGGGAAGCGAAGAGATTCGGCTGACGCGCCGTGAATTCGACGTGCTGGCGTACCTGGCCCGCCATGCGGGCCGGATCGTCACTCACCAGCAGTTGTTGCGCGAAGTCTGGGGCCAGGGGCAGGAGAACGAAACCCACTACCTGCGCGTCTACATACGCCACCTGCGCCAGAAGCTCGGCGACGACTCCACGAACCCCCGCTACATCGGGAACGAACCCGGGATCGGCTACCGGCTCCTCTGCCCCGCAGACGGGACCTGAACCGGGCCGGCTTGCCGCCGCTTCGCGTCCAGGCGGGCGCATGCCGACCGGATTTCACGCCGTTTTAATACCCTCCTGTCCGGGCCGGCCCCATGCCCGGCGGTTCGGAGCAGGGATTTCATTCGTTTTCCGGCCTCGGCGATCTCCGTCCGCGTTAAGGTGTTTTTATTTGTAAATGGTGCCGGCCAATTTAAACTTTCGTCGTACTAGGATAGTGCGTTGACCGGAGCCATAGATGCTTTTTGTATTCGCGATTATTATTGCTGAGGTTTCCCTTATTCTCGTCGAGGGATCCCTCATGTTTTACCAGCTTCCGGTGGCGCCGGAGTGGTTGCGCCAGCGGAAGCAAGTCCAGGTGGTCATCTCCGGTGCGTTCAGCATTGGCCTGATGGCCGCCATATGCATGCTGTTCCAGTCCTTGGCCGACCTTGGCAGCGTCGGCGTTCTTCACATTGCTCTGGCATGCGCGACAGTTGCGGTGTTCGCCGTCGCCTGGCGGCAGATCCGGGTGGCAGAAAAGCGTATGGCGCGCTCGGGCCTGGGGGCACCGGCCGACTTCGCACGGCGCGCGGCATGAACCTGAAACATCCCTCAGCATAGGTCGCAGATGACGCACCAATCGGAATCCGCCGGGCAGCCGCAGGCGGCCTGGCAAGACTCGCTCGCCACCATCGTGAGCTTCTGGGTGCTGGTTTGTGCCCCCACTCTGCGGCTCCACTCTAGCCAGCTGGACACGACGGCGACCGTCGTCGCGGGAGCGGCGTTGTTCCTGTTGGGTTGCGCCGCAATGCGGTCCGGTCGGATCTGGTCCGAGCGGGCGATGGTCGCTTGCGGGATCGCGGTTGCGGCGATGCCCTGGGTCCTGGGGTTCGTTCTCACCGCGGCGATCGTTAACGCGACGGTCTGCGGGCTGGGCATCGCCGCTCTGGCCTTCTGGCGCATCCGCATCCTGCAAGCCGCCGAAGTGCAAAGGACGGCACTGACCCGCCAGGGAGGGCGGGTACGACCGTTCCCCGCCGGGCCCCTGTCGCCGGCAAGCGCGATGACCTCGGCGCCAGCAGCGCGACGGCGGACCGGCTGACGACGCGCACCGCGGTCGGGATCGCGCGTCGTCTCTGCCTCAGGTGCGGCGGAAGCGGCTGAACTGGAAGTCCTGCTCCACGCCGGACGGCGTGCGGTGGGTTTCGGCGGCCGTCTCCTCCAGCACCAGCCCGTTTCCCAGTTCGGCTGCCAGGCTTTCCGGGGAGTAGCGGACGACCGGCAGGCCGCTGCACCGTTCGGGTCCGGACGGCGCGAAGGTGGCGATGACCGCGCTGCCTCCAGCTCGCAAGGCTGCGCCAAGTGCGGCGCAATAGGCGGCGCGCTCGGCGGGCTCGGTCAGGAAGTGAAACACGGCGCGATCATGCCACAGGTCATAGCATCGCGGCGGCGCCCAGGCGGTGACGTCGGCGGCGATCCAGGCGACCGCGTCGGCGCGCGTGCCCAGCCGCTGCCGGCTTCTGGCCAGGGCCGCCTCGGCAAGGTCGAGAACGGTGAGATCGCGATAGCCGACGGCCATCAACTCGTCGACCAGCCGCGACGCCCCGCCGCCGACGTCGATGACGGCTGCGGACGCGGGCACGGCTCTTCGGATGAGGTCGAGCGACCGCCCCGGCTGCCGCTCGAACCAGCTGACCTGGTCCTCGGCCTTGGCACCATAGATGCGTTCCCAGTGGTCGCGGCGCTCCGACATGGAAGGAAGATGGTGACCCGTAGGTCCGGCACGAAGAGCCTTCCCGGACGGCATGGCTGCATCACCCGATTGCATCCGCCGAGCCGGCGGGAGTAAGTGCACGTCATCGGGGGCGACGGGACGGGCAGGGCCGTGCAAAGCAGGTTGTGGCAGTGGTTGGTGCTGGCGGCGCTCTCGGCTGCCCTGGCGGCGCTTCTCGCCTGGTTCGGCCTTCCCGCCGCCTTTCTGCTGGGGCCCATGCTGGCGGCCATCGCGGCCGGCATCGGCGGGGCCCGCATCCGGGTATCGCGCTGGGCCTTCGCCTCGGCGCAGACGGTCATCGGCACCCTGGTCGCGCACGCGATCACGGCTTCGATTCTGTCCTCCCTGCTGGAAAGCTGGCTCGTCATGCTGCTGGTCGTCAGCGCGACGGTGGTCGCCGGCGCCGTGGTCGGCTGGTGCATGGTCAAGTACGGCGACCTGCCGGGGACGACCGCGGCCTGGGGCTGCTCGCCGGGCGGGGCGGGGCCGATGATCGCGATGGCGGCGGACCACGGGGCCGATTTCCGCCTGGTTGCCTTCATGCAGTACCTGCGGGTGGTGGTGGTCGTGCTGACGGCCTCGGTGGTGTCGCGCATCCTGGTCGGCGAGTCCCACCCGGTCGCCGCCGACCACGCGGCGGGGCTGCTGGCGCCGGTTGCGCTGCTGCCGTTCGCGGGTACCGTGGCGGTCGCCGCGGCGGCGGGCCTCGCCGGCTGGTTCCTCCGCATGCCGGCGGGCACCCTGCTGGTGCCGATGCTGATCGGCGCAGCCCTGAACGCGACCGGCATCCTGCCGGTGACGCTGCCGACCTGGGTGCCGGCGATCGCCTACGTGGTGCTGGGGTGGTACGTCGGGCTCGGCTTCACCCGCGACATCCTGGCCTACGTGCTGCACGCGTTGCCGCGCGTTCTCCTGGCGACGGCGATGCTGATCGCTCTTTGCGGTGTGTCCGCCTGGCTGCTGACCTGGCTGAACGGCATCGATCCCGAGACGGCCTATCTGGCGACGACGCCTGGCGGGCTCGATTCGGTGACCGTGATCGCGCTCGGCAGCGGCGCCGACACGCCGTTCGTGATGGCGCTGCAGACCCTGCGGCTGTTCGTCGTCATGCTGACCGGCCCGGCGATCGCCAAGCTGCTGTCACGACTCGCCCGCTGAGGCCTACGGCGCCCGGTGGAACTCCTCCGGAGCCCCGGTCGGCTCGGGGATGTCGCCGGAACGGATCACGAAATCGCCGAAACGCTCGCCGTCGCGGCGCTCGCGGGCGTAGGCCTCGATCAGGGGGGCGAGGGTGGGCGTAAGATCGTCCCGCGCGACATCCGCGCGGTATAGCCGGTTCGGGCGATGGCCCTGGAAGGCGCCGCCCAGGTAGAGGTTGTAGACCCCCGCATCCTTGCCGACGATGCCGATCTCGGCGAGGTACGGCCGGGCGCAGCCGTTCGGGCAGCCGGTCATGCGCAGCACGATCTCGTCGTCGCGCAGGCCCGCCTTCTCCATCACCTGTTCCAGCTCGCCGATCAGCCCCGGCAGCGCCCGCTCGGCATCGGCCAGCGCCAAGCCGCAGGTCGGCAGGGCGACGCAGGCCATGGCGTTGAGGCGCAAGCCCCCGAGGCGGCCGCCGATGCCGTGCTCGGCCATCAGGCGCTCGACCTCCCGCTTCTTGCGGGCGCCGACGCCGGCGATCACCAGGTTCTGGTTCGGGGTGAGGACGAAGGCGCCGTCGTGCACCTTGGCAATCTCGCGCAGGCCGGTGCGCAGCGCGCGCCCCGGGACGTCCTTGATCCGCCCCGCCTCGACGAACAGCGTCAAGTGCCAGCGGCCGCCCTCGTCCCTGGCCCAGCCGAAGCGGTCGCCGGTGCGCTCGAAGGCGAACGGGCGGGCGGGCTGCAGGGTCCAGCCAAGGCGCCTTTCCACCTCGGCGCGGAACCAGTCGAGGCCGCGGTCGGCGATGGTGTACTTGAGTCTCGCGTGCTTGCGGTTGCCGCGGTCGCCGAAGTCGCGCTGCACCATGACCACCTTCTCGGCCACCTCGACAACCTGCGCGGGCGTGCAGAAGCCCAGCACCTCGGCCAGCCGCGGATAGGTGTCGACCTCGCCGTGGGTCATCCCCATGCCGCCGCCGACGGTCACCGTGTAGCCGGCAACCTTGCCGTCCTCGACGATGGCGACGAAGCCGAGATCGTGGGCGTAGACGTCGACGTCGTTGTCCGGCGGCACCGCGATCACGATCTTGAACTTCCGCGGCAGGTAGGCGCGGCCGTAGATCGGCTCGTCGTCCGCCACCGCCGCCCCCGGCGCCCCGTCGTGCACCTGCTCTCCGTCGATCCACAGGTCGTGGTAGGCGCGGGTGCGCGGGGCAAGATGGTCGCTGACCGTGCGGGCGAGCGCGTATGCCTCGGCGTGGGCGGCGCTCAGGTCGGGGTTGGGGCTGCACATGACGTTGCGGTTGACGTCGCCGCAGGCGGCCAGGGTGTCGAGCAGCGCCTCGTTGATGCCCTGGATGGTGCGCTTCAGGTTGCTCTTGATGATGCCGTGGAACTGGAATGACTGCCGGGTCGTCAGCCGCAGGGTGCCGTTGCCGAAGTCGCCGGCGATGCGGTCGAAGGCCAGCCACTGCGCCGGCGTCAGCCGCCCGCCCGGCAGCCGCGTCCGGGCCATGAAGATGTAGGCCCGCTCCAGCTTCTTCCGGCGCCGCTCGGGCCGCAGGTCGCGGTCGTCCTGCAGGTAGATGCCGTGGAACTTGGTGAGCTGGGAATCGCTCTCCGAGATCGCGCCGGTGACCGCCTCGCCCAGCCCCTCGCGAATGGTGCCGCGCAGGAAGTCGCTGCGTTCCTTGATCTCCTCGACCTTCGAGCGTCCGTTCGTCTCGGCCATGGCGGTCCTCAATAGACGTCGCGGTTGTAGCGGCCCTGGGCGGCGAGGTCGGCAAGCCACGCCTCGGCGGCATCGGCATCCAGCCCGCCGCGGTCCATGGCGATCCGGGCCAGGGTCGCATGCACGTCCTTCGCCATATGGTTGGCGTCGCCGCACACGAACAGGTGAGCCCCGTCGCGCAGCCAGCCGTACACCTCGTCCCGCTGTTGCCACAGCTTGTGCTGGACGTAGACCTTCTCCGGCTGGTCGCGCGAGAAGGCGACGTCGATACGGCCGAGCGCGCCCGACTTCATCAGGTCCTGCCAGTCAAGCTGGTAGAGGAAATCGTGGGTGTAGTTGCGTTCGCCGAAAAACAGCCAGCTCGCCCCCCGGGCGCCCGTCGCCTCGCGCTCCTGCAGGAAGGCGCGGAAGGGGGCGACGCCGGTGCCGGGTCCGACCATGATGATCGGGGTGTCGCCGTCGGCGGGCAGACGGAAGTGCCGGTTCGGCTTGACGTAGACCGGCAGCGTATCGCCGACGTTGCGCCGGTTGCCGACGAAGCCCGAGGTGACGCCCTTGCGGGCGCGGCCGTGGCTCTCGTAGCTGACCAGACCGACCAGCAGGTGGGCCTCGCCTGGGGCCGCCTTCAGGCTGGAGGCGACGGAGTAGAGCCGCGGCGGCAGCGGACGCAGCATGCCGGTCAGCTGCTCCGCCGTCAGCGTCTGCGGGAACTCCGACAGCAGGTCCACGACGTGGCGGCCCTGCACGTACTCCTGCACCCGGCCGTCGGCGGCAAGGTCGCGCAACGCCGCCGTCCCGCCCAGCGCCGCGTACTTCTGCACCACCGGCGGGGTCAGGGTGGTGATCTCGAACCGCTCCGAGAGCTCCCGGCGCAGATGCTCGTCGGGAACGATGCCGGCGGCCGCGCAGACCGCTTCCACCTCCGCCGGGTCGTTGCGCGGCACGATGCCGATCGCGTCCCCCGGCTCGAACGCGATCCCCGAGCCCCGCAGCGACAGCTCGACGTGGAAGGTCTGTTTGCCGGAACGGCTGCCGTTGAGGTTGACCAGCTCGGTGATCTCGGCCTCGAACGGGCGGCTCTTGGTGTGGCTGAGCGGCTCGCCCAGCGAAACCGGTGCTGCCGCCCGGGGCTGCGCCGGGGATTCGCGGGCTAGCACGCGTTCCAGCCAGGCTTCGGCCGGCGCCTCGAAATCGAGATCGCAGTCGACCCGAGGGGCGATCCGCCGGCCGCCCAGTTCCTCGAGCCGGCGGTCGATGGCCTTGCCGGTCTCGCAGAAGTTGGCGTAGGCCGAGTCTCCGAGCGCCAGCACCGCGTAGCGCACGCCCTCGAACCGCGGCGCGCCGTCGCTCATCAGCGCGCGATAGAAGGCGGCGGCGCGCGCCGGCGGCTCGCCTTCGCCCCAGGTACTGGCGATGATCAGCAGTCGTTCCGCCTCCGCGATCGCCTCGGGTGCGAGGTCGGCCATGTCGTGAACCGCAGCCGAGTACCCCATGCGGCCCGCCAACTTCTTTGCCTGGTAGGCGATGCTCTCGCTGTTGCCGGACTCGGTCGCGTAGACCACGGTGACGTTGCCGGCGGCCTCCGGCGCATCGTAGACGGCGGTGCCGACGTCCTGCCCTTGGGCGAAATCGAAGCCTGCGATGAAGCCGGTCAGCCACGCCCGCTGCTCGGGCGTCGAACCCTGCAGCATGCGGGTGAGCGTCGCGACCTCCTCGCCGCCGAAAGGAGCGGAGCGGGGGAACGGGGACATCATGTTCATGCGGGACCACGCCTTGCGCCAGCCGTCTGGGGATTATTAGGCAAAATTTTTCTTGAATGACAATACGAAGGCTTCAATAAGAAAAACGTTTTCTATATGATGGCGGCATCAAGCACTCCTTTTCCAGATTCGGGCGGAGCGGGCAATGGATGACTTCGACCGCAAGATCCTCAGGGAAATCCAGAACGATGCCGCCCTTTCGCTGGCCGAGCTGTCGGCACGGGTGGGACTCTCCGCCTCGCCCTGCTGGAAGCGGATCCAGCGGCTGGAGCGCGAGGGCGTGATCCGGCGTCGGGTGACACTGCTCGACGCCGACGCCTGCGGTTTCGGCCTGACGGTGTTCGTCGGCGTGCGCGCTCGCGAGCACACGCCGGAATGGCTGGAACGCTTCGCTTCCGCCGTTTCGGCGATGCCCGAGGTGCTCGAGTTCTACCGCATGGGCGGCGACATCGACTACCTGCTCAAGGTCGTCGCGCCCGACGTGCGCAGCTACGACGAGTTCTACAAGCGCCTGATCAAGGCCGCCCCCTTGAGCGAGGTAACCTCCCGCTTCGCCATGGAGGCGATCAAGAGCACGACGGTGCTACCGGTGTGAGACGGCGCCCTCAGCGGGTGCGATACCCCCGCCCCACATCGTGCCGGTGGTAGCGGTAACTGCGCAAAATGCCTCACAGCCCTCTTGTAACGCTTCGGCAGAAGAGTATTTTTGTGCGGCGAAAAGAAGCGGAGAACCACCGGCGTGCGTCAGCACGGTTGTCGTCTTCGGCGTGCCCTTCGCAAAACTGAAACTCGTCCTGATTCGGCCTGATGGCTTTCGTCGACCACAGTCGGTCCGGCAAAGGTAGGTGGCCCGCGAAGATTGCGCGGCGTCCCTTCCGACGCCGTGTCCCCGTCCCGGCCCCGGATCGCGGTCTTGCGACAAGGCCCGGGTTTCTGGCCGCCCCCCCGCCGGGGGACGAGGCCGAGCCCGAGAGCGGACGTTCAGGGGACGACGCGGAGCCCCCAGACGGCGGGTGCGGTTCGCCGGCCGCCGCTGCCGACCAAACCGTCGTTGTCGGTGTTGCCACGCCGCGCTCCTGGCCGGCGATGCGCCCGGGAGGGCCTGCTTCCAATGATTCGTGACGCCTTGTCGTCCGACGTCCTGGCGCTGCGCGGGATCGAAGAAAGGTGCTTCGCCTCGGATCGGCTGTCGATCCGCAGTTTTCGCCATCTGCTGCAGCGGGGCCAGGCGGATGTCATCCTCGACGAGACGGACGACGGCCGGGCGCGCGGCTACAGTCTGGTGCTGTTCCACCAGGGAACCTCGCTGGCGCGCCTGTACTCGTTCGCCGTCGATCCCGCTTTCCAGGGCCAGGGGGTCGGGCGGGCGCTGCTGCGCGAGGCGGAGGAGCGCGCGCTCGCCCGCGGCGCGGTCGCCATGCGCCTTGAGGTGCGCAACGACAACGTGGCGGCGCGCAAGCTTTACGAGAGCGCCGGCTACCGGCCGTTCAAGATCGCACCGCGCTACTACGACGATGGCATGGACGCGGTGAGGATGGAGAAGGTTCTGGCGCCCAGCCTCGGCACCAGCACAGCGACGGTTCCCTATTACGCCCAGACGCTGGAATTCACCTGCGGGCCGGCGGCGCTGATGATGGCGATGAAGGCGCTGCGTCCGGGGATGGCGCTCGACCGCACGCTCGAGATGCGGCTGTGGCGCGAAGCGACCACGATCTTCATGACTGCCGGCTTCGGCGGCTGCGGGCCGCTGGGCCTGGCCCTGGCGGCGCGCCGCCGCGGCTTCGCGGTCGACGTCCACGTGTCGGATCCCGTCGATCTCTTCGTCGACGCCATCCGCGGCGAGGAGAAGCGGGAAGTGGTGCGTCTGGTGCAGGCAGACTTCCTGCACGAGATCATTGCGGAGGGAGTCCGCCTGTCGCGGGAATGGCCGTCGGTCGACACCATCGCTGCGGCCATGGAATCCGGCGGCATCCCGATCGTCCTCATCAGCTCCTACCGGCTGATGGGTGACAAGGAGCAGCATTGGGTGGTGGTAAGCGGGATTTCCGGCCCCATCGTCTATCTCCATGATCCCTATGTCGATGTCGAGGAAGGCAAGACTGTCACCGACTGCTTCGGCATTCCGGTGGCGCGCCAGGAGTTTTCACGCATGGCCCGCTACGGGCGCAGCAAGCACTTTGCCGTGTTGGTGATCCGCGAGTCCGAGAGGGACTGAGGCATGCCGCATTACACGATCGTCGTCGATCGGGCCGAGGACTGGGTCTGGTCCAGGGACGGGCTGGATATCCGCACCGTCGACGAATTTCTCGCCAATGGCGAGCGCAGGCCGCCGCGCAACCTGCGTCGCATCATCAACCTGTGCCGCCGCTACGCCTACCTCAGCGCCGGGTACTACTGCTCGCTGCTGGCCGAGGCGCGCGACGAGATGCCGATGCCGACGGTATCGGACATTCTGTGCCTGGAACGCCCGGCCGGCTACGCCTTCGCCCTCCCGGACTTCGACAAGGTGCTGCAGTCGACGATCAAGCGGATGGTCTCGCCGCCCGATGCGGACTTCGGCCTCTACGTCTTTTTCGGCCGGGTCGACGACATGCGCTTCCAGAAGCTGGGGGCCGCCGTGTTCGACGTCCTGCGCGTGCCGCTGGTCAAGCTCACCGTGCGCCGCAAGAAGGGGCGCTGGCATGTGACCCGCCTGCGATCGGTCAGCCCGCACCGGGTGCCGGCCCACCTCAGGGCGTTCTTCGAGGACAGCCTGCACCGCTTCACCCATGCCGGCATCCGCCGACAGCACAAGCTCAACACGCCGCTCTACGATCTTGCCATCGTCATCGATCCCAGCGAGACGATGCCGCCTTCCGACGAGGATGCGCTGGAGCGCTTCCAGAGGGCGGCGACCAAGCTCCGCGTTGCCGCGGAGTTCATCACCGCCCGCGACGAACGCCGGATCCCCGAGTTCGACGCCATGCTGATCCGGTCCACCACCGCTCTGGACCACTTCACCTACACCTTCGCCCGCAAGGCCGAGACCGAAGGCATCCCGGTGATCGACGATCCCGTGTCGATCCTGCGCTGCACCAACAAGGTGTACCTGAACGAGCTGATGGTCGGGCACAAGCTGCCGACGCCGAAAGGCGCCGCTCTCGACCGCGTGGGCTTCGACGACGAGCGGATCAAGGTCGTCGAGGAGCGGCTCGGCTATCCGATGGTGCTGAAGATCCCCGACGGCTCGTTCTCGCGAGGCGTCTACAAGTGCGAGAACCGGGACCATGTGCGGGCGATCGCCCAGAACCTGTTCGCCCACTCGCGCATCATCCTGGCCCAGGAGTACATGTACACGCCGTTCGACTGGCGGGTCGGCGTGCTGGCCGGGGAACCGCTCTACGTCTGCCGCTACATGATGTCGCGCAACCACTGGCAGATCATCCACCACCGCGCCGACGGACGGACGGCGATGGGCGACTTCGAAACGCTGCCGGTCGAGCAGGCGCCGCCCGAGGTCATCAGCGTCGCCACCAAGGCGGCCGGGATGATCGGCCGCGGCCTCTATGGCGTCGATCTCAAGCAGACCGACAAGGGCGTGTTCGTGATCGAGATCAACGACAACCCCAGCATCGATCACGGGGTCGAGGACAAGGTGATCAAGGGCCTGCTCTACGAACGCATCATCGGCGAGCTGATCCGCCGGGTCGAGAGTCGCCGGACGACTTAGGCGCCGGCAGCCGCTACGCTAACGGCCGGTAGTCGGCGGTTGCGAAGGCGGGGGCCTGCGTCAGAGCTCTCGGCGCCACCGGGTGCGCGAACGTGAGCGCCAGGGCGTCGGCCAGATCCGGGCTGCGGAGGCCGCGTTGCTTCAGCTTCTCCTTCGCCTCCAGGACCATGCGGCCGGCGGCGTCGAAGGCGTAGGTGACGGCCGAGATCTCGCCCTTCAGCTCGGGGCTGGCCGGCAGGGCGCCGCCGGCGTCAAGCCATGCCCGGAGGGCATCCCACATCTCGGCGCGCTTGTTGGCGTAGGACGCGCTCGCGGCCCGGCCGCCGAACGGGACCTCGATCACCGGATGGCCGAGCTGGCGCAGGCGGTCGATCACGCCTTCGCCGCGACCGGCGTCGATGAACACCGCGTCGGGCCGCCATTCGGCGATGACGCGGGCGACGTGTCCCGCCAGCGCCATGTTGTCGGCGCCGGCCAGCGTCTCGGGAGGAAGTGCGGCAAGCCCCTGCCTGCGGAAGATCGCCGAGCGGTCGTCGCCGAAGCGGGCGACGTCGACGCCGACGATGCGGGGCGCCCCCACGAGGTCCCGCGGAGCGACCTGGCGCCGCATGGCGGCGGAGACGAGGTCGATCGGGATCAGCACGTTGTCGCAGGCCGCCTGGAAATCGCACAGGAACTCCTGGCGGAACTGCGCCTCGGACATCGAACTGCGGGCAGCCTCCAGTTCGTCGGCCGCGATCAGGCCGGTCTCGTCGGCGCGGTAGAGACCGGCATACCAGCCGCGCGCGGTGCGGGCGGTCTCGTAGAGTTCGTGGAACAGGTTGGGTCCCTTGGGGGTGCCGATGAAGATCGCCCATCCCCTGCGGTCGGCGAGCGCCGGGCGAAGGATGGCGCCCCATACGTCGGGCTTCATGTCGGCGACCTCGTCGAGGACGGCGCCATCGAGATAGAGGCCGCGCATGGCGTCGGCGTTGTCGTTACCGAACAGGCGGACCCGCGCGCCGTTGGGAAAGCTCACCGCAAGGTCGCTCTCGCTGGTTTCGGCTCCGGGAACCGGCCGCGAAAACCGCTTGAGATAATCCCATGCAATCGCCTTGGCCTGGGTGCGAAACGGAGCGACGTAGGCGAACCGCCCCTCGTGCTTGGCGGTGCGCAAGGCCGCGTCGATGAGCGCGTTCACGGCCAGGTAAGTCTTGCCGAAGCGGCGGTGGCAGACCAGCACGGAAAAGCGCTTCAGCCGCGCATGGATTTCCCGTTGCCAGCGATGGGGGCGATAGCCGGTGTCGAGCGAAGGGAAGGGACCGGAAGGCATTGCCCGATTCTACATGGTCGCCGAGATTGAGTAAATCGAAATATAGAGGCCAAAAAAAGGCGATTATATAGTTGACAAACCCATCTGCCGTGGTATGGTATAACCGCGATGTGGGGGATTGTCATGAGCGTCTTGAGCCAGCCCTACTTTCACGATGAAGCCGCCGCGGTTGCGAAGCTGGAAAGCATCGTATGGCCGACTGGCCCGGTATGCCCGCACTGCGGTAGCGCCGAGAAGATTTACGCGATCGGCGGCAAGACGGCTCGCGCTGGCCTTCGAAAGTGCGGCAACTGCCGGAAGCAGTTCACCGTGACAGTCGGGACGGTTTTCGAGTCCAGCCATGTTCCACTTCATAAGTGGCTTCAGGCTGTCTACCTCATGGCGTCCAGCAAGAAGGGCATCAGCGCCCATCAGCTCCATCGGACGCTGGAAGTGACGTACAAGACGGCCTGGTTCATGGCGCACCGCATTCGTGAGGCCATGCGGACGGGTGCCTTCGACGTGTTCGGTGCCAACGGCGGGACGGTCGAGGTTGACGAGACTTTTGTCGGCAATGATCGGACCATCAAGCCGAAGCACACGAAGAAGGGCCGTGGCTACGCTCACAAGCACAAGGTGCTGGCGCTGGTTGACCGCGCTCAGAGCATGGTGGTTGACGACCTGAAGGCCGCGACGCTGGTCCCGATCCTGAAGGAGAGGATCGCGGCCGGGGCCCGCATCATGACGGACGAAGCAGGCCAGTACAGGTTCCTAAACCGCGACTTCGCGGAACATGAGTTCGTGAGCCACGGGAACGGCGAATACGGGCGTGGCGATATCCACACCAACACGATTGAGGGCTACTTCAGCATCTTCAAGCGCGGGATGAATGGGGTTTACCAGCACTGCGCGAAGCGCCATCTGCACCGGTACCTTGCGGAATTCGATTTTCGGTACAACGAGCGGGAAGTTGATGATCCGGAACGTTTCACGTTACTCTTGACGGGCGCCATCGGGAAGCGACTGATGTACCGGGACTCGTTGGCAGGGTAGTCTCTCATGTGGTGGTGCGATTGATGGCTACCGATGACCACATTACGCTTGTTGTTGAGGGCTTGCCCGAGGACGATGGGCAAGTGCGGCTTGCCGCGTTTCTGTCTGAACTTCAACACCTTAACGCCACGCTCAATCGACTTGATCGCGATGCAAACGCGGGCAGGGCTGCTAGCTACTTCTGTATAACTGAACTCTCCTACAATAGTCCGGCTCGCGTCACTATCGACCCGCATCCGTTGCCTGGTCAGCCGCCGACCGGCCTAATTGTGATTGAAAGTCT
This sequence comes from Rhodospirillales bacterium, assembly GCA_018432935.1. Classification (GTDB taxonomy): domain Bacteria; phylum Pseudomonadota; class Alphaproteobacteria; order Rhodospirillales; family Shumkoniaceae; genus JAHDSF01. The sequence continues at coordinate 11,894 of JAHDSF010000030.1, read as the reverse complement.
CAACAGGATTTCTGCGGCGTTGGCGAGCGGCGGCGATCTGCTTGATCTCGACGCTGAATTGCTTGAGGATATCCGGAACCTAGCACGGCCGGTTGGCACGACCGTCAAAAGCGCGACGTTGCTCTTCAATGACAGCCGCATTGACTTAAGCCAGCAAATCGTCAGTCGCGTTGATGCCGCTCTTGCGGTCGATGAGGAGTGCGAGGGGTTTCTTCAAGGAAACCTGGAGCAGATCAACCTCCACCTCGGAGCAAACACGTTCCAGATTTATCCGGATGTTGGGCCGAAGAAGGTATCCTGCCATTTTCCCGCTAGCCTCTATGATGAGGCCGTTTCTGCGGTTGGTCGTAAAGTGGAGGTCTTTGGCACGCTTTGCTATCGTGCTCGAATGGACTTTCCGCATCAGATAGCAGTGACAAGCATTGATGCGCATCCGCCTGAATCTGACCTGCCCGATTGGGACGATTTGCGGGGGCGCGCGCCGGACGCGACCGGTGGCTTGAGTTCCGAGGCTTTCGTCCGGGAGCTTCGAGATGGCTGGCGTTAGCTCCGTCTACTATTGGGACACCTGTCTTTTCCTTGCATGGCTTAATGACGAGACCAGGAAGACGGGTGAAATGGATGGCGTGCGCGAGGTAATTGCACGCCACAAGCGGCGCGAAGTAAAGCTGGTCACTTCCGTCCTTACGAGAGTTGAAGTGCTGCAAGCTAGGATTCCAGTGGGCGTCGGCAACAGTTTCACCGATCTGTTAAAGCGCATGACGCAGTTAGGGATGGACACCAAAATCGCGGGGCTCGCCCACGATCTGCGTGACCACTACGCAGCCAATGCCGCCGCCCACGGCGGGAAAACCCTTTCTACCCCCGATGCGATTCATTTAGCGACAGCCATTCATTACCGCATTGATGAGTTTCATACGTTCGACAACGACGGCAATGCAAAACACCTTGGGCTCTTGCCCTTATCGGGCAACGTCGGAGGACACAGGCTCATAATATGCAAGCCAGAAGCAAAAAGTCCGCAGCTAGATCTGAAAAAGCCCGTGAACTGATGAAGGCGGACACTCCTTCTCAGTCTGCCGCCTTCATTGAAAAGGCCCGTGAGATTGGCTGCGACGAGGAGGAGTCGGCCTTTGAGGACAAGCTGCGCCAGATAGCCAAAGCTCCGCCAACCATGAAGTCAGAAAAGAACAAGACCGATCAAACTGAGTAGGTAATTTGAGGGTACTGCGCTGGGGGCGGGAGCGAGGCGAGGACTTTCTCCACAAATGGGACGGCCGGAGGATCAACTCTCGCGAAGTATTTAGGCGCTTGCTCGCGCATCCAGATATTGATGACGTAGTCACGGAATAGGCCAAGCATTGAGTTCGGGTAGGCTCTTACTCCTGCGACCTGTCGGCCGTCTGTGAAGAGATGCGTGTATTCTATGTGCCTACTCGAGAGCGGTGGATAGTTAACATCAAGCCACCCAGAGAACATCCGGCCGACGCTTACATCCGGGCTGACGGTCTTTCCGTGAGCTCCCGTCCTGGGAAGCACGTAGCCCTCTCTTTCGAGTAGGGCATACGCGACAACGAAAAGCTCGCTGATAACCGAAAAGTAGCCAGCCGGAACTTGTTTCTGGTTGAGGTGATACCGGTCCACAAAGTCCGGAATGTAGCCGCGCCTCGTTGAAACTGGCGAGCCAAGCCCAGACATCCAGTCCATGACCCATTGGGTCACCTGGACGGCAAATTGCGGTGATAGCCACTGGGCAAGGTGAATTGCAATCTGCGGATGAACCCACGTCCCCTGGTTGCGTGGGTCTCCTCCGGGGGTGCCAAGCGTGGTCACTGTAAGCTGGTCCTGTAGAATTCCCAGGCCCAGAGCTAGGACCGCAAGAAACTCATTGGTTCCCTTAAGGCGCCGGTATTCCGACCAGTCCTTGCCGGCGGCGCGGCACATCGCCGTCGCATTGACGTACCCGTCTCGGGCGCGCTGGCGGATGACTTCTCCGCCGTAAGCGTGATCGACAAGCTCAAACTCGTACTGGTCGCCCATGGCCATCTCCTGTAGCGCCCGACGGGAGAAAGCGTGACTCTTCTACCACTAAGGAGTCAATGGGTTTGCAAAGTATATAACTACCAAAAAAAACATCGTGGCCGGGGAATCGCCCCCGGCCACGATGGAAACCGACGTTTCAGCGCTCTGTCAGCCGTTGCCACCAGCCGCGGCGCTTCGGCCGCTGCGCCTCTTCGCTGCCGACGTGAACGATGGCTTCGCTGAGAGGGTCAACCGTTACGGCAACCGTTTCGGAAACCGGCTCGGACTCCGGCGGCTCGGGCTCGGGTGGTTCGGAAACCGGCCCGGGCACCGGCTCGGCGGATGCAGGCTCCGACGGGAACTCACGCGGCGGCTCCGGCTCGACCGTCTCGGCCACAGCGGGCTCCTCGGCAATGACCGGCTCCGCCGCTGCCGCATTCACCGGTTCCGGCGTGGTGGCCTCGGCCATCGCCGGGCTCGGCTCGGCCGCAGGTTTCGCGGACCGGCGCCGGCGCTTGCGTTCCGGCGGCGGGGCGGCGTGCGCCGTCTCGTCGGTCGGGGTCGGCTCGTCGGTCGGCGTCTCCGTCGCCTTTTCGGGCCGCCGCGGCTTGCGTCGCCGGCGTGCCGGCTTTTCCTCTGCCGTCGGCTCGGCCGCTGGTTCGACAATCGATGCCGACTCGGCAACTGCCGAAGCTTCGCCAATCGGCGCCTCCTCGGCAGCCGTCGAAGCCTCGTCAATCGGCGCCAGCTCGGCCGCCAGCCCTGCGGGAAGCTCTTCGGGCGCCGGCATCGGCGGCGGCTCGAGAGTCTCGTCCGCGGGCTGCGTCTGCATCGGCGCATCGGCTTCGCCGCCGCGGCCGCCGCGCCGCCGCCGGCCACCGCGCCGACCGCGCCGCCGCCGCCGCGAGCGCCCATCGGCATCCTCTTCCTGCTCGCCACGGCCTTCCGGTTCGGTTTCCGCGTCCCCGGCCGTGTCCGCCGCCTCTGGCTCGGGCTCCGGCTCCGGCTCCGGCTCCAGTTCGGTTGGCGTTGCGACCGCGCTCTCGACGGCCTCCTCGGCCGGTGCCGCGGTGCCGGGTTCGCCCTCCCGCCGGCGATGGCGCGGCCGTCGCCGGCGCCGCCGGCGCCCGCCTTCCTCGTCGCCGTGCTCCTCCTCCGCGGAAACGGCCTCTTCGACCGTCGTCTCCGCGGCCGGCACACCGGCGGCCGCTGCGGCGCCCTGGCTCTGCGGAGGCGTCTCCGGCTGCTCGGTGATGGCCGGCTTGGTCCACTCGATGAGGTGGTTGGGCGAGATCAGCGTGTCGTTGATGCGGATCTCGATCTTGATGCCGAACCGGCTCTCGACGTCACCGAGCGCCACCCGCTTCTGGTTCAAGAGATAGAGCGCGATCGGCGTGGTGGTGTAGACGGCGACCGCTCCGCAGCGCCTGCGAATCCCCTCCTCCTCGACTGCGCGCAGCACCTGCAGCGCCGCCGAATCGGTGGAGCGGATCAGGCCGCTGCCGGCGCAGTGCGGGCAGGTGTAGAAGCTGGTTTCCAGCAGGCTGGGTCGCAGCCGCTGCCGCGACAGCTCGAGCAAGCCGAACGGGCTGATGCGGCCGAGCTGGATGCGGGCGCGATCGGTGCGCATCGCCTCCTTGAGTCGGCGTTCCACCTGGACCCGGTTGCGCGGCAGCTCCATGTCGATGAAGTCGATCACCACCAGACCGGCCAAGTCGCGCAACCGCAGCTGGCGCGCGATCTCGTCCGAGGCCTCGATGTTGGTCTTCATCGCCGTCTCTTCGATGTTGCGCTCGCGTGTCGCGCGCCCCGAGTTGACGTCGATCGAGACCAGCGCCTCGGTCGGGTTGATAACGATGTAGCCGCCCGACTTGAGCTGCACCACCGGGCTGTGCATGGCGTCGAGCTGGCTTTCCACCTGGTAGCGGTGGAACAGCGGCATGATCGGGTCGTCGTAGCGCTTCACCCGCTTGACGTGGCTCGGCGTCAGCAGCCGCATGAACTCCCGGGCGATGCGGTAGCCGTCCTCGCCGTCGACGATGATCTCGTCGATGTCGCGGTCGTAGAGGTCGCGGACCGCCCGCTTGATGAGGTTGCCTTCCTCGTAGACCAGCGTCGGCGCGATCGATTCCAGGGTCAGCCTGCGGACGTTGTCCCACAGGCGCAACAGGTAATCGTAGTCACGCTTGATCTCGGACTTGCCGCGCTCGGCCCCGGCGGTGCGCACGATCACCGCCATGCCGTCCGGCAGGTCCAGCTCTCCCAGGATGCTCTTCAGGCGCTTGCGGTCGGCACCGGCCGAGATCTTGCGCGAGATGCCGCCGCCGCGCGCGGTGTTGGGCATCAGCACGCAGTAGCGGCCGGCGAGCGACAGATACGTGGTGAGCGCCGCGCCTTTGTTGCCGCGCTCCTCCTTGACCACCTGGACCAGCAGGATCTGGCGGCGCTTGATGACTTCCTGGATCTTGTACTGGCGCCGCAGGGCGAAGGCGCTGGTGCGGCGGACCTCGACCTCGTCGCTGTCGTCGCCGCCGATCGTCTCGACATGCTCTTCGCCGTTCTCGCCGCCCTCACCGTTGCCGGCGGACTCGGCCTCCTCGGCCATGGTCTGGGCCTTGTGTTCGGCGAGGATCCGTTCGCGATCGGTGACCGGGATCTGGTAGTAGTCGGGATGGATTTCGTTGAACGACAAAAACCCGTGCCGGTTTCCGCCGTAATCGACGAAGGCCGCTTGAAGCGAGGGTTCGACCCTGGTGACTTTGGCGAGGTAGATGTTGCCTTTAAGCTGCTTTCGGGATGCGACCTCTACGTCGAAGTCTTCAAGCCTACTTCCATTGATAACCACCACCCGGGTTTCTTCCGGGTGGGTGGCGTCGATCAACATTCTTTTGGTTGCCATTAGGGATATAACTCCGCGTTCCCGCCGCGCGCGCCAACGCTTTCGCGCCGGGGCGGCGGGTCCAGGTTCCGGGATTGAGGGAAGATGCTCCGGCGGCGCCGACGATCAAGCGGGCGTCAGCCGCACAGGCATGACGCGCACCCATGAGCGATCGGGCAGCTCTCACCGGCATAGGGAAATCCAACCTTCCATCGTACACGACAGCTCGCCGCTTCCCATGCATTCCTAGCCAAGCAGCAGCGAGAAGGACCTTCAGGGGATGCCGAGCGTTGCCCAGAGGGACGCCGGGCCAAGCTGAACGGCCCATTCCATCGTTAAGATAACCGTAGCACTTTCTTTCGACAATCGTCTTTGTCAAATTCGTGGGACGCGCTGGGCAACGGGGATGTGCGCGGTCCATATTGATCTCGGCGGACCGCAGGTAGGATCGGTGGGGAATACGTTCGCACGCAGCACGCGCATCGTCTTACTGGCTCTGCTGACGCTTGCGGCGGGAGCGTTCCAGGCGACTGCGGCTGCGCCGGCTGCCGGCCGTCCCGTGGTCACCGACATCCGCATCGGTATCGAGGACAACCGCACCCGACTGGTCCTCGACATGACGGAGCAGGTCACCGCACGGGTTTTCACCCTCGAAGGGCCCCCGCGAGTGGTCATCGATCTGCCCGAGGTCGGGTGGCGACTGCCGCAGCGTCCTCTGCCGTCCAACCAAGGCCTGTTGGGCAAGGTCCGCTATGGCCTGTTCAAGCCGGGCACCACCCGGGTCGTGCTGGACCTCGCGCGCGAAGCGACCATCGACAGCGTCTTCGTCCTGGTGCCCCCCGGCGGCAGCGGCGAGCATCGCCTCGTCATCGATCTTGCGCCCGAGGCGCCGGATGCGTTCCATGCCGGGATCGACAAGCTGCGCGAGGTTGCCGTTTACGAAGAAGGCGCGGCGCCGTCCCAGTCGCCTCCGGCGGCCGGCCTCTCGGCACCCGCGGCGACTCTGCCCCCGCCAGCCGTGCTGGGGACCCCGCAGCCGGTGCGGACCCGGGTTGCCGCGGTGACGCCGCCTCCGCCTCCACCCGCCGCTCCGCGCAAGCGGGTGGTGGTGATCGACCCCGGACACGGCGGCGCCGATCCCGGCGCCATCTCGGTGAGCGGCACCTACGAGAAGCACGTGACCCTGGCGACCGCTCGCGAGCTCAAGGCCGTGCTCGAGAAGTCGGGCAAGTACAAGGTGCTGCTGACCCGCGAACGCGACGTCTTCATCCGGCTGCAGGACCGGGTGGCGTTCGCCCGAGAAGCCGGCGGCGACCTCTTCATCTCGCTGCATGCCGATGCGATGGCCGACCCTTCGATCCGCGGCCTGTCGATCTATACGCTATCGCAGAAGGCGTCGGACAATCTGGCCGAACAACTCGCCGAAAGGGAGAATAAGGCGGACCTCATCGGCGGCGTCGACCTGTCGCGGGAGTCCGCCGAGGTCAGCAACATCCTTCTCGACCTCGCGCAGCGCGAAACGATGAACCAGTCAAGTCGATTCGCTACCTTGACGGTCGCCGAAATGGGGCGCAGTTCCGCGCTGCTGCGCAACGCCCACCGGTTTGCCAGCTTCGTCGTGCTGAAATCGCCCGACATTCCCTCCGTGCTGGTGGAGCTCGGCTTCCTGTCCAATGTCGCCGAGGAGAAAGCGCTGCGCACCAAGGCGTACCGCCAGACTCTGGCCACCGGCATCGCTGCAGCCGTCGACCGCTTTTTCGCCCAGGTGGAGGAAGCCCACAACCGGCGATAGCCCCACAACTCCGCCATAATTTGACTTTAGGCAGGGCGAACTCCACATCGGCATCGAGGGCGTTTCTCATCGAGCCGTCAACTGATCCGAAAAAGACATGAAATACTTCCTGGCGTTCGTCGGCGTGCTCCTGGTTGCGGTGCTGGTCGCCGCGGGCGGCGGTCTTTATGGCTTCTACTATTTCGGCCGCGGCCTGCCGGATTACCGACAGCTTGCCACGTACGAACCGCCGGTGATGACCCGCGTGCATGCAGGTGACGGGCGGCTGCTCGCCGAGTACGCCGTCGAGCGGCGCGTCTTCGTGCCCGTCGAGGCGATCCCGAAGCGCGTCATCCAGGCCTTCCTCTCGGCCGAGGACAAGACCTTCTACCAGCACCCGGGGGTCGATCTGCCCGGCATCATCAAGGCCGCGATCACCAATCTGGCAAACATGGGGGCGAATCGCCGGCCGGTCGGGGCATCGACCATCACGCAGCAGGTGGCCAAGAACTTTCTGCTGACCAACGAGGTCTCGATCGAGCGCAAGGCCAAGGAGGCGATCCTCGCCTTCAGGATCGAACAGGCGCTCAGCAAGGACCGCATCCTCGAGCTCTATCTCAACGAGATCTATCTTGGATTCGGGTCCTACGGTGTCGCGGCGGCGGCGCTGAACTACTTCAACAAGTCGCTCGATGAGCTGACGGTCAGCGAAGCGGCCTACCTCGGCGCGCTGCCGAAGGCGCCCAACAACTATCATCCGATCCGGGCGCCCGAGGCGGCGCGCGCACGCCGCGATTGGGTGATCGGGCGCATGATAGAGGACGGCTTCCTGAGCGCCGAGGAGGCCCGGCAGGCGTTCTCCGAGCCGCTCGTGGTGCGGCCGCGCGAGGACGCCCAGTTCGTCGAGGCCAGCTACTTCGCGGAGGAGGTGCGGCGCGAGCTCGCCGACCGCTACGGCGAACAGTCGCTCTACAAGGGCGGGCTTTCGGTGCGTACCACCGTGCAGCCGGAACTGCAGGCGATCGCCGACCGCGCCCTTCGCAGCGGGCTCGAGCAGTACGACCGCCGGCATGGCTGGCGCGGCCCCGTCGCCCGTCTGGGCGACGTGCGCGGCGACTGGGCGGCCAGGCTGGCGGGCGTGGAGCCGCCGAAGGGCGTCGGCGATTGGCGCATGGCGGCCGTCATCGGCCTTGCCGAGACCGAGGCGACGATCGGCTTCGTCGATCGTTCGCAGGGCCGGATCCCGTTCGCCGAGATGAAGTGGGCGCGGCCTTGGCTGAAGGAGCAGCACGTCGGTGCGTCCCCGCGCATCCCGGCCGACGTGCTGGCGCCAGGCGATGTCGTCCTCGTCGAGGCACTGCCGCAGGCGCAGGCCTCGGTGGGCGCGGTCGTCGCCGGCTTGCCGCCCTACGCGTTGCGCCAGATTCCCGACGTCGAAGGCGCCCTGGTGGCGCTCGACCCGCATACCGGCCGCGTGCTGGCGATGAGCGGCGGCTACTCGTTCGCTCTCAGCCAATACAACCGGGCCACCCAGGCCAGGCGGCAGCCGGGTTCGGCATTCAAGCCGTTCGTCTATCTGGCGGGGCTCGAGGAAGGCTACACCCCGTCGACACTGATCCTCGACGCGCCGTTCGTGATCGACCAGGGCCCGGGCCTGCCGAAGTGGCGGCCGGCCAACTACACCCACGAGTTCTACGGACCCAGCACGATGCGGCTGGGCATCGAGAAGTCGCGCAACCTGATGACGGTGCGGCTTGCCCAGACGGTGGGCATGGAGAAGGTCGCCGAGGTGGCCGAACGGTTCGGCATCGTCGACGACCTGCCGGAGACGCTGTCGATGTCGCTCGGCGCCGGCGAGACGACGCTGCTGCGCCTGACCTCTGCCTACGCCATGCTCGTGAACGGCGGCCGCAAGATCACCCCGACCCTGATCGACCGCATCCAGGACCACAAGGGCAAGACGGTGTTCCGTCACGACAATCGCGCCTGCGAGGAGTGCCGCGCCGAAAGCTGGGCCGGCCAGCCGACGCCGGATATCCCCGACACCCGGCCGCAGGTCGAGGACCCCGCGATCGCCTACCAGATGGTCTCGATGCTGCACGGGGTGGTCGAGCGCGGCACCGGCGTGCGGGTCAAGGCGGTCGGAAAGCCGCTGGCCGGCAAGACAGGCACCACCAACGATTCCAACGACGCCTGGTTCGTCGGCTTCACCCCCGACCTGGCGGTCGGACTCTACGTCGGGTTCGACGAGCCGCGCACGCTCGGCAAGAACGAGCAGGGCGCCTCGGTGGCGGCCCCCGTGTTCCGCGACTTCATGCAGGCGGCCCTCGAGGGCAAGCCCGCGATCCCGTTCCGGATCCCGCCCGGGGTCCGACTGGTGCGCGTGAAGGCGGAGACCGGAGAACTCGCCCAGCCGGGGGAACGCAACGTCATCATCGAGGCGTTCCGGCCCGGTTACGAGCCGACCGTGGGCGGCCCGGTTCTTGGCGGTTTCTCGGCCGAAGGCGTCGAGGAAGGTCCGTCGCTGGGGACCGGCGGGCTGTACTAGGGCTCGCGGTCGACGAGGCGAGAGGGCCGGCGCCGCGCCGTCATGCCGACCAGCGTCGTGATCATCGGCCGCGCCTCGACAGGGTTCTTGCTTCGGCCGCGCCGCCGGGCTACATCCCGGGCTCGGATCGGACACGGAGACTCCCATGCGCGCCGAGATCGAAGCGCTTTCTCAGGACGTCGAGCAGTCGCTGGAACTGCTGAGGAGGCATCTTTGACTACGACCAGGCCGTCCTCCGCCTGGAAGAGCTGAACGCCCTTTCCGAAGACCCCAACCTGTGGAACAACCCCGAGCGCGCCCAGAGCGTGATGCGTGAGCGCACCCGGCTCGACGCAGGCATCCGGGGCATCGAGATGCTTTCGCGCGAGCTGGCCGAGAACCTCGAACTGATCGAGCTCGGCGAAGCCGAGGGCGACGCCGGCATCGTCGCCGAAGCCGAGAAGGTGCTTGCCGGGCTGCGCGAGAAGGCCGCCAAAGCCGAGCTGGAAACGCTGCTCTCGGGCGAGGCCGACGGCAACGACTGCTACCTCGAGGTCCATGCCGGCGCCGGCGGCACCGAGGCCCAGGACTGGGCGCAGATGCTGCTGCGCATGTACGTCCGCTGGGCCGAGCAGCACGGCTACAAGGTGGAATGGCTGGAAGAGAGCCCGGGCGAGGAGGCGGGGCTGAAGTCCTCGACCGTCCGGGTCTCCGGGCGCAATGCGTACGGCTGGCTCAAGACCGAGGCCGGGGTGCATCGCCTGGTCCGCATTTCGCCGTTCGACTCCAACGCCCGCCGCCACACCAGCTTCGCCTCGGTGTGGGTCTATCCGGTGGTCGACGAGACGATCCAGGTCGACATCCAGGAGAAGGACCTGCGCATCGACGTCTACCGCGCCTCGGGCGCCGGTGGCCAGCACGTGAACCGGACCGAAAGCGCGGTTCGCATCACCCACAACCCGACCGGCATCGTGGTGCAGTGCCAGAACGACCGCTCGCAGCATCGCAACCGGGCCGAGGCGATGGCCATGCTGAAGGCACGGCTCTACGAGCACGAGCTGCGCAAGCGCGAGGCTGTGGCCCAGGCCGAGCACGAAGCGAAGACAGACATCGCCTGGGGCCACCAGATCCGCTCCTACGTGCTGCAGCCCTACCAGATGGTCAAGGATCTGCGCACCGAGGTCGAGACCAGCAACACCGGGGCGGTTCTCGACGGCGATCTTGACGCCTTCATGGCCGCCTCGCTGGCGCAGCGCATCAAGGGCGGCAAGGAGGGTCTCGGCGGATAGGGCTGTAGGCCATGGTTAATTTTCGTTGAATCCCGGCCCCGATTCCTCCACTCTGGGGTGGCTGTGCCTGCCCTGGCGTTCCGGCGCCAGGCATCAACAGAAGCAGTCGCGGGCGCGCAATATCCTGAAAGGAGTTGCCATGACTGCGGAAACAGCGAAGTGGTTCAACGCCCGGACTCCCAAGCGTTCGTCGCCCGTGCTGGCCCGGTGGGCTGCAACGGGCAACCTCGCGGCGCCCTCGTCCGAGGGGCCGGACGCGAAGGACAAGAAGGCACCCCGCCCGGCGCGGCGGAAGGAGACGGCGAGGCGGCCTCTCGACGCCTAGCTCTCGCCACTTGAAGGGGAGGGGCGTTCGATCGCCCCCTCCGGTCCGATCCGGGTTGCCCTAGGCCGCGGTGCGGAGTACTGCTGCGGCATCACAGTCTCGCGCCGAAGGAGCCGACCATGGGCGATCTCGTCCGCACCGACGTCAATGACGGCGTTGCGCTGCTCACCCTCGACAACCCGCCGCTCAACGTCGTCAGTCTCGCGCTGCGCCGGCAGCTCGACGAGGCGCTGGTGCGGCTGGCGCCCGATCCGGCGGTGCGCGCGCTGGTCGTCACCGGGGCGGGAAAGCGCGCCTTCTGCGTCGGCTCCGATATCAAGGAATTCCCCGACTACATCCGCGACGGCGACGTCGTCGACAAGAAGATGCGGGGCGAGAACGAGACCTACAGCCGTCTCGACGACTTCCCCAAGCCGACCATCGCGGCCCTCAACGGGGCCGCCATGGGCGGCGGCCTCGAGCTGGCGGTCTGCTGCGACATCCTTATCGCCGAGGAAGGCACCAGGCTGGCCCTGCCCGAGATCAAGCTGGCGGTGTTTCCGGGCAGCGGCGGCACCGTCCGGGTGCCGCGCCGGATCGGCGAGGGCCGGGCCAAGGAGATGATGTTCCTGGGCGACCCCATCGACGCCCGTACCGCGCTCGCCTGGGGCCTCGTCAACCGGGTCGTGCCCGATGGCCAGGCGCTGCAGGCGGCGCTGGCGCTTGCCCGCGAAATCGCCACCCGGCCCAACCGCGCGCTGCAGATCTGCAAGAAGGCGATTGACCTCTCGCTCGACCTGCCCGAGGACGAGTCGATCGAGCGGGTCTACGCGCTGACCGATGAGGCCTTTGCCACCGACGACGCCAAGGAGGGCTTCCGCGCCTTCTTCGCCAAGGACAAGCCGAGGTTCACGCACTCGTAGCTGAAAAGCGCAGACAAGCAGGCGAAAAAGGGGTCGCGAAAAAGGGGTCGGAGTCATGGACTGCACCCCTCGCCTGAGACACGCAACTCAGGGACAGGTCTCGGTGATTGAGAGTGCGGCGGGCGGTACCGCCCGCCGCACTCTCGGCAGGTTCAATTCGTACTCCACGGGCGACAGGTA
>JAHDSF010000045.1 GCA_018432935.1 Rhodospirillales bacterium | reverse complement strand
AAGGCCCCGCCGCCCGCGTATCCCTTCCTTCACCACAATGTCAAAGAACTCAAAAAAACCAGCGCTGAACCAGCTCAACCACCGCCTCAGCGCCGTGGGACCGGGTATATATCTAAGCCCAACCCCCTTGTCAAACCCCTTTTTGAACCTTTCGTGAAGGGGCTTCCCGATGATCGAGGGCACGAAGCAAACCGCCCGGCGAACGCCGCCGTTCCGTGCACCAGATCTGTCACTAGCGGGAACGACCATTATAGCGACCGCCCTCCCCGTAGGCAACCCCGAACGCGATCTCATCGGAGAGGCAGCCTCTCTTCGCGTCGATTCCGGGAGTTGGCCCACGGGCGAGGCGGTGATATAGGTTGGGTGTCCTCCGCCCGTCAACGCCACGTCTCCGCCGTTCCCAGACCAGGTTGCCCCACGACATGACGCCTTCGCGCCTCGGGACATGGACGACATTCGCTGCCGCCGCGCTTCTGCTGGCGGCCTGCTCGTCCACCGTCAACGTCAGCGGCGCCCCGGCGGGCTCGGACAAGGGCACCGCCCAGCCGTCGTTCACCAGCTTCCCAGACATCCCGGTACCGGCGCGCTCCGATATCGACGTCGATCGCACGCTGGTTCTCGGCGGCGGCGATGCCTGGATCGGACGCCTGGTCATCAGCACCTCGCACGGCGCGTTCGAAATGTTCGACTTCTTCAAGAAGAAGTTCCCCGAGTTCGGATGGTCCGAGGTCGCCAGCGTACGCGCCAAGACCAGCGTGCTGACGTTCGTGCGCCAGAACCGGGTCGCCACCGTCCAGGTCGAGGGCAATACCTTCCGCGGCGCCGATTCGATCATCACCGTCGCGCCGCGGGACGCCTCGACGCCCCCGTCCTGAGGCTCGGGAGCAACCCGCGCCCGGGGTTGCCGAGGCGGCTAAGCGCCTCTTGAAGCGGGGTTTCCTGCATCCCTTATTCACCAAGGCGGCCGCTATCGCGGCATTCTCTCGGCGATCGCCTTGACCGATTGGGAGTTCGACCCGCCATGTTAGGGCTTACACGGGCGCCAGAGATCCGGCGGGACGGTTTGGCGTGGTTCAACGTCGATCATCCGTTGAGCCTGGGTGCGCTCAAGGGGCGCCTGACGGTGCTCGATTTCTGGACCTTCTGCTGCATCAACTGCGCCCACGTCCAGCCCGCTCTGCGGCGCCTCGAGAACGCCTTCCCCGACGAGGTCGCGGTGATCGGCGTGCACTCGCCGAAGTTTCCCGCGGAACGCGATCCGGCGCTGCTGGCGCACGCGATCGCGCGCTACGGCATCCGCCATCCGGTGATCCACGATCCCGGCCTGACGCTGTGGCAGGAATACTGCGTCCGCGCCTGGCCGACCCTGGTCCTGATCGCCCCTGACGGCTATGTCGTCGGCGCCCTGGCGGGCGAGCCCGATGCCGAACGCCTGATCGAGGGCGTCGGCGAAATGCTGCGCAGCTATCGCGCCAACGGCCTGCTGGCGCCGTCCCCTCTCCGCCCTGCCCCGCTTGCCCAGCACGACGGATGCCTGGCCTATCCCGGCAGCATCAAGCCGCTGCGCGGATCCGACGGCGCGCCGATGTGGGCGGTGGCCAGCACCGGACAGCACCAGATCGTGGTGTTCGACGACCGCGGCATCGAACGAAAGCGCTTCGGCAGGGGCAAGGCGGGTCTCGCCGACTGCGGCGCCGAAAGCAGCGCCTTCCATTCGCCGCAGGGGCTGATCTGCGGTGCCGGCCGGATCTTTGTTGCCGATACCGGCAACCACGCCATCCGCCGCATCGATGTCGACAGCGGCGAGGTCGTCACCCTGGCCGGCACCGGCGAGCGCGGCACCGAGCTGGACGGGGGTGAACGCAAGGGTTCGAAGACCGCTCTCGCCTCGGTCTGGGATCTCGAGGCCCGCGGCGACAACCTCTTCTTCACCAACGCCGGGACCCACCAGATCGGCGCCCTCGACCTCGCCCGGCAAACCGTCGTCCGCCTAGCGGGAACCGGGAACGAGGACCTTTGCGACGGGCCCGCATCGTCGGCCCGGCTGGCGCAGCCGAGCGGCCTCGCCCTCGGCGCGAGCAAGGACCGCCTCTATTTCGTCGACGCCGAAAGCTCGGCGGTACGGTCGCTTTCGCTGAACGGGGCACCCGCCGTCGAGACCCTGGTCGGACGCGGATTGTTCGACTTCGGCGACAGCGACGGCAGCTTTGCCGCGGCCCGCCTGCAGCACCCGCTCGGCATCGCCGCGTTCGGCGACGACCTGCTGGTCGCCGACAGCTACAACGGCATCCTCCGTGTCGTGGGCGTCCGCTCGCATACGGTCTCCCGCCTCGGCGAGGCCGACTACGAAGGCAACGTCGGCCCCCCGGCAGGAGAACCGGCCGGTGTCGCCGTCGCCGGGGCCGATCGCATCCTCGTCGCCGACACCAACAACCATCGCATCCTCGAAGTCAGGCCTTCGCAGCGACGGGTCCGCACCTGGGCCGGATAAGGGCCCGCCGAGAAACCTGTTGAAGCATACCCCCCATGTTTCTAAGTTGAATTTCCGTCCGTCGACCTAAGGGTCCCAGGCAGACAAAAGGAGTCCGTTCGTGGCATCCCCGCAACGCTCGGAAGCGGCCGAATTGGCCGCGCGACGCGACATCGCCTTCCACCTTCATCCCAGTACCAACCTCAAGACCCTGAAGGACAACGGCCCGCTGGTGATCACCCGCGGCGAGGGCGTCCACGTCTGGGACATCGAGGGCAACCGCTATATCGAGGGTTTTGCCGGCCTGTGGTGCGCCACCCTGGGGTTCAGCGAGAAGCGCCTCGTCGAGGCTGCCCGCCGGCAGCTCGACACGCTGCCGGCGTACCACGGCTTCGGCGGCAAGACTCATGACGTCGGCGCCAGCCTGGCCGAGAAGCTGGTCGGCATGGCGCCGGTGCCGATGTCCAAGGTGTTCTTCGCCAACTCCGGCTCTGAGGCCGTCGACTCGGTCGTCAAGATCGTCCGCTACTACAACAACGCCCTCGGCCGGCCGCGCAAGAAGAAGATCATCTCGCGCCGGAAGGCCTACCACGGAGTCACGGTGGCTTCCGCCAGCCTGACCGGACTGCCGCTGTTCCACGCCGATTTCGACCTGCCGATCGATGGCGTGGTGTTCGCCGACTGTGCCCACCACTACCGTTTCGGCCTGCCCGACGAAAGCGAGGAGGCCTTCGCGTCCCGACTTGCCGACAACCTCGAGAAGCTGATCCTCGCGGAGGGTCCCGATACCATCGCGGCGATGATTGCCGAGCCGGTGATGGGGGCAGGCGGGGTGATGGTCCCGCCGGCGACCTATTTCGACAAGATCCAGCCGATCCTCGAGAAGTACGACATCCTGCTGGTGGCCGACGAGGTGGTCTGCGGCTTCGGGCGCACCGGCAACATGTGGGGCAGCCAGACCTTCAACATCCGCCCGCACATGATGACGATGGCCAAGGCGCTGACTTCCGGCTACGTGCCGATGTCGGCGGTAATGATCAACGAGGCGATTTACGAGGTGCTGCTGCGGCAGAGCGAGAAGCTGGGGCTGTTCGGGCACGGCTTCACCTACTCGTTCCATCCGGTCGCCTGCGCCGTTGCGCTGGAGGCCCTGACGATCTACCAGGAACGCGACATTGTCGGCCACGTACGCAAGGTGGCGCCGCGACTGCAGCAAGGGCTGCGCGCGCTCGCCGACCACCCGCTCGTCGGCGAGGTCCGCGGCGTCGGCCTCGTCGCCGCCGTCGAGGTGGTGAAGGACAAGCGGACCAAGGAGCCGTTCGACCCCAAGGCGGGCGTCGGCGCCTACCTGATGAAGCGGGCGGAGGCGAACGGCCTGATCGTTCGCGCGATGGGTGATTCGCTCGGCTTCTCGCCGCCGCTGATCATCGAGGAGGCGGAGATCGACGTCATGGTGGCGGCATTCGGCCGCGCTCTCGACGAGACGATGTCCTGGCTGCGACAAAAGGCGTGAGCAGCCGCGAACTGGAGGCGTTGCAGACGGAAAGCGACGCGCATAACATTGTGGGGACCGGCGCCCTGAGGGGGCGGGCGGCAAGAGGTGTCAAGGTGGATTACGAGTCGTTCTTCGCAAGCAGGATCGCAGACCTTCAGGCGGAAGGGCGCTACCGCGTCTTCGCCGATCTCGAACGCAAGGCGGGGCGGTTTCCGGAAGCCCTGATGCACGTCGGCGGCAGCCTCCGCGAAGTCGTCGTATGGTGCTCGAACGATTACCTGGGGATGGGGCAGCACCCGGACACCCTGGCCGCCATGCATGAGGCGATCGACCGCTGCGGTGCCGGCGCCGGCGGCACCAGGAACATCTCCGGGACCAACCACTACCACGTGCTGCTCGAGCGCGAGCTGGCCGACCTCCACGGCAAGGAGGCCGCGCTGATCTTCCCGTCGGGCTGGACCGCCAACCAGACCTCCCTCAGCACGCTGGGCTCGCAGCTTCCCGACTGCGTCATTCTCTCGGACCAGAAGAACCACAATTCGATCATCGAGGGCATCCGCCACTCGCGGGCCGAGAAGCGCATCTTCCGCCACAACGACCCGGCCGATCTCGAGCGGCTGCTCGCCGAGATTCCCGCCGACCGTCCCAAGCTGGTGGTGTTCGAATCCGTCTACTCGATGGACGGCACGATCTCGCCGATCAAGGCGATCTGCGAGGTCGCCGAGCGCTACGGCGCGATGACCTTCATCGACGAGGTCCACGCGGTGGGCATGTACGGTCGCCGTGGCGGCGGCGTCGCCGAGCGCGACGGCCAGATGGGGCGCATCTCGATCGTCCAGGGAACCCTGGCCAAGGCCTTCGGAGTGGTCGGCGGTTATCTTGCCGCCTCGGCCGCCACCATCGACTTCATCCGCTCGTATGGGGCCGGCTTCATCTTTTCATCGTCGATGCCGCCCGCGGTCGCCGCGGGGGCGCTGGCCAGCATCCGTTACCTCAAGGCCCACAACGAGGTGCGCGAGCGACACCAGGAGCGCGCGGCAACCCTCAAGCGCCGGCTCGCCGAGGTCGGCCTCCCGGTGTTGCGGACGCCCAGCCACATCGTCCCCGTCATGGTCCACGACGCGGTGCTGTGCAAGCGGGCCAGCGACGAGCTGCTCGAACGCCACGGGATCTACGTCCAGCCGATCAACTATCCGACCGTCGCCCGCGGCACCGAGCGTCTGCGCATCACCCCGTCGCCCCTGCACACAGACGCCCACATCGACCACATGGTGGCCGCCCTGGTCGACGTGTGGAAGCGTCTCGGCCTGCAGGCAGCGGCATAGTTTCCTTCCGCGGCTTCGGGGGGGCCGCCGCGGCCTTTCCAGCGGCGCAGCGCTCCCATGCGGGTGGCTATCGCCCGGCGACCTTTGTCGTGACCATCTCGAGGCCGCGCAACAGCTTGAAACCGGCCTCGCCGCCGTCGCCGGTCATACGTTGCGAGATCACCAGCTTCATGGCGTCGACGTGCAGCGCGACCACGTCCTGGACCTCGCGGTCGGCGGAGCCGATCCGTTCGAGCAGCCGGCACAGGCTGCCGCCGATGGTGGTCATCAGGGGGTAGTCGAAGCTGCCGCCCTGGCCCTTGATGTCGTGGGCGATCTGGAACAGGGTTTCCGAATGCCGCCGCCACTCGTCCGGCTCGCCGCGGAAGAGGTCGAAGGCCGCCTGCAGCTTCTCGAGCTCGCGCTCGACCAACAGCAGGTAGTCCCCCGCCAGGCTGGCGATCGCCTGCTCGGCCCGCTGCAGTGCCTCGGCATCGATCTCCGCCCCGGGAGCGTCCGCCTTCTCCCGCAACGTGTTCGGCGGAACGAACGTCTGGAACTCGGAATCGTCGCGGTCGCCCATCGCTACTCCCGCATCCGGAGACGAAGGGCAGCTAACCATGACCGCCCACCCGATGCAAGCGGGGCCGTTTTTTTCCACAGGGCGACGGCAACCGGAAGAAGTCCCTCGCCCCCATGAAAGGGGGAAGAGGGTCGGGGTGGGGCGAGCGCGTCACGGTCCGGGGAACTGGCAGTAGTGGTCCCCCTGGATCCGTTGCCCCGGACGTTACAGCAGGCCCAGCTGGCGCAGTTCCTCCGCCAGCCCCGGCGGCAGGGACTCGGCGGCACCGCCCTCCTCACCGCGGACGTCGTAGGGGGCACGGCCCGCCTCGAGATAGCGCCAGCCCTGGAATGGACGGCAGGCCTCGAGCGACGTCCTTTGCAGCACCGGATCGAGGATGATGGCGCAGGCCGGCCGCCCGTCGTCGGTCACCGGCTCCAGCCCGACGATGCGCTGCCGAACCCTGATGAAGCCGCGGATCACCCAGTAGAGGGAACCGCCGGCCAGCACCTCGTCGGCTCGCCGCGGCATGTTGCGCGTGACATGACGGAGCACCGGCGGTCTGTTCTCGGCAGCCGCCTTCTGCAGGCGGGCGGCCTGAAGGCGGGCCAGATGGTCGATATCCTCGACCCCAACGCACAGCTTGATGAGATGGACGATCGGCATCGCTACAGCAGGAACCAGGCGGCGAGACCCAGGAAAGCGAGGAACCCGACCACGTCGGTCACGGTGGTGAGAAAGACGGTGGAGGCGATCGCGGGATCGACCCCCAAACGCTCCAGCAGGATCGGAATTGTGCTGCCTGCGAACGCCGCGATCACCAGGTTGGCGACCATCGCCGCCCCAATGATGAGCGCGATTTCGGTATTGCCGAACCACAGCCAGGCGACCAGCGCCGTGATGACGGCGAAAATGACGCCGTTGAAGCTGCCTACCAGGACTTCCTTGCCGATCACGCGCAGGGCGTTGGTCGAGCTGAGCTCCCTGGTGGCGAGGGCGCGGACGGCGACGGTCAGGGTCTGGGTCCCGGCGTTGCCGCCCATCGAGGCGACGATCGGCATCAGCACCGCCAGCGCCACCACCTGCTCGATCGTGGACTCGAACAGGCCGATCACCAGCGAGGCGATGATCGCCGTGCAGAGGTTGACGAACAGCCACGTGAAGCGGGATTTGGCGGTGTCTACCGCCGCGCTGTAGAGGTCGTCCTCCGAGACGCCGCCCATGCGCATCAGGTCTTCCTCGTTCTCCTCGTGGATGACGTCGACAACGTCGTCGATGGTGATCGCCCCGACCAGGCGCCCGGCCTCGTCCACCACCGGCGCCGACACCAGGTCGCGCTGGCGGAACAGGAAGGCGACCTCCTCCTGGTCGGTGGCGGCTGCGATCACCTTCATGTCGGTCTCCATGATGTCGGCGATCTTGACGGTGCGGCGGGTACGCAGCAGGCGGCTGAGGGAGACCTGCCCTACCGGCCTGTGATGCGGATCGACGACGAAGATGACGTAGAAGATCTCGGGCAGAACCTCCTCTTCGCGATCGGCGTTCTGGCGCAGGTAGTCGACGGTCTGGCCGACGTCCCAGAACGCGGGGATGCGCACGACCTCGCGCTGCATGAGGCGGCCGGCGCTGTCTTCGGGAAAGGCCAGGGCCTGCTCGATGAGCGCGCGATCGCTTTCCGGCATCGCCTCGAGAAGTTGGCGCTGCTCCTCTTCGTCGAGCTCTTCGATGAAATCGACGGCATCATCGGTGTCGAGTTCGGCCACCGCGGCCGCGACCTGGGCCAGGCCCAGCTGCTCGATGATGTCATCGCGGATGCTCTCGTCCAGTTCCGACAGCATGTCGGGGTCGAGATCGTCGCCGAGAAGCTGGACCAGCACCCGGCGGTCGTCGGCCGGCAGGTGTTGCAGCAGGTCCGCAAGGTCGGCGTAGTGCAGCGGCTCGATGAGGGCGCGCGCCCGCGGAAGGTCACCGGCGGCCAGCGCCTCCATGACCTCGTGCTCGACCGATTCGAGCTCGTAGCCGCTCGTCTCGGCGACCGTCTCGGGAATGGGCTGGAGCCTGTCGTCAGGTTCGGCCACGGTGCTTTCTCCGCCCGCAGAGTGACAGCGCGCCAACCAAAAGGCCCGTCACTCAAGCAAGCAACGGGCCTGTTCAGAATGGTGCGGTCGAGAAGACTCGAACTTCCACGGGGTCTCCCCCACAGCGACCTCAACGCTGCGCGTCTACCAGTTCCGCCACGACCGCGAAAACCGTTGCGACAACACACCGTGTTGCCGTTTCATGCGCCGGAGATAGCAAATCCTCGGCGTGCGATCAAGGAAAACAGATGACCCACTTGCGGCCCGATTTCGCTGCTGCCCGGGAGCCGGAATGGAAGACATCTTCGGCGCCGGTCCCCTACCCGGACGCGCTCCGGTTCATGGAGGAGCGGGTGGCGGCCGTCCGCGCCGGGTCCGCGCCGGAGTGCATCTGGCTCCTCGAGCACCCGCCCATCTACACTGCCGGAACCAGCGCCGACCCTGACGACCTGCTCGACCCCCGCCGCTTTCCGGTCTACCGCACCGGGCGCGGCGGCCAGTTCACCTACCACGGCCCGGGGCAGCGGGTGGCGTATGTGATGCTCGATCTCGACGCCCGCGGCCGCGACATCCGCGACTTCGTCTGGCGCCTCGAGGAGTGGCTGATCCAGACCCTGCTGGATCTCGGCGTCCGCGGCGAGCGGCGGCAGGGCCGCGTCGGCATTTGGGTCGACCGCGGCGACGGGCGCGAAGACAAGATCGCCGCGCTCGGCATCCGGGTCCGGCGCTGGGTCAGCTTCCACGGCGTCTCTCTCAACGTCGCGCCGGATCTCGACCACTTCTCGGGAATCGTGCCGTGCGGCATCGCCGCCCACGGCGTCACCTCGTTGTCCGCGCTGGGCCGCCCGGCAGACATGGCATCCGTCGACCGTGCCCTGCAGGCTGCATTCCGCTGCGTCTTCGCGTAGACGACTCGGTCTACATCGTGGCGAGCTGGCGGAACCCGCGATCGTCGGGCGGGGACGCCGCCTCGACATCGACTCGGGTCACCCGGGCTGACGGCGGCCCCTGCCAGAAGGCGTCGAGAAGCTCGTTCACCGCCGCCTTCGGGCCGCAGACCAGCGCCTCGACGGACCCGTCCGCACGGTTGCGCACCCAGCCCGACAGGCCCCTCGCCTGCGCCTGCTGCACCGCCCAGCCGCGGTACCAGACCCCCTGGACGCGGCCGTGGATCCTGGCCAGCACCGATTTCCTGTCGTCGGACATCTCGATCTCGCTCCTCACGACGGCGCGCGAAAGGTCGGCTGGCGACTTCCGCGGCCGGCCCGGGACGGTTATAAGTCAGCCATGAACCAATGGATACGCCTCGCCCTCGAAACGGGTCCGCTCGTCGTCTTCTTCGTGGGCAACACGAAGTTCGGCATCATGCCGGCCACCGGAGCCTTCATGGTCGCCACGGTGGTATCGCTCGGCATCAACTACGCCATGGAGCGGCGGCTGCCGGTGATGCCGCTCGTCGCCGGCGCGTTCATCGTCGTGTTCGGTGCCCTGACCCTGGTCTTCGAGGACAGCACCTTCATCAAGCTGAAGCCGACCGTCGTCAACCTGCTGTTCGCAGGGGCACTGTTCACCGGACTGGCGCTGCGACGCAACCTGCTCAAGATCGTCTTCCAGACCGCCTTCCAGCTCGACGACGAGGGGTGGCGGGTGCTGACCTGGCGCTGGGCATTCTTCTTTGTCTTCCTGGCTCTGGTCAACGAAGCCGTCTGGCGCACCCAATCGACCGACTTCTGGGTCAGCTTCAAGCTGTTCGGCATCATGCCGCTGACGATGGTGTTCGGAATCTGCCAAGTGCCCCTGATCTTGCGCCACCAGATCAAGGAGCCCGACGGCAGCGGCACCTGAGTTCCCACCGCCCGCCCCTCGTGCGGCGCCCGGCCGGAATCCAGCTTGATCCCAAACGCGACTAAGCCGTGGCGAGGATCAGTTCCGCGGCCAGCACCTCGTCGTGCAGGCGGGCGCGGCGGGCCAGGGCCTCATCGTCCTCGCCCCACCGCTCCATCTGGAAGCTCTCGTCGAGCTGCGACAGCTCGAAGGCCTCCTCGCCCCCAAGGCGGCCTTCCACAATGGCGAGGGCCAGCACCAGCGATCCGAGCGCAGGCACTGCCACATTCATGGCGCTGAGTCCGACGGCGTCGAACCTCTCGACCTGTCCGCGCAGCAGGGCGAGCGCGTCCGGATCCTGGGAGTAAGGCATCAGACCCGTGCGCACCCGCAGGCGCGCCCCGTACCGCTCTGCGGCCCACTCCAGCAGCGGATCCCAGCCTTCCCGCTGCCGGTGCACCAAGTCCGGGGGCATCTCGGCGCGATAGCACAGCAGGTCGGTCTCGGCGTAAGCCGCTACGCGGTCGACAAACCTTCTGCGGTCCGGCCCGGCGTCGTCGAGGGCGGAGCCGACGAGCCGGGTCAGCGGCATCGATCGCGGCTCGATCAGCGCTCCCTGACGTTCCCATTCGGCGGCCAGCGCCCGCGCCACCGTCTCGGAGGAGACGGCAAGGCGGGCGCCCTTCGGCGTACGGACCGGCCGACCGTCCAGGAGCAGGCACCAACCGTCGCCGGTCGCTTCGGCCGCCGCCGCCCGGTAGAAGCGCCTCTTGCCGTTCACCCTACCTCCCGAACAACCCCTGCAGGGCCTTGCCGGCGCCTTCGACCGCGCCGCCCAGGCCCTCCGCCGGCTTGGCCGGCGACGGCTGGCCCGACGGCGCCGCCGCCGGCTTCGACTCACTCTTGGTCTCGGTGACCTTGCTGGGATCCGCCGTCAGCGGTTTTCCTGCCAAGGCGAGCGCGCAATAATCGGTCTGGTCGACCGGGGCAACGGCGTCGTACGCCGCTTCGGCCAGCGTCGACATTCCGCCCGTCATGACTCCCAGCACCACTTTGCCGGCCTTCTTGGCGACCTGCTCCGCGGCGACACCGGGCGACGGCGACGCCAGAGTGCCGCCGACGGTGAACGGAATCGCAAGCTGCACCGCGCTCTTGTTCTTGGCCTTGGGATCGAAGGCCAGGTTCAGAGTCTCCTGGGCAAGGTTGATGCTGCCGGTGCCGATCACCGCCAAGCCGCCGGTCTCGAACAGGAAGGTGTCGGCGTTGGCGAGCCCGTCCTTGTAGCCGAACCGGATGACGCCGCACTTGATCTCCTTGTGCTCGTCGCGGCTGAACATCGGCGCGATGTTCTGGATGTCCGCCGTGACCAGCTGGACCAGGCGATTGTCCATCATGCCGTCTTTCGTGGTGACATGGGTGAAGCCGTTGAGACCGGCCATGATCGCCCGCACCGAACCGCCCTTGCTGGTGATGTCGGTCTTGAGGTCCACCTTGCCCCGCGCCAAGCCCTTCTGGCCAACGGCATCCAGCACCTTGCCGTAGTCGAGCTGCACGATATCAAGCTTCGAGGCGAGAGACGGAACCGCAGCGGCGCCGTCGACGCTGGCCTCGGCGGCGATCGTGCCGTCGAAGACCTTGGCTTGTAGCGGCTTCACCGCCAGCTTGCCGTCGGCAAGCCTGGCCTCGACCACCACCCCTTCGATCGGCAACCCGTTGTGGATGATCTTCTGTCCCTTGAACTTGATGTCGGCATCGGCGTTCTTGAGCTCGCCGAACGGCAGCGGATCGTCGGGGAATACCCGCTGCTGTCCGCCCTCCGGCTGCGGCTGCGGCGCCGCTGCCGGTTTGGCGGCGGGCTGCTGCTGACCAGGCTGCTGAGGCAGCAGCTTGTCGAGGTTTAGGAGGTTAGAGGTCAGGTCGGCCGCAAGCACCGGCCGGTCGCTGTCCTGCTTGACCGCGATCCGCCCGGCAAGATCGCTGTCTGCCGCCTTGACCGCCAGGTTCTCGATCGCCATCCAGCCATCGGGATCGCGTGCAACGCCGGAAACCTCGAGGGGCGGTACCGGCGGGATGTCGAGCTTCAGCGCCCTGGCGATCGGAGCGACATTGGGCGCCTTGAGCGCGAACTTGACGTTCAGCTTCTTGGCCTGGAGGGCATTCCCGACTTCGCCCGCGGCGGTCACCAGAAGCTGATCGGGCTTGCCGATGCTGACGTCGATGTCCGAGATCTTGAGCTCTTCCGGCGAGCCCTGGATGAGGGCCGCCAGCTTGTAGGGGCCAAGCTCCGGCACCGTCGCCTGTGCCAGCTGCGGCACCAGCGGCTTGGCCGCGTTCACCGTCGTTTCCAGCTTGTCGCCGGCCAGCGATACCCGCACGTTGAGGCCCGAAACGTCCTGCAGGTCGCCGATCTCGCCCTTGGCGTCGAAGACCGCTCCCAGAGCCTTGGCGACGATCGTCAGCGGATAGGGCTTCTCCTTGCCGGTCAGCTGGTTGATCGAGCCGAGCGTGCCGTCCGCCTCGAAGGGAATTTTGTTGAAAGTGCCACGCATCGTCAGCTTCATCGGGCTGACGGCATCGGGCGCCTTGAGCTCGAGAGCGTCGACCCGGGCGGTCATTTCCTGATTGGCCTGCCGGTCGCGGAACAGAACGTTCACGTCGCGCACCACCAGGTCCTTGACCAGCGGCACGGTAACCTCGCCCGGTTCCGATCGCTCTTCCTTCCCTTCTGCTGGCTGCTGCTGCGTCTCTCCGCCACCGGCAGGGGCAAACTCCCAGTTGGCCCGGCCGTCCGGCCCCCGTTCGGCGATCAGATCCAGACCCTCGAGGTGGAAGCGATTGACCTCCAGGTTCCCCGACAGCAGCGGAATCAGTTCCACCTCGGCCGAGAACCTGCGAAGCTTGGCCATTTCGGGCCGCGAGCCCCAGCTGGCATTGGCGAAGGCGACGTTCTCCATCGCCACCGATGGCGTGCCTGTAATGAGGTCGAGGTTGAAATCGCCGCCGATGGTCAGGTCGCGTCCGGTGGCCGCCTTGGCCTGCTGCTCGACGAAACCTTTGTCGACGAACGCCGGCACGGCGAGAACCGCCCCCACCACGGCCAGCACGAGGACAAGACACACACCCGCTACTATCAGACCGATGCGTCGCATTCGTCCGCCTCCATCAGGCTCTCGAGGGCTTGCTCAAGCTCACCGAAGCGCTCGACGATAACGTGAGCGCCTGCTTCGCGCAGCTCACCAGGGTCGTGATAGCCCCAGGCGACGCCTACCGCGAACACTCCGGCATTTCGCGCCATCAGCATATCGAATGATGTGTCGCCGATCATCACCGTATTCCGCGACGCGACTCCGGCCTCGGCCATCGCGCGCAGAAGCATCTCCGGATTCGGCTTGCCGGCAGCAACATCGGACGTCTGCTTGGTGACGAACCGCGACGACCACCCGTAGGGAGCCAGCGTCGCCTCCAACCCGCGTCGCGACTTTCCGGTGGCGATGCCCAGCAGCCATCCACTTGACTCCAGGGCGTCCAACGCATCCGCCATACCCGGAAAAGCCGGCTCGTGGACATCCCCCTGCGTTCGAAGATCGAAAAAGGCGCGGGCATAGCTGGCGCGAATCGCCTCGTGAAGCGTCGAGTCGAGATCGGCGCCGAGTCGGGCGATCGCTTCGAGAAGAGGCAGGCCGATCACCCGCCGCACCTCGTCGGCCAGCGGAGCGGGCCGGCCATGCTCGCTGAACGCGTACGCCATGGTCCGCACGATGGTCGATTGGCTGTCGACCAGAGTTCCGTCACAATCGAATACGGCCAGCTTCAGCTCTTTGGCCGCGCGCGCGCAATCGTCCAACCTGATCCTCGTGAATGTCTGGGTTAAGGAAAGCTGGCTAAAACATGGCCGACGGCGCCGGCAACGGGGGGGAATTCTCGCGCATCGGCCCATAACTTAAGGCGTAATTGTTGAACGCGGTCTCCTCCGTGATTATCCTGATAGGTGCAACAGGGTTTAGAGCGCTATCCCTCCTCTAATTTAGATCGGAGACAGATCGTTATGAAGGGGATCTTCAAAATCGCTGCGATCGCAGCACTCCCACTGCTCGCCAGCTGCGCCGACCCATCGGGTCTTAAGGACTTGCCAAACCGAGGGAATGCGTTCCACCAGGGCTTGCAGGCGAACTACGCTCTCCTGGCCCAGATGGAGTATGACGAGCGCGACTGGGCCGACGCCGACTTCTTCGCCGACAAGACGAGGGCCGCCGCCGCTGGCCAGGACTTCGGTCCGCAGAATCCTTCCGAGCGCAAGCTTCCCGCCGAGATGGTCGACAAGGCCAACGCCCTGCATCGGGATCTCGTGGCGGCCTTGAACGCCGGCAAGGCGAGAGCACCGGGACATGCCGCCCGCGCCCAGGCCATGTATGACTGCTGGCTGCAGGAGCTCGAGGAGAACATCCAGCCCGCCGACATCGCCTGGTGCATGGGCAACTTCGAGCCGGCCTTCGCCGAGCTGAAGAAGGCCGCAGCTCCGGCGCCCGCTCCGGCGCCTGCCGCTGCACCCGCGCCCGCCGCGCCGCGTCCGGCGGCGATGCCCGGGCCGTTCCTCGTCTACTTCGACTGGGACCGCTCGAACATCGACAACGAGGACCGCAACGCAATCCAGCAGGCGATCGCCGCCGCCCGGCAGTCCGGCGCGCAGACGTTCCTGATCGAGGGCCATACCGATCTCTCCGGCCCCAATGACTACAACGACAAGCTGTCGCAGCGGCGAGCCCTCGCCGTCGCAGAGGAACTGCGCCGGGCGGGCGTTCCCGACCAGCGGATCAGCGTCACCGCGTTCGGCGAGACCTTGCCTGCGGTGAAGACGGCCGACGGCATCCGCGAGCCGCAGAACCGGCGGGCGGTGATCAAGCTCGAGAGGTAGCCTCCTTTCGTAACGGACTGAAGCGGCGCCAAAACGGCGCCGCTTCTTTTTCGTCCATCTGGCGGCTCGGCAGTCAGCCGTCGAGGGCAAGAAAGGCCGTGAAAGGCTCGCCCGCCACCGACTCCTCGAAACCCAGGAATGCCATCGCCGTGCGGAAGTGCGGCGGTGCCGGGGCCGTCACCTCGAGCGGTCGACCCGCGGGCCGCGGCACTCGTAAGGCTCGCGCGTGGAGATGGATCTGGCGCGCGAACGAGCCGCCGCCGAGGAACGCCTCGGCCCCCCCGTACTTGCCGTCGCCGAGGATCGGCGTACCGAGCGCCGAGGCGCAATGGACCCGAAGCTGGTGGGTGCGCCCGGTGCGCGGCGCCATCGCCAGCCACGCTGCCTTCTTCAGCGCCTTGTCGAGAACCATGTAGTCGGTGACCGCGCGCTTGCCCTCGTCGTCGTCGGCCACCATGCGTTCGCCCGCCGGCCCCGGCAGCTTGGCCACCGCCATTGCGATGCGGCCGGCCGCGATCTTCGGCACCCCGACCACGATCGCCCAATAGACCTTGAGAGTGTCGCGCGAGCGGAACAGGGCGGTCAGGTGGCGTGCGCTGTCCGCGGAACGGGCCAGCAGAAGCACGCCCGACGTATCCTTGTCGAGGCGGTGGACGAGGCGCGGCCGCTCGGCGGCGCCGAACGTCAGCGCGTCGAGCATGCCGTCGAGGTGGCGAGCGGTGCCGCTGCCCCCCTGCACCGCCAGCCCCGCCGGCTTGTCGATCGCCAGCACCTCGTCGTCGCGATAGAGCACGCGGGCGCGCAACTCCTCTGCATCGCGGTCGGACACCGGCTTCGGCTGCGGCGCCACCCGCGGCGGCGCTCCTGCGGCGGGGTCGCCGCCCAGCGGCGGCACCCGCACGATCTGCCCCGTTGCCACCCGCGCGCTTGCCTTGACCCGACCGCCGTCAAGCCGCACCTGGCCGGTGCGGAGCAGCTTCTCGAGCCGGCCGTGGCCGAGGCCCGGAAAGCGCTTGCGGAACCAGCGGTCCAGGCGCATTCCGTTCTCGTCGCGATCGACTGCGATGGTCTGAACCCCGGTGGGGGCCGGATCCTGCGGATTTTCGGGCGGCATCTCGTCGCTCTCGCTTTCCTGGCCCGTTATTCCTGGCGCGGCTTGCGCAGCTTATCCCAGTATTCCAGGCGTTTGGCGATCTCGCGCTCGAACCCCCGTTCCCCGGGCTTGAAGAAACGCTGCCGCCGCATCCCCTCGGGGAAATAGTCCTGGCCCGAGAACCCTTCCTCGGTATCGTGGTCGTAGACGTAGCCCTCGCCGTAACCGAGCCCCTTCATCAGCTTGGTGGGCGCGTTGAGAATGTGCATCGGCGGCATCAGCGAGCCCGTCTGCTGGGCCGCACGGCGGGCTGCGCCGTGCGCCTTGTAGGCGGCGTTCGATTTGGGGGCGGTGCCGAGATAGACCACGCACTGCACCAGCGCCAACTCTCCCTCGGGCGAGCCCAGCCGCTCGTAGGCATCCCAGGCGGCCAGCGCCTGCACCAGGGCGTTGGGGTCGGCCAGCCCGATGTCCTCGACCGCGAAACGGGTCAGGCGGCGGGCGATGTAGCGCGGGTCCTCGCCTCCCTCCAGCATGCGGGCGAACCAGTACAGCGCGGCGTCGGTGTCTGAGCCCCGCAGGCTCTTGTGCAGGGCGCTGATCAGGTTGTAATGGCCGTCCTGCCCCTTGTCGTAGAGCGGCACCCGCTTCTGCACGACGGACGCCAGGGCGGCGGTATCAAGCGCCTGCGCCGGCGGCTGCTGCAGCAGGGCTTCAACCATATTGAGCAGATAGCGGCCGTCGCCGTCGGCCATCGCCCGCAGGCTGGCCCGAGCCTCGTCGGTCAGCGGCAAAGGCCGGTCCTCCTCCGCCTCGGCACGCGCCAGCAACTCCTCCAGCGCCGCATCGTCGAGACGGTTGAGGACCAGCACCTGGCAGCGCGACAGAAGCGCGGCGTTGAGCTCGAACGACGGGTTCTCGGTGGTCGCCCCGACCAGGACCACGGTGCCGTCCTCGACGTACGGCAGGAAGCCGTCCTGTTGCGAGCGGTTGAAACGGTGGATCTCGTCGACGAACAGCAGCGTTCCGCGCCCGAGCTGGCGACGCTGGCGCGCCGCCTCGAACACCCGGCGCAAATCCGCCACCCCGGAGAACACGGCGGACAGCGGTTCGAAGTGCAACTCGGTGGTTTCGGCGAGCAGCCTGGCGATGGTCGTCTTGCCGGTGCCGGGGGGTCCCCACAGCACGATCGACGCCAGCTTGCCGGAGGCGACCATGCGGCCGACCGGAGCATCGGGGCCCAGCAGATGGTTCTGCCCGACCACCTCATCCAGGATGCGCGGCCGCAGCCGGTCGGCGAGAGGATGAGGAGCGCTCTGGTCGAACAACCCCGCCACCTAGTTCACCGTCAGGCTGAGCATCCGATTGCCCCGCTGGACCACGATCTTCCACGCCGCCGCCCTGCCGCTCAGGCTGGCCGCCAGCTGCTGAACGTTCTGGATTTTGCGGCCGTTGATCTCGCGGATCATGTCGCCCGGCTCGAAACCATAGCGGGCGGCCGGAGACCCTTGGCGCACGCGCAGAACGGCGACGCCCGGCACCACCCGCTCCAGCCCCAGGTCCTCGGCCAGGGCCGGAGACATGTTGGCAACCTCCGCGCCGGCCGCGGGGTGCGGACCATCGAGCACCCGGGTATCGCGGGGGGGCGTTTCGGGGGGCGGCGCCATCCGGACCCGCAGCGAAATGGGCTCTCCCTTGCGGATGACCTCGAACGTGGCGGTCTCGCCGACCGGAAGTGTGGCGACGCGGAACTTCAACGCTCCCGGATCGTCGACCTCGTGCCCGCCGACCTTGACCACTACGTCTCCGACCTCCAGCCCGGCCTTGTCCGCCGCGCTGCCCGGATAGACTTCGGTGACGATGACGCCGACCGGCCGCCGCAGCCCCAAGGTGGCCGCGACCTCGCCGGTTACCGGCTGCCCCCAGGCGCCCAGCCACGGCCGCACCAGGCTGCCATCGCCCCGCGCACCCGCCAGCACCGCCCGCACCATGTTGGAGGGGATGGCAAAGCCGATGCCGTGCGAGCCGCCGCTCTTCGAGAAGATGGCGGTGTTGATGCCGGCCAGGCGGCCGTCCATCGTCACCAGAGCGCCGCCCGAGTTGCCGGGATTGATGGCGGCATCGGTCTGGATGAAGAAACTCATGTCCGAGATGCCGATCCGGGTGCGCGCCAGCGCCGAGACGATGCCGCTGGTCACCGTCTGACCGACCCCGAACGGATCGCCGATCGCCAGCACCAGGTCGCCCACCTCCACCTCGTCGGAATCGCGCAGTTCGAGGAACGGCAGCGGCTCGCCGTCTGCCTTCACGCGCAGGATGGCCAAGTCCGTCTTGGGGTCGTCGACCACCACGCCGGCGGGAAACTCACGGCGGTCGTTGAGCACCACGGTGATCTCGTCGGCACCTTCGATGACGTGATGGTTGGTCACCACCGTGCCGTCGGGACGGACGATCACCCCTGAGCCCAGACTGTTCTGGATGCGCTCGCGCTGCTGCGGCATCTGGAACGGGAAACTGTCGCCGAAAAACTGCCGGAAGAAGGGGTCATCGAACAGCGTCCCGAACTGCCGAGTCCGGACCACCCGCTTGGTGTAGATGTTGACCACGGCTGGCGCCGTCTTCTTGACGAGGGGCGCGTAGGAGGCTTCGACCTGCTCGCGGGTCTGCGGCACCACCTTGGTCTGGGCAGCAGCAGGCACGCCCGTTGCGACCGCCAACACCAGAGCCACGATCAAGCTGCCGAAACGACGTCCAGACATGCGCGCAAACCCCGTCCGCCTTGTGCGGCGATCCTAGCACCCCGAAACGCGAAAGGCAGCCCTTGCGGGCCGCCTTCCGTCGCATCCCAACGGTCTACCATAACCTCAGGCAGCGCTCTCCGCGCTCTCGGCCGCCTCCGCCTGAGCTTTGACCCGCTCCTTGTCGGCAGCGCCCTTCATCGCGGGATCGCGGTCGACCAGTTCGATGATGGCCATCGGGGCGCAATCGCCGTAGCGGTTGCCCGACTGAAGGACCCTGGTGTAGCCGCCCGGCCGCTCCTTGTAACGGGCCGCCAGGGCGTCGAACAGCTTCTTCACGGCCGCGTCGTCCTGCAGGTACGACATCGCCTGCCGGCGCGCGTGCAGGTCGCCGCGCTTGCCAAGGGTGATCATGCGGTCGACCACGCGCTTGAGCTCCTTGGCCTTGAACACGGTCGTCTTGATCTGTTCGTGGGTCAGCAGGGACACCGCCATATTCGAGAACATCGCCGAACGATGGCTGCTCGACCGGTTCAGCCTGCGTCCACTAAAGCGGTGGCGCATCGCATCCTCTCCTTGCTCTTCTCCGGGCGCGCACCTCGCGGCCGGTCACGTCCTAAAAGGGCTCTTCCAGTTTCTTGGCCAGATCCTCGATGTTCTCGGGCGGCCAGTTCGGGATCTCCATGCCGAGGTGGAGGCCCATCTGCGCCAGCACCTCCTTGATCTCGTTCAGCGACTTGCGGCCGAAGTTCGGGGTCCGCAGCATCTCGGCCTCGGACTTCTGCACCAGGTCGCCGATGTAGATGATGTTGTCGTTCTTGAGGCAGTTGGCGGAGCGGACCGACAGCTCCAGCTCCTCGACCTTGCGCAGCAGGTTCTTGTTGAACGGCAGCTCGTCGCGCCGTTCCTCGGGCGCCGCAGCCTGCGGCTCCTCGAAGTTGATGAACCGCTGCAGCTGGTCCTGCAGAATGCGAGCCGCCAGCGCGACCGCGTCTTCGGGCGCGACCGAGCCGTCGGTTGTGACGTCGAGCGTCAGCTTGTCGTAGTCCGTCACCTGACCGACGCGGGCGTTGTCGACCTTGTAGGCGACGCGCGTCACGGGCGAGAAGATGGCGTCGACCGGAATCAGCCCGATCGGCGGGTCCTCGGGCCGGTTCATAGCCGCCGGCACGTAGCCTTTGCCCGCGTTGACCGTGAACTCCATGTTGAAGTTCACGTTCTGGTCCAGGGTGCAGACGACCAAGTCCGGGTTCATGACCTCGATGTCATGACCCGCCTCGATCATCCCGGCCTTGACCTCGCACGGGCCCGTGGCGCGGAGCCGCATGCGCTTGGGGCCGTCACCGTGCATGCGGAGCGCAATCGACTTGACGTTCAGCACGATGTCGGTGACGTCCTCGCGAACGCCGGGGATCGACGAGAACTCGTGCAGCACGCCGTCGATCTGAATCGCCGTCACGGCAGCGCCCTGGAGCGACGACAGCAGGACGCGGCGCAGCGCGTTGCCAAGCGTCACCCCGAAGCCCCGCTCCAGCGGTTCAGCGACGATTCGTGCAGTCCGCGACGGCTCTGGGCCTGCCACGACATCGAGCTTCGTCGGCTTAATCAATTCCTGCCAATTCTTTTGAATCACGAGCGTGACCTCATGCTTGGCAATTGTGCCGAGGTGGCTTTCTCTCGAAAGCCACGGGAAAGCACCCCCCGGCCGAATGGCCGGCGTGCTCCAGGCTCTACTCGCGCTCTACACCCGACGGCGCTTGCGCGGACGGCAGCCGTTGTGCGGTATCGGCGTGACGTCGCGGATCGCCGTGATCGTGAAGCCGACCGTCTGCAGAGCGCGCAACGCCGACTCGCGCCCCGAGCCGGGCCCCTTCACTTCGATCTCGAGCGTCTTGACCCCGTGCTCGATGGCCTTGCGCCCGGCATCCTCCGCCGCCATCTGAGCGGCATAGGGCGTGGACTTGCGAGACCCCTTGAAGCCCATGGTCCCGGAGGACGACCAGGAAATCGCGTTCCCCTGGACGTCGGTAATCGTGATCATGGTGTTGTTGAACGAGGCGTTCACGTGGGCGACGCCTGATGCGATGTTCTTGCGTTCGCGGCGACGCGGGCGCTGGGTTGCGGGCTTTGCCATTTTCGTCTCTCAGTCCCCTACTTTGTCGCCTTCTTTTTACCAGCGATCGGCTTCGACGGTCCCTTGCGCGTGCGGGCGTTCGTGTGGGTGCGCTGACCGTGCACCGGCAGACCGCGACGGTGGCGCAGCCCCCGATAGCAGCCCAGATCCATCAACCGCTTGATGTTGATGGCCACCTCACGCCGCAGATCGCCCTCGACCGTATAGTCGGAGTCGATGGCTTCGCGGATGCGGACCGTCTCGTCGTCGGTCAGGTCGTTGACGCGACGGTCGTCAGGAATCCCGACCTTCTGGCAGATCTCCCGGGCCTTCGTCCGGCCGATCCCGTGGATATAGGTTAGCGCAATCACGACCCGCTTTTGGGTCGGAATGTTCACGCCTGCGATTCGCGCCAAAGCAGGATCTCCTTATGCTTTGGAATTTCATGAAAATCCGGACGAGCGAATTCTTGGAGGGGCGCGATTATAACCGGTATCGCCCCCAAGTCAACCCGCTCGGCCTAACCCAAAATACCCTTCAGTTGCCTCGTCACATCGTCGATCGACTGCATGCCGTCGACCGCCTTCGACCGCCCCTGCCCGGCATAGTAGGCGACGATCGGTCCCGTCTTCTCGTGGTAGGCTTTCAGCCGGGAGCGGACGGTCGCTTCGTTGTCGTCGCTGCGCCGCTTGAACTCGGTGCCGCCGCAGACGTCGCAGACGCCTTCCTTCTTCGGCTTCTGGAACGTGTCATGGTAGCCGGCCCCGCACTTGGCGCAGGAATAGCGGCCGCAGATGCGCTCCACCATCGCGTCGTCATCGACCTTGATCTCGATCACGTGGTCGATCTTCAGCCCCTTGTCCTTCAACATCGCATCCAGGGCCTCGGCCTGCGGGACGGTCCGCGGGAAACCATCGAGGATGAACCCGTTGCGGCAATCCGGCTTGTCGATACGGCTGCCGATCATGCTGATGATCATGGCGTCCGGCACCAGCTGGCCCGCATCCATCAGCGTCTTCGCCTCGCGACCGATCGCGCTGCCCGAGGCGGCCTCGGCACGGAGCATGTCGCCGGTCGAAAGCTGCACGATTCCGTAGGCGTCCTCGACCCGCTTCGCCTGGGTACCCTTGCCGGCCCCCGGCGCCCCGAGAAGAATCAAGTTCATCCCCGCCTCCCCCGCAACTTGGCCTTCTTGATGAGACCCTCGTATTGATGGGCCAGCAGATGCGACTGCACCTGCGCCACCGTGTCCATCGTGACCGTGACCACGATCAGCAGGCTGGTGCCGCCGAAGTAGAAAGGCACCGAATACTGCGAGATCAGAATCTCGGGCAGCAGGCACACCGCCGCCAGATACGCCGCCCCCAGCACCGTCAGGCGCGTCAGCACGTAGTCGAGATACTCCGCCGTGTTCTTGCCTGGCCGGATGCCGGGAACGAAGCCGCCGTGGCGCTTCAGGTTGTCAGCCGTCTCGGTCGGGTTGAACACGACAGCAGTGTAGAAGAAGGCGAAGAACACGATCGCCGAGACGTAGATTATCAGGTACAGCGGCGTCCCGCGTCCCAGGTACGCCGCCAGCGTGGTCAGCCAATCCGGCCCCCCGCTCTGCGCCGTGAAGCCGATCACGGTGATGGGCATGAGCAGGATCGAGCTGGCGAAGATCGGCGGGATCACGCCCGAGGTGTTGATCTTCAACGGCATGTGAGAGCTCTCGCCCCCCATGACGCGGTTGCCGACCTGGCGCTTCGGATACTGCACGATGATGCGGCGCTGGCCGCGCTCGATGAACACGATCACGAACACGACCGCGACTGCCATCACCAGGAGAAGCGCGATCAGGGCGCCCGACAGGGCGCCGGTGCGGCCCAGTTCGAGGGTGCCCGCCACCGCCTGCGGCAGGTTGGCGACGATGCCGGCGAAGATGATCAGCGAGATGCCGTTTCCGACCCCTCGTGCCGTGATCTGCTCGCCCAGCCACATCAGGAACATGGTGCCGCCGGTCAGCGTCACCACGGTGGTGAAGCGGAAGAAGAAGCCCTGATAGGCCGGCAGGACGGCGGCGGCGCCGCCTGCGCTCATCCCTTCCAGGCCGGCAGCAATGCCATAAGCCTGCAGAGCCGTAATCAGCACCGTGAGATACCGGGTGTACTGGTTGATCTTCTTGCGCCCGGTCTCGCCCTCTTTCTTCAGCTGCTCCAGCGACGGCGACACCGTCGTCATCAGCTGCATGATGATCGAGGCCGAGATGTACGGCATGATGTTCAGCGCGAACACCGTCATCCGGCTTAGTGCGCCGCCGGCGAACATGTCGAACATCCCGAGAATGCCGCCTGCGTTCTGCGAGAAGATGTCCCGCATCACGGCCGGGTCGATGCCCGGAAGCGGGATGTACGTACCAAGGCGATAGACGATCAGCGCACCCAGCGTGAACCAGATGCGCTTCTTGAGATCGGTCGCCTTGGACAGCGCACCCCAGTTGAGGTTCGCAGCAAGTTGCTCAGCGGCTGATGCCATAACCCTGCTTCCCGGCCCTCTTCTACGCTTCCTTGGGCTTCTCGGCCTTCTTCTTCTTCTCGGCCTTGCCGGCCCCGGCTTCCGCCTTCGCCGCCTTGGGCGCCTTGGCCTGCTTCGGTGCCGGCTCGGCCGCCTCTTCCTTGGCCAGCTTCGCCTTTTCGCGCTCGGCTTCCAGCTTGGCCTTCTTCTCGGCCTTCGCCTTCGCCTCGGCCGCCTTGCGCGAGGCCGCGTTGCCGCGGGTCTCCGGCTTCTCCTTCTTGGGCAGCACGATGACCTTGCCACCCGCCTTCTCGACCGCCGCGACCGCCGCCTTGCTGGCACCGGAAACCTCGACTTCGAGGCCCGCCTTCAGCTCGCCCTTGGCCAGCAGGCGGACGCCGTCGATGTGCCCCTTCACCAGGCCCGCAGCGCGAAGAGCCTGCTCGTCGACCTTGGCCTTGCCGTCGATGCGACCGTCATCGAGCGCCACCTGCAGCCGTCCCACGTTCACCTCGGCGAAACGCAGACGGAACACGTTCTTGAAGCCGCGCTTCGGGAGCCGGCGATGCAACGGCATCTGGCCGCCTTCGAAGCCCAGCAGCGAAACGCCGGAACGCGCCTTCTGGCCCTTGTGGCCCTTGCCGGCCGTCTTGCCCTTGCCGGAACCGATGCCGCGGCCGATGCGCTTGG
Source organism: Rhodospirillales bacterium (assembly GCA_018432935.1). Classification (GTDB taxonomy): domain Bacteria; phylum Pseudomonadota; class Alphaproteobacteria; order Rhodospirillales; family Shumkoniaceae; genus JAHDSF01. The sequence goes on along the minus strand of JAHDSF010000045.1, from coordinate 9,235 downwards.
ACGTCCGGTGGGCGCCCTCGTTGTCACGAATCTCGTTGAGTCTCATGTCGTTCGTTCTCCATACCGCGGCGGCGCGTTCAGCCGACGTCCTCCACCTTCACGAGATGGCTGACCTTGTTGATCATGCCCCGCACCGACGGCGTGTCCTCGAGCTCGCGGCTGCGATGCATCTTGTTCAACCCCAGGCCCACCAGCGTCTTGCGCTGGACCTCGGCCCGCGCGATCGGGCTGCCGATCTGGGTCACCCGGAGCATCGGCTTCTTCTTGGCTGCCATGGCTTACTCCTTGGCGGCGGCGGCCGGGGCCCCCGCCAGCTCGGTGCGACGCGACACGATCTCGCCGGTCTTCTTGCCGCGGCGCTGCGCCACCGAACGGGGCGAGCTGCTGTTCTGCAGGGCGTTGAAGGTGGCCTTGATCATGTTGTGGGCGTTCTGGGTCCCGATCGACTTCGCGACGACGTCCTTCATGCCCATGGTCTCGAACACGGCCCGCATCGGACCGCCGGCGATGATGCCGGTGCCGGACGGCGCGGCCCGCATGACGACGCGGCCGGCTCCGTAGTGGCCGTTCATGTCGTGGTGCAGGGTGCGGCTATCACGGAGCTGGACCCGGATCATCGAGCGCTTCGCCTGCTCGGTCGCCTTGCGAATGGCTTCCGGCACCTCGCGGGCCTTGCCCGTCCCGTAGCCGACCCGGCCCCGCCCGTCGCCGACCACCACCAGCGCCGCGAACGAGAAGCGCCGGCCGCCCTTGACGACCTTGGCGACGCGATTGATGTGGACGAGCTTGTCGATCAGCTCCGATTCCTCGTGGTGCCCGCCGGCCTCACCCCGCGGCTGGCCGCGCCCCGAGCGTTCGCGATCGCGATCGCCGCGCTCGCCACGTTCGCCCCGATCTCTCCCGCGGCCGCCCCGGGACGGTGTCTGTGCCTGTGCCATGCCATGCGCTCCCTAAAACGACAGGCCGCCTTCTCGGGCGGCATCGGCCAGGGCCTTGACCCGACCGTGATAGCGATAACCCCCGCGGTCGAAGACGACGGCCTTGATGCCGGCCGCCACGGCGCGCTGTGCCAGGACCTTGCCGACCTCGGCCGCCGCGGCCTTGTCGGCCCCGCCCTTCACCGCGCCCTTGACGTCCTTGTCCAGGGTCGAGGCGGCGGCGAGCGTCTTGCCGGCTGCGTCGTCGATCACCTGGGCATAGATGTGCCGCCCGGAGCGGTGGACCGAGAGCCTCGGCCGTCCGGCCCCAAACCGCCGAAGACGGTAACGCGTGCGCGTCTTCCGGCGCTCGAACAGTAGCTTCGCGTTCGCCATGGCTTACTTCTTCTTTCCTTCCTTGCGGAGGATGTACTCCCCCTCGTACTTGACGCCCTTGCCCTTGTAAGGCTCCGGCGGCCGGAAGCCGCGGATCTCGGACGCCACCTGGCCGACTCTCTGCTTGTCGGCGCCGGACACCTGAATCTTCGTCGGCTCGGGCGCCTGGATCGTCAGCCCCTGCGGAATGGGGTAGCGGATCTCGTGGCTGTAGCCCAGCTGCAGCACCAAGTCCTGGCCCTGGACCTGGGCGCGGTAGCCAACGCCGACGATCTCCAGGTTCTTCGCATAACCCTGGGAGACGCCGTGCACCATGTTGTTCACGATCGCCCGGGCAGTGCCCCACATCTTGCGCGCTTCCTGGGTGTCGTGACGCGGCTTGATCCACACCAGATTGCCTTCCTGGGTGATGTCCACGTCGTCCGTGAAGCGCTGCTTGAGCTCTCCCAGCTTGCCCTTGGCAGTCACGGTCGCGCCGCTGATCGACACGGTGACGCCGCTGGGAACCTCGACCGGATGCTTGCCGATCCGCGACATGCTTGTTCTCCCGTTCCCTAGAACACCCGGCAGAGGACTTCGCCACCGACGTTGGCGGCCCGGGCTTCCGCGTCGGACATGACGCCGCGCGGCGTCGACAGGATCGAGATGCCGAGGCCGTTGTAGACCCTCGACAGATCCTTGATCCCCGAATAGACGCGCCGGCCCGGCTTCGACACCCGGGCGATCTCTTTGATCACCGGCTCGCCCTGGTGATACTTCAGCTCGATCGAAATCTCGTGGATGCCCGGACGAACCTCGTGTTCGCTGAAGCCGCGGATATAGCCTTCGCGCTTCAGAACCTCAAGGACGTTGGCCCGCAGCCGCGAGGCCGGGGACACGATGCTGCTCTTTCCGGCCCGTTGCCCGTTCCGGATGCGGGCCAGCATATCGCCGATGGGATCGGTCATTGGCATTGGCGAATTCTCCCTACCAGCTCGCCTTGACCATCCCGGGAATCTGTCCCGTGGAGGCCAAGTCGCGCAGGGCAATACGTGACAGCTTGAACTTGCGGTAGTTGCCGCGCGGACGTCCGGACAGCTCGCACCGGAGGCGGAAGCGGACCGACGAGGAGTTGCGCGGCAGGGCCGCCAGCTTCAGGCGAGCCGAGAAGCGCTCTTCCGGCGACAGGGCTTCGTTGTTCGCAACCGCCTTGAGGGCAGCGCGCTTGGCGCCGAACTTCTTGGCGAGCCGGGCCCGCTTGAGGTTGCGATTGATGGCACTGGTCTTAGCCATAACGATGTTCCCCGTCGGACTAGTTGGTGAACGGCAGCTCGAAGCCGCGCAGCAGCGCCCGGGCTTCGTTGTCGGACTTGGCCGAGGTGCAGATCACGATGTCCATGCCCCGGATGTCGTCGACCTTGTCGTAGTCGATTTCCGGAAACACGATCTGCTCCTTCAACCCAAGAGCGTAGTTCCCGCGGCCGTCGAAGCTCTTCCCCGGCACCCCGCGGAAGTCGCGGACGCGCGGCAGGGCGATGTTGACGAGGCGGTCGAGGAACTCGTACATGCGGTCGCGCCGCAGCGTAACCTTGCAGCCGACCGTCATCCCCTCGCGGAGCTTGAACGCGGCGATCGACTTCTTCGCCTTGGTGATGACCGGCTTCTGGCCGCTGATCAGCGCCAGCTCCTGGGCAGCCGACTCGACCTTTTTGCGGTCGGCGACCCCTTCGCCCACGCCCATGTTGATCACGATCTTCTCGAGATGCGGGACCTCCATGGGATTCTTGTAGCCGAACTCCTCGATCAGGGCCGGCTTCACCTTCTTCTCGTAGTAGTCCTTCAAGCGAGGCATGGCCGCTTTCCCTTATCGATCGATGATCTCGCCGGACTTCTTGGCGAACCTGACCTTCCGCCCGTCCTCGAGAAACTTGAATCCGACCCGCGTCGGCTCGTTCGTCTTGGGGTCGACATGGGCGATGTTGGAGACCTGGATCGGCGACTCCTTGTCCACGATCCCGCCTGCCGCCGCTCGCGACGGCTTCTGGTGCTTCTTCACCATGTTGGCGCCCTGGACGATCGCCCGGTTCTCCTTCGGCAGGACGCGAAGCACCTCGCCGCGCTTGCCCTTGTCCTTGCCGGCAATGACGATGACCTTGTCGCCCTTCCTGATCTTCTGCATGTCACAACACCTCGGGCGCCAAAGAGATGATCTTCATGTACTTCTTCGCCCGCAGCTCACGCGTCACCGGGCCGAAGATGCGGGTGCCCACAGGCTCGCCCTGCGCGTTGATGAGCACCGCCGCATTGCGGTCGAAACGGATCGCGGTGCCGTCGTTGCGCCGGATCTCCTTCGCCGTGCGGACGACCACCGCCTTCAGCACGTCGCCCTTCTTGACGCGCCCGCGGGGGATGGCCTCCTTCACCGACACGACGATCACGTCGCCGATGGAGGCATACTTGCGCTTGGCGCCGCCCAACACCTTGATGCACTGCACACGGCGAGCGCCGGAGTTGTCGGCAACGTCCAAGTTCGTTTCTGCCTGGATCATTGTCCTGGTCCTTTCGCGTTCGCGGCGTCAGGCGCCTTCGTGGATGACTTCCCAGCGCTTGCGCCGGGACAGGGGGCGGCACTCGCGAATCTTGACGACGTCGCCGATCTTCGAGGCATTCTCCTCGTCATGCGCCGCGTACTTCTTCGACTGCCGGATGAACTTCTTGTAGATCGGGTGCATGATGCGCCGTTCGACCTCGACCACAACGGTCTTGTCCATCTTGTCGCTCACCACGACGCCCTGCAGCACTCGCTTCGGCATCTTTCTTCTCCTTACTCGGCCGCCGCGCCCTGGCGCTGCTTCAGGATCGTCTGGATGCGCGCGATATCGCGGCGCACCTGACGGAACCGGGCCGTATTCTCGAGCTGACCGCTCGCCGCCTGGAATCGCAGGTTGAAGGTCTCCTTCCTCAACTCGAGGAGCTGGTCCTTCAGCTGATCGTCGCTCTTAGTCTTCAGATCGCCGGCCTTCATCGCCTCACTCCCCCATCCCGAGGCGCGCCACGAAGCGCGTCTTGATCGGCAGCTTGGCGGCGGCCAGTTCGAACGCCCGCTCCGCGACGTCGCGCGTCACGCCGTCGATCTCGAACATGATGCGGCCCGGCTTGACGCGGGCTGCCCAGTACTCGGGAGTGCCCTTGCCTTTGCCCTGGCGGACTTCCGCAGGCTTCTGCGACACCGGCAGGTCCGGGAAAATGCGGATCCAGACCCGGCCCGTGCGCTTCATGGCGCGGGTCAACGCCCGCCGCGCCGCCTCGATCTGCCGCGCCGTCAGACGCTCGGGCGCCATGGCCTTGAGACCATAGGTCCCGAAATTGAGCTCGGTGCCGCCCTTCGAGGCGCCATGGAGGCGGCCCTTGTGGGCCTTGCGGAACTTCGTACGCTTCGGCGAAAGCATCGCTGCGATTCCCTGTCCTTAGTCCTGGGCTCAGCGCGTCGGCTGCTGCTCCATGGCGCGCTTGTCCTGCGCCATGGGATCCTGCCCGAGAACCTCACCCTTGAAGATCCACACCTTGACGCCGCAGGTGCCGTACGTCGTCTTGGCCGTGGCCACGCCGTAATCGATGTCCGCCCGCAGGGTATGCAGCGGCACCCGCCCTTCGCGGTACCATTCCATGCGCGCGATCTCGGCGCCGCCGAGGCGGCCGCCGCAGTTGATACGGATGCCCTGCGCGCCAAGCCGGATCGCCGACTGCACGACCCGCTTCATGGCGCGACGGAAGGCGACACGGCGCGCGATCTGGTTGGCGACGTTCTCGGCCACCAGCTGGGCGTCGATCTCGGGCTTGCGGATCTCGACGATGTTGAGGTGCACCTCGGCCCCCGTCATCTTCGAGAGCTCCTTGCGCAGCACCTCGATGTCGGCGCCCTTCTTGCCGATGACGACGCCGGGCCGCGCAGTGTGGATGGTCACCCGCGCCTTCTTCGCCGGCCGCTCGATGACGATGCGGGACACCCCGGCCTGTGCCAGGCGATCACGCAGATACTCGCGGATCTTGATGTCCTCATGCAGCATCTTCGCGTAGCCGTCGTCGGCGTACCAGCGCGAGTCCCAGGTGCGGTTGATGCCGAGGCGGAGCCCGACCGGATTGACTTTCTGACCCATGTTAAGCGACCTCCTCGCCCTCGCGGACAACCAGGCGCAGATTGCTGAAAGGCTTGCGGATCCGCCCCGCCCGGCCGCGAGCACGGGCATGGAAACGCTTGAGCACCATGCTGCGCCCCACCGTCGCCTCGGCGACATAGAGGCGGTCGACGTCGAGCTGGTGGTTGTTCTCGGCGTTTGCGATCGCCGACTGCAGCACCTTCTTCACGTCTTGGGCCACCCGCCGCTTCGAGAACGTCAGCTCGGCCAGCGCGGCCTCGCACTTCTTGCCGCGGATCAGTTCCGCCAGCAGGTTGAGCTTCTGCGGGCTTGACTTGACATACTTGGCGAACGCCATTGCCTCGTTGTCCGCGAGCGTGCGCTCCATCGCTTTCTTGCCCATGCTACCCTCGCTTGGCCTTGCGGTCGGCGGCGTGGCCGTGGAACGTCCGCGTCGGAGCGAACTCGCCGAACTTGTGACCGATCATCTCCTCGGTCACCAGGACCGGGATGAATTTGCGCCCGTTGTACACCCCGAACGTCAGCCCCACGAATTGCGGGATGATCGTGGAGCGGCGCGACCAGGTCTTGATGACCTCGTTGCGTCCCGACGAGCGCGCGGTCTCCGCCTTCTTGAACAGGTAGCCGTCGACGAACGGTCCCTTCCAAACGGATCGTGCCACGACCCTCTCCTCTACTTCTGGTGGCGACGCCGCATGATCAGCGCGTCGGTCTTCTTGTTGTGCCGAGTCTTCTTGCCCTTGGTCGGCTTGCCCCACGGGGTCACCGGATGACGGCCACCAGAGGTGCGGCCTTCGCCGCCGCCGTGCGGGTGGTCGATCGGGTTCATCGCGACGCCGCGCACCGAGGGCCGAATGCCAAGCCAGCGCGACCGGCCGGCCTTGCCGATCTTGATGTTCTGCTGGTCGGGGTTGGAGACGGCTCCGACCGTGGCCATGCACTCGCTCCGCACCACCCGCAACTCGCCCGAGCTGAGGCGCAGCTGCGCATAACCGCGGTCCTTGCCGATCAGCTGCACGTAGGTGCCCGCCGAGCGCGCCAGCTGACCGCCCTTGCCAGCCTTCAACTCGACGTTATGAACGATCGTGCCGACCGGGATATTGCGCAGGGGAAGGGCGTTCCCCGGTTTGATGTCGACCGCCTCGCCGGCGACCACGGTATCGCCCGCCTGCACGCGCTGCGGCGCGATGATGTAGGCAAGCTCGCCGTCCTCATAGCGCAGCAGGGCGATGAACGCCGTGCGGTTGGGGTCGTACTCGAGCCGCTCTACGGTGGCCGGCATGTCCTGCTTGCTTCGCTTGAAGTCGACCACCCGGTAACGGCGCTTGTGACCGCCGCCGCAGTGACGCATGGTCTGACGGCCGAGGTTGTTGCGGCCGCCCTTGCGGCGCAGGCCCTCGGTGAGCGCCTTGACCGGCTCGCCCTTCCACAGTTCGGAGCGATCGACCGCGACCAGGCCGCGGCGGCCCGGCGTCGTCGGATTGAAGGTTTTCAGCGCCATCGTCAGACCCCTGTCGTCACGTCGATGCGGTGGCCCTCGGCAAGGGTCACGATCGCTTTCTTGGTCTCGCTCCGCTGGCCAAGGCGGCCGCGGAAGCGCTTCTGCTTGCCGGCCTGACGCAGCGTGTTGACGGCCGTCACCTTGACCTTGAACAGCGCCTCGATGGCGCTCTTGATCTCGGGCTTGGTGGCGTCGAGCGGAACCTGGAAGCTCACCTGGTTGTATTCGGAGAGCATCGTCGCCTTCTCGGTGATCACCGGGCGCCGGATGAGATCGTACATGCGCTCGCGGCTCACCGGCTTCGCGCGTCCGGCATACTTGCTTTTCATCTCAAGCGCTCCACCAGCTTGTCGACGGCATCCCGGGTCAGCACCAACGTGTCGCGGCGCAGGATGTCGTAGACGTTGGCACCCTGGGTCGGCAGCACGTCGAGGCCGATGATGTTGGCCGAAGCCTTGCGGAAGTTTGCGTCCACCTCGGCTCCGTCGATGACCAGCGCCGACGACCATCCCAGCGCCTTCACCTTGGCCGCCAGATCTTTCGTCTTCGGAGCCTCGAGCCGAACTGACTCGACCACCACGAGCTTGCCTTCGGCAACCTTGGAGGCGAGCGCCGACCTCAGCCCGGCCTTGCGGACCTTTTTCGGCAGATCGTGGGCGTGGTCGCGCAGCACCGGCCCGAACACGGTGCCGCCCTTACGGAACTGCGGCGCCCGCATTGAGCCGTGACGAGCGCGGCCAGTACCCTTCTGCCGGTACGCCTTCTTGGTGGTGCCGCGGACCAGGCTGCGGTCCTTGACCATGTGCGTGCCGGCGCGTCGCTTGGCGAGCTGCCAAGCGACGACCCGCGCCATCAGGTCGCTGCGCACCGGAACCCCGAAAATGGCGTCCTCGAGGTCGATGTCGCCGACCTTGGCGTTGTCGAGGCTAATGATGTCGCACTTCATGGCCGTCTACCCCTTGCTCTCGTCGGCCGCGGCTTCGGCCGCCGGCGCCGCCTCGGCGCTGCGCAACCCGGCCGGGAACGGGAGGTCCTTCGGGGCCGGCCGCTTGGAGGCGTCGTTCACCACCACCCAACCGCCCTTGTTGCCCGGTACCGCCCCCCTGACGAGGATCAGGTTGCGATCCTCGTCGATGCCGACCACCTCGAGGCTCTGCGTCGTCACCTTCCGGGCGCCCAGGTGCCCCGGCATCTTCTTGCCGGCGAAAACCTTGCCCGGATCCTGCCGCTGGCCGGTCGAGCCCAGACTGCGATGACTGACCGAGACGCCATGGGTGGCGCGCAGGCCGCCGAAGCCCCACCGCTTCATGCCGCCGGCATAGCCCTTGCCGATCGAGGTCCCGGTGACGTCGACGAACTGGCCCTTGACGAAGTGGGCTGCGGACAGCTCCACCCCCGGCTCCAGCAGGCCGTCCGCCGAAACCCGGAACTCCATCAGCCCGGCGGTGGGCTCGACCTTGCCCTTGGCGAAGTGACCGCGCATCGGCTTGGTCACGTTCTTGGTCTTGGACTTGCCGTAGCCGAGCTGGACGGCGGTATAGCCGTCCTTCTCCTCGGTGCGGGCTGCGACGGCACGGCAGTTGTCGACCTGCAGAACGGTCACCGGGATGTGGGTGCCGTCCGCGGAAAACACCCGCGTCATGCCCAGCTTCTTTGCTACCAATCCGGTTCGCATCGGCGCGATCCCTAAAGCTTGATCTCGACGTTGACGCCGGCGGCCAGGTCCAGCTTCATCAGCGCATCGACCGTCTGCGGCGTCGGATCAATAATGTCCAGCACGCGCTTGTGAGTCCGGATCTCGAACTGCTCGCGCGACTTCTTGTCAATGTGCGGCGACCGGTTGACGGTGAACCGCTCGATTCGCGTCGGCAGCGGGATCGGGCCACGCACCTGCGCGCCCGTCCGCCGCGCCGTGTTGACGATCTCGCCGGCCGACTGGTCGAGCACCCGATGGTCGAACGCCTTGAGGCGAATTCGTATGTTCTGGCTATCCATGGTTGCTACCTGATCTCCCGGCGAAAACCGCCGGCCTCCGGTTACTACTCGATGATCTTGGAGACGACGCCGGCGCCGACGGTGCGGCCGCCCTCGCGGATGGCGAAGCGCAGCTGCTCCTCCATCGCGAGCGGGTGGATCAGCGCAAGCGACATCCGGATGTTGTCCCCGGGCATCACCATCTCGGTCCCCTCCGGCAGGTCCACCATCCCGGTGATGTCAGTCGTCCGGAAATAGAACTGCGGCCGGTAGTTGGTGAAGAACGGCGTGTGGCGACCGCCCTCTTCCTT
>JAHDSF010000031.1 GCA_018432935.1 Rhodospirillales bacterium | reverse complement strand
CGAGGCCGGTCTCCGCCAAGACCTTCGTGATCGCCGCCGTCAACGTCGTCTTCCCATGGTCAACATGACCAATCGTCCCGATGTTGCAGTGCGGCTTCGTGCGCTCGAATTTCTCCTTCGCCATCGCTCTACTCCGTTCCCGCTCGTTTGTGTCTCGTCAGTTTTGCTTGCTTACGACTTGGTCAGCGACGTTCTTCGGCACTTCGGCGTAGTTGCCGAAATGCATGGTGAACTGCGCGCGCCCTTGGCTCATCGAGCGCAGCGTGTTGACGTAGCCGAACATCGCCGCCAGAGGAACCGTCGCCTGGATAACCCTCGCGTTTCCGCGCTGATCCATCCCCGAAATGCTGCCGCGCCGGCTGTTGAGGTCGCCGATGATGTCGCCCATGTACTCCTCGGGCGTCACCACCTCGACCTTCATCACCGGCTCCAGCAACACCGCCTGGGCCTGCCGCATGCCATCGCGGAAGCAGGCGCGGGAGGCGATCTCGAACGCCATGGCGCTGGAGTCGACGTCGTGATAGGCGCCGTCGTACAGGACCGCCTTGAAATCGGTGACCGGGAACCCGGCAAGTACGCCGGTCTCCGCTGCGCCACGAATGCCCTTCTCGACCGCCGGCACATACTCGCGCGGCACGTTGCCGCCGACCACGTCGTTCTCGAACACCACGCCGCTGCCGGCCTCGCCCGGCTCGAAGCGGACCTTGATCCGGGCGTATTGACCCGAGCCGCCGGTCTGTTTCTTGTGGGTGTAGTCGATGTCGGAGATGCGCCGGATGGTCTCGCGATAGGCAACCTGGGGCGCACCGACGTTGGCGTCGACCTTGAACTCGCGCTTCATGCGGTCGACGATGATCTCGAGATGAAGCTCGCCCATGCCGGCGATGATCGTCTGCGCCGTCTCCGGGTCGGTCTTGACGCGGAACGACGGGTCCTCGGCGGCGAGACGCGACAGCGCCAGGCCCATCTTCTCCTGGTCGGCCTTCGACTTGGGTTCGACCGCAATCTCGATCACGGGCTCGGGGAATACCATCCGCTCCAGTACCACCTGGGCATTCTGGGCGCACAGGGTATCGCCGGTCGTGGTCTCCTTGAGACCGGCCAGGGCGACGATATCGCCGGCCCGGGCCTCCTTGATGTCCTCGCGGGTATTGGCGTGCATCAGCAGCATGCGGCCGACGCGTTCGCGCTTGCCCTTGACCGTGTTGACGACCGCGCTCCCGCTCTCCAGCACGCCCGAATAGACGCGGATGAAGGTGAGCGAGCCGACGAAGGGATCGTTCATGATCTTGAACGCCAGGGCGGCGAACGGCTCTTCGTCGGAGCTGTGCCGCTCGACCGGCTCGTCGGTGCCGGCCTTGACGCCCCTGATCGAAGGCACGTCGGTCGGCGCCGGCAGGAAATCGACCACCCCATCGAGCAGCGGCTGCACGCCCTTGTTCTTGAATGCCGAGCCGCAGAACACCGGAACGAACGTGTTGGAAACGGTACCCTTGCGGATGCAGGACTTGAGCACGGCGGCGCTCGGTTCCTCGCCCTCCAGGTAGGCCTCCATTGCGGCATCGTCCATCTCGACCACCGCCTCGACCAGCTTGGCGCGGTACTCGGCGGCACGCTCCGCCATGTCGGACGGAATCTCGACGAGCTCGAACTCGGCGCCGAGCCCCTCGTCCCTCCAGATCACGCCGCGCATCTCAAGCAGGTCGACCACACCCTTGAAACCGGCTTCGCTGCCGATCGGCAGCTGCATCACCACCGGATGCGCCCCCAGACGGCTCTCCATCATGCTGACGCAACGGAAGAAGTCGGCGCCGATGCGATCCATCTTGTTGACGAAGCACAGCCGCGGAACGCCGTACTTGTCGGCCTGCCGCCAGACCGTCTCGGACTGCGGCTCGACCCCGGCCACGCTGTCGAACACCGCGACCGCCCCGTCGAGCACCCGCAGCGAGCGCTCCACCTCGATCGTGAAGTCGACGTGCCCGGGCGTGTCGATGATGTTGATACGATGATCGTGCCAGAAGCAGGTCGTGGCCGCGGAGGTGATGGTAATGCCCCGCTCCTGCTCCTGTTCCATCCAGTCCATTGTGGCATTGCCATAATGGACTTCGCCGATCTTGTACGACCGGCCCGTGTAATAAAGGATGCGTTCGGTCACGGTCGTCTTACCGGCATCGATGTGAGCCATGATGCCGATATTCCGGTACCGATCGAGTACAGTTGCACGGGCCATGAGAGAGAAGTTCCCCTACCAGCGATAATGGGAGAACGCCTTGTTGGCGTCCGCCATCTTATGGGTATCCTCCCGCTTCTTGACCGCGGTGCCCCGATTATTGAAGGCGTCGAGCAGTTCCGCGGAAAGGCGCTCCATCATCGTGTTCTCGGACCGCTTGCGGGCGATCTCGACGAGCCAGCGGATGGCAAGCGCCTGGCGCCGATCCGCACGCACCTCGACGGGGACCTGATAGGTCGCGCCGCCGACCCGGCGGGAACGGACTTCGACCGCCGGCTTGACGTTGTCGAGGGCGTCGTGGAAGACCTTGAGCGGATCCTGACCGGTCTTCTGCTGGATGATGTCGAGGGCGCCGTACAGCGTCTTCTCGGCAACCGACTTCTTCCCCGCCAGCATGAGGCCGTTGGTGAACTTCGTCACCACGACATCGCCGAACTTGGGATCCGGCAAAACCTCGCGCTTTTCGGCAGCGTGACGTCGCGACATCGTGCTGTTCCCTTTCCTTACTTCGGCCGCTTGGCGCCGTACTTCGAACGCCGCTGCCGGCGGTCGCTGACGCCCTGAGTGTCCAGGGTGCCGCGGATGATGTGGTAGCGCACGCCCGGCAGGTCCTTGACGCGGCCGCCGCGGATCATGACCACCGAGTGCTCCTGCAGATTGTGGCCTTCACCGGGGATGTAGCTCGTGACCTCGAAGCCGTTGGTGAGGCGCACGCGAGCCACCTTTCGGAGGGCCGAGTTCGGCTTCTTCGGCGTGGTCGTATAGACGCGCGTGCAGACGCCGCGCTTCTGGGGACAGGCCTCAAGCGCCGGAACCTTGTTCCGTTCCTCCGGGCGAACCCGCGGCTTGCGGATCAATTGGTTGATTGTCGGCATTCCGTCCTTCAGCTCCACCGAAAAAAGGCCGGCACGACTTTGGCTTCGGTCTGAAGCCAAAATATCCCCGCGGCGGTCTTGCCTTCACCGCCCCGAGGGCGCCGAACCAGGTTTTATCAGCCTCAATCAGGAGCTGCGTCTAGACCGCGTTGAGCCTACCACCAGCCCCCCGTTGGAGGTCCCGGATACTAGTGAGGCGCCATTTCGACGTCAAGCGGAGAAATGGGCCGATTTCCCTTCTTTTCCCCACAAGGAGAAGGGGCTTCGCGCAAATGCCCGAAGCCCCTTCCCGCATGTGCAAACGCTAGTCGTCACCCTCCGCGGGCGCACCCTGCCGATCGGCCACCTCCTCGGCCGGTTTCGGCAGCTGAGCCTCGCCTTCCCCGCCCGCGGCCGGCTGCTGCGGCCGGGATTCGAGGAACGCCGTGTCACGGGCCGCCGCGACCCGGCGCAGGCGGTTGACAACCGCCCCGGTGCCGGCCGGGATGAGACGGCCGACGATGACGTTCTCCTTAAGGCCCGTCAGCAGGTCGACCTTGCCGGAGACCGCGGCCTCGGTGAGGACGCGGGTGGTCTCCTGGAACGAGGCGGCCGAGATGAACGACTGGGTCTGCAGGCTCGCCTTGGTGATCCCCTGCAGGACCGGGATCGCCTGCGCCGGACGTCCGTTCTGGGCCACCGCGGTCGCATTCTCGGCCTCGTACTCGGCCTTGTCGATCTGCTCGCCGACCAGGAACGTGGTGTCGCCGGGATCGGTGATCTCGACTTTCTGCAGCATCTGGCGAACGATCACCTCGATGTGCTTGTCGTTGATCCGCACGCCCTGCAGCCGGTAGACCTCCTGGATCTCGTTGATCAGATAGCCTGCCAGCGCCTCGACGCCCATGACCCGCAGGATGTCGTGCGGAACCGGGTTGCCGTCCATCAGAGGATCGCCCTTCTCGACGTAGTCCCCTTCCTGGATGCTGACGTGCTTGCCCTTGGGGATCAGGTACTCCTTGGGCTCCTCTCCGGCCTCGTCCGGAACCACCACGATCCGTCGCTTGGACTTGTAGTCCTTGCCGAACTGGACGGTGCCGGGGCTCTCGCTGATGATGGCGTGGTCCTTAGGCCGGCGCGCCTCGAACAGCTCCGCCACCCGCGGCAGACCGCCGGTGATGTCCCGGGTCTTCGCGGATTCGCGCGGGACGCGGGCTAGCACGTCGCCGGCATGGACCTTCTGGCCCGGCTCGACCGACAGGATGGCGTCGACCGACAGGTAGTAGCGGGCCTCGATCCCCTTGGCCAGGGTCACCACCTCGCCGGCATCGTCACGCAGGGTGACGCGCGGACGGAGGTCCGAGCCCTTCGGCTGATTCTTCCATTCGACGACCACCTTGCTGGCGATGCCGGTCGCCTCGTCGGTCTTCTCGATCATCGAGATGCCTTCCACGAGGTCGACGTAGTGCACCGTGCCTTCCTTCTCGGTGATGATCGGCAAGGTGTAGGGATCCCACTCGGCCAGCACCGCGCCGCGGCCGACCCGGTCGCCGTCCGCGACGCCCAGCCGGGCTCCGTAGGGCAGGCGGTGACGGGCTCTCTCCTGCCCCTTGTCGTCGAGCAGGGCGAGCTCGGCGTTGCGGCTCATGACGACCTTCGCCTTGGCGCTGTTCGTCACGAGGTGGCAGTTGCGCAGCACGACCTTGGCATCGTACGAGGCCTCGATCCGCGACTGCTCGGTGCCGCGCTGGGCAGCGCCGCCGATGTGGAAGGTCCGCATCGTCAGCTGGGTGCCCGGCTCGCCGATCGACTGGGCGGCAATCACGCCCACCGCCTCGCCGACATTGACCTGGGTGCCGCGGGCGAGATCCCGCCCGTAGCAGGTCGAGCAGACGCCGATCTTGGTCTCGCAGGTGAGCACGGAGCGGATCTTCACCGACTCCAGGCCTGCCGCCTCGATCGCCGCCACCCGGTCTTCGTCCAGGATGTCGCCGGCTTCGGCTAGCACTTCGCCGGTGGTCGGATGGAGCAGGGTATCGGCGGTGCAGCGGCCGAGGATCCGCTCGCCCAGCGAGGAGACGACCTCGCCGCCGTCGACGACCGCCCGCATCGTCAGGCCCTGGGTGGTGCCGCAGTCGAACTCGGTGATGATGCAGTCCTGGGCGACATCGACCAGACGCCGCGTCAGGTAGCCCGAGTTCGCCGTCTTCAACGCCGTGTCCGCGAGGCCCTTGCGGGCGCCGTGGGTCGAGTTGAAGTACTCGAGCACCGTCAGCCCCTCCTTGAAGTTGGAGATGATCGGCGTCTCGATGATCTCGCCCGACGGCTTGGCCATCAGGCCCCGCATGCCGGCCAGCTGCTTCATCTGCGCTGCCGAACCGCGGGCCCCCGAGTGGGCCATCATGTAGACCGAGTTCACCTGCTCGCCCGGCTGCACGGTGGAGATGCGCTTCATCATCTCCTCGGCCACCTTGTCGGTGCAGATGCCCCAGGCGTCGACCACCTTGTTGTACTTCTCGCCCTGGGTGATGAGGCCGTCGAGGTACTGCTGCTCGAACTCCTTCACCTTGCCTTCGGTCTCGGCCACCAGTCCGGCCTTGGTCTCGGGCACCACCAGGTCGTCCTTGCCGAACGAGATGCCGGCACGGGCGGCGTGACGGAAGCCGAGGCCCATCAGCCGGTCGGCGAAGATCACCGTCTCCTTCTGACCGCAGTTGCGATAGACGACGTCGATGATGTTCGAGATTTCCTTTTTGGTGAGCAGCTGGTTCACCAGGCCGAAGGGCACGAACGGGTGCTTGGGCAGAATGCGCGAGATCAGCATGCGCCCGGGCGTCGTCCGCACCCGCAGACGCACCGGCTTTCCTTCCCCGTCGACGGTGTCGAAGTGGGCGATGATCGGCGTATGGTAGGTGACGATCCTCTGGTGGAGGGCGTGCTCGATCTCGCCGATGTCGGCAAACCGCGGCAGCCGGCGCGCCGACAGCTTGCCCGCCTGGAGATCCTTGAACGCGGCCTTGGCGTCCTCGACCTTGACCGGCTTCGCATTGCGGTCCAGCAGAGCGATGTCGCCACGTCCGACGGCCGCCGTGAAGGCCTCGGCCGAATCGATCGAGACCTCCTCGGACACCAGTTCGGGACGTTCCATCGTCAGGTAATAGAGACCCAGCACGATATCCTGCGACGGCACGATGATCGGCTTGCCGCTGGCCGGGCTGAGGATGTTGTTGGTCGACATCATCAGCACGCGGGATTCGAGCTGCGCCTCCAGCGACAGCGGCACGTGCACGGCCATCTGGTCGCCGTCGAAGTCGGCGTTGAAGGCGGCGCAGACCAGCGGGTGAAGCTGGATCGCCTTGCCTTCGATGAGCACCGGCTCGAACGCCTGGATGCCGAGGCGGTGCAGCGTCGGCGCCCGGTTCAGCATGACCGGGTGCTCGCGGATCACCTCCTCCAGGATGTCCCACACCTCGGGACGTTCCTTCTCGACCATGCGCTTGGCGGCCTTGATGGTGGTGGCCATGCCGTACAGCTCAAGCTTGGCGTAGATGAACGGCTTGAACAGCTCGATGGCCATCTTCTTGGGCAGCCCGCACTGGTGCAGCATCAGCTCGGGGCCGACCACGATGACCGACCGACCCGAATAATCGACGCGCTTGCCGAGCAGGTTCTGGCGGAACCGGCCCTGCTTGCCCTTCAGCATGTCCGACAGCGACTTCAGCGGCCGCTTGTTGGCGCCGGTGATGGCGCGGCCGCGACGGCCGTTGTCGAACAGGGCGTCGACCGCTTCCTGCAGCATCCGCTTCTCGTTGCGCACGATGATCTCGGGCGCGTGCAGCTCCATCAGCCGCTTCAAACGGTTGTTCCGGTTGATGACGCGGCGATAGAGGTCATTGAGGTCGGAGGTCGCGAAACGGCCGCCGTCGAGCGGCACCAGGGGACGCAACTCGGGCGGGATGACCGGGATCACCTCCATGATCATCCACTCCGGCCGCGTTCCGGACTGCAGGAACGCCTCGACCAGCTTGAGCCGCTTGACCAGCTTCTTGCGCTTGGCCTCGGAGGTGGTCTCGCGCAGGTCGACGCGCAGGGTCACGGCCTCCTTCTCGAGGTCGATGCGCGCGAGCAGCACACGCACCGCCTCGGCGCCGATGCCGACTTCGAAGGCGTCCTCGCCGTACTCCTCGGTCGCCTTGATGTAGGCTTCCTCGCCCAGCAGCTCGAACTGCTTGAGCGGGGTCAGGCCCGGCTCCATGACGACGTAGTTTTCGAAGTAGAGGACGCGCTCCAGGTCCTTCAGCGTCATGTCGAGCATGAGGCCGATGCGGCTGGGCAGCGATTTCAGGAACCAGATGTGGGCGACCGGGGCAGCGAGCTCGATGTGGCCCATGCGCTCGCGGCGGACCTTCTGCAAGGTCACCTCGACGCCGCACTTCTCGCACACGATTCCCTTGTACTTCATGCGCTTGTACTTGCCGCACAAGCACTCGTAGTCCTTGACCGGGCCGAAGATGCGGGCACAGAACAGGCCGTCGCGCTCCGGCTTGAAGGTGCGGTAGTTGATCGTCTCCGGCTTCTTGATCTCGCCGTACGACCAGGATCGGATCTGATCCGGGTCGGCGATCGAGATGCGCATCTGGTCGAAGCGCTGGCTGCCGCCGGGCTGTCCGAAAACCTTCACGAGTTCGTTCATATCACTCTCCTCGATTGCGGGGCCGGCGTCAGAGCTTGCGGCCAGAAAGCTCGACGTTCAGTCCGAGGGACTGGAGCTCCTTGACCAGCACGTTGAACGATTCCGGCACACCCGCCTC
Source organism: Rhodospirillales bacterium (assembly GCA_018432935.1). Taxonomy (GTDB): domain Bacteria; phylum Pseudomonadota; class Alphaproteobacteria; order Rhodospirillales; family Shumkoniaceae; genus JAHDSF01. The sequence goes on along the minus strand of JAHDSF010000031.1, from coordinate 8,057 downwards.
GAAATTGTCCTCGCCGCGGACGATGGCCTCGTAGACCTTGGTGCGGCCGGCCTGATCGTCCGATTTCACGGTCAGCATCTCCTGCAGGCTGTAGGAGGCTCCGTAGGCCTCGAGGGCCCACACCTCCATTTCGCCGAAGCGCTGGCCGCCGAACTGCGCCTTGCCGCCGAGGGGCTGCTGGGTCACCAGGCTGTACGGCCCGATCGACCGCGCATGGATCTTGTCGTCGACCAGGTGGTGGAGCTTCAGCATGTAGATGTAGCCCACCGTCACTTTGCGGTCGAAGGCATCGCCGGTGCGGCCGTCGTAGAGGGTCACCTGGCCCGAACGGTCGAGCCCGGCCTTCTCCAGCACCTCGACAATGTCCGCCTCGCGCGCACCGTCGAAGACGGGAGTCGCGATCGGCACCCCGCTCGACAGGTTGCGGGCCAGTTCCAGCAGCTCCTCATTGTTGAGGTCGGCGATCTCGTCGGCGTACTCCTTCTCGCCGTAGACGTCCTTGAGCTTCGCCTTGAGCGGTTCGAGATCGGCGTTCCGACGGTATTCGTCAACCAGGTCGCCGATCTGATGGCCGATTCCGGCGCACCCCCACCCCAGATGGGTCTCTAGGATCTGCCCCACGTTCATGCGCGACGGCACGCCGAGGGGATTCAGCACCAGATCGACGTGGGTACCGTCGGCCAGGTAAGGCATGTCCTCGATCGGCACGATCTTGGAGATGACGCCCTTGTTGCCGTGCCGGCCGGCCATCTTGTCGCCCGGCTGGAGCTTGCGCTTCACGGCGATGAAGACCTTGACCATCTTCATCACGCCCGGAGGCAGCTCGTCGCCGCGCTGCAGCTTCTCCACCTTGTTTTCGAAACGGGCCTGGAGGGCGGCGATGCTCTCCTCGAACTGCTTCTTGAGCGCTTCGACGTCGGTCATCACGGCGTCGTCGTCGACCACGATCTGGGCGCACTGGCCCGGCGTGTACTGGTCCATCACCTCGTCGGTGACGACCGTGCCCGCCTCCAGCGCCTTGGGACCGGTGACCGCCTTGTGGCTGCGCAACAGCATCTTGAGACGGGCCACGAAGCTGCGCTCGAGGATGCCGCGCTCGTCGTCGCGGTCCTTGGCCAAGCGCTCGATCTCGGCGCGCTCGATCTGCAGGGCGCGACTGTCCTTTTCGACGCCGCGACGCGAGAACACCCGCACCTCGACGACGGTCCCGGTCACCCCCGGCGGCAGGCGCAGCGAGGTGTCGCGAACGTCCGAGGCCTTCTCGCCGAAGATCGCCCTCAGCAGCTTCTCCTCGGGCGTCATCGGGCTTTCACCCTTCGGCGTCACCTTGCCGACCAGGATGTCGCCCGGGTTGACCTCGGCGCCGATGTAGACGATGCCCGCCTCGTCGAGGTTCTTCAGCGACTCTTCGCCCACGTTCGGAATGTCGCGGGTGATTTCCTCCTGGCCGAGCTTGGTGTCGCGCGCCATCGCCTCGAACTCCTCGATATGGATCGAGGTGAAGACGTCGTCACGCACGATGCGCTCGGAGATCAGGATCGAGTCCTCGAAGTTGTAGCCGTGCCAGGGCATGAACGCGACCAGCGCGTTGCGGCCGAGCGCCAGCTCGCCGAGTTCGGTCGACGGGCCGTCGGCGATGATGTCGCCAGCCTCGACCCGGTCGCCCACCCTCACCAGCGGCCTCTGGTTGATGCAGGTATTCTGGTTCGAACGCTGGAACTTGAGCAGGTTGTAGATGTCGACGCCCGGCGCCGAGTGCGAGGTCTCCTCGGTCGCCCGCACCACGATACGGGTGGCGTCGACCTGGTCGACGTTGCCCGACCTTCTCGCGATGATGGTTGCTCCCGAGTCGCGGGCCACCGCCAACTCCATCCCAGTGCCGACGATCGGCGCCTCGGCGCGAATCAGCGGCACCGCCTGGCGCTGCATGTTCGAGCCCATCAGGGCGCGGTTGGCGTCGTCGTTTTCCAGGAACGGGATCAACGCCGCGGCGACCGAGACGAGCTGCTTCGGCGAGACGTCGATGTAATCGACCTCGTCGGGCCGGGTCATCATGTAGTCCGGGCCCCTGCGGCAGCTCACGAGATCGGACGCAAACCGCCCGTCCGCCTCGATCGTCTCGTTGGCCTGGGCCACCGTGTAGCGGCCCTCCTCCATCGCCGACAGGTAGACCACCTCGTCGGTGACGCGGCCGTCCTTCACCTTGCGGTACGGGGTCTCGATGAACCCGTACTTGTTGATCCGGGCATAGGTCGCCAGCGAGTTGATGAGGCCGATATTCGGGCCTTCCGGGGTCTCGATCGGGCAGATCCGGCCGTAGTGAGTCGGATGCACGTCGCGAACCTCGAAGCCCGCCCGCTCGCGGGTCAGGCCGCCCGGGCCGAGGGCCGAGAGGCGCCGCTTATGCGTGATCTCGGACAGCGGGTTGGTCTGGTCCATGAACTGGCTGAGCTGCGACGAGCCGAAGAACTCGCGCACCGCACCGGCCGCCGGCTTGGCGTTGATGAGATCGTGCGGCATCACGGTATCGATGTCGACCGAGCTCATGCGCTCGCGGATCGCCCGCTCCATGCGCAGGAGGCCGACGCGATACTGGTTCTCCATCAGTTCGCCGACCGAGCGTACCCGCCGATTGCCGAGATGGTCGATGTCGTCGATCTCGCCGCGGCCGTCCTTCAGCTCGACCAGGATGCGGACCACCTCGAGGACATCCTGCTTGCGCAGGACCCGGACCGTATCCGGGGTGTCGAAGCCGAGCCGCGCATTCATCTTGACCCGGCCCACTGCCGACAGGTCGTAGCGCTCGGCGTCGAAGAACAGGCCGCGGAACAGGGCTTCCGCCGTCTCCAGGGTCGGCGGCTCGCCGGGCCGCATGACGCGGTAGATGTCGATCAGCGCCTCGTCGCGGCTCGAGTTCTTGTCGACCGCCAGCGTGTTGCGGATGTAGGGGCCGACATTGACGTGGTCGATCGCCAGCGTGGCGATCTGGGTGATGCCGGCAGCCTCGAGGGTATCGAGGGCGGCCTGGGTGATCTCGTCGCCGGCCTCGACGTAGATCTCGCCCGTGCTCTCGTTGATGACGTCGTTGGCCATGTAGTGGCCGATCAGCTCCTCGCGGGGAACGAGGAACTCGGTCACGCCCTTCTCCTCCAGCTTGCGGAGCAGGCGCTGCGTCACCTTGATGCCGGCCTCGGCGACGACATCGCCGCTCGCTGCATCGACGAGATCGCTGGTCAGCTTGGCGCCCTTCATGCGCTTGGCGTCGAACGCGGTCTTCCAACCGTCGCGCACGCGCTCGTACGTCACCGTCTTATAGAAGGTGTGAAGGATCTCCTCCGGCGACATGCCGACGGTCTCGAGCGGATCGACGCCGCGGCCCTCCGCGGCGCGCTCCTGGCGCAATTCCTCCGTGGCCTCGCTGTCGAGCGCCATCAGCAGCGTCGTCACCGGCAGCTTGCGGCGGCGGTCGATGCGGACGTAGACGAGGTCCTTGGCATCGAACTCGAAGTCAAGCCAGGAGCCGCGGTAGGGAATAACCCGGGCGGCGAACAGGAACTTGCCCGACGAATGGGTCTTGCCCTTGTCGTGGTCGAAGAAAACGCCCGGACTGCGATGCATCTGCGAGACGATGACGCGCTCGGTGCCGTTGATGACGAACGTGCCGTTGGCCGTCATCAGCGGCATGTCGCCCATGTAGACATCCTGCTCCTTGATGTCGCGGACGGTGCGGGCGCCGGTTTCCTCGTCGATATCCCAGACCACCAGCCGCAAGGTGACGCGCAGCGGCGCCGAGAACGTCATGCCCCGCTGTTGGCATTCCTCGACGTCATACTTGGGCTGGTCGAATTCGTAGCGCACGAACTCAAGCGTTCCGCGCTCCGAGAAGTCGTGGATCGGAAACACCGACTTGAAGACTTCCTGGAGACCCGAATCCGAGCGCGCCTCGGGCGCGACGTCGCGCTGCAGGAACTGCTCGTACGAGCTCTTCTGCACCTCAATGAGGTTCGGCATCGGCGCGACCGCCTGGATGCGCCCGAAATCCTTCCGGATACGCTTGCGACCCGTGTATGACTTGGCCATGAGACCTCTCGCCAGTTGCTGTCACTGCCGGCTTCCTTGCCCCCGTGCCACAAGCGGTCGGCGGGAAGTCGCGCGTGAAGCGCCCGAAGGCGCCGCCCCTCCACGCCCCATGCGGAGGAGCCCGGCGCCTCGTCGCGGCGTGCACGTCCGCTTTCCCGGCTGCGGCTAGCCCATACGGGCGGACGTGCGATAATGCGGACCAGGGGGCGGCAATGCCGCCGCCCGGCCCGCAGGGCCGGCGAACCGGCCCCGATCGTTCCCGCGCCCCGCGGGCGCGGCCCGGGACCGAAGCCCCGGGGCAGTCCTACTTCAGCTCGACAGTCGCTCCCGCTTCCTCGAGCTTCTTCTTGATCTGCTCGGCCTCTTCCTTCTTCACGCCCTCCTTGATGGGCTTCGGAGCGGCCTCGACCAGATCCTTCGCTTCCTTCAGCCCGAGCCCGGTGACGGCGCGGACTTCCTTGATGACGTTGATCTTCTTGTCGCCGATAGTCGCCAGGATGACGTCGAACTCGGTCTTCTCCTCGACAGCGGCAGCCGGCGCACCGGCGGCAGCGCCCGGCGCGGCGGCAATCGCCACCGGCGCGGCGGCGGAAACGCCCCACTTCTCTTCCAGAAGCTTGCTCAGCTCGGCAGCTTCGAGAACGGTAAGGCTGGAAAGCTCGTCGACGAGCTTCTCGAGGTTAGCCATGGTCAATTTCCCTTCAGACTTGAACTGTTGATGCTACGAGGTTCACGCAGCTTCGCCCTTGGAGGCGTAAGCATTGAGCACGCGCGCCATCTGCCCGGCAGGCGCCTGCAGAACGCCGGCGATACGGGTCGCCGGGGTCTGGAGGAGGCCGACGAGCTTGGCCCGGGTCTCTTCCAACGACGGCAGCGTCGCCAGGGCCCCGACGCCGTTGGCATCCAGCGCCTGCGCGCCGATGCCGCCGCCGAGGACGACGAGCTTCGCGTTGGTCTTGGCGAAGTCGACGACGACTTTCGCCGGCGCCACCGGATCGTTCGCATAAGCGATCGCGGTCGGGCCTTTGAAGAGGTCGCCCAGGTGTTCGAACTTCGTCCCTTCCAGAGCGAGACGCGTGAGCCGATTCTTGGTCACCTTGAAACCGGCCCCCGCCTGCCGCATCCGGCTCCGCAGATCGGTCATCTCGCCGACCGTCATCCCGAGATAGTGGGTGACGACGACGACGGCCGATCCTTCGAGCGTCGCGCGGAGGCTGGATACCAGTTCCTCCTTCTGCGTTCGGTCCACCAATCGTCTCCGTGACAAGCCCCGCTTCCGCAACCGGCATCGGCGGGGACGTTGGACTCCGGCCTCCGGACCCTCCGAGGGCCGGTTCGCCTGTCCAGTGCAACAGTTCAAGCCGCTTGGGGAATTGCCCGCAGGCTCCTCCGCAAACGGTCGCGCACTGTCTGTGCAGGCGGTTTCCCATTAAGCCCCGGCCGAATGCCGAGACGCCTGCAGTCTTGGACAGGTCGGGCGGAAGACGTTCCCGCCCGCCCGTCCGGCGCCCTGTCGCAAGACAAGCCGCCGGACGAATTCGTCAGCCGCGATCCGCTCAGCCGAGCAGGGTCGCGACGTTGAGCTTGATGCCCGGCCCCATGGTCGAACTGACCGTCGCCCGCTCCATGTAGGTGCCCTTGGCGCCCGTGGGCTTGGCCTTGTTGATCGCATCCACGAAGGCGCCGATGTTCTCGATCAGCGCCTGCTCCGAGAAGCTCGCCTTGCCGATGCCGGCATGGATGATGCCTGCTTTCTCGACCCGGAACTCGACCTGGCCCGCCTTGGCGGCCTTGACCGCGCCCTTCACGTCGGCGGTCACGGTGCCGAGCTTCGGGTTCGGCATCAGGCCCCGCGGGCCCAGGATGCGGCCGAGCCGGCCGACGATCGCCATCATGTCCGGCGTCGCGATGCAGCGCTCGAAGTCCATCTCGCCCGCCTGCACCTTCTCCGCCAGATCCTCGGCACCGACGATGTCCGCGCCCGCCGCCCGAGCTTCCTCCGCCTTCGCGTCCTTGGCGAACACGGCGACCCGCACGGTCTTGCCGGTGCCGTTCGGCAGCGAAACCACGCCGCGAACCATCTGGTCGGCGTGGCGAGGATCGACCCCCAGGTTGAGAGCGACCTCGACCGTCTCGTCGAACTTGGCGGTCGCGTTCGCCTTCAGCAGCTTCACCGCCTCGGCCAGTTCGTACTGCTTGACCCGGTCGACGCTCTCAAGCGCGTTGCGGAGCCTCTTGCCTTTCTTCGCCATCGCCCTACTCCACCACTTCGATGCCCATCGAGCGCGCCGAGCCGATAATCATCTTGCTCGCCTGCTCGACGTCGTTGGTGTTGAGATCGGCCATCTTGGTGCGCGCGATCTCGCGGACCTGCTCCATCGTCACGGTCCCCTTCTTGTCCCGGCCAGGCGCCGTCACGCCCTTGTCGATGCCGGCAGCCTTCTTGAGAAAGAAGCTGGCCGGCGGGGTCTTGGTGACGAACGTGAACGTCCGGTCCGAGTAGGCCGTGATGACTACGGGGATCGGCATCCCCTGTTCCAGGTTCTGGGTCCTGGCGTTGAAGGTCTTGCAGAACTCCATGATGTTGAGACCGGCCTGGCCCAGGGCCGGACCGATCGGCGGCGACGGGTTCGCCTGCCCCGCCGGCACCTGCAGCTTGATGTAGCCCGAAATCTTCTTTGCCATTTGCTACCCTCGACCTTGGGGGCGCGGTCCGGTCATGGCTGGCCTCCCGCACCACGTCGCCGGCACGACGCCTGCGACTTCAAAAATTCTAGAGCTTCTCGACCTGACTGTATTCCAGCTCCACCGGGGTCGAGCGACCGAAGATCGACACCGCCACCTTGAGGCGGGCACGCTCCTCGTCGACTTCCTCGACAAACCCGTTGAACGAGTTGAACGGCCCGTCGCTGACCCGAACCTGCTCGCCGATCTCGAACGAGACCGACATCTTGGGACGCTCGATCCCGACCTCGACCTGGCGGATGATCCGCTCGGCCTCGGCGTCGCTGATCGGCGTCGGCCGCCCGCGGCCGCCAAGGAAACCGGTGACCTTCGGCGTTTCCTTGACCAGGTGCCAAGTCTCGTCGGTCATGTCCATCTTCACCAGCACGTAGCCGGGAAAGAACTTGCGCTCGGCGTTGATCTTCGAGCCGCGCCGCATCTCCACGACTTCCTCGGTCGGGACCAGGACCTGCTCGATACGCTCGCCCAGGCCCTTTTGCTTGGCCTGCTCGACGATCGACTGCGCGACCTTCTTCTCGAAGCCGGAGTATGCGTGAATGACGTACCAGCGCGCGCTCATGCTCTCACCCGCCAAGGCCCAGGATCAGGCGGACCCCGTGAGCCATGAAGAAATCGACCACGAAGAAGAAGGCGGCGGCCAGGATCACCATCACGAACACCATCGCGGTGGAAATGCCGGTCTCTTTGCGAGTCGGCCAGGTGACCTTGGAGACCTCCTGACGGACCTCTTTGAGAAAGGTGACGGGATTCGTCTTCGCCATGAACTTCCGCTTCGCGCCTGGCCTGCTAGATCTGGGTCGTCAATCGCAAAAAGCAATGGCAGGGGTGGGGGGACTCGAACCCTCAGCCCCCGGTTTTGGAGACCGGTGCTCTGCCAATTGAGCTACACCCCTGCATCGACCGGCCGTAACATACCGGGCGAATTGACTCCCCACAAGTCCGCTTGTAGGGCCGGCGGTTCGCGCCGGCCCCGCTCACGCCGTCTGCTACTCGATGATCTTGGAGACGACGCCGGCGCCGACGGTGCGGCCGCCCTCGCGGATGGCGAAGCGCAGCTGCTCCTCCATCGCGATCGGGTGGATCAGCGCAATCGACATCCGGATGTTGTCCCCGGGCATCACCATCTCGGTCCCCTCCGGCAGGTCCACCATCCCGGTGATGTCAGTCGTCCGGAAATAGAACTGCGGCCGGTAGTTGGTGAAGAACGGCGTGTGGCGACCGCCCTCTTCCTT
>JAHDSF010000006.1 GCA_018432935.1 Rhodospirillales bacterium | reverse complement strand
CGACATCCGGATGTTGTCCCCGGGCATCACCATCTCGGTCCCCTCCGGCAGGTCCACCATCCCGGTGATGTCAGTCGTCCGGAAATAGAACTGCGGCCGGTAGTTGGTGAAGAACGGCGTGTGGCGACCGCCCTCTTCCTTCGTCAGGATGTAGGCTTCCGCCTCGAACTTCATGTGCGGCGTGATCGAACCGGGCTTCGCAACCACCTGCCCACGCTCAACCTCGTCGCGCTTCGTGCCGCGAAGCAGAACGCCGATGTTGTCCCCGGCCTCGCCCTGGTCCAGCAGCTTGCGGAACATCTCGACGCCCGTGCAGACCGTCTTCAGCGTCGGCTTGATCCCCACAATCTCGATCTCTTCGCCGACCTTGATCACTCCGCGCTCAACACGGCCCGTCACAACCGTGCCCCGGCCGGAAATCGAGAACACGTCCTCGATCGGCATCAGGAACGGCTTGTCCTTCGGACGGTCAGGCTGCGGAATGTACTCGTCAACCGCATTCATCAGCTCGAGAATCGAGTTCTTCCCAACCTTCTCGTCACCACCCTCCAGCGCAATCAGCGCCGAGCCGCGGACGATCGGAATATCGTCCCCGGGGAAGTCGTACGACGACAAAAGCTCCCGAAGCTCCAGCTCAACCAGATCCAGAAGCTCAGGGTCGTCCACCATGTCGACCTTGTTCATGTAGACCACCATCGCCGGAACACCCACCTGGCGAGCCAGAAGAATGTGCTCCCGCGTCTGCGGCATCGGACCGTCCGCAGCAGAGACGACAAGAATCGCTCCGTCCATCTGCGCCGCGCCCGTGATCATGTTCTTCACGTAGTCCGCGTGACCGGGGCAGTCGACGTGCGCGTAGTGACGCTTCGACGTCTGATACTCAACGTGCGCCGTCGAAATCGTGATCCCCCGCGCCTTCTCTTCAGGCGCCTTGTCAATCTGATCAAACGGGGTGAACGACGCGAGGCCGGTCTCCGCCAAGACCTTCGTGATCGCCGCCGTCAACGTCGTCTTCCCATGGTCAACATGACCAATCGTCCCGATGTTGCAGTGCGGCTTCGTGCGCTCGAATTTCTCCTTCGCCATCGCTCGATCTTTCTTTCAGGTCCCGGTTGATGCCAAACGACGTCGTATCCAGGAAGCGGCTGGAGCGGGTGATGGGAATCGAACCCACACAACCAGCTTGGAAGGCTGGGGCTCTACCATTGAGCTACACCCGCGTTCCAGGCACGGCTTCCGTCCGCGCACGCTTTCAGGACTGGTGGAGGGGGCTGGATTCGAACCAGCGTAGGCTGCGCCAACGGATTTACAGTCCGTCCCCTTTAGCCACTCGGGCACCCCTCCGCCAACCTTCCGCGCCGCCGCGCGGCGAAACGGACGTCTAGGGTACTTTGCACCCCAATGTCAACTTGAATAAGGAGCTTTTCGACATCAAGTCGGACCGCCGGCCCCTCAAGGGCCGCCGCGAAGGCGCTGACGTCGGGCTCGGAATCATGGTAGACGGCTTCATGGGCAAGCGCAAGCAAAGGCCGGGCGGACCACCTTCCGCCTCCAGGCCGCTGCTCCCTGGAGGTCGGGGCGGCGGCGAATGGGTGTTCGGAGTTCACGCCGTGACGGCGGCGCTGGCCAATCCGCGCCGACGGCTGCGCCGGCTGCTCGCCACCGCAGCGACGGCCGAGCGCCTGCAGCCCCCGACCCGCAGCCTGCCGGTCGAGGTGGTCGAACGCGCCGAGCTGGACCGCATTCTGCCCGCGAACAGCGTTCACCAGGGCGTCGCCGCGCTGTGCGATCCGCTCGAACCGGCGTCGCTGGAAGAGGTGCTGGACGCCACCGCGCCGACATCGACCGTGGTCGTGCTCGACCAGGCGACCGATCCGCACAACGTGGGCGCCGTGCTGCGCTCGGCAGCCGCATTCGGGGCCGCCGCGGTGATCCTGCCCGAGCGCCATGCCAGCAGCGCCACCGGGATCGTCGCCAAGGCCGCCTCGGGGGCGTTGGAGACGGTGCCGCTGGTGCACGTCGTCAACCTGGCGCGTACGCTGGATTCGTTGAAGGAGGCCGGGTTCTGGTGTGTCGGCCTGGACGGCGCCGCCGCCACCGACTTGCGCGACATCGAGAAGCCTGCACGGACCGCCGTGGTGCTGGGGTCAGAGGGCGAGGGCCTTCGCCGTCTGACTCGTGAACGCTGCGACTTCCTGGTCCGCATTCCGATCAGCGGCAAGGTTGAAAGCCTGAACCTGTCGAACGCCGCCGCGGTGGCCCTGTACGAGCTGGCGGCGCGGCGCTGAGCCTCAGCCCTTGCGATCGCGGCCGGCCGGCCGGTCGATCTCGGCGACCGTCTTGCGCAATTCGGCCACCTTGTCCTGCGGCAGGCGGGATTCCTCGAGCAGCTGTAACGGGTCGAGGTACTGGTCGTTGCGGACCGCCTCCCAGTAGAGGTGGGGTCCTGTCGCCAGCCCGGTTTCGCCGACGTAGGCGATGGTCTGGCCGCGGCGAACCCGGGTGCCGACCTTCAGCCCCTTGGCGAAGCCGTCGAGGTGGGCATAGACGGTCTCTACGTCGGGGCTGTGCCGGATCCGCACCAGCTTGCCGTAGTTGCCGCGGCTGCCGACCTCGGTGACCGTGCCGTTCTGCGCGGCGAACACGGGCGAGCCTTTCGGCAGCGCGAAGTCGACGCCGTTGTGGTGGCGCACGTCGCCCAGCACAGGATGGACGCGCCAGCCGTAAGGCGAGCTCATGCGACCGCCTTCCACCGGCCGGACGAACGAGGCCGCGGACAGCAGGTTGCCCTGGTCGTCGACCCAGCCCTGCCCGGCCGCCCCGTCGAAGCGGAACAGGCGGTGCTCCTGCTTGCCGATCCGCACCTCCGCCGCCAGCAGCCTGGAGCTTTTGCCCTGGCGCACGCCGACCAGGCGGAACGAGCCGGACGATTTCGTGGTGATCTCGGGGAAGCCGGGAACGTAGCTCAGCACGCCGCGGATCTCGTTCGCGAACGCAGCCGGCACCTTGGCCTTGCGCATGGCCTCGCTCAGCCTGCCCTTGCTGAAGGTGCCGACATAGCGAACCGGCACCGGCTTGGCCGGCGGCGCCTTGGCCTGCGCCTTGGCGGCCTTGCCCTTCTTGGGCTTCTGGGCGACGGCCTTCTTCGCGGTCTTCTCGGTCTTTACGACCTTGTGGACGACGGTCCCCGAGCCGCTCCCGGCGGGCTCGGAGCGAGCCCAGGCGGGCGACGCGGAAAGGGCGAGGCCCACCACCACAACGATGCGCAAGATAAGGGCGTGCATCCCGTCCATGCCCCTCGAGACCCCCCGCGAACGGACCAAACAGGAAGCCTCGAGAATGCCAGCAGCCGGGTTAACGAAGGGTTTGCAGGCGGACGGCACCGCGGTATTCTCCGCCAGCGGGCCGCCTTAGCTCAGTCGGTAGAGCAGGAGTTTTGTAAACTCAAGGTCGGGGGTTCGAGTCCCTCAGGCGGCACCACCTTCCTCTTGTCCGGTCCGGCGCTTGCCGACGCCGCGCGGCAGGAGGGCGACCGCGCCCCCTGCCGCCATTTGTCGATGCTCTACGTCCACTGCGGCAAGTCACGCCTGGTTGGCCTGGGCCGCCACGAAAGCCCGGTAGGAGGCCAGGATCTTCAGCGTGAGCGGCCCCGCTTCGCCCGTGCCGACCACGCGGTCGTCGATCTGGATCACCGGCTTAATGTGCAGCGGCGTGTTGGTCAGAAATGCCTCTCGCGCCGACTGTGCCTCTGCGACGGTGAACTTCCGCTCCTCGAGCCGAACCCCTTCCTTGGCCAGCACCTCGGTCAGCATGCGGCGGGTGATGCCGCTCAGGATGGCGCGATCGAGGTAGCGGGTCACCACGTGGCCCGCGTCGGTGACGATCCAGGCGTTGCAGGCGCACCCCTCGGTGACGAAACCTTCGTCGTCGATCATCCACGCCTCGGACGCACCGGCGCGTATCGCACGCTGGCGGGCGAGCACGTTGGGGAGCAGCGCAACCGACTTGATGTCGCACCGCTTCCACCGCAGGTCGGGCGTGGTGATCACCTTCACGCCCTGGCGCGCAACGCTGTCGCTGGGGTATGGCGCATGGCGGGCGATGATCACCACAGTTCCTTTGACGTCCTTTGGAAACGCGTGATCGCGAGGGGCAACGCCGCGGGTCATCTCGATGTAGACGTACCCCTCGACCAGGTCGTTGCGACGGATCACCTCCCGCAGCGCCGCCTTGAGCTCGTCGCGCGAGAGGGGCCAGGCGATCTCGAGTTCTCCCAGCGAATAGTGGATGCGGTCGAGGTGCGCCTCCTCGTTGATCAGGCGCCCGCGGTGGACAAGCACGAAGTCGTAGATCCCGTCTGCGAACAGGAACCCGCGATCTTCCACGTGCACGAAGGCCTTGCTGTGGGGGACGTACTCTCCGTTCAGGAATGTGATGGGCTCGGACATCTTCATCTCGCAGTTTCTGGATGGGACTTCGGGCTTGCCGTCGGGCGTAGCACAGAATAACGCCTGACGATACCAGGCGGCGCCGCGGCACCCGGGGATCATACAATTGCCGCAACCCGATGCCATATACCCGGAGCGCGAAGGCAGGAGGCCTCAAGGGGGATGGCAGGCAGCAACTGGCGAAAGGCGGCCTGGGGAATGCCGCTGGCGGTGCTCGGTGCCTTGACTGGCGCCGGCTTCGTGGCCTCCGACTGGTGGCCGCTCGAGATTCCCGCCCATTTCCGGCCGCAGCTGGCGGTGGCCTGCCTGGTGGTCCTCGCCCTGGCCGCAATGCTGCGGGCGCGCCGCGCGGCTGCCGGCGCGCTGGTCCTGGCGCTGGCCAACGCCGCTCCGCTCGTGCCCTATGCCGGGTCGGCGTTCTCCGCCACCGCGGCCGGGCCGGGCGACCTCAAGGTCCTGACGCTCAACCTGTGGGGCAGGCGGACCGATCCGCAGGCGTTCCAGGAACTCCTGCGGCGCGAAGATCCCGATATCGTGCTGCTGACCGAACTGCCGCGCTCGCTGCGGCACCTCCTCTCCGGACTCGATGAACGCTATCCCTACCAGCTCCTCGAGCGGCACGCCTCCTCGCGCGACGTCATGCTCCTAAGCCGCTGGCGGCCGGTCCGCTGGGAGTTCGACCGCAGCTCCGGCCCGAGCCGGCCCGTGCTCGCGGCCGATCTCTGTCCCGAAGCGGGAGAGCCTTGCGTACGGCTGATCGGCCTTCACGCGGTACGCCCGTTCGGCCACCGCCGCGCCAACCGCGACCGCCAGTATGCCGCCGCCGCGCGCCTCGCCGCCGCCGGACCGCATCTGCCGACCGTCCTGATGGGCGACCTCAACGTCACCCCGTGGGCTGCCTCCTTCGCCCGTCTTCTCGAAGAGTCGGGACTCGAGGATGCCTCGGGCCAAAGGCGCGGCGCCGCGACCTGGAGATCGCGCAGCCTGTTGCTGGGGCTGCCGCTCGATCACATCCTCACCAGCCCCGAGGTGGCCGTCATCGACAGCTACCTCGGGCGGAACGTCGGCTCCGATCATTTCCCGGTGGTGGCGAGACTGGCGATCAGGCCTGCGGCGGGCACGAGCCGCCCGGACCGGCCCCAGAACGCCTCTCACAGCCCCGGCAGCCGGTCCGATGCGAGCGGCCGGATCAGTGCGGCACCTTCGACGCGCGGGCTGTTGACCCGGGGATCCACCGGCACCCTGGAAAGCCGGCCGGAGGGCGGCGGCGCCAGCAGCTCCGAGGCGCGCTCGGGGGAAGCCTGCAGCCAGTCATCCCAGGCGTCCGCCGACAGCGCCAGCGGCATGCGGTCGTGCAGCGAGGCCACGTCCGCATTGGCCGGCACAGTGACGATCGTGCACGAGACGAGGTCGAGCTTGCGGTTGCGGTCCCACAATCCGGCGAACGCCAGCGGGGCCCCGTCGGTGGCGAAGAAGTAGTAGGGCAGCCGCTTTCTACCCTCGCGTCGCCACTCGTAGAAGCCGCTCGCCGGCAGCAGGCAGCGCCGGCCTTCGAAGGAGTCGCGGAACGAACCCCTCACCCGAACCGTCTCGGAGCGGGCGTTGATGAGGCGGCCGCCGGCATCCTCCTTCGCCCACCACGGGACCAGGCCCCAGCGGGCCGTTGCCAGCTCGCGCCCGCCCTCGGTGGCCCGGACCACCGGGACCTGCTGGGTCGGGGCAACGTTGTAGCGCGGCAGATCGTTGAGGGCGGGGCCGGACACAACCGCCCGCACCAGAGCGACCAGCTCGGCCCACGTGAGATCGATGACGAACCGCCCGCACATCCTTGGCCTCGCGCTGCAGCCCTCACAGAACCTAGGCGGCAGACCCTGCCGCGGCAACAGGGCGCGCCGCGGAGCAGGCGGCCCGGATCGTCAGAGCGCAGGCTGCCGGGCCCGCACGAGCCCGCCCCAAGGAGCCGGGAGAGGCGGCGCCGGTGGATCTCTCTCGAGCCGCGCCTGGCGGCCCGCGATGACGAGGGTGCTGGCATCCTCCACCGCGCGGACGTCGCCGATCCCATCGATGCGGATGATGCAGCCGGCACAGACGTCGTAAAGACCGGCACGGGCGCCGACGACCATGCCCTGCTCGGCCCCGGCTGCCACGATGATGAGAAAGTACGGGGTATCGTCCTGGTTGACGATGTCCACCGCAAAGGCGGTAGACGGAAGGCTCGGCGAGACAAACCCGACGGCGGCCAAACCGGCCGTCGCCAACGCACGGATCATCTGATCCTCCGGGAGAAGCGGGCGTCCCCTATCGGACGCCGCAGAGAATGATCCAACTGGGGCCGACAGGCAAATGGATTCGCAGTGAAGGCACGCATTTCCGGGCTGGATTTGAAATCCGGTGGACGGTCACAATATTCCTCGCGGGCACGGCTTCCGTCGAGGCGGCCGGGCCGTCTGGAAGCATGGGGGTTTGCCGTATGGTGAATGTCAATTCGGCGACGCTCGCAGGGGCGGAGCCCAGCGATTCGCGCGAGAGAGAGAAGACGGGCGGGGAAGGCACCCGGCGCGACTTCCTTCTGCTGGCCGCCACCGCCGTGGGCGCGGTCGGCGCCGGCCTGGCCGCGTGGCCCTTCATCTCCAGCATGAGGCCCGCGGCCGATACCCTGGCCGAGGCAACACTCGAGGTAGACCTGTCGCCGATCGAGACCGGTCAAGCGATCACCGTGGTATGGCGCAAGAAGCCGGTGTTCATCCGTCACCGCACGGCGGATGAGATCCAGAAGGCCGAGTCGCAGAACGTCGCCGAACTGCGGGACCCGCAACCGGATTCCGAACGGGTCAAAAAGCCGGAATGGCTGGTCATGATCGGCATCTGCACCCATCTGGGCTGCATCCCCCTGGGCCAGCAGCCGAACGATCCGACCGGCAATTACGGCGGCTGGTTCTGCCCCTGTCACGGTTCGCACTACGACGAATCCGGGCGCATTCGCCAAGGCCCCGCACCGAGGAACCTCGCGATACCGCAGTACGAATTCATCGACGATACGACCATCAGGCTCGGATGAGGCGCCCCAGGCCATGACCGCACACAACCCGGCGTCGCCGCCGTTCCGCAATCCGGTAATCCGTTGGGTCGACTACCGGCTGCCCGTCTTCACGTTCATGCGCGACCACCTCGGCGACTACCAGACGCCGAAGAACCTCAGCTACATGTGGAATTTCGGCTCGCTGGCCGGAATTGCGCTGGTGGTCATGATCCTGACCGGCATCTTCCTGGCCATGCACTACCAGCCCAATGTCAACGGCGCCTTCGCCAGCGTCGAGCGGATCATGCGCGACGTCAATTACGGGTGGCTGATCCGCTACCTGCACATGAACGGCGCCTCGATGTTCTTCCTGGTCGTCTACCTGCACACCTTCCGCGGCCTCTACTACGGCTCGTACAAGGCGCCGCGCGAGGTGCTGTGGATGCTGGGGGTGCTGATCCTGTTCACGATGATGCCGACCGCCTTCCTGGGCTACGTGCTGGTGTGGGGCCAGCAGAGCTTCTGGGCGGCGACGGTCATCACCAGCATGGTGACGGCGGTCCCCTTCGTGGGCGAGCCGATCGTCGAATGGCTGTGGGGAGGCTTCGCGGTCGACAACCCCACGCTGAACCGCTTCTTCGCCCTGCACTACCTGATGCCGTTCGTGATCGTAGGCATCATCGCCATCCACCTGTGGGCGTTGCACATGCACCGCTCCAACAATCCCACCGGGGTGGAGCCGAAGGGCCCCGAAGACACCATCGCCTTCCACCCCTACTTCACGGTCAAGGACCTGCTGGGAGTGGCGGCCTTCCTCATCGTCTACCTCGGCTTCGTATTCTTCGCGCCCAACTTCTTCACCGAGCCCGATAACTACATCCCGGCCGACCCCCTGGTGACGCCGCACCAGATCGTGCCGGAATGGTACCTGCTGCCCTTCTACACGGTGCTGCGGGCGATCCCGCACAAGCTGACCGGCGTCATCGCCATGGTGGCCGCGATCGCGATCCTGTTCCTGATGCCGTGGCTCGATCGCTCGCCGGTCAAGAGCGCGCGCTTCCGGCCGCTGTACCGGATGTTCTTCTGGATCTTCCTGCTCGACTGCCTGATCCTCGGCTATCTCGGGGCGCAGACGGCGGAAGAGCCCTACGTCACCGCCGGGCAGATCGCCACCTTCTATTACTTCGCCCACTTCCTGATCATCGTCCCCGCGGTATCGCGTTTCGAAAAGACCAAGCCGGTACCGGAATCGATCAGCGTCGACGTCGCTGCGCGCGAAGGCCGAAGACCACGGCGCGGCGTCGGCACCAAGAAGAAGGAGGAGGTGGCATGATGCGCCCGTTCCTCTCGTTCACGCTGGCCGCCCTGCTCGCCTCTTCTGCAGCCCTTGCCGCCGAGAGCGAGGCGTTGCCGCCCCCCGACCTGGAGTGGTCTTTCGAAGGCCCGCTCGGCCTCTACGACCGCGACGCCATGCGACGCGGCCTCAAGATCTACCGCGAGGTCTGCGCCTCCTGCCATTCGATCGGGCTGCTGCGCTACCGCGACCTGAGAGCGCTCGGCTACACCGAGAGCGAGGTCAAGGAGATCGCGGGCCAGTACGAGGTGCCTGCCGGACCGGATCCTGCCGGCAATACCGTCGACGCCAGCGGCAACCTGCTGACGCGCCCGGCCACGCCCGCCGATGCCTTCGTCGCCCCGTTCGCCAATGCCAACGCCGCCAAGGCCGCAAACAACGGCAAGGTGCCGCCCGATCTGTCGCTGATCGCCAAGTCCCGCATAAGCGGGCCGGACTATCTCGTCGCGCTGCTGACCGGATACGGGGAGCCGCCGGCCGGCACCGAACTCGCCCCGGGTGCCAGCTACAACCTTTACTTTCCCGGCCACCAGATCGCCATGCCGCCGCCGCTCTCGCCGGGCCAGGTCCAGTACGAGGACGGCCCCGAGGCGACGGTCGCGCAAATGTCCACCGACGTATCCCACTTCCTGATGTGGGCCGCCGAGCCCAAGCTGGAGGAACGCAAGAACCTGGGCCTGAAGGTGATGGGGTACCTGGCCGTCCTGTTCGTGCTGATGATCGCCGTCAAGCGGCGGGTCTGGCGGGACGTCCACTAGCCGGACCGCCAGGGCCTTCGCAAGCAACCTTCGACCGGAAGAGGAGACTCTTGCCGTGCCGATCCCCGTCATCCGAGAGTTCCTTCGTCTGGAGTCTGCCGGCGGCCTCTGCCTGGCCGCCGCGGCCGCGGTCGCATTGGTGTGGGCGAACACGCCCGCGGACTGGCTCTACGCGAGGATGCTCGATACCCCCGTGATCCTCCAGTTCGGCCTCCTGCGCCTGGCGAAGCCGCTGCTGCTATGGATCAACGACGGCCTGATGGCCGTCTTCTTCCTGCTGGTCGGACTGGAGATCAAGCGCGAGATCCTGGTCGGCGAACTGTCCAGCGTGCAGCGGGCGGCGCTGCCCGGGATCGCAGCGATCGGCGGCATGGTGGTGCCGGCCGGGATCTACGCGGCGCTCACCTGGGGCGACCCGATCGCGCTGCGCGGATGGGCGATCCCCGCCGCGACCGACATCGCCTTCGCCCTCGGCGTGCTGTCGCTGCTCGGCGCCCGGGCGCCGACCTCGCTCAAGATCTTCCTGCTGGCCCTCGCGATCATCGACGACCTCGGCGCAATCGTGATCATCGCCGTCGCCTATACCGCGGACCTTTCGGTCGAGGCGCTCGGGCTGGCCGCGCTGGGTCTCGCCGCCCTGGTGGTCATGAACCGTCTCGGCGTCGAGCGTCTGGCCGCCTACATCCTGGTCGGCGTGTTCCTGTGGGTCTGCGTTCTCAAGTCCGGTGTCCACGCCACCCTGGCCGGGGTCGTCACCGCGTTCGCCATCCCGCTCCGCCACAAGGGCGAGGGAGAATCCCCGCTCACCCACCTCGAGCACATCCTGCTCCCCTGGGTCACCTTTGGCATCCTGCCGCTATTTGCGTTCGCCAATGCCGGCGTCTCGTTGAGCGGCCTTTCCCTCGCCAGTCTGGCCGAGCCGGTGCCGCTGGGCATTGCGCTCGGCCTCTTCGTCGGCAAGCAGGTCGGCGTCATGGCCGCAACCTGGATCGCGGTCCGCCTGCGCGCAAGCCCCCTTCCAGAAGGCGCAAGCTGGCTTCAGGTGTACGGGACGGCGCTGCTGACGGGCATCGGCTTCACCATGAGCCTGTTCATCGGCACCCTGGCCTTTCCGGGGGACCAGGCGGCAGCGGCGGTGCGGATCGGGGTTCTCGCCGGCTCGATCGCCTCGGCCGTCGCCGGCTATCTGGTCCTGCACTTCGCGCCGGCGGTGCGCCGCTAGGCGCGCACGCCGACGACGCCGCTGCGGGCGATCAGCCGTCCCTGCAAGGGCACCGCTGGCGCAGGCGGCTCAGCCGGTCAGGAAGGCGCTGTCGAGCAGCAGGAAGACGAAGATCAGGAACAGATACAGGATCGAGAACTTGAACATCGGCCGCGCCGCGGCGTTGCTGTCGTCGCGGTAGACCTTGAGCGCGTGGCGAAGGAACAAAGCTCCCAGCACCGCCGCCGCGGCGCCGTACAGCCAGCTCGACATGCCGATGGCAACCGGCAGGAACGAGGCCGGGATCAGAAGCGCCATGTAGACGAGGATCTGGCGCTTGGTCGCCGCCTCGCCGGCGATCACCGGCATCATCGGGATCCCGGCGCGCGAGTAGTCGCGGCAGCCGAACAGGGCGAGCGCCCACGAGTGCGGCGGCGTCCACAGGAAGATGATCAGGAACAGAGCCAGGGCGCCGAGGCCGAACTCGCCGCTGGCCGCCGCCCAGCCGATCATCGGCGGGAACGCTCCCGTCGCACCGCCGATGACGATGTTCTGCGGAGTGCGGCGCTTCAGCCACATCGTGTAGAACAGCACGTAGTAGAGGATGGTCACCGCCAGCAGGCCGGCGGCCAGCCCGTTGACCAGGGTTGCCATCCCCCACACCGAGCCGACTGCCAGCGTGCCCCCGTAGGCAAGCGCCAGCCCCGGCTGCATCCGGCCGGCCGGGATCGGACGCTTGCGGGTGCGCGTCATCACGAGGTCGATGTCGCGGTCGTACCACATGTTCAGCGCCCCGGCCGCGCCGGCGCCAACCGCCACGCAGACCACGGCGGCGACCGCCGTGGCGAGGTCGGGGGCGCCCGGAGCCAGCAGCAGGCCGACCAGCGCCGTGAACACCACCAGCGACATCACCCGCGGCTTCAGGATCAGCGCGAAGTCGGCGAGCCTCGTCGCCGCCGCTGCCGGTCTCTCGCTCCGGCTCCGGATCATGCGAGTCCCCCCCATGCTATGCCGTCGCCGGCACCGCCGCCGCAGCCGCCGGCGCGGGGCGAAGTTGATGAACGCTCCATAAGGCAGCCCCGAACACCAGCACGGCACCGGCCTGATGGAGCGCAGCAGCCCATATGGGCACGACCAGGAGCAGAGTTAAGATCCCGAGTCCAACCTGGGCCATCACCGCCGCCGCAAGCACGTCAAGCGCCGTCGCCGCCGTGCCGCGTACGCCCCGGCGGCGGCCCAGGGCCCACAACGCCAGGGTCGCGACGCCGGTCAGCTCGCCGAGATGCCGGTGCTGGAACTGGATCGTCGTCAGGTCTTCGAAGGCGCTGCGCCACCACGGGTCCATGGCGTAGAGACCGGAAGGCAGCAGCGAGCCCTCCATCAAGGGATACGTATTGTGGGTGAAGCCGGCCCCGGTACCGGCGACGAAGCCGCCGGCGGTAATGGCGAGAACCACCAGCGCCAGCACCCCCCGAGCCCCCCAGGCGAGGCCTCCCTCTCCGCCCCCTGAAGCGGAGGGCGACCGCCTGGAGCTCAGGAGATCCATCGCCATCCACAGCAGCGCCGCCAGGATGGCGAGGGCGAAAACGAGGTGGGCGGTGAGGCGGTACTGGCTGACGTCGGGGCGATCGACCATCCCGCTCAGCACCATGTACCACCCCATCGCGCCCTGCAGCCCGCCGAGCACGAACACCGAGGCGAGGCGCCAGCCCATGCGGCGGCCGATCCAGCCGCGGGCCAGGAACACCAGGAACGGCACCGCGAACAGGACTCCGATCATGCGCCCCCACAGGCGGTGAAGGTATTCCAGCCAGTAGATCTCCTGGAAGCCGGCCAGCGTCATGTGGACGTTGCGCAAGGCATACTCTGGATACTGGCGGTAGGCGGCGAACGCCTCCTCCCACTCCGCCTCGGTCAACGGGGGAAGCCAGCCGGTCACCGGTTTCCAGTCGACCATCGAGAGCCCGGATTCCGTCAGCCGGGTCAGTCCGCCCAGCACGATCATGCCGAACACCGCGGCCACCACAACCAGCAGCCAGACTGCGATCGCGCGATGTCGCCGCTCCTGTTCCATGTCCCGTTCCCCGTTCATGCCTGGTAGGGAAAGAGGTGGATCGCCATCACGTAGACGAAAACGCCGGAAACGCCGACGTACAGCCACACCGGAAGGGTCCAGCGCGCGATCTGCCGATGCAGTTCGAAGCGCCCCCGCACCGCCCGCCACACCGTCAGCGGCACCAGCGGGGTGATGACGATGGCCAGGATGACGTGCCCAATCAGGAAGGCGAAGTATGCCTGCCGGATGACGCCTTCGCCGCCGAAGCGAGCGACGCCGGCATTGAGATGGTAGACCACGTACACGGCCAGGAAGAGGCCCGAGAAGACGAGCGCCCCGACCATCGCGTTGCGATGGGCGATGCGCCGCCCCTGGCGGATGAAGCGCCATCCCAGGACGATGCAGACGACGGACAGCGCGTTGAAGGCCGCAATGAAATGCGGAAGATCTGGCACCGCGATCATCGATTCCTCCGGGCGACGGCCGCGAGACGCGGCGCCGCGAGACGTCACAAGACGAAGAAGATGCTGACGTACATCAGCACGGCGACGCCAAGCAGGGCGAACGCCAGGATCAGCCGATCTCTGTTTCTCATCGAACCCCCGCCGGTTGGCCCGCCTCCCTGCCGGGCTATCCGTTATTTTTGTGTTGATATCGCGTTGCAGACGCATGTCGTCAACCCAAGATAAGAACGCGTCCGGCCCGCGGCCCCGGAAAATCGGCTCGCGGCGGCCTCGGGATGCTTCTGTGGGGGATGACCGGAATGCGCGTGATCAGAGTTCTGAGCCGCGGAGCTGTGGCGCTTGTTCTTGCGTGCCTGGCGGGGGCCGCGCTGGCCGCCCAGCCGGAACCGTGGGGCATCGGCATGCAGCCGGCGGCAACCGAAGTGGCCAGCGACATCCGCATCTTGTGGCACATCGTATTCGCCATCGTCCTGGCGGTGTGCCTGCTGGTCCTGGTGCTGCTCGTCTACATCATCTGGCGCTTCAACGCGAAACGGAACCCGCGGCCGTCGACCGCCAGCCACAACACCTGGCTCGAGATCACGTGGACGGTGATTCCGGCCGTGATCGTAGCCGCCATCGCGGTGCCCTCGGTCAAGCTCCTCTACTTCATGGACCGCGCGCAGGACGCCGAGATGACGATCAAGGTGACCGGCTACCAGTGGTTCTGGGGCTACGAGTACCCCGACCATGGTGGCTTCACCTTCGACGCCGTGATGCTGGCGGACGACAAGCTGCCCGCCGGGGCGCCGAGGCTGCTCGAGACCGACAATCGGATCGTCATCCCGGTCAACACCACGGTCCGCGTTCTGGTGACCTCGCAGGACGTGATTCACGCCTGGGCGGTGCCGGCGTTCGGGGTCAAGGTCGATTCGGTTCCCGGCCGCATCAACGAGACCTGGATCAACGCCGACCACGAGGGTGTGTACTACGGCCAATGCTCCGAACTGTGCGGCGTCAACCACGCCTTCATGCCGATCACCGTCGAGGTCGTATCGAAGGACCGGTTCGCCACCTGGGTGAGGGAGGCGCAGACGAAGTTCGCGCGCGCCGATGGCACGCCGGTCCAGGTCGCTTCGGAAACCCGCTGAGCCGGCCGAACGTACTCAAGGAGTGACGAAGAGATGTCCGACGCTTCCACCGCCGTTGCCGACGCCGGTCTTCACATCCACGCCCACCCGACCGGCTGGCGCCGCTGGCTGTACTCGACCAACCACAAGGACATCGGCACCATGTACATGGTGGCGTCGTTCGCGGCGGGGCTGATCGGCGGCGTGCTGTCATGGATCATGCGCCTCGAGCTGGCGGCGCCCGGCATTCAATACATTTCCGACCCGCAGGCCTACAACGTCATGGTGACGGCGCACGGCCTCATCATGGTGTTCTTCGTGGTGATGCCGGCCCTGATCGGCGGTTTCGGCAACTGGTTCGTGCCAATGATGATCGGGGCGCCCGACATGGCGTTCCCGCGCATGAACAACATCAGCTTCTGGCTGCTGGCAGCCGCCGTCGTGCTGATGCTGATGGGGGTGGTGACCGGCGTCGGACCGGGCGTCGGCTGGACCGTGTATCCGCCGCTCAGCAGCGCGACCTACCACCCGGGGATGTCGGTCGATTTCGGCATTCTCAGCCTGCATCTGGCGGGGGCCTCGTCGATCCTCGGCGCCATCAACTTCATCGTGACCATCTTCAACATGCGGGCGCCGGGGATGACCCTGCACCGCATGCCGCTGTTCGTGTGGTCGATGCTGCTGACGGCGTTCCTGCTGCTGCTCGCACTGCCGGTGCTGGCCGGGGCGCTGACCATGCTGCTCACCGACCGCAACTTCGGCACCACCTTCTTCGTCGTCGCCGGCGGCGGCGACCCGGTGCTGTGGCAGCATCTGTTCTGGTTCTTCGGCCACCCCGAAGTCTACATCATGATCCTGCCGGCGTTCGGCATCGTCAGCCAGATCATCTCGACTTTCTCGCGCAAGCCGATCTTCGGCTATCTGGGAATGGCGTACGCGATGGTTGCGATCGGCGTCATCGGCTTCGTCGTGTGGGCCCACCACATGTTCACGGTCGGGCTCAACGTCGATACCCGTGCCTATTTCGTGATCGCCACCATGATCATCGCGGTGCCGACCGGCATCAAGGTGTTCAGTTGGCTGGCGACGATGTGGGGAGGCTCGCTGACGTTCCCGACGCCGATGCTGTGGGCGACCGGGTTCATCTTCGTGTTCGTGGTCGGCGGCGTGACCGGAGTGGTGCTGGCCAACGCCGGCATCGACGTCCAGGTGCACGACACCTACTTCGTGGTCGCCCACTTCCACTACGTGCTGTCGCTGGGCGCCTTGTTCATGATCTTCGGCGGCTTCTACTACTGGATCGGCAAGATGTCCGGCCGCCAATACCCCGAGACCCTGAGCAAGGTTCAGTTCTGGCTCAGCTTCATCGGCGTCAACCTGGTGTTCTTTCCGATGCACTTCCTGGGGCTCCAGGGAATGCCGCGGCGCTACGTCGACTATCCCGACGCGTTCGCCGGCTGGAACATGGTGTCCAGCGTCGGTGCCCTGATCTCGATGGCCTCGACGGTGCTGTTCCTCTACATCGTCTACTACACCCTCCGCCACGGCGAGAGGTGCCCGGCCAACCCCTGGGGCGAAGGCGCCACCACGTTGGAATGGAAGGTCGCCTCGCCGGCCCCGTTCCATACCTTCGAAACGCCGCCGGTCATCACCGGCCGCACCTGAGGAGGCGCTGCGGATGTCCTACGATCCGGCCGATGCCCGCCGCAAGAACACCGTCCTCGCCCTGACCCTGTTCGGAGTGGTGGGAGGAATGGTCGGGCTCGCCTTCGCCGCGGTGCCCCTCTACACCCTCTTCTGCCAGGTGACCGGCTACGCCGGCACGCCCAAGCTGGCCGCCGGCGAGCACGTCGGGGGAAACCCAAACGGCCTCAGCATCGAGGTCCGCTTCGATTCCAACGTGGCCCGCAACCTGCCGTGGACGTTCAAGCCGGTACAGCCGAAGGTCACCGTCACCCTCGGCGAGGAAACGCTCGTTCACTACACCGCCCGCAATACCGGCAAGACGCCGGTGGTGGGAACCGCCACCTTCAACGTCACCCCGTTCAAGGCGGCGCAGTACTTCACCAAGATCGAATGCTTCTGCTTCACCGAGCAGCGTCTGGAGCCCGGGCAGGAAATGTCGATGCCGGTGCTGTTCTACGTCGACCCCGCCATTCTCGATGATCCCAATGCGCGTGACGTCGGCACCCTGACACTGTCCTACACCTTCTTCCGGGATGACAAGGCGGCCGCGGCGCCACCTGCCGTCCCGGGGCGGGGCAGCTGAGGAGACGAGAACCATGTCGGTCGAGACCGAGAAGAAGCACCCTTTCCACATGGTCGACCCCAGCCCCTGGCCGTTTACCGGCACGTTCGGGGCGTTCCTCGCCGCGCTCGGAGGCATCCTCTACATGCACGGCGGCACGCCCGTGGTCTTCGCCGTAGGGTTGCTGGTGGTGCTGGGGACAATGGCGGGTTGGTGGCGGGACGTCATCCGGGAGTCGCGCACCGGCACCGCCCATACCGACCGCGTGCAGCAGGGCCTGCGCTGGGGCATGATCCTGTTCATCATCTCCGAGGTCATGTTCTTCGCCGCCTTCTT
This sequence comes from Rhodospirillales bacterium, assembly GCA_018432935.1. GTDB lineage: Bacteria > Pseudomonadota > Alphaproteobacteria > Rhodospirillales > Shumkoniaceae > JAHDSF01. The sequence continues at coordinate 529,604 of JAHDSF010000006.1, read as the reverse complement.
CTGGGCGTTCTTCCACGCCGCCTCGCCGCTGTTCAGCGTCACCGCGCAGAAGACGTGGCCGCCCGAGGGCATCGAGGCCGTCAGGACATGGGGCCTGCCGTTTCTCAACACCCTGATCCTGCTCACCTCCGGAGCGACCGTCACGGGCGCCCACCATGCCATGATCGAGGGCCGGCGCGACCGCCTGGTGCGCGGCCTCGCCATGACCGTGATCCTGGGCGTCATCTTCCTCGCCGTGCAGATCCACGAATTCGCCGAAGCCACGTTCGGATTCAAGGAGGGGATCTTCCCGTCCACCTTCTACATGGCGACCGGCTTCCACGGCTTTCATGTCTTCGTCGGCGCGGTGTTCCTGCTGGTGTGCTGGGTGCGGGCGGCGAAGGGCCACTTCACCCCCGAGAAGCACATCGGCCTGCTCGCGGCGGCGTGGTACTGGCACTTCGTCGACGTGGTGTGGCTGTTTCTGTTCACCTGGGTCTACTGGTGGGGCAGCACCTTGGGCGCCGCCCCGGTGGCCCAGTGATCCGGCGTCAGGCTGACAGGTAGATCAGCAGCCCGAGCAGCGCCACCGCGGCCGCCTGCAGGATCACGCGATAGCGCATCAAAGTGTTGTTGTAGCGCCGGATGTTCGGGTTCGGGTGCCCCATGGTGGCGACCCCCGCGATCAGCACCCCTACCACTGCCAGCAGCAGGATCATCAACAGGATTTCCAGGAAAGAGGTCATCTCGCTCGGCCCCCGTGCCTTTCAGCTCATTGCGTTTCGTCGCCCCTCAGGCCGTGACGCCACAGCGCCCCGATCATCGCCCCCTTGAAGAGCGGCAGCAGGACAAGACACAGCGCGACCACGGCCGCCGACAGCGCCGCCACCATGCCGCCCGCGCCAAGGTCGGTCCACGCGGCCAGCAGCAGTCCGACCGGCACCCCCAACACTGTGGCTGCCAGCATCGCGAAGAAGGCCGGACCGTCGTCAGCCCGGAGGTGTCCGAGATGCTCGCCGCAATAGTCGCAGCGGTCCGCAATTCGGAGATAGCCCGTGAAGAGCTTGCCGCGGCCGCATCTAGGACAACGGCCACGCAGGCCGGACAGCACGGGGGTCGTTTCGGTCATCGAGGAGAACGCTGGGCAGGTTGCAGAGTGGTTGCCGAACATATGGCGGCGCGCGGCGGCCGCTTCAACGACGTGTTGCCGGCCGCAGGGCCGGCTCTTATATGCGTCCGCGGGGGTGAATGCTCGGAGGAAGGCGATCGATGCGGTCGCGTACGCTGTTATTCATGAGCCTGGGCGGGATCGCCGTCGTCTGGCTTGCCGTGGTTCTCTACATCGGCTCCCACAGCCCGCAGGCGGCAGCCACCTCCTCGACCGGCCGCGCCGACGTGGGCGGCTCGTTCGAACTGATGAACCACGAAGGGCGGATGGTCTCCGACGCCTCGTTCCGCGGCAAGTATATGCTGGTCTACTTCGGCTACACGTTCTGCCCCGACGTCTGCCCGACGACCCTGTCGACGATGGCGGAGGCGATCGAGATACTCGGCTACGAAGGACGCGACGTCATTCCCATCTTCATCACCGTCGACCCTGATCGGGACACGCCCGAGCACCTGGCAACCTACGTCAGGTACTTCCATCCCCGCCTGGTGGCGTTGACCGGCACCCGCGACCAGGTTGCCCGCGCGGCCAAGGCGTACCGCATCTACTACGCGCGCGTCCCAGAGCCCGGGAACGATCCCGATTCCTACTTGGTCGACCATTCGTCGCTGGTGTTCCTGATGGATCGCGAAGGCCGCTACATGACCCACTTCAGCCACGGCACCGAAGCATCGGAGATGGCCGAAAAGATCCGCTCGCTCCTCTGAGTACGCGTCTTGAAAACGGCTGGACTGCTTCTTATTAAAGCCGACGACGGCTCGTCTCCCGCGGGGGAGTCGGGTCCCCGGGGGATTGGTTCTGGTCTGGTGGAAAGCCCTTGAGCGACTGGATGGACAGAAAACCCGAGCGCTGGGCGCTCCTGAACGCCGTCCTGCTGACGGCCGTCCTCGTGCTGCTTGGTCCCGGCTCGTGGCTGGGGCGGCTGCTCGGCTACCCTGCCCTGCTGCTGATCGCGGCCTGGCAGCTCCGGGTCTCGTGGCTGGCTGCCCGGGCAGAAGGGCTGAAGCCTCTGGCTGCCGCGGCGCGGGGCCTGACCACCTTCGGTTACCTCGCGGTCACCGCGGCCACCATCGTGTTCGGCCTCGAGTATGCGGACCCCCTTGAGGCGACCATCGCCTTCGTCCTGTTCGGATTCCAGCTCTATTTCTTCCGCGCCTTCGCGGAACACCCCGATCATCCGGTCGGCCGGCCCGTGGAAGAGGGACGGGCCGAGTGAACGCGCGGGAGGCAAGATCATGACCGCGACCTTCGACAAGGCGGTGGGGGCGCTGCTGGTGGCGCTGCTGCTGGTGCTCGGCCTCGACCGCACGGTGGACGTTTTCGTGCTGCCGCTGCCCGAGCCGCCGGCCGAAGAGGCAGCCGCCGGCGGCCCCGTCGCGTCGCAACCGACCGAGCCGAAGCAGGAGGAGAACGCCCTTGCCCTGATCGCCGCGGCCGACGCCCAGGCGGGCGCCCGGATCGCCAAGCAGTGCATGGCTTGCCACACCTTCGAGGAAGGGGGGCAGAACAAGGTCGGCCCCAACCTTGCCAATGTCGTCGGCGGCCCGATCGCGCACCGCGACGACTTCACCTACTCGAACGTGATGGCCGGCATGCACGACCAGAAATGGACGTACGAGAACCTCGACGTCTTCCTCAAGCAGCCCCGCGGCTTTGCCCGGGGCACCAAGATGACGTTCGGCGGACTGCGTAATGCAGCCGATCGTGCGGCCGTGATAAAGTTCATGATGGAACACACGGCGAATCCTCCGCCCCCACCCCCCGGGTGACGGCTGCGGCGGCAGGGCCGCCGGCTTCGGGGGGAGCAGCATGCGGTTCGTGGCCCTGGATTTCGAGACCGCCGACGGCGGCGCCGACAGCGCCTGCGCCGTGGGTTTGGCAGTGGTCGAGGGATCCCGGGTAGTCGACGTCCTCTATCGTCTGATCCGACCACCCCGCCCGCGCATGCTGTTCACCCGCATCCACGGCATCCGCTGGGAGAACGTGGCCGGCGAACCCGGCTTCGCAGCCGTCTGGAGCGACATCGAGCACGCGCTCGACGGCGCCGCCTTCATCGCCGCCCATTGGGCCCGTTTCGACCGGCGGGTACTGACGGGCTGCTGCGCCGCCTGCGGCCTGCCCGTCCCTGCCCTGCCCTTCGTCTGCACGGTGGAACTCGCCCGGACGCTGTGGAAGTTGCGGCCGGCGCGGCTGCCCGACGTGTGCCGCCACCTGTGCATCCCCCTGCAGCATCACCATGCCCGTTCCGACGCCCTGGCCTGCGCCCGGATCGCTATTGCCGCCATCGAGGACGGCTGGCAGTTCCCCGCTGCCCGCGTGGAGGCTGTCGCGTGACGCGCCGCGCCATCGTCGTCCACGACCTCGCCCAGGCGATTGCCGCCTTGCGATCCGCTGCCGCGGGCGGCGCCCCGGTCCTGGTTCTCTCGTCCCCGGTGTGGGCGGCGGCAGTCGGCGCAGCGGCGTTCCGCTTCCTTTCCGAAATTGCGCGCGACAAGGTACCGGGCGCCGATGCCGCCTTCGTCCTCGACTGCCGCGACGAGCCGGGCCGCGCGCTCAACGCCTTCCGGCATCGCCTGGAGGCGGTTTGCTGCGACGTCACCGGTCCGCTCCGGGAGCGGCTGGCCGACATTGCCGCCAAGAGCGGATCGGCACTTGTCCCCCACCCGCCTCTCGCCCTAGACCTTGCCGAGGCTTCCGACCCGGAAGCTGCCTGCCGCCGATGGCTGGACCTCTGAAGGACGCATGATGGCCGATTCCCGTTGCCGCCTCTATCTGCTCACCCCGCCCGCCTTCGAACCCAAGGCGTTCGCCGAAACCCTGGCGGCGGCCCTGGATGCGGGAGACGTCGCGGCGCTGCAGCTGCGCCTCAAGGAAGCCGACGACGACACAATCTTGCGCGCCGCCGACGTACTGCGCCCGGTCGCGCAGAGCCGCGACGTCGCCCTCGTGATGAACGACCGCCCCGACCTGGCGTCCCGGAGCGGCTGCGACGGGGTCCATATCGGTCAGGAGGACGCAGGATACGCCCAAGCGCGGCGCGAGGTGGGCAGCGACGCGATCGTCGGCGTCACCTGCCACGACTCCCGCCATCTCGCCATGGTGGCGGCCGAACAGGGGGCCGACTACGTCGCTTTCGGCGCCTTCTTTCCGACCGGCACCAAGCAGCCCAAAACCCGGGCCGAGCCCGAGATCCTCGCCTGGTGGAGCGAGATGACCACGGTCCCCTGCGTCGCGATCGGCGGCATCACCGTCGACAATTGCCGTCCGCTGGTCGAAGCCGGCGCCGACTTCCTGGCAGTGGTGGCCGGTGTCTGGGCCCATCCCGAAGGCCCGGCGGCGGCAGTGAAGGCGTTCAACCGGGTGTTCGCCGAGGCAGCCGGCAGTTGATCCCGCGCCGTGCAGAACATGATGGCGCGCGACGGCGCTCGAGGCGTTGCCAGTGGCGTTCCGACCTGATAGCTTCCGCGCCTCCCCGGACAAGCCGGCGATGCGAACGGTCGGATTTCTCCTCCTGCCGATGAAGGCGGGGCAGGCAGCGCCGCGCGGCCCGACGTTTCCGACATTCGGACAGTGGCGCCGGAGGGCCTTTGTGGGCTAAACCCTGTGGCCGATCCCTCTCGGTTCCGCGTCCGGCGGGTTGGCGGGAAGGGTCGCGCAAGAAACGGCATTGGAAAAAGAATGGCAGTACGTTCCCCTCTCATCAACGTCATGATCGCCGCCGCGCAGAAGGCATCGCGCAACATGGTGCGCGACTTCGGCGAGGTCGAGAACCTCCAGGTCTCCCGCAAGGGACCGGCGGATTTCGTCAGCACCGCCGATCGCCGCGCAGAGCAGACCATTCGAGCCGAGTTGCTGAAGGCCCGGCCGAAGTACGGCTTCATCCTCGAGGAGGGCGGTGTGATCGAGGGTTCCGACACCTCGAACCGCTGGATCGTCGATCCCCTCGACGGCACCACCAATTTCCTGCACGGGGTTCCCCATTTCGCGATCTCGATCGCCCTCGAACGTGACAACGACGTGTTTGCGGGCGTCGTCTACGACCCCGTCAAGGACGAGCTGTTCTGGGCCGAGAAGGGCGCCGGGGCTCACCTCAACAATCGTCGCCTGCGGGTGTCCTCGCGCGAGGGCCTCGACGAGGGGCTGTTCGCGACCGGCATCCCCTTCAAGGGGACGCCCGCTCATGACGTCTTCCACCGCCAGCTCGCCGCCGTGATGATGGTGGCCGCCGGCGTTCGCCGCCAGGGCGCGGCCTCTCTCGACCTCGCCTATGTGGCGGCCGGCCGCTATGACGGGTATTGGGAGAACCGGATCAACTACTGGGACGTTGCCGCCGGGACCGTGATCGTGCGCGAGGCGGGCGGCTTCGTCTCCACTCTGGATGGCGAACGCGGCTTCGTCCCCGGCCGGGGCGTCGTCGCCACCAACGACCGGCTGAGGACGTCGTTTCTCGACCTGTTGACCCGCGCGCAGGCGGCCGCTTGACCCAGTGTCGGGGACACGGGTGGCGCGCGGAACAGGTTGTGTGTACCGCTCCCCTTGGTTATGGTGAAGTCGGTCGGTGCTGTATAGGCGCCGGCCATGTGCGTAGGGTCCAGCATCCGCTTGGGGGATCGACGGGTGCGGCGCCCCGGGGGCGAAGGATAGAGATGGACATGAAGAAGCGCGTCATTCGCGCTGGCCTGGCCGTCATGTTGGTGGTCGCCGGTATCGCCCCGGTGATTGCGACGGCTCCGGCCGGTGCCCAGTCGGACCCTTCCGTCACCGTTGACCTCAGCGTCATCAACGATCTTGGACGCGACCCGGCGGCGGCCCCGGCGGCGGCCCCGGGCTGGACGGGTGAGAATCTCCGGTTCCCGGGAACCCAGGCTCCCCATTCGCGTCTCCATGTGCCGCCACCGTCAGGCAGCCGCCAAGCGGTGAACCGAGGCAGCCGCGAGCCTGCTCCAGCGGCTCCACGGCGTCAGGCGCGCGTCGAGAAGCCGCGCCCGGCGCAGCCGAAGCCGACCGAGGCGCCGAAAGCGCCGGCCCCGGCTCCTGCCGTGCAACAACCTGCCCCCGTGCCGGCGCCGGCCCCGGTCGTCGCGGCGCCTGTGCCTGCGCCTGTGCCCCAGGCCTCCGTCACGCCGCGGCCGCTGGCGGCACCGGCACCGGAGCAGCCCCGCGAGACGGCGAACGTGGCGCCGCCGCCGGCCCCCGTGCTGACCGAGCCGAACGCCCGTCCGCCCGCGGCGAAGCCGCCGGCTCCGGCCCTGACCCCGCCGTCGGCACCGCCGCCGGCCGCCGTCGTCGCGCCGGCGCCCGCCGCGCCGGCCGCCAAGCCGCAGCAAGGGGCCGAGCTTGCCGCCCGGACCAGCGGGAGCGGCCGCGGGGCGCTGAAGGAGGGTGACTCTCTGAGCATCTTGTTCGAAAACGGTTCCGACAAGATGCCCGAAAGCGCCCGCACCGACCTCGACCGCGTGATCGCGCTGCTCAACGCGCATCCGGACCTGCGGATGCGCATCCTCGGGTACGCGGGCGGACCTGCCTTGACCTCCAGCAAGGCGCGGCGGCTTTCGTTGTCGCGCGCCCTCGATGTCCGCGCCTACCTCATGAAGAACGGAGTTCGCAGCACGCGCATCGACGTCCGCGCGCTCGGCGACCGGGTCGACAACGAGCCGGTCAACCGCGTCGACGTCACGATAGCCGAGCGATGAGCATCTTCGGGCACTTCGCTGTCGGCGGAGGACAATAACAAATGACGCGCCCCTTCCGCTTTCTCGTGCGCATGTCGGTTTTCGTGGCTGCGGTACTGATCGCCGCCCTGTTCGTGATGGCGCCGTTGAAGACCGCGTTCATGTCGAACGTGGCGCTCAACGGTTTGATCCTGTTCGTGGTCCTGTTCGGGATCATCTACAACTTCCGTCAGGTCGCGGTCCTGTATCCTGCCGGAGCCTGGATCGAGCAGTACGACCGCAGCTTCGATTCCGTGGCGGGGATGGAGCCGCCGCGCCTGCTGTCGCCGATGGCGACCATGCTGGGCGAGCGCCAGGGTCGCCTCAGCCTGTCGGCCATGTCCATGCGCTCGCTGCTCGACGGCATCGGGACGCGGCTCGACGAATCCCGCGACCTGTCGCGCTACACCGTGGGCCTGCTCGTCTTTCTCGGCCTGCTCGGCACCTTCTGGGGACTGTTGCAGACCGTCACCTCGATCCGCGATGCCATCAACAGCCTGACGGTCAGCGGCGGCGATATCAACGCCATGTTCGCCGACCTCAAGCGCGGCCTGGAATCCCCGCTCGGCGGCATGGGCACCGCCTTCAGCTCGTCCCTGTTCGGTCTCGCCGGCTCGCTGGCGCTGGGCTTCCTGGACCTGCAGGCCTCGCAGGCACAGAACCGCTTCTACAACGAGCTGGAAGAGTGGCTCTCCGAGCGGACGCGCCTGACCGGCGGCGGCATCGTGGCCGAAGGCGACCAGTCGGTTCCCGTCTATGTCCAGGCGCTTCTCGAGCAGACCGCGGAGAGCCTCGACAACCTGCAGCGGACAATGGCCCGTGGCGAGGAGAACCGCCAGGCCGCCAACACCCACCTGCGGTCCCTGGCCGAGCAGCTCACCACGTTGACCGACCACATGCACACGCAGCAGTCCCTGATGCTCAGCTTGGCCGAGACGCAATCGGACCTGAAGCCGATCCTGGCCAGGCTGGCGGACGGCCTCAGCGGCTCGGGCGGCGGCTTCGACGAGACGACCCGGATTCACATCCGCAATCTTGACGTCTACGTGGCGCGGCTGATCGAGGAGCTGGCCGCCGGACGCGAGGAGATGATCCAGCAGTTCCGCAGCGAGATCAAGCTGTTGGCCCGCACCATCGCCGCCCTCGCCGAGCAGGGCGAGCGCTAGGCCGGAGAAGCCATGCCCTCCGCTCTCCGCCGCCCCCGCATCAGGACGGCCAACTATTGGCCGGGGTTCGTCGATGCGCTTTCGACGCTGCTTCTGGTCATCACCTTCCTGCTGATGATCTATGCCAGCGCGCAGTTCTTCCTCAACCAGGCGATCACCGGTCGGGACGAGGCGCTGGAGCGGCTGCAGAGCCAGGTCGGCGAGCTTTCCGATCTGCTGGCGTTGGAGCGGCGCGAGAACACGGACCTGCGGCTGAACATGTCGCAACTGTCGCAGGAGCTGCAGGCCTCGCTGACGGCGCGGGAAGACCTGCGCGAGCAGATGCGGGCCGCCAACCTGCGGGCGGAGGACGCTGCCCGCCAGGCCAAGGAGACAGGCAGCCAGCTTGAGAATGCCTTCAAGACGATCATGGCCGACAAGGCGAGCATCGAGGTGCAGGTTCGCGAGATCGCCAAACTGAACAACGACCTCGACGCCCTGCGCGCGCTCAAAGCCGAGCTCGAGAAGGAGGTGACGGAACTGGCCGGGCAGGCCCGGCTGGCCAAGGAGCAGGCGACGCGCACGGAAGAAGACCTGGCCAGCGCCCAGGCCGCCCTCGTCCTCAAGTCGGACGAGCTGGCCAAGGCGCAGTCGACCTTGTCCGAGAAGGACCTCATGCTGCTGCGCGAGCGCGAGCTTTCCGAATCGGCGCGGGCGCAGGTCGCCCTTCTCAACCGCCAGATGGCGGCCCTGCGCGAGCAGCTCACCCAGCTCAACGCCGCCCTCGAGGCTTCCGAGAAGATCTCCTCCGAGCAGAAGGCCCAGATCGCCAACCTCGGCCAGCGCCTCAACGCCGCCCTTGCCACCAAGGTGCAGGAGCTGTCGCGCTACCGCTCGGAGTTCTTCGGCCGCCTACGCGAAATCCTGGGCGAGCGCCGCGACGTCCGCATCGTCGGCGACCGCTTCGTCTTCCAGTCGGAGGTGCTGTTCGCCTCCGGCTCGGCCGACCTGGGCGAGGAAGGCAAGAAGCAGATCGCGCAGCTCGCCGATGCGCTGAAGGAGATCGCGGCCCAAATCCCGCCCGACATCGACTGGATCCTGCAGGTCGACGGGCATACGGACCGCATCCCGATCAACACGCCGCGGTATCCCTCGAACTGGGACCTGTCGGTGGCGCGGGCCGTCGCCGTGGTTCAGTTCCTGATCGCGCAGGGGATTCCCAGCGAGCATCTGGCAGCGGCGGGCTTTGGCGAGTTCCGTCCGCTCGATCCGGGCAACGACGAGATTGCCCTGCGGCGCAACCGCCGCATCGAATTCAAGCTGACCAACCGGTGACGCGGCGCAGGGCGCGGGAGGACGCGGCATGCTGCCTCTCTTCCTGATCGTCCTGGTCGACCTCATCGGCTTCGGGCTGGTCATCCCGCTGCTGCCGTTCTACGCGGAACGCTTTGACGCTCAGCCGCTGACCGTGGCCCTGCTGATGGCGGTGTTCTCGTTCGCCCAGCTCCTCGCCGCCCCCTTCCTCGGCCGCCTCAGCGACCGCATCGGCCGCAAGCCGGTGCTGGTGGTCTCGACCGCCGGCGCCGCGGCCGCCTACCTCTGGCTCGCCTATGCCGACGCGCTGTGGACGCTGTTCCTTGCCCGCGCCTTCGCCGGGGCGCTCGCCGGCAACATCTCGGCCGCGTTCGCCTACGTCGCCGACGTCACCCGGCCCGAGGACCGCGCCAAAGGGATGGGCACGGTCGGCGCCGCGATCGGATTGGGCTTCATTTTCGGCCCCGCCATCGGCGGCATCCTCGCCGGGGCCGATGCCGCGACCGCGGACTACGCTACTCCCTGCCTGGTGGCCGCCGGCCTGTCCGCGACCGCGTTCGTTCTGGCGATGATCATGCTTCGGGAGTCGCGGCCGGCGCACGCCGGCACCGCGCCGCATCGCAACGCGATCTCCCAGTTCGCGATGGCCCTCGGGCGCCCGCAGATCGCGGTGCCGGTCGTGCTCGCCTTTCTCGCAACCTTCGTTTTTGCGGGCATGGAGGCGACCTTCGCCATGTGGTCGGAACGGCGCTTCGGCTGGGGCCCGCTGCAGAACGGCTACCTGTTCGCCGTACTCGGCGTGCTGTCCGTGGCGGTTCAGGGCGGCGCGGTCGGAGCACTCGCCCGCCGCTTCGGCGAGAAGACTCTGCTGGTCGGTGGCGCCGTCCTGTTCGCGATCGGTCTGCTGCTGACCGCCCTCGCCGACGGCGTTCCCGCCGTGGCCGCGGCGATGTCCCTGCTGGCGGTCGGCTTCGGCGTCTTCAACCCCACACTGAACGCCCTGATGTCGCTGCGCATCGAATCCCATGAACAAGGAGCCCTGCTGGGAATCGGGAGGTCGGCGGCAATCCTCGGCCGCGTGCTGGGGCCGGCGTGGGCCGGCATCCTGTTCACCCATGTCGGGATCGACTGGCCGTTCCTCGGCGGCGCGGTGGTGATGGCGCTGGTCATCGTGGTTGCCGTCCAGGCGCTGCCCGGGACGGACAAGCGGTAGCCAGCGTCAATCGGCAAGCCGCAACGTACGCCCGGTGAGCCCGCCAAGCTCCTCTGCGAGCCGCGCCGACAAGGCCACTCCGTCGCGGGTTCCTACCCAGTCCCCGCTTCGATGGTCGTAGTGGGTCGCGCCGCTGACCGGTGAGGAAAGCCAGATCTGCCGCCTGGGCGCATGCTTGTTGACGACGAACTGGCCGCCGCGATCGAGGGCGATCGTGAGGATCCCGGCGTCGAAGTCGACGTCGGCGACGTCGCCCAGCGCGTCCTCCAACCGGTCCGCCAGACTCTGCAGCTCGGCCCCGGCCAAGGTCTCGAACGCCGCATCGTCCGCCATCGCCCCGCTCCCTCCCCGCTGCTGCCAAAACCCTTGCCTGGCGCGTTTCCGGCCGTTATATAAAGCGCCTCTCGTAGCGGAGCTCAACCATGAAGCAGGACATCCACCCCGATTACCACGAGATTACCGTCCTCATGACCGACGGTACCGAATACAAGACGCGCTCGACGTGGGGAAAGGAGGGTGACACCCTGCGCCTGGACATCGACCCGAAGTCGCACCCCGCGTGGACCGGCGTCCACCGCCTGGTCGACAGCGGCGGCCAGCTGGCCAAGTTCAAGAAGCGCTTCGCGAACATTGGCCTGAAGTAGCGCTCCGACGCCGTTTTTCGAGGCGCCTCGCGGTGACGCGGGGCGCTTTCGTTATGGGCTCCCGTAAGGGCTGCGCCGCGCGAAATCCGATTCTCGAACCCGTGTTTGCCGCTATACTGCAGCCCGCGTATCCGGGAAGCACCGCATGACCGCGCCGCCCCCTCTGGAGTCCTACGAGCTGTACGTCCTCAAGGACGGCCAGTGGCAGATCCATTCCCGTTTCGACGCCGACGAACGCAAGGATGCAATCCGCGAAGCAAAGCGCTTGGCGGCGCTGCCGGAGTTCCAGGCCGTCAAGGTGGTCAGGGACGACCTCGCCCCCGACGGAGGGATGAGCCGCGAGCAGACGATCTTCAAACTGTACCGCCTTGAAGGGACGTTCGCGAAGGCGGCCGATCGTGTGGCCGCCGAACAGCAGCAGGGGGGGCGTTCCACCGCAAGGCCGCGCAGGGGGACCGGAAGGCTTGCGGCCGCTGCCGCAGTAGCGCTGGCGGCCGGTACCGCCGGAGCCGGCGCCCTGTACGTCTTTCCCGAACTGGCGGAGAGGCTGCCGCAGGAATTTACGGAGCTGCCGCGGGAGACTCTCGCCGGTGCCGCCTTCGCGGTTCTCTTTGTCCTGGTGATCGCGACCGTGGCGGCGTTCGCCCCGCGGCCCAGGCATTCCCGGCAGCAGCCGTCCTCCGCCCCGGCACCGGCCTCGCCCCCGGGCGAGGCCGAGGGGCGGGAGTCGCATGCTTTGCCCCAGGCACGACCGCAGGAGTCACGCCCGAAACCACCCCCTCCGGCAGCCCCGCCCAAGGTGCTCCCCTCGCCCCGACCGGCCGCGAGCCCCCCTCCCCCCGCCGCGCGGCCGCAAACGACCCCCTACGCCGAGAAGCAGGTCGTGGTGGCCACGCGCTTCGTCGCCCGGCTGCTGCGCGACGCCGAGACCGGCATCGAAAGCCCGCACATGGCCCGCGGCATCGACCTGTTCATGGCGGGCGCCGTCTCGGAACTGGGAAGGCTGCGGTCGCTGCCCCTGGAGGAGGAGCGGCGGATCCTGCGCGAGGTCCTGCAGCTGGTGGGACGCCGGCTGCGGCAGGCCCAAGGATTCATCGATTCGATCGAGCACGAGGTCGCCCGCTATCCGCTCGCCCCCGATATGATGAACGCCGGCCGCCAGGCGATGACCGCGTTCCTCGGCGGCGCCAACGGCATCGCGGCCGGTCTCGCCACCGCGCTGGCAGAGTGGCGCGGGGACAGCAGCGGCGATCGGCCACGCGACTCCGTCACCTTCCTGTTCGTGGATGTCGCGCCGTTCGCGGACCCGGGGCAGATTCGCGACCAGGTGCTGATGCAGAACGCCCTCAACGTGCGCGACCGCCTGTTTCGGGCCGCAGTGGAGGAGTTCGGCGGAACCGAGATCCGGCAGACGCTGCGCGGGCTTATGGCAGCCTTCCCGGACGCCAGGAACGGGATCGATGCCGCGGTCAGGATGCACCGCGAGGCGGTGGCGCATACGCAGGCCAATGCGGACCTGCCGGTTCACCTGCAGAGCGGACTGGACTGCGGCGACACGGGGGACGACGAGCGCCGGGTTCCGGACGCTGCGGAGACCGCGGCGTGGATCTGCCGCAAAGCCCAGCGCGACCAGATCCTGGTCTCCGCTGCGGTAAGGCAAAGCGGGCCAAGCCTGCCGTTCAAGGAGGCGGGGACGCTGGCGCGGGACAACCTCTACGACGCCATCCCGCTGTTCGAGGTGGTCTGGAACGCGGCCGGGAACCTGAAGGCGTTGGAGACGGCCAATTAAGAAGGGCCGCCTTCAGAAGCGGCCCTCGGTATGTTACCTGCCCTGTCGAACTCGCCACGAACTATATCAGTATGGCCGGGGGCAGGTCACCGGTCAAGGCGAATCAGGAGCGATTCGGGCGCCACGCTGGACCTACTTGCGGAACACGGAATCCGCGAGCGAGCGCGCCTGCCGCTTACCCGCTATCGCCACTTTGGCGCGTTCGATTTCGGCTTCCAACTCCGCCACGTACTCGGCCAGCGCCTCAAGCGACATCTCTTCGAGATTGCGCGGCTTGGGAGGAACCTTTCGCGGCTCCAGATCCTCGATGTCCATGCGCCGTCCTCCGTGATCGCCCAGGGAATACAGAATAGCGAGAGGTGGCGGCGGCGAAAAGTCGTCGGGATATTTTTAGCCCTATCATTTGACCGCGTCGGGGCGCGCAGACTATATAGGGGCCAGCAACAACATTACCCGATCGAGAAGGGAAGATGGCAGAACCCCTTATGCCGAAGGCGACCGCCATCTGGCTGGTCGAGAACACGTCGCTGACGTTCGAGCAGATCGCCGAGTTCTGCGGCCTGCATATGCTCGAAGTGCAGGCTATCGCGGACGAAGAGGTGGCGCCCGGCATGCAGGGCATCGATCCCATCATCAGTGGCGATCTCACGTGGGCCGAGATCGAGCGGTGCCAGGACGATTCGTCGGCATCGCTGCGCCGGCTCGAGCCCTCGGTCCCCGAGCCGCAGGCGCGCCCCAAGGGAGCCCGCTATACCCCGGTTTCCAAGCGCCAGGACCGGCCCGACGCCATCGCATGGCTGGTCAAGCACTACCCCGAATTGAGCGACGCCCAGATTTCGCGCCTGATCGGCACCACCAAGCCGACCATTTCGTCGGTGCGCGACAAGACCCACTGGAACGCACCCAACATCAAGCCGCGCAATCCGGTTGGCCTGGGTCTGTGCTCGGAGGGCGACCTCGAGAAGATGGTCGCGGTGGCGCGAGCCCGCGCCGGATCGGTCCACGGGGAAGCCTCGCCCGAGAGCTGAGCGCGTTTTCCGTCGGCTTGTGCTGCCGCGGGATTTGCGGGTGCGCCGCCGCGAACGTTGCGGCGGCGCCGCAACCTGTGGGAGTGTTCTTCTGTCAGACCGGTCGGCGACTGCGCGAGCCTATTGTCGGCCCAGATTCGCGAGCTCGTCCTTGATTCGCAGCTTGCGCTTTTTCAGTTGGGCGATGGCGAAGTCGTCGGGTTGAGGACGGTTGTTTTCTTCTTCGATTTCGTGTTCGAGCGCACGGTGTTCGGCTCTGAGAGCGTCAATCCGTTCGTCCAGGCTCATGGCACGACTCTCCCGTTTCAGGCCGTTACAGAACCATGACATTGTAGAGGGATTCGCCGGCGAATGCGAGTCCCCCTATGGGCATGATCGCCCATCGGAGGGGCCGGGAGAGCGGCCCGCCGGCAGGCCTGTGTCCTCAATCGCCCACGCAAATCCCGAGCCCGCGCGCCGTGCGCACGAGTGCCCCGTTGACGTCAACGGTACTGCAGCGGGTGACCACCTCGTCGAGCGGGACGTCGACGACGTCGCGATGTTGCCACGCAACCATCCGTTGCGTCTTTCCGGCCGCGATAAGGTCGACGGCGGCGACGCCGAATGCCGAAGCCAGCAAGCGGTCCCGACCGTTCGGCGAGCCGCCCCGCTGGACGTGGCCGAGCACCGTGACCCGGGTTTCCGCCCCCGTCTCGCGCGCGATCTGTTCACCCAGGATGTGGCCCACTCCGCCGTACCGGACCTCCCCGTCGACGTGAGTCTGCGAGACCTTGCCGCCCGCGAACTGGATGGCCTCGGAACAGACGACCAGGGCGTGATTGCGTCCGCTCTTCTGCAAACGGCGGATCTTGTCGCAGACCCGATCGACGTTGTACGGGATCTCGGGGATCAGGATCACGTCGGCACCGCCGGCGATGCCCGCGTTGAGCGCGATGTGGCCCGCATCCCGCCCCATCACCTCAAGGATCATGACGCGGCCGTGGCTCGCCGCCGTCGGCTGCAGACAGTCCAGCGCACCGACCGCCACCGACATCGCGGTCGAGAAGCCGACCGAGAACTCGGTGAAGGCGACGTCGTTGTCGATCGTCTTGGGGATGCCGATGAACTGGATGCCGCCCTTCTCGGCGAGGCGGCCCAGGATCTTCATGCTGCCGTCGCCGCCGATGCCGATCAGGGCATCGAGGCCAAGCTGCTTGAAGCCGTCGACGAAGTCGTCCGAGCGGTCCTTGACGGTACCGTCGGGCATCGGGAAAGCGAAGGGATTGCCCTTGTTGACGGTCCCCAGGATGGTGCCCCCCATACGCAGGACCGCGCCCGTGAAGATACGCAGAGTCAGCTCCTCGTAGCGGAGCGGACGCTCCATCAGACCGCGCGTGCCTTCGACGATACCGATGACCTTCCAGCCGTACCCCTCGATCGCACGATGCGCGACGGCGCGGATCGCGGCATTCAGGCCGGCGCAGTCTCCGCCGCTCGTCAGGACCGCAATGTGCTTCTTCTTCTTGGCCATATGAAACCCTTTCCCGCACCAGCAAAACCGAGGCCTAGCCCCACCGGTCGGCCCTCATCGGAATACCGCTGTCGCGAATTATTTGCTAGTATGGATTAGTCAGCCTTAAGCATCGTGGAGCCATGGATAACACAGAAGCCCTCAAGCGCCGACTCACCGAACTTCGCACCGAACACAGGGACCTCGACGACGTCATCGACCGCATCACGAAGGAGGTCCCATTCGACCAGTTGCAGGTCCAGCGATTGAAGAAGCGCAAGCTCCTCCTCAAAGACCAGATCACCAATCTGGAGAGCAAGCTTAGGCCAGATATCATCGCCTGAGGCTACCCCGTCAACAGGTTTTTGCCCGTCCGACTTCCTCGTTAGCGGCTGCGCTCGACAACGCAAGGCGCTCAGCCGGATCGCCTCTTGTTGCGGGCCAGAAGATCCTGTTCGGCCGAATCCAACACCGCGCGAATGGTCTCGCGGCCGCTGAAGGTGGCGCTTCCCCAGGCGACGTCGAGGGCAACCCGCTCTGCCCCCCAGTCGATCGGCGCCTCCGCCAGGCTGCGGACGATGGACAACGTCTTCTCGCGGGCGGCTTCACCTTCCGCCAGCGCGAGGATGAGGCCGAAATCGCCACCACCCAGGCTGCCGACCGAATCGCTAGCCCGCACCGCCTCTTTCAGTACGCCGGCCATCGCCAGGAGGGCCGCATCGAGGGCGGCCCGCCCGAACTGCTCGCGCACCAGGGTGGCGTTGCGCAGACTGAGCAGCACCAGCGTGCTCTGCGTCTGCGTCTGTCCGGCGCGCGTGATGGCGACGCTCATGGCGCGCAGGAAGGCACGGCGGTTCGACACCGGCAGGAATGAGTGGGCGTCGCCCTGCTCCTCCAGAAAGGCGATGCGCACCTTGGCACGCTCCAGCTCGATGCGCTGGCGGTCGAACTCGCCCATGATGATGGCGATCGCCTCCTCCACCCGCGGGGTGAACTCCGCCGGCGGGATCCCCATCACGAACGCCAGATCCGAAACCGTCTTGCGCGGCGACGACAACGGCCGCCGCCTCGTTGCGCGGCCCTGCTCTCGACCACGCTGCTCGTCGGGGATCACAACCCCCGGGGGAGCGGGTTCCGGAATATCGACCATCGGTCCACCATGCAGTCGCTCCTACAGGGTAACATCTGAAAGGCGCAGCGCGAAGGGCCTCGGTTGAACCGCGCCCGTCCCCGCCCTTATAATTGTGGCCCGTTTGCACACACCCGGAGACCGCCATGGACCACGTCGCGCCGCAGGTCGGGATCATCATGGGCAGCACGTCGGATTGGCCGGTCATGAAGATCGCCGCCGACACCCTGCAATCGCTGGGCATCGGCTGTGAGGCTCGGGTGGTCTCGGCCCATCGCACGCCGGACCGGCTGCTTGCCTACTGCCGCACCGCCAAGAACCGCGGGCTCAAGGTGATCATCGCCGGGGCGGGGATGGCGGCCGCCCTGCCGGGAGCTGCGGCAGCGCTGACGCCGTTGCCGGTGCTCGGGGTGCCGATGGAAACGAAGGTCCAGGGCGGCCTCGACAGCCTGCTGTCCATGGTCCAGATGCCGGGCGGCATTCCGGTCGGGACGCTGGCGATCGGCAAGGCAGGGGCAAAGAACGCGGGCCTGCTCGCGGCAGCCATCCTGGCATTGTCGGACGACCGCATCGCCGCTGCGCTCGAGGCGTTCCGCGCCGAGCAAACCGCGGGCGTGCCGGAACAACCCGAGTAGCCGCAAGCCGGGAATTACCGTTCGGCCGGAGGTTCGGCCTCCGTCTGCTCCTCGGCCAGCATCTTGCGCAACTCGTCGACGAATCCCATTCGCGTCGGATCGGCCAGCCGCGTCGGATACAGGATGCCGTCCAGGTGATCGTACTCGTGCTGAACGACCCGGGCGTGGAATCCCCCCGCTTCCCGCTCCACTAGCCGGCCCGACAGATCGTAGCCGCGGTAGCCGATGCGCAGCGCCCGCGGCACCTCGCCCATCATGTCGGGAATCGACAGGCACCCTTCCCAGGCCAGCGCCGTCTCCTCGGACAGGCGCTCCACGGTGGGGTTGACGAGAACCGTCAAGGGCACCGGCCCGTCCCCTTCGCCGCCCGCCGCCCTTCCTTCGGGAACATGGAAGACGATCAGCCGCAGGCCGACGTGAACCTGAGGGGCAGCCAGCCCGACTCCCGGAGCGTCCAGCATGGTATCCACCATGTCCCTGGCCAGCCGCTGCACTTCGGGATCGGTGGGATCGGGCACCGGCGCGGCGGTGCGGCTCAGCACCGGGTGGCCCATGCGGGCGATTTTAAGGATGGCCATCGGCTTGCGCTCCGGAACCAGGTGGACTACTCTTGATATGGCACTAATGCCAAAGTTTTGGTACCGCCGTGAGAGGGCCTTCCCGAACCCCGAGGGGTGTGATAGAAGGCGCACTCTCGTGCGGGTTCTTTTGTCTGTTTCAACGGAAAGGGGTTGAGAAGACCGTGCAAGTCGTTGTCCGCGACAACAATGTCGACCAGGCCCTGAAGGTCCTGAAGAAGAAGATGCAGCGCGAAGGCATCTTCCGTGAAATGAAGCTGCGCCGCTCTTACGAGAAGCCGTCGGAGCGCCGGGCGCGCGAGAAGGCCGAGGCTCTCCGCCGGGCGCGCAAGCTCGAGCGCAAGCGTCTGGAGCGCGAAGGCTTCTAGACCCGCGCCGGCGTCTGCCGGCTGCGAGCCCCCCTCTCCACTCACGTTCGGTCCCGGCCCCTTGCGGGCGGGGGCGTTGCTGCGATTCACAGGCCGGGTCCAGACGTTGCCGCGGCACGGCGGCGACGCTTAGAATGCGGCCGGTGTTGGCGGGCAAGGAGACGGCGGATGGCGGATAGAACCCCTACGGCCCTTGTGACAGGTGGGCGCCGCGGAATCGGACGGGGATGCGCCTACGCCCTCGCCGAATCCGGCTTCAATGTCGTCCTCGGCGATCTCGATCAGTGCGATCAGGCGGAGGAGACCCTGCGAGGCATCCGGGTTCGAGGCCGCGAAGCCGTCTTCGTGCGCTGCGACGTCGCCGACCTGACGGGTCATGAGCGGGTCGTCGACGAGGTCTTCGCCGCCTTCGGAAACCTCCACTGCCTAGTCAACAACGCCGGTGTCTCGGCGATGCACCGAGGCGATATCCTGGACATGAGCATCGAAAGCTGGGACCGCTGCTTCACGGTCAACGTGCGGGGGCCCTTCTTCCTCAGCCAGCGAATCGCGAAGCGCTGGCTCTCCACCCCACCCGAGACCACCGCCTTTCCCCGCTCGATCATCAACGTCACCTCGTCGAACGTCACCATCGTCGCGCCGACCCGCACGGAATACGCCGCCTCCAAGGCGGCGTGGTCGATGGCCACCAAGGGACTGGCGATCCGGCTCGCCAACGAGAACATCGCCGTCCACGAAATCCGTCCCGGCATCATCCGCTCCGACATGACCTCGGTGGCCAGGGAGCGTTATGACAAGCTGATCGCTGAAGGCATCAGCCCGATGCGCCGCTGGGGCGAACCGGAGGACGTCGGCAAGGCCTGCGCCGTGCTGGCCCAGGGTCTGCTGCCGTTCACCGTGGCCCAGGTGATCGAGCCCGACGGCGGCTTGCGGTTCCGCGAGTTGTAGACCCCGGGAATTCCTCATCCCTCGACAGGCTCGGGATGGGGATGCCTCTTCGGCCTCGTGGTGAGCCTGTCGAACCGTGAGGAGCTGCGGCAATGGCGCGACGACTGGAACCCGGCGTCTACTGGCTGGACGACCTCGAAATCGGCGACTGGTACGAGACGCCGGGCATCACCGTCACCGAGGCCCACATCGTCAACTTTGCCGGGGTGATCGGCGATTTCTTTCCGCTCCACATGGACGACCAGTTCGCCCGCGAGATGGGGTTCAACGGACGGGTCGCGCATGGCCTGCTGGGGTTGTCGATGGGCGACGCCCTGAAGAACCGCTCCGAGGTCATCACCAGGAACATCGCCTCGATCGGCTGGAACTGGCAATTCAAGGCGCCACTCTACGCCGGCGACCGGATTCACGTGAAGGCCACGATGAAGGATATCCGTCCCAGCCGCAGCAAGCCCGACCGCGGCGTGCTGACGGTATGGTGCGAGGTCATTAACCAGGACGGCCTGGTAGTCCAGGAAGGGGAGCACGTCCTGATGACGCGGCGCAGGCCGACCGGCGCCTGAGGCGCCGCGATGACGTTGGACAACCGGACGCTCTATGCCGCGCTGATGATGGTCTCGGCCGTCATGGCCGCGGCGCTGGTTGCGTTCTGGCGTCGCTTCCCCGAGGTCGCCGGGGCGCGGACCATCGGCGCCGCGATGTCGAGCGTTTCCGTCGGCGCCCTGCTGATCGCGTTGCGCGACCTCGCGCCCGACTTCCTTTCGATCGTCGTCTCCGACCTGCTGCTTCTCGGCGGCATCATCCTGGCCTGCCGAGCCTTTCGGGCCCGTTGCGGCCTGACGCACCGCCCCCGCTTCGAGATCGCGGTCCTGGGGCTGCAAACGGTTGCCGTTCTCTACCTTTATTGGGCCACCCCGAGCGTGCTCGCACGCGTCGTCGCCTTCTCCTCCGTCACCGCGGTGGTATTGGCGGTGGCAGCGGTGGACCTTCTCCGGGCGGCCCGCCGGGGGGCGGGAACCGGAGCCCTCGGGATCGGCATCACCTACGGCCTGCTGGCGCTGTTCATGGCCGTGCGGGCGGTGGTCAGCCCACAGCAGGGCGAGATCGAATCGTTCGTGACGACCGATCACTGGCTGCAAATCCTGCCGACCATCCTCGGCATCGTTTTGGCGATCGGCATCGGTCACGCTTTCATGACGATGGCGTTCGCCGAGACGGACGGCGCTCTGCGCCGGGCCAACGAAAGCCTCAGGCGGTCGAACGTCGAGCTCGACCGCTTCGCCACCGTCGTCTCCCACGACCTCAAGGCGCCGCTCAGCAACGTGATCGGATTCCTCGACCTGCTGCGTACGACGCTGACGCGCAGCGGCGATGTGCGCGGCCTCGAGTACGCCACCGAGGCGGGGCGATGCGCCCTGCACATGAACAAGCTGATCGGCGAGCTGCTCGCCTATGCCCGCCTGCGCGAGGACGCCGTCGACCCGATGGCCCCGACCGATCTCGGAGAGGTCTGCCGCGAGGCTCTCTTCGGCCTTGCCAAGCAGATCGACGAGACCAAGGCGGCGATCGAGATCTCGCCGCTGCCGGCGGTGCCGGGCGACCACGCCCAACTGGTGCGGCTGTTCCGAAACCTGCTCGACAACGCCATCAAATACCGCTCGCCGGCGCGGCCGCTTCGGATCGTCGTCTCCGCCAGCCGCGAGGGCGCCGCCTGGAGGGTCTCGGTGACCGACAACGGCCTCGGCGTGCCAGCCGATGAGCGGACAACGATCTTCGAACCGTTCCGCCGGGCCGGCAACGCGTCGGGCATCGAAGGCACGGGGTTCGGTCTCTCGATCTCCCGCACCATCGTCGAGCGGCACGGCGGCCGCATCTGGTGTGAAAGCGACCCCGAGGCCGGCTCGACATTCGCCTTCACGGTGCCGGCGTGGAAATAGCCACAACGTACCGAGTTCCGCCAGAAAGCGTATCGGTCACCTTCTCCCGCAAAGAGGGGAGCGGCCGCGTCGGCCGCCCCCGGCGTCGTCAGGAGTAGATCTCGCCCTCGCGGTACTTGGCCCACGCGGTCTCGAACCACAGGTCAGTCTCGGGAATCGGCCGGCGGGCGATCCAGCGGTGGGTGATCCTGGCGCCGCGGATCGTCGTCTCCAGCACCTTGGCTCGGAACGATTCGTTCTCGCCGGCGTACTTCCAGTCTTCGCCCAGCATCGGGTGGACCGCGGTTCCTTCAGGATCGAGCACGACCGCCGAGCCGCGGCTGCCGACGCCGCTTTCCACCTGGTAGCGCAGCGCGTCGAGGTAAACCAGGTGGGCGAAGCAAAGGTGGCGGTTGCGCAGTGCCTCGCGCACGCCCTTGGCTTCGGAACGCCGGCCGAAGCCGCAACCCTCGGCGTTGAGGCGCTCCCACTGCGCCTTCGCCTCCTTGAGGGCCTTGACGAGTTCGCCCGCGGAACGGATGTGGGCGCCGGCTCTGGTCATCCGGGCCTGCAGCTCGCCACGAGCCTCCTCCCAGGAGCTGGAAGCGGCGGCACACTTCTCGATGTACGCGAACGCCTCGGAGGCCGCCGTCTCGGCCGCCGCCAGAACCGCGTCGCGATCGACGCTCCAGTCGGCATAGCGATGGGCGATGAAATCGGCCGCCCGCAGCGATCCCACCTGGCCGGAGTTGAGCGCCGAGCCGCCGGGCCGGTAGACGCCGTGCGAGCCGTTGACCTCGCCGACCGGGAACAGATGCTTGACGTTCAGGCTTTCCCACCAGTGGTTAGCCGCGAGCCCGCCGTTGTTGTGCTGGGCGCAGACGGCGATTTCGAGCGGCTCGCTGCGAATGTCGATGCCGTGGTCGGCGTAAAGCTCGATCGCCTTCGGGTTCATCTTCTCGAGACGGGCGATCGGGGTCGGGATCAGGGCCTGGGAGAATCGCAGGTAGCTGTGGGCCTCCTCGCTCAGCCCCTTGAACGAGAAACCCTGCGGTTCCGAGCGATAGTCGAGGAAGACCCGCCGTCCTTTCAGCACCGTCTCGCAGTAGACCAGGATGTCGACCAGCGAAGAGCCGGCGATCTTGCGCGGGTCGAACGGCCACTGGTAGCCCTTCAGGAACACCGCCGAGTCACGCTCGCCTGCGCTCTTGAAGTAGTCGGTCAGGAACTCGCGCTCGTCGCCGCCCTTGGCATCGGTCGAAATGAATCGCGGCACCACCTGCATGTAGGTGCCCGAGACGTTCCAGCGGAACTTGGTCGAGGCCATGCCGTACTGGCTTTCCGGCAGACTCTGCGCCTTGGCCCCGATCATCAGGGCGAGGCCGATGGCGCCGGTGTGGACGACCGGGTAGACGCTGGTCTTGTAGAGGCCGCCCGGCCCGCCGACGGCGAACACCACGTTCTCCGCCCCGTAGGCGACGAGTTCGCCGTCGCGGTCGATGGCGATGGCGCCGCAGGCCCGCTTCTGCCCGTCCTGCTCGATCGCCAGCAGGGCGACCACGTCCTGCCTCTCCTTCACCTTGATGCCGCGGCGCTCGACCTCCTTGATGAGGGCGAGGCACATCTGCTTCGAGGTGTAGGGACCGATCGAGGTGGCGCGCTGCCGCGGGTCGTGGTCGGTCTTGTAGCCGACGTACTGGCCGCACGGGTCCTGCGGAAACGGCACCCCGAGATTGACCAGGTTGAGAAAGGCGCGGGCCGAGCTGGCAGCCTCGACCAGGGCGAGGTCGCCGTGCATGCTGCCGCCGTTGAAGTAGTTATCGGCCATCAGCCGCGGCGCGTCGGCATCGGCACCGCACAGCGACAGCTTGTAGTAGGTCTGCTTGTCGCTGCCGGTATTGATCGAGGTGCCCATCTTGAGGCCCTCGGAGACGACCAGCACGTCGTCGATCCCCTGATTGCTGAGCTGCACTGCGGCATTGAGGCCGGCAGCGCCGCTGCCGATGACCAGCGTGTGGACCCAGCGCAGCGCCACCTCGCGCTTCTTGCCGCCGTGCTCGACCTTGAGCGTCTTCTTGTCCTTGGACATGCGTTCCCCTCTCTGCCGGGCGCCTAGAGCGTCTGCACCGTGAAGCCGCCGTCGACCATGATGGTCTGTCCGGTCGAGTACGGCAGGTCGCCGCGGGCCAGGGCGACGACAACCTTGCCGATATCCTCGGGCTGGCCCCAGCGCTTCTGCGGTGCGATGCCCTGGGCGAACAGCCGATCGTATTTCTCCTTCACGCCCGCCGTCATCGGCGTCTCGATGATGCCGGGACGGATCTCGTAGACCAGCACGTCGTATTCGGCCATCCGCACCGCCCACAGCTTGGCCGCCATCGCAACCCCGGCCTTGGAGATGCAGTATTCGCCGCGGTTGACCGACACCACCGTCGCCGACATCGACGAGACGAAGGTGATGGTGCCGCGGAAGGCCGGATCGGCCTTCTTCTGGTCGATCATCCAGTTGGCCACCGCCTGGGTGAGAAAGTATGGGCCCTGCACATTGATGCGCATCAGGCGCTCGAAGCTCTCCTCGCTGGCAAGCAGGATGTCGTCGCGCGACAGCGGCGCCACCCCGGCGTTGTTGACGAGGTGGTCGAGGCGGCCGAAGCGATCCTTGACGGCAGCCAGCATGGCCGCCCGGTCCTCGGCCTTCGAGATGTCGCAGCGGACGTAGAGCGTCGCAGCCCCCATGCCCTCCAACTCGGCGACGGCGTCCTTGACCTCCGCCGGGTCGGCGATGTCGCAGATGACGATGTCGTGGCCGTCGGCAGCCAGGCATTTCGCGATGCCGAAACCAATGCCGCGCCGGCCGCCGGTGACCAGGGCGATGCTCTTCGTGTGCTGGGACATTCTTCACGATCCTTTTCGATAACGCGGGGCGCCCAGGGTTGCCGAACACTCGCTCGGTTTCAAGCCCCGAACACGAACTGGACGGTTACTTTATGTCAGGATCGGAACGAACGCAACGGCGCCGCTCGGCCCAATCCTCTCGCATTCACGGAGGGCGGGAGCCTGAGATCCGGCTCTGCCTGCGGTCGGCGCAGAGACGCAAGGGGTGAAGGCTCTCCGAAGCGCCGTCCATCGCCTTTCGACCCGACCTCCGAGCCCCCACCGCCCTGGCTGTCCATACTTGAGTATGTCTGCCGAGTATACGAGAGGACAATAGGCGGGGCTTTCTCTTCGGCGATACTCAATTTCTGGTTACGTCTGTCCGAACACCGGAGGAATGAATGATTCGCCAAATCCTGACTTCCCTGGCCGCCGTCGCCCTTCTCGCGGTCGTTTCGCAGCCCGCAGCGGCCGATCAGAAAAGCGACGTCGTTGCGCTGGTGAATGAGGCGGTCGAGCACTTCAAGAAGGTCGGTGCCGAGCAGGCCTACAAGGACCTGGCAGATCCCAAGGGCTCCTTCATCCGCGGCGACCTTTACGTCTATGTCATCAGCATGGCCGACGGCCGGATGGTGATGCATCCCATCAACCCGAAGCTGAACGGCACGCCGCAACTGGACATGAAGGACCCGGACGGGAAACTCCTCACCCGCGCGACCTTCGATGCCGTCAAGAACGGCGACGGGTGGGTGAAATTCAAGTGGGTCCACCCGACGACCAAGAAGATCGCGAGCAAGACGAGCTTCGGCAAAGCGGCGGGCGATCTCGTCTTCGTCTCCGGGTTCTACGACTGACCTTCGATTGCCGCCGCCGGCCGGGCGCTGAGCAAATCGTCGTAGCCAAGGCCCGACCATGGAACGTTGGCGAGAGATACCAAACCCTGCAGCGCATACAAAAGTATGCCTAGACGCGAGGATAGTATGCATCTGCATAAAACGCGTTTATGCAATCACACAATGTTTCTAGGCTAGGAGAATATCCATGGTGCGTCGACTTCTTGCGTCTTTCGCCGCCGCAGCGCTGCTGGCTTTTGCCGCCCAGCCTGCATCCGCCGACCCGAAGAGCGATACGGTTGCGCTCCTCAACGATGCGATCGCCCACTTCCAGAAGGTCGGCGCAGAGCAGGCCTTCAAGGACTATGCCGATCCCAAGGCGGGGTTCATCCGCGGCGCCCTGTACATCGTCGTGATCGCCGACGCTCCGGACATGAAGATGGTCGCCCACGCGACCAACCCGAAGCTGAACGGCATGCCGCAGGCCGACATGAAGGACGCCACCGGCAAGCAGTTCAACAAAGAGATGCACGAGAAGGTCAAGGCAGGCGGCGAGGCCTGGATCGACTACCGGTGGGCCAATCCCGAGACCAAGAAGATTGCCATGAAGCACTCGCTGTACAAGAAGGTCGGAGACTACCTCATCGGGACTGGATACTACGACTGACTGGCACTGGCGACTTGGCCATCTCGCACCTGGAGGCACCAATGCTGGCAAAACTCTTCGTCAACGCGAGCCTGTCCAAAAAGATCTTCCTTATCCCGGCTCTCTTCGCGACAGCGTTGGTGGTGCTTGCCCTCCTCGCCTACGATGGCCTGCGGTCAAGTCGCCAGTCCCTTACCTTCCTACAGAAGGAATCGATGGCCCATATCCTTGAGGCCAACCGGTTCCAGAACGCGGTGGCCGGCATCCACGGCAACCTTTACCGGCTGCTCAACTGGGTGACGAGCGGCATCGAGGGCAAGCAGGTCACCGACCTCGAAGCCAGCATCCGCAAGACGGCCGAGACCGCCACCGCCAGCCTCGAGCGCCTTACCGCCGGTGCCGCCGACCAGGGATCGGCGAAAGCGGCCGGCGAGGTCAAGGCCGCCCTCAAGGAGTATGTCGAGGCTGCGAACGGCGTTCTGCAGATGAGCTCCGCCGACGCCTCGACCGCCATCATCTTCATGGTTGGCGCCGAGGAGAAGTACGTCACCCTCGACAAGCTGGTCGGTGCCTTCGTCGCCTCCTGGGAGGCGCGCGGCAACGAGGAGTACCTGAACGCCGACTCCGACGCCGGCCGGACCATGACGCTGTTTCTCTCGATCGCCGGCATGGCGCTGCTGCTTGCCGGGACCGCGGCGTTCCTGGTCGCGCGGGCAATCGCCGGGCCGGTTCAGACAACGACCACGGTCATGCGCTCCCTGGCGGACCGCCGCCTCGAAACCGAGGTGCCTTACCTCGACCGCGGCGACGAGATCGGCTCGATGGCCAAGGCGGTCGACGTCTTCAAGCAGAACATGATCCGTGCCGACCAGCTCGCCGCCGAGCAGCAGGCGGAGCAGGAAAAGAAGGCGAAGCGGCAGGTCGCCATCGAAGGCTACATCGCGGGCTTCGAAGCCAGCGTCCGCAACTCCCTCCAGATGCTCGGGTCCGCAGCCACCGAGATGCGCGCCACTTCGCAGAGCATGTCCGCGACAGCGGAAGAGACGAGCGCGCAGGCCACTACCGTCGCCGCCGCCGCCGAGCAGGCTTCATCCAACGTGCAGACGGTGGCCACCGCCGCCGAGGAGCTCACGTGCTCGGTGTCGGAGATCGGGCGCCAGGTCGGCGAGTCGACGAAGGTCGCCGGCAAGGCTGTCGAGGAAGCGGACCGCGCCAACAGGACCGTCCAGGGCCTGTCCCAGGCGGCGCAAAAGATCGGCGACGTTGTCAAGCTGATCAGCGACATCGCCAGCCAGACCAACCTGCTCGCGCTCAACGCAACGATCGAGGCGGCACGCGCCGGCGAGGCCGGCAAGGGCTTTGCGGTGGTCGCTTCCGAGGTCAAGAACCTCGCCAACCAGACGGCCAAGGCGACCGAGGACATCTCGGCTCAGGTGGCCGAAATGCAGAGTGCGACCGACGACGCCGTCCACGCGATCACGAGCATCGGCGGCATCATCGGGACGATCAGCGAGATCACTACCACCATCGCATCCGCCGTCGAGGAGCAAGGCGCCGCCACCCAGGAGATCGCCCGCAACGTCCAGGAGGCGGCCCGGGGCACCGAGCAGGTTTCCAGCAACATCGTCGGCGTCAATCAAGCGGCTGCCGAAACGGGCGCGGCATCGGGCAACGTCCTCGAGTCCGCGGAAAAGCTGGGCCAGCAGGCCGAGACGCTGCGGACGGACGTCGACACATTCCTGGCCAGCATTCGGGCCGCCTGACAGGCCCTGAGGCCCCGGAAGGTCACCGGGAGCAAGTTTACGCGCGCTTGCTAACGCGCGTAAATGACCGTATCCTGTCGCGCGGGGCAACGACGGGACGGCGTGATGAAGCCGCGACGGGCAAAACGGGTCGATGTGCTGATTGTCGGCGGCGGGCCCGCCGGCGTCGGGGCGGCGGTTTCGGCGGCGCGGAACGGCGCCGGGGTGTTGCTGGTCGAGCGTCAGTTCTGTCTCGGCGGCATGGCGACGCTGTCGCTGGTCGCCGGTCTCTACACCCAGTGGTCGGGCGAACGGCGCATCCTGGGCGGCATCGTCCAGGAGCTGATGGATGCGATGATCGCCGGCGGCAACGGCCGCGAGATCTGCGTGCCGATGTCCGCGGCGCCCTCGGTGCGTTCCTCGCGCACCGAGATCGATCCGGAGGCCTACAAGGTCCTGCTGGAGCGGACCTGCGTCGCGGCGGGAGTCGAGCTGCTCTACGGGGCGCTGTTCTCTGATGTCGTCATGGACCGGGGTCGAGTGGCCGGGGCCGTCGTCGACACCAAGTCCGAGGTCCTCGAGATCCGAGCCGAAGTGGTCGTCGACTGCACCGGCGACGGGGACGTCGCGGCGGCGGCTGGCGCCCGCTTCGACAAAGGCGAGCGGGAGAGCGGCAAACTGCAGCCGATCTCGATGCTGTTCCTGTGCGGCAACGTCGACGTCGAACGCGCCCTCGCCTTCTGGGCTAACGGCTCGCGCCCGCTCCTGCAGGAGGCTTGCGCCCGCGGCGAGATCCCGATGCCGTCGATGGCGATCCACAATCCGGGCTGGAAGCGCGACGTCATCGTCTCGATGACGCGGGCGGCCTGCGACGGCACCGATGCCGGAGCCCTCACCCGCGGCCACATCGAAGCCCGCGAGCAGGCCCACCGCGCGTTCCGCTTCCTCAAAGCCAGCTTCCCCGGCTTCGAGGACGCCAGCCTCGTCGCGACGTCCGCCCAGGTCGGGGTGCGGGAGACGCGGCGCATCGTCGGCCTCTACACGCTGACTCGCGAGGATATCCTGGAGACCAGGCAGTTTCCCGACACCATCGCGCTCGGGGCCTATCCGATCGACATTCACCGCGCTGAGCAGAACGATGTATTCTTCGAGCAGGTCGCACGCGGCGACGCTTACGGCGTGCCGTATCGCTGCCTGGTGCCGGAGGGCGTGGACGGCATCCTGGTCGCCGGCCGCTGTGCCTCGGCCACCCGGGAGGCGCTGGGCGCCATCCGGGTTCAGCTGATGTGCATGGCAATGGGAGAGGCGGCCGGCGCGGCGGCGGCGATTTGCGCCGCCGCGGGACTATCGCCCCGGGACCTCGACTTCGCCCTGCTGCGCAACGCGTTGAGCGCCCAGGGCGCGATCCTCGAGTAGGGAGGCGGCGAACCGATGGCCTTGACGATCCTTATCATCGTCTTCGCGGCCTTCATGCTGATCGGCGCCCCGGTCGCCATCGCCATGGGCATCGCATCGGTCTGCTACCTCGCCTTCTCCGACCTCAATCCCACCGTGATCGTGCTGCAGATGGTCGACAGCCTCGGCGGCATCACCCTGCTGGCAATTCCCTTCTTCGTCCTCGCCGGCGAAGTGATGAACCAGGGTGGCCTGACGGAACGCCTGTTCGGCTTCGCCGGGACCCTGATCGGCCACGTCCGCGGCGGGCTTGCCCACGTCAACATCCTGTCCAGCATGTTCTTCGCCGGCATCTCGGGTTCTGCGGTGGCCGATGCCGCCGGCCTGGGTCGGATCGAGATCAAGGCAATGATCGACGCCGGCTATGACCGCCCCTTTAGCGCCGCCGTCACCGCAGCGTCGAGCTGCATCGGGCCGATCATCCCGCCGTCGATCATGATGGTCGTGTACGGAACCATGGCCGACGTGTCGATTCCCGCCCTCTTCATCGGCGGGATCGTGCCCGGCCTGCTGCTGGGCCTGGCGATGATGGTCCACGTTTCGATCGTCGCCCATCGCCGCAATTTCCCGCGTCAGCCGCGGGCGAGCATCGGCACCATCATCAAGACCTTTCTGCGCAACAGCCTGGCCCTTGGGACCCCGATCGTCGTTCTCGCCGGTCTGGTGTTCGGCATCATCACGCCGACCGAGGCCGGCGCCGTCGCGGTTCTCTACTCTCTCGCGGTCTCGGCCTTCTACGGGGATTTCCGGCTGCGCGCTCTCGGCCCCATCCTCGAGGAGTCGCTGGTCTCCACCGCGCAGATCCTGTTCATCATGTCGTGCTCGGCGCTCTTCGGCTGGCTGGTCACGACGGAACAGATC
Source organism: Rhodospirillales bacterium (assembly GCA_018432935.1). Taxonomy (GTDB): domain Bacteria; phylum Pseudomonadota; class Alphaproteobacteria; order Rhodospirillales; family Shumkoniaceae; genus JAHDSF01. The sequence goes on along the minus strand of JAHDSF010000006.1, from coordinate 500,139 downwards.
CCCGAGATGCTGGCCGAGGTCTTTCTCGCCTCTCCCTACGGCAAGGCCGCGTTTCTGCTGGCGATCAACCTGATCCTGCTGGTGCTCGGGTGCTTCATGAGCCTGACCGCGATCCTGGTCATCTTCACGCCGGCCCTGCTCAAGATGGCGCTGGCGCTGGACGTGGATCCGGTTCACCTCGGCGTGGTGGCAGTGCTGAACCTTACCCTGGGTGTGGTGACCCCGCCTCTGGGGTGGTGCCTGTACATCGTCACCGAGATCGCGCAGATCCGATTCGTCGAGACCGCCCGCGCGACCCTGCCGTTCCTGGTTCCGCTGATCCTGGTGTTGCTGCTGATCACGTATGTCCCCGAACTCGTGCTGTGGCCGGTCAAGGTCATCCTGTATCAATGACGGAGGAGGCGACGATGAGAAAGATGCTTTGGACACTGGCTCTGCCGGCGGCGGCGATCGCCTTGCTGACCGGCGAGGCTCTGGCGGCGAGCAAGCTCCGGCTGTCGTGCCCGAGCGCCGCCAACAACCCGATCTGCATGCCGGCCGAGGTGTTCGCCAAGGAGGTCGAGAAGGCGAGCAACGGGGCCCTGACCGTACAGGTCTTTCCGTCCGGCCAGCTCGGCAAGGGCAAGGAGGCGATCCAGCAGACCCAGGCCGGCATCATCGACGTCGTCGTCGAATCGATCGAGAACTACACGGCCTACATCAACGACTTCAACGTACTGACCTGGGGCTTCGCGTTCCGTGACGCCGAGCACTTCAACCGCTTCCTGCACTCGCCGACGGTGGACGCCATGTTCACCGAGATGGACCAGAAACACGGCATGGTGTTCCTGGCCCGGAACTGGCGCAAGCTGCCGCGGGTGGTGGTGTCGACCAAGCCGGTGTTCACGATCGACAACCTGACCGGCGTGAAGTTCCGCGTCCCGCCGATCCCCTCCTACATCAAGACCTGGCAGACGCTTGGCGCCAACCCGACCCAGGTCCCGTGGCCGGACTCCTTCCAGGCCCTCAAGACCGGGGTGGTGGACGCCATGGAGACGCCGTTCGATTCGATCCCGGCGCAGAAGTTCCATCTCGCCGCGCCTTACGTGACCTTGACCAACCACGTTTACACGGCGGTCACGCTGGCCGTGAACGGAAGGCGGTTCAAGAGCCTGACCAAGGACGAGCAGGAGATCCTGCGCAAGGCTGCTGACAAAGCGACCGAGTACTCGATCGAAGTCAACCGCGACAGCTTCGACCAGGTTGCCAAAAGCATCCTCGCCGACGGCGGCTACCTCATCATGCTCAATCCGGCCGCGTTCCAGAAGAAACTCCGCGCCGCCGCCGACGAGCAGGAGGCTGCCGGTCTGTGGAGCAAAGGCCTGATCGAAACCATCGAGAAGCTATGAGGGTGCCGTGACGGACCGCCTCGACCGGCTCCTCGAAGTCCTGTGCCGGGCCTACCTGCGGGCCTCGCAAGGCCTGCTCGCGGCGCTGGTCCTGGCGGTCGGCGTGCAGGTCGCGCTCCGCTACGCGACCTCGAAATCGATCCTCGGGCTCGAGGAACTGACGGCGTTCGCGTTCGTCTGGATGTGCTTCCTGATGGCCGCGGTGCTGCACCGGCGCAAGCGCCACATCTGCGTCACCGCGATCTCCGACCTGTTGCCGGCATGGAGCCGCCCCTGGCGCGAGATCGCGATCGCCGCCGGCACCATCGCCTTCTGCATCGTCATTTTCGTGCAGCTTGCCGCGATCTGGCCCTACCTGCTGCACACCTCGGTCATTTTCCGGATTCCCGAGGAGGCGTTCAAGTTGGCCCTGGCCACAGGAATCGGCACCATCCTGCTGCAGGAGATCGTCAACCTCGCGATCGTCTGCCGCCGGCTGCGGCACCGCTGAGGCGGCGCGGCGCAGGGCCGGTGGTGGCCCCGGCGACGAACTGACACGGCACGCTGATCCTGGCGAACCCGGACAGCCTGCCCTCGATGCGGGCGGACACGCGCTCGAACGCGATCCGTCCCAGCCGGGCGCGGTTGAGGTCGACGTGCGAGACCGGCATTCCGAACTCGGGCCCCGCCGTCGCCAGAAGGGCGACCGACAGTTCGTCGGGAACGCGGACCTCCCCCTCCGCCACCAGTGCCCTGACCGCCGGGAGGATGCGCCGGTCGGCGCAGATCAGCGCCGTCGCCCCGTGAGAGAGCAGTGCCGCCTTCAGTTCGGCAGCGCCGGGGCAGCTCTCGATCAGGCTGAGACGAGCGTCTCCCGCCTCGGCGACGGCGCGGCGGCACCCCTCGACCCGCTCGCGAATGAACTCGGTGTCCTGGCTCTGCAGCGCCACCGCGATCGCGCGGTGGCCGAGACCGAGCAAGTGGCGCGCGGCCTCGGCCGCGCCTCCTGCATGATCGTGGACCACGGTATCGAGGGCGTCGGGAGCAATCCGGGTACGACCGATCAGCACGAAGGGATAGCCCTCCGCCAGCAGGCGCTGAAGCCCTTCAGGGTCGGGATCGGTGCCGATGAAAATGCAGCCATCGGCCAGCCGCAACGTGTTCATGCCGGAGCGATAGATCGCCTTGGGCCCCTCCCCGCCGCCGCGGGTGAACAGCAGCAGGTCGAAGTCGCGCGAGCAAGCCTCCCGCTCCACGCCGACCAGGTAGCGGTGGTGGAAATCCTCCTCGCCGTACGGAAAGGTTTGTTCGAAGGTGAAGAAGCCGATGATCCGGTTGCGGCCCCGGGCCAGCATCTGGGCCACCGGGTTGGGCGAGTATCCGAGATCGCGGGCAGCGGCCACGACCTTCTCGCGGGTCGCGGCGCTTATCAGGACACGGCCGCGACGGTCATTGAGGACGAGCGACACCGTTCCACGCGAGACCCCTGCTCGCCTGGCGACATCCTCCTGAGTGGGACGCCTCGCCGAAGACACCATGGCTCCCTCCGACGGCTCTGCCGGCCCGAGGATAGCAGAGGAAGAAGCGCGTTTAGAACAGCGAGGTGGCTGTCGTCACGACTTGGGAGGGGCCTCGCCGGCGACAGGCTTGAACGTCATCGCGATCCCGTTCATGCAGTACCGCTTACCGGTCGGCGGCGGACCGTCGTTGAAGACGTGGCCCAAGTGGCCGCCGCAGTTGCTGCAATGGACCTCGGTCCGCGGCAGGAACAGCTTGAAGTCCCGCGAGGTGCCTACGGCGCCCTCGATCGGCGCATAGAAGCTCGGCCAGCCGGTACCGCTCTCGTACTTGGTTTCGGACGAGAAGAGGGGCTGGTCGCATGCCGCGCAAGCGAACGTCCCCGCGCGCTTCTCCGCATTGAGCGGGCTCGAGCCGGAAGGCTCGGTGCCCTCCTCGCGCAGCACGTGGTATTGGTCCTTGGTCAGCAGCTTGCGCCACTCGGCTTCGGTCTTGTTCACGGGAAAGACTTCCTTGCTGGCTGCGTGGGCCGGGGTCGCCTGATAGTCGGCGAGAATGCCGGCCGCCACCGCCCCGATTGCACCCGTCAGAATGGTCCTGCGTCTCATCTTGCGCACCCGGACAAAAAATCGTCTCACCGGCGATGTGTTCGGTGTTCGTACAAACGCAATGGTCGCCGCCGGTTTTCACGCGGATTTGACACCGTGACAAGAAAACCCAGGGTGGCAGTCAATCACATAAACTCACTCCGGCTTTGATTCCTTCGCCTCGCCGTGGCACTATTGGTCGTGCCGTCGGGTTGGCGTCATCTGCCGGCGCGACGAGAAAACAAGAACAATGGCTTCTCGGCGAGGAAACATGACTCCGACACCAGAGTATCGGAAGACGCGCGTCGTCATCGATGCCGCGCAGCTTGACGTGCTGATCGCAAACCTCCGCGCCCAGGGCTACGAGGTGATCGGGCCCACGGTGGCCGACGGGGCCATCGTCTACGCCCCCCTGTCCGGGGCGGGCGAACTGCCGGCCGGCGTTACCGACGTGCAGGGTCCGGGCTCCTACCGGCTCGAGAAGAACGGGACTGCCCTGTTTGCGCACGTGGTCGGGCCGCACGCCTGGAAACGGTATCTCTATCCCCCCGAGCAGCTCCTGTTCCGGTCCGTGCGGCAGGGACGCAACCTCCGCATCAACGAGGAGCTCGAGCTGAAGCGCTACGCCTTCCTGGGCGTCCGGCCGTGCGACATCGCCGCCATCCGCATCCACGACAAGGTGTTTGCCGATGGCGAGTATGCCGACCCCGGCTACAGCGCGCGCCGGCAGGCCGCCTTCATCGTCGCGGTCAACTGCACGCGGCCGGCCGCCACCTGCTTCTGCGCCTCGATGAACACAGGGCCGCGGGCTCGCGACGGTTTCGACCTTGCGCTGACCGAGTTCTCCGATCGCGGCGCTCCCGAATTCCTGGTCGAAGTCGGCAGCGCGCGCGGCAGCCAGACGCTCGCCAAGCTGAAGCACCGCCCGGCCGGCGAGGACGACCTGAAGCGCGCCGACGCCCTCCTCGCGGCGGCTGCGCGTTCGATGAGCCGCAGCATGCCGTCGGGCATCGCCGACGCGATCGAGGACCATCTCGAGGACGCCTACTGGGACAAGATCGCCGGCCGCTGCATCAACTGCGCCAACTGCACGATGGTCTGCCCGACCTGCTTCTGCACCACCGTCGAGGACGTCACCGACCTGTCTGGCGACATCGCCGAGCGGTGGCGGAAGTGGGATTCCTGCTTCAACATCGACTTCAGCTACATCCACGGCGGCTCGGTCCGCCGCGAGGCCTCGTCGCGCTTCCGGCAATGGATGCGGCACAAGCTGGATACATGGCACGACCAGTTTGCGACCTCGGGGTGCGTCGGTTGCGGCCGCTGCATCACCTGGTGCCCGGTCGGGATCGACATCACGGAAGAAGCGCGCACCCTCACCAAGGGCTAAGCCGCGCTACGGCAAGGGAGCTTCGAACATGGTCGAACTGAAAAGCATCGCCGACCTCGTCCGCGACAACCCGTTCTTCGCCGGCCTCAGCGAGGAGTATCTCGAGCTGATCTCGGGGTGCGGCGCCAACGAATCCTTTGCGGCCGGCTCGTTCCTGTTCCGCGAGGGAGGCAGCGCCGACAAGTTCTACGTCATCCGTCACGGCGGGGTCGCGCTGGAGATGTACCAGCCGGGACGCGAGCCGATCATCCTGCAGACCCGCCGCGACGGCGACATCATGGGCTGGTCGTGGTTCATCCCGCCCTACCGCTGGGAGTGGGACGCCCGGGCCCTGCAGCTGACCCGGGTCGTCAGCTTCGACGCGATCTGCCTGCGCGGCAAGCTCGAGAGCGACCCCGCCTTCGGCTACGAAATGATGAAGCGCTTCATTCCGGTCATCCACGACCGCATGAAGGCGGCGCGCCTGCAGATGATCGACATGTACGGCGGCGGCGCCAGGTGAACGGGAGCCCTGCGTGATGAATGATCCCATGATCCCTGCTCCGTTCCGGGTCAAGCGCACCCGGAAGGAGCTTGAAGACACCTTCACCCTCGAACTGGCCCCGATCCGCAACAGCCGGCCGTTCCACTTCTCCGCCGGCCAGTTCAACATGCTCTACGTGCACGGGGTCGGCGAGGTGCCGATCAGCATTTCCGGCGATCCCGGCGACCCCTCGGTGCTGGTGCACACGACCCGCTCGGTCGGCACCGTCACCGATGCAATGTGGAAGCTGAAGCAAGGCGACACCATCGGCATCCGCGGGCCGTTCGGCACCTCGTGGCCGGTGGTCGAGGCCGAGGGCAGCGACGTCGTTATCGTCACCGGCGGCATCGGGCTGGCACCGCTGCGGCCGGCGATCTACCACATCATCACCAACCGCAAGCGCTACGGCAACGTGGTCATTCTGTACGGCGCCCGCACCCCGGAGGACATCCTCTACCGTCGCGAGATCGAGCGCTGGCGGTCGCGCCTGGACATCGACGTCGAGGTGACGGTGGACCGCGCCACCGGCCATTGGGCCGGCAACGTCGGCGTGGTGACCAAGCTGGTGTCGCGGGGCGGCTTCGACCCCTCGCAGACCGTCGCCATGGTGTGCGGACCCGAGATCATGATGCGCTACTGCGTGCAGGCGTTGAACGACCAGGGCGTCGCCAACGACCGCATCTACGTCTCGATGGAACGGAACATGAAGTGCGCCGTCGGCTTCTGCGGCCACTGCCAGTTCGGGCAGGCCTTCGTCTGCAAGGACGGCCCGGTGTTCCGCTTCGATGCGATCGAGCGCGATTTCTACGTGCGGGAGCTGTGACCATGGCCATCAACGGATACAAGCCGAAGCTCGCGGTGTGGAAATTCTCGTCCTGCGACGGCTGCCAGCTCAGCCTGCTCGACTGCGAGGACGAGCTGCTGGCGGTGGTCGGCCGGGTGGAGATCGGCTATTTCCTCGAGGCTACCCGGGCCGAGGTCAAGGGCCCCTACGACATCTCGCTGGTCGAAGGCTCGATTTCGACCCCCCACGATGCCGAGCGCATCCACCGCATCCGCCGTCAGTCAAAAACACTGGTGACGATCGGCGCCTGCGCCACCTCGGGCGGCATTCAGGCCCTGCGCAACTTCAAGGATGTCGACGACTTCGCCGCCGCTGTCTATGCGCGGCCCGACTACATCGACACCCTGGCCAAGTCGACGCCGATCCGCGACCACGTGCGGGTCGACTTTGAACTGCACGGCTGCCCGATCAACAAGCACCAGCTGCTCGAGCTGCTGAATGCCACCCTCAACGGACGCAAGCCGAACATCCCGTCCTACAGCCAGTGCATCGAGTGCAAGCGCAAGGGGACCGTCTGCGTCATGGTGACTACCGGCGCGCCCTGCTTGGGACCGGTGGTCCACGCCGGCTGCGGCAATCTCTGTCCGTCGTGTGCCAGGCCCTGCTACGGCTGTTTCGGGCCCAAGGAGACCCCGAACACGACCAGCCTCGCCGCCTGGTTCGATTCGCTCGGTCAGGACCGGCGCGAGATCAAGCACCTGTTCCGCAGCTTCACGGCCAATGCCGAAGCCTTCCGGAAGGAAAGCGAAAGCCATGAAAAGCCCCAGATCTAAAGCCCAAGCGAAGACGGACACCGCCGCAAAGACCTCGGCGCGAACCATCAAGGTCGACGCCCTGGCCCGGGTCGAGGGCGAGGGCGCCCTCTATGTCAGGGTCAAGGACGACGCCATCCAGGAGATCAAGTTCCGCATCTTCGAGCCGCCGCGCTTCTTCGAGGCGCTGCTCCGCGGCCGCATCTTCTGGGAGGTCCCCGACATCACCGCCCGCATCTGCGGCATCTGCCCGCTTGCCTATCTGATGGGTGCCAGCCACGCCCTCGAAGAGGCTCTCGGCATCACGGTGACGAAACCGATCCGGGACCTTCGCCGCCTCGCCTACTGCGGCGAGTGGATCGAAAGCCACGTGCTTCATGCGGCGATGCTGCACGCACCTGACTTCCTGGGCCTCGACGACGCCCTTCAGATCGCCAAGAAGAACCCCGAGGTGGTGGAGAAGGCGCTCCAGCTCAAGAAGCTCGGCAACGACATCCTCGATGTGGTCGGCGGCCGCGCGGTGCACCCCGTCAACATGAAGGTGGGCGGCTTCTACAAGGCGCCGCGCAAGACCGACATCGCCGCCTTCGCCGACCGCCTCGCCTGGGGCATCGAGGCCTCGCGGGAACTGGCCAAGCTGTTCGCGACCTTCAAGTTCCCGGACTACGAGTTCGACTACACCTGCGTCGCGCTGCGCCACCCCGATGAATACGCCATCACCGAAGGGCGGATCGTCTCCAACCGCGGGCGCGACCTGCCATTGAACGAGTTCCTGAAGCACTTCGGCGAGGAACACGTCGCGCACTCGATGGCTCTGCATGGGTTCGACCGCAACGCGCCCGAAGGCTACGGCGGCGCCTATCTGGTCGGCCCCAACGCCCGCTACAACCTCAACTACGCCCAACTCACCCCCCTCGCCAAAGAGTTGGCCAAGGAGTGCGGCCTCGGTCCGATCTGCAACAACCCTTACAAGAGCATCCTGGTTCGGATGATCGAGACTCTCTACGCCTGCGAGGAGGCGTTGCGCCTGGTCAAGGCGTACGAGGAACCGGACGTCGCCGCGGTCGATGTGCAGCCCAGGGCCGGCGAAGGCTTCGGCTGCACCGAGGCCCCGCGCGGCATCTGCTTCCACCACTACCGCCTTGACGGCGACGGCAGGGTCAGCTTTGCCCGGATCGTGCCGCCGACGGCCCAGAACCAGAAACAGATCGAGCGCGATCTGCGCGAGGTGGTGCAGGCCAACCTTTCCATGTCCGATGAGGCCCTGAAGTGGCGCTGCGAGCAGACCATCCGCAACTATGATCCTTGCATCTCCTGCGCCACCCATTTCCTCGATCTCAAGGTGGAGCGGACGTAGGCCGCAGAGGCAGAAAGCTGAGACCGGCTTCTCACCCCTCGACGATGGAGCCCCTCTCCGCCCTGCAAAGGGGGGAGAGGGAGGGACCCGGCGCGAAGCGGCGGGAGGGTGAGGTGGGCGCCGGCAACCGCCTCGGAATCCCCACCTCACCCCGGCCCTCTCCCCCCCAAGGGGGCGGAGAGGGAGCGTTCTTCGTGGTTCCCTCATGATGCACCCCTTCATCATCGGCGTCGGCAACCGCTGGCGCAGCGACGACGGGGTCGGACCTTTCGTGGCCGACGGGCTGGCGGCGCGAGGGCTTGCGGCGGTCGAGGAATCGGGCGAAGGGGCGAGGCTGATCGCCCTGTTCGAAGGGCGCGACAACGTTGTGGTGGTCGACGCCATGCGCTCCGGTGCGGCACCGGGGACGGTGCGGCGGTTCGAGGCGGCGGAGGAGCCGCTGCCCGCCGGCCTGTTCCACTACTCCAGCCACCAGTTCGCCCTCGCCGAGGCGGTCGAGACCGCGCGCGCCATCGGCCGGCTGCCTGCCGGACTGGTGGTGTTCGGCGTCGAAGGCGCCTGCTGGGACTATGGCGACGCGCTCTCGGCCCCGGTCCGCGCCGCCGCCGAGCGGCTGATCGGGACCATCGCGCAAGAATCGGGCTGAAACGCCGCCCTGGCTGCCCTATATTGAGAACGAAAGATGAACCTCGTGGCACCAGGCCGCGCAGGGGCAGAGAGATGAACGCCGAAGGCTTTTCCCTGTTCGACACCCCGATCGGCCGCTGCGGCATCGCCTGGAACGGCCGCGGCATTGCCGCCATCCAGCTTCCCGAAGCGCGGGAGAGCGAGACCAAGGCGCGCCTCCTGCGCCGCCTTCCGGCCGCTTCCGAAGCCGCCCCGCCGCCGGAGGTGCTGCAGGCGCAGGATTGCATCCTCGCGCTTCTGAGGGGCGAGGCGGGCGACCTCGCCGAGATCGTGCTCGACATGGACCGGGTCCCGCCCTTCCATCGCCGGGTCTACGAGGTGGCGCGAACCATTCCCCCCGGCGCGACCCTTTCCTACGGCGAGATCGCCGCCCGCCTCGGCGCGCCCGGCGCCGCCCGCGCGGTCGGGCAGGCGCTGGGCCAGAATCCATTCGCCATCGTCGTGCCCTGCCACCGCGTCACGGCGGCGGGCGGCAAGCTGGGCGGCTTCTCGGCCGCGGGCGGAATCGCCACCAAGCTGCGACTGCTCTCCCTCGAAGGAGGTCCGGCGAGCGGCACCCTGCCGCTGTTCGACGGCGACGGCGCGTTCGGGTTCGATCCGGCGGCCGCGATCACCCATTTGCGAAACGCCGATCCCGCCCTGGCGCGCCTGATCGACGAGATCGGACCGTTCGCCATGCGGCTGAAGACGACGCCCAGCATCTTCGTTGCCCTGGCCGACGCGATTGTCTACCAGCAGCTCACCGGCAAGGCCGCGGCAACCATCTACGCGCGGGTATGCGCGCTGTTCGCCAACGCCCACCGCGGCCCCTCCCCCGAGCTGATCCTGCGCGCCGCCGACGAAAAGCTGCGCGCGGCCGGGCTGTCGCGGGCCAAGGTGCTGTCGCTCAAGGACCTCGCGTGCAAGGCGGTCGACGGCGAGCTCCCCACCCTCGCCGCAGCGCACCGGATGGACGACGAGGTTCTCATCGGGCGCCTTGCCGCGGTACGCGGCATCGGCCGCTGGACCGCCGAGATGCTGCTGATCTTCCGGCTCGGCCGTCCCGACGTGCTGCCGCTCGACGACTACGGGGTGCGCAAAGGCCTGGCGATCGTCACCGGGGCCGCCGAGCTGCCCAGCCGCAAGGATCTTGCCGCCTACGGCGAGCGCTGGCGTCCCTACCGGACGGTGGCGAGCTGGTATCTTTGGCGGGCGGTCGAGCGGGCGCCGAAGCAGGGCGCACCGGCGCGGGTTCCGCCGCTCCCCGCCGACGGGGTATAATCGGGTTCCACGACGAGCGGGGATCCGATGCCGCCGGTCCTGTACAGCGACTTCTACCATCCCTTTCTCACGACCCTCGCCGTGCTGGCGCTCGCCGGCCATCTGTGGACCGGCTCGCGCCTGCTGCTGCGAGCCTTGATCGCAATCGTCGTCGTCGGCGCGCTGTGGCTCGCGGTACGGACGTTCTTCTGACCCTCAGCCCTTGCGGCAGATCACGGCGATCGCGGCCTCGGCGGTCGCCTCGAGCGCGGATCGTGATTCCCCCGCCCGGGCCCGGATCGCCAGGCTCTGCAGGGCGGCCGACGCGATCTTCGCCAGCGCGGCCGGGTCGGCATCGGCCGCCAGCTCGCCTTCGCTCCGGGCGCAGCGGAACCGCTCCTCGAACAGGGCGTCGAAGGTGCGCAGGCCGTCCGCCAGCGTCACCCGCGCCCCGGGATCCGTGACCGCCTCGGTCAGCGCGGTGCCGATCAGGAAGCAGCCGCGCGGCCCCCGCTCTCCCGACAGGAACAGCGCCAGCGCCCGCCCGTAGACCCGCCGCAGGCCCTCGGGCAGCGCATGCCCGGAACCCAGGGCGTCCCGCATCCCCGCCGCCACCATCGCCTTGTAGCGTTCCAGGGCGCGGCGATAGAGGGCGCGCTTGTCACCGAAGGCACCGTAAAGGCTGGGCCGGTTCATGCCCATGCCGGCACTCAGCTCGTCCAGCGAGGTCGCGGCGTAGCCGGCGTCCCAGAAGATCGCCGTGGCCTGCGCCAGGGCCTGCTCGGGATCGTAGGCGCGGGGACGGCCCCGCCTCTTTTCCATTTTTTGTACCATTTCGAATAAAAACTCTTGCCCCCTGGCCATAATATATGCAAATCAGTACGAAAGCCACGCAGGAGGATCCCGATGCAATTGTACTTCTCGCCGCTGAGCTGCGCCATGGCGACGCGCGTGGCTCTCTACGAGGCGGAAATTCCCGCCACCTTCCATCGCGTCGACCTCCGAACCGGCCGGCTCGATGACGGATCGGAGTTCCGCGCGGTGAACCCGATGGGCCAGGTTCCGACGCTGCGCACGGACGAAGGCGAGCTTTTGACCGAGAACATCGCCGTTCTGCAGTACGTGGGCGAGCGCAGGCCCGAAGCCGGCCTCGTCCCCGCCGAAAGCCGGCAGCGGACCCTCCTCCAGCAGTGGCTGGGCTTCATCACCTCGGAGCTGCACAAGGTCGTGTTCTACCCGCAGATCCACCCGCTTGCCCCGGAGGGCGCGCGCGCCTTCGCTCGCGAAATGGCGGGACCCCGCTTCGCCTACGTCGACCGCCACCTCGCCGGCCGCGACTGCCTGCTCGACCGCTTCACCGTGGCGGACTGCTATCTGGTCACCGTGCTCGGCTGGACCCGCGGGCTGGGCATCGATCTCGCGCCGTGGCCGAACCTGAACGCCTACCTCCCGCGCCAGCACCGCCGCCCGGCGCTCGCCCGCGCCTACCGCGAGGAGCTGGCGATGTACGAGCAGGACCGGCGGGCCGAGGGATAGCGTCTGCGCATCCTTGCCCGCGCTTCCTCCGGGAACAGGGTTCTGGTGCGGGCGACGGGACTCGAACCCGTAAGCCTTGTGGGCGAGGGATTTTAGGTTGCTCAACTCTGTAATGTCTTCAACACGTTACGCGCTTCGCTGTGCTGAAAACTGTGCTGCTCTAACAGCATTGCGGGAGCTTTTCGCAAACAACATCTGGTGCTGTGCACTATGCTTCTTCAATCTTAATTGCATCGTATATGATAAACATTTTGGTTCTCCCATCAACTGCGACAACACGCCTAAATGTTATTGAAATATCAGAGGATATGTTATCCTTGTAGCGCCGTATTTTTCCGAGTTTAGTCACATACAAATCGAGTCCATAAGATATAACGGCCATCGTGCGCGGATTTGCTTCATTAGCGATGACGAACGGAACTGTCTTTCCAAGATCGTGAACAAACACCCTACCATATTTCGAGTTGGCGTTAAACGAACCTACACTGACATCAAGTCTCTCTAAGTGGTCGCTTCGTATAGAGTCTTCTACGTATCGCTTTGTTCGCGGGGTGAAGTTTACGACATTGTTGTGCCCACTAATCAGGACTATGTTCCCAGCCCCCGCATTGATTGACGTGTGCGCCATACGAATCGCTGGTTCTACGGCATCGACGAGAGCGTCCACGTCTCCTGGACGCGCGTCTTCAATTGCTTGATCGGCATCGTCTTCAGAAGACGCGTCTTCTCCTACTGTCCTGGAAAACACGCGCTTAACAAAGTCAGTGAGCAAATTGCCTGTCACACTGAGTACAAGTGCGCCGCCCAACGTCAGTAGTCCTGGAACGGAGACAAGCTCGTAGAGCGTCTCCATACTTCCCCTGCGTGGGGGAGTCATAAACACGCGAATGTCAGGCGAGTATGGATAGCGCTTTCGAATCGTTCCTGTCGCGACGTAATGGCTTATCAGCACTAAGCCGCGCGCTATTCCTTGCAGGGATTGGGCACCCTCATAAGCGGGCAGCCTGTGCTGATCGGCGTCTTCGCCGGTAAACTTTGCAACCAGCTCCAGTTCCATTGCCCCCCCTTCGCAAGTATCTGTCTTGCTGGTTTTGGTGCGGACGGCGGGACTCGAACCCGCACGGGCAAAGCCCAACAGATTTTCATACCACTACGGTTTTCACCGCCGCGACGTGCGTTTGTGGTCTGGACTATCCCTTCACCTTGGCGATTGTGCCGCTTTAGGTGCTGCTCGTCTAGTCTCTACACCTTCCCGTTGAACGGGCTTGGCTCGGGATTGCCATCAGCCGCGCTGTTAAGGGTTCCCCGAGTTTGAGCAGTTCTACTCCCAGCGTTTCCCCTGGGGCACTCGTTGTCCAAGTCTGTTGTGTCTACCAATTCCACCACGTCCGCTCTGGTACTGAAGGATAAGTCCTTCTATCGTATATGCAAACCGCCTTTCGACTGTGCTCGACTGTGCTCGACTGTGCCAAAGTTGCCCAAACCGAATTCGAAAAAAATCTTTTAAAATCAATGGCTTATACCTACGATTTTAAGTCCCTTGTGTCTGCCAGTTCCACCACGCCCGCGTGCGGGCGAGCCTACCGTGCCGGCGTCCCGCCCGGCAAGCGGCCAGAAACCTCCTCCTCCGCGACGATGCGGCGGATCAGGTGCTCGGCCTCGGCTGACTGCACGGCGTCGAACGCGGGCACCGGCGGGCGGCACCGAGCGGTGGCGAACACGCCCTCCGCCACCCGCAGCATCTTGAGGAAGCGGATGCTGACGTTGACGTGCTGGTTGGCGAACGCGAGCGCCGGCAGCATCCGCTCGAACAGGGCGCGGGCGGCCGCCACATCGCCGCCGCGGAACAGCGAGAACACCCGCACGTAGAGGGGCTCCATCGCGGTCGGCATGAAGGCGTGGACGCCGTACTGCAGCGCCTCGATCATCTGCCCCGCCGCCCAGCCACCGCTGGTGTGCATCCGCCCTGCGGTCGCCTCCAGCACCGCGCGGTACTTGGGGCCGGCCGGCACCACCTCCACCTTGAGCGCGCGAAAGGCGGGAATGCGCTCGAACAGGCGGACGATCTGGTCGAACGGAATGCCCGCCCCGGTCCAGTCGAGGTCCTGCAGCATGATCAGCGGCACCCCCGTCTCCGCGATCCCGGCCAGCGCCGTCTCCAGCGCCGCCCCCCGCTCTTCCGGCGGCGGGTTGTAGAGCACGCCCGCGGCGCCTTCGCGGTCCGCGGCCCGCGCCGTGGCAAGCCTGGCCGCAGGCTCGAGCCCGCTGAGCCCTACGATCACCGGCAGCCGGCCTGCCGCCTCTTCCAGCACCGCGGCGACGATGGCACGGCGCTCGTCCACGGACAGCGAGCCCACCTCGGCCGCCACCGCGGGAACCAGGGCCCCGGCGCATCCGGCGGCGATCAGGAAGCGGGTGCAGCGCCGCACGCCGGCGAGGTCGACGGCTCCGTCGGCGTCGAACGGAGTGTTCATGGCCGGCACGATGCCGCGCAGGCCGACGGGACACGGATCCGCAGCGATCGTCATGCGCGGCATTTTAGCCAATTCTTCCGCGCATTCACCGGAAAAACGCTGGTGAATCAAAGATTCGGCTCGCCGCGGGCGCGGTCGTACCATCATCGTGACTTGGTGTGTCCGTGGAGGATGCGTGTCCATCCGCTCGCCAGCCCAGAAGACGTGGCGGCGGCGCCTCGGCGAACGGGGCTCCGTGCTCATCGAGTTCGCCCTGGTGACGCCGATCCTGGTCGTCCTGCTGATGGGAATCCTCGAGCTCGGCATGGCCTTCTTCGTGATGTCGCTGCTCGAGGCGAGCGTGCGCGAGGCGTCGCGCTACGGCATCACCGGCCGGACCGAGGAGGGCATGTCCCGCGCGGACGCCATCCTCGCGATCATCGAGGACCGCACGATCGGCTTGGTGGATATGACCAAGATCCAAGTCGATACCCTGGTCTATCCCAACTTCGGCGCGATCGGCACCGGCGAGACGTACGTCGACGGCAACGCGAACGGCGCCTACGACGATGGCGAGACCTTCACCGACAGCAACAGCAACGGAGTACGCGACGCTGACGTCGGTGTCCCCGGGGTCGGTGGATCCGGCGACATCGTGCTCTATCGCATCCGCTACAATTGGGAGCTGCTGACCCCGTTCACCGCCGGCTTCATCGGCAAGGACGGCAAGATCCCGATCTCCGCTTCGGTCGCGGTCCGCAACGAGCCGTGGGGAACCACTCCATGATGCTCCGCCGCCTGTCCGTCCTGCTCCGTCGCCTCGGCAGCTGCCGCAAGGGGATGGCATGCGTCGAGATGGCCGTGGCGACGCCCATCTTCGTCACTCTGATCCTGGGCGGCGTCGACGCGACCCGTTACGTGCTGGCGGCGCAGAAGAGCGAGCGCACCGCCGCCACCATCGCCGACCTCGTATCCCAGGCCGAACGCCTGAAGGAATCGGACATCGCCGACCTCTTCAAGATCACCTACCACGTGATGGAGCCGTTCTCCGTCGACGGCAGCAGCATCCAGGTCCTGGTCACCGCCATCAACAACCCGTCCGGCACGGCGACGATCGCCTGGCAACGCTCGTGGGGCGGCGCCGCCAACGGCAGCACCTTCGGCACCGCCGGCAGCACCGCCACCCTGCCCGAGGGCATGGTGGTGCGGCAGGGAGAGACGGCCCTGGGCGCCGAGGTCTTTTTCGAGTTCGAGCCGATGTTCCTGCCCGACGTCTTCTCCGCCGCCACCCTCTACCGACGCGCCATCTTTCGGCCGCGGTTCTCGAATCTCGACAGCATCGAAGCGGGCTGATACCGGCCGCGTAACGGGACCTGATGGCAAGCCTGGCGCGCCATGAGGTCAGCCATCATCCGCAACGAGCTCCGGAGGAGGCTGCGCGGCCGCCGATGTCGGGCGGGAACTTCCCTACTGCGACAGCCGCAGCTCGGAGACGTGGTTGGCAACCTCGCGGAACACCTGCTGCAGGGTCGCGGCGTCGGGCGCGTAGTGGTAGTAGGGAGCATTCTGGGCGCTCGCCACGCTCTTCAGCAGCGTCTGCAGCTCGGTGCCGGCGTTTGCGAACTGGACGACGTAGATCACCACGCCCGTGCTCTTGATGTTGGTGGCGAGCAGGCGCAGACGTGCGTCCATCTCGTCCTGGGCGGCCGAGCCGGTGCCGAACACGCCCTTGTAGCCGTCGCCGCTGCCGCCGACGTTCTCGCCGTCGGTGAGAAGGACGATCGCCTTGGTCTTGCGACGCTGCGGATCGTCCGGCCCGGCCTGGTCGAAGGGGACCTCCTTGCTCAGGACCCGCCATGCCCAGCCGAGTCCGCCCGGGATGTTGGTGTTGCCGGTCGGGCTCTGCAGGTCGTCGATGGCGTCGAGAATCGTCTGCTTGGCGTTCTGAAGCGGCGTGATGCCGTGGTTCGGGCAGGCGATGCACTCGTTGTAGCCGATCGCCGAGCTGCACCGTGTGTAGCTGCTGGAAGTCGGCTCGCCTTCGGGCCCGACCGGCTCCCAGGCCATCCAGGCCTTGTTGCCGATGGTGCCGGCGATGTCCCAGATGTCGCCGTCGTTGTCGACGCTGTCTTTGAGGAACCGGTCGTAGGTGCAGCCTTTCCAGTTGGAGGGCGGCGCGCTCAGCAACGGTACCGGCGAGTTGTTGGCGTAGTAGACCCGGGTCTGCGAGGTCCCCGTGACCGGATTGGTGAAGGACGGCACGGTCGTGTTGGTGGTGGCGGAACTGTCATAGGTAGAGCCGTTGGTCCAGACCTTGACCTTCGAACTCCACGGCACCAGGCCGATCTTGAGGAACTCCTTTGTCGCGTCGTTGCCGAACAGGATGTTGACGAGCTCGGTCGCCGCCGTGCGGGCGGCCGAGATGCGGGTTCCTCCCGAGGACATCGAGGAGGCCATCGAGCCGGAGATGTCGATCGACAGCACCAGGTCGATGGCGGTGAGCTGGCGCTTCACCTCGACGAAGGCGCGCACGTCCATGGTCTCGAAGCCGCCCACCCGCATGAAGGTGGTGGGGACGGTCGCGGTGCTCTCGAGGCGCACCGTCTCCTCTTCCTCATCGACGACGATCTTCGGGTCGGTTGCTTGCGCATCCATGTACCCGGCCGGGAAATTGGCATCGAAATACATCTGGATGTCGGCATCGCGAGTGGGCAGGAAGAACGACCGGCCGCCGGCAAGGGCGGCGGCGTCAAGCGCCGAGGACAGCCGCGACTTCACCATGTAGCCGCGGGCGACGTCGACCCCGATTCCCACGGCGATGACCAGCGGCGCCGCCGCCAGGGCGAGCAGAACCGCCGCGGCGCCGCGGCGATCGCGGATCAGCCGCGCCGCCAATCGCCGAGACCGTACTGCCATCCTTGCGCGCCAAGAGCGCATTGCGCTTCTCCGGATAAAGGGCGGATGGACCTAGGATAAGGATATCCGAGGAGAAGCATCGGAACGAATCGGAAATTCAGGCCTATGGTTTCCTAAAATTTTACGCATTTTCCCTAAAATTAGGAGAAAACTATAGTATGCTTTTAGTATATGACGGTCAAAATACAGCCGCGTATTAAAGTTTTGACTGTTCGTCTGTAGCGTGGAATGGTTAACAATGCGTTTCCGTTCCCGATCCCAACAGGAGCTCTTCACATGTCGTTCATCAAGTCTTTCCTCCGCGACGAGTCCGGCGCCACCGCCATCGAGTACGGCCTGATTGCCGGCCTGGTCTCCGTGGCCGCCATCGGCGCCCTGGGCCTCATGGGCGACTCGCTGATCCAGATCTTCGGGGTCGTGCAGCAGAAGCTCACCCAGGCCGCGACCTCGGCCGCCAGCAGTGACTAAGCGCGACGTCCGATCGCTGTGATGGGATGGGGAAACCGGCCCCCGAGCAATCGGGGGCCATCCCCACCCTCCCGAGAACAAGGGAAAACCGGAGGGAGCGATCTCAACGTGAGGCAGAAGCCTGATGTCGAACTGGATCCTCGCCGATCGTCTCGTGATTTCTGCCTTCGCTGCCATCCTGGTCATGGCGGCGATCGGGGATGTCAGGCGCTTTCGCATCCCCAACGCCGTTAGCCTGGCGCTCCTCTTCCTTTACCCTCTCCACGCCGTCTTCTCTCCCCATGCCGTCCTTTCCGGGCTGATCGCCTTCGCGGTGGTCGGCGCCGTCGCCTTGGTGCTGTTTGCGCGAGGCTGGATGGGCGGCGGCGACGTCAAGCTGATGGCGGTGTGCGCCTTGTGGGCGGGCGCCGAGCAGATCGGCCTGTTCGTGGTCGTGACCGCGCTCGTCGGCGCACTGATGAGCCTGCTCATGATGTCCATCCACCGCTTTTCGCTTGCCCTCGCGTTCGAGCGCGTCGGCTGTGCGCACGCCTCGCGGGTCCTGATCGGCCGCGCCCTGCCCTACGGCGTCGCCATCGCCGCCGGAGGCATTGCGGTAGCCGCCGCGCTTGCGGCGCAGACCTACTGAGACGAGGCAGCCATGTCGTTCCGCACCGTCCTCCTGGTCCTGCTTGCCATCCTCTGCGCCGGCGCGACCGTGATGTTCGCCCGCGACTGGGCGGCCGCGCAACGCGCCATCCCGGCCTTGGTCGCAGCGTCGCCGGCAGCCGAGAAGCCCAAGGCCCACGTGCTGGTCGCCGCCGAGAAGATGCCGGCCGGCTTCTTCGTGCGTAAGGAGTCGCTGAGGTGGCAGCCGTGGCCCGAGGAAGGACTCAACGACACCTACGTCGTCATCAAGGGCTCGGCCGATCCCGGGGACGCCGGCAAAGAGAAGATCACCGGCATGGTCGGGGCAGTGTCCCGCGCCGCCATCGTGCCCGGCCAGCCGATCACCGATGCCCTGCTCGTCCATCCCGGCGACCGCGGCTTCCTGGCCGCCGTCCTTTCCCCGGGGGCGCGCGCCATCTCGGTGCCGGTCAACGCCACCACCGGCATCTCCGGCTTCATCTTCCCCGGCGACCTCGTCGACCTCCTGCTGACGGTCCGCTTCAACGACAAGCAGGGCGAGGAGGGATCGGGCGAGACCCGTCACGCCACCAAGACCATTCTGCGCGGGGTCCGCGTCCTTGCCATCGACCAGATGGTCCAGAATACCCAGGGCGAGGCCAAGGTGGTCAAGAACGTCACCCTTGAGGTCCAGCCCAAGGACAGCGAAAAGGTGGCGCTCGCCCTCGAGATGGGGTCGCTGTCGCTGAGCCTGCGCAGCCTCGCCCTCGCCGAGGAGGATGCGGCCTTGGTCAAGACTGGCGCCAAGGCGCCCGAGCCCCCGCGCGCCGTCACGCTCGATGCAGAGGTTCTCGCCACCCGCGGCCTGTTGGGCGGCGGGGGCCGCGGCAAAGGCGTCACCGTCCTGCGCGGCAGCGAAGCGTCGAAATCGACGTTCTGAGGATCGCACCATGATGGCCCCGACCCGCACCCTGATCGCCCTCGTCGCCGCCCTCGTGGCGGCTGTCGCGACGCTGCCCGCCTCCTCCGCAGAGCGGCGGGGGGCCCAGGTCGTCGAACCCCGGGAGGAGGAGGTTGCCGTCCCCGTCGGCGGCGGCCGCCTGCTGCGCCTGTCGCGGGCGGCCAGCACCGTGTTCGTGGCCAACCCCGAGATCGCCGACATCCACGTCAAGTCGCCGACGCTCGTCTACATAACGGCCAAGGTTCCCGGCACTACGACAGTGTTCGCGGTCGACGACAACGAGGGCGTGATTGCGAACCTCGACGTCCGAGTCACCCCCAACATCGGCCGCCTCCAGAAGACCATTGCCGAACTCCATCCCGATCTGAACGTCGACGTGACGTCAATCGCCGGCACCGTCGTGTTGAGCGGCCTGGTTCCCACCTCGGCCCAGGCGGAAAACCTGAGGGCGCTGGCGGAGAAGTCCGCCGGCTCGCGCGCCGCGGTGCTGAACCGGCTCCAGGTGGCGGCGCCGATGCAGATCAACCTGCGCGTCCGCGTCGCCGAGATGTCGCGCGACATCCAGAAGCAGTTCGGCTTCAACTGGTCGGTGCTGAACAAGGCCGGAACCTCGGGGTTCGTGTTCACCAACCCCTTCGCCGGCTCCCTCACGCAGCAGTTCGCCTACGGCAACACCGCTCATGGCCTTTCGATCAACGCCCTCCTCGATCTGCTGGAAGAAGAGAATCTTATCAAGATCCTCGCCGAACCCAACCTCACCGCGATGTCCGGCGAGACGGCAAGCTTCCTCGCGGGTGGCGAGTTCCCGATCCTGGTCCCTGACAGCAACAACCGCGTCACCATCGAGTTCAAGAAATTCGGCGTCTCGCTGGCGTTCACCCCGACCATCCTCGGCGAGGATCGCGTCAACCTGCACGTCCGCCCAGAGGTCAGCCAGCTCTCCAATGACAACGCCGTCGTCCTCAACAACTTCACCGTGCCCTCGCTGATCACCCGACGCGCGGAGACCACGGTGGAGCTGTCGAGCGGGCAGAGCTTCGCGATCGCCGGCCTGCTGCGCAACGACGTCACGCACGAGGCCTCCCGGGTGCCGGGGCTGACGGAGATCCCTATCCTCGGCGCCCTGTTCCGCTCCGATAATTTCCGCCGCAACGAAAGCGAGCTCGTGATCATCGTCACCCCCTACGTCGTCGAGCCGACCTCGACCAGGCTCGCCTCGCCGACCGACGGCTACCGGGCGCCGAGCGATGCCGACCGCCTTCTGCGCGGCCAGATGCATCGGCCCGCCAATCAGACCGCCCGCGTCACGGTCGAGCCGGGCGGTCGCGCGGTGATCGGTCCGGTCGGCTTCGACTTCAACTGAGGTGGCCGCCATGACCCGGATCGCGCTCCGTCTCCTGCTCGTCGCCCTGGCCGCCCTGGCCGCCGGCTGCGCCCCCGATGCCCAGAAGGACGCCGTCGTCTTCGACCGCGTCCTGCCGCGCCCTGAGCCGACCATGGTCCGGTACGTCCACGAGGTCCATGTCCCGGCAGCGGCGACGCAGCCGAGCCCGAGCGAGATCCGGGCGCTGGAGCGGTTCCTGGTCGAGCACGAGGTGTCGCGGCGCGACGAGATCGCGATCGTGACCGGAGTCGACGACCGCCTGAACGGAACCGACCAGGCGCGACACCGGGCGCTGGCGCACATCCTCGAGCAACGCGGCCTGAGAGTCGTCATCCTGCCCGGCGCCTTCGACGCGATGCCGCAAGCGCCGGCGATGGTGCGGGTGGCGGTGCATCGCACCCTGGTCACTCTGCCGGGCTGCCCCGACTGGTCCGGGCCGACCAACGTCGACGGCCAGAACCAGCCCTACTCCAATTTCGGGTGCGCCGATGCCATGAATCTTGGCCTCATGGTGGCGCGCCCGTCCGATCTCGCCGGCGGACGGCCATCCGGGGCCCTGGACGCCGAGTACGGCGCCGCCGCCGTCGAGCGCTACCGCCAGGGCAAGATCAAGCCGCTGGATTCGGATGCTGCGAACCCCTCGCCCGTGACCATCAACATGTCCCAGAGCAGCGGCGGAGGTGGGCAGTGACGCGGCAGATCTTCATGGGGTTCGGCGCCGATCCGACCACCCGCGCAACAATCGGGCAGGCGGCGCAGCGCGCTGGGCTGCCGACCGACCAGGTGCTGCAGGGCACGCTCCAGGACGCGCACGACGCATTGACGACGATCCAGACCCCGGAGATCCTGGTGATCGATGTCGCCGCCTCGCCGGACCCGATCGAGTCCCTCAACGAACTCGCCGACGTCTGCGACGAGGGCACCAAGGTAGTGGTGCTGGGCGAGATCAACGACGTCCGCGTCTACCGCGATCTGCTAGCCTTCGGCGTCTACGACTATTTCGTCAAGCCTGCAGAGGAGGCCGCGCTTGCGGAGACGCTGGCGAAGGCCAGAGCGGCCGAACAGAAGCCGACCGCCGCCAAGCCTGTGTCGCCCCTGGTCGTCTTCTTCGGAGCGCGCGGCGGCGTGGGAGCCAGCAGCATCGCCCTCAACTGCGCCTGGATCGCAGCCCACGAGCGGCAGAGGCGCGTCGCCTTCGTCGACATGGACATGCATTTCGGGACCGCCGCCCTGGCGCTTGACCTCGAGCCCGAGCACGGCTTCCGCGACCTGATCGAGAACCCGGAACGGATCGACGATCTGTTCATTCAGCGCGCCATGATCCGGGCCACCGACAACCTGTCGCTGCTGTCCTCCGAGGAGGATCTTTCGCGGCCGATGGTCAACGGGGTCAAGGCCTACGGCACACTCCTCGGAGCGCTGCGGCAGCGTTTCGAAACCGTCGTCGTCGACCTCCCGCGGGCATTGGCGCCGACCCATGCCGACGTGCTGGCCCAGGCAAGCGCGATCGGGATCGTCGCCGACATGACGCTGCATTCCCTGCGCGACGTGCTGCGGCTGGTCGCGCTGGCCGAGGCCCACGCCCCGGAAGCCACGATCAGGATCCTGGTCAACGAGAATGCGGGCACCCGCGCCGGCAGTCTCGACCGTACCTCTTTCGCCCGCGGCCTGGAGCGGCCGATCGACGTCGTCATCCCGCAGGATTCCAAGGCGTTCTCGAAGGGGCAGACCAAGGGGCGGACACTGGTGCAGGCGGCGCCGAAAAGCAGGGTGGCGGCGGCGATGCGCGCGGTCACCGACCAGATGATCGGAGCCGAGGAGGCGCCGGCCGGCATGTGGGCCCGGCTGTTCAAAACAGGCCGCAGATGATGTTCGGGCGGCGGTCCCTCGTCACCTTCATCGCGACCGCGCCGGCGGCCAACGCCGTCGAAGCGCCGGAGCCGGCGGTGGTCGAGCCGGCCAACAACGAAGACGCGGAACCCGCCGGCCCTGCCCCGGCAAGCCAACCGGAAGACGCTGATTCCAGCCGGGTACTCGCCCTTCATGCCGCCAACACGGTGCTCGCCCGCTCGGTCAACCGAGCCAGCATCGACGAGGCCAAGCGGGTCGTGCAGCCGATCCTGCTCGACCGCATCGACATGGCCAAGGCGCTCGAGCTGTCGCGCAAGGAGCTGGCCCAGCAGGTCGGCGAGATCGTCGCCGAGATCCTGGGCGAGACCAAGCTGCGCCTGAACCTGCGCGAGCAGCGCGAGCTTGCCGTCCTGCTGCTCGACGACATGCTCGGCCTGGGGCCGCTCGAGCCCCTGCTCGCCGACGAGTCGGTGACCGACATCATGGTCAACGGCCCGAAGCAGGTCTACATCGAGCGCCGCGGCAAGCTCGAGCTCACCGACATCGCCTTCCGCGACAACGCGCACGTGATGAACGTCGCCACCCGCATCGTGTCGCGGATCGGGCGGCGGGTCGACGAATCGACCCCGCTGGTCGACGCCCGCCTGGCAGACGGTTCGCGCGTCAACATCATCATCCCGCCTCTGGCCATCGACGGCCCCAGCATCTCGATCCGCAAGTTCGCCAAGAAGAAGATCACCCTCGACGTGATGGAGAAGCAGGCGAACATCTCGCCGCAGATGGGGACGGTGCTGAAGATCGCGTCGCGCTGCCGCCTCAACATCCTGATCTCGGGCGGCACCGGCTCGGGCAAGACGACCCTGCTCAACGCCATGTCGCGCATGATCGACGAGGGCGAGCGCATCTGTACCATCGAGGACGCGGCGGAACTGCAGCTCCAGCAGCCCCACGTGGTGAGGCTGGAAACCCGACCCGCGAACCTGGAGGGCTCGGGCGAGATCACGATGCGCGACCTCGTCAAGAACACCCTGCGTATGCGCCCCGACCGGATCATCCTCGGCGAGATCCGGGGATCCGAGGCGCTCGACATGCTGCAGGCCATGAACACCGGCCACGACGGCTCGATGTGCACCATCCACGCCAACACCCCGCGCGAGGCCCTGACCCGGCTCGAGAACATGGTCGCGATGGCCGGCGTCAAGCTTCCCAACGAGGCGGTCCGGACCCAGATCGCCAACGCCATCCAGATGATCGTCCAGATCGCCCGCATGCGCGATGGCGTGCGCCGCGTCACCAGGGTGACCGAGGTGGTCGGAATGGAAGGCGACATCGTCACCACCCAGGACCTGTTCTCCTTCACTTACGAGGGCGAGGACGCGCAGGGGCGGCTGATCGGAAAGTTCGCCAGCTCCGGCATCCGCCCGGCCTTCTACGAGCGGGCTCGCTATTACGGGTTCGATCGCGCGCTCATGGAAGCGATGGCCTGAGGAGGCTGCCATGCCGTTCGCCGACATCGTCCTCAGCGCCGGCATCGGGGCGACCTTCGTCATCCTGATAACCGCCCTGCTGCTCGAGGCGCGCACCCGCCGCAAGGCCCGGATGCGCCGCATCGAAGGGGTGCGTTCGCGGACCCGCCATGAAGTTGCGCGGCAGCCCCAGGGCGAGGTCAACGTCAAGGTGAATGCGACGCCGGGCTCGGCGCTCGGCCGGGCTGCCGCGCGCTGGCTGCCGCGCCAGGAAGCCCTGCAGCAGCGCCTCGCGCAGACCGGCCGCGACATCTCGCCCGGCCGCTACGGCACGGCGGTGCTGCTGTGCATTGCGGCCAGCTTCGGGATCGGCGTCGTGGTGGCTCGTCTTCCCTATCCGGTGGCCGCGCTCTTGGCCGTCGCGGCGGGGGTCTGGCTGCCCCACCTCGCGGTCGCCCGCATGGTCAAGCGGCGAGCCGCCCGGTTCGTCGCCCTCTTCCCCGACGCAATCGAGCTGATGGTCAGGGGTCTGCGGTCGGGCCTGCCGATCAGCGAGACGGTGGTCGCGGTGGGCAACGAAATGTCCGACCCGGTCGGCGTCGAGTTCCGTCGCACCGCCGACGCGGTGCGACTCGGCCAGACGCTCGAGGATGCGCTGTGGGCGGCGTCGCGTCGGATCGCCGCCCCCGAGTTCAAGTTCTTCGTCATCAGCCTGGCGATCCAACGGGAAACCGGCGGCAACCTGGCGGAGACCCTGGCCAACCTCGCCGACATCATCCGCCGCCGCAAGCAGATGCGGTTGAAGATCAACGCGCTGTCGTCGGAAGCGCGCGCCAGCGCCTACATCCTGGGCGCCCTGCCGTTCATCCTGTTCGGCATCATCACCCTCCTCAACCCGCCCTATGCGATGACCCTGTTCACCGATCCGCGCGCATCCATCGCCATGGGGATCGGGCTGGTCCTCATCGGAATGGCAGTCTTCACGATGTACAAGATGGTGAAGTTCGACATATGAAGCTGACCTCCCTGATACCCCTGCCGGCGGGCTGGGATTCCGGCGATCTGGTGGTGTTCCTGGCCGCCATCGCGGCGCTCACCTCGGTGGTCGCCGTCTGGTTCGCGTTCGTCGACCGCGACCCCCTGGCGGCGCGGGCGCGCCAACTCAAGGCGCAGCGGGTCCAGCTGCGAGGTCAACTGACCGGAGCCCGCCGCCGACCCGCGCCCACCTCGCTGGGGCTGGGCTTCATGCGGGGTGTCATCGATCGCCTCAACCTGATGAAAAGCCGCCATGCCGAGCAGATCGCCGGCCGCCTCGCCCAGGCCGGCATCCGCTCCAAGGACGCGGTCGTCGTCTACCTGTTCGCAAAGCTCTGCCTGCCGCTGTCGATGGCCATCGCGGCCGGCGTGTGGTTCTTCGTGATCCAAGCCGCCGGCAAGATGACGCCAACCCAGCTGGTGGTGCCGATCGCGGCGGTCATTTTCGGCATGCTGGCCCCCGACATCTTGGTCAAGAACGCCATCATCAAGCGGCGCAAGGCGCTGCTGCTCGGCATCCCCGATACCCTCGACCTCCTGGTCATCTGCGTCGAGGCGGGATTGAGCCTCGACGCCGCCCTCAACCGGGTCGCCGGCGAGATCGGCCCGTCCTGCCCGGAGCTGGCCGACGAGCTTTCCCTGACCTCCCTCGACCTCGGCTTTCAGCCGGATCGCCGCACCGCGCTCGAAAACCTCGTGCAGCGTACCGACATGCCGCAGATCCGCAGCGTCGTGAATACTCTGCTGCAGTCGGAGAAGTTCGGCACCCCGCTGGCGCAAAGCCTGCGCATCCTCTCCAACGAGTACCGCAACGAGCGCATGCTGAAGGCGGAGGAGAAGGCGGCCCGGCTGCCCGCCACCCTGACGGTGCCGATGGTACTGTTCATCCTGCCGTCGCTGTTCATCGTCCTGCTGACCCCGGCCGTCCTGCGCACGATCGACGGGATGAAGGGCTTCTGAGCCGGCTCAGCCGGCGCCGGAAGCCGCCGGCCGGTCCATCTGATACAGCGCCCGTGCGAGGTCGCCGCCCTTCAGCGGGCGCATCGCCTCGAACGCGGCCAGAGTCTGCGTCGCGGCGGTCGGATCGCGGTCGGCGGCGAGCAGCGTCCGCGCCTCTTCCGGCTCGCCGGCAAGCACATGCACCAGAGCAAGATTGGAGCGCTGGCGGGCGGTGGCGCCGGACCGCTCGGTGAGCCGCCGCAAGACCGATTTCGCCCGCGCCAGATCGCCGGCGAAAGCATGCGACAGGCCGAGGTTGTTGAGGATCGCAGGGTCGTCCGGCTTCTCCTGGAGAGCCGTGCGATAGCTGTCCTGCGCCTCCTGGTGGCGGCCCGCGAGGTCGAGCGCCACGCCGTGCCCGGCGAGCGCGCCGGGATGCTTCGGCGCCTGCGCCAGTGCGGCCGAGAATTGGCGGTCGGCGTCCTCCACCCGGCCGAGCCCGAGCAAGGCTCTGCCTAGCCCGACTCGGGCGTCGACCTTGTCGGGTGTGCGCTCCAGCGCCTTCTGCCAGAGCTCGGCAGCCTCGCCGTAGGCCTGGAGCTTGTGGAGGGTGGCTCCCAGCGCTTCGATGGCCACCCCACCGGCGGGATCCGCGTTCATGGCCTGGCGGTAGAACAGCGCGGCGCCGGCATGGTCGCCGCGATTGGCCGCCGCATCCCCGGCGCTCAGGAACCGATTGCCCTGGGACGGCTCGCCGAACAGCCCCAGACCATCCGTGGCGCAGCCGGCCAGGATCGCCGTGACCAGAACGGCCAGCGCGACCCGTCGTTGCCCCCGCCGCTCGTTCAGCACTATGCTCGACGCCTTCGGAGGCATAGAATCCCCCCTTAGCCTTCCGGCTAGGTTACCAATGGGCCGCTTTTCGGATAATACTATTTTTGGCGTTTGTTTTCATCTGTGACATCAGTCACTGATTTCGGAGCGAGTTCGGCGGGATGATGTATTTGGAGGCTCAGGCCCGGTCGAACCGGGCGAAGGTCGACGGGGAGACCAGACAATGACCAGGCATTATGTCGAGATGACCCTTCTCATCGAACGGCTGCATCGGCGCTACCTGGACGTGGTGCGCGCCGAGCTGTCCCGGCTGGGGATTCGCGACATCAACGCCGCGCAAGCCCTTGTGCTCGCCAACGTGGGGGACGGCGAAGTCTTGGTTCGCGACCTCGTCGACAGGGGCTACTACCTTGGCCCGAACATGTTCTACAGCATCCGCAAGCTGGTCGATTACGGCTACCTCCAGCAGTCGCGGGACGAGCACGACCGCCGCGCCTGCCGGGTGTCGCTGACCGACAAGGCAAAGGCCCTGGTGCCGCGGATCCACGAACTCGACCGCCGGCACGCGGAGATCCTGGGCGAGCACGACATCTCGACCGAGGAGCTTGAGGGGCTCTGCGTCACCTTGCGACGGGTCGAGCGCGCCTGGTCCGACATCCTCCACTTCGGCCCCACCATGCGCAGCCTCGCGCCCACCCGCCTGATCACCGACGATCTGTGGGAAGCGCGCACCGGCAAGCGCAAGAATGCCGAAGAGGATGAGGGCGAGGACGCCGCTTACGCCCAGCTGCTGAACGACCTCTAGCCCCCTGCCCCGCGAGCGGGAGGGTGCCGTCCGGCGTCATCACGATGCCCGGTGTTTTCGTGTGCGGGCGAGTTCGGCATAGCCCGGTCCCACGGACCGTCCGGGACGCCTTCCCCCCGCTCCGGCGTGCCCCATCGAGAGTCTTGCCTCGCGGCGCGCATTCGACTATGCGCACGCTGTGCGATCCCCCGGGGCCGCCCCTTAAGCAACCGCTGGAGCCGTCGTCATGCACCATATCGTCTTCCTCGACAGGGCCACCATTGCGCCACAGATCCGGGTCCGCCGACCCGCGTTCGAGCACACCTGGCAGGAATACGACCGCACCACGGCCGAGCAGGCGGCCGAGCGGCTGAAGGGCGCTACCGTCGCCATCAACAACAAGGTGCCGCTTCGCCGCGACACTCTCGAGCGCCTGCCCGACCTCAAGCTGATCGCCATGGCGGCGACGGGCACCGACTGCGTGGACAAGGCCTTTTGCCGCGAGCGTGGCATCGTCGTTTCGAACATCCGCGGCTACGCCGGACACACCGTCCCCGAGCACGTGTTCGCCCTCATCCTGGCCCTGCGGCGCAGCATCCTCTCCTACCGCGAGGACGTGAAACGGGGCGAGTGGCAGAAGGCGGCGCAATTCTGCTTTTTCAATCACCCCATCAACGACCTTCACGGCAGCCGGCTCGGCATCATCGGCGAAGGTGTGCTCGGCCAGGGCGTCGCCGATCTTGGTCGCGCTTTCGGCATGAAGATCCTGTTCGCCGCGCACAAGGGGAAGTCCGGACTCGGCCCGCTCTACACGCCGTTCGACGAGGTCCTCGAGACCAGCGACGTCATCACCCTGCACTGCCCCCTGATGCCCGAGACCAAGGGCCTGATCGGCATCGGCGAATTCCGCAAGATGAAGCGCCGGCCGATCATCGTCAACGCGGCGCGCGGCGGCCTGATCGTCGAGGAGGATCTGGAGAAGGCCCTCGAAGAGGGGCTGATCGCCGGAGCCGCGGTCGATGTCACCATGCCCGAGCCGCCGCCAAAGGAGAGCGTCCTCATGCGCATGCTGGAGCGCCCCAACTTCATCCTCACCCCGCACGTCGCGTGGGCGAGCGACGAGGCCCAGCAGGTCCTGGCCGACCAGCTCATCGACAATGTCGAGAACTTCGCCAGAGGGCAGCCGTCGAACGTCGTCAGCGGGGAATTCTAGGGACAACCTGAACTCCGCGCGGAACCGTCATTCCGGCGCAGCCTGGCTTTCGCCGGAATGACGAGTCGGCCGAGGCGGGTCGCGCGCGGCCCTGGGCTGCGCCGGCGCGAAGCGGGATTGGGTCCGTCGCGGCACGAGAACCCGCTCCCGCACCGACATTGCCACCTCATCCCGCAGCTCGGCCGGCCGCCCTCCCATAGGGCTTGACGTCGGTTGCCCATCTAGTCTCTCATTTGTCCGCAGAGGGAGCGATCCGGTCACCAGGAAAAAAACGGCATGGCCCCGTACGTTGACCGCTTTTTCAAAGTCCTCGAGGTCATACTGGTTCTCCTGCTGGCCGGCATGGTCGTCATGGTGTTCGGCAACGTCGTGTTGCGATACCTGTTCGACTCCGGCATCGACATCTCCGAGGAGCTGTCCCGCTACTTCTTCGTCTGGCTGACGTTCATCGGCGCAGTGGTGGTCGCGCGCGAGAACTCGCATCTCGGAGTCGACACCCTGGTCCGCCTGTTCGGCCGCCGGGGGCGCCGGATCTGCATGGCGCTCACCGACATCTTCGTGCTGATCTGCTGCGCCGTCTTCTTCTGGGGGACCTGGAAGCAGGAAGCGATCAATGCCTCGGCAGTAGCGCCGATCACCGGGCTGCCGATGAGTGCCGTCTTCGACGTCGGGTACTTCACCAGCGTCGGCATCGGCGTGATGACCGCGATCCGGCTCTACCGCACGATCGCCAACCGGATCAGCGAAGCCGAGCTTGCCAACTTCGCGGGAGAGTATGAGGAAGCGGACAGCGTGAAAGGGCATCTGGAATGACGGTTGCCGTCTTCCTCGTGTCCCTCCTGGGGTCGATGGCACTGGGGATGCCGATCGCGTTCGCGCTGATCGTCTGCGGGCTGGCGCTGATGCTTTGGCAGGGCATCTTCGACAGCCAGATCGTGGCCCAGAACCTCATTGTCGGCGCCGACAACTTCCAGCTTCTCGCGGTGCCCTTCTTCCTTCTGGCCGGCGAGCTGATGAACGTCGGCGGTCTGTCCAAGCGGATCGTCAATTTCGCCGTCGTCTGCGTCGGCCACATCCACGGCGGGCTCGGCTACGTCGCCATCGCCGCCTCAATCATCATGGCCTCGCTGTCGGGCTCGGCGGCCGCCGATTCGGCGGCGCTCGCGGCGATCCTGCTGCCGATGATGCGCAACGCAGGCTACGACATTCCGCGTTCCGCCGGCCTGATCGCCGCCGGCGGCATTATCGCGCCCGTCATCCCGCCGTCGATCGGCTTCATCGTGTTCGGCGTCGCCGCCAACGTGTCGATTACCCAACTCTTCCTCGGCGGCATCGTACCCGGCCTGATGCTGGGCATCTCGCTGGTGATCGCATGGGCGATCGTCAGCCGCAAGGAGGTGCTCGAGACTTCGCCCCGCAGCTCGCTCCGCGAGCGCGTGCGCGCCCTGGTCGACGGCTTCTTCGCGCTTCTGATGCCGGTGATCGTGCTGGGCGGCATCAAGTGGGGTATCGTCACGCCGACCGAGGCGGCGGTCATCGCGGCGGTCTACGCGATGCTGGTCGGCATGTTCGTCTATCGCGAGCTGAAGCCGTCGATGCTGTATGGCGTCTTCCTGGTGGCGGCCAAGACGACCGCGGTCGTGATGTTCCTGGTGGCGGCGGCCCTGGTGTCTTCGTGGCTGATCACCCAGGCCAACATCCCCGCCGAGGTCGGCGCCATGGTCCAGCCGTTCATCGACAACAAGACGCTGGTCATGATCGTGATGATGGCGCTGGTGTTCATGGTCGGAACCGCGCTGGACTTCACCCCGACCGTGCTGATCCTGACCCCGGTCCTGATGCCGCTGGTGAAGCAGGCGGGGATCGACCCGATCTACTTCGGCGTCCTGTTCATCATCAACAACGCGATCGGGCTGCTGACGCCGCCGGTCGGGGTCGTCCTCAACGTCGTATGCGGCGTCGGGCGGGTGCCGATGAGCGCGGTGATCCGCGGCGTCAGCCCGTTTCTGATCGCCCAGCTCGTCGTCCTCGCCTTGCTGATCGCTTTTCCCGAGCTGGTGACCGCGCCGCTGGCATGGCTGCGCGGGCGCTAGCCATTCAACCCTGCAGGAGGAAACGTCCAATGAAAATGACAAAGGCCCTCGTTCTCGGCGCAGTTGCCGCTCTGGTGAGCGCGGCACCCGCCAGCGCCCAATTCGCCGAACGGAACCTGCGGCTGTCCAACGGCGTCAACCAGGACCACCCGGTCGGCAACGGCGTTGCCAAGATGAACGAGTGCGTGGGCCAGAAGTCGGGCGGCAAGATGAAGATCACCGGCTTCTGGGGCGCTTCGCTCGGCAACGATCTCCAGGCCACCCAGGCGCTGCGCTCGGGAACCCAGGAGATGGTCATCCCCTCGACCTCGCCGCTGGTCGGGATCCTGCCCGCGCTCGGCGTGTTCGACCTGCCGTTCCTGTTCGCCAGCTCGCAGGAGGCCGATGCCGTCCTTGACGGCCCGTTCGGCAAGTACATCACCGACATGATGCCGTCGGTCGGCTTGGTGAACCTGGCCTACTGGGAGAACGGCTTCCGCAACATGACCAACTCGCGCCGTCCGATCACGAAGTGGGAGGACTTCCAAGGCGTGAAGGTGCGCGTCATGCAGAACAACATCTTCCTCGACACCTTCAAGAACATGGGCGCCAACGCGGTGCCGATGGCCTTCGGCGAGGTGTTCACCGCGCTCGAGACCAAGGCGATCGACGGCCAGGAGAACCCGTTCGTCACCATCGACACCTCGAAGTTCTACGAAGTCCAGAAGTACCTCTCGATCACCAACCACGCCTACACGCCGTTCATGGTGCTGTACTCGAAGAAGATGTGGGACGAGCTGTCGCAGGACGAGCAGAAGGCGCTGTCCGAATGCGCGATCGCCGGCCGCGACGAGCAGCGCAAGGTGTCCCGTGCCCTGTCCGACAAGTCGCTGGCCAAGCTCAAGAAGGAGGGCATGCAGGTCAACGAGCTGGCGCCCGAAGAGCAGGCGCGCATCCGCGACCAGGCCAAGGCCGTGTACGAGAAGCACGCCCCGACCATCGGCAAGGAAGTCGTCGACAAGATGATGGCTGCCCTCGCCGAGGTGCGGAAGAAGAAGTAGCCAGTCGAGCGAGCACGCGGCGCGGGGGACCGCGCCGCGGCTTCGCCGCCCAATAGGAAACCCCCTTCCCGGCGCCGGGAAGGGGGTTTCGGGTGAGGGCGGCGGCCGTCGCCGGCCGCATCTCCCCCGTGGTTACCCCTCACCCTACATGACGACGTCCTGCGGCGAGAGGTCGTCGACCGAGACGTTGGCGAGGGTGATCCCGGTGCCGCCGCCGAGGTCGAAGGTGGCGCCGCCGCGGCCGTCGACGCCGCTGTCCAGGAAGGCGGTGCGGTCGCCGGCGAGCCCGAAGGCGCTGACGTCGATGATGTCGACGCCGGGCTGGAAGTCCTTGATGACGTCGGCGCCGCCGCCACGCGAGAACACGAAGGTGTCGCGGCCCTGGTGACCCGACAGCACGTCGTTGCCGGAGCCGCCGGTCAGCCTGTCGTCGCCGGCGCCGCCGCGCAGCACGTCCCTCCCGGCATCGCCGAGCAGGTCGTCGTTGCCTGCGCCGCCGATCAGCTTGTCGTTGCCGCCGCCTCCGATCAGCTTGTCGTTTCCGGCCTTGCCGTCGAGCGTGTCGTTGCCGGCCAGGCCGTCCAGGCTGTCGTCGCCGCCGGTCCCCGCCAGCTTGTCGGCCTTGACGGTGCCGCGGACCGTCCCGGAATCCGGCGTCGACGAGCCGAACACGAAGTGGCTGTCGCGGAGTTGTCCGAGATCGATGCCGGAAAGCGTCAGGTCGCTGCCGTCGGTCAGGTGCAGGATGGTGTTCCCGCTGGCCTTCTCGGCGTCCTGCTTGAGCGACGCGAAGGTTTCTCCGGCGTGGGCGCGGAGGTCGATCTTGTCCAGTCCGAGATCGAAGCCCTTGATGACGTCGTGCCCGGAAGGCGAGCCGATGACGAAGGTGTCGGACCCGGCCGAACCCTTGAGCACGTCGTCGCCTGTGGTGCCGGTCACCGTGCGCGGTGGCGCACTGCCGACGCCGGAATCGCTGCCGCCGTCGTCGGGAACGCTCGGACCGCTGGGGCCGCCGTTACCGCCGCCGCCGTTTCCGGCATCGCCGGCAATGCCGCCGGGCGGATCCCATGCCGCGGCCGGCTTGGTGACGGAGCCGGAGATCGACACGCTTCCGGATGTCGCGCTGTTGCCGTAGAACTCGGCGCCGGTGACCTTGACGGTGCCGCCGTCGGCCTTGATGGCGACGCCGTCGCCATGGCGGACGAAAGTGCTGTCCGCGATCGTGTTCGATCCGCCGGCGATCCGCACCGAGGCGTGGGTGTTGGACCCGCCGTCGACGAAGACGTCGTTCTTGAACGACGACCCGTCCTTGGAAACGACCTCGACCGAGTAGGAGGTGACGCCCTCGTAAAGATTGCCGCTCGAAACCACTCGTCCCTCGCTGACGTCGAGGGCGTTGCCGCTTTCCTTGGTCTTCAGCAGGTTGTCGGTGAGGGTGATGGTCTGCGCGGTGTTGTGGATGAGGATCGCGTTCTCTTTGTTGCCATAGATCTGGTTGCCGTCGAAGGACTGCGAGCCGTTCTTGATGTCGACCCCGTCCTCGCGGTTGCCCCAGATCTTGTTGTCGACGATCTGGTTGCCGTTGCCGGCGGAATTGCCGAACTGGACCCCGTCCTCGGCGTTGTCGTGCAGGTCGAGGCCGCGGACCACGTTGTTGGCCGCGCCCTTGTTGATGTGCACGCCATGGCCGAGATGGGTCATCTTGCCCGGCTCGCCGTCGATGCCGTTGTGGTGCGAGCTGCCGCCGTCGACCAGCGTGTTGGTCGAGCCGTCGAGCTGGATGCCGTTGCGCACGCTGTCGTGGACGTTGAGGTCGACCAGCCGGGTGCCGTTGCTGCCGACCACGTTGACGCCTTCGCGGCCGAGCATGACCTCGAGGCCCTGGACGCGGATATGGTCGACGTTGTTGATCAGGATGCCGGCGTCGCGCACCGCCACCTGGACGCTGTCGAAGGCGGTGCCGGGGTTCTGGGCGCTGTAGACGTAGACCTTGCCGCCGCTCCAGCACCAGTCGCCGGGACCGTCGACGGCACTGACGCCGTTCGCCTGGATGTTGCCGGCCTCGCCATCGAACAGGACCTTGGCCGGATCATTGGCGCCCTGCTTGGCCACCGAGGCCTGCCAGACGTTGCCGGACACCTTGGTCCAGGCGTTGTCGGCGACCGTCACGCCGGCATCGATCACCGGAGCCGGGCCCTTGCCGTAGCTGCCGAAGGTGATCGGGGCCCCGGCGGTGCCGGAGGAGGACGGGTCCAGCATGCCTTTGAAGACATCGCCGGCGTGAAAGAGGATGGTGTCGCCCGGCTTGAACGCCTGCTGGTTCACCTTGTTGAGGGACGCCCACGCGCTCCCTTCCGAAGTCCCGCTGTTTCCGTCGTTTCCGTTCTTGGCGTCGATATAGTAAGTCGCCACTACGACCTCCGTATTACACTCGCTACCCCCGCCCGGCCCTCTTCGGTGGCCGCTTCGGCCCAGGGCGGGCTCCGTCTCCCCTTCTGCGGAAACGGGTCGAATTTGGATGCAACATTCTGCTGTTTTGTCCGTGTCGGACGTTACGGTTGCCGTGTTGCAACGTCAACTTAGAAAGTTTAAAAAGTTTCGCCCGCGATTAGAGAGTTGTTAAGACTCTCGCAGGGTCCAGGTTCTGAGATGTTGCGAATGTGTCGCGGCCGCAAACGCGGCTCAGGGCCGGCCTTCGCCCTGCGGCTGGGCCGGGATCCCCGCCGCCGCCCGGCTGAACAGGAACCGGTAGAAGATGCGGTCCGGCAGGGCCATCACGATCCGCCCCAGGACCGCGGTGGCGAGCACCGCGAAGACGATGCGCCCGACCAGGGTTCCCGAGAGGTCGGCCCCGATGGTCAGGAAGACGAGCGGCTCCTCGATCAGGCTGTGGAAGAAGCCGAGCAGCGTCAGCGCGAGAAAGACCGTGCGCGGCTGCATCGTCCCGCGCCGCGCCTCGTTGATGATGAGGCCCCCGCCGAAGCCGAGGCCGAGCAGGACCCCGATCATCGTCACCCCGGTGGCGCTCTGGTCGATCTTCATGATCCCCAGGAAAGGCGCCAGCAGACGGGCGAGGACGCGGTTGAACCCGATCGCGTCGAGCAGCCGCAGGAGCACGATCAGGGCGGTGATGATGGCGAAGAACGCGGCCAGCGAGAGTGCGGAATCCCTGGCCCACACCACCCAGCTCGTCTGCAACCGCGCCTCGGGGAGCCAGGCGATCCGCAGCGGTTCCTGCAGCCATCCCCCGGCCTGGTAGACGCGGAACAGGATCCAGCCGTAGACGAACGCGCCGACCAGCCGCACAAGGCCGGTGACGAAGAAGCTGGGCCCGGCCCTCCTGACGATCCCCTGCTCCAGGGGCAGGGCATGGGCGGTCAGAATCAACGAGCTGATTACCGTCGCCTGGGCGACCGTCAGGTCCAGCGTTCCATGCAGCTCGATGAAGGCGCCGATGGCGGCGTAGGTGCCGACGAAGGCGCCGGTCGCCCACACGATGCCCATCTCGGCCGGCAGCCCGATCAGCGACATCAGCGGCTCGAACAGCCGGCTCACCAGCACGATCAACCCGAACTGGTCGGCCAGGCGCACGGCGATCATCACCGGCAGCATGATCTTCAGCAGGGTCAGGAACAGCCTGGAGCTCTGACCGATCACCGAGACCGCAAAGTCCCGGGCACGGGGGAACAGCGACAATCCTCCCCTGCCCGGCCCGGCAGGCGGCGAGCCCGGCGCGTTCACAGCTCGTCCACCGTCATCGTGCGCACCACCGCGTCCTTGCGACTGCGGATGTCGGGCAGCAGGTCCATGCCGAGGCCGGGCCCCTCCGGCGGGCGCACCATGCCGTTCTCGACCACCGGCAGGGCTGTCGTCACCTCGGTGTACCAGCCGGTGTAGAACGCCCGCACGCTTTCCTGGAGCAGGGCATTGGGGGCGTGGACCGACAGGTGCGTCGAGGCGGCGTAGACGACCGGCCCGGTGCAGTCGTGGGGCGCCACCGGCAGGTGGTAGGTCTCGGCCATGCCGGCCACCGCCTTGGCCTCGGTGAGGCCGCCCATCCACGACAGGTCGAGCATGACCACGTCGACCCCGCCGGCCTCCAGCAGGTCGCGGAAGCCGTGGCGGCCGGAGATCGTCTCGCTGGCGGTGACGCGAACGTTCACCTGGGAACGGAACTCCGCCAGGTTGGCCATGCAGTCCGCCCGCGTCGGGTCCTCAATCCAGAAGGGGTCGTACTCCTCCAGCGCGCGGGCGATCTGCACCGCGGTCGGCACGTTCCACAGCGAATGGCATTCCAGCATCACGTCCATGCGGTCGCCCACCGCGGCGCGGATCTTGGCGAACGGCTCCAACCCCTTGCGCAGGTCGGGCGCCGAGATGTAGAGGCCGCCGGACGCCTCGGCATAAGGGTCGAGCGGCCAGATCTTCATCGCCGTGATGCCCTGATCGAGCAGGCTCTGCGCCAGTTCGTCGGCGCGCGACAGGAAGGCGTCGAGGTCCTCGTACGGGCCGGCCTTGCCGCCGGTGCCCCAGTTCTCGGTCAGCTGCCCGCGGTTGGAACGGATGTAGCGGTAGCCGGCGCAGGTGTTGTAGGTCCGCACCCGCTCGCGGTGACGGCCGCCCAGGAGCTGCCAGACCGGCTGCCCGGTCGCCTTGCCCCACAAATCCCACAGTGCGATGTCGATCGCCGAGGCGCCGCGGGTCTCGACCCCGGAATGGCGGAAGCCGAGGTAGCCCTGAAGCCTGCGGCCGAGCCAGTCGATGCGCAGCGGGTCCTGCCCGAGCAGCAGCGGCGCCGCGGTCTCGAACAGGTAGGCCTCGACGGCGCGCGGCCCGAAGAAGGTCTCGCCCAGCCCGCTCACCCCCTCGTCGGTGTGAACGTAGACCCACAGGAGGTTGTCGAACTCCTCCAGCCGCAGGGTCTCGATGGCGGTGATCTTCATGATGCGCTCCGTGTATCTGCGAGGCGAGCCCGGCGATAGCTCATAGCACGACGGCAAGCCACAGATAACTGACGATCAGGCTTGCCAGCGTCACCGGCACCCCCACCCGGGCGTAGTCGGCGAAGCCGATCGAGACCCCGGCCTCGCGGGCCCGCTCGACGACGATGATGTTGGCGATCGAGCCGACCACCAGCAGGTTGCCCGACAGCGTGCTGAACAGCGCCAGGGCGTAGAGGCTGGCCGGCCCGAGGTCGGGCGCCGAGGACAGCAGCAACGCCACCAAGGGCACGTTGCCGACCGTGTTGCTGCCGAGCAATGAAAGCGCGGCGAGCGGCGCGAAATCGCCCAAGTTCAGGCCCAGCGCGGCGGCGTCCTCCAGCAGGCGCGCCGGCAATCCGGTCCCGGCGAGCGCCCCGGTCACCACGAACAGGCCTGCGAACAACAGCAGCAGGTGCCAGTCGACCATGCTGAGCATGCGCCGGGTGGTCATCGTGCGGCTCCAGAACAGGGCGGCGGCGATCGCCAGCGTCCATGTGGCGCGGTCGACCGGAAGGGTGAAGATGACGATCAGGCAGACCACAGCGACCAGCGCCTTGACCAGGGGCCGGCGACGCAGCGTGCGCGCGGCCGGGGCGGCGGCGTTCCTCGTGCCCTCCTCGAGCTCGCGCCGCCACACCATCGCCGTCACCCCGTAGACCAGCGCCAGCGCGATCGCCGCCGGCACCCCGCACACCGCGAAGAAGCTCCAGAAGTGGAGCTCACCGACCTGGCCGATCAGCAGATTCTGCGGATTGCCGATCATGGTTGCCGCCGAGCCGGCGTTGGCGGCGCAGGCGAGCGCGATCCCGAACGGCCTTGGGTCGAGGCCGCGGGCGACCAGGCCGCGCATCAGGACCGGCGTCATCGCCCACACCACGACGTCGTTGGTCAGCAGCGCGGCGAGCCCGCCCGTGAGCAGCACGGTCAGCAGCAGCACCCTCCTGGGCGAAGCCCGGCTCGCCGCGATCGAGGCGCCGCAGCGGTCGAACAGGCGGCTGGCCGCCACCTGCGCCGACAGCACCATCAGCGAAAACAGGATGGCGAGGGTCGGGAAGTCGATCGCCCGCATGATTGCCGGCCCGTCCATCTCGCCTGCCACGAACAGCACGATGGCGCCGACCATCGCCACCCCGGTGCGGTCGATCGCCAGCCACGGCCAGCGCCCCAGGGCCATGCCGACGTAGACCAGCACGAACACGACAAGGATCAGTCCGGTGTCCATCAGCGGCCCGCCCCATTGCTCCTCGCCAGCATCAGCGGCTGTTCCCCGCCGCCCGGCCTTCCTGCCGCAGCATGGCGGCGAGCCGGCGCATCAGTCGGTCGGAGCCGAGCCGCTCGACCGCGAGACGGTAGCGGCGACGCCAGTTCGGATGCTCGTCGAGGGTGGCGGGCAGGTTCACCTGCTCCACCTCGCCGGTCACGTCGTCCGGCTGCACCAGCAGAAGCCTGCAGGGAGTGCGCGCGAGGAACCGGTGGACGGCGATTACAAGATCCTCGCTCGGGCCGCCGCCGGCGGTCCCGGGATCGCCCTCCAATCCGGCGTGATTTCGCAGTGCCTCGACCAGCCTTGTCCGGTCGATCGCACGGTCGGCCTTGGCTTGGCGCGCGGCTTCGTCCGAGGGATAGAGGCCAAGCTGCGTACGAACCTCGACGTCGCGTCCGCGCCAGAATCCGGCCAGCGTCGCCTGGTCGTGGGTCCCGGTTGCCACCGTCGCCCGCTCGGGATAGGAGGACGGCGGACGATAGCTGCGCGCCTCGCCGCGCTCGCGGTGCAGGATGCGGGAGGACAGGGTATCCCAATCCATGATCGTCTCGCGGAAACCCTTGGGAATCGTGCCCAGGTCCTCGGCCACCACGGCGCAGCGGTTGCGGTGGCTCTCCAGGGCCAGGATGCCGAGCAGGTCGGCCATCGGGTAGCGGACGTAGCCGCCCCGTGCCGCCCCGGCGCCGAGCGGAATCCAGTAGAGCCGCAAGAGCTGGAAGGCATGGTCGAGCCGCAGCAGGCCGGCGTGGCGCATGTTGGCGCGAAGCGTCTCGATGAACGGCGCGTTGGCCCGCTCGCGCAGGGGCTCGGGCGCGAACGGCACCACGCCCCAGTCCTGGCCCAGCGGATTGCGCAGATCCGGCGGGCAGCCGACCGAGACGCCCCTCGGCAGGCAGTCCTGGAACATCCAGGCATCGGCGCCGTCGCGGTCCATCCCGACCGCCATGTCGCGGTAAAGGCCCAGGGGAAGCGCTTCTCTGGCCCCCTCGCCGGCGCAGCGAAGCTGCTCCTCCGCCTCGTGCTGAAGGAACAGATGGAAGTCGATGCGCCCGGCGTTGTCTCGAGCGAAGGCCGCGACTGCCGAGGTGTCGGGGCGGCGGTATTCCTCGGGCCAACGCCACCACGGGATCCAGCTCGCGCGGGGCCCGGTGAAGGCGAAGCGCTCGCGCAAAGCCTCGAAGAGCGCGAAACTCTTCAGAGGTCGACTGGCGCCGGTGCGCAGCCGCTCCATTGCAGGGCGGCCCCGAAAGGCGGCGAACATCTCTTCGAAAGCGGCCAGTTTGCTGCGCGTCAGGGCGGCATAGTCGAGGAGATCCGGCCCTTCTCCGGCACTCCTGCTTCTCTCGGCTGCGATGAACAGAGGATTGAGAAACAACCGCGAGTTCGGCGAGTACGGCGAGCAGCGGTCGGGGAGCTCCGGGAACAGGGCGTGCAGCGGACTCAGCCCGACGCAGGCGGCACCCAGCGAATCCGCCTGCCGGATCAGGGTGCCGAGGTCGGCGAAGTCGCCGATTCCGCCTTTGTTCTCCGAACGCAACCCGTAAAGCTGGACCGACAGCCCCCACAGGCGGCAGCCACCGTTGAGGGCAGCCGGCAGCCAGCAACGGCCGGGCGTGACGACGAGCGAGGCTTCGAAGCGGCGGCCGCCGGTTTCGATCGCAAGATGGTGATAGCCGCACGACACATCCGCCGGCAGGGGCAGGCGGCGCTGCTGCCACCCGCCGCGGCAGGACTCGACGGGCAACGTCTCGACGGAAACGGTCCAGACGCGTTCGCCGCCCCTTTCGTCGGCGAGACGGATTTCGAGCGTCTGCTCCCCGCCCCTCAGCCGCACCGGAACCTCGCGGGTCGTGACGACGACGGGCGGCAAGCCGCGGCGCCACTCTCCTTCCTCGCGTTCGGCTAGAACCTGCTCAAGGGCAGGTAGGCTGCCACCCGGCAGCGCCATCGCCTCCAGCAGCGCCTCCCGTGTCGCCCGGTCGACAACGACGCGGTGGCCGGCGGCATGGGTGTAGGCGCCCGGCACCCCCAGCGACTCCGCCACCGTATCGAAACGCTCGTCCGTCATCCGCCTGCCCCCGCCTGGTCGTCCGCACTGCTACACGAAGCGCGTCCCGGCGTCGAGGGCAGGCTGGCGAATGCAGGCTTTGCCGGTACCCCTCCCCTGCGGCGAAAGCTCTGCGTGTGCCACCCAGGGGTTTTCCCGGGGCGGAAATGGACTAAGTAAGGAAGCGGCGGACGTATGAAGAACCGGCCCCACTCCGGCAACAGCCGCGGAACCAGCCCGGGCGGCGCCGACAACGAGAAAAGGCTCATGACCGACGGACGCTTTCCGCGCCACACGCGCATCTACAACCTGTTTCCCCTGCTGGCGGGAAACGTGGCAGCCTGGTACGGGCACCTGCCGCGGATCGCCGCGATGCAGTTCGACTGGGTGTTCGTGAACCCCATCCAGTACCCCGGATTCTCGGGCAGCATCTATGCGATCAAGGACCACTACCGCCTCAATCCGCTGTTCCGCGGCGCCGAGGAGGAAGGCCGCTCGGACGACCAGGTCATTGCCGATTTCGTTGCCGAGGCCGACAGACACGGCCTGGCCGTCATGATCGACCTCGTCATCAACCACACGTCGAAGGACGCGGTGATCGCCCAGCAGCATCCGGAATGGTTCGAGCGCAACGAGCGCGGCGAACTGGTAAGCCCGTTCGCGGTCGACCCGGTCGAGCCGCAGAACCCGGACAAAGTCACCGTATGGGGCGACCTCGCCAGCGTCGATTATCGGCCGCGGCCGGAACGCGAGGCCTTGATCCGCTACTGGAAGGACCTGGTGCTCCACTTGGCGAAGCTGGGCATCCGCGGATTCCGCTGCGACGCCGCCTACAAGGTCCCTGCCGAGGTGTGGGCCGACATCATTCGCGCGACGCGCGAGGTCCATTCCGAAGTGTGGTTCTTCGCCGAGAACGTCGGCAGCTTCTTCGAGGAGGTCGAGGCGTTGCGGCCGGCGGGGTTCGATTTCCTCTACAACTCGGCCAAGTGGTGGGACTTCCGCTCGCCGTGGCTGCTGGAGCAGTACGAGACCTTCCGCCACATCGCGCCGTCGGTGGCGTTCCCGGAAAGCCACGACACGCCGCGGCTGGCGGCCGAGGCTGCCGCCGCCGGAATCAGCGGCTCCGCCCTGGTTCGGGAGATGCGCCGGCGCTACCTGTTCGCGGCTGCCTTCTCGACCGGCGTCATGATCCCGATCGGCTTCGAGTACGGCTTCAGGCGGCCGCTCCATGTCGTCGACACCCGTCCCGATCAATGGGAGGAACCCGCGTTCGACATCAGCGCCGATATCGCGGCGGTGAACGCCATGAAGGCCGCCTGCCCGCCGCTCGGGGAGGAAGGACCGCAACGGGCGGTGGCTTCGATGACCGGGGTGGTCGGCCTGCTGCGCGAGCTTCGCGACCGCTCGCAATGGGCGCTGACGGTGGTCAATCCGCCGGGCAACGGCGCCTGGACGCTGGAGACCGACGGCAGCGACCCGCTGGGCGCCCTCGCCGCCGCGGGCCGCGACGTCACGCCGGCGTGGGCCGACGGCTCGGCCCCGCGGTCGGCGGGCGTGATCGCCCTCGACGAAGGCGAAATCCGCATCTACGCCGGCGAGCGGCAGGCAGGCACACCATGACCTTTGATCCGTCTCTCCGCAGCCGGCCGATCGTCATCGAGAATACCCGTCCTTCGGTCGACTGCGGCCGCTGGCCGGTCAAGCGCGAGCTCGGCGACCATCTGACGGTCGAGGCCGACGTCTTCAAGGAAGGCCATGGGGTTCTGCGCGTGCTGTTGCGCCTGCGCGACAATCCCCACGAAGGCTGGAGCGAGCGGCCGATGCGGCTGGTCAACACGGGACTTGACCGCTGGCAGGCGACGGTGCCTCTCGGCAGCCTCGGCCGCTGGCAGTACACGGTCGCCGCCTGGGAGGATCCGTTCGCCTCGTGGGCCAAGGACGCCGCCAAGAAGCTCGATGCCGGCCAGGACGTCGCTCTGGAAGCAGTCGAGGCCCGGCGCCTGTTCGATGCCGCGCTGCTGCGCATGGAGGCAGAGGGCGCCGAAGCCGACCTGATCCTGGCCCGCAGCCTGGTGACCCGGCTGACCCAGGCGAAGACCGACGCCGGCAAGGTCGAGGTCTTCCTTTCCCCGGAAGCCGCGGGCCTGATGGAGCGCTGGCCCGACCGTTCGGGGCAGGTCGTCCACGAGCCGCCGCTCGAGGTCGTGGTGGAGCCGCTCAACGCCCGGTACGCCGCCTGGTACGAGATCTTCCCGCGCTCGCAGGGGAGTGATCCGGGGCGGAGCGGCACTTTCGATGACTGCATCGCCCGGCTTCCCGAGATCGCGGCCATGGGGTTCGACGTCCTGTACCTGGTGCCGATCCACCCGATCGGAGAAACCTTCCGCAAGGGACCCAACAATTCCTTCCCCGCCGAGGAAGGCGCGCCGGGCAGCCCGTACGCCATCGGTTCCAGGCACGGCGGCCACAAGGCAGTGCACCCCGAACTCGGCACCATCGAGGACTTCCGCCGGCTGGTCGCGGAAGCCGAGAAACACGGCCTCGCATTGGCGCTCGACATCGCCATCCAGTGCTCGCGCGACCACCCCTGGATCGACGAGCATCCGGAATGGTTCGAGTTCCGGCCCGACGGTTCGATCCGCTACGCCGAGAACCCGCCCAAGAAGTACCAGGACATCGTCAACGTGACCTTCTACGGCGAGCACCGCGAGGCGCTGTGGAACGAGCTGCTGTCGATGTTCGTCTACTGGTGCGAGCAGGGCGTGCGCATCTTCCGCGTCGACAATCCCCACACCAAGCCGGTGCCGTTCTGGGAGTGGGTGATCCGCGAGGTCAAGGAGCGCTACCCCGACGCCGTCTTCCTGGCCGAAGCGTTCACCCGGCCGCCGATGCTGAAGATGCTGGCGAAGGTCGGCTTCTCGCAGTCGTACACGTACTTCACGTGGCGCAACCTGAAATGGGAGCTGACCGACTACCTGACCGACCTGGTGATGACGGACACCGCCGAGTACCTGCGGCCGAACCTGTTCACCAATACCCCCGACATCCTGCCCGAATACCTGCAGCGGGGCGGCCGTCCGGCGTTCATGATCCGGGCCGTTCTGGCGGCAACCCTTTCGAGCGTCTACGGCATCTACAGCGGCTACGAGCTGTGCGAGAACGCC
The DNA here is from genome assembly GCA_018432935.1 of Rhodospirillales bacterium. GTDB lineage: Bacteria > Pseudomonadota > Alphaproteobacteria > Rhodospirillales > Shumkoniaceae > JAHDSF01. Next base: position 456,839 of record JAHDSF010000006.1, on the reverse strand, counting down.
GCGCTGCCGGGCCGCGAGGAATACCTCGATTCCGAGAAGTACGAGATCAGGGTCCGCGACTGGGACCAGCCCGGTAACATCAAGGATCTCATCACTGCGCTGAACCGGATCCGGCGCGACAATGCCGCCCTGCACGAACTGCGCAACCTGCGCTTTCACGAAGCGGACGACGAGAACGTGCTATTCTACTCGAAGGTCTCGTTCGACGGCTCCAACATGGTGTTTGTCGCCGTGAACCTGGACCCGTTCGAGACCCACGAGGCGGTCCTCGAGTTCCCGCTCGACCGCATGGGACTGCCCGAGGACGGCAGCTTCGCGGTCGAGGATCTCCTGGCCGGCTCGCGCCGGCTGTGGCGCGGCGCCCACCATGGCGTGCGGCTCGACCCCGCAGTCAATCCGGCGGCCATTCTGCGGGTGACGCCCTGGAAGCCGGTGTTCTTCCGGGATCCCTACTATTAGCAGTCAGAGGCGATTCGTGACGGAGTCAATCCTAAGAGGCGAGATCGAGACGCTCGACCCGACGACGCCGGTCCAGGTGGCGCTGGCGGCTGGCGAGGATCCCTTGTGGTACAAGGACGCCATCATCTATCAGCTTCACGTCAAGGCGTTCTTCGATTCCACCGGCGACGGAGTGGGCGACTTCGCAGGCTTGGCGATGAAGCTCGATTACCTTGTCAGCCTGGGGGTTTCGGCGGTCTGGCTGCTGCCGTTCTATCCCAGTCCGCTCAAGGACGATGGCTACGACATCGCCGACTACAAGAACGTCCATCCCGCCTACGGGACGGTCAAGCAGTTCCGCGACTTCGTCCGCGCCGCCCACAAGCGCGGCCTGAAGGTGATCACCGAACTGGTCGTCAACCACACCTCGGACCAGCATCCCTGGTTCCAGCGGGCCCGGCTCGCCCGGCGCGGTTCGGTGGCGCGGAACTACTACGTGTGGTCGGACGACGACAAGAAGTTCTCCGAGACCCGCATCATCTTCGTCGATACCGAAACCTCGAACTGGGCCTGGGACTCGGTGGCCGAGCAGTACTACTGGCACCGCTTCTTCAGCCACCAGCCCGATCTCAACTACGACAACCCGCGGGTGATTGCCGAGGTGCTGCGGGTGATGAAGTTCTGGCTCGAGATGGGGGTCGACGGGCTGCGCCTGGACGCGATCCCCTACCTGGTCGAGCGCGAGGGCACCAACAACGAGAACCTGGCCGAGACCCACGAGGTGGTGAAGAAGCTGCGCGGCTGGCTCGACAAGCACTATCCCGGCCGCATGCTGCTGGGTGAGGCCAACCAGTGGCCGGAGGACGTGCTGCCCTACTTCGGCGAGGGCGAAGGCGACGAATGCAACATGGCCTTCCACTTCCCCCTCATGCCGCGCATGTACATGGCGCTGGCCCGCGAGGACCGGCACCCGGTCACCGACATCATGCGCCAGACGCCGGACATCCCGGCCAAGGCGCAGTGGGCGGTGTTCCTGCGCAACCATGACGAGCTGACGCTCGAGATGGTCACCGACCGCGAGCGCGATTACTTGTGGCACTACTATGCGTCCGACCCGCGCGCTCGCATCAATCTGGGAATTCGCCGCCGCCTCGCGCCGCTGGTCGAGAACGACCGCCGCAAGATCGAGCTTCTCAACAGCCTGCTGATGAGCATGCCGGGAACGCCGATCATCTACTACGGCGACGAGATCGGGATGGGCGACAACATCTATCTCGGCGACCGCGACGGCGTGCGCACGCCGATGCAGTGGAGCCCCGACCGCAACGGCGGCTTCTCGCGTGCCGATCCGCAGCGGCTGTACCTGCCGCCGGTGATGGACCCGATCTACGGCTTCGAGGCGGTCAACGTCGAGGCGCAGTCGACCAATGCCTCGAGCCTGCTCAACTGGATGCGCCGCCTGATCGTGGTGCGCAAGCAGCACCGGGCGTTCGGCCGCGGCACCCTGCGCTTCCTCTACCCCGGAAACCGCAAGGTGCTGGCATACCTCCGCCAGCACGACGACGAGATCATCCTGTGTGTCGCCAACCTGTCGCGCGGTGCCCAGCCCGCCGAGCTCAACCTCTCCGAATTCGCGGGTCTGGTGCCGGTGGAACTGATCGGCCGCACCGCGTTTCCGCCGATAGGCGCCTTGCCCTATTTCGTCACCCTGCCCGCCTATGGCTTCTACTGGTTCCTGCTGGCGAGCGGCGAGAAGGCGCCGAGCTGGCACGAGCCCTGGGTCACCCCCCTGCCCGAGTTCGTCACCCTGGTGGAAACCCAGGGCTGGCAGGCGGTCGTCGCCGGCGCCGGTCGCAAGATCATCGAAAGCCAGGCCCTGCCCGAGTTCATGCCCAACCAGCGCTGGTACGCCGCCAAGGGCACCGCCGTCGGCAGGGTCGACCTGTGGACCGCCACGGCGATGGCGGCGGATGGCGAGGAATGGCTGCTGGCGGTCTACCGGGTCGCCACCGCCGCGGGCGCCGAGCAGGCCTACTTCCTGCCGTTCGCCAAGGCCTGGGAGACGCGGGACGAGGACCCGCTGCAGACGCTGTGGGCGCAGACCGTGGCCAAGATGCGCAAGGGGTCCCGGGTCGGGGCCATCTTCGACGCCACGTCAAGCACGTCCTTCGCCCGCGAGTTCGCACGCAACATCCTGTGCGGCAGAGAAATCGCCGGTACCGAAGGGAGCGCCCGCTTCGTCCCCACCGCGCTCGCCCGCGAGTTCGTCCTGCCGGAAGGCGCCGAAGCCCACCGCCTGGGCAAGGAGCAGTCCAACACCTCGCTCGCCGTCGGCGACGATCTGGTTCTGAAGTTCTACAGGCGTCTGGAGCCCGGCGTGCATCCGGAAGTCGAAGTCTCGCGATTCCTGTCCGATTATGCCGGGTTCGCAAACACCCCGCCCGTGTTCGGACATGCCGAGATGACGACGCCCGACGGCGGCAGCGTGGCGATCGCCATCCTGCAGGGGTTCGTGCGTAACCAGGGCGACGGCTGGGAATACGCGGTCGGCTATCTCGACCGCGCCCTCGAGGAAGCAGAGCTCGCCGATCCTGCCGCAGCCGCGACGCCCGCCGACCAGCACGCGTACTTCGCCCATCACATGGCGACTCTCGGTCAGCGCATCGGCGAAATGCACCGGGCTTTCGTCACGCCGACGGATGACCCCGATTTCGCAGCCGAGCCGATCAGCGAGCGCGACCTCGCCGCATGGGCCGAGCAGATCAAGGAGCAGGCGCAGGCGGCGCGGCGCGCCCTCGAAGGCGCACGGCGTAACGCCGAGGGTGCAGCGGCCGCCGAGATCGATTCCATCCTCGACCGCTGGACGGGAGTGGGAGCCCGGGTCGACGCCCTGCTCGCCGGGCCGGTCGACGCGGTGAAAGCCCGCTACCATGGCGACCTTCACCTGGGCCAGGTGGTGGTCGTGAAGGATGACTTCTACGTCCTTGATTTCGAAGGGGAGCCGGCCCGCTCGATCCAGGAGCGGCGGCGCAAGCACTCGTTGCTTCGCGACATCGCCGGCATGCTGCGCTCGTTCGACTACGCCGCCTGGGCGGCGCTGTTCAAGCGGGCGGAGATCCGTCCCGATACCTTCGACACCCTGCTTCCGTTCGCAGCGGAATGGAGGGCGAGCATGTCCGCGGCCTTCATGCAAGGCTACCTGGCCGCGGCTGCCGGCGATCCCGCCGTGGTGCCGCACGACCCGGCGGTACGCAGCCGGGTGCTCGATGCGTTCATCTTGGAGAAGGCCTGCTACGAGGTCTGCTACGAAGTGGCAAACCGACCGAGCTGGCTGCGGATACCCCTGCAGGGGGTGATGAACGTCCTGACGACGCCTGACCGCCCAGAAGCCTCGGGAGCTTGACCGCATGGATGCCGAAGCCGTCACCAACCTGGTTCCGCCGGAAGACGTCCGCAACGTGGCCCTCGGCAACTGCTCGGATCCGTTCCGCATCCTGGGCATGCACCGACCCCGCCATGGCGGTACTTTGCAGGTGCGCGTGTTCGACCCGCGGGCGAAGTCGATCGAAGTGCTGGACCGTTCCGACGGTTCGCATGTGGCGAGCCTGTCGGCGATCGACGACAGCGGCTTCTTCGCGGCCGAGATCGCCGAGCGCAGCGCGCCTTTCCCGTACGTGCTGAAGGTCGGTACCGGCGACAACGAGTACGTCCGCGAGGACCCCTATCGCTTCGGCCCCTACCTGGGCGAGCTCGACTGCCATCTGATGGCTGAAGGCCGCCACCTGCGTCCTTACGAGAAGCTGGGCGCCCACGTCTTCCAGGTCTCGGACATCCGAGGCGTCGCGTTTGCGGTATGGGCGCCGAATGCGTTCCGGGTCTCGGTGGTAGGCGATTTCAACGGCTGGGATGGCCGCGTCCACGTCATGCGTCACCGCGGCGACTGCGGGATCTGGGAGATCTTCATCCCCGGGCTTGGCCCGGGCACGGTCTACAAGTACGAGGTCAAGACCCGGGACGGCACCGTGCTGCCGCTCAAGGCCGACCCTTACGCCTTTTTCGCCGAGACCCGGCCGGCCACGGCCTCGATCGTATACGGCCTGCGCGAGTACCCGTGGAACGACGACGCCTGGATGGGCGAGCGGGCGCGTACCGGGCAGAGCCTGGAGCGGCCGTTGGCCATCTACGAGGTGCACGCAGGATCGTGGAAGCGGGTGGTCGAGCACGGCTACCGCTACCTCACGTATCGCGAGATGGCCGACCAGCTGCTGCCCTACGTCAAGAACCTGGGTTTCACCCACATCGAGTTCCTGCCCCTGCACGAACACCCGTTCGATGGCTCGTGGGGCTATCAGCCGACCGGCCTCTATGCGCCGACCAGCCGCTTCGGCACCCCGGATGATTTCAAGTATCTGGTCGACCGCGCCCACCAGATGGATATCGGCGTGATCGTCGACTGGGTGCCAGGACATTTCCCGATCGACGTCCACGCGCTGGAGTACTTCGACGGCACCCACCTCTACGAGCACTCCGATCCCCGCATGGGCCGCCACATGGACTGGGGCACCCTGATCTACAATCACGGGCGTACCGAGGTGCAGAACTTCCTGATCGGCAATGCCCTCTACTGGGTCGACTACCTGCACGTCGATGGTCTGCGGGTCGACGCGGTCGCCTCGCTGCTCTACCTGGACTACTCACGAAAGCCGGGAGAATGGGTCCCCAACCGCTTTGGCGGCAACGAGAATCTGGAATCGATCGCGTTCCTGCGGCGGATGAACGAGATCGTCTATACCGAGGGCCGGGGCGCCATGACTCTGGCCGAGGAGAGCACCGCCTGGCCGATGGTCTCGCGGCCGCCTTACCTGGGCGGCCTGGGGTTCGGCTTCAAGTGGAACATGGGGTGGATGCACGACACCCTGACCTACTTCTCCAAGGAGCCGATCCACCGCCGCTGGCATCACAACCAGCTCACCTTCGGCCTGCTCTACGCCTTCAACGAGAACTTCGTGCTGCCGCTGTCCCATGACGAGGTGGTGCACGGCAAGGGCTCGCTGTTCGGCCGCATGCCCGGCGACCGCTGGCAGAAGTTCGCCAACCTGCGCGCCTATTATGCCTTCATGTGGGCGCATCCCGGCAAGAAGCTTCTGTTCATGGGCGGCGAGTTCGGGCAGGAGCGGGAATGGAACTTCGATGCCTCGCTCGACTGGCACCTGCTCGAGGACCCGTTCAACGCCCAGGTCTCCGATCTCTTGCGCTCGCTCAACTACATCTACCGCGCCGAGCCGGCCCTCCACGAGCTCGACTTCCAGCCCGAAGGCTTCGAGTGGATTGACTGCCAGGACGCCGAATCTTGCGTCATATCCTGGATCCGCTGGCCCCGCGACCGGCAGCGCGGCAAGCCGGTCGTGGTGGTCTGCAACTTCACGCCGGTGGTGCGGCAGGACTACCGCGTCGGCTTCCCGCTCGCAGGCTCGTGGCGGGAGGCGCTGAACACCGATGCGACCTGGTTCGGCGGTTCGGGCGTCAGTTCGGGCGCCGTGGTCGACGCCGAGCCCATCGAGCAGCACGGCCGCCCCGCCTCCGCCTCGCTCACCCTGCCGCCGCTGGCGACCATCTACTACGTGCCGGACGCGTAGCAGGGCAGAAAAGGGGTCAGAGTCATTTTTCTTCGAAAAATGACTCTGACCCCTTTTCTGCGCCCCGTCAGCGCGCCTTCGGCGGCCGGCCCCGCCGCGGCGGACCGGCGGGACGGCCAAGCGCCGCCTCCACCTCGCGGCGGAAATGCTCGCTGCCCGGGACCCACCCGCGCTGGGTGGCATCCCGCAACGTGTGAAGCACGGCGTCGTCCAGCCGGTCGGCGAAAAGCCGGCTGTAAGCGGCTTGGCGCTCGTTGTCGGTCATCCCCAGCGCACGGTAGACGTCGTGCTCGCGCACGAGCGGATCGGGGCGGCCTTCGGCGTTATGGCGGTAGCTCGACCATTCATACTCCGCGGGCCGCCTGACGAGACCTGCCCGAACCGGGTTCTCCTCGATGTAGCGGTAGCAGGCGAGCAGGTAGGCGTCGCTGTCGAGAATGGTGGTCTTGTAGCGCCCTTCCCACAAGGTACCGGACCGCCCGTGCGCACGGTTGACGTGGCCCACGTAGCGCCGCCCGAGCGATTGCATCAGGCGCGAGATCGATCCCTCCGCGCCGGCGGTGATCAGCATGTGGACATGGTTGGTCATGAGCACGTAAGCGTGCAGCTCGCAGCCTTCCCTATCGGCGACCTCGCCCAGCCACTCGAGGAACAGCCGGCGATCCGCATCGCCGAAGAAGACCGCCTGGCGGTTGTTGCCGCGCTGGATCACGTGATGGGTGTAGCCGCCAGCCGACAGACGGACCGGACGAGGCATCGTCGAGCCCCCCGCAAAGCCTCTCGCCATGTAGCGGACAAGGGAAACGCACGTCAAGGAGAAAAGGGGTCGGAGTCATTTTTCGAGGAAAAATGACTCCGACCCCTTTTCTACTACTCGCCGCCCTTCGAGTGCCGACGGCGGCGGGGTTCTTCAAGCGGCCCCTCCTGCCTCTTCTCGATCCCGCCGCGAACCTCGGTGAGGCCGGTCCGGCGGTCGCGCGGCATGATGTAGGTGTAGACGGTCGGCACCACGAACAGCGTGAAGAAGGTGCCGACGATCAGGCCGCCGCCGATCACGGCGCCGATCGCCTGCCGGCTCATCGCGCCGGCGCCCTCGGCCAGCATCAGGGGAACCGCGCCCAGAACCATGGCGCCGGTGGTCATCAGGATCGGCCGCAAGCGCAACGTCGAGGCCTCGATCACCGCGTCGTGCATCGGAATGCCGCGGGCACGGTGCTGATTGGTGAACTCGACGATCAGGATGCCGTGCTTGGTGATGAGGCCGATCAGTGTCACCAGACCGACCTGGCTGTAGATGTTCAGCGTCGCCCCCGTCAGATAGAGTGCGAGCAGTCCGCCGGTGATCGACAACGGCACCGACAGCATGATCACGAACGGTCCGCGAAAGCTCTCGAACTGGGCCGCCAGCACTAAAAAGATGAACGCCAGCGCCAGTCCGAAGGTCACGAACAGGCTGCCGCTCGCCTTCAGGTATTCCCGGGTCTGGCCGAACCAGTCGGTGCGGGCTCCCGGCGCCAGCACCTCGTTCGCGGCCTGCTGGAAGAAAGCGACGACGTCGCCGATTGCATAGCCCGGCGCCACATTGGCGGTGATGCTGGCCGAGCGGAGCTGGTTGAAGTGATTCAGCTCCTGCGGCGCCACCGTCTCCTCGAGGGTGACCAGGTTGGCGAGCTGCACGCTGGTGCCGTCCGGCGTCTGGATCGCGATCTTCTCGAGATCCGACGGCGTGCGGCGATCGGCGTCGGCGACCTGGACGATGACGTCGTACTGCTCGTTGTTCTGCTTGAAGCGGGTGACTTGGCGGCCCCCGAGCAGCGTCTCCAGGGCGCGGCCGACGGTGGCGACGCTGATCCCCAGTTGCGCCGCCTTGTCGCGGTTGATGCCGACGCGGAGCTGCGGCTTGTTCAGCTTGAGGTCGGTTTCCAGGTTGGCCAGCCCCGGGTACTCGCGCGCCTTGGCCATCATGGCGTCGACCTGCTTCTGCAGTTCCTCGTACGACTGCGAGGTCTGGATCACGAACTGGACCGGCTTCTGGCCGATATCCTGCCCCAGCGGCGCCGGGCTGATGGCAAACGCCAGTACGCCGGGGACGCCAAGCATCTGCGGCATCAGGCTCTGGGCGATCTCCTGCTGGCCGGTGTCGCGCTCGTCCCACGGCTTCAGGCTGACGAACGAGATGCCCTGCGATTTCAGTGGCCAGCCCGAAACGACGAAGTAGCTGCGAGCCTGCTCGACGCCGCCGTAGATCGCCTCGATCTCGCGAGCATAGCGGTCCATATAGCTGGTCGTCGCCCCCTCGGGGCCGACGAAGATGCCGATGATGGTGCCCTGGTCCTCGGTCGGCGCCAATTCGCTGCGCAGCTGCGTGTACAGCCAGCCGCCCGCCCCGGCGATGCCCAGTGCGACCACCAGCACCAGCGGCCGAAGCCGCAGCGCCCGCCGCAGCACGACCCGGTAGGTTCTCGTCATGCCCACCAGCACCCACTCCACCGCGCGGTAGAGGGCGCCGTGCTGGGTCTGGCCGCGCAGGAGGGTGGCGCACATCATCGGCGTCAGAGTAAGCGCGACGAAGCCTGACACCAGGACCGCCCCGGCGAGGGCGAGGGCGAACTCCGTGAACAGGCGCCCGGTCGCCCCCGTCATGAAGCCGATCGGAACGTACACCGCCGCCAGCGTGAGCGACATGCCGATGACCGGAAAGACGATCTCGCGCGCGCCCTTGAAGGCGGCCTCGCGCGGCTCCATCCCATCCTCGATATGGCGGTAGACGTTCTCCAGCACGACGATGGCGTCGTCGACCACCAGGCCGATCGCCAGCACCACCGCCAGCAGGGTCAGCGTATTGACCGAAAAGCCGAACGCGTACATCGCGGCGGCAGTGCCGATCAGCGAGATCGGGATCGTCACCAGCGGGATGAACGTCGCCCGCAGCGACCTCAGCGAGATGAAGATGATGAGGATGACCAGCAGCACCGCCTCGCCGATGGTGCGATAGACGTTGTCGATCGAGCGCTCGATGAACACCGAGCTGTCATAGGCGACGTCGACGCGCATTCCCTCCGGCAGCCCCTCGGAAATGGTCGGAAGGCGATCGCGGATCGCCTCCGAGACCTCCAGCGGATTGGCGGTCGCCTGCTTGACGACCCCCAGCGCCACCGCGCCCTCGCCGTTGAAGCGAACAACGGTGTCGTCGTTCTCGGCTCCCAGTTCGGCGTGGCCGACGTCGCGCAGGCGCACAAGGTAGCCGGCGGCGTCGCGGATGATGAGGTCGTTGAACTGCTCCGGCGTCCGCAGGTCGGTTTCCGACAGCACGGTGAACTCGCGGTCGGTGCTTTCGATGCTGCCGCTCGGGATCTCGACGTTCTGGACCCGCAACGCATCCTCGACCGCCGTCACCGAAAGGCCATAGCCCGCCAACTTGACGGGATCGAGCCAGATCCGCATCGCGAAGCGGCGTTCGCCGAGGATGCGGACCTCGGCCACGCCCGGCAACACCTGAAGCTGGTCCTTGACGAAGCGGTCGGCGTAATCGGTCAACTCCAGCGCCGTATGGTTGGGGCTCGAGAACGCCATGTAGATGATCGGCTGGGCGTCGGCCTCGACCTTCTGGATGACCGGCTCCTCGATCTCGCTGGGAAGAAGGCCGCGGACCCGGCTCACACGGTCTCGCACGTCGGCGGCGGCGGTATCGGGGTCGCGGGAAAGCTCGAACGTGATCGTGAGGTCGCTCTGTCCCTGTCGGCTCTTCGACGTCATCACGTCGATGCCCTCGATGCCGGCGATCGAGTCCTCGAGCACGTTGGTGACCTGGCTCTCGACGATCTGCGCGCTCGCCCCCCGGTACACCGTCTCGACGTTGACCACCGGCGGATCGATGTTGGGGTATTCGCGCACCGGCAAACGCTCGTAGGCGACGAGGCCCACCAGAACCACCAGCAGGCTCAGCACCGTGGCGAAGACGGGGCGGCGGATGAAGAGATCGGTAAAGCTCACGAGGCGCTCCCGCTTTGGCGCGGAGCCACCGGTGCGCCGGGCTGCAGCTTCATCTGCCCCGCAGTCACCACCGTGTCGCCCGGCACCAGGCCCTCGACCACCTCGACGATGCCCTCCTGGCGCATTCCCAGCTTGACCGGAACCGGGGACGCCTTGCCGTCGACGACCTTGAACACCAGGTCGCGCCCGCCCTGCGGCACCACTGCCTGCTCGGGGATGACGATCGCATTGCCGCGCCGCACCAGCGTCAGCGTGACGTCCGCGAACATGCCGGGCTTGAGCCGCTCGTCCGGGTTTGCGACGCTGGCCTGGACCGTGATGCTGCGGCCGTTGACGTCGACCACCGGACTGACCACGGTGACCTTGCCCTGTAACACCTCGCCCGGGTACGCCTGGACGGTGAAGGACACCTCGTCGCCAGGCTTGACGGCAGCGGCGAAGCGCTCGGCAATCTTGAAGCGCAGCTTGAGAGGATCGATGTCGACCAAGCCGACCAGCGGCTGGCCCGGGGTCACGTAGGCGCCAATGTCGACGCGGCGGAAGTCCACCCGGCCTTCGAACGGGGCCCGGATCACCGTCTTGTCGAGCTGCACTCGCGCGCTCTGGACGCGCGCCCGGGTGGTTTCGAGGGCGGCTCGAGCTTCTTCGACCGCCCGCTCGGTGCCAACCTGGCGCCCGGCAAGCTGGGTCGCCCGCCGCAGCGCTGCCTCGTCGGCGGACAGGCTTGCCTCGGCCTCGGCAAGCTGGGTTCGGGCGAATGCGTCGTCGAGCCGGAACAGGACCTGGTTCTCGGACACCGCGCTGCCGTCCGGAAACGCCACCGCGGCGACGCGGCCAGCGACCTCCGGACCGACGGTCACTGCCCGGTCGGCCTCCAGCGTCCCGGCGGCCTGGAAGCGTTCAGCAAGTGCCCGCTGCTCCGCCGTTGCGATCTCGACCGGAACCTGGGCCGTCGCCGGCTGGACGAGCAGCAGCGCGAACACGAGCGCTGCCAGCGCAACGTCAACAAAGGGGATGCGGGACACGAGCTGGCCGTCCGGACAAAGTTGCAGGAAAAGGCGACCGTCTCAGGAAGACGCCGCTGAGCGCTATATACGTCGCCCCGGCGGCATTTCCATGCCGGGTCCCGAACACGGTTTCGTTACGCCGACCACGGGTACTTTTCGCCGAGCAGCGCGAACAGGTCCTGGTTGGGCTTGGCGAAGTGGTCGCGGGCGAACGCACGGGCCGCCTCGTCGTCGCGCTTGTTCTTGCCCTGGCCTTCCGGCCGATAGAAGTCGAGGGATCGCTCGGGCAGAGCAAGGAACCGGCACACCTCGCGGAAGCAGGCATCGGTATCGCTATAGAAGCGCTCGCTGCACTGGACCAGGATCTGGTCGCGCGGGAACACCGCCAGCCAGCGCTTCAGCTGCTCGGCGTAGCGGCCGCGGGCGAGGTACGAGTAGGCCTGGTGGTTGTAGCTGCGGTAGCCGGGATCGGCGATCAGCTTCTCCTCCTCGCCGGCGAGGCGCTCGGCCTCTGCCTGGAACGCCGCCAGGGGCGTTTCCAGCGTCTCCCCGCCCATGCGGCGATTGTGGAAGAAGTGCGAGATCGCCCGCTCGACCGGGTCGCGCAGCAGCACGACCAGCCTGATGTCGGGGAAACCGGCGCGGACCCGCGCCGGCGCCAACGGGTGCAGGAGATAGTAGGTCGCCCCCTCGCCCGTGATCACAGGCTCACCGCTCTGCTGCTCCCGTTCGGCCTGCGCCGCTTTGCTGGGAAAGAAGCTGAGGTACCACGGCAGGCCGCGATGATAGTTGTTGTCGAAGAAGTAGATGTCCTTGAGCAACGGCCGCAGATAGCCGCCGTGGCGCATCAGGTACTTGAACAGCGACGACGTGCCCGCCTTCTGGGCGCCGATGATGAGGAACGTCGGCTCCATGCGTTGCGAAGAAGACAGCCGGTTCCAGAACGCGGCGACGTGCTTCGCGGAGTTCTTGTACTTCTGGGGAACATAGGGATACAAAGCCTCGACAGCCTTCATCATCGCATCGCCTCTCCTCACCTTCCTCGCTATCCCGCCGCCATTGCGGTCCTGCCGCGCCCGAACAGCAGCAGCATGTCGCCGCCGAGCAGGCGGTTGTCGAAATGCCGGTACGACTGCAGCCACCGCTCCGATACGTCCTCGGGAAAGTGGGCGACGTAAGGAATGATCCACGCCAAGTCCTCGGAATCCGGCGGCAGAACCGAGCTCTGGGGGGCGCCCGCCCGGGTCGCGATCAGCGACGGACTGTCGAGTCCGGCCAGGGCGAACTTCGCCAGCCGGCGCAAGGCGTTCTCCTCCTCGGCGTAAAGGTCGTAGCCGTTGGCGGCCGCCCCTTCCGCCATCATCACCAGCGGAGCTACGGACAGCAGGTGGTGGTACAGCGCCTTGCGGCCGGTCGCCATCGCCCAGGCGAGCGAACCGTCGGCGCGCACCTGCCCCATGGCAAAGCGTGCCACGCCGATGCTCCAGTCGAAGAGCTCGCGGTCCCCGGAGGCGATGGCAGCAGCCATCACGCCCCATCCCGCCCAATAGAGCTGATAGTTGTTGCGGCTGTTCGCCGAAGTGTTGGCGGACCAGTCCGCCCGCACGGCCAAGCCCCAGCGGCGGATCCAGTCCTGGACGGTCCGGGCCCGCGCCTGGTCGATCTCCGGCGCCTGCCTAACCTTCAGGTAGCCGACGGCAATCGGCGCCAGGCTCCACTTGCGCAGGAATTGGCCGCCGTTGTCGGCGGTCCCCAGCATCGCTCCCGCGTCCGCCCACGTTCCCAGCCAGTCGACGGCGCACATCGCGAGGGTGCCGTTGGCCGGGCGACTGCGCACGTAGCTGTCCGACATTTCGTTGATGCGGCGCTGGAGCGCGACCAGCGCGTCCTTGGCGCGATCGATTTCGCCGTCACCCTTGACGAGGTTTACCACCGGCGGCGTCGCGGCGCCGCAGTACGACCGTACCGACGGCTCGCCGTGAACGAGACGCTGTGCCGCGACATCGAACGGCGCCTTCAGCTCTGCCGCTCGTGCCGACACCGCCGCCGCCAGCATGACTGCGACCGCGGCAATGCCGGCCCGCTGCAGCGTGGCATCGATGTTCGGCATTCCACCCCCACCCCCAGTGGTCACTCCTCCCAGGTGGGGAAGCGGGTTCCGAGTTTTCAATGCCGCAGCAGGAGCATGGGATGGAACAACCGAGACATCGTCATTGTTCCTTCCGGGCAACGCATACCGGGGCTCCAAATGCCCCGGAGAAATGACTAGTTGGAGATGCAGCGACCGACTTTGCGCCAATTGATTCACTTGCCCGAATAACCACATGACGCAGGGCGGGTTGGCCCTTCGCGACATCTCCGGCGGGCAGGAGGTTCAACGTTGTTCTCGGAACTGCTGAGGGCGTTCAGAAATGTCCCCGCTGGTGGGCGGGTGCCGCCGGGAATACGCGTTTACGTTGTAGGCGACATTCACGGCCGCGCCGACCTGCTGGCGACCCTCCACCAGGCGATCGAAAGGCACGCCCGGGGCGCGGCACCGGGAACCCGGAAGTTCCTCATTTATCTCGGCGACTACATCGATCGGGGCCCGGGCAGCCGTCAGGTCATCGATCTGCTCGTGAAACGCCCGTTGGCCGGCTTCGAGCCGGCGTACCTGAAGGGCAACCACGAGGACGTCATGCTGACCTTCCTCGAAGAGGAGAACCTCGGTCACGACTGGCTGTCGTTCGGCGGCGACAGCACGGTGATGAGCTACGGCCTCAGGCCGCCGCTTTCGTATACGTCCAAGGCGGACGTGAAGGCGCTGCAGCGCGGGCTGCGCACCATTCTTCCCCATTCCCACAGGCAGTTTCTGACGCGGCTGCAGCTGTACACGGTGGTGGGGAGCTATCTGTTCGTCCATGCGGGCATTCGCCCTGGCGTCCGCCTCGACCAGCAGTCGCCGCGAGACCTGATGTGGATCAGGGAGCCGTTCCTGAGGTCCCGCAAGGACCACGGATACGTGGTCGTGCACGGCCACACGATCACGGATACTCCCGAAATCCGGTCCAACCGGATCGGCATCGATACCGGTGCCTACGGCAGCAACGTCCTGACCTGCATGGTCCTTGAGGGAGATCGCCAGGAGTTTCTATCGACGGCCCTGGCGGACGATATCTCGCGAACCAAGGTTTCGTCCTACCGCTGACAAGAAGAGGGAAAGCTCGCAGTGGACGGGTTGAGACAAGATCGCGTCGGCGAGCAGCCGGCGCCGGTGTTCATCGTCGGGATGAACGGGTCCGGAACGACGATGATGCTGGATTGCCTGAACAATCATCCGGAGTTCTACGGTCTGCCGATCGAGACCAAGGTGCTGCCAATGTTCTTCCAGCGCCTCGACCGCTACGGCGACCTCACCGTGGACGAAAACTATCTTAGGTTGTGGAACGATCTGCGGAATATGGTGTTCTTCCGCTGGGTGAACGGCCGCAGACCGGTACCGCTGCCGGAAGACTGGGCGGCCAACGAGCGCAGCTTCGCCGGCGTCCTCGACGCGATCCTCCGGTATTTCGCGCAGCGCGAGGGCAAGAGGCGCTGGTGCGAGAAGTCGCCCATGTATGCCCTGCACATGCCCGCGTTTGCGGCCATGTATCCCCGTGCCAGTTTCATCCACATGATCCGGGACGGGCGGGACTGCGCGAACTCGTTCCAGCGCCGCTACGGCTACACGCCGGAACGGACCATGCTGCGCTGGCGCTCCGTGGTGCGCAAGGCTCGCGAACTGGGCCGGGACCTGGGCCCGCGCTATCTCGAAATGCGCTACGAGGACCTGACGTCCTCCCCGGAAGCGAACATGAGCCGGATCTGCAGCTTCCTCGAGGTGCCGTATACGCCCGCTGTGCTGCAGCTCAGCCACAGACGGCGTCGCGACAAGATGGTGGCCAGGCGCATCGTCGCCAATGCCGGCCGCTGGCGCAACAGCCTCGATCCGCCCGTGGTCCGAAACCTCGAGCGGATCGGAGGCAGAATGCTCCACGAGCTCGGGTATCAAACCGACCGGCCGGATTCCGAGTGGACTCCGTCATGGCCGCTCCGGGCCTACTGGGGCCGGAAGGATGATCTGACCAGTCTCGCACGCGAGCTGCGGCGGATCGCCGGGGCGGACAACTGGCGCCACCGACGCGTGCTGGTGGAAAAGCTCGTCACCCACGTGCGCAACAAAGCGGTCAGGCCTGATCATGGTTAGCTACGCGGAGAAGGAGGAAACCATGCGGGATGTCGCGCATGGCCGGGAGGGGGCTTCGGAGAAATCAGGGCTTGTCCACGTCTGCGGGTTCCCTTCCTCGGGAACCGACCTCCTCAGCAACTTTCTGTCGTCGCATCCCGACATCCACGTCCGCGGCGAGTTTCCGATGCTGCCCAAGCTGGCCCGGCGGTTCGGGGCCGCGGTGCCGTGGGAGCAGGTCAACGATCTTGTCGAGGCGTTGCGGGCGGGCGACGTCTACAGGAACTTCGAGAACCGCTATCCCGCGTTGAATGCAGACGAGACGCGCCCCCTGGTGACGGTCGCCGAGGTGTACGGCGCCATGCTGACCAACCGCCATGTCCGCTGGCGCGGCAACAAGACGCCGCAGAACACCGAGAACATGGACCGCCTGCTCTACCTCTTTCCCGAGACGCGGTTCATCTTCATCAGCCGCGACATCCGCGACATCTGCTTGTCCTGGCGGGAGAAGTGGGCGAAGGACATCTACCTGTGCGCTGCGCGCTGGAACGCACGCATGATGCGCGGCCTGGACGTGGCGGCCACCCTGCCGCCGGGGCGATTGCTCACGCTCCGGTTCGAAGAGCTGATCAGCGACCCGGCCGAAGTCGGGCGCAAGATCTGCAACTTCCTTGGCCTGGAGTTCAACGAGAACTTCATCAACTATCATCTGTTCGTGAAAGCGTCTCCCGACGGCAAGAAGAACTATGGCCGGCCGATGAAGCCGCAGAACCGGGAGAAATGGCGTACCGCCTTGACCACGAAGGAAGTCCGCAGGATCGAGGAGATCGCTCTGCCAAGCATGCAGCGGCTGGGCTATCCACCCGAACACGCGACCTCCGCCCGGCCGATCACGGGCGGCGAGTTGGCGCGCGGGCTCGTCATGGACGCCAGTTCGGCACTCCTGATAGGCAACCGCTATTGGAAGAGAAACCGGCTGCGGGACCGCCTGCGTCGCATCGGCGTGTGGATCCGCTATCGCATGCCGGGACTGTAAGCGACGCCCCAAGCGGCAGCCGGCGGTGTCAGCCGTCGGCCGCGACGTCGCTATCCGGGGCCGACGCTCGAACCGGCCTTCTTGAGCGCCGGGTCATCAGGAACAGACCCAGAATATTGACGCCACGCCCGATCGCCATCGCCACCAGGGCGGCGGTCACGCTGCCGTAGACGGGCAGCGTCACCGCCGCCGTCGCCAGGGTTACGAGGGCGCCCGCGGCGCAGGCCAGAAACACCCTGCGGGTGTCGGCAAGGATGACGAGCTGGGTGGCCAGAGGGTTGGCCATCATCTGGAACAGCATTGCGAACACCCACACCCTCAGCTCGGTCTCGAGCCCGGCGTACTTGTGACCGTAGAACAGGGACAGAAGATCGCCGCTGAAAATGAACACGAGCGTCAGGTACGGCAGCCCGAGCGCGAACAGGAAGCCGAGGGTGGCGCGCACCACCCGGCGCAGTCCGGGGATGCCGTTCTTGAGGAAGGCGCGGGTGGCACGGGGCTTGTCGATCATGTCGCTGGCCGAAGTCAGCGTCACCACCGGGGCGACCAGGGTGCGGGTCGCTCCGAACGCGGCCGAGCCGGCGGCGCCGATGAAGGCGGCCGTGACGATGTTCATGCCGTTGGTGTAGACCGCCCCCGCCAGGAAACTGAGGAACGCCCAGCCCGAGAAACGAACCGTCCGCCGCCAGCGCGCGAACAAGTCCCGCGGCGGCCGGGTCCAGTGGTCGCGGCCCCCGATCGAACCGACGATCAGGCCGGCAAGTGGCGCTCCCGCGAGGGTGAGGAACGGCAACGCATGCACTTCCCGCCACAACCACGCAGCCCCGGTGCCGGCGGCGAACGCAAGAATATAGGCCGAGACCATCCACAGGACGGCCCCGTACCTGCGGTTCTGGTAGGCCCACCGGCGCAGGAAGGTGAAAGCCAACAGCGGCGGCGCGCCGAGCGCCGAGTAGAACAGCGCGTGCCCGACCCATGGCGGAGCATCGACCGCGATCGAGATCCCCCAGGCGCCGAGCAGCACGAGACATGTTGCCGCCGAGACGATCAGGTCGATCCAGAACCACGCCGCCCCCTCGGCTTCGACGTTCTGCGCGTTCTTGCAGGACAGGATGTAGGGCAGGATGACCAGCGACCGCTGGCTGTTGTTGAGGATGAAGATGATCGATACCACCAGGGCCAAGGCGCCGAAGGCCTCGACGCTCATCAGGCGGGCGAAGACGAGAAGGCCGCCCAGTCGGGTGAGGGCCATGCTGCTCTGGTCGAACAAAGCGACCATGTGATCGAAGCTGCGGAACCGCCGCAGCAACGCCCCGCCGTATCTCGCTACCGGGTTGATGCGAGCCGCCTCGGCCCGGTCGCCGGGCTCCGAAGCCTGAGAAAGCTTGCGCAAAACGTTTCCCATCGACCCTCGCCGGTCACGGAAAGAAGGCTGACGTCACAGGCGCTTCGCCGCAAGACTCTCGACCTTGGGAGCGCCTTTCGCCAAGGCCCGCTCGTAGGCCCCCAGCAGCTTCGGGACCTCGTGCGGCCAAGCCAGTTCGGTCTCGACGCGCCGGCGGCCAAGCCGCCCCATCGCGTCGCGCCGGGCAGGGTCGTCGAGCAGCGCCACGATCCTGGCCGCCATGTCCGCCGCGTCGTTTGGCTTCGCATATACCGATGCCTCGCCCGCTGAAAACCGCCCTTCGGTCATGTCGAACTGCACGATCGGCTTCCCCAGCGCCATGTACTCCATGATCTTGTTCATGGTGGATCTATCGTTCATCTCGTTGTGCTCGTCGGGATTGACGCAGAGATCCGCCGTATTGAGCATCGCCAGCAGTTCGGCATCGGGTACCCGGCCCGTGAACGTCACGTACTCGGCGATCCCCATCCGCTCCGCCTCACGTTTCAGGCCCTCCAGCTCGGGCCCGCCGCCGACGAGGCCGAAGTGGATATCCTTGCGGCCCATGTCGACGATAATGTGGCGGGCGGCGGCGAGCAGGTACGGGATGCCTTCCTGATTGCCCATCACGCCGACGTAACCGACCAGATATCGCCGGCCACGCTTCAGCTCCGGCTGCGGCGGAAGGATGCGAAGCCGCTCCAGGCTGGGGCCGGAGCGCACGACGACGACGTCGGCCGGCTCCTTGCCGCCGCGTTCGATGGCCACCCGGCGATAGGAGTTGTTGGTGGCGATCGACACGTCGGCAAGCCGGAACGTCCAGCGCTCGAGCAAGCACAGCAGCCTATAGAAGACGTCGCGCTTCGCGAATTTCGCCTCGTAAAGCTCCGGATTGAGGTCGTGGTGATCGAAGATGAAGCGCTTGCCGAACAGCAGCTTGAAGGGAAGTGCGACCAGGAAGATGGTATCCGGCGGATTGCAGGCGTGGATCACGTCGAAGCCGCGCGTAAAGAAGATCCGCCACGCCAGCAGCGTCTGCCAGAACAGCGCCGCCAGGTATTCGAGCGCGTAGCCCGCCGCGCCGCTCGCTTCCAGGGGCAGCGTGTGGCGGTAGATGTGGATGCCGTCGATGACCTCGCGGCGCTTCTCGTAGTTGCGGCCGGTCGGGCAGATCACCGAGACCTGGTAGCCGTGGGCGGCCAGCGTGGTCGCTTCCTGCCACACCCGGCGGTCGAACGGCACCGGCAGGTTCTCGACGATAATGAGAACGCGGCGCCGCGACGCCGCTTCACCAGTTGATGCCATCGTAGCTTTCCCCCGCCGTGGCGAAGCCCGGGATCCGCACCATGTCGACCAGCGCCTGACCCGGCCTAAGACGCCGCGGCACGTCGTGGAACTCCGGCGCGTTGTTGCCGATCACGACCAGGTCGGAGGTCTCGATCACCTCCTCCATCGATTCCGTCATGATGTTCGAGATGTGCGGAATGGTGCGCAGGATGTACTCGCGGTTGGCACCGACCAGGCGGGCGAGGTTGACGCTGCGGTCGAACAGCTTGAGGTGATAGCCCTTGCCGAGCAGCCGTTCGATGAGCTCGACCAGCGGGCTTTCGCGCAGATCGTCGGTGCCGGCCTTGAAGCTGAAGCCGAGGAAGCCGATCGAACGGCGGTTCTTCTGGACGATGATCTGCAGCGCCCGCTCCACCTGATTGGCGTTGCTGGGCAGGATGCTGTCCAGGACCGGCACCGCCACGTCCAGCGACCTGGCTCGGTAGGTCAGGGCGCGCACGTCCTTGGGCAGGCAGGATCCGCCGAACGCGAAGCCCGGCTTCATATAATAAGGAGACAGGTTGAGCTTGGTGTCCTTGCAGAAGATGTCCATCACGGCGTGGCTGTCGACGCCGAGCTGCTTGCAGATGTTGCCGATCTCGTTGGCGAAGGCGACCTTCAGCGCGTGCCACGCGTTGTCGGTGTACTTCACCATCTCGGCGACCTCAATGTCGGTCACGATGAGCGGCGCGTCGAGCTTTTCGTAGAGGCTCGCCACGGCCTGCCCGGACTTTTCATCGATCGCGCCGATGACGGTCTTCGGCGGCGTGTAGAAATCGCGGACCGCCGTGCTCTCGCGCAGGAATTCCGGGTTGTTCGAAAGCCCGAAGCCGACGCCGGCGATTTTGCCGCTGGCCCGCTCGAGGGTCGGGCGGACGACCTCGCGCATAGTCCCCGGCAGGATGGTCGAGCGGATCACCACCACATGGTAGCCGGGATGGTTCCTGAGCGCGGCGCCGATCTGCTCGCAGACCGCCTGCACGTGGCTGAGGTCTAGACTGCCGTTCGCCCGGCTCGGGGTGCCGACGCAGACGATCGAGATGTCGGTCTCGGCGACCGCCTCGGCCGGATCCTGGGTCGCCCGCAGCCGCCCGTTCGAGACGCCCTCGGCGATCAGCTCGGCCAGCCCCTCCTCAATCACCGGCGGCTTGCCCGCCTTGATCAGGTCGACCTTGGCCGCCTGGGGATCGACGCCGATGACGCGATGACCGTCGTTGGCCAGGCAGGCGGCCGAGACGCTGCCGACGTAGCCGAGCCCATAGATACCGATCCGTTTGCTCATGTCGGGCTTTCTCTCTGTGCGGGACGATGCAGGGACACGCTTCCGATGTGCGGTTTGCACGTGGGTCGGCCAGTGGGCGAATCAACGAGCCTCATCAATCGCGTTGAGGCGGGTATCCGACCAGCTACCGCCATTTGGAGAACCCCCTACCTGCTTGGGGGATGGGGAGTGCAAAGGGGCTCGGTTTGCTTGAATCGCCTGCAAGCTTGATCACGTCCAGAGCGCGAAAGCCCGTGGGGGGAACTCGGGATTCATAGAGCACATACGAGACCCAACGTGGCTGGACGACAGAAATGTGAGTCCGTGAGAAGAAGATGAATCATCTCGATACTCTCGAAAGCCAAAGCATTTACATCCTCAGAGAAGCCTTCAACCGATTGGACCGGGTCGCGCTGCTTTGGTCCCTCGGCAAGGATTCGAACGTTCTTCTTTGGATGGTCCGGAAAGCTTTTTTCGGGCACGTCCCTTTCCCGGTGGTCCACATCGATACCGGAAAGAAGTTCCGTGAAATGTACGAGTTCCGCGACCGCTATGCGAAGGAGTGGAACCTGAACCTCCTGGTGGGCGATTGCCCGCCGGTCGAGGAGATGGATCCCACCCTGCCGCCGGCCGCCCGGTCGGCGGCGCGCAAGACGGCAGGGCTGAAGGCGATGGTCGCCCGCCATCAGTTCAGCGGCCTGATCGCCGGCATCCGGCGCGATGAGGAAGGCACCCGCGCCAAGGAGCGGGTGTTCAGCCCGCGCGGCGAGCAGAACGACTGGGATGTCCGCGACCAGCCGCCGGAGTTCTGGGACCAGTTCAAGACCGATTTCGCCCCCGGCACCCACATCCGCGTCCACCCCCTCCTCCACTGGACGGAGATGGACGTCTGGGAATACGTCCGGCGCGAGAGCATTCCGGTCGTCGATCTCTATTTCGCCAAGAACGGCAAGCGATACCGCTCGCTGGGCGACCAGGACATCACCTTCCCCATCGACAGCACGGCCGCCACCCTCGACGAGATCATCGAGGAACTGCACTCGACCAAAATCTCCGAACGCTCCGGCCGCGCCATGGATCACGAATCCGAGGACGCGTTCGAGCGGCTTCGCGCGGCTGGGTACCTCTAGGTGCCGCCGAGACATAGAGGAGAAAACCCCATGCCGATCACGAGCACTGCCCCGCGGCGTTCCTCGACCCAGTCGCCGGTCCGGATTGTCATCGTCGGTCACGTCGACCACGGCAAGTCGAGCCTCATCGGGAGGCTGTTCTACGACACCAATTCGTTGCCCGACGGCAAGTTCGAGTCGGTCAGGCGCGCGTGCGACGCGCGCGGCGTGCGGTTCGAGTGGGCCTTCCTGCTCGACGCCCTAATGGCGGAGCGCGACCAGGGCATCACCATCGACACCACCCAGATGTGGTTCAAGACCGAGCTGCGCGACTACGTCATCATCGACGCGCCGGGACACCGAGAGTTCATCAAGAACATGATCACCGGCGCAGCATCCGCGGATGCCGCTCTCCTGGTGGTGGACGCCGACGAAGGCATGCAGGAGCAAACCCGCACGCACGGGTACCTGCTCCACCTGTTCGGGGTTCGCCAGATCGCCGTCGTCGTCAACAAGATGGACAAGGTCGGCTTCTCCGAAGCCAGGTTCCAGGAAGTGGCGGCCTCGGTGACCTCGTACCTGTGGAGCCTGGGCCTCGATTCCGAGCACGTCCCGGTGATTCCGATCTGCGCCCGCGAAGGGGACAACATCGCCTCACCCTCGACGAGCATGCCCTGGTACACCGGGTCGACCGTCGTCGACGCCCTCGACAGCTTTCCCAGGCCGGTCGGCGGCGAGGACCTGCCGCTCCGGCTCCCGGTCCAGGATGTCTACAAGTTCGACGATCGCCGGATCATCGCGGGCCGGCTGCAGAGCGGCCATCTCCGGACCGGCGATACGATCCTCTTCTCACCCTCCAACAAGCAGGCCCGCGTCAACTCGATCGAAGGCTGGAACGCCGACGGACCGATCATCGCGGCCCGCGCGGGGCAGTCGATCGGCATCACCCTCGACCAGCAGATCTTCGTCGAGCGCGGCGAGGTGATCAGCCACTCGGCCAACCCGCCGATGCTGTCGAAGGTGTTCCGCGGCCGTCTGTTCTGGTTCGGAAGCGAGCCGATGACGGTCGGCCGCCACTACAAGATGAAGATCAACACCGCCGAGCACATGGTGACGGTCGAGGCGATCGAGCGCGTCATCAACGTCGCCGACCTTTCGGGCAGTGACGCCGACAAGGTCGAGCGCAACGAGATCGCCGAGGTGGTGCTGCGGTCGCGGGCCCTGATGTCCCTCGACGATTTCTCGGAGGACCCGCGTGCAGGCCGGTTCGTGCTGGTCGACAACTTCGATACCGTGGGTGGAGGGCTGGTCAGCACGGACGGTTATGCCGACGCCCGCTCTTCGGTCGCCATCAAGTCGACCAACATCACGCGGGTGGCCCACCGCGTCAGCCTCGAGCAGCGCTGGGTCTCGAACGGCCACAAGAGCGGAATCATCTGGCTGACCGGGCTTTCCGGCTCGGGCAAGTCGACGCTGGGGTTCGCCCTGGAGCAGTTCCTGCACGCCAAGGGCTACCAGGTGTTCGTTCTCGACGGTGATAATGTCCGGCACGGCCTGTGCGCCGACCTCGGCTTCTCTCCCGAGGACCGGGCCGAGAACATCCGCCGGGTCGGCGAGATGGCGCACGTCTTCGCCAACGCCGGCGTCCTCGTCATCACCGCCTTCATCTCGCCCTACCGCTCTGACCGCCGGCGGGTGCGGGAAATCGCGGGCAACCTGTTCCACGAGATCCACGTCAAGGCCGATCTGGCGACCTGCGAGCAAAGAGACCCGAAGGGCCTCTACCGCAGGGCGCGTCAGGGCGAGATCGAGAACTTCACGGGGGTGTCGGCGCCGTACGAGGAACCGCTCCAACCCGAGCTTCTCGTCGACACGACCAACCATCAGCCGGAGGAGAGCCTGCAGGCTCTCATCGGGTACGTCGAGGCCAACTTTGGCGCACGCAGCCTCGGCGATCTGCTGTCGGCGCGAGAGAGCCTTCGTGCCGCGTCATGACGGCAACTGGGCGCTCATTGAGGAGGCGGTACCGTGGCTAATCCCATTCCGTTCGATCGTTTGAGCACGCTTCGTCTGCAGGGGGGGGGGAACAAGGCGCAAAAGCCGGCGCTGATGCAGATCCTGCGCAAGTTGTGGCGACGCAAGGGCCTGATCCTGGGCACTGCCTTCTTCCTGCTCCTGCTGGCCACGGTCGCGGTGTTCATGCTGACGCCGCTCTACACTGCGCAGTCCCTGCTGATCCTCGAAGCGGAGCGGCTGGGGCCGATCGACGTCGAGGCGGTGATGGCAGGCATGCCCAGCGACGCCGCGACCATCGAGAGCGAGACCGAGGTCCTGAAATCCCGCGGCCTCGCCCGCAAAGTCGTCCATCAGCTTGGCCTCGAGCAGGTGGCGGAGTTCAACTCGACCCTCGAGCCGCCGAACCTCGTCAGCAACATCAAGAGCTTCATCAATCTGAGTATCGTCCGGCCGATCGTCGGGTTGATCGCGCCCGAAGATCCCTCTGCGGTGATGATCAATCCGCAGGACCAGATCGAGGTGGCCGTCGTCGACAACTACCTCGACCGGCTCGAGGTGGCTCCGGTCGGGCGGTCGCGAGCGATCACCGTCGAGTTCGTCTCGGAGAACCCGCAGCTCGCCGCCCGCGTCGTCAATACCGTCGCCGAGCTCTACATCGTCGAGCGCCTCGACCAGAAACTGGAATCGACGCGCAAGATCACCGACTGGCTGAATGCCCGCGTCTCCGACCTGCGGCGCGACGTCGAGACCAAGGAGCAGGCAGTCGAAGAGTTCCGCCGCAAGGCCAACCTGTTCCGGGGCGAGCGCGGCGAGGCGCTGCTGACCCAGGAGGTCACCGAGCTCAATACCGCCCTCAGCCTCGCCCGCACCCAGCGCTCGGAGGCCGAGGCCCAGCTCCAGCAGGTGCGTCGGCTTTCGGCCCGCGGGCAGGCTGCGTCGTCGGACGCCGTCATCTCCAACCA
Source organism: Rhodospirillales bacterium (assembly GCA_018432935.1). Classification (GTDB taxonomy): domain Bacteria; phylum Pseudomonadota; class Alphaproteobacteria; order Rhodospirillales; family Shumkoniaceae; genus JAHDSF01. Next base: position 432,467 of record JAHDSF010000006.1, on the reverse strand, counting down.
GCTCATCCAGAGGCTGCGCGAAGAGGAGACCAGGCTTCAGGCGCTGGTCTCGGAATACGCGACCAAATACGCCCCCAATCATCCCCGGATGCGCGACGCGACGGCGCAGCTCTCCGACGTCCGCCGGATCATCGGCAACGAGGTCGAGAAGGTTGCCCGCTCGCTCGAGAATCAGGTGGCCATCGCCCGCGATCGCGAGACGGCGCTGCAGGCACGGATGCGCACCCTGAAGACCGAGCTGTCGGCAGGCAACAGCGCCGACGTCGAGCTCCGCAGCCTGGAGCAGGAAGCGACCGCAGCCAGGACGCTGCTGGATACCTTCCTGGCGCGCTTCATCTCGACCAGCGCCCAGCAGGACATGGTGACCAAGACCCCGGACGCCCGGATCGTCACCTATTCCGACGTGCCGGTGGACCCGTCCTTCCCCAAGAAGTCGGTCATCCTGTTCCTGGCCCTGATCTCGGCGACCGCGGTGGGCGTGGCGCTCGCCTTCGTGCTCGAGATGATGGATACCTCGTTCCGCAGCAGCGACGAGGTGGAGAGCGAGACCGGCGCCGCCGTGCTCGGCCACGTGCCGCTGCTGTCGGGCTGGCGCGCCCGCCGGCTCGGCTTGCCCAACCACGTGCTGCGATCACCGAACTCGATCGCTACCGAGGCGCTGCGGCGGATCGCAACCGGCATCACCCTGGCGCGGGAGGATGGGGGCAACAATCGCATCCTCATCACCTCGGCCCAGCCCGGCGAGGGCAAGACGTCGATCGCCCTCGGCCTCGCCCGCGTGCAGGCCGCCGCCGGGCAGCGGGTGCTGGTGATCGATGCCGACATCCGCCAGGCCAAGGTGCATTCGACGCTGGGCCTCAAGGCCGGACCAGGTCTGACCGACTACCTTGCCGCCGAGCGGACACTCGAAGACGTGGTCAGCCGGGACCGTCACTCGAGCGTGCACGTCATCACCGCCGGCACGACGACCGTCAGCAGCCCACAAGGCATCTTCACGTCCGAACGGATGAGGAGCCTGCTCGAGAAGGCCGGCCAGGCCTACGATCTGGTGATCATCGATTCCCCGCCGGTGTCCGCCGTCTCGGACGCCCTCCTGCTGGCGCGGTTCACGAGCGTGCTGTTCGTGGTCCGCTGGGGCGGGGCGCCGCGCGACGTCGTCATCTCGGGGATGCGGCAGCTGGTGCAGACCGGCTCCCATCTGCTGGGCGTCGTTCTGTCCCAGGTCGACCCGAAGCGTCATGTCCAGTACGGCTACAGCGATTCCGGGGGGTATACGACGGCCGTTCGCAAGTATTACGCGAAGGCCTGATTGTTGTGGCTTGCCAGAAGCGAAAGACAGGAGGTGTGACATGTCGATGAAGCCTTGGTTCCGAGTCGTGGGCGTGCTTGCCGTTGCCTGGCTTGCCGCCGGCTGCGTCAACAATCCGGCCAGCGGCCTTCCGCCCCTGCAGGCGGAACCGCTTGCGGCCTACCAGCTCGACACCGGCGACCAGATCCGCGTGGTCGTGTTCGGCGAGGACACCATCCCGCAGGATTATCGGATCGACGAAAAGGGCCAGTTCTCGATGCCGCTGGCCGGCGCCGTCAGCGCGAAGGGCATGACCACCGCCCAGCTCGAGGGCGAGATCGCCAAGAAGCTCAAGAACATGCTGGTCAATCCCAACGTGAGCGTGCAGGTGGTGACGACAAGGCCGATCTACGTGGTCGGCGGCGTCAACAATCCGGGCGCCTATCCCTATGCCAAGGACATGACCGTCCTCAACGCGATTGCGGTCGGCGGCGGCTTCACGGAGCTCGCGCACAAGGACTATTTCGGCGTGACACGGCAGGTCAACGGCGTGCCCAAGGAATTCCGCGCCACCCGCGACACGCCGATCCATCCCGACGACACGGTCTATGTCTACGAATTGTATTGAAATAAAGGCTTGGCCTATACGGCAGGTGGCACCTATAATACCGCCAGCCGAAGTGCGCTAAGGCAGAGGGGTGGAGGGTGACGTGAGCCTTAAAGGGCAATCCTTGTTTGCTGCGGGTCTGGTGGCCGTTGCATGGCCGGCGGCTGCTCAAGAGCTGCCGACAGCGGCTCCCGGGGTCTCGGTATACGAGCGGACCCAGGAGAATTTCGAACCCAAGGGATTCGGCCTCGTCGAGGGGATCTCCGTCAAGCCCAGCATCCAGCTGCGCGAGTACTATGACAGCAACGTCTTCGCGTCCGAAGACAACGAGCGCGACGACATGATCACCCAGATCCGCCCGGGCCTGAAGCTCGAGGCGGATCGGGGCATCTTCTCCGTCGAGGCGGTCGCTGAAGCGGCGTTCTCGATCTACAACGAGCTCGACAATCAGGATACCGAAGAGTGGAATTTCGGCGTGGCAGGGGACTTCCGCCCCACCCCGATCGATACCATTTCGGCCGGTGTCAGCCATCAGCGGGTCCAGATCAGCCGCGAAGACCCCGAAGAAGATCAGCCGGTCGGCGGCAAGCCCCGGATGGCACACGTGCTGCGGGGCCAGGCTGCCTACGCCCGCGAGGTCGGTCCTTGGGTGGTGCGGGTTGGCACCGATGCCCGCGACTGGAACTACCTTGACAGTACCCAGGAAGACCGCGACCGCGTCGACTGGCTGACCGACGGTCGCATCGGCTACAAGATTTCGCCGCTGGTGCAGCCCTACTTCGAGCCGTTCTACGAGAACAAGGATTACGACCGCCGCGTCGACTTCAACAATTTCGACCGCGACGCGAGCCGTGCCGGCGCGCTGGTCGGCGCCGAGTTCACTCTGGGCGACGTGTGGACGATCGACGCTGCGGCGGGCGGCGGCCTCTGGATGTTCGACGACGCGCGGTTCGACGATGACGCCGTGTGGATCGCCCGCTTCTCGGCCGGCTACAACGTCACTCCTTCGACCACCCTGAAGGCCCGTCTGTCGCGGGACGAGACCCAGACGACCCGCAACGGCGCGGCGACCAAGGTGGTGACAGCCGGCGGCCTCGGCGTCGAGCATGCCATCCTGCCGAACGCGCTGGCATTCGCCGACGTCGGCTACCGCAACACGGACTTCTCCGGCGGCGATCAGCGCGAAGACGACAACTACGACATCGCCGTGGGCGGCCGCTACTACTTCAACTCCAACTTCTCGCTGCTGGCCCAGTACATCTTCTCGACCCGCGATTCGAACCTCCCGAACGAGGATTTCGATCGCAACGTCGTGTGGGTCGGGCTCGAAGCGGCGTTCTGACGCCTGCGGAGCTTTCCCGAAAGGGACGCGGGGGGCCGGCTGCAGAGCCGGCCCCTTCCGCTTTCGGGAGGGGGAGAGCAAGTGGGCGCGTCATTGGGCCGGGCTCGACCCGGCATCGCCTCTGTGGATGTGGTGGAGTCCGGGCCGCGACGGCGGGATCGCGGAAGCTCAGTAGGCGTTCTTGTTGATGAAGCCGACGATCGCGGTCCGGACCAGGATCAGGAAGTCGAAGGCGAGAGACCAGTTCTCGATGTAGTAGACGTCGTAGCGCACCCGCGCCGCCATTTTCTCCGGGGTATCCGTCTCTCCGCGCAGGCCATTGACCTGGGCCCAGCCGGTGATGCCGGGCTTGACGCGGTGGCGGGCGAAGTAGCCGTCGATGATGCGCGCGTACTCCTCGTTGTGGGCCACGGCGTGCGGCCGGGGTCCAACCAGCGACATCGTACCTTCCAGGACGTTGAACAGCTGCGGCAGCTCGTCAAGGCTGGTGCGCCGGATGAAGCGCCCGACCCGGGTCACCCGGGGATCATCCTTGGTCGCCTGGGGAACGCCCTTTTCGGGCGGGCGGTCGACGTACATCGAGCGGAACTTGTAAACGTTGAAGACGCGGTTGTTGAAGCCGTAGCGCGGCTGCTTGTACAGCACCGGCCCCCGGCTATCGAGCTTGATGAGCAGCGCGACCAAGGCCATCAGGGGCGAAAAGGCGGCAATCATCAGAACTGCGAACAGTCGGTCTTCGACCGCCTTGATCACCCCTCCCCACCCGTCGAGAGGCTTGCGTTGCACCGTCATCACGTGGGCGCCGCCGATCCGCTTGAAGTGATGCCTGGTGAACGAATACCCGGCCAGGTCGGAGCCGAGCTGGATCCCGACCGGAAGCTCGGTGAGGCGGTTGACGATGCCGGTAATGCGCTTCTCGGCGTTCCACGGCAAGGCGATGATCACGTCGTCCAGATGGTTGGTGCGGGCATAGCGGACGAGGTCGTCGACCGAACCAAGAACGGGCAGCCCGCAGAAGGTGGCGCCGATCCTGCTCAGCCGGTCGTCAAAGACGCCGACCACGCGGTTCCACGGCTCGCGGTCGACGTCCAGGCTCTTGACCAGCCTGACCGCCTGGTCGCCACAGCCGAACAGCGCGATGTTGCGCACAATGCGGCCCTGGCGCGAGGAGCGCTGGACCAGGAGGAAAAAGGCGTAGCGATACAGGTACAGCACGGCGGTCGCGCCGAGGAAGGTCGCGAATCCCCACACCCGCGAGAACTCGTCGGTCACCTTGAAGGCGTAGCCCATTCCCAGCATCACCGAGAACACTACCAGCGAGGCCGCCGCGATGCGGACGAGCTGGAAGCCGGGCGGGTTGAGGACGTCGAAGTCATAGAGATCGCAGAGCTTGAAGGACATGACGGTCAGCCCCGAGTAGACCAGCAGGGCGGTCACGTACATTCTCAGCTCTTCGACGTTCCACAGCGCATAACCGAAGTAGACGACGAACCCGGTCACCATGATAAGGGTGACGTCAATGAGCGGCGTCAGGCTCAGCACGAGCCGGTAGGGAAGTCCCGGCGTGCGGCCGAGCCGCGCTGTGACCGAGCCCGGCATCTCCTCCTGTGGGGCGTTCAAATCCTTCACAGCTCACTCTCCCGTATGCGGGGCGATCGAAGTCTGATGATAGCGAGCTGTCTGCAACGACATGCAGGGCCAGCCCCCCGAGACGCCCCGAACCGTGCAAGATGGTCAGGTCTGTATTTGCGGTCTCCGGCTGCTGACGACGGGTGGGCGATTGGGTATCTTCCATGCGGGTAGCCCAGAAGCCGCGGGGCTTACCCGGATGAACCCTGGCGCGCAGAGGTCGACACGTGTCGCCGGTTTCCGCATCGGCAACCATTTCAGCCAGACGCCGCGGCGCGATGCCGCGGCAAGGCCGAAGGAGGTGAAGCGATGGGCAGCTCCATTCACCCGGTCATTCTGTCCGGCGGTTCGGGCATGCGGCTGTGGCCGATGTCGAGGCGCGCCTATCCGAAGCAGTTCCTCGCTCTCACCTCCGAAAATACCCTGATCCAGGCGACAGCGCTGCGGATGGTCGACGATCGCTTCGCCGCGCCGCTCGTCATCTGCAACGCGGAGCACCGCTTCATCGTCGCCGAGCAGCTGCGCGAGGTCCGCGTCGCGCCACGCCGGATCATTCTGGAGCCGGTCGCGAGGAACACGGCACCGGCGGTTGCGATCGCCGCGCTCGAGCTTCTGCGCGACGATCCCGACGCGATCATGATGGTGCTGCCGTCCGATCATATCGTCGAGGAGCGCGAGCGCTTTCTGGAGGCGGTCGCGGCGGCCCTGCCTGCGGTCGCGGACGGCGCGCTCGCGACCTTCGGCATCCGGCCGACGCGGGCGGAAACCGGCTACGGCTACATCGAGATCGGCGCACCCATGCAGGGCGGCTGCTTCAAGGTCGCCAGCTTCCGCGAAAAGCCGGATTCGGCCACTGCGGAAAGGCTGGTCGCCGGAGGACGGCACGCCTGGAACAGCGGCATGTTCCTGTTCGGCGCCGGGCGCTTCCTCGAGGAACTGTCAAAGCATGCCCCGGCGATCGTCGAGAACTGCCGGCGGGCAATGGAGAGCATGCGCGAGGATCTGGAGTTCCTGCGACTGCCCGAGGAGGCGTTCGCGGCCTGCCCCAGCATCTCGATCGACAACGCGGTGATGGAGAAGACCGATGCCGCCGTGGTCGTGCCGGTCGAGATGGGATGGAACGACGTCGGAGCATGGTCGGCCCTGTGGGACATCGGCAGCAAGGATGCCAGCGGCAACGTTCTTGCCGGCGACGTCCTCGTGAAGGACGTCAGGGACAGCTACATCCGCTCGGAGAAGATGCTGGTTGCCGCGTTCGGGGTGAAGGACCTCGTCGTCGTGGCCACCGACGATGCCATCCTCGTCGGACCGCGCAACGGGCCCTCGGACCTCAAGGCCCTGGTCGGCCTGCTGGAGAAGGGTGACCGCCAGGAACACCTTGTCCATTCGACCGTATACCGCCCCTGGGGCAGCTACCATTGCGTCGACGCCGGGCCGCGGTTCCAGGTCAAGCAGATCGTCGTCAAGCCCGGCGCCAAGCTCAGCGTCCAGATGCACCATCACCGGGCCGAGCACTGGATCGTCGTGCAGGGCACGGCGCGCGTTCACCGCGACGGCGAGAGCTTCCTGCTCGGAGAGAACCAGTCGACCTACATCCCGCTCGGCATCAGGCACTCGCTCGAGAACCCGGGCAAGGTCCCGCTGCGGCTGATCGAGGTGCAGTCGGGCCCTTATCTTGGCGAAGACGACATCGTGCGATTCGAGGACGTCTACGGCCGCTGCTGACCGGCGCGGCGCCGTCGCGCCGGCTGCTACGAGAGGTAGTTCACGGGGTTGGCCACATGGTCCCGAGCCCACAGCACTGCCTGGGTGCGGTTCGAGGCGCCGATCTTGCGCAGCACCGAGGACAGGTGGAACTTGACGGTGGACTCCCGGATCCCCAGTCGGCTGCCGATCTCGCGGTTGCGCATGCCCTGGGCCAGACACTCGAGGATATCCACTTCCCGCTTCGAGAAGCCCGGAATGCCCCGTGCTCCCTCGTTGCGACGTACGTCCCGGCCCTCCAGCATCACCCGGACCAGATCGATCGACAGCACCCGTTCCCCGATCGCCAGCATCTCGAGATAGAGAAGCAGGGTCCGCATCGAGATGTCCTTGCTCGCGCACACATGAGCCCCGACCTCCATCGCCAGACGGACGTTCTCGCTGGTCGGCTGTCGGATCAGCACCATGATCTTGGTCTCGGGGAACATGTCGCGGAAGGCCTGGACATGTTGCAGCATGCCGCTGTCGCCGCCGTTCCCGATGGTGATCATTGCGACGTTCGGGGGATTGTCCTTGCTCGCGGACTTGAGAGCTTCTTCAATGGTTTCCGCCTCGGTCAGTTCGGAAATGCCCGCATTGAGAAGGAGCTTTTTCAGACCTTCCCTGAACAGACGTTCCGATTCCACGAGGAAGACACTGCGGGGCAACGCCCGAATTCTGTTCGCCATGGCCACTGTGCACCGTTTTATTTTCGCCCCGCCGATGCATATGGTGGCGATGAACGGCCAGTCTAACGTGATTTAGGGTATCGCCGCTTTTGACCGGCGGCACCGTCCTAGATGGCACCCGAAGCCGCCCTGGAGGCTGCCGGGCGGCGCAACCGGGTAGAGCACTTCGTGACGGGGAATAACCGGGCGCTCGCGCTCAAGTTGCGGTCGGCACGCTCCCTGTGGGCGACAGCGTTCCTTCAGGCTTGGACATTGCGGGACCGTCCCGCTCCTGCGCCACTCCGCGGTTGCCGATACCCTGCTGCACCGCCCACGTTGCTGCCTGGGTGCGGTTGCTGACGTTGATCTTGCGCAGCAGCGTCTTGATGTTGACCTTCACGGTGGCGTCGGAAACGCCAAGTTTGCGGGCAATCATCTTGTTCGATGCCCCTTCGGTCAGGCATTCGAGGATCGCGCGCTCCCGTGGCGTCAGGTTCGACAACACGTCCTCGGGCGAAGGCCGGTTCGGAGATGGTGCCAGATCGGCGACCAGGGTCTTGGCCAAACCGACCGGAAACACGCTCTCCCCCGACATCACGAGCCGCACGTACTTCTGGAACGATTCGAACGAGATGTCCTTGGTCAGGCAGGCATGCACCCCAAGCTCGAGCGCCAGCCGCAGCTTGGATGTCGTGACCTCGCGCGCGATGACGATGAACTTGACGTCCGGCCATCCCTTGAGCAGTTCCGAGAAATGGCGGACGTTCTCACCGTCGCTCTCGTCGAAGTCGACGATCACCAGTCGGTGGCGACCCGGTTTCGGCTCCAGCGCCTTTCGCTCACCAAGCTCGTCGAGAGAAGCCGCCATGCAGACGACGTTGAACTCGCTGTTGGTGAGGACGTTGGACAATGCCTCGCGAAACAGCCGGTCGGGATCGACGAGAATCACGTCGAGAGCGGCCTCCCGCTCCTTGGTGTCATGCGCCATGTTCGGTCCTTCCATTGATAACCCCGACGTGCCGTCGCATCAGTTGGTCGCCTGCCGGCCGGTCGCCCTCTTCGAAACCTCGCGGCGGCCGTGGGTCCGGAAGACACAATCGATCGCGCCATGGAACTGCTGCGCCATCCGCTCCATGCTGAAGTTCTCGCGCGTTCGCAGGGCGCCCTCGGCCAGTCGGCGGCGAAGCTCCGGCGAGGCGACGAACCGTCTGGCCGCCTCGACCAGATCTTCGAACCCGGGCCCTGCGACGATCCCGTTCTCGCCGTCGACGACATAGTCGGCCTCGGGGCTGTGCAGCGGGCTCGCCCGCATCAATACGGGCGTGCCGTGTGCGAACGCGTGGGTTACGGTGATCCCGGCGGCACCGGGCAGAACCATGGCATCCGCGGCCGCCAGATAACGCGCCAGCAGATCCTGGTCGTATGTCTCGTCCAGCACCTCGGCCTCGGGCATCGCGGCGGCCCGCCGACGGAGCGCCGCCTGTTGGTCGCCGCCGCCGATGATCCGGGCCTCGACAGTGCCGCGCCCGGATTCCGCGTTCAGCCGCTCGACAAGGTCGAGCAGGGCGCCCGCATTCTTAGCCTCGACCAGCCGTCCGATGTAGAGAAACACGACCGAATCGGGGCGCAAGCCGAGCGACCGGCGCAAGGCGGCACGGTCGCCACCACTGTAGCGCCGGTACAAGGCGACCTGTTCCTCGACGTTGACCGATGGTCGGACGACGAAAATCTCGCACGGCAGGTTCAGGCCGCGCAGCCGAGCTGCGCCGCGATCGGTATAGGCCAGGTACCCGTCGGCGAACCGGGCGATGCTATCCTTGAGCATCGTCGCGGACGCGCTCCAGAGGCGCGATGCGCGGGCGCGATAACCGATGCCCCGCGGCGCGTGGTACCCGAAACCCCACAGGATCAGCGGAATGCCCTTGAGCTTGCAGAGAGCAGCCACCGGCCAGTTGGAGACGAACTTGAGTTCGTGTCCTATGATGACGGCGTCGTAGCGGCCGCTGGTCACCTCGCGGACCAGGGGCTGGTAGACGGCGGTCTTGAAGAGCTCGCGGTTATCTACCCACACGTTCGGGAAGGCGAAGGGTCCGGGCGCGGCCTGCAGCCCGGTCCGCTTCGGAGGCTTGCCGTGAAAGACGACGTATTCGCGGTCGGAAGCACGGTTGAGGATCGTGAAGAATTCGTCGAAGTACGGCGAAACGAATCCCCGGTCGATCACCGCAATGCGCTTCTTCTTCGGCGTCATCCAGTGTGCATTCCCCGATTGGCCCACGCGCTCATCACCTAGCCGGCGGGCAGACTGGCCGAACAGAGACGAGACACCCCGCCCCGGCTCACACGTGGGGGCATTCGCACCCGGTGCAAGCGAACAGGTTGCGCTCAAGCGGGTATGCCAAGAATGCTGGAGAGCTACGCCCCTGCTTGCCGGGGATATCCCATTCGAACCACCTCAGGCGGCCGATGCCGCCTGCCGGGCCCGCGGATTGTTCTCGAGAAACGGCTTATAGGCCATGTCTTCGCGCAGGATGTGGTGTTCCCACCATTCCTTGAGGAAGGCGTGGAGCGAGCCCAGATCGACCTGGGCAGGGTCATCCAGCGACTGGCGAAGGAAGTTGTTGGTCTGGTCGCGAAGACGCTGGTGAACGAGCTTGTGGCCGGCGAGGCCGGGAAATCCGACAGCCGACATCACCGTTTCCTCGCGTACGAAGTGATGCTCGGTGTAGGCGGCCACTGCCGCAACAATGCTGGCGACGTGGCGCTCGGCCCCCTGCTGGCTGCTAAGCTCTGCCAGTTCGCCGATCAAGCCGAGGATGGTCGAGTGCTCGTTGTCCAGGACATCAAGTCCCACACTCCACTCCCCCCGCCACCGATCTGCCACGGACCCTCTCCGTCATCATGCGCCTGTCGTCCTGCGTAGGCTCTTTCCCGGCGCAATGCAATCCCCCCCTTCTTGCCCAGTCGGGTACCCCCAATCGGCGATTCCCCTTGGTGCCGGAGGTCTGGGTTTCGATGTATTCGGGCGACAGGAGGCAAGCGTATGGCGGGACGTCTGCGGTGGTACGCCCATCGGTTGGCGGCGATGTCGATCGCCGAGGTGTTTCACCGGATCTTCGAGCAGGGAAGGCGGCGACGGTCGGCCGGGCAGACATGGTCCTGGCGCGAGGACGGAGAGCTGCCCGTCTTCCCCGGGCTGCGCGACCGGCTTCTCGCTCTGCCGCCGGAAGACTTCCCGGAGGACCTCGCCGAGCGGCTTCTGGAGGCCGGACGCAAGGGCACCTATGCCTGCCTCGGGCGGACGTGGCCGCCCTGCGGCGAGGACCCTCGGCGCTGGCACCTCGACCCGGTGACCGTGCAGCACTGGCCCTCCGACGCCTACTGCTTCGACATTCCTTTCCGCCACACCGACGAGTTCGGCGACGTCAAGTACGTGTGGGAGATCAACCGCCTGCAACACCTGCAGGTGATCGCCGCCCTCGCCGCCCGCCGCGGCGACCGCGATGCCGCCGCCTTCTGCCGCCGCGAGATCGCGTCCTGGATCGCCGCCAACCCGCCCTTCCGAGGCGTCAACTGGGCCTCGGGGATCGAGTTGGCGCTCCGTGTCGTTAGCCTGCTGGTGGTCGTCTCGTTCCTCGGCCCCGATGCCTTCCCCGACGAGGAGAGGCAACGACTGAAGGCAACCCTGGCTGCGCACGGCTACTGGATCCACCGCTTTCCCTCGCGCTTCTCGTCGGCCAACAATCATCTCGTCGCCGAGGCCGGAGCGCTCTACCTGCTGGCCACGCTGTCGCCCGACCTGCCGGGAGCGGCTGCCTGGAGGTCGTACGGCCGTACGACCCTGATCGAGGAGATCGGGCGCCAGATCCACGCCGATGGCGTCGGCGCAGAGCAGTCACCCACCTACGCCGCGTTTTCGCTGGAGTGGTGGCTGCTGGCCATGGCCGCCGGGGATGCGGTCGGCGAACCGTTCCCGAAAGAGTATCGGCAACGCATCCAGAACGCCGGTCTGTTCCTCAGCTGGATCCTCGACGACGCCGATCATCATCCGCGCATCGGCGACGATGACGAGGGGCGGGTAATCGCGGCAATGGCCCCGCCCCAGAACTACGTCGCGACAATCCTGGACGCCCTGGCGGCAGCCATCAATCGCCCGGAGTTGAAGCCGCGGCAGCGGCATCCGCATCTGTGGCGCACAGTGTTTTCCGTTGCCGCTGGCGGCGGCAGTTCCCCCGAAGGGGTGGCGACCTTCGCCGCCGGCGGCTACTCGATCGTCCGCGAGAGCGTGGACGGACGCCGCCTGCTGCTCGTGTTCGACCACGGCCCGCTGGGGTACCTTGCGATCGCCGCCCACGGCCATGCCGATGCCCTTGGCGTCTGGCTGCATGTCGACGGCCAGCCGGTCCTGGTCGATGCGGGAACCTTCCTCTATCACTCCGGGGGGCGTTGGCGCGATCACTTCCGGGGCACGGCCGCCCATAACACGTTGCTGGTCGGCGGCGCCGATTCCAGTCGGATTTCCGGGCCCTTCAACTGGTCCCGCAAGGCGAGGGCCGCGCTTCTTACCTCCGACACCTCGCCCGGCCGCTGGCATTTCGAAGCCGAGCATGACGGCTACCCAGGCGTGCGTCACCGCCGGCGCGTCGCCTGCGAGGGCGAAGGTACTGTGGCCATCGTCGACCAGGTCTGCGGCGGCAAGGAGACTTGCGGCGTCGAAGCCGGGTTCCTGGTCCATCCCGACCTTGCGGTCGAGCCCCTGCAGGACGGCTTCCTGATCCGCAGCGCCAGAGACCCCGTGCTGTCGATCCGCCACGAAGGTGGCATGGAAGCCCGTCTCGAACGTGGCCTCGAAAGCCCGATCCGCGGCTGGTATTCCCCCGAATTCGGCACCAGACAGCCCGCTGCCCGGCTGGTGTTCACGGGCCGCCTCGCACCGCAGGAAGCGCTCCGCGTCGTACTGCGGGTGGCTTCCGGCGACCGGATTTAACCGTTTCCTCACCATTGAGGTTTAACAGTTCCAAAGTTCGAAGGGGGACGGAAGAGCCCTTCTGCCGGACACCCGAGACATAGCCGGCGTTCTTCCGGGGGGGCAGGCGGACGCCGACGACGGAACCGTTCGTGCCACTGCGAGGGAGTGCTTTCGTGCACCCTGTGATCAAGAAGCTTCGCGGAGGCGTGCTGGCGATCGCGTTGTTCAGCCTCTTCATCAACGTGCTCATGCTGACCGCTCCCATCTACATGCTGCAGATCTACGACCGCGTGCTCGGCTCGCGCAGCGAGATGACGCTGCTGATGCTGACGCTGGTCGCCGTCGGCCTGTTCGGGGCCAGCGCGGTGCTTGATACCGTGCGGGCGCGCCTGCTGGTGCGGCTCGGCCTGCTGTTCGACCGCCATGTCAGCGTCCACACCTTCCCCGCCCAGCTCGCCGAAGAGCTCCGCGGCGCCCCCTCCCGAGATCGGGTCGCCGAGCGCGACGTCGAGACCATCCGCGGCTTTCTCAGCGGCTCTGCCCTTACCGCCTTCTTCGATGCGCCGTGGATGCCGCTGTTCATCGCCCTCGTCTTCGCCATGCATCCGCTGCTGGGCAGCGTCGCCCTCGCCGGCGCCCTGGCCCTGCTTGCGACCGCGCTCCTCGGCAGCCTGCTCAGCCGGCGGGCCAACGCGCGGGCGCGCAGCCACATGACCCGCTCCGACGCGGTCATGCGGTCGGCGCTGCGGAGCGTCGAGGCAGTGACCGCGATGGGCCTGCGGGACAACCTGATGGTCGGCTGGCTGAATGCCCGCCAGGCGGCGCTGACCGAGCAGATGGCGGTCGGCGACGCATCGGCCGTGGCGACCGGGCTGGCCAAGAGCCTGCGCCAGATCCTTCAGGTCGCGATGCTGGCGTCGGGCGCGTACCTAGTGATCCACGATTCGATCACTCCGGGCGTCATGATCGCCGCCTCGATCATCATGGGGCGTGCGCTGGCGCCGGTCGAAAGCGCGATTGCCGGCTGGCGGGCCTGGACGGCCGCACGTTCGGCGTATGGACGGCTGGAGTCCCTGCTGGCGCGCCATCCTCTTGACCTCGGCGCGATGCCCCTGCCGCGTCCGAGCGGCCACCTGTCGGTGGAGGGCGTGGTCGCGGCCGCCCCGGGCGAGGCGCGGCCGATCCTGCGCGGTGTCTCGTTCGAGATCGGGCCCGGCGAGGTATTGGGTGTCGTCGGCCGCACCGCGTCGGGCAAGACCGCCCTCGCCCGCGTGCTGGTCGGCGTGTGGCCGCCGAGCTTCGGCCACGTGCGGCTCGACGGCTCTGACGTCTCGCAGTGGGACCACACGGACCTTGGTCAGTACATCGGCTACGTGCCCGAGGAATGCGACCTCCTGAACGGGACCGTCGCCGAGAACATCGCCCGTTTCGGCGACCCCGATCCGGAGCGGATCCTGGAGGCCGCGCGAACCGTCGACGTCCACGACCTGATCCAGCGCCTTCCCGAAGGCTACGACACCCTAGTCGGCGACGGCGGGGCCCGCCTCTCGGGCGGGCAGAAGCAGCGCATCGCACTCGCCCGCGCCGTCTACGGCAACCCCGCCCTGGTGGTGCTGGACGAGCCCAACTCTCGCATCGACTTCGAAGGCGACCAGTCGCTGCTGCGGTCGATCGCCAATCTCAAGAAGAAGGGGACAACGGTCGTCATCATCAGTCACCGGCCGACCATCGTCGCCGCCGCCGACAAGATCCTCATCCTCAACCAGGGCCGGGTCGAGATGTTCGGCCCGCGCGGCGAGGTGGTCAACCATCTGACCGTCCAGCAGACCCCCAGCATCGGGAATCGCATCAATGTCGCGTGAGATCGCCATCGCCGATTTCGGACAGGCGCTCGATCCGGCGCAGCGCTATCAGAGCCACTCGCCGATCCGCCTGCGCGGCACCATCATCGTCGGACTGGTCGCGATAGCCCTCACCTTCGGCGGGTTCGGCGGCTGGGCCGCGCTGGCGCCGCTGGCCAGCGCGGTGGTGGCTTCGGGCTCGGTGAAGGTGCAGTCCAATCGCAAGAAGCTGCAGCACGCCGAGGGAGGCGTCGTCCGCGACATCCTGATCAAGGATGGCGACAGGGTCGCTGCCGGGGACGTCCTGATCCGCCTCGACGACACCTACGCGCGAGCCAACCATGACAAGCTCCGCGCCAAGCAGTATGCCGCGCGCGCCAGGACCGCGCGCCTGATCTGCGAGAAGTCCTATTGCCCGCAGATCGAATTCCCCCCCGACCTGCTGACCCGCGGCGCGGAATCGCCGGACGCCAAGGCCGCCATGGTCAACGAGGAAGCGCTGTTCACGGCCCGCCGCGCCACTCTCGAAGGCGAGGTCTCGATCCTCAACCAGAAGATCGCCCAGCTCGACAAGCAGAGCGACGGGGAAAGGGCGCAGCTCGACGCGAAGCGGCGCCAGATCGTGCTCATCAAGGACGAGCTCGACGGCATCCAGAACCTGTTCCGAAAGGGCCTGGTCGAGAAGCACCGCGTGACTGCGCTGCAACGCGACGCCGCCCAGCTCGAAGGACAGGTCGGGCAACACATCGCCGACATCGCCCGGGTCGCCACAGAGGTCGCCGAGGCCCAGCTCAAGATCATCCAGGTCCGCAAGGCCTTCCAGGAAGATGTGGTCGATGCCTTGCGCGAGACCGAGGCCGAGCTGGCGGAGCTGGAGACGAAGATCGCGGAAGCCCGGCACACGCTCGACCAGATCGAGATCAAGGCGCCGGAGAGCGGCGTCGTCGTCGGCCTCGACGTGCACACCCGCGGCGGAGTCATCGCCCGCGGCCAGACGATCCTGGAAATCGTGCCCGCCGACGATCGCCTGATGGTGGAGGCGCGGGTCGCCGTACGCGACGTCGAGAACCTTCAGATCGGGCAGCCGTCACGGGTCCTTTTCACCGCCTTCAAGCAGCGGACCACTCACGCCACAGAAGGGCGACTGGCCTACATCTCGGCTGACAGCCTCACCGACGAGCGGACCCTGCAGAGCCATTACCTGGTGCGCGTCGAGGTGCCCGAGCAGGCGCTCGCAGCGGCAGGACTCCCCCCGCTCCAGCCCGGCATGCCGGCCGACATCATGATCACGACCGGCGAGCGCACCATGCTCAAGTATCTCGCCCAGCCCTTGATCGACGGCGTGTCGAAGGCGTGGCGCGAGGATTGAGGGCGGCTCGACCGCAGGTGGCCGATACCTCCCGGCTTCAGCGGTGATGGCCCGGGAGCTTGGGATGTCCTGTCGCCGCGCCGCTGCGGGCGCGCACGGTTGCAGCGAACTGCCGCAGCCGCAGCCGTATCACCCGCAGCGCCTGCGCCCCGATGTAGGGAACGAGATGCGGGTTGGCGCTCACCACCTTGACCAGGTTCGAGAACTGGCGCCGCTTGAAAGCGGTCACGAACTGCAGGTACACGAAATCGCGGCGCAGCTCCTCCGAGCGCTCGCGCAACGCTCGCGCCAAGCCGGGCGAGCCCTGGACGTCGGGCCGGGACAGCAGGGCGTCGCACTGGCGGATGAAGGTCGCCGCCTGCTCGAGGCTGCGGGTATGCGACAGGGAGCCGCGCGACACCTGGTAGAAGTAGTGGGCCTCCGGCAGGAGCATGAAGCGCGCGCCGCGGATCAGGCAATCCAGGTAGAGCAGGAAGTCCTCGCCCAGGAACCCGTCTTCCATGTAGCGGATGCCATGGGTCTCGAGGAAGGAGCGCCGAAAGACCGGCTTCAGCAGCCCGTACTTGCGCTTGACGCTGGTCGGCCGGTTGTTGCGGACGAACTCCTCGGCGCTGATCAGCCTCGGCACCGGCAGATGCGACGGAGGAAACATCACGTCGAAGCGGTTGCCGCTGTGGTCGTCGACCAGCCAGATGTTGTCGGCGACGAGATCGAGGTCGTGCTGCTCGGCGGCATCGAGCAGCACCTCAAGACGCCGCGGGTCCATGCTGTCGTCGGCATCGACGACCGCCACCCATTCGCCGCGCGCGACCGCCAGCCCGGTATTGCGAGCCGCGCCCGGCCCGCCGTTCGCGATCCGACGGACGAGATGCACCCGCGGGTCCGAGAGCTGGAGCTGGTTGACCACGTCCGAGGTCGCATCAGACGAGCAATCGTCGACGACGATCACTTCGACGTCCTTGATCGACTGGGCCAGGACCGAGTTGACCGATCCGCTTACTTTTCCTGCCGCGTTGTAGGCCGCGATCAGGATGGAAACCCGGGGCGTTCCGCCCTTCGGGGTCACACAAACGTCGGGAAGCATCGTCGAAGCCATGTCCATGACCGTGCCCTCGCTCCTGATGGCGGCATCTAGGCGCGTTCCATCGTAGGAACTCCCGCTTTCAGAAGCGCCTCGATGGGATGTCCATCGGTCTCTTTCAGGCGAACCCCGAGCACGGCCGCGAACGTCGGCAGGAAGTCGCAGACCGAGACGTGACCCAGGTCCCTTGGGCCATCGATCCCTGGTCCGAAGGCAAAGAAGACGCCTTCCGGCCGGTGATCGCCGGTCCGGTAGCTCAGGTTCTCGTGCTGCATCTCGCCGATGTCGGGCGAGGAGATGCGGGAAAGCCGTCCGACCCGGTTCCAGGTCACCAGCAGGTCGGGGAGATTCTCGCGCATGTCTCCTTCGTACGCCTTCGCCGTCCGGGTCACCTCCTTGATCAGAGGCAAGCCGGTTTCGACGTTGACGATCCGCAGCAGCTTCTCCTCCAGATCGGCGCACACCGCATCGTACTCGGCACCGGGCTGGATCTTCCCGCTCGCCTCGCGCCCGACGACATTGAGCCTGATACCGGCCGTCCGGTCGTTGACGAGCACCTCGAAGAAACGACGGTTCTCTCGGTTGCCGACGAACCCGTCGTGGTAGATGTTCTTGTAGAGTTTGGCCTGGGTCGGCTTGAGCGCGTTGCGCAGGCCGACCGGCAGCGAGCGCCAAGCATTCCGCATCATGCGCGTGACCGGGTGGCTGGTCTCGCGCACCTTGCCCCCGTCGAGGCGGACCAGGATCTTGTCGAGCAGCTTGGTTCCGCTGTAACGGCGGCCGATGCCGTGGCTGCTGTAGACGATCACCAGCGTATCCGGATCGGCCTTCGCGATCACCGATCCCACCGCCTTGTCGACCGCCGCGTAGACGTCCTTGACCGGATCGCCGATCGCCCTGGCGATCTCGGGGTCGTGCTCGGCGTGTTCGGGGTCGTGGATGTGCCAGCCGTGATGGCCGATGCAGTGGCATTCACTGAACACGGCCAGCATGAAGTCCCACCGCTCCATGTCGCGGACGTACGCCGCCATCTCACCCTTGCGGGTGGCGCGGTCGATCATCTGCGCGCGGAAGGTCCTCTGCTCGTCGAGGGTGCGCGGGCGGTACTTGTCGCACATGGCGCCGCCCAGGGGATCGAGCCCGAACCGCGTCTCGATGTCGCGGGCCAGATCGGCCGGAACCGTCGAGAAGGTGGCGAAGCTGTTCTTGCCGGTGGGCGCGTGGGTGCCCCAGTCGTGAATGTCGACGCCGTTGACGTCGTCGGCACGGAAACGATACGGCACGTCGATCAGGGCGACCCTCTTGCCGGCGGCACTGAACAGCCGCCAAAGAGGCCATTGATGGACCGTCTCAGGAGTATACTTGCTGTCCTTGTAGGTCTTGGGATCGTAGAACCGGGTGCCGTCGTACTGGCCGTGCCGCGCCGGCGTCATCCCATAGTAGAAGCATGGCCAGGCGCTGCCGGCCTCCATCGCGGTCGGGTTCTTGACCCGGCCATGGACCGCCGTTTCGAACAGCTTCCGGAAGGTGGGAAGAGCGCCCTCCTCGGCCCATCCGGCAATCAGGTCGGGATCGCCGGAGTCCAGCCCCACGACCATGATTCGCTTTGGCTGCTGCCGCATTCCAACACCCCCGAGTTCTGCCCTAGGTAGAAAACCGTGAACTCCACTTGGGAACCTATCCGTCCATAGTCATGCCCGCTTCGCGGGAGGATCGGGATTCGCCCGATGCACCAGCGGCCGGCCGATCGGTTAACCCATCCAGGTCAGGCAACGGACGGACTGCGTTCCTCCTCTGGCTCCGGCCCCGTGGCAGCCGCAGGCGCCTCGTCACGAACGAACAGGCTGCACATCCATATCAGCACGATAGCGTTTGCCGCTTTGCTCACCGCGGATTCGAGAAGGCACGTCACCAAGACGAGAATGAACATGCCGTCACGAAACGGATGCGGGCTGCGGAACAGTGACACGAAGCTCCAGGCGAATACCGCGACCAGCAGGCCGCCTCCCACAAGGCCGAGATCGAGCGTCGTTTGGATGAACGCGTTATGGGCACTACCGGTCGTCTCGCCCCAGCGGGTCGCGTACTTCTCGACCAGCACCCGCGCCCCGGCTCCATAGCCGTATCCGGTGATCGGCCGGTTGCCGATCTGGTCGAGCGCGAAGCCCCAGATCGCGGTCCGCCCGGCAAAGCTGGTGAGCTCGCTCGTGCCGCCGCTGCGCGACAGCTTGGCCGCCTCGTTGGAGAGGAAGTTCTGGGGGTCGGGTGAAGCCAGCACCCAGGCACCGATGGTCGGGATCAAGAGCAGCGCGATGAAGAGCCCCAGCCACGCCAACCTCAGCCGCTGGAAAGCCATCGCGACGACGGCGCACACCAGGCCGAGCACCGCCCCTCGGGTTTGCGCCATCGCCAGCACTGCAAGCGCCATCACGGCGGAGACCAAGAGCCATGGCCTCATCCACGGCCTGGCGATCCGGGGGGCGCCTCCTCCCATCACGTAGGCAACGCCGCAGATCAGAAAAATGGCAGCCATCTGCGCCGCCTCGTTGGGCGTCGAGGCCAGGCCTTTCAGACGATACGCGCCCAGGGTGAAGAACTGCCCCAGCTCGGGGACGAAGAAATACATGAACAGCGATCCGGTCAGGAACGCCGACAGGGCGAGCATCAGCACGAGAGCGATCTCGGTCATCTCGAACCGCTCCCCGACCGCCGCCCCGAACACCAGCCAGGCGACCATGCCGAACACCATGCCGAGCGAGTAGATCGGCGCCAGCGACAGTGGCGCCGTTATCGTAGCCCAGGCGACAAACAGGCTGAGGAAGATCCCGGGCCGGCTGAGGAGCCTCGGCAAGGTCCTCGGCAGCATGCCGAGGCCGCAGACCAGGGCCAAAGCGAACAGCCCCAGCTTGGCGGCGGATGCGGCATCGAATGCCTGTCCGGCATTGGGCGATCCCTCCACCTCGCCGCGGATGTTGCTCGCGAAGACCAGCAAGGCAATGCCGAGCAGC
This sequence comes from Rhodospirillales bacterium, assembly GCA_018432935.1. Classification (GTDB taxonomy): domain Bacteria; phylum Pseudomonadota; class Alphaproteobacteria; order Rhodospirillales; family Shumkoniaceae; genus JAHDSF01. The sequence goes on along the minus strand of JAHDSF010000006.1, from coordinate 412,925 downwards.
ACCCCCATCGCCGGCCGCCAGCCCTGAATGAGAGCGATCACGCCAAGCCCGATCCCGGCCAGGCCGAGCAGGATCGCCGGCCCCATCGCGAAGGCCGTCGAATAGGGGGTCAAGGCGATGCCCCCAAGCGCCGCGACGGCAAGCACCACCCAGGCGCCGATGATCCACAGACGTTGCGATGAAGACATCCAGACGACCTAAAACCCGAGTTCCAGTCGCCTCATGTGGGCCCGTCCGCCTGCTGCGGCAATGAGGGACCGTGGGCGTCTCTCGCAGTGGGACCGCCGGAACGCCTTCGGGTATCCCGCGGCGTTACCCAAACGAGGAACAAGTCCCGTTTTCTAGACCGACATTACCGTCACTTTAGCCGCGAAGCGGAGGCTAATCTGTCTCTTTTTTATAAGTTGACGTCGCAACAACTCGTTCGTAACTTTGCCTGTAGCAACAGAAACAGTTGTGAACAGGATGGCGCCAGAGCTCCAAGAACATGCGAGCCAGGGAGAGTTCCCTCACAGGGATTCGGGCGCGTCATTCCGACGGCACAGCATTTCGGAGGAGTTATGGCGACGTACTACGTAGACGCCACGAGTGGAAGCAACAACAACGACGGTCTGAGCCCCGGTTCCGCTTGGTCGAGCGTCGAGTTCGTCAACAACCACACGTTCAAGCCCGGTGACGTGATCCTTTTCCACCGCGGCGACGTTTACGAAAGCACGCTCGTTCCCAGCAGCTCGGGCACGGCTGACAATCCGATCACCTATGGCGCCTACGGGTCCGGCGAGAACCCGGTCTTCACCGGCGGCGAGGACGTGACCAACGCCTCGTGGAGCAAGGGTTCGGGCAACGTCTGGAGCATCCCGGTTCCCGACGAGGGCAGCTTCGACACCGAGAATGTCTGGTTCAACGGCAAGAGCGGCAACCCGGAATCGAGCACCCTCGGCGGCGTCGACCAGCCCGGCGACTGGTACTGGGACGCAGGCAAGCTTTACGTCTACAGCACGTCCGATCCCTCGACGGCTTTCGACAAGGTCGAGGTCAACGTGCGCGATTACGGCATCAAGATCAACGGCGTCGACTACGTGCGCATCGAGAACATCGAGGTCACCCAGGCGCGCCAGAACGTCCTGATCCAGAACAGCACCGGTTCCCAGCTCGTCGATCTCGAAGTGCACCAGAGCGTGCGCGACGGCATCCTGCTGAAGGAGGCGAACAACACGCTGATCCAGGGCGGATCGTCGCATGACAACGGCGTCGACGGTACTTCGTCGCAGAACACCCACCTCGGCCACGGCGTACTGATCAGCACCAACGCGGCGAACAATACCGTTTCCGGGATGAAGCTGTACAACAACGCCGAGGACGGCGTGCAGTTCGGCAACACGGCCGGCAGCGGCAACAAGATCATCGACAACGTCATCTACGGCAACCGCGAAGACGGCATCGACATCAAGAACGGCTCGCACTCGTTCACCGGCAACGAGATCTACGCCAACAAGGAGAACGCGATCCTCGTCCACAACACGGCGGGGACGCAGACGCTGACCAACAACATCCTGAAGACCCAGGACAGCGGCAATCCGCTCGACGTCTCTTCGGGCGCCAAAGTCATCTCGAGCGGCAACTGGTACGAAGCCGTCAATTCGCAGACCCTTCACCTGCAAAGCACCGCCGCCAGCGGCTCGACGTTCCAGAACGACACCTTCGCCAATGGCGGCGCCAGCATCAAGGTCTCGGTAGCAATTCAGGGCGGCACCGGCCATACCTTCGACAATTGCACGTTCGTGATGCACAACAGCGGCCACGCGATCAAGGTCGAGGGCAGCGCGAAGGCCGCCATCACCGATTCCATCATCTACGGCCACGGCGGCGATCTCATCAGCGCCCCGAGCAGCAGCCTCAGCCTCGACCACAACACCTACTGGGATGTCAACGGCGGCACCTGGTTCTCGATCGGCGGCTCCAGCCAGGGCAGCAGCTGGGCGTCGTCGGTCGACGGCAGGGCGATCATCGCCGATCCGAAATTCGTCGACTGCATGGGCGAGGACTTCCGGCTGAACTCGGGCTCTCCCGCAACCGGGTGCGGATCCAGCGCCGTCGCCGGCGGCGGCACTCCCGCCCCGGGACCGAACGTCGTCGACGGCACTGCCGGAGCCGATACCATCACCACCGGCGCCACGGTCGACGAGATCCGTGCCGGCGGCGGCAACGACACGGTCAAGGCCGGCGACGGCAATGACACCCTCTACGGCGACGCCGGCGACGATGCGCTCTACGGCGAGAACGGCAACGACGCGCTCTACGGCGGCGACGGCCACGACAATCTCGTCGGCGGAGCCGGCGACGACCAGCTGACCGGCGGCGCCGGCAACGACACCGTCGTCTTCGGCCCCGCCTCCGGGAAGGACGTGGTCAAGGACTTCGTCCTTTCCGCCGACAAGGTCGATCTCTCGGGATGGTCGGGCGAGACGTTCGCCTCCCTGATCGGCCGGGCGGTCCAGTCCGGCGCCGATACCGTCCTCAACTTCGCGGACGGCAGCCAGCTCACCCTGCAGAACATCGCCCTGACGCAGCTCACCACCGCCCATTTCATTGGCCTTGTCCAGCCGCAGCCGCAGCCGAACGTCGTCAACGGTACGGCCAACGCCGACACCATCACGACCGGGGCCACGGCCGACGAGATCCACGCTGCCGGCGGCAATGACACGGTCAAGGCCGGTGACGGCAACGACGCCCTCTACGGCGACGGCGGAAACGACGTCCTCTATGGCGAGAACGGTAACGACAAGCTCTACGGCGGCGACGGCGCCGACAAGCTGATCGGCGGCGCCGGCGACGACCAGCTCACCGGCGGCAGCGGCGTCGACACGTTCGTATTCGGCCCCGGCTCCGGATCGGACACGGTGACGGACTTCACCATCGGCACCGACAAGATCGACCTCGCCGGATTCGCCGGCGAGACCTACAGCTCGCTGATGAGCCGTGCGGTGGGCAGCAGCGCCGGCACCGTACTCAACTTCGCCGACGGCAGTCGGATGACGCTGGAGAACGTGACGCCGACCCAGCTCACCGCGACCCAGTTCGTCGGTCTTACGCCCGAACCGCAGGTGAACGTGGTCAACGGGACCTCCAGCGCCAACACCATCACCACCGGGGCCACCACCGACGAGGTCCATGCGGCCGGCGGCAACGACACGGTCAAGGCCGGTGACGGCAACGACGCCCTCTACGGGGACGGCGGAAACGACGCCCTCTATGGTGAGAACGGCAACGACAAGCTCTACGGCGGCGACGGCGCCGACAAGCTGATCGGCGGCGCCGGCGACGACCAGCTCACCGGCGGCAGCGGCGTCGACACATTCGTGTTCGGCCCCGGCTCCGGATCGGACACGGTGACGGACTTCATCATCGGCACCGACAAGATCGACCTCACCGCCTTCACCAGCGAGACCTACAGCTCGGTGATGGGCCGCGCGGTCGATACCGGTGCCGACACGGTGCTCAACTTCGCCGACGGCAGCCGGATCACCCTGCAGAACGTCGACAAGGCGGCCCTGGGCGACGCCAGCTTCGTCTTCACGCCGCCCCCTGCCGGCGGCGGCAGCTCGTTGCCCGATATCAACGGCAAGACGTACAACGGCAGCTCCGGGGCCAACAAGTACAATGGCGGCACGCTGAACGACGCCATCAACGGCAACGGCGGCAACGACCAGCTCTACGGCAACGGCGGCGATGACATCGTCAACGGCGGCAGCGGCAACGACGTCGTCAAAGGCGGCAACGGCAACGACTGGATGTACGGCGGCGACGGCAACGACAAGCTGTACGGCGATAGCGGCAACGACGTCCTCAACGGCGGCGCCGGCGACGACTGGCTGTTCGGCAGGGCGGGGGCCGACACGTTCGTGTTCGACCGCGGCTGTGGTTCCGACAAGATCAAGGACTACGAGGCCGGCATCGACGAGATCGACCTCTCCGCGTTCGGCCTCGCCAATGTCGCCGACTTCCTCGACAGCGGCGTCAACAAGAACGGCAATGCGATCTTCGATCTGGGCGGTGGCGACCAGATCGAGTTCACCGGGATCTCGGTGCACCAGATCGACGCCCACGACATCATCGTCTGAGACCACCAACACCTGGGCGGCCGCCTTCGGGCGGCCGCCCGACTTTTCGTCCGATCAGTAGTCGAACTGCCACTTCAGGCCGACGTTGCCGCGGGTCTTGACCCCGATGTCGGATTCCAGGCTCAGATTCGGGGTCAGCTCCACTTCAACCTGGGCTTCGGTGTTGCCTCCGGTTGCGCCCTGCTCCACCCCCACGTAGACCCGGTCGTTCAGATACTTGCCGACCTGCAGCGCCGGGCCACCTGCCTGCTCGTCGCTTCCCAGCGTAACCCGATCCAGGCCGAGCGTGTTGCGCGCAAAGTCGAGAATGCCGCCTGTGGGACCGCCGCGGCCCGAAAGGCTCGCCAACGCCTGCGCAAGCTGGGCTGCCTCCACCGCAGACAGCCTGGTGGCGCTCTTTCCGAACAGCAGCCGGGCCAGCATTTCATCCTGCGGCAGCGGCGGCACCGAAGTCAGCGTGATCTTCGGGTCCGAAGCCCGACCCTCGATGCGGACGCTGACCCGCAGGTCGCTCCCGGCATAGGTCGCCACCACCGAGAGGCGGGGATCGACTTTCTCTCCGCCTTCGAAACGGATGAAGCCCTCCTCGATCACGAAACGCTTGCCCGCGATGTCGAAGTCGCCGCGCACCGGCCGCAGTTCGCCCTCGATACGCGGGTTGGCGGTGCTGCCGTGGATCGCGACCTCGCCCTGCCACTCGGATTCCAGGCCGCGCCCGCGCACGAATATCTGGCGCGGCATTCTTACGGCGACGTCCAGCGACATCGCCCACGGTGACCCGGCTTCCTGCCCGGACGCCCCCGCAGCCCCGGCCTGCCCGGTGCCCCGCTCCTGACCGCCGCCGTTGATTTCGACGACGTCGAGGCGGGTGACGCTCGACACTGCCGATTCGACGATCCGCACCTCTGCCTGCTCGACCACCAGCGCCCCCTCGAGGGCCGGGGCGGCGAGCCCTCCCGACATCGTCAACCCGCCCTGGAAGACGGCCGAGACATCGTCGCGACGAAGCAGCCTCGCGTTGGCCACATCGCCGCGCAGGTCGATCGGAAAGCCCTGCTCCTGCGACAACCCGAGCGAGCCGGACACGACCACGCGGCCCTGGCCGCCGTCGCTTGCCCGCGCTTCCTGGATGCGTACCGTCTGGCCGTCCGAGGTCGCCACCACGGTCAGATCGCGCAGCAACGTCCCGGTAGTGAAGTTCTCGTAGCTGCCGTTGCGCAGGCGCGCCTCGCCACGAACCCGGGGATCGCCGACAGAGCCCGTCGCCTCGGCATGGAGGTCCACCTGTCCCTGCAGCCGCTGGTCGGTGGGAAGGAACAACTCGGCGAGGGAGCCGAGGTCGCCTGTCAGGTGCGCTTCCCCTTGGAGCGGCGCGTCCGGCTTCACCGACACCGCCGGCGGCCATGCCGAAAGAGCAACCGGAAGGCTCGCCCTTGCCTGGCCGGTGGGGCCGGCCGTGGTCCTGGCATTGGCCGAGAGCATGCCGCCCCTCAGGTCGCCGTCGACCTGCAGGCTCACCGGCTGCGGCATCGCCCCGGTGCGGAGGCCCGCGAGGTTGAGGCGGAACTCGCCTTCCGGCGCCGTCGAGGCCCCCTGCAGTCGCAAATCGACGTCAAGCCTGCCTTCGACTTCGCCTCCCGACAGGGCGCCGAGAGGCAGGCGTTCGGCAACCAGCGCGACGTCGGCCCGCTTCGGATCGATCCTGGCGTCCCCGCGCAGGCGACCGGGGCCGACGCCGAGCGCGAGCCCTTCGACGACCAGCCCGTCGGCCCGGTACGCGACCTGCACCGGCTGCCGGAGTTCGATCGGGACACCGCGTCCGTCCGCCCTCAGGGCGGTCAGGCGCCCTTCGAGGCCGCCGCCGCTCCACCGTCCTTCGCCTCGCAGCGTCAGCGCCGAGATTCCAATGTCTTCGAGACCGCGCGCTGCGATGGAAACCTCGCCGGCCGGGGTGCCGAGAAGGTCCGACAGGGCGGCCTCGAGCCGCAGCGAACCGACCTTGAACTCGCCCGCAACGCCGCTTGCGTCGAGGTTCACCGCGGCCGCCTGGCGCCCCTGCCGCTCCTCGAGCGTCACCGTCAGCCGCCCCGAACCCTGCAGCGGGACACCTGCCGCGCCCGACCACGCGGCAAGGCGCGATGCGCTCAGGTTCAGGGTCCCGGTCGCCGGAGCGCCGTCTAGGGGAACCGTCACCGCGCCGCCAAGCCGCGTGTGGTCGCCTACCGAGGCGGTCAGATCGGAAAGCGCAAGACGATCGCCGCCGTTTCCAAGCGAGAAACCGCCGCCGACCCGCGCCGGTCCCCATGGCGATTCCGCCCGCGCCGTGACGGTGCCCGAGGCCGCCCCCGCCAGATCCCGTGCGTTCACCTCGACCCGAAGGGCGCGGAAGGTCATCTCGGCCGCCTGCACCGCCGAGGACGAAAGCGTCGCTTCCAGCCGCGGGTTGGCCAGCGGGCCTGCAGCTGTGGCCTCCAGCACTGCCTTGCCGCGCAAGGGCGTTCCGAGCAGCGAAGAGAACGGTGAAAGCTCGGCGACCTCTGCCGCCATGCGCGCCTGCAACGACGAGAAGTCCTCGGCAACGGTGGCCTCGCCGGTCAACGAGACGTTCTGGGCCTCCACTCGCAGGTTCTCGACCTGTAGCAGCCCCGAGGGCTCCCAGCGCACGTTCGCCGCCAGGCCGACCCGATCGCCGATCGCCGGCCCTAGCCCCTGCACCCCCGTCTCCAGCCCGGCGACCTGGCCATCGAGAGTGGCCGTCAGGGGGGCCGAGGCCCCCTTCCGGGCGATCTTCGCCTTCAGCTCTCCCCGCAACGAGGGCATCAGGCCGGGCAACGATGAAAGGCTGGCGGTGGACTCCAGGTCGAGAGCCCCGTCGCCGTCAACGTCGCCCGCCACGGTAGCTCGCAGCTCGCGGCCGGCAAGGCTGGCGCTGCGGATGCGCACGCCACCGCCGGCAAGCACGAACTCAGCCTCGCCAGTCGGCTCCGAACCCACCAGCTGCCGCAACAGCTCGGATGGCAGCTTCAGGTCGCCGGGCTTCAACGAGACGTGCGTCTCCACCCCGTCGTCCTCGACGGCTCCGTTGCCCTGCGCCTGCAGGCGAGCGGCTGATATCCCCTCCACCTCGGGCTGATCCAGATCGACGGAGAACGTGAAGCGCGGCGTGCGGAGCGGCCCCTCCACCGTGGCCTCGGCTCGAGCTTCCGAGAAACGCAGGGGCGACACCAGGGCCGCCAGGGGAGTCGGGTCACGGAGCCGGAGCGCAGCGCTCGCCTGCATGGTCTCGGCCGCCAGGTCCAGAGACCCGGTGGCTTCGGCATCGGCAGCCGGCCCGTTCAGCGCCAGCCTCTCGATCGCAAGGCGCTCGTCCTGCCAACGCGCCTGCAGATCAAACGTCAGCGGTTCCGCCACCAGAGGCTCCCACGAGGCGCCTCCGGCGAGCCCGCGCAATTCCACCCGGCCGCTCGCCAGCACCGAGCCGCGGGCATCGAGCGCCACGTCGGCGTCGAGCTTGGTCCCCTCGCCGGCCGTGCCGACAACGGTGCCTTTCCAGTCGGCGGCGGTGCCCTCGCCTTCGACCTCCAGGTTCACGGCCGGCTCACCTGGAAGCCCCGCCAGACTGGCGATCAACCCGCCCGGAGGCTCGTGTACCGAAGCGTCGATGGCGATCACCCGCTGCGACGAAAGATCGATGGCGGCCGCCATCCTGCCCTCGCGGTCAAGGCGGACGATATTGGCGCGCAGTTTCAGGGAATCCGCCGCGGCAGCGTCAAGCGAGGCCTCCGCACGCAGCGTCACCGCCTCGCCCGCTACCGCGGGGGCAAGTTCCAGGCGATGCACGGTCGCTCTGTCGATGCGCACCGGCAGCGGCAGCCTGGGAAGCACGGCATTGTCCCGTTCGGCCGGCTCCGCTTCGGGGATGCGTTCCACCGCAACGTCCCACGCCTCCACCGCCATCACTTCGAGCCGCCCGGCAAGCAGCGCCCACGGCTCCCAGTCGAGCCGGGCACGACCGACGCGCAGCCAGGGCCCGCCAGAATCGGAGATCACCAACCCCGATATCGTTGCCTCGCCGGGAAGCGCGCCATCAATCCGCTCGACGGCAAGCCCGGCAACCTGGGATTCCAGAAGATCGGCAAGGCGCGCGCGCCCGACGTCGGTCCGCAGCAGGACCCCGAGACCCAGCACCGCCAGCAGCAGCAGCGCCGCCAGGGTCCCCAGAATGGCAAGAATGATACGTCCGCCGCCACTCGCTGCCGCCACCCGCACCTCTCCAAAAACCGTTCGCCGCCGGCCGGCCGATTAAGCCCGCATGCATGCATTCTGCTCTATGCCGACAGATATGGGACGAATATGGAAAGCCGACAGTCCCTTCAGAAAGCCTGGCCCAGGCTGATATAGATTTGGAAGGCGTCGTCGACGTTGCGGCGGCCGTTGATCGGGAAGGCGATATCGGCGCGCAGCGGCCCTACCGCCGTGTAGTAGCGGAATCCGAGTCCGGCCGCCCACTGCGGCCTGGTGCCGAAGTCCGGAGTCGACGAATCGCCGACGATGCCGGCTTCGACGAAAGGCACCACGCCCAGCGACTCCCCGATCCGCACCCGCATCTCCAGTCCGAGCTCGGCGAGGGAACGGCCGCCGATCGGATCGTTCTCGTCATCAAGCGGCCCCACAGTCTGGAACTCATAGCCGCGCACCGAGCCCCCGCCCCCGGCATACAGCCGCTTGGTTGCCGGAATCCCCGCCGTCCCCGTGCCGAGCAGGGACTCCAGCCTGCCCCGGACGGCGGCGACGAAGCGCTTCTCATCGTCCAGGGCCTGGTAGGCGGACCCGCTGGCCAGGAGATCGACAAACGAATCGCCGGCCGTATCCAGGTTGAGATACGGGGTGGCGCCCACCGTCAGCAGGGTGCCCCGCGTGGGATCGAGAAGGTCGTTCCGGCTGTCCCGCTCGGCGGCGATCGGGGCGCCGAGCAGCTTGTAGGTGGAGGGGCCTTGGATCCTCTCGGATTCGCCGTGGACGCGGCCGTACTCGAATGAGGCGCCGACGCGGCCGCTCCAGGTGTCCGAGAACTCGCGCCGCAGGCCGGCGGTGACGGTCGCAGTCTGGCTGCGAAAAGCCTCGCTGTCCTGGCGGGCGATCTCGCCGCCGAACAGAAGGTCCTGATCCAGTCGCCGGTAGTCCGGGTTGGTGAAGTCCGCCTTCAGGCTTTGCCGGATCATCGAGGCCTCGGCCGAAAGGTCGAGCTTTTCGGCCTGACCGAACAGGTTGCGGTGCTGCCAGAACAGCTCGATTCCCGGCCCTTCGTCGGTGGCATAACTGACGCCAGCGCCGATGCTGCGGTGCTTGCGTTCCACCACGTTGACCGTTGCCGGAAGCTCGCCCGCGGGCCCTACCGCCTCGGCGGGCTGCACGACAACGCTTTCGAACAATTCGGTCTGATACAATCGCCTGTCCAGCTCGGCGAGCGCGCTGCGGTCGAAGACCTCGCCTTCGCGCCACGGCACAAGGCGACGCAAGTATCTCTCCTGAACCTGGTCGAGCCCTGAGAAGGTCACCCCGTCGAACCGGGCCGGCGGGCCCGGGTCGATCCGCAAGGTGATGTTCATCGCCCTGGCGTCGTGGTCGACCACGACCTTGCGGTCCTCCACCTTGGCCAAGGGACGGCCTTGATTGGCCAGGGCTTCCAGCAGCCGGGCCTGGGCCGCCAGCACCGCCTCGCTGCGTGCCGGAGCCCGCTCCTCGAGGCCGGCATCGGCGAACGTCCGCGGCAGGGCGGCCGCCGACCCGCCATCCTCGCCCTGGTAGCTGACGGTAAGGGTCCCGAAACGGTAGAGCGGCCCCGGATTCACGTCGACAACCACCTGCATCGGCCGGCGATCGGTTTCGATGCGGCCGTCCACCGAGCCGTCATAGTAGCCTTCGGCGCGCAGCACGCTCTGGAAACGGTCAATGTCCTCGTCAAGCCTGCGCCGCAGGCCGGCTTCGCTGACCGGCGGATCTTCCTGGAGGGTTTTGAGCCGGGAGGCCCCTTCCAGAGGGCCCCTGAGATCGGGCGCCTCGTCGAGGCCGGTCAGTTGGAGCTCGTAAGGAATTCCCTGCTGGGGAGCCTCGTCCCTCTCGGGACCCCCGCCGAGACCGAGCGCGGTGCAGCCGGCGAGTCCAGCCAGCGCTGCCACGGCCACCGCCCGTGCGAGGCGGCGGGCGGCGTTCCGGACCGGCGCGGCTGTGATGCGCTCCACGCCCCCTCCTCCCAGATGCGAGAACCGCGTGCTCCTTACATATAATAGCGGCCGAACCGGAAGGGGGCCCGGAAGTTGCAGCCGGATTGGCCGCCATCAAAGAAGCCGCGGTTCGGGGAGTCCCCACGTCCCATTGGCGCTGAAGTCGAAAGATGGCTGCGCGTCGGGGACGAGCCGCGACGCCGGCAGGATGACCGAGGCCCGCGTGCCGACGCCGATCGCGGATTCCAGCTTCAGGCTGCCGCCGTGCATCTCGACGAGGTGGCGGGTGATGGTCAGGCCCAGGCCGGACCCGACGGACCCATGCGACGACGGTGCTTCAGCCTGCTGAAACGGCTCCAGCACGCGGGAGAGGTCTTCCTGCCGTATTCCGCAGCCGCTGTCGGAAACGGTGACGACCACCTGCCGCGCCCGCCTTTCGGTCTTCACCGCGATCCGGCCGCCACGCCCTGTGAACTTGATGGCGTTGGACAGCAGGTTGATCAGGATCTGCTGCATGGCGCGGGCATCGGCCCGCATCGTCAGGCCCGAGCGGTCATGGACGACCGCCAGCTCCTTGTCCCCGATCTGTGGCTGCATCAGGCGCAAGCAGTCGTCGATGCAGCCGTCCAGCGCCAAGTCCTCCTCCTCCAGGTCCCGCTTGCCGGCCTCGATCTTCGCAAGATCGAGGACGTCGTTGATCAGCGCCAGCAGGTGGCGGCCGCTCTGATGGATGTCACCCACGTACTCGAGGATCTTGGCCTCGCTCCGAGCCGTGGCCGGCGTCATGAGGACGAATTCGGAAAAGCCGATGATGGCGTTCAGAGGGGTGCGGAACTCGTGGCTCATGTGGGCCAGGAACTCGGACTTGGCCTGGCTCGCCGCGATCGCCTTGCGACGCAGCTCGGCCTCGGTCCGGCGCTGGGCCTCGGCAGCGTCGCGCGCCGCGGCAAGAGCCTCGGCCTGCGCCGCGAGCTGCCGGTGACTGGCCTCGAAAGCCGCGGCGGCTGTCCGGACCCGCATGACGATCAGTCCGCCCAGGCCGAGCGCGATCATGAAGATCCCGGCAAGCGGCAATCCCAGGTCGTGCAGCAGAGCCATGCCCGGCGCTTCGACCCGCCAGGCTAGAGCGCCGATCGGCTGGCCAGCCGCGTCGACGAGCGGAACCGACGCCTCGCCTTCCGGTTTCCCGGCCGCGGCAAACCTCAAGCCTTCGAGGGAAAACCGTCTGCCGAGCACCGCCAACGCCGGTTCGTCGTAGGCGATGGTGAAGACGAGAACCCCCCTCGCGTCGCCGTCCGTCGCGGCCTTGACCGCGGCAGCCGCGGCCAAATGGGGAACCCCGGCAAACATGACGAATGCCGATCGGGCCGGACCGCCCGGATGGGCCGCATCGAGAAGGGGAATCAAGCCGAGACCGAAGCCCTTCCGCACCTGGTCCGCCGGCAGGCGCCGCCCTTCCACGGCGCCGAAAACCGCCCGACCGCCGACATTGGTGGCCAGGATGGTCGAGAAGCCCCCGTCCTTGCTGAAGCATGGGGCAATGCTGCCGTCCCCGGGGGGCATCGCTTCAAGAAGAAGGGTGCTCTCCCGCGCCGCGTAGTCGCGCACCGAATCCTCGAGGTGCTGGGCGGCAACGCCGAGCGCGCCCCGCGCAGTCGCCTCGGCGCCGGCTTGGGCGATCCGATCCTGGCTGTTTGCCGCCACCCACAGAAGGCCCGCCACAATCGCAGCCAAACCCAGCACCAGCGCGCCCATGGGGAGCACCAGATAGCGCACAAGATCCGTCGGAAAGGGAGACCCGGGGGATTTGCGCAGGCGGAACACTCGATTCTCCAGCGGCAGCCGGCCCGCGCCAGCCCGGCGGACTGGTCCGTCGGCCAGCACCGTATAGTGCTCTCCATTTCACAACTATTTCAAATGTTAAAAGTTTTTGCGATATGCAAGAAAATGCCTGCAACCGCAAGGCGCAGGCACACCCGCAAAAAAGGCGGCTCAGGACGATTGCTTGCCGCGCAGCAAACGCTCGACTTCGGAAAGCACGCGGTACGTGGTGTCGAGCGAGCGCACCTCGCCCTGCTCCTGAAGCTGGCGAATCCGTTCGTGCAGCCAGTCAACCGCGCCTTCGCCCCGGCGATCCACGAGGTCGCGGGCGGATTGTTCTATGTCGTCGGACATGCTCTCGATATTGCCAGAACCTGCGCCACGGTCAATCGGCGGCGACGTCAACGGAGGTCATACTCCTTCCGGGACGACAACGCCACCGGGATGGTGCAGACTCCCGCCATTGCCGGGCGAGCCCGCCCGGTCCCGCCTGCAAGGACATCCCATGCTGCACAAAATCAAGAAGATCGACGTTCACCTGGTTTCCGAGCCCGTCGCCGGCGGGTTCGCCGATTCGACCCGAAAGGTGGAGAGCATCGGCTTTCTCCTCGTCCGCGTGACCACGGACCAGGGGCTCGAAGGGATCGGCGTCACCTACCACGAGGTTGGCGGCGAAGCGACCCGCGAGCTGATCCAGCGTAACATGGCGCCACGTCTGCTCGGGCGCGACCCGCTGCAGACCGAGGCGATCTGGAACGACTTCTTCCAGTATCTGCGCGGCGTCGGCCGCAAGGGGCTGATGTTCTGCGCGCTCAGCGCGGTCGACATCGCTCTGTGGGATCTCAAGGGCAAGATCGTCGGCCTGCCGGTGCACCGCCTGCTGGGCGGCGGCGACCGTCCCAAGGTGGCGGTGTACGCCAGCGGCGGCTGGACCTCGTTCTCCGACGACCGGCTGGTGGACGAGATGAAGGGCATGGTCGCCCGCGGCTTCCGGGCGATCAAGTTCAAGGTCGGCGTCGACGGCGGCGCCAATCCGCGGCGCGACGCGCAACGCGTCCGCAAGGTGCGCGAGGCGGTCGGCCCGGACATCGACATCCTGCTCGACGCCAACAACTGCTTCGACGCGGCGAGCGCGGCTAAGCTCGCCAACAGCATCCGCGAGTACGACATTCTCCTGTTCGAAGAGCCGGTGTTCGCCGACGACATCCCTGGCCTCGCCCGCTTCCGCCGCGGCACCGACATCCCCCTCGCCACCGGCGAGCACGAGTACACGAAGTTCGGCGTCCGCGACCTGCTGACGGCCGAGGCGGCCGATTACGTCCAGGCCGACGGCACCCGCGCCGGCGGCTACACCGAGATGGTCAAGATCGCCGCCCTGACCCAGGCCTGGAACGTCAAACTCGCGCCCCACGCCATGGACAACGTGCACCTCGCCCTGGCCGCTGCGACGCCGAACGTGCCGTTCCTCGAGCACCTGCTGCTGTTCGAGAACATCACCGCGCACACCTTCAAGAACCTCCCTGCCGTGCGCGAGGGGCTGATGGCCGTTCCCGAACGGCCCGGCCTCGGGCTCGAGCTCAACATGGACTTCGTCCGCGACCACGACGAGAAGTAGGCCCGCGGGGCGGCGGTGCCCGGCCTTCGTCCGACGCCCGTTCCCTGCCGGGATGGCACGGACGCAGACGGCCGCACCGCCTGCCCTTCGGCGACGGTACCCGCGGCCACATTCTCGTCATCTCCCGCAGCTAGGGTGCCGCGGCAAGCCGCCCGGAGCCGGCGCGGCACCGACCAGCCCAGCGGGAGAGCCATGGTACGAGGCGCCATCGTCATCGCCGTCGCGGCGTTGCAGCTCGCCGCCTGCACCACCGAGCGGCAGACCAGCCCGACGCGCACCGCCACCGAGCAGATGCTGATCTCGACCGCGGCCGACCGCGCCGCGGCAGACTTGGCTCTGGGCCTGACGCCGGGAACCCGGATCTACGTCGACGCCAGCAATTTTGAAGGCACCGACAGCAGGTACGCGGTCGCCGCCATCCGCGACCGCCTGCTGCGCGACGGCGCCGCCCTGGTAAGGCTGCCCTCGGACGCGGAGGTGATCGTCGAGATCCGTGCCGGCGCACTTTCGATCGACGAATCCGATACCCTGTTCGGCATCCCCAGCTACCAGGTCCCGGTCCCCCTCACCTCGGGGCCGCTGGAGTTGCCCGAGGTGGCCCTCTACAAGCAATCGGAACGCAAGGGCGTGGTCAAGATCGCCGCCGTCGCCTACCACGCCGAGAGCGGCCGCCTGATCGCCGCCAGCGACCCCCGGTTCGGCTACTCGCACGAGCGCGACTACCGCATCCTCTTCTTCTCCTGGAGCACCAGCGACCTCCCGCAGGAGGAAGGGGACGGGCTGCTGCCGGAGTGGTGAGCTGGCCCAAGCGCTAGGCGAGCCAGGGGCGGACCTCGGGCAGCTCAAGGAAGGCGCGGAACCGGGCCTCCGCCGTCGCCTCGTCGATGCGCAGCTGCATCGGAGGGCGCGAGGGACCGACGTCGATGCCGTGGACGCGGAACGCCATTTTCATGCCCGGAAAGACGCCGGTATCGATCAGGATCTCGACGAAACGCTGCCCGATATCCTGCAGCGGCCGCGCCCTCGCGTACTCGCCAGCCCGAACGCAGCGGTCGATTTCGGCGTAGAGCTTGCCCAGGAGGTTGTAGGAGGTGCCGATGCCGCCGTCGGCTCCGGTCACCGCGGCGCTGAGAAACATTTCGTCGAACCCGAAATAGAAGACCTTCTCGGGGCGGCGACGCAGCAGCATCGAGAACTTCATCAGGTCGGTGGAGGTGAACTTGACCCCCGCCACCTTCGGCAGGTCGAGCAGACGCAGCAGGAGTTCGAGCGCAAGCGGACGACCGGTACGGCTCGGGACTTCGTAGACGATGAGCGGCAGCTGGGTGACGTCGCTCAGCGACGCGTAATAGCTGACGATCTCGTCGTCGCAGAAGGGATAGCTGTGCGGCGGCAGCGCCGACAGGGCGTGGTAGCCGAGCCTGGCGGCGTGTCTGGCAAGCCGGATCGAATCGCCGAGCGACGGCATCCCGACATGGGCGATCAGCCTTGCCCCGCTGCCCGCAGCGTGTCCGGCCACGACCTCCAGCAGCTCCATCAGGGCGGCGCTTTCCAGCAGGCCGGATTCCCCGCTGCTGCCCGCGACGTAGAGCCCGGTCAGCCCCTGGCGGAGGACATAGTCGTCGAGCGCCCTCTGCCGCACGGGGTCGAACTCCCCGCGGTCGTCCATGGCGGTCATGAGAGCTGCGAACATGCCGGCCAGCGGCTTGTCCATGGGGTGTCTCCTGAAAGGTCCGACCACGTCGTGAGACAGGTGCTGACGCGGCTTCTGTCTTCGACACCCGGGAGTCTAGTGGCAAATCCGCCGAACGGGAATGGGATCAGGGAGCAGCCTGAAGGACTGCGCCGATCCCCGCGCGCACGAGAGAACGGAGACATCTCCCGAAACGGCGAAACCCCGGCGTTTCCGCCGGGGTTTCGATGGTGGGCGCGACAGGGATTGAACCTGTGACCCCTACGATGTCAACGTAGTGCTCTCCCGCTGAGCTACGCGCCCGTGAAGGACGGTCTTTTAGCTGCACCTTGGCCGTTTGGCAAGGGCTTATGCCGCATCGGGGACAGGTGCGGATTTGCATTGCACGGGACCGCCGCCAAGGGGTAAACGGGCGGTCGCGAGTTCCGACAGCGCTGACGGGTCCCTGTCCCTTGACGTGCGAGGCCTCCCGGGTGCGGCAGGATGGCGCGTGCGCCGCCGCCGCCGACGATCTTCCACCGCCGTTCGAGATTCTGAAGCCGGCGCGACAGAGCGCGCCTGTCGTGGTTGCCTCGCCGCATAGCGGCGACCGCTACCCGGCCGCCTTCGTCGCCGCTGCCAGGCTTGGCCCCGAAGCCCTGCGCGCTTCCGAAGACACCTTCGTCGACGAGTTGTTCGCCGGCGCGGTGGCGCTTGGGGTGCCGCTGCTGCGGGCGACGCTGCCGCGCGCCTACGTCGACCTCAACCGAGAGGCCTACGAACTCGACCCCGAGATGTTCGAGGACCCTCTGCCGGGCTACGTGGCGACGCACAGCCCTCGGGTGGCCGCCGGACTGGGCACAATCCCGAGGGTGATCGCGGAGGGGATGGAAATCTATGCCGGCAAGCTGCGGTTTGCCGAAGCCGAGCGCCGCATCGGGGCAGTTTACCGGCCCTATCACGAAGCGCTGCGCCGCCTGATCGCCCGGACGCGGCGTCGCTTTGGCGTCTGCATCCTGCTGGACGCCCATTCGATGCCCTCGCGGACCGCCGGCGGCGCGCCGTGCGGGGTCGACGCCATTCTCGGCGACCGCCACGGCCGCTCGTGCGCGCCGATCATCACCGATACGGCGCTCGCGGCCCTCACCGCCCTCGGCTACCGGGTGGACTGCAATCACCCTTACGCCGGCGGTTTCACGACCGAGAACTACGGGGTGCCGGCACGCGGCGTCCACGTGCTGCAGCTCGAACTGAACCGCGCCCTCTACATGGACGAGGCAACCCACGCCAAGACCGACGCCTTCGCAACGGTGGCCGCGCACATGCGCCGGCTGCTGCAGCGCCTGGTCGAACTTCAGCTGGCACGACTGGAGAAGAATTGATGCATGACATCGACGTCGCGGCCCTGCTTGTCCGGCCGGCCACCGTGGACGATATCGCCGCCATCCACACCATCTACGCGCACCACGTCCTTCACGGCACCGGCTCCTTCGAGGAGACCCCGCCCGGCCTCGACGAGATGCAGGGCAGGTTCCAGGCGGTGCTCGACCGTGGCCTGCCCTATCTGGTCGCCGAACGTCGCGGCGCGGTCAAGGGCTACGCCTACGCCTCGCCGTTCCGCCCGCGGTCGGCCTACCGCTACACGCTTGAAGATTCGATCTACATCGACCCCGATTCGGTGGGCCTGGGCATCGGCAGGCTGCTGCTGCGTTCGCTGATCGACCAATGCGCCGCCGCCGGCTATCGCCAGATGGTCGCGGTCATCGGCGGCTCCGAGAACACCGCGTCGATCCAGCTTCACAAGGCGCTCGGCTTCCGCACCGTCGGCGTCATCGAGGCGAGCGGCTACAAGTTCCAGCGCTGGTTGGACACCGTGCTCATGCAGCGCGCCCTCGGCGAAGGCGCGACCGTCCCGCCCGGCCGCTGAGCATTCCGTGGCGCCAGCTCTCGTCCTGAGGACACCGCGGCTGACCCTCCGCCCCGCTACCGCGGCGACGGTGCAGGCGGAGATGACCTCGGCCGGGGATCTTTCCCGCCTGCTGGGGGCTGCGGTTCCCCCACTCTGGCCACCGCCCGAAGTTGCCGAAGCGCTGCCGTGGTTCCAGGAGCGCCTTCGCGAGTCCGGCGATGCCCCCTGGTACTGCTGGTACGCCATCGAGGTCGCGACCGCCCCGGAAACCCTGATCGGCGGCAGCGGGTTCCTCGGTCCGGCCGACAATGAAGGGGCGGTGGAGATCGGCTACTTCGTTCTGCCGGCCTGGCGCGGCAGAGGCTACGCCTGCGAGATGATCCGAGGTCTCGCCGAATGGGCCTTCTCGCACCGCGAAGTGCGACGGATCAGGGCAGTGACGGAAAAGGCCAACGCCGCTTCGGCCGCCGCCCTGAGCCGGTGCGGCTTTTCGGCACGCGGGGTCCTGGAAGGCAACCTGCTGTTCGAGCTGCCGCGGTCGGCTTGACCCCATGGCCGGAGCCAAAAAAAAGGCCGTGCATTGCACGGCCTAAGTTCAGGGAGGAAACGTCCAAGAATGGCAACACGCAAAGCGTGGCTTCGTGTGCTGCACTGCAAAAATATAGATCCAGGGGTGGGGGGGCGCAAGCCCTTTTTTTGAATCCGGTCGTTTTTTTTCGGAGAGAGGCGCTCTCGACCACCCGCCATAGCTGCCGGAGCCGGAACTCACCGGTCCGTTACCGAAAAGTCGCGAGTCGAAGTGGAGAAGCCGATACCCGGCCCATGACCCGCGACCTGGCCAACCAGCTTTCTGCAAAAAAAGAAGGCCGTGCTAGGCACGGCCCAAGTTTCAGGAGGAAACGTCAAGAATGACCAGCGCATGCGAAGAGCCAAAGCTCGAAACTGTCCGCGGTTGCTGCGTCGCGGAATATATGTTCGCGCCGCCGCGGCATGCAAAGGGCAAAATCGTCCGCCCGCGGATCGCAAGCTGCCGCGCCTGCCCCTTTCTCCCCTCATCCAGCCGACTCCGGATTCATTAAACCATTGATTTCGAATTCATTTTCAAGATGCAGGCGCAGGCGATCCGCTGGTGGCGCATCGCTTGCATAGCTGGCATGCGTAAGGTTTGCTCTTGTGGGAACGGCCATGCGCCCCTGGTTTTGCTGCGTCGCGATAGCACTAGTGTCCGCCCCCGCCCTGGCCGGGCCGGAGCCCTTGATGGCGGCGCCGGCCGTCTGTGAGAGCGAAACCGCCCGCCATGAACGCAGCGAAGGCATCCCGGCCAGCCTCCTCACTGCCATCGCGCTGGCCGAGACCGGACGCTGGGACGATCGGCGCCGGGCAAGTTTTGCCTGGCCGTGGACGGTCACCGCGCGTGGCAAGGGGCAGTACTTTCCGACCAAGGCGCGGGCGATCGCCGAGGTGGAGCGCCTGCAGGCCGAAGGCGTTCGCAACATCGACGTCGGCTGCATGCAGATCAACCTCTACTATCACGGCGAAGCCTTCCTTTCGCTCGAGGAGGCGCTCGATCCCGCCACCAACGTGGCTTACGCGGCCGAGTTCCTGAAGCAGTTGAGGAACGACGCCGCTTCGTGGACCGATGCCGCCGCGCGGTACCATTCGGCCACTCCGGAGTTCGGTCGCCGTTACCGGGAGAAGGTTGTGGCGCTATGGAACGGGCTGACGGGGGCGGCGCCGGCTGCCGCGACGCCGCCAAGTCCGCACGGACCGATGGTGCCGATCGTCAACATGCCGCGCGACTACGCCTTCGCGGCACCGCCGGTGGACTGGGAACGGACAGCGCGGCTGAATGCCCGGCTCGCCTTCAGCCGCGCGGCCGACAGGCAGAGCGCCGGCGGGGAGACGATCGCCGATGCCGCTGCCATCGCGCACACCGCGTCCCGCAGCGCGCGCTCGACCGCCGGCAGCCTCGCCTTCGAGCAGAACCGACAGCGTCAGATGGCGGAGTGGCGGAACCGCGTCGCAGCCCGTCGCGAGACGGCCGCCCGCCGGCAGGAATAGGCGCTCCTCCCCTGCCACTTGCCCAAAGCGGCGAATCAGCCCACCTTAAGGCCCGCGTCGCCGACACCGAGGATCACTATGAGCACTTGTCATCTCACGCGCCTCGCCGAGCGGGGAATTGTCGCCGTCGAGGGCGAGCAGGCAAGGACCTTCCTGCAGGGCATGATATCCAACGACATCGGGAAAGTCGGCCCGGGCCACGCGATCTATGCCGCCTTCCTGACGGCGCAGGGACGCTACCACCACGACTTCTTTGTCGTCCAGGTCGGCAACGCCCTGCTCCTCGAATGCGAGGGCGAACGTGCGACCGACCTCGCTCGTCGGCTTTCGGTGTACCGGCTACGGGCCAAGGTTTCGATCGAGGTCGCCAGCGACCAATGGGCGGTGGCTGCCATCCATGGCGGGGCGCTGCCTGAGTCCCTCGGTCTTGCCGCCGAACGCGGCGCGGCGGGCCCGCTCGCCGGCGGCATCGCCTTCGTCGATCCCCGCCTGGCCGAAGCCGGCGCCCGCCTCGTCGTGCCGCGGGTCCGTCTGCAGGAGGCCGCGGATGCCGTCGGCTGCCCCGAGGCCCCGTTCGAGGCGTACGACGTGCATCGGCTGCGCCTCGGCCTGCCCGACGGCAGCCGCGACCTCGAGGTCGAGCGCTCGATCCTGATCGAGAACGGATTCGACGAACTGGACGGCGTCTCGTGGGACAAGGGCTGCTACATCGGCCAGGAACTCAACGCCAACTCGCGCCGGCTGGTGATCCGCAAGCGGCTGATGCCGGTCGAGATCACAGGCCCGGCGCCGCAGCCCGGCACCAAGCTCAGCGCGGCGGCGGAGGGTCGTGGCGGCGAAATGCGTTCGTCGTGCGGCCGTTACGGTCTGGCGGTGATCCGCACCGAGCACCTCGACAAGGAGGGGCGGGCCGAACTCACCGCAGGCTCCGCCAAGCTGCGCGCCTGGCGCCCCGACTGGATGACCATCAGGCGGACCGAAGCCGCCTGAGGAAGCGTGAGATGTCCCGCCTTCCCGACGAGGCGGTACGGGCAATCCTGGCTCCCATCGCCAGCGCCTACGCCCGACGGCTGAAGCGCTACGGCACATCGCCGCGCGGCGTATTCTGGCGCCACCAATTCGGCCAATACCTGCGGTTCGAGATCCTGCTCGGGATCCTGAGCCGCGACGAAGCCCGCCGCGGCGGACTCGTCTTCGGCGATCTCGGCTGCGGCTACGGGGCGTTTTTCGATTTCCTGAAAGACCGGCCGGAGATGCGCGGCGGGCGCTACATCGGATACGACATGTGCCCCGGGATGATCGAGGCGGCGAGGCGGCGCACCCGCGACCCGCGGGCCGAGTTCGTACTGAGCCGGGCCGTCCTGGACGACGCCGACTACTCCTTCGTCTCCGGCACCTTCAACATGAAGCTGGAAGCCGAGGAAGCCACCTGGAACGGTTACGTCAAAGAGAACCTTGCGGCGCTCTGGGAGCGGTCGAGGCGCGGTCTCGCCTTCAACATGCTGGACCTCGAAGGGAAGCTGCCGGGCGACGGCCTGTACTACGCGCGCTCCGAGGACTTCCTGGATTTCTGCCGGCGCGAGCTGTCGTCGAGAAGCGAGCTCGTCAGCAATGCCCCGCTCAAGGAATGGACCGTCTACGTGCGGCGGTGATCCGGCCGCGCCTCAGTGCAGCTTCTCGGGCAGTTCCTTGATGGCGGCGTCGACCAGGGCGTTGCCCTTGGCGGCGGACATCTCGCCAGAAATCACCTCGCGGGCGGCGGTGATCGCCACCTCGATGGCCACCGCGCGCACCTCGGCGACCGCTGCCGCTTCGGCCTGGGCGATGCGGTCGAGAGCCGACTGCTCGCGCCGCTTCAGCGCCCGCTCCAGGTCGGCCGACGACTGGGTGGCAATACGGGCCGCCTCTTCGCGGGCCTGCTCCATCAGGCGCTCGCCCTCCTTGACCGCGTCGCGCTGGCGTCGCTCGTACGAAGCCAGGAGCTCCTGGGCCTCCTCGCGCAGCCGCTGCGCCTCCTCGATCTGGTTGCGGATGGTGGCAGCGCGGTTGTCGAGGCCGGCGGCGACGATGCGCATCACGGGGCGGGCGATGGCGACGACCAGGATGACGAACGCCACCGCAACCCAGAACTCGGCGTGGTGGTGGAACGGCACCGCTTCCGCGGCGGCAGCGGCGGTGTCCTGGGCGAAGGCCTGCATCACGTGCGCTCCTTGAGGGTCTGGTCGACGGCCTTCGCGACCGCGGCGGGCTTGACGCCGTCGCCCATCAGCCGGGCGACCACCGAAGACGAGACCTCGATCGCGACGTCGCGGATCCCGGCGATCGCCTCGCGCTTGGCCTCGGCGATCCGGGCTTCTGCCGCCGCGACCTCGCCCTCCAGCTTCTTGCCGAGTTCGGCATGGCGGGCGGCGGCCTCTGCCACCGCCTTGGAGCGCGCCTCGCGCAGCACCTCCTGGGCGCTGGCGCGGGCCGCCGCCATCGCCTGCTCGTAGGCAGCGGCCGCAGCCTCGGCATCCGCCTTGAGGGCCTCCGCCTTGCGCAGGTTGCCGTCGATCCGCCGGTCGCGGTCCTCCAGCACCTGGCGCACGCGCGGCAGCGCGATCCGCGACATCATCAGGTAAAGGAGCACGAACGAGATCGCCAGCCATACCAGCTGCGGCGGATAGGTCGTGGGATCGAGCTGCGGCAGGCCCTGGGCCGATGCGGTCCCTGCTGCGACAGCCAACCCGGCGGCGATGATGGCGATGCGCATTGGCGTCAGAAGGCCGTCCCGGCTCCCGCGTCGGAACCGGAAGGGCGCTTCCCTCAGGTGAACAGGATCAGGAACGAGATCAGCAGCGCGTACAGCGCCACCGCCTCGACGAGGGCGAAGCCCAGCATCGACAGGCCGAACACCTGGGAACGGGAGGCGGGGTTGCGCGCGATCGACCCGATCAGGGACGAGAAGATGTTGCCGATGCCGGCACCGACGCCCCCCAGGCCGATCACGGCGAGACCGGCGCCAATCATTTTCGCGGCTTCCAATTCCATGTTTTCAGATCCTCGTTGGTGTTGACTGTCAGGCCGGAAAATCCGCCCTAGTGGAGATGGATGGCGTCGTTCAGGTACAGGCACGTGAGCACGGTGAACACGTAGGCCTGCAGGAATGCGACCAGCAGCTCGAACCCGCTCAGCGCGACGTCGACGGCGAGCGGCGCCCATCCGCCAAGAATGCCGAGCGGAACGACGAACCCGGCGAACACCTTCATCATCGTGTGCCCGGCCATCATGTTGGCGAACAGACGGATCGACAGGCTCACCGGACGGGACAGGTACGACAGGATCTCGATCGGCACCAGCAACGGGTACATCACCACCGGCACCCCCTTGGGCACGAAGAAGCCCAGGAACCTGAGGCCGTGGCGGAAGACGCCGACCAGGGTCACCCCGATGAACACGGTGATCGCCATCGCGAAGGTGACGATGATGTGGCTGGTGAAGGTGAAGCTGTAGGGAATGAGTCCGATCAGGTTGCCGAACAGGATGAACATGAACAGCGAGAAGATGAAGGGGAAGAAGCGACGCCCCTCCTGCCCGACATTCTCGCGCACCATGCCGGCCACGAACTCGTAGGCGAGCTCGGCCATCGCCTGCCAGCGCCCCGGCACCTCGCTGCCGGAGCGCGGCCGTACGGCCGCCACCATGAAGACGGTCACCGCCGCGGTCGCGATCAGCATGAACACGCCTGCGTTGGTCAACGAGGCGTCGATGCCGGCGATCCTGATCGGGACGACCGTCGTGATTTCGAACTGCTCAAGCGGATTGGCCAACCGCCCCCTCCAAGCTGCCTCACGCGTGCGGACCCAGATCGTCCTCGCCCGGTTCGCCGGACTTCCGCATCCCGCCTGCCAGCCCGCTGGCGGCGCGATACACGTTCAACACCCCGGCGGCGGCGCCGAGGAAGAAGAACACTACCAAAAACAGCGGCGCCGTCTCCAGCCATTTGTCGAGCAGCAGACCCGCACCTACCCCGACGATCAAAGCGGCGACCAGTTCGACGCCGATCCGGAAGGCCATCGAGAAGCCCGCCATCGACCCCCGGCCGCCTGCCTCGTCCCCTTCCCGCCGCCGGCCCGCCGGCTGGCGCGCCTTGGCCAGGCGCTCGCCGAGGGACTTGAAGGGGTCGGGATCGTCGCTCATCGCCATCTCCCGAACCGAAGCGCACCCTGCACCAAGGGCGCGCGCACGATAATCGGCGCTCACGGGAACTGTCAACTACCCCAGGCGGAAGCCTGCCGGAAGCCGGGGCCATTTTCGGGGAGCCCGGAAAGGAGAGCGGCCGCTCCCCGATGCGCCGGGACTCACGCGATCTCGCGCAGCAGCTCGGGGTGGCGGAGATCGACCGAGACGAGCTGCGAGACGCCGCGCTCCGCCATCGTCACGCCGAACAGGCGGTCCATGCGCGCCATCGTCATGCGGTGGTGCGTGATGATCAGAAAGCGGGTACGCCCCGACTGCCCCATCTCGTCGACCAGGGTGCAGAAGCGGTCGACGTTCGCGTCGTCGAGCGGCGCATCGACTTCGTCCAGCACGCAGATCGGCGCCGGGTTGGCCTGGAATACCGCGAACATCAGCGCCAGCGCGGTCAGCGCCTGCTCGCCGCCCGACAGCAGCGACAGCGCCTGAAGCTTCTTGCCGGGCGGACTGGCCATGATCTCCAGCCCCGCCTGCAGCGGATCGTCCGCCTCGCTCAGCGACAGATGGGCCCGGCCGCCGCCGAACAGGCGCACGAACAGGTTCTGGAAGTTGGCATCGACCTGGGTGAACGAAGCCATCAACCGCTGCCGGCCTTCGCGGTTCAGCTCGGCGATACCGCGGCGCAGCCGCTCGATCGCCGCCACCAGATCCTCGCGCTCGGCACGCAGGCCCTCCACCTGTTCCGACAGTTCCTGCGATTCCTGCTCGGCGCGCAGGTTGACCGGCCCCATCGTCTCGCGCTCGCGCACCAGCCGCTCCACCCGCTGCTCGACCGTCGTGATCTCGGGCAGCGGGTCGTCGGGGGCCAAGCCGGCAGCCTCGCGGGTCTGCTCCGGCGTGCAGTCGAGCTTCTCGGCGATCCGCTCGGCAAGGCTCCGGCACGCCTGCCGGACCTGCTCGACGACGCCTTCGCAGCGGGCGCGGGCCTCGCGCGCCTCGGCGACCTCGGATTCGGCGCCGTGGAGCAGCCGCTCGATCTCGGCCAGCCGGTTCTCCGCCTCGGCAAGGCGGTCGGCAGCCGCCTTGCGCGCGGCGTCCGCCTTCTCCAGCTCGTCCAGCAGAAGGCCGCGGCGCGCCGCAATCTCGGCCGGACGGGCCTCCAGCGCAGCCGCCTCCTCCAGCACCGCCTGGCGGCGTTCGGCGACCAGGGCCTGCTGGCGCTCGGCGCCGGCCTTGCGCTCCTGCCACGAGGTCAGCTCGCCGGCAATCGCCTCCAGCCGGCGCGCCCGCTCGACCGCTTGGCGGCGCAGGCCTTCGAGGGCCGCACGAGCCTCGATCTGCGCCGCCCGCTTCTCGGCGAGGTCGGCGCGCAGCCGCTCCGATTCGCCGCGCATCACCGACGGATCGGGCAGCGCCGCCAGGCGTTCCCGAGCCGCCGCGGCACGCGCCTCGGTTTCCTCGGCCTCCGCCTCGTTCGCGGCACGCGCCTCGCCAAGAGCGGCCATCCGCGCCGCCTGCCGGGCCTGCCGCTCGCGCAACGCGGCCAGGCTCTCGCGCTGCTGCGCCAGCGTCCGCTCGGCGGTTCGCAACGCCTCACGCAGGGCCCGCTCGCGCGACTGTGTCTCCTCGCCGGCCAGCTTCGCCTTGCGCAGGCGTTCGTCGGCGGCCGCGACCTGGGCTCGGGCGTCCGTCATCCGCGCCCGCGCCGCCCGCAATCGGCTGCGCTGTTCGAGACGCGCCGCCACGGCAGCACGTGCCCCCGCCGCCACCGTGAAGCCGTCCCAGCGCCACAAGGCACCGTCGCGGCTGACCAGCCGCTGACCCTGGGCGAGGCGACCGCGCAAAGCTTCGCCGGCGGCGGTATCCTCGACCACGCCGACCTGGGCCAGCCGCCGCGCGAGCGCGGCCGGCGCCTGAACGAACGACGACAGCGGCTCGGCGCCGTCCGGCAACCGCGGCGCGTCGGCCGGAGGTGCCGTCTCCAGCCAGTGCACCGGAGCCTCGCGCTCGACCGCCGCCGAGAGATCGTCGCCCAGCGCCGCCCCCAGCGTCGCCTCGTATCCGGGCGCCACCGTCACCGCGTCGATGATGGCGGCATGCGGCCCCGGCTTCTCCGCCTCCACCAGTCGGACCAGCGCCTGCTCCTCGGCTTCCAATCCCGCCAGGACGGCGCGGGTGTTCTGCAAGCCCGTCACCGCGGCATCGACCGCCTCGGCAGCGGCAACACGTGCCGCCTCGGCATCGAGGACGGCGGCGGCGCGCTCCTCAAGTGCGGCCTCGGCCTCGCCCACCGCAGCCTCGGCCGACGCCAGCATGTCGGGCGCGCCCGCCTGCCCCTCCGCCTCGGCGATCTGCCGTTCGAGATCGAGCCTGCGGGCGGCAAGGCGGTCGCGGCGGCCATCGAGCTCCTGGATATCGCGCTCGAGGGCACGGCGCCGGGCGGCATCCTCGGCCAGCGCCGCGGTCAGGGCCTCGTGGCGCCGCTCCAGCTCCACTACCTCGGCCGTCGCCTCCTCGAGCCGCCCCGCCGATTCCTCGCACGTCTCGGCCTCTCCCATGCGGGCCGATTCGAGCTCCGCCCTCTCCTGTTCCAGGCGCAGGACCGCGGCGGCGGCGTCACCGGCCAGGCCCGCCTCACGCGCCATGTCACCGGCCAGTTGCTCGCTGCGGGCAGCCAGTTCGGCGCGACCCTGGGCGATCCGCCGCTCTTCCGCTTCCAGCGTCTCGCGCGCCACCACCAGGCGCTGCAGCCCGGCGGCCGCCGCGGTTTCGGCCTGGCGCAGGGCAGGCAGGTCGGCGGCAACCGTGGTGCGCTGAGTGCTGACCTGGGCGGCCCGCCCGGTGCATTCGGCGACAGCCCGCTCCGCCTCGCGCAGGGCGGCGCGACCGGCCTCGAGGTCGGCCAGCGCCGCATTCCACCGGATGTGGAACAGCAGCGCCTCGGCACGGCGTACGTGTTCGCTGAGATTGCGGTAACGCGACGCCTGCCGCGCCTGCTTGCGCAGGTTCTGGAGCTGATCGTCCAGGGTCACCAGCACGTCGTCGAGGCGCGCTAGGTTGGACTCCGCCGCCTTGAGCCGGGTCTCCGCCTCATGGCGGCGGGAATACAGTCCGGTGATCCCGGCGGCCTCCTCGAGGAGGATTCGCCGCTCGGCCGGACGGGCGTTGATGAGGGTGCCGAT
Source organism: Rhodospirillales bacterium (assembly GCA_018432935.1). Classification (GTDB taxonomy): domain Bacteria; phylum Pseudomonadota; class Alphaproteobacteria; order Rhodospirillales; family Shumkoniaceae; genus JAHDSF01. The sequence goes on along the minus strand of JAHDSF010000006.1, from coordinate 386,144 downwards.
GCGGCCCTGACTGACCAGGGCGGTCGAGCGGGCGCCTGTCGCCGAATCGGCGAACAGGAGCTGCACGTCGCGAGCCCGCACGTCACGGCCGTTGATGCGGTAGGTCGAGCCCTGGCCGCGTTCGATGCGGCGCACGATCTCGAGCTCGGGCTGGTCGGCATAGCGGGCAGGAGCGGTCCCGTCGGCGTTGTCGAGGACGATCGCCACCTCGGCGACGTTGCGCGGCGGCCGGCCGGTGCTGCCGTTGAAGATGACGTCGTCCATCTCGCCGCCGCGCATCTGCCGGGCGGAGGTCTCGCCCATCACCCAGCGCAGCGCCTCGACGAGATTGGATTTGCCGCAACCGTTCGGGCCGACGACCCCGGTTAGGCCCGCCTCGATCATGAGCTCGGTCGCGTCGACGAACGACTTGAAGCCGGATAGCCTGAGCTTGGTGAACGCGACCAACGGCCCCCCCGGACGGCGCGTCAGAGCCCCAACGGAGTTGATGAGGAGACGGCGAGCATGCCGAACCCTTATACCAGATCGCCTTCGCGGGCTTCAATCTGGCGTCGCAAGGCTCCGAATTCCGGTCAGGAGATGGATGAAGGCCACCGAAGGAAGCCCTCGCCCCGGGGGCTCGTCACCCCGCGCCGCTGGCGGCGAGCGCGGTCGTGATCTCTTCCTCGAAGTCCTTCCAGGGAAGATTGCCGACGATCTTCTTGCCGTTGATGATGAAGGTCGGCGTGCCGGTGATGCCATGGACGCTTTCGCCCTCGCGCGCCCGCTCCTGAATGTCCTTCAGAAGCGCGCGGTCCCGCAGGCAGGCATCGACGTTCTCCTTCGACATCCCGGCCAGGCGCGCCATCTTCACCAGCTCGCGCAACGGGTCGGGGTTGCCGGCCCAGGTGGCCTGGCTCTGAAACAGGACGTCAAGCAATCCGAAATAGCGGCCGTCGCCGGCGCAGTGGGGAAGCATGCTGGCCACCAGCGCCAGGTCGCCGAGCGGGAAGTCGCGAAAGATCAGCCGCACCTTCCCGGTTTCGATGTAGGTCTCCTTCAGCTTGGGCAGCGTCTCGGCGTGAAAGGCGGCGCAGTGACCGCACGTCAGAGACGAATACTCGATGATGGTGACCGGAGCATCCTTGCTGCCCAGGACCTCGTCGCGCGGGTACATCTTGACGTCTGGAGCGGCCGCGCTCGCGGCGCCCCGGAACCACACCGTCCCGGCACCCGTCGCTGCGGCTGCCGCCACCGTCCCGAACACGAAAGCCCTGCGCCGCACGAGCAAACCCTCCGGATATTTCCGCGGTGATAACTTAGGACGGCATAGGGTCTCTCACAAGCGCCCCTTGCGGGCGGCCCGGGCGGCGATCGAGCACCCGAGCGCCTGCAGCTTTCTGCGCAGTTCGTCGTCTTCGACCCCGGCGACGGTCGCCTCGACCACCTTCGCGGCAGCCGGGTCCGGAGGAGGCAGCGGCGGGTGCCGCCGCGGTTTGCGGGGCAGCGGCCCCTGGACGATGCGCAAGCGTCCGACCGCCCGATAGCCATAGTGGGCGTTGATTCGCTCGACGATCTGCGGCTCCTGGTGCTGGATGTCGGAGGCGGCGGCGCCGCTGGCCACGCGAATGTGAAGGGTCGCGACGCCATCGCGATCGAACGCCATCCTCTCGGGACCCGCAGCCGACGCCAGATCGGCGCCGACGATAGTGGCCCAGTCGGCGACGATATCGGCACCCACGAACCCGCGCTTGCCGAGCACCGGGCGCGTCACCCCGCCGATGATCCGGGCCATTGCGCGCGGCGGCCCGCCCCGCTTCTCCGTCGCCACCGACGCTCTCCTGGACAAGGTGCCCTTCCGCCGCCATGGTACCGGGCCACGGCAGCTTCCGACAACCTGTTCCGATGACCGCACCACAGACCTCGAGCCGATGCGACACCGCCACCGTCAGGCGAGCGCTGCTCGACTGGTACGCCGTCCACCGCCGCGACCTGCCGTGGCGGGCACCGCCGGGCGAACGCGCCGACCCGTACCGCGTTTGGATCAGCGAGATCATGTGCCAGCAGACGACGGTGCCGGCGGTCAAGCCCTACTTCGCCGCCTTCATGCGCCGGTGGCCGACCGTGGAGCGGCTCGCCGCCGCCGACGTGGCCGACGTGCTCCACGCCTGGCAGGGGCTTGGCTACTATGCGCGGGCCCGCAACCTCCACGCCTGCGCCCGCGCCGTGGTCGAGCGGCACGGCGGCCGCTTCCCCGAAGACGCCGCGGGGCTGCGGACGCTGCCGGGCGTCGGCGCCTACACCGCGGCCGCGATCGCGGCGATCGCCTTCGACCGCCCGGAGATGCCGGTCGACGCCAATGTCGCCCGGGTGACCGCCCGCCTGTTCGCGCTGCCGCACCCGCTGCCGGCCGGACTGCCCAGGATCGCCGCCGAGGCGGCCCGCTTCGCCGACCGGGAACGGCCGGGCGATCTCGCCCAGGCGTTCATGGATCTCGGCGCCGGCATCTGCACCCCGCGCGAGCCCCGCTGCATGCTGTGTCCGCTGGCCGCCCACTGCGCCGCCCGGGCGCTCGGCATCGCCGCCTCGCTGCCGGCGAAAGCGGCCAGAACGCCGCGGCCCATCCGGCACGGCGTCGCCTTCTGGATCGAGCGCGACGACGGCGCCGTGCTGCTGCGCCGGAGGCCGCCAAAGGGCCTGCTGGGCGGGCTGATGGAGATCCCCTCCACGCCCTGGCGCGAGCTCCCGTGGAGCGGCCGCGAGGCAGAGGCCCATGCGCCGGTGCTCTGCTCCTGGAGGCCGCTTGCCGGCGGCGTCGGCCACACCTTCACCCACTTCCATCTCGAGCTCGCCGTGTGGGCTGGCGCCGTCGCCACCGGCTGCAACGCGCCGGGAACCTGGGTTCTGCCGGATGCCTGGGGCGACCAGGCGCTGCCGACCCTCATGCGCAAGGTCGCGCGCCTGGCGCGGGCAGGCGGTTAGCGCGGCGCTCGCGGAACCAGACGAACAACCCGGAACCAACGATCAGGGCCATCCCGGCGAAGGCCCCGGGTGACGGCACCTCGCCGAAGGTGAAGACCCCGAATACGGTCGCGGTCACGAGTTGGAAGTAGAGGAAGGGCGACAGCACCGAGGCCTCGGCTTTCGAGAACGCCTTGATGATGAGGTAATGGCCCAGCCCGTAGATCAACCCCTCGAACACCAGCAGCACCCAGCCTTCGGCGTCGGGCGTCCGCCACACGAAGGGCAGCATCGCCGTCGACCCGACGGTGCCGACCAACAGCAGATAGAACAGCATCGACAACGGACTGGCGGTGTGGCTGAGGGTCCGCGTCATGATCTGATAGATCGCGAACATCAGCGCGGTGACCAGCGGCAGCAGGGTCATCCACTCCATCGCCGGCGAGGGCCGCAGGATCACGAGTACGCCGGTGAAGCCGACCGCGACCGAAAGCCAGCGCGCCAAGCCGATACGCTCGCCGAGCACGACCGCGGCGATCAGGGTTACCAGGAACTGCGACGAGAACATGACCGCCATCGCGCTCGCCAGCGGCATGTGGCCGTAGGACACGATGATGGTGGTCCCGGCAACCAGGGGCGCAGCGCCGCGCACGATCTGCAGAACGGTCGAGCCCGAGCGGACGAGCTGCGGCAGGTAATTACGCGACAGGAACAGCACCACCGGGAGGGTGAAGACGTTGCGCGCCCACACGATCTGGATCGCCGGATAGTCCTGCCCCAGCACCTTGGCGACCGTCTCGACCAGCCCCGTCACCACGCACGCGGCCAGCATGATGAGAATGGCACGACTGGGGTCCGCTTTCGCCAATGCCTGGAATCCTGTCCGACCGCGTCGGCTATATGTGCGGCTCCGCCCCGGCCGTTAAACCCCTGGCGCCTACTCGTGGTAGACGATCAACGACGCGCAGGGAAGGTCGAGCTTGTCGCGGCCCTTGAGGAAGGCGAGCTCGATGATGCAGGCGGCACCCACCACATCGGCCCCGACTTTGCGCAGCAGGGCGACCGAGGCGCTCATGGTGCCGCCGGTCGCCAGCAGATCGTCGAGCACGACCACGCGCTGGCCAGGCCTGACCGCATCATCCTGCACCTCGACGGTGTCGGAGCCGTACTCCAGATCGTAGGTGTGGGGAATCGTCCTGCCCGGCAGCTTGCCCTTCTTGCGCACCAGCACGAATCCGCAGCCCAGCTTGGTGGCGAGCGGCGCAGCGACCAGGAAGCCGCGGGATTCGACGCCCACCAGCACGTCCGGCTGCCAGGCGCTCACCGATTTGGCGAGACGGCCGACCGCCACCTGCCAGGCATCGGCGTTCGCGAGCAGGGTCGAGATGTCGTAAAACAGGATGCCCGGCTTGGGGAAATCCGGCACTGAACGAATGTAATCCTTGAGATCAAGCGGCTTGCTGCCCAGCCCATTCATCGAGACCACCCCTTTCGGCCCTGCCCTGATCGGCGGCGTATGTTAGTTGTGGCGAGGCCACCTGCATAGTCCGGCGTTGCTCCGGCCGTGACATGCGAGCAGGGTCTGAGTTAGTATTTTGTGTTGCAGAGCTGATTCCGGGCAGACGCAGCGGATGGTCCTTCGGCCGCCTGTCGCGTACGGATGTACTCGGAATGCGTCGCATTTAGTGGTGAAGGCACCGGAGAAGGGCGTATGGCTGGACAGCGGTTGACCGAACAGGACGTGACGCGTCTTCTGGCCCATCCCTCGCCGGAGATGCGGGCAGAGACGGCGGCCAAGATCGCCGCCGGCTACGATATCGGGCGGCTCACCGCGAACGAGCTGCGGCTCGCCGAAGAGATCTTCCGCATCATGGTGAGGGACGCCGAGCTGCGCGTCCGCATGGCGCTGTCCAACAACTTGAAGGAAAACCCGGCAGTGCCCCATGACGTCGCCCGGGCCCTGGCCGAGGACGTCGAATCGGTAGCGATTCCGATGCTCGAATTCTCGGCCGTGCTCACCGATGGCGATCTGATCGAGATCATTCGCCGGCACAGCGAGCCGAAACAGCTCGCCATCACCCGACGCAAGACGGTTTCGGAGCAGGTTTCCGAGGAGCTGGTCGACACCCGCAACGAGAAGGTCGTCTCGAGCCTCGTCAGCAACAGCGGTGCCGCCATCTCGGAGGTCTCCCTGCAACAGGTCGTCGACGCGTTCGGCGATCGCGAGACAATGCAGAGCGCGATCATCGGGCGGCCCGGGCTGCCGATCACCGTTGCCGAGCGCCTCGTGACCATGGTTTCGGAGAAGCTCCAGGAAGAGCTGGCGAAGCGCCATCCCCTCAACCCCGACTTGGCGACGGATCTCGTACTGCGATCGCGCGAGCGGGCGGTGATCGCGCTCTCCACCGAATCGGACGGGGAGGATGTCGAGAAACTGGTCCGCCAGATGCGGGAGCACGGACGCCTCACCTCGTCGATCCTTCTGCGCGGTCTGTGCATGGGGGACTTGCGCTTTTTCGAGACGGCAGTGTCGGAACTGGCGGGCGTGCCCCTGGTCAACGGGCGTCAGCTGATCCACGATTCGGGCTCGCTGGGACTGCGCGCCCTGTTCACCCGCGCCGGCATGCCGGAGAAGTACTTTCCCGCCGTCCGTGCCGCGATCGACGTCGCCAGCGAGCTTCAGTACGACGGCGAGGCAGACGACCGCGCCCGCTATTCGCGGCGCATGATCGAGCGCATCCTGACCCAGTACGGCGACCTCGGCGTAGACTTCGACTCCGACGATCTCGAGTATCTCCTGGGCAAGATGGAGCGGCTTCCCTCGAACGTCGGCCGCAACGGCGCCTGACGACGTTCAGGGGGCGCTGAGCTCGCGCCAGACCCGGTGGTCCGTCTCGAACGCCCGCATCGACGCGATCACCTTGCGAAAGGCGGCATCCCGGCTCGACTCCTCATCGGCCACGGCGTCCCAGGTGGTGCGCAAGGACTCCAGGATCTCGGGAGGCAACCGCCGTACGTCCACGCCCCGGCGGGCGAGCGTGCGCAAGGCCGGGAACTGGGCGGCATCGCCCTCGGCCATCGATCGTCCTACGTTCTCGCCGCAGACCGCCTCGAGCCGCGTTCGCAGAGCCGGGTCGAGCGCAGCCCAGCGCTCCGCCGGCACGATCAGATAGAATGCGGTCGCCGGCGCATGCCAGCCGGGGAAGTAGTAGTGCTTGAGCAGGGTCTGGAGTTGCAGGGCGGTGTCGATCGACGGCAGCGAGAATGCCGCCGCGTCGATTTCGCCGCCGTCGAGGGCGGCCAGAAGTTCGCCGCCGGCCGTGGCCACCGGCAGGGCTCCCAGCCGCGCCATCACCCGCGAACCGAGGCCGACGATCCGCATCTTCAGTCCGCGGAAATCCTCGGGAGTGCGAAGCGGCTTTCGGAACCAGCCCGCTCCCTGAGCCGCAGCCATGCCGCACATCACGCCCGACAAGCCTTCGGCAAGCAGGGTCTCATCAAGTAGCGCCTTGCCGCCGCCCGATTCCATCCAGGCGAGGAAAGCACGGGCATCCATCCCGAAAGGCGTCGCGCCGAAAAGCTGCAGCGCCGGCGAGTGCTCCGTCCACTGTGCGGGCGTTGTGAAGAGGGCGTCGATCCGGCCGGCGGCAAGCTCGGCGAGCGGATCCTCCGGCTTCGCTCCTGCCGCCGGTTCCCGCAGGTGAACCTCGAAACTGCCGTCAGAGACCCGCCACAGCCGGCGCTCGAAGGCGGCGGCCATCGATCCGAGGTGCGGCAAAGCGGTGGGGTAGGCCGCGGCAACCGTCCATGAGACCTTCGGTTCGGGAGGCTCCTCGGAGGAGTCCGGAGATATTGCCGTGACCTCGGCGACAACGTTGGACTCCTGCACCGGATGCTGGTCCGGAGGCACGACGTAAGGAGCGATCACCGTCGCCCCGACGACGGCTCCCGTGATGAGACCGGCAATGACCCCGACTGTGACTGTATGCATCCGGAGACCCTGCTCTCCTCGATCCAAGGTAGCGACGGCGGCGTGACAAAGTCATTATTTTTTGCGAAATTATTCATTTCTACCCTGCCCCGGTGCAGGATGCACGGGTAGGCATGTCGCGGAAGGTTCGGCCATGGGCCTCGGACAAGAGCTGGTTGGGACGCTGGTCTCTTGCATCTGGGTCTTGGCTGCCCTCCTCGCCCTGGCGCGACTGATTCTCGGGGTCTTGAAACGGCATGCATCCTGGCCACTGGCCGTGGCGGTGCTGGCGCTGGTTGCCGCGGCACGCGGACTGACCTCCGGCGGGGGGACGGAGTTCGAGCTGGCCGAGGCGGCCCTGTTCGCCATCGTCCTCGGCGCCAGTCTCAAGGCCGGCCGGCCAGCCGATGCGGGCTGGCTGCGGCAGGACAGCTTTACGACTCTGGCCGAGAACCTTCCGGCGGTCTTCGTGGTCAAGGACCTGGAGCGCCGCTATCTCTATGTCAACAGCATGTTCCTGCGCTGGCACGCGACCACTCTCGACAAGGTGATCGGCCGCACCCGGCGCGACATCGCCGCTCCCTACACCTCGGTCGAGGACGAGGCGCTCGAAACGCGGGCCATCGAGGACCGCGCCCCGCGCTCGGTCGAAGTCCGCCAGCATTTCCCCGACGGCGTCACTCGCAATACCTTGATCGTCAAGTTTCCGATCGCCACCGCCGATGGCGACATCCGTTATCTGGGGGGCGTCAGCCTCGACGTCACCGAGCATCGCCAGGCGCTCGAGGCGCTGAAGCGGAGCGAGCGCCGCTACCGCTCGGTCATCGACAACGTCACCGACGGGGTGCTCGTCCTCGACGCCGACCTGCAGGTGGTCGAAGTGAACGCCGCCGCCTGCCGGGCGTTCGGCTACACCCGCAAGGAGATGCTGGCGGGCGCGACGCCGAGCATCGCCGATCACGCCGGTCTCCATGCGGCGCTCGTCGACGGGCAGCCGCGTCGGATCACCGGCACCCTGCGGCGCAAGGACGGATCGGCTTTTCCCGCCGAGATCGCCATCGGCAGCGGCGAGTGGGACGGCAAGACCATGCTGGTCGCCACTGTCCGCGACGTCTCGGAACGTCATCGCATCGAGGAAGAGCTTCACCGTAGCGAGAGCTGGCTGAGCGCGATCGTCGAGAACATGCCGGCCGAAGTCTATCTCAAGGACCTCGATTTCCATTACGTGTTCGTCAACCGCCGGCTTAGCGAGCTGTTCGCCTGTCCGCCGGACAGGCTGATCGGCAAGGTCGTCCACGATCTCCATCCCCGCGCAACCGCCGAATACGCGGAGAGGATGGACCGGCAGGTTCTGGAGACTGGACAATCGGTCGCCTACGAGGACTTCAACTCGTACCCGGACGGCAGCTCGCGCACGATCCTGATCACCAAGTTCCCGGTTTTCGATGCCGGCGGGCGGGCGATTGGAATCGGCGGCATCAACATCGACATCAGCGACCGCAAGCGGGTGGAGATCGCGCTCCGCGAAGCCAAGGAGCAGGCCGAGTTGGCGAGCCGCACCAAGTCCGAATTCCTGGCCAACGTCAGCCACGAGCTGCGCACGCCGCTGAACTCGATCATCGGCTTCTCGGACATGATGCGGTCGGAAATCCTGGGTCCGATCGGCAACCAGCGCTACCGCGAGTACGCCGGAGACATCAACGATGCCGGCGCCCACCTTCTCAAGCTGATCAACGACATTCTGGATCTTTCACGCATCGAGATCGGCGGCATGAGCCTGGACGAGGAGCCGATCGATGTCGCGGAGCTGCTGGAAGGCTGCCGACGGTTGATCGAGCCCAGAGTGCATGCGGCGCGGCTGTCGATCACCGTCGACTGCCCGGCGACCCTGCCGGGCCTGGTGGCCGACAAGCGCCGGGTGCGCCAGATCCTGATCAACCTGCTGTCGAACGCCTGCAAGTTCACCCGCGAAGGCGGCTCGGTGCGCCTCGCCGCCGAGAGCAGCCCGCAGTCGTCGATCGCCCTCGTCGTCGAAGACACCGGGATCGGCATCGCGGAGACCGACATTGCCAAGGTCCTGGCCCCTTTCGGCCAGGTCGACGGCACCTACTCCCGCCGCTTCGAAGGGGTCGGGCTGGGGCTGCCGTTGTCGAAGCGGCTGGTCGAGATGCACGGCGGCACCCTGACGATAGCCAGCACGATCGGCGTAGGGACGCGGGTGATCGTCACCTTCCCGCCCGAGCGCAGCATCGGCGGAAGGCGGCGATCGCCCAATGATGAATCAGTGATAACCCATTAATTGTTGTTCTTGATGCTGCCTCATCGGGATGGCATGATCCGCCGAGCGATGTGGCCCGACGGGCCAACGGTCGCGCAATAAACAGTGGTCAAGGAGGAACCCCTATGAGAACGACGCCCAGCCTGGGTCTTGCCTTCGGCGCGGCCATGCTCACGGCGCTCGCGACCGGCGCCGTCGCGGCCGACAAGATGACGGTGCGCATCTCCAGCCCCGCCGTTCCCGGCGACTGGCATGCCGAGCAGTTGTTCATCTTCAAGGACTACATCGAGCGCTCGCTCCCCGGGCAGTTCGACGTCCAGGTCCACCTCAACGGAACGCTGTTCCAGCAAGGGACCGAGCCCGCGCAGATGAAGCGCGGCAATCTCGACATGGCGATGATCTCGGCTCAGGACATCGCCAAGCAACTGCCGCAGTACTCGATCTTCACCGCCGGCTACCTGATCCGCGACGTGCCGCACCAGAAGGCGGTGTTCTACGGCCCGGTCGGCAAGGAGTATTTCGACGCCGTCTCCAAGGAGATGGAGGTCACCATCCTGGCGGTCGGATATCTCGGCACCCGGCAGCTCAACCTGCGCCAGTACCGCGAAGTCAAGACGCCCGCCGACCTCGCCGGAATCAAGCTGCGCATGCCGGGGTCGAAGGACTGGCAGTTCCTCGGCCAGGCGCTGGGCGCAAACCCGACCCCGATGGCGTTCAACGAGGTCTACCTCGGCCTCAAGACCGGCGCCATCGACGCCCAGGACAATCCGCTGCCGACCGACGAAAAGGCCAAGTTCTACGAAGTCACCCAGCAGATCGTGCTGACCGACCACCTGGTCGACGGCGTATTCCTGTCGATCGCCAACAAGACCTGGGACAAGTTCAACGCCGAGCAGAAGACGGTGTTCAAGGAAGCGGCCCTGATCGCCGCCGAGTTCAACAACAACAACCGTCTGCGCGACGAGGCCAGGCTGGTCGAGTTCTTCAAGCAGAAGGGACTGAAGGTCACGGTCCCCGACCGCGACGCCTTCCGCAAGCACGTGCAGAAGATGTACCTGGAATCCGAGTTCTCGAAGTCGTGGCCGCAGGGCCTGCTCGAGCGGATCAACCAGGCGAAGTAGTCCGCCTGCGGAAACGCCCGTGTCGAAGCTCTTCAAGAGCCTGAAGTTCGGCGCCGAACTCATCGGAACTGTGTGGTTCCTGGTGATGTTCGGCGCCTTTCTGACCCAGGTCTTCACCCGATACGTCCTTAACAATCCGCTGGGCTGGACAAGCGAGCTCAGCCTGATCGCGTTCATCTGGTTCGCTTTCTGGTCGGCCGGGCTGGTGGCGCGCAACAGCGATCAGGTCCGATTCGACATCGTCTATCGATCGTTGCCGCCAAAAGGGCGGCGCGTCGCGGCCGCCGTGGCGGCAACGGTGATGACCATCCTCTACGCGATCGCCCTGCCGGCGAACGCCGACTACGTCGCCTTCATGGGGTCCGATTCGACCTGGGTGCTCGAGATCCCGTTCAACTACGTGTTCGCAGCGTTCCTGGTGTTCATGGCCGCCGTCGTGGTGCGCGGTGTGTGGCGGCTGCGCCAACTCCTGCGCCGGGACTGGTCCCGCAGCATCGAGACGCCATGAGCCTCCCCCTCCTCGTCATGATCGTCGCCTTCGTCGGGCTGTGCAGCCTGGGGGCGGCCATTGGGCCGGCGATGATTGCCGGCGGGATCGTCTATCTCCTGGTCAGCGGCCAGGACATGGGACTGGCGGCAGAGGTTATTCTCAACGGCTTCTACAACTCGTTCGTCCTGCTGGCGGTGCCTTTGTTCATCTTTGCCGCCAACGTGATGAATGCCGGCACCATCAGCGACCGACTGCTTGACGTCTCGTTGGCGATGGTGGGGCGGCTGCGCGGCGGTCTCGCCCACGTCAACATCCTCACCAGCCTGATCTTCTCGGGGATGAGCGGCAGCGCCATCGCGGACGCCGCCGGCGTCGGCAAGATCCTGATCGACATGATGCGGAGCGAGAACCGCTACCCGCCCGAGTTCGCCGCCGCCATCACGGCGGCCTCGGCGACCATCGGCCCGATCATCCCGCCGTCGATCCCGATGGTCCTTTACGCCCTCGTCTCCAACCAGTCGGTCGGCGCCCTGTTCCTGGGCGGCGTCGGCCCCGGCCTGCTGATGACAGTGGCCTTGATGATCGCCGTCGCCTTCGTCTCGCACCGCCGCAAGTTCCCGGTCGAGGCGCCGATCCCCTGGCGCCGGATCGTGGTCATCATGGCGCGCGGCATCCCGCCCCTGATGATGCCGGTGATCCTGCTGGGCGGCATCTACGGCGGCGCCTTCACGCCGACCGAGGCGGCGGCCGTCGCCGCCTTCTACGCCATCATCCTCGCCGCCTTCGTCTACCGGGCGCTCGGCATCGTCTCGTTCTTCCGGATCGTCGTCGACACCGTACGGGCGAGTTCGGCCGTCGCTCTCATCATCGCCGGCGCCTTCGTCTTCAACTACGTGATGGCCACCGAGCAGGTCTCGAATGCGCTGGCGACGTGGATCGGCGGCTTCGACATCGGCGCCACCCCGTTCCTCCTCCTGGTCAGTTTCCTGTTCCTCATTTTCGGCTGCTTCCTCGACGCGACCACGATGCTGCTGGTTCTGGTGCCGATCATTCTGCCGGCGCTGACTGCCCTCGACATCAATTTGGTCCATTTCGGGGTGGTGGTGGTGGTCAACATGATGATCGGCCTGATCACCCCGCCCTACGGGGTGCTGCTGTTCGTGGTCAACAGCCTGACCGGGATTCCGCTCGGACCGATGATCCGGGAAACCTGGGTCTTCATCGTCATTCTGCTGGGCGCCCTCTTGATGATGATCATGATCCCGGACATTGTTCTGTGGTTGCCTCGCACACTGGGCTACGCATGAGCAGGAGGGCACCATGGAGTACTGGCTGGCATCCGCCCGGGTTGACGAGATAAGCGAGGCCCGGCGGTTTCCGCTGTCGGGTATCACTACCAACCCGAGTCTCATCGCCCAGGCCGGTCCGTCCTGGCGCACAACCCTCGAATCGCTCGACCGGCTGGGCTTCGGACCGGTCCAGGTGCAGACGGTTGCGACCGCCCTGCCCGGCGTCATCGAGGAAGTGAAGGGGTTCCGCGACGTTCTCGAGAACGTCGCCTTCATCGCCAAGCTGCCGGTCTGCGAGGGCACGCTGCAGGCGATCCCGGTGCTGAAGGGAATGGGACTCGCCGTCAACGTCACCGCCGTTTGCACCATCAATCAGGGCGTCCTGGCGATGGCGTATGGCGCCGACTTCGTGTCCGTCTATGTTGCCCGGATGACCGAGCTCGGCGGCAACGGAATGGCTCTGGTGGAGAACCTGCGTCGGGTCATCGACCGCGACGGCTACCGGGCGCGGGTGATGGCGTCGAGCATCCGCAACGTCCAGCAGCTCGGCTCGGTCACCCTGGCCGGCGCCCACGCGGTTGCAGTGCCGTTTTCGCTGCTCAGGCAGGCGGTCGCCGACGATCTCAGCGAACGCAGCATCCGCAGCTTCGCCGAAAACTGGAAGAAGTCCGAGCTCTGACGGGCCAGCCCAGGGGCGCGCCTTCGCCGGAGTGACGGTTCTGTTGCCCTGTTAGATCCCCAGCGCCCGGCGCATGGCAATGAGGAGATGGCTTTCCATCGCCTTGGCGGCGGCGGCGGGGTCGTGGCGGCGGCAGGCCTCGATCACCGCCAGATGCTCCTCCATGGCGTGACGAAGTATGCCCGGCGTCAGCAGGGTGGTCTTGCCGTGGTCCAAACGGATCAGCTTGATGCGGTCGTTGTTGACCTCGTGGATGTGCAGGATGATGTCGTTGCCGAGCGCGCCCACGATCGCATCATGGAAGCCCCAGTCGACCCTCTGCGCGTCCTCCAGCAGCTGGTCCCCGATGCCGGCCGCCTCGGCGCGGCTCACGATCTCCCGGTGGGCGGCCTCCTGGGTCGCGATCTCGGTCTCGCTGGCCGATTCGGCGAACTTGTAAGCAGCCTCCTTCTCGATGAACAGGCGCAGCTGATAGGTGTTGCGGATCAGCCGCAGGCTTGCCTCGATGACCTGGATCCCGCGTTGCGGCACGATCTGCACCAGCCCCTCGACCTCGAGGCGCTGCAGGGCCTCGCGCACCGGTCCGAGCGGAATGCCGGTAAGGGTCACGAACTCGCGCTGGGAGACGAACTGCCCCGGCCGGATCCGGCCCTCGAACAGCAGGTCCTTGAACTTGCGGTACGCTTCGTTGCTGAGCTTCATGGCAGCGCTCCCGGCAAGGCCGGCGGCCGCTTCGCCTCATGCCGCCGGCGCGTGCGCCCGGAATTCGTCGAAAGCCTTGCGCAGAGTCCTAGCATCCGCCGCCGACACCCCCTCCAGTGGCGGGCGAAGTCTGCGCCACGAGGGCTCGCCGCGCAAGTGGGCCGTAAGCTCCTTGATGGCCGGGGTGACGGCCATCCCCGAAACCGTCGCCACCAACCGTTCCAGCGCCGCCCGAAGAGTCTCGAGGGAGGTGTCGTCGGGACGGTCGAAGATGCGCCGCAGCTCGGGCGCGATGATGTTGGCCATGCCTGAGATGTTGCCCGAGCCGCCGGCCCGCACGAGATCGCGGAACAGCGTTTCCCAGCCGGTGAACACGGCCATTCCGGGATGGTCGGACAGCAGGCCGGTCATGTACGCCAGTTCCCCCGAGCTGTCCTTGACCCCGGCGATGGCGGGACCCAGCGTGGCGCGCAGGCGCCCGACCACCTCGCGCCCGATGGCGACCCCGGTCACCGCCGGAAAGTTGTAGAGGTAGTAGCGCGCCGAGGCGTCGCCGACCCGTTCGACCAGCTCGGAGAAGAAGCGGTAGACGCCTTCGTCCGGCACGTTCTTGAAGAAAAACGGCGGCATCACCAGCAGGTTGCAGCAGCCAACCGACAGCGCATGGCGGCTGAGCTCGACGGTCTCGGGAAGCGACGCCGCCCCGGTGGCGGGCAGCAGGCGGTCGGTGGGGACGCCGGCGTCGCGTACCGCCTCCAGGCCGCGGCAGCGCTCGGCCGCGCACAGCGCGGGGCCTTCGCCGGTGGTGCCGAACAGGCTGACGCCGTGGCAGCCCTCGTCGAGCAGCCGCCGGCAGTGTTGCGCCAGCAGGGCCGCATCGCAGGAGAGGTCCTCCGCGTAGGGTGTGAGAACCGCTGCGAATATCCCACGTAAGGAGGATGTCATGCTTTCTGCCTCGTCTTCACGCCCGGAGAACGCCATGTTTATCAGCGATGGCACAATGATTAATCAGTGATAGTACATTGATGACATGCGGGTTGCAAGCGCCCCCTGCGGGTGGCATCATGATGCTTCTTCCTGATGACGGCGGAGCGGTACGGCGATGAGGAACAGGATCGCGATCTTCTGGCCGGGCGACTATCGGGCACGCCCGAACGAGACGGCGCTTCCCCACATCGAGGCGGCCACGGTGCAGCTCGAGAAGGCGCTCGATCGGCTCGGCCGGCCCCATTACCGGGTCGACGGCTATATCACCAAGCCCAACGAGGCGATCGCCAAGCTGGGCCCCATCGAAGACCCGATGGTCGGCGTCTACGTCCACTGGGTCTACGGTCCCCATACCACCGACGGCACGGTCGGCAAGGACAACCCGCTTCTGCTCGCCAGCAACTTCTCGGGCACCTGGCCCGGTCTGGTCGGCCTGCTCAACACCTCAGCCTGCCTGGAAAGCGTCGGCCGCCGCCACAGCCGGGTGTGGACCGACGCCGCCGACTGGAGCGCCGACGAGATCTTCATGGACCGGCTGTCCGAATGGTGCACCACCGGACGCATCGCCTACAGCGAGAACGAGATCAGCTACCAGACCCCGATCTCGCGCAAGGCCTCCGGCATCGCCGGACGGGTGGCTCGCCGCATCCGCCAGAAGCGCGTCCTGGCGCTGATGCTGGGCGACACGTCGATGGGCATGATCAACGGCTATTTCGGACCGCGGCTGCTGAACAAAGTGGGCTTCGCCGAGCACAAGGTCGACCAGGCCTGGCTGATCGACCGTGGCCGCCGCGTTTCCCAACAGCGGATCGACGACGCCTACCGCTTCGTCCGCGACAAGGGCGTGATCTTCCATTACGGCGAGCAGGGGGCCGAGGATTTCGACGAGGCGGCCACCAAGGAGCAGCTGCGTGACTACCTGACGGTGCTCGACCTGGTCGAGGAGTTCGGGGCCGACTGCGTCGGCTGGCAGTACCAGCTCGGCCTGATCGGCCTGAGGCCGCCGTCGGACTTCGCCGAGGGCCTGCTCAACTCCGCCTGCCGGCCGGAATCGAACGGCGAGCCGATCATCGATTCGACCGAAGGCGACCAGGGCAACGTGGTGCCGATGGAGCTGATGAAGCGCCTGCTCAAGGAGAAGGGGCTTCATCCGGCGGTGATGTTCCATGACGTACGCTGGGGCGGCGCCGTCAACGGCCGGTTCGTTTGGGTGCTGTTGAACTCCGGTTCGTGCGGGGCGTACGCCTTCAACCACACCCCTGACAGCCTGGAGGGCGTCCATTCGTACCGCCAGCCGGCGCAGTATTTCCCGGTTCCAGGAGGCACCTTCACCGGCGAGAGCATGCCCGGCGAGATCACCTGGGCACGCGCCTACATCAAGGGCGACGCCCTGTGGATGGACGTCGGCTGCGGCGAAGTCCTGAAGCTGCCGACCGCCAAGCGCGACGAGTTCTGGAACGGCACCACTCGCGAATGGCCGCTGATGACTGCGGACCTCGGCGTCTCGCGCGACACCCTGATGGCCCACTACCTCTCCAACCACATCGCCGTCGCCTACGGCGACATCTTCGGCGAGATGGTGGCGCTCAGCCAGGAACTCGGCTTTAAGGTGCGGATGTTCGGGGCGTGAGGCCCTCCCCTCTCCCCGCTGATAAGCGGAGAGCGAAGACGTGCGGCGCGATGCCTCGATCGCCCTGATCCCGCGTCCGCGCCGGCTGGACGATGCCCTGCTCGACTATCCGCATTTCGGCCGCACCGGCCGGGCCACCGTGTTCTGCACGGTCCCGCCCGAGGAGGCGGCCCGCCGCCTCGCCGCATCGGCGAAAGTCCTGGAGCGGGAGCGGGCGAAGGCGGCTGCCGAGGCGCCGCCGGAGCCGGTCACGGCAGGTTCTCGCGCACGAACACCTCGATCCGCGGCTGACCCAGGTTGAGGTTGAAGGTCGTGCGCTGATGGTGATGCAGCAGCGCGCGCAGCACCTCGGTCGCCTCGTGAGTGACATCCTGGTTGATGACGGCGTCCATCACGCCCTCGATCAGGAAGGCGCGGCTGAAGCTCGTCAGCTCGTGGCCGATGAAGATCACCCTGCCCTTGAGTCCGCGCTCGGAAAGGGCGGCGCCGATGCCCCGGTTGCCGGCACCGATGTTGTAGATGCCGAGCAGATCGGGGTGAGCATCGAGAATGATCCGGGTCTGGGTGTGGGCTTTCTGGAAATTGTCCTGGTTCTCGAAGCGGGCAATGATTTCGAGGTTGGGGAACTGTTCGTGGACGGCGTCGCGAAACCCCAGCTCGCGCTCGTCGTGGTCGCGATAGCTCATGCCGATGCTGCCGGCGATGAGGGCCACCTTGCCGCGCCGCCCGGCCGCGAAGCGCCCCATCAGGTAGCCTGCCGTGCGCCCCGCCGCCCTGTTGTCGAGCCCGACATAACGGATGCGCCGCGAGTTCGAGAGGTCGGAAACGAGCGTAACCACCGGGACCCCATTCCGACTGACTTCCTGAACCGCTTCGCGAACCAGCGGGTTTTCCAGCGCGGCGACGGCGAGGCCGTCCGACTGCTCGCCCACGGTACGGATCGTCTCCGCCAGTGCCGCCGGGTTGAAGCCCTCGATGCGGCGGCTGGTCAGCATCACCCCCGTCTCCGCGAGGTCGCCGGCCGCGGCAAGCAGCGCCGCCTCGAGGTTGTTCATGAAGGTGTTGGTGCCGGCCGGCAGGACGACGTCGAAGCGCAACCGGCCGATGCGCCCTCCGGTCACGGGCATGCGAGCGATCGAGCGGGTCTCGAGCCGCCGGATCGCCTTGCGGATCTTCTCGGCGGTCTCGTCGCGGACGCCTGAACGGCCGTTGAGGGCACGATCGACAGTGGCAAGACTGACGCCCGCTTCACGGGCGATGTCGACCAGACGGGTCTTCGGTTGTCGCACGGGACTGCTCCCACGGAAGGAGCCCACTATAGCGTGAGGTCTCGGCGCATGCAACGTGAGGTAAAAGCCCTCATGAACGACGTCACGGACGCCGCTCCTTTTGGTAGCGCTCCCGCGGGCCCCTTGCTAAGTGCGGCTGCCGTTATTGACACGCAAACGTTTCTGAGGCATCGTGGATACATCATGAATTGACGAAAAATACGTCATGGTTCGTTTGGCGCCGGGTCGCGCCACCGGGCACTGGTGGGAGGAAGCAATGCAGTACAGGCGACTTGGACGCACCGAGATGCGGGTGTCGGAGGTCGCCTTCGGCGCCTGGGCGATCGGCGCCGACTGGGGCGACGTCTCGGACGATGATGCCGTCGCCGCGCTCGAGGCGGCGCTCGACACCGGCGTCAACTTCATCGACACCGCCGACGTCTACGGCGACGGGCGCAGCGAACGACTGATCGCCCGCGTCCTCAAGGACCGTACCGACCGGGTGTTCGTGGCCACCAAGGCAGGGCGGCGCCTGCGGCCGCACGTCGCCGAGGGCTATAACGAGGCCAACCTGACCGCCTTCGTCGAGCGCAGCCTGCGCAACCTCGAGGTCGAGGCGCTCGACCTGGTGCAGCTGCATTGCCCGCCGACCGAGGTCTATTACCGGCCCGAGGTGTTCGCCGCTCTCGACGGCCTGAAGCAGGCGGGCAAGATCCTGCACTACGGCGTCTCGGTCGAGAAGGTCGAGGAGGCGATCAAGGCGATCGGCTACCCCGGCGTCGAGAGCGTGCAGATCATCTTCAACATCTTCCGCCAGCGCCCGGCCGAGCTGTTCTTCCGCCTCGCCGAGGAGGCCGACGTCGGCATCATCGCCCGGGTGCCGCTGGCGAGCGGGCTGCTGTCGGGACGGATGCGCCACGACACCACCTTCGCCGCCGACGACCACCGCCAATACAACCGGACCGGGGCCGCCTTCGACGTCGGCGAAACCTTCGGCGGGGTGCCATTCGACGTCGGCCTGGAGGCGGTCGAGGCGCTGCGGCCCTTGCTGCCGCCCGATCTGCCTATGGCGCAGTTCGCGCTGCGCTGGATTCTCATGTTCGACGCCGTGAGCTGTGTGATCCCGGGCGCCAAGAACGCGGTGCAGGCCCGCGCCAATGCCGCCGCGTCCGACGCGCCGCCGGTCGAGGCGGCGACGATGACGCGGGTTGCCAAGCTCTATGAGGCGCTTATCCACCCCCACGTTCACCACCGCTGGTGAGGCCATGGACTCCTATTTCGACAGTATCGCCAAGATTCCCTACGAGGGTCCCGAGACCGAAAACCCCCTCGCCTTCCGCTGGTACGACAAGGACCGCGTGGTCCTGGGCAAACGGATGGAAGAGCACCTCCGGTTCGCGGTCGCCTATTGGCACACGTTCTGCGGCGACGGCGGCGACCAGTTCGGCGACGCCACCTTGAGACGGCCGTGGACGGAGCCCGGCGACCCGATGGAAATGGCGGACCTGAAGCTCCGCGCTGCATTCGATTTCATGGCCAAGCTGGGAGTGCCGTTCTTCTGCTTCCACGATCGCGATCTCGCGCCCGCCGGGAAGACCCTGAAGGAAAGCAACGCCAATCTCGCGGCGATGGCCGACAAGGCGCTGGCCGAGATGGAGCGCACCGGGATTCGCCTGCTTTGGGGCACCGCCAACCTGTTCAGCCATCCGCGCTTCATGGCCGGCGCGGCCACCAACCCCGACCCCGAGGTGTTCGCGTACGCCGCCGCCCAGGTCAGGGCGGTGCTGGAGACGACCCATCGCATGGGCGGCGTCAACTACGTGCTGTGGGGCGGCCGCGAAGGTTACGAGACCCTGCTCAACACCGACCTCAAGCGCGAGCTCGACCAGCTCGGCCGCTTCATGAGCCTGGTGGTCGAGCACAAGCACCGGATCGGCTTCAACGGCACGATCCTGATCGAGCCGAAGCCGCAGGAACCGACCAAGCACCAGTACGACTACGACGCCGCCGCCGTGCACGCGTTCCTGCGCGCCTACGGGCTGGAGAACGAGATCAAGCTGAACGTCGAGGTCAACCACGCCACCCTGGCTGGCCACACCTTCGAACACGAGCTCGCCTATGCGGCAGCGAATGGACTGCTCGGCAGCATCGATATCAACCGCGGCGACCCGCAGTGCGGATGGGACACCGACCAGTTCCCGAGCAACCTCCAGGATCTGGTGCCGCCGCTGCTCGTCATCCTCAAGGCGGGCGGCCTGGGCAACGGCGGCTTCAACTTCGACGCCAAGGTGCGCCGCCAGTCGATCGATGCGGTCGACCTTTTCCACGCCCACATCGGCGGCATGGATATCTGTGCCAGGGCGTTGCTGACCGCCGCCCGGATCATCGAGGACGGCACCCTCCAGGCCGCGGTGGACGAGCGTTATGCCGGCTGGAACGGGCCGCTCGGCAGGGACATCATCGAGGGCAGGATGACGCTGCAGCAGCTTTCCGACCGGGTGCTGGCCGGGAATCTCGATCCTGCTCCCCGCTCCGGCCGCCAGGAGGCGCTGGAGAACCTGATCGCACGCCATCTTTAGGACAGGGCCGCATGCGTCCGTTTCGATCGCCTTGCCTCCCGACTCGCGGCCGGGACTGACCCGGCAAGGAGGCGCTACACAAGCGGAGATCCCCGCCAACAGCAACAAGAAACGCTGCCTGGAACAAATCAGGAGAGGAAGAGGAAGAGGAAAAGGAAGATGAAGCTGAAAACCCTGCTTGCCGTATCCGTTGCCGCCTGCACGATCTTCGGCGGCACCGCCTTCGCCCAGAAGATCATCGGCGTCAGCTGGTCGAACTTCCAGGAAGAGCGCTGGAAGACCGACGAGGCGGCGATGAAGAGCGTCATCGAAAGCATGGGCTACAAGTACATCTCGGCCGATGCCCAATCGTCCAACGAAAAGCAGATCGCCGACATCGAGAGCCTGATCACCCGCGGCGCCGAAGCCCTGATCGTGCTGGCCTGGGATTCGGCCGCCGTCCTGCCCGGCGTCAACAAGGCCAAGGCGGAGGGCATTCCCGTGGTCGGTTACGACCGCCTGATCGAAGACCCGGGCGTGTTCTACCTCACGTTCGACAACAAGGAGGTCGGGCGCCTGCAGGCCCGCGAGGTGTTCAAGAAGCAGCCCAAGGGCAATTACGTGTTCATCAAGGGCTACTCGGCAGACCCGAATGCCGATTTCCTGCATGCCGGCCAGCTCGAGGTGCTCAAGCCCGCCATCGACAAGGGCGACATCAAGGTCGTCGGCGAGCAGTACACCGACGGTTGGAAGCCCGAAGTGGCCCAGGCCAACATGGAGCAGATCCTGACCGCCAACAACAACAAGGTCGATGCCGTGGTCGCCTCCAACGACGGCACCGCCGGCGGTGCCATCGCAGCGCTGACGGCCCAGGGCATGGTGGTCCCGGTGTCCGGTCAGGACGGCGACTTCGCGGCCCTCAACCGGGTCGCCCGCGGCCTGCAGACCGTCAGCGTCTGGAAGGACGCCCGCGAGTTGGGCAAGAACGCCGCCCAGATCGCCATCGAACTCGCCAAGGGCAAGGCGATGGACAAGATTCCGGGCCACGTCGTGTTCGCGGACGGCCCGAAGAAGGTCAAGATGCACTCCGTCCTCTTGAAGCCGATCCCGATCACCGCCGACAATCTCGACGTCGTGATCAAGGCCGGCTGGGTGAAGAAAGAAGTCGTCTGCCAGGGCGTCGACGCGCAGAAGGCGCCGGCCGCCTGCAAGTAGGACTCCAGCTCGGTGCGGCGGGATCCGCTCGTCCCGCCGCACCGCCCAGGGGAAGGGAGGACCGGGATGGGAGACGCAACCCAGGCCGTAAAAGGCCGGCCGCCGCAGGACTCGGGGCCGCAGATCGGGGCATTTGAACGATTCGTCCAGCTGACCGAGCTCGATACCCGGATGCTGGCGATGGTCGGCGCGCTGGTGGTGATCTGGATCGTCTTCACGGCCCTGACGGACGGCATCTTCCTGACCCCCCGCAACCTCTACAACCTCACCGTCCAAAGCACCGTCGTCGGCATCATGGCGACCGGCATGGTGCTGGTGATCGTCGCCCGCCACATCGATCTTTCGGTGGGCTCGATCCTCGGCTTCTCGGGGATGGTGCTGGCGGTGTTCCAGGTCGAGATCCTCCCCCTCGGCGTCTGGTGGAACTGGCCGCTGACCGTCGTGATGGCCCTCGCCGTCGGCGCCGCGATCGGCGCCTGGCAGGGCTACTGGATCGCCTACCGCGGCGTTCCCGCCTTCGTCGTCACGCTGGCCGGGCTGCTGATCTTCCGCGGCTGCGCCTGGATCGTCACCGAGGGCCGCACCGTCGCCCCGATGGATCCCACCTTCCAGGTCTTCGGCGGCGGCATCCAAGGTTCGATCGGCGCCGTCTGGAGCTGGGTGACCGGGGTGCTGGCGATCGCCTTCGTCGTCTTCAACGCCTTCACCAGCCGCGCCAAGCGCCACCGCTACGGGTTCCCGGTGAAGCCCATGTGGGCGGAGCTGGGCATCATCCTGGTCGCGACCGCCATCATCGTCGGCTTCGTCATGGTGATGAACGCCTACACGCTGCCGCGCAGCGACATCCCGCGCGGGATCCCCGTCCCGGTGCTGATCCTGATGATCGTGGTCGTCTTCATGATGTTCATCTCGCGCGCCACCAAGTTCGGCCGCTACGTGTTCGCCATGGGCGGCAACCCGGAGGCGGCCGAGCTGTCGGGCATCGACGTCCGCAAGACGACCCTCATGGTGTTCGTCCTGATGGGGGTGCTGTGCGCGATCGGCGCCGTCATCACCACCGCGCGTCTGAACGCCGGCGCCAACTCGATGGGCCTGTTGGCGGAGCTCAGCGTGATCGCCGCCGCAGTGATCGGCGGCACCTCGCTGGCGGGCGGCGTCGGCACGGTGGCAGGCGCCATCCTCGGCGCCGTGGTGATGCAGAGCCTGGAGAACGGCATGGTGCTGCTGGGCGTCTCCAGCGCCATGCGCCAGGTCATCATCGGCCTGGTGCTGATCGCCGCGGTCTGGTTCGACACCGCCTACAACAGGCACCGCAGGTAGGAGGTCCCTCCATGAGTACGGCGCCCCTGGTCGAGATGCGGGACATCCACAAGCGCTTCGGCGGCGTCCATGCCGTGCGCGGCGTCAGCGTCGATCTTCACCCCGGCGAGGTGGTCGGCGTGCTGGGCCACAACGGGGCCGGCAAGTCGGTGCTGATGAAGATCCTGTCCGGCGCCATCGCGCCCGACGCCGGCGAGATTCGCATCAACGGCGAAAAGGTCGAGATCGAGAGCCCCCGCGACGCCCAGCGCCACGGCATCGAGACGATCTACCAGACCCTCGCCTTGGCCGACAACCTGGACGCCCCCGGCAACCTGTTCCTCGGGCGCGAGCTGCTGACCCGGTGGGGAACCCTCGACGACGATGCGATGGAGAACGAGACCCGCAAGGTGGTGCGGCGTCTCAACCCCAACTTCACCAACATCAAGGGGGCGGTCCGCAACATGTCGGGCGGGCAGCGGCAGTCGGTGGCGATCGCACGCGCCATCTACTTCAACGCCCGCATCCTGATCATGGACGAGCCGACCGCCGCGCTGGGCCCGCACGAAACCCGCATGGTCGGCGAACTGGTCAAGCAGCTCAAGGCCGAGGGCATCGGCATCTTCCTGATCAGCCACGACATCCACGACGTCTTCGACCTTGCCGATCGGGTGAGCGTGCTGAAGAACGGGAATCTGGTCGGCACCCGGCGCACGACCGAGGTCACCAAGGATCAGGTGCTGGCGATGATCATCCTCGGAAAGCTGCCCGAGGATTCCGCCGGCGAGGAGATGCCGGGGTTCCACTGATAATTCAGGGGACACTAATTCGGGGGACACTATACTTAACTGCGGGCGGATGGCTTGCCCTGCTTCCGTCGCCGCGCTTTCGTTTTCGGTCCCGGCTTACGTCGGGCGAGCGCCCGGCCGGTAGCAGCCTCGAGGCGCGCGACGAAGGCGGAGTCGCCGAGCGGACGGCCGGTGCGCTCGCCGCGGCGGATGGCCTCCAGCATCGTCTCATCCAGCCCCGCGGCGAGGAACCCCGCCCAGTCCGGGAATTGCCCGCCCAATCCGCCGACGTCCGTTATCCCGTCGGCGCCGCGGCCCAGGTGCGCCGCGGCGCTTGACCACGGCCAGTCTTCGGGGCGCGCCGCCAGACCGGCCCGTACCGGGTTGAGCTCGATATAACGCGCCGCCGCCAGCGCGTGGGCCTCGTCCAGGGGGCACGAGGCGAAGCGGCCCTGCCACAGGTAGCCCCGCCAGCCCTGGCGGAAGTTCACCGCCCGCGAATAGCGCCGGTGCGCCTCGGCCAGCGCCGCCCGCAGGGCTCCCGGTTCCGGCGGCACCAGCATCAAATGCACGTGGTTCGGCATCAGGCACCACGCCCACACCGCCACCCCGGCGGCGCGCGTGTGCTCGGCCAGCAGCTCCAGGTAGGTGCGGTAGTCCTCCTCGCCGAAGAACACCTGCTGGCGGCGGTTGCCGCGCTGGGTGACGTGGTGCGGTACCGAGGGGACGACGATGCGTGCGAGCCTGGCCATCCCCCGAGGATAGGGCACCGGCCGGCTGCCGTCAATTCCGTATTGTGTCCCCTGAATTATAGTGTCAGGCGCGAACCGTGGCCAGGAACTTCTCGACCTCGGTACGCAAGGTGTCCGCCTGCTCCGACAGCGACCCCGCCGCCGAGCGGATCTGCGTCGCCACGGCACCGGTGTCGTTGGCGGCCTTGTTGACGCCGATGATGTTCGTGTTGACCTCGGATGTGCCTGAGGAGGCCTGCTCGATGCTCCGGGCAATCTCCTGGGTGGCCGCCGACTGCTGTTCGACGGCCGCTGCGATCGCCGACGATATCCGGTCGATGTCGCCGACCGCCCTCGTGATGGCTGCGATCGCCTCCACGGCGTCGCGGGTCGAGTTCTGCACGCCTTCGATCTGGGTCGCGATCTCCCCGGTGGCGCTGGCGGTCTGGTTCGCGAGGTTCTTGACCTCGGAAGCGACGACCGCGAAGCCTTTCCCGGCATCGCCGGCCCGAGCCGCTTCGATGGTGGCGTTGAGGGCGAGCAGGTTCGTCTGGGCGGCAATGTCGCCGATCAGGCTGAGGACGGCACCGATCTTTTCCGCCGCCTCGGTGAGCCCCTGCATCTTGGCATTGGTCTCGTTGGCCTGGCGAACTGCGCCGGAGGCGACGGCCGAGGCCTGCTCGACCTGGCGGCCGATCTCGACGATCGATGACGACAACTGATCGGCGGCGGCGGCAACCGCTCCGACGCTCGCGGAGGCACTTTCCGAAGCGGTCGCGACGGCAGCCGACTGCCGGGCTGTCTCCTCGGCGGTTGCGCTCATCGCTTCGGCCGAGTTGTTGAGCTCGCTCGAGGCCGACGAGACCCGGCGCACGATCTTCCCGACCGATGCCTCGAAACCGCCGGCCATGCGCGCCATCATCTCCTTCTTCTCCTGCTCGGCGCGGCGCTCGAGCTCGGCCCGTTCCTCCTCCAGCCGAGCCTTGTCCAAGGCGTCGTTCTTGAATACCAGGACGGACGCGGCCATTTCGCCGATCTCGTCCTTCCTGTCGTGCCCGGGAACCTCGACCGTGGTGTCGCCTTTGGCCAGCCGGGTCATGGCCGCCGTCATGGCCACGATCGGCTTGGCCAGGTTGCCGCCGACGAACAAAGCCACGCCTCCCGCGACCAGGACGGCGGCGGCAAGGATTGCAACGACCAGCCACTGCATCGTCCCGACGGCGGCGAGGACGACACTCTCGGGGGCGACGACGGCCACCGTCCAGGGCTTCGCCAGGCCGTCGAACGTGAACGGCTGCGTGACGACGAGCGCCCTGCCGCCCTCGACCTCCGCAGACGCGCCCGACACGGCTTTCCTTTCGCCGGCGGTGAGTCCCTTGACCAGGTCGGCGGCGAGGCCGAGGTCCCTGACGTTCTTGCCCAGCCACGATGCCTTCGGATGGGAGACGATCCCTCCCGACTCGGTCACGATGGTGAGGTACCCGGATCCGAAGGGCCGGATTGCGGAGAGCACGCTCTGCAGCCCGTCGAGCGCGATATCGACGCCCACGACACCGACGACCGCGCCCTTCGACCGCACGGGAACCGCCAAGGTGGTCATCAAGACGTCCTTGCCGTCGACCTGGTAGACGAAGGGGTCGATGACCGCGGCAGCGCCGGTGCGCTTCGGGATCTGGTAGTAATCCCCCGCCCCGCTCTGGTCATACGCCTCCAGCGGCACCATCACGATCTTGCCCGCGGAGCGCACCCAATAGGGGATGAACCGGCCGCTCGAATCGTGACCTCCGGTGTTGGCAAAGTCGGCGTCACGCCCCTCAAGAGCGTTCGCTTCCCACCCGGTCCAGACCCCCACCAGAAGCTTGTTCTGCGCGAGCGTCCTTTCCAGCACGGCATTGTAGGCGTCGCGATCCGCCACGCCTCGGTCGTGGAGCCCCTCGAAAGTTGCCGAGAGCCCTTGCGCCACCGTCATGGCCGAGGCGAACTGGCTGGCGACGTAGGCGCCGTACTGCTCGGCAATGGCACCGGCATGCGCTCGCGCCTCGTCGCCGATACCCCCGGTCGCCGCCCGGAGCAGAATGCCGCCGCACGCCAGCACCGCCAGCGAGGTTATGCCGATCATCGCCAGGGAGACACGGGCCCTCAGTCTCAGCGCTGCCAGCATGCCCGATCTCCTTCCGCTCCGTCCGCAAGACGGAGGGTAACCCCGGCGCCGGGCAACCGGGAACCCATACTTCGGTATAGCGCATCCCGATGATATTCTGGGAGTATTTGGGTACATCCTGGGGTACATTATGGGGACACTATACTTAATTCTGACGAAGAATTAAGTATAGGTACATTCTGGGGACACCATACTTAATTCTGGACAAAGAATTAAGTATGGTGTCCCCAGAATAGGAGCACCCAGAATAGGAGCCACGCCCATGCTGGGCGCACAACGAAAAGGGGGCCCGAAGGCCCCCTCACGTGATCCCCTGCGTTGGTCGGAGTGAGTGGATTTGAACCACCGGCCCCTGCCTCCCGAAAGCAGTGCTCTACCAGGCTGAGCTACACTCCGTCGGCCGGGAAGCCGCTATATACCGGCAACCTGCGCGGAACGCAAGACCTCGTCAGTAGGCGCGTTCGACGCAGAAGTCCGCAACCTCGAGCAGGGCCGCCTTGACCGGGCTTTCCGGGAACGGCCTCAACGCCTGCCGCGCCCGTTCCGCATAGCAGCGGGCGTGCGCCATCGCCTCGTCGAGGGCGCGATGGCGTGCCATCAGCCGCAGCGCCTCGTCGAGATCGCCCTCCCGCTGATCGAGATCCTCCAGCGTGCGCCGCCAGAACGCCTTCTCGGCACCGTCGCCGCGAGCGTTGGCGACGATCACCGGCAGCGTGATCTTGCCCTCGCGGAAATCGTCGCCGACCGTCTTGCCAAGCTCGCGCTGGTTGGCCGAGTAGTCGAGCACGTCGTCGACCAGCTGGAAGGCAACACCGAGGTCGGTGCCATAGGAATCGAGCGCCAGTTCCTCCGCCTCGGGGCGCCCGGCCACCACCGCGCTGATGCGGCAGGCGGCGGCGAACAGGCGCGCCGTCTTGCTCCGCACCACCTCGAGATAGGCGTCCTCGCCAGTGGCCGTGTCATTGGAGATCGAGAGCTGCATCACCTCGCCCTGGGCGATCACCGACGAGGCTTGCGCCAGGATCTCAAGCACCTTCAGCGAGCCCGCCTCGACCATCAGCTCGAACGAGCGGCTGAAGAGGAAGTCGCCGACCAGGACGCTCGCCTTGTTGCCCCACAGCGTGTTGGCCGAGGCCAGCCCACGACGCAGCTCGCTCTCGTCGACCACATCGTCGTGAAGAAGGGTTGCGGTGTGGATGAACTCGACGCTCGCCGCCAGGGCGATATGCCGCTTTTCCGTGTAGCCGCAGAGCCGGGCGCAGGCCAAGGTGAGCAGCGGCCGCAGCCGCTTGCCTCCGCCGGCGACGATGTGCCCCGCAAGTTGCGGAATCAGCACCACCGGGCTCGCCATCCGTTCGACGATGAGACGGTTGACCTCCTTGAGATCCTCGCCGACCAGGGCCTGCAAGGCGTCAAGGGTGGGCCTGTGCTCTGCGTCCGGCGCGGGCTGCGTGGCCTCCGGCAAAATTTCGGCTCCTCTTGACCGCGAAAGAGCGGGATACGAGCATAGGAACTGCCTCGCCGCCCGGCAAGCAAAGAAGGATGCCACGATCTTGCGCGAGCTCGTACGGACCAACGATCCGGTGCTGATCTCCGCCCTTCTCGCGCACCTCCGGGCCGAGACCATCGAGGCGGTGGTGCTGGACACCCACGCCAGCGTCCTCGACGGCAGCATCTCGGCCGTGCCGCGCCGGATCATGGTCGGCGACGAGGATTTCGTGCGGGCACAGGACATCCTGAGGGCGATCGAGAAGGCGGCCCGATGACCGAACTGACGCGCGACGCCGTGCTGGGCGGCCGCCTTTCCGTCCTGCAACCGGCATCGGGGTATCGCGTCGCCATCGATCCCGTGCTGCTGGCAGCGGCGGTCCCGGCACGGAACGGCGACCGGGCAGTCGACCTCGGGTGCGGCGTCGGCACCGCCGGGTTGTGCCTGGCGGCCCGCCTCCCTGGCGTCGCGGTGGCCGGCTTCGACCTCGATCCCGCGAACGTCGACCTCGCCCGCCGCAATGCGGCGGACGCGGGGCTGGCGCAACGTGCGGCATTCGCCTGCGGCGACGTTGCCGACGGCCGCCTCCCCTTTCCCGCCGCCTCGTTCGACCACGCAATGGCCAACCCTCCGTACGGCCGCGCCGATCGCAGCGGCGGCGCCGGCGGCTCGCCTGCTGCGACCATCGAGGGAAAAGCCGGAATTGCCGACTGGGTAGCGGCGGCGACGCGCCTGGTGCGGGCGCGCGGCAGCGTCACCTTCGTGTTCGGCGCCGACCGCCTGGACGAGCTGCTGGCGGCGATGGGCGAACACCTGGGCAGCCTGATCGTGTTCCCCCTGTGGCCGACCGCGGACGGCCGCCCCGCCAAGCGCGTGCTGGTGCGCGGCATCCGCGGCGGCCGCGCCCCGCTCATCCTCGCCGCCGGACTGGTCCTGCATCAGCCGGGCGGCGCCTACACCGACGCAGCGGAAGCCGTCCTGCGCGGGGGTGCGCGGTTGCGGCTGTCGCCGCGCGATCCAACTTGAGGGTGGACCCAAAAGGAGAATCTCTTGAACCAACAGGCGTCCCCGCCCGACACCGTGCACGCCGACAAGCGCCGCCCCCCGGCGCGCCGGTCGCGCTGGCGCTCGCTGATCCCCGTCCGCGCCTGGCGCGAGCCGCACCCCGTGGTCACCGTGCTGCGGCTGTCGGGGCTCATCGGCGGCCCCTCGGCCTTGCGACGCGGGCTGTCGCTGGCCGGCCTCGCTTCGACCATCGAACGCGCTTTCGCGCCGCGCCACCTGGCGGCCGTGGCCCTCGTCATCAACTCGCCCGGCGGCTCCCCCGTGCAGTCACGCCTCATCCATGCCCGCATCCGGGCGATGGCTGAGGAAAAGGGCGTGCCGGTGCTGGCCTTCGTCGAGGACGCGGCAGCCTCGGGGGGCTACTGGCTGGCCCTGGCCGGGGACGAGATCTTCGCCGACGAAAGCTCGATCGTCGGCTCGATCGGCGTCGTTTCGTCGAGCTTCGGCTTCACCGACCTCATCGGCCGGGCCGGAATCGAGCGGCGCCTTTATACGGCGGGGTCGCGCAAGTCGCTGCTCGATCCCTTCCAGCCGGAGCGGCCGGAAGAGGTCGAACGGCTGAAGCGGATCATGACCGAAATGCACGAGGCCTTCATCGCCGCGGTGCGGGAGCGCCGCGCCGGAAAGATCGCGGGCGACGACGAGTCCCTGTTCAGCGGCGAGTTCTGGACCGGCCGCACGGCCCTCCGACTCGGCTTGATAGACGCGCTGGGCGAGATCCGCACCACCATCCGCGCCCGCTTCGGCGAGCGCGTGCGATTCCGGGCCATGGAGCCGCGCCGCTCGTGGGCGTTCCGGCTGGGCCGGGCACCGGCTTCCTCGCCCGAGGAATGGATCGAGCACGCCTTCGGCGCGATCGAGGAGAGGGCGGCCTGGACGCGCCTCGGCCTCTAGGCCACAATGCCCGCATGCTGCCGAAGATCCTGCTGACCGTCCTGATTGTCCTTGCGGTGTTTTACGGATACCGCCACCTGAAGCGCGTCGCCGGCCGCATCGGCGGCGGTGCCGGTCCCCAGCCGACGGTGAAGCCGGACCCGCCGCCGCCCGCCGTCGAGGAGACCTCGCGCTGCCCGGTTTGCGGCACCTACGTGGTCAAGGGCCGCGGCCGTCGCTGCGAACGGCCCGACTGCCCTTTCCCGGGCTGAGGCTGCCCGGCCGCTTCCCGGCAAGTCCGCGCCGGACGACTTTTACGTGACCTTCCTCCCGGCCGGCTTCTTGGCCTTGGCCGCGGCTGTCCTGGGCGATGTCTTCTTGGCCTTGGCCGGCTTCTTGGAAGCCGGGGCCTTCTCTGGCATCTGGAGCGCGCTCCGGAGAGCCTCCGCCTCGACCGCAAGGCCGAGGCTGATCGGTCCCGCCTTGACGTTGAGGATCGCCTCGCCCTCGCTGCGCCCGGCCGCGACTTCGATCCCCGACAACTCGATAGGCGCCGACCTGCCCGCCGTCTGCCTGGCGGGAAAGCTGGCCGGCTCGCGGGCGGCGATCCGCTGCGCAGCGCGGACAAGGTAGGTCACGAGCTGGGCGATGTTGGGAGTGGGCACGGCCACGGTGACCGGTCCCTTCGAGGTGCGGAAGATCAGCGCCACGTGCCGGAGATCGCGAGATAGCGTCTGGCTCACTCCGGTGGCGACCGGAACCTCCAACCGCTGCTGTGCCATGTCTGCGTCCCCCGATAGTGGTACCACAAACGTTACCACCAGATAGTGCGGCTGGGAAGAGCATTGCGCCCAACAGGCTGTGGGGGCGTCGACCCGACGGCGCGGCCGCCGAAGCGCTTCGACTCGTCCGCGACGGTCAGTTCTGGTATCATGTAGCCGAGATCTTCGGTGCAGGAGGAGGCAGCCCATGTCGATACGATCGATACTGGCGCCGCTGACCAGTGACACCGAGTGGCAAATCGCGGCTCTCGAAGCGGCCATCGCGCTTGCCAGCCACCGGCGGGCGTGTGTTGACGTGCTCTACATGAAGGCCGAACCGGCGGCGGCGTTCCGGGGGGTGACGGCACTGACCGTGACAGGGGGCAAAACGCTCGCGGAAACCTATGCGGCGTACGAGCAACAGATCAGGCAGCAGTGCGCCGCCATGCGGCAAGACTTCGCCGATCTCTGCAAGCGCTTCGGCGTCGCCGTGAACCCGGGAACGTGTCCCTCTGCAACATGGCAGGAGGCTGACCGCGACCCGGCGGGAGAGCTGGCGCGCCGCGGCCGCGTCTCGGATCTGATCGTGGTCGGATGCGCCGCCCCCGAAGGCAGTCGCACGCTGCTCGAACTTGCGCTCCGCAGCACCGGACGGCCGGTCCTCCTGGTCCCCGCGCGAAGCGGCGCCATCCCCGGCCGCCGGATCGCGATCGCCTGGAATGGCAGCATCGAGTCAGCGCGGGCGCTGGCGGCGGCCCTGCCCCTGCTGGAGACGGCGCAGGCGGTGACTATTCTCACCGCCCGCAGCGACCACACCGCCCCCGCCGTCGCCGAGGGTGCCCGGGTATTGCTGGCACGTCACGACATCGCGGCAAAGGTACGGGTGTTCGAGAAGAGCCTCGAACCACCGGTGGGAAGGGCCCTGCTGGAACACTGCCGCGAGATCGAGGCCGACCTGCTGGTGATGGGGGCCTACACCCACAGCCGGGCGCACGAACTGCTGCTGGGCGGCGTCACTTCGTATATGGCGGCCCACGCCGACCGAGCCGTCTTCATGATGCACTAGGGGAAGAACGGCCGGCGCAGGCGCCGGCCGATCCCGCTCAGCCGCGGACCATTGCGGTCTTCAGGTTGTCGTCCAGCTTGGCCAGGAACTGCTGGGTGGTGAGCGACGGCTGGTCCTTGCCGATCAGCATCGCCAGGTCCTTGGTCATGTGCCCGGCCTCGACGGTCTCGACGCAGACGCGCTCAAGGGTGTGGGCGAACCTGGTGACCTCCGGCGTGCCGTCGAACTGACCGCGATAGGCAAGCCCGCGGGTCCACGCGAAGATCGAGGCGATCGGGTTGGTCGAGGTCTCCTTGCCCTGCTGGTGCAGGCGGTAGTGCCGCGTGACCGTTCCGTGCGCAGCCTCGGCCTCGACCGTCTGGCCGTCGGGCGTCAGCAGCACCGAGGTCATCAGTCCCAGCGAACCGAAGCCCTGGGCCACGGTGTCCGACTGTACGTCGCCGTCGTAGTTCTTGCAGGCCCAGACGAAACCGCCTTCCCACTTCAGGGCCGACGCGACCATGTCGTCGATCAGCCGGTGCTCGTAGGTGATGCCCTTCTGCTTGAACGTCTCCTTGAACTCGGCGTCGAACACCTCCTGGAACAGGTCCTTGAAGCGACCGTCGTAGGCCTTCAGGATGGTGTTCTTGGTCGACATGTAGAGCGGCCAACCCACCATCACCGCATAGTTCATGCAGGCCCGCGCGAAGCCGCGGATCGATTCATCCAGGTTGTACATCGCCATGGCGACGCCGCCGCCAGGGAAGTCGAACACTTCGTGCTCGACCGCGGCGCCACCGCCTGCCGGCTGGAACCGGATCGTCAGCTTGCCGGGACCGGGTACGACGAGATCGGTCGCCCGGTACTGGTCCCCGAAGGCATGACGGCCGATCACGATCGGCTTGGTCCAGCCCGGAACCAGGCGCGGAATGTTGCGGCAGACGATCGGCTCGCGGAACACGGTGCCGCCGAGGATGTTGCGGATGGTGCCGTTCGGCGATTTCCACATCTTCTTGAGGCCGAACTCCTCGACCCGCGCCTCGTCGGGGGTGATGGTCGCGCACTTGACGCCGACCCGGTACTGCTTGATGGCGTTGGCGGCCTCGACCGTGACCTGGTCGTCGGTGGCGTCGCGGTGTTCGACGCCGAGATCGTAGTACTTGAGGTCGACGTCGAGGTAGGGGAGGATCAGCTTCTCCTTGATGAAGGCCCAGATGATCCGCGTCATCTCGTCGCCGTCGAGCTCCACGATCGGATTGGCGACCTTGATCTTCGTCATCCCCGGCGTCCTCCTGGCATAGGTTGTGGGCGTCCCGCCCCCGACATCGCGCAATTAATTACCCGAAGAAAGGTTTTTCAAGGGGTCGCGCGCGTTCGACCGCAAACCGGAGACCCGTCAAACGAGCACCCGGTACGGCATCGCCCCACCGTCGGGCTTGCGCCTCTCTGCGTCAGAGGCTGTTCTGCCCCATCTCCAGGAACTTCTGGCGGCGATGCGATTTCAGCGTATCGGGGTCGTGGTTGCCGAGCTTGCGCAGCTGCTTTTCGATGCTCTCGCCGACGGCGCGCACTGTGGCGTCGCGGTCGCGGTGGGCACCGCCGATCGGCTCCGCGATCACCTCGTCGATCACGCCCAGGCGCATCAGGTCCTGAGCCGTCAGCCGCAGCGCCTCGGCCGCCGTCTTCGCCTGCTCGCCGTCGCGCCACAGGATCGAGGCACAGCCTTCCGGCGAGATGACGGAATAGATCGCGTGCTCCAGCATCAGGACGCAGTCGGCGGTGGCCAGGGCGATGGCACCGCCCGAGCCGCCTTCGCCGATCACCGTGCTGACCAGCGGCACCTTGAGCGAAAGGCAGGTGTCGATGCTGCGGGCGATCGCCTCGGCCTGCCCGCGCGCCTCGGCATCGACGCCGGGATAGGCCCCGGGCGTGTCGACGAAGGTGAGGACGGGGATCTGGAAGCGGTCGGCCAGCTTCATCAGGCGCTGCGCCTTGCGATAGCCTTCGGGCCGCGCCATGCCGAAGTTGTGCTTCACCCTCTCGTCGGTGTCGCTGCCTTTCTCGTGGCCCATGACGACCACCGACGAGCCCTTGAAGCGACCGAGTCCGCCGATGATGGCGCGATCCTCTGCGAACAGACGATCGCCGGCCAGCGGCGTGAAATCCTCGATCAGGCCCTTGAGGTAGTCGACCGTGTGCGGCCGATTCGGATGGCGGGCGACCTGCGCCTTCTGCCAAGGCGTCAGCTTGGCGTAGGCTTGTCGGATGAGGCGCTCGATCTTGGTCTGGAGGCGGGCGACCTCGTCGGCGATGTTGATATCGCCGGAACCCGCGAGGTGGCGGAGTTCCTCGATTTTGCCCTCAAGCTCGGCGATCGGCTTCTCGAAATCGAGATAGGTATGCATGCGGGGATGTCTAACACAGAGGAAAGGGGAGACGCGACGCAAAAGTTGCACCCGTCGCCGCCCGCAGCACGCGGCTCCGAAACGGCACCGACGGAGCGCGTTTTCTGGTATGCTTGGCCGACAAATGCAAGTCCTTTGGTGAGACGGGGTAACGGCCGATGACCGTCGTCGATTGGGATGACTCGTTCAGCGTCGGCAACGCCGAGATCGACGCCGACCATCAGCGCATCATCGCGCTTCTGAACGAGCTTCACGACGCCTGCGCGGCGGCGGCCCCGCAGGCTATAGTGCTGCGCCTGTTCGCCACCCTTGACGACGCGATCGGCGCCCACTTCCGCCGCGAGGAGGAAATCCTGGCCGAGAACGGCTATGCCGAGGTCGAGGCGCAGCGGGTCGAGCACCGGCTGCTGCGAGATTCCTTCGCCACCCTGAGGCAGCATCTGCCGGCCTCCGACAGGCCCGCGGCGGCCGAACGGGTGCGCGACTTCCTGCTCGGCTGGTTCATGAGCCATGTCCTCGACGAGGACATGCAGTTCCGCAGCGTGTTCCGTCCCGGGATCGCCACCTCATAGGGCCCGCCGAAGCCGGCCCCGCGCAATCAGGACCGCGTACCACAGCAGCGCCGCCGCCTCGCGCAGGGCGGCGGCAAGTACGCGCGCCGGCCCCTCCTCCCGCCATGCGCCCGGCGCCGCTGCCGCCGAGCAGCGGATGCCGGCGGCCCAGAACGTCAGCAGCGCGCGCGGGGCGTGGAAGCCGTCGGTGACGACGACCGCCTTCCGCCAGCCCTGCCGGGCCATCAGCGCGCGCACCTGCAGGGCATTCTCGAGGGTGGAGGTCGACGCGCTCTCTTCTACGATGCAGGCGACGGGTACGCCGTCGGTGACCGCGAGCTCGCGCATCACGCGAGACTCCGGCCAGGGCGGCGGCGCGCCCCGTCCAGCCGTCAGCCCGCCCGACATGACGACGGTCGGGGCACGCCCCTCGCCGTACAAGCGGGCGGCATGGCGAACGCGCCGGACCAGGGCACGCGACGGCGCCCCTTCTTTCGAGAGCGCGGCGCCGAGCACGACCAGAACCGGCTCGTCCGTCGGGCCTTTCTCGCGTCCGGCCGCGTATCCGGGCATGGGAGCCGCCGGTCAGTGCCGGCGGCGAACCGGAGGCTTGCGCGGCGCGGCGCCGGTCTCGGGCCCGCGCGCATCCTTGTGCCGGAAGTTGATCCGGCCCTTCTCGAGGTCGTAGGGGGTCATCTCGACGGTGACCCGGTCGCCGGCCAGGATGCGGATACGGTGCTTGCGCATCTTGCCCGAGGCATAGGCGATGACCTCCCGGTCGCCTTCCAGTTTGACCCGGAAGCGGGTGTCCGGAAGGACTTCGGTCACCACCCCTTCGAATTCGATGACATCGTCCTTGCTCACGCGTGTTCCTTCTTGATCGGGGAAACGGCGGGAGGCGGCTTCGCACCGCCCCCCGAGCCCTGCTTCAAACGGCGCGAAGATCGTCGGCGGCCGTCTTGCCGTCGCGCCCGCGCGCCCGTTCGAAGGCGATCTTCTGACCCTCGACGAGGGTAATGCCGGCGCGCTCGGCCGCGGAAACGTGGACGAATACGTCGGCAGTGCCGTCATCGGGGGTGATGAAGCCGTAGCCCTTGGTCGAGTTGAACCACTTCACGGTGCCAGTGGACATCCAATCTTCTCCTAGCTGGCGTTGTCCCGGTCACGGGATGCGCCGGGACATCAAAATCACCCGTGTGGAGAGAGACCGGTCGACACCGAGGCGCCGCAGCGGAACGCACCCCGAAGGGAAAGTTTTGACTGCGAAGAGATGGCCCGGGATCGCTCCGCTGTCAATGGGAACGGCAGCCCACACGCCATCCCGGGGCCTGGTACGGGGAACGGCCCCGCCCCCCAGGGAAGCACGCGCGTTCGTGATCCACGCAAGGCTGGTCGCCGGCGAGGGATGTTGTTATGGTGGCGCCCCTTTTTTCCGAGAGACCGAGTATGTCGCGCCCGACACCATCCGGAGTTGTCGTGCTGGCCGTGCTGGTGAGCGCCACCGCCGTCGGTCCGCTCAGCATGAACATCTTCGTGCCATCGATGCCGGGCCTTCAGCGGGCGCTGTCGGCCAGCTACGGAGCCGTGCAGCTGACGCTGTCGCTGTACCTGATCGCCTTCGCGGCCGCCCAGCTCCTGTACGGCCCGATATCGGACCGCTGGGGCCGGCGTCCGGTGCTGCTTGCCGGCCTCGCCATCTTCGTCGCCGCCAGCGCGGCCTGCGCGTTCGCGCCCAACATCGAGGTGCTGATCGCCGGACGGCTGGTGCAGGCGATCGGCGCCTGCGCCGGCATGGTGCTGAGCCGGGCGGTGGTCCGCGACCTTTACGATCGCGACCGCGCCGCCAGCATGATCGCCTACATCACGATGGCGATGATGGCGGCGCCGATGCTGGCGCCGGGGATCGGCGGCTATCTCGACGAGTGGTTCGGCTGGCGTTCGGGCTTCGTGTTCGTCGGTGTGGCCGGCCTCATTGTCCTCGCCGCCGCCACGGCGCTGCTCGGCGAGACCCATCCGCCCAGCGGCACCCGGGTCCGCCTCGGCACCCTGTTCTGGAGCTTCGGCCACCTGCTGCGCAAGCCGGCCTTCCTGGGCTACGCCCTTCAGCTCGGCTTCACCGCCGTGTCGTTCTTCTCGTTCCTTGGCGGCGCGCCCTATGTAATGGTCCACATCCTGCATCGACCGCCCAGCGAGTACGGGCTCTATTTCTTCTTCGCGGCCGGCATGTACATGATCGGCAACTTCATTACCGGACGGATGTCCCGTCGTTGGGGGATCGACCGCCTGATCGTGGCCGGACTTCTGATCTCGCTGGTGGCGGCGGCAGCCCAGGCCGTCCTCTACGTGGCCGGGATGGTGTCGCCGCTCACTCTGTTCGCCGCCATGGGCGGGGTCGGCTTCGGCCACGGTCTGAGCATCCCGAACGGCCTCGCCGGGGCGGTCAGCGTCGATCCGGAACGCGCCGGCGCCGCCTCCGGACTTGCCGGATTCCTGCAGATGGGCAGCGGCGCCGCCGCCTCCTACGTGGTCGGACTGGCGATCGGCGAGACCGCGGCCCCGGTGGTGATCGGCATGCTCGCCGGCGCCGCCCTCGCGGCCGCCGCCTACTTCGCCGCCCGCTCGGTGGTCGCGCGGCAGAGACCGCAACAAGCACACGAACGGAAGGAGGCCGCGGAATGAACGCCGAAATCACCCGCCGCGTGATCGATTTCTGGTTCGCCGAACGCGACCAGGGGGGCTCCCTCGTGGCGCGCCAGGCCTGGTTCAAGAAGGACGAGGATTTCGACCGGGCGATCGGCGAGGGCTTCGGCAACGACATGGAGGCCGCGGCCGCCGGCCGCCTCGACCACCTCGCCGCTACGCCCGAGGGCGCGCTCGCGCTCCTCATCCTGCTCGACCAGTTCCCGCGCAATGTCTTCCGCGGCACGCCGCGAGCGTTCGCCGCCGACGCCAAGGCCCGCGAGATCGCGCGCGCCGCTCTCGACCGGGGCTTCGACCAGACGGCGCCGGCGGTGATGCGCACCTTCTTCTACCTGCCCTTCGAGCACGGCGAGGACCTCGCCGACCAGGAGCGCAGCGTCGCCCTGTTCGAGGCGATGGGCGATGCGGAGGCGCTGCGCTGGGCCCTCGCCCATCGCGATATCATCGCCCGCTTCGGCCGCTTTCCCCACCGCAACGCCGTCCTCGGCCGGGAAAGCACGCCCGAGGAGGAAGAGTTCCTCAAGCAGCCGGGCTCGTCGTTCTAGCGCCATGATCCCCGTCACCCCGACCATATCGCTGCAGGACGACGAGATCGTCGAGCAGTTCGTGCGCGCCGGCGGACCGGGCGGCCAGAACGTCAACAAGGTCGCCACCGCGGTGCAGCTCCGCTTCGATGTTTCGCGCTCGCTGTCGCTGGACGGCCCGACGAAGATGAGGCTGCGGCGCCTGGCCGGACGCCGCATCACGGATGAAGGCGTGTTGGTGATCGAGGCGAAGCGCTTCCGCACTCAGGCCATGAACCGCGAGGACGCCCTCGCCCGACTGGTCGCCCTCATTGCCGAGGCAGCCAAGCCGCCCCCGCCGAAGCGCCGACCGACCCGCCCCACTCTCGCCGCCAAGCGCGAACGTATCGAGGCGAAGGTGCGCCGCTCCGGCATCAAAGCCAAGCGCGGCCGGGTGCGGACCGTCGAAGACTAACCGGCCCGCCGATTCATCTACCATCAAGTGTATATCTGCCGGCACGGATTGCGTTTGCCGAGCGGAGGTCGCAGTCTGATCCCAGTGCTGGATAGAGCCGGCGAAGACCGGCGCGAACGGGGAGGGTCTCCGCCATGACGTGTTCCGTGGCGCGCCGCCGTGCGTTGCGCGCTCCTCGCTTTCTGTGCTTCCTCTTCGCCCTTGCCGCCTGCGCCGTCAGCGACGAAGGCGCCAGCGATTTCCGCACCGTGGCGGCCGACGGCGGCTTCCGCAAGAACGTCCCGCCCACGGGCGACCCCGGGCGACAAATCGAGCGCGGCCAGCCCCTGCTCGTCACGCTGAAATCCGCCTACATCAAGGATTTCACCGAACTGTTCGGCAATCCGCTGACCGGCCTGTCCGGACCCAACGGCGAGATCGTCATCGTCGCCAACGTGTTCGAGGACGACGGCGCGACGGCGCTCGACTTCGGCCCGACCGGGCTGCAGAACGCGCGGGTCGTCTTCTTTTCCGACGATGTCCAGAAGGGGCAGTTCCTCAACTTCCATGGCCTGCCGCTGTACGGACCGCTGACCTACCGGGGCTTCCCGGTGGTGCTTGACCTCTATGTCCTCGACCTCGACCGGCCCGGCCCGCAGCTCCGCCAGATGCTGGCCAACCTGGCCAAGATCGGTACCGTCGCCTATCCGCCGGGGACGCCGATCGCCGGCGCGCTGGCCCAGCTCGCCGGTACGCTCATCTCCGACGACCAGGACGACAAGGCTTACCACTTCACTCTGGTGCAGCGCCCGGCCGGCGGCGCCGCCGACGTGCCGTTCAGCGTCATCGAGGCCGGCCCGGTGGTGTTCGTGCGCGAGCAGGCCCGCGAGAAGGCGACCGACTGGCCCGCGCTTGCCTTCAACAGCGAGGCCGGCCTCCTGGTCTACCGCAATCCTGCCGGGGTCGCGGCGGGGGCCTGCCTCGCCTCGCCCTCTCCGCCGCCGACCTGCCTGTACCGCGAGAACACCTATCTGGTGGTGGAAGTCAACACCGCGCCCACCGCCCTGCAGAACGATCGCCAGCGGGTGCTGTTCTCGGCGCTGCGTTCGGATCTCGCCGGCCGCAGCCCGGCGACTGCCCGCGAAGACGCGCCGCAGGCCGCCGTCGACGCGTTGGCGCAGCGGCTGGCGCAGGTCGAGCGGGCCGATCGCGCGAGCCGCGCCCTCGACGTCATCGAGGATGCATCCAGGCCCGCCGCGGAACGCCGCGCCGCGGCGGCCGAGTTCGCCGGCGCCTGGTTCGCGGAGGGCGGCGCCCTTTCCGCCGAGCACGAGGAAAGGCTTCTCCGGCGTGCCGGACGCCGCCTCGCCACATGTGGCGCCGATACCGGAACTCTGATCGAGCTGACGGAGGCGCTGCGCGGCTACCAGCGTACCGAGCCGCAGCGAGGCAGAATCGCAGACCTGCTGGCCTGCGCAGATCGGGGCTGACGCCATGTCCAGGACGATCGTGGTGCTGTCCGACGGTACCGGCAACAGCTCGGCCAAGCTGTTCAAGACCAACGTGTGGCGACTCTATCAGGCGGTCGACCAGACGCCCGACCCGCCGGCGGGCACCCCCAGGCAGATCGCCTATTACGACGACGGGGTCGGCTCTTCCGCGTTCAGGCCCCTGGCTCTGCTGGGGGGCGCCGTGGGCTTCGGCCTCAAGCGCAACGTGCTCGACATCTACCGCTTCCTCTGCCGCAACCACGTCCGTGACGACAGAATCTACGCCTTCGGTTTCAGCCGGGGCGCGTTCACCATTCGCATCCTGGTCGACTTCATCGCGCGCGAGGGGCTGCTGCCCCGGGACCGTGTGGACACGCACGCCGAAGACGCCTACCGGCACTATCGCCGCTGCTTCAACCAGACCGGCGGCCTGGTCGATCCCTTGCGCGACCTGCGCGACAAGGCGAGGGCCATTTGGCA
Organism: Rhodospirillales bacterium; assembly: GCA_018432935.1. GTDB lineage: Bacteria > Pseudomonadota > Alphaproteobacteria > Rhodospirillales > Shumkoniaceae > JAHDSF01. The sequence goes on along the minus strand of JAHDSF010000006.1, from coordinate 346,222 downwards.
GCATCGCATGGGGCGTCCATCCTACGCCGAACTTGCCAAAGAGATGATCGCGATCCCGGAGATCGCTTTCGTCGGTGTGTGGGACACCGTTTCCGCCTACGGCATGCCGATCACCGAGCTCTGCCGCGGCATCGACCGCTGGGTGTGGCCGCTGTCGATGGGAGACTACAAGCTTTCGCACAAGGTCAAGGTGGCTCGCCATGCCCTGTCGCTCGACGACGAGCGCGACACCTTCCATCCGCTGCTGTGGGACGAGCTGGAAAGCCCCCGCCCCCAGCGCATTCGCCAGGTCTGGTTCGCCGGGGTCCATTCCGACGTCGGCGGCGGATATCCCGAGGACGGACTCGCCCACGTATCGCTGCAATGGATGATGGAAGAGGCGGAGCGCGCCGGGCTCCGTTTCCTGCGTCCGGCAAAAGCCGAGATCCGGCGGGCCGCCAACCCGTTCGCTCCCATGCACGACTCGCGCAAGGCGCTCGCCGCCTACTACCGCTATCAGCCGCGCAAGATCTCGGCCCGGCTGAACCGGCCCGATCCGACGACCCTGATCATGCAGGACCCGGACCTCAAGAAGCAGGTCGGAGGGTACAAGCGACGGCGCGGTCTGCTGAGATCGGTGCGCATTCATGCCAGCGTCTTCGAGCGGATCCATTCGGGCACCGACGGCTATGCCCCGATCGTCTTGCCGCGGTTCTACGAGGTGGAGCCCAGCGCTCCGTTTCCCGAACACGGGAACTTCAACCGGGCGATGAAACAGGAATGGGTCTGGAACGACGTCTGGAGGCGGCGCGTCAACTACTTCCTGACCGTCGCACTGTCGCTGGTCCTGCTGATCTGGCCCTTGCTGGATGACGGCAGCCGCGCCGGCGCTTGCGCAGGGCCGCATTGTCTCGTCGCGGCCGCGCTTCTCGGCGCCGGCAGCCTCCTGCCCGATTTCGTGGCCCCTTGGCTGGAGGCCTACGCCGCAAGCCCCGGCCTGTTCCTGGCCGCTGCGGCTGGCCTGCTCCTGCTGACGTTACGCGGCGCCCAGTTGCAGGGCCGCATCCATCAAGGGATGCACGAGTTGTGGCAGCAAGCGTTGGTCCCATCCGGCCCCGCACCGACGGCCCTTCCGGTTCCCATGACCGTTGCGGGGCGTTCGTCGAAGAGGCCGAAGGACCTCATCTATCGGACGCGCACGGCCAAGACCTACCAGCGCTCGCTGCAGTTTCTCAAGTGGCGCCTCGTCCCAGGCATCTTCGGGGTCGCCCTGCTGTGCATCATCGCGGCCGGTGTCGCGGGCGTCCCTCTCCTGACGCTTTACCGGGTCCAGCTCGCCGTGGACGAGCGGGCCGGCGAGGGATGCATCGCCGCGGCGGAGGCGCAGCCGTTCACCACGTCCTCCCGCTGCTGGTGGACGGGCGCGAGGCTCGACGAGGACCGCCGTTACGTCATCCGGCTGAAGGTGACCGACGCCTGGAAGGACAAGCGGACCGCGATGAGCCCCGCAGTGTCGGGCGGAGAGCTGCCCTGGTACATCCGCTATCCCTTCATTCCCACGCGCCGGTTTCTCGACGAGCCGTGGTACCGGCCCATGCTCAAGATCGTCCCTGACCGCGGCCGCAGCATCACCGTCCCGCTGCCGATGCGGAGAACCGACCACGATGACCCCGTGTTCAGCGCCGAGTTCCTTGCCGCAGTCTCCGGGAACGCCTTTCTGTTCGTGAACGACGCGATCATCACCTGGAACGGACGGACCGAGGACTACTACGAGAACAACAGCGGTGCCGCCGAGGTCAGCATCGTCCCCTACGACGTGCCCGCCCCGTTGCAGGCGCGGACCGAGTGATCAGAGCAGATCGAACCGCCTGGGCCGGCTAAAGCGACGCGCTGCCGCCTCTCCGCGCCAGGATGGGCTCGCGGTCGAGGGCCTTGCCGAGAGCCTTCAGCCGACGATCGACCGCCTCGCCGAGGAAGATCGAGTCCTCGTCGGAGGTCGCCAGGACCAGCCTCTTCGAATCCATCTCGAGCCGGGTCTGGTGCAGCAGTGCGGGCACGCCCCCGGAGAGGGAGAAGGCAAGCCGCAACGCCCGCCCTACCGCCAGAGCCCATTGCGCGCCCTCCTTGTCGAGCAGGCTGTCGCAGGCACGGACTGCGGCCAGCGAGGCGTCGCCGCCATAGCGGCAGCACAGGGCATAGGCGAGGGCCACCCGCTCGCGATGGGTGACCCCGGTGAAGGGGCTGCGCAGGACGCGGCGGAAGGCCGATTCCGGGCGGTGGTCGGGATGCTCCATCCAGGCCAGGTCGCCGAGCAGGCAGGCGGCCAGCCGCAGTCTCGCGACGGGCGCGGTCTCGTCGGGAAACAGCGGCTGCATCCAGCGCCACAGCTCCTCGCCGCGAATCGGGAAGCGGGGCCGCATGCGGCCCAGCGCCTCGCAGGCACTGACCAGCGGGTCCGCCTCCCGCACCTCGGCGGGAAGGCTCTGGAAATAGCGGCCCTCGCGCATGCCGTAGACCGAGAACACCACGTTCCGCGGCTGCACCAGCAGCAGCAACCGCTCCAGCACCAGAGCGGCGAGAGGCAGAGTCTGGGCGCGGCGCGGTGACACCCAGGGCACGCTGTCCAGGCTCTTGCGGCTGAGGCCCTTGATGAAATGCGCAAGGTCGAAGGCGCCGGCCCGCGGCAGCACGAAGCCTTCCAGCACGTGCAGCGGATAGCCGGTCTGGTTGATCGCGATGTGGGCGAGGGCGCGCCAGGCGCCGCCGATCGGGTAGAGGTCGCGCTTGCGTCCCTCCTTCAGCCAGGGCACCCCCTCGAACGCCTTGTCGACGAGATCCCGCGCCTTGCCGCGGTCGCCGCCCGACATGTCGGCCAGGCGCAGCGCCCCGAGCGGCAGCGACGCGGTCTTGCCGAAAGCGCCGTTCTCAAGCATCAGAAGATCGAGGCTGCCGCCGCCGAGGTCCCCCATCACCCCGTCTGCGTCGGGGCGGCCGGAGATCACGCCAAGCCCCGCCAGCCGCGCCTCCTCGTCGCCGCTCAGCACCGTCACCGGACGGCCGAAACGGCGGCTCACCTCCTCGACGAAAACGGCACCATCGACCGCCTCGCGAACCGCGGCGGTGGCCAGCAGGTCGACCCGGCGCGCACCCATGACTTCGGCCAGCTTGGCGAAGCGGGTCATCGTCTTCAGCGCAAGCTCGACCCCTTCGGGGTTGAGGCGACCGGACACGGCCAAGCCGATCGCGAGGCCGCAGGTCGCCTTTTCATTGAACACCGGGAACGGAGTTCGCGCCGGCCCTTCGTAGACGACTAGACGCACCGAGTTGGAACCGATGTCCACCACGGCCATCCGGCCGACCCCAAGGGCTGCCACGTCACCCGGAAACGGCGCTTCGTCCATCTCCATCCGGACGCCCCTCTCGCGGCGAAGGCTGCCTAGCACATAGGTGGCCCCGCCTCCACTCGCACCCCGCGAACGCCACATAGAGGATTGCATGGCGGGGCGCAACCGCCATACTGAGGCGGGTCCGGCTGACCTGCTGCGCGCACAGACGAGGAAGCTCGCCGATGGCGGTGATCACCCTGCAGTTCCCCCCCGAGTGCCTGCAGACCCTCAGGAACCATCCGCGTCTGCGCGAGATCGCGTCCGGCCGCGCCTCCGGTCGGGCCCTCCGCTGCGCCTATTTCGCGGTTGCAGGCCTGGGCCCTGGCGGCGTGATCGTGCGGGTTGTCCGCAACGGCGGCCGCTATCGGCAGTCGGTGGTGCGCGAAGGCGCGGTCGTGTTCTCGGGCCCCGCGGCGGACGAGACGCCGGCCCTGGACACCATCCTCGATCCCACCTTGCGCGAACAGATGAACGGCGCCGGAGTCCTGATGCCAGCCTTCCGCCACGAGGCCCGGGTGTTCCGCCGCCCGGTCACGCTGAACGGAACGCCGGGTGCCACGATCGAGATCGAGGACGGCACCCTGTCGGCCGAGGAGGGCGAGCGCCCGTACGGGGTGCTGCGAATCCGTTCGAGCGACGACGATCTTGCCCCCGCCTACGCGCTGGCGGCAGAACTGGCTGGCGAGGTTCCGCTGCGGATCGCCCCCCGCAATCCCGAGGAACTGGGCTTCGCATTGGCGGCCGCCGCCAAGCCCACTCCGGTCAAGGCCGACAAGCGGCCGCTGCCCGACGAAACCACGGTCGAGGAGGCGCTGGTTCACATCGTGCGGGCCTGCCTCGACCATCTGGTCGCCAACGAGGCGCCCACGCTGGAGAACGACGATCCCGAAGGGGTCCACCAGATGCGGGTGGCGCTGCGCAGGATGCGCTCCGGATTGCGGCTCTACCGCCACATGCTGCCGGCCGGGCAGTACGAGGGGCTGGTCGCCGAGTTGAAATGGGTCACCGCCGCCCTCGGGCCGACTCGCGACCTCGACGTCTTCCTCGACGAGATCCTGGCGCCGGTCGCCGCCGGGCTCCCGGATGCCGCCCCTCTCGAGACGCTGCGGGAGCTGTGCCGGGAGGCTCGCGACGAGGCGCGGGCCGCGACCCGCGAGGCGGTGTCGTCCAGCCGCTATGGACGGTTCGTCATCGACATGCACCGGTGGGTCGAGCGGCGCTCCTGGCGGGAGCAACCGGTGACCGAAACCGCGGCAACGCTGTTCCGCCCCGCCGCCGTGCTGGGCGCCGAGGCCCTGCACAAGAGCTATCGCCAGGTGCGCAAGCGCGGCCGCGTGTTCGCCGACCTTCCCCCCGACGAGCGCCACCGTCTGCGCATCGGGGTCAAGCGGCTGCGCTACGCTCTCGACTTCTTCGGCTCGCTCTACCGTGCCAAGGCGGTTCGCGAGTTCACCGAACGGCTGAGCCGGCTCCAGGACGATCTCGGGTACGCCAACGACGTTTCGGTTGCCCACCGGCTGCTCGATCAGCTGCAAGCCCGCGCCGAGGGATCGCGAAAGGCGGCGGCGCGCTACGCCGGCGCTCTGGTGCTGGGATGGCATCAGCACGCGCTGTCCGAGATCGAGGAGAAAGTCATTGCCGACATCGAGTCGTTCCTCGATGAGAAGACGTTCTGGCCCAAGCCGCAGCGCGAGGCGTGAAACGCCGCGACTTTCGGCTTGATGACAGGGAAGGGTCGGCCGCGACGGTCGCCCAGTGCGGAGAACGCGATGTTCAGAACGGCGGAACTCGGACGCAAGGTTTCCAAGACGGTCTACGCCAAGGAGTTCCCGGCGCTCCGCCTGCGCCTGATCGGCGTCCAGCAGCGCCTGCGCTGGGCCGACTTTCCGGTCATCGTCGTATTCGCCGGGGTCGATGGCGCCGGCAAGGGCGAGACCGTGAACCTGCTCAACGAATGGATGGACCCGCGCTGGATCCAGACCCGCGCCTACGAGCATCCCTCGGACGAGGAGAGGGAGCGGCCCGAGTACTGGCGCTACTGGCGCGACCTGCCGCGGCACGGACTGATCGGGGTGTTCCTGCGCTCGTGGTATTCGCAGCCGGTCCTCGACCACGTGTGCGGACGCTCGAGCGATGCCGAGTTCGACGAGCGTCTCGGCGCGGTCGGCGCCTTCGAGAACATGCTCGAGGACGATGGCGCCCTCATCATCAAGTTCTGGATGCATCTGGGCAAGCAGGCCCAGTACGATCGGTTCAAGCGCCTGGAGTCCGATCCGCTGACGTCGTGGCGGGTGACGCCCGACGACTGGGAGCACTGGCGGATGTACGACCGCTTCGTCACCGCCGCGGAACGGACGATCATGCGCACCAACACTGCGCGGGCACCGTGGCACATCGTCGAGGGCTGGGACGAGCGTTACCGCAGCCTCACGGTCGGGCTCATTCTCGCCGAGGCGATCGAAAAGCGCCTCGACCAGATGGACGCGGCCAAACGCCTGGCAGGGCAGACCGCCGCCAAGCCGGTCCCGCCGGAGAAGCGCAAGAAGAAGGCCAAAGCGAAAGCCGCGGCCGCGCCGGCTCCGCCCGTCGACGTCGCCCATGCGCTGACGCCGGGATTGACGGTGCTGAGCGGGCTCGACATGGGCTTGGCCTACGACGGCAGGGATTTCGAGAAGGACCTGGAGGCACGCCAGGGCCGCCTGAACGGCCTCTCCCGGCAGGCACGGGATCGGGGCATCTCGTCGATCCTGGTGTTCGAAGGCTGGGACGCCAGCGGCAAAGGCGGCGCGATCCGGCGCCTGACCTCGGCTCTCGACGCCCGCACGTATACGGTGATCCCAATGGCGGCGCCCACCGACGAGGAGAAGGTCCACCACTACCTTTGGCGCTTCTGGCGCCATCTGCAGCGGGCCGGGCGGGTCCTGGTGTTCGACCGCAGCTGGTACGGCCGCGTGCTCGTGGAGCGGGTCGAGGGCTTCGCCACCGATGCGGAATGGCAACGGGCGTACGCCGAAATTAACGATTTTGAAAAGCAGCTGGTCAACCATGGGATCGTGCTGGTCAAGTTCTGGATGCACGTGACCAAGGACGAGCAGCTGAGACGTTTCAAAGATCGCCAGAAAATCCCATATAAACGATGGAAGCTTACGGAAGAGGATTGGCGGAATCGGGAGAAGTGGGACCTCTACGAGCTCGCGGTGAACGATACGGTAGCGAGAACCAGCACGCAGATCGCCCCCTGGACCTTGGTCGAAGGCAACGACAAAAGGTTCGCCCGTTTGAAGGTCATCGATACCTTCTGTGACAAGCTGGAACAGGCCATCGCGAAGAGCGAAACGGGCCGCCGGCCCGAAGTGGTACGCGATGTCGTAGCGAGGATTGGATGAGTTCGGTCACCGAGCAGGATCAGGAGAACCTCAAGGCCGAGATGAAGGACACCGCCGAGGGGGGCCAGTGCGCGGCAGCCAAGGTGAAGCCCAAGCGTCAAGCGCGACCTCGGGCGGCGTTGGGTTCCCCGCTGTCGCAGGGGGATCTTTACCTCAACCGCGAGCTGACCTGGCTGGCCTTCAATTGGCGCGTCCTCAACGAGGCTAAGGACAGCCGCGTGCCGCTCCTGGAGCGGGTGAAGTTCCTCGCCATCGTCAGCTCCAACCTCGACGAATTCTTCATGAAGCGGATCGGCGGTCTGAAGCAGCAGGCTGGCGCAGGGGTCGTCAAGCGCACGGTCGACGGCCGCACCCCGCAACAGCAGCTTGCCGAGGCCAGCGCGATCATTCGCGATCTCGAAGACGAGAAGCGCCGCATCTTCAACGTTCTGGTTGAAAGCCTGCGCGAGCACGACGTGCGGATCTTCAAGTATTCCGATCTGGCCCGCCGCGACCGCGCGGCGCTGCGGGAGTACTATCTCAAGAACATCTTCCCGCTGGTCACTCCGCTGGCGATGGACCCCGCGCATCCGTTCCCGTTCATATCGAATCTGTCTCTGAACCTGCTGGTGACGCTGGAGGACATCGACCGCCATTCGCCGATGCTGGCGCGGGTCAAGGTTCCGGTCGGCAACAACGTGTCGCGCTTCCTGCGGGTGGGCTCGCGCAATCACTTCGTGCCGCTGGAAGAGATCATCGCCAACAACCTCGACCTCCTGTTCCCCGACATGGAGGTGAAGTCGTGCGAGCTGTTCCGCGTCACCCGCAACTCCAACACCGAGCGCGACGAGGAGCGGGCCGACGATCTTCTGGAAATGATCGAATCCGAGCTCCGCGACCGCAAGTTCGCGCCGATCGTGCGGCTGCAGTGCGGCTCGTCGATGTCGGCGGTCCACAAGGGCATGCTGGCGGCCGAACTCGGCCTCGACGAAAAGGAGGACGTGTTCGTCATCGACGACATGATCGGCAAGCGCGACCTGTTCGAGCTGGCCGGCCTCGACATCCCCGACCTGCGCGATCCGCCCCACCAGCCGATCGACAACGTGCACCTCCCGGAGAACGAGAACATCTTCCACATCATCCGGGAAAGCGGCCCGATCCTGCTTCACCACCCCTACGAGTCCTTCACCACCTCGGTCGAACGGTTCGTCAAGGAGGCGAGCGAGGACCCCAAGGTCCTGGCCATCAAGATCACCCTTTACCGGACCTCGGCAGGGACGCGCATCATCGACTACCTCGTCGACGCCGCCATCAACGGCAAGCAGGTGGCAGTGGTGATCGAGCTGAAGGCGCGTTTCGACGAGGCCGCCAATATCGGCTGGGCGAGCCGGCTGGAGGAGGCCGGCATTCACATCACCTATGGCGTGCTGGGGCTCAAGACCCATTCGAAGACGGCGCTGGTGGTGCGGCGCGACTACGACGGACTGCGCCGCTACGCCCACGTCGCGACCGGCAACTATCACGCCGGGACGGCCCGCATCTACGCGGATTTCGGGGTCCTGACCTGCGACCCCGACGTCGGCCACGATCTGACGGAGCTGTTCAACTACCTGACCAGCGGCTGCAAGCCGGCCCGCGAGTACCGCAAGATCCTGGCGGCGCCCAACTCGATGAAGCCGGCGCTGCTGGAAAAGATCGCGCGCGAGATTCGGCTGCAGGCCGAGGGCTCGCCCGGGCTGATCCGGCTCAAGACCAACGCCCTCGAGGATAAGGAAATCGTCGACGCCCTCTACGCCGCCTCCCAGGCCGGCGTAAAATGCGAACTGGTCGTGCGCGACTCCTGCCGACTGCGGCCCGGCATTCCCGGGCTTTCCGAGAACATTTCGGTGGTCAGCATCGTCGGCCGCTTCCTCGAGCACGGGCGGATCTACTATTTCCGCAACGGCGGCGACGAGGAGTTCTACATCGGCTCGGCCGACCTGATGAGGCGCAACCTGCAGAACCGGGTCGAGGTGCTGATCCCGGTCGAACCGACGGAGGCGCGCGAATACCTCCGCCGCGTCCTCGACCTCCAGATCAACGACCGCCGCAACGGCTGGGAAATGCAGACCGACAACACCTACGTGCAACGCAAGCCGCGGAATCCCGGCGAGGAGATCGGCTCCCAGGAATTCCTGATCCTGCTTGCCGATGAGCGCCTCAAGGAGGCACGCCGGATGCGCAAGCGTCGTCTGAAGGCGATCGCCCGGCGGCCCTCCTCGCAATGAGACAAGGCTCTCTCCGCCGGGCGGGAGAGAGAGATCCATAGCAGACGAAGCGGGAGACCATGCGGCGCCTCTTCCTCCTCCGCCATGGCAAGTCGAGCTGGGATGATCCCTCGCTTGACGATTTCGACCGGCCGCTGGCCGACCGGGGACGTGCAGCAGCGCAGGCCATGGGCAGCCACATGGCGGCGTCCGGCTGGGTGCCCGACCTCGTGCTGTGCTCGGCCGCCGCGCGGGCGCGCGGTACGTACGAGCACCTGCAGGCCGCGCATGGCGCAACGTTGCCGGTCCTGTTCGAGCCGAGCCTCTACGAAGCCACCTCGAAGGCCCTGCTCCGCCGCCTCCAGGCCGCCGACGACGCGGCCGCCTCGCTCCTCCTGATCGGCCACAACCCCGCCGTCGAGCGACTGGCCGGTTCCCTGGCCGACGACGGCGACGCCGAGGCCCGCCGCCTGATGGCCGCCAAGTTCCCGACCGCGGCGCTGGCGGTGTTCCGCTGCGAGGTCCCCTCCTGGGGCGCGCTGCAGAAGAGGAGCGGCCTTCTTGAGGCGTTCGTACGTCCGCGAGACCTTCCGGCTGAGAAGACCGGGTCTTCCATGCGATCCGTGGATCCGGGCCCCGTTTGACGCGTTAGTGACCCGATCCTCGACCTCATCCTGAGCTTGTCGAAGGATGAGGTCGGCCGGGGGCCCTCATGGTTCCACAGCTTCACCGTGAGGTCACGTCAAAGGCTTCGCGTTCTCAGCCGCCCTCCAGCAGCTCACGTGCGAGCCGCACCGTGATGGCGCGGTTCTCGACCAGGGCGACGTGGTCGGCGCTGGCGACGAAGTCGCGGACTGCCGCGAACGAACGCTCGAGGCGGGGCAGCACGTAGGTCACCACCGAACCATCGATGGCGATCTGGCGGTCGCGGAATTGCTTGACCAGCACGGCGCCCAGCAACGCGTCGTCGGGGGCGCCGATCGCAACCGCGGCGGCGGCCAGCAGGCGCGAGCGCAAGTCGGGCAGCCGCACCGGCCACCGCGCCACCGGCTCGCGGGCCGTGATCAGCACCGTGGCTCCGGCTTCCCGGGCGGCATTGAGGAGGTGGAAGAACGCCTGTTCGGCGGACGCCGTCAGCTCCGCTCCCGCCCGCTCGACGACCACGGCGGAGGCACCGGCCGCCAAGGCCAGGGGGTCGAGGCGGTCGAGGTCCGCGGCGGCGGCCAGCCGGCCTTTCGTCAGGGCGAGAAAGATTTCCGCCAGATGCGTCTTGCCGCAGGCCTCCGGCCCGTGGATGACGAGGGTGGCGAGCGGCCAATCGGGCCACCGCTCGATCCATCCGGCCGCCTCCGCGTTGCACGGGGCGACGAGGAAATCCTCGCCGACCAGCGACGGAGAATGCTCGAAGGCAAGGGTCAGCTGGCGCGGCAGCGTCACTGGCCCTCGTCCCCGCTCTTGAGGATGACCGTCGGGGCGCGGCCGTGATAGAGCGCGCTCTGCCGGTAGCGCGCCGCCCAAAAGCGGATCAAGACGCCGATCGCGGCGGCCACCGGGACCGCCAGCAGCACGCCGGTGAAGCCGAACAGCGAGCCGCCCGCCAGCAGTGCGAAGATCACCCACACCGGGTGCAGCCCGATCCGCCCGCCGACGATCCTGGGCGTCAGGAAGTTGCCTTCCACGAACTGTCCGACGAGGAATACCCCGGCGATCACGGCGATGCGCACCCAGCTGTCGAACTGGAAGAAGGCGATGCCGACGCCCAGCACCAGCCCGACCGTGCTGCCGACGAACGGGACGAACGAGATGAAGCCGGCGATCAGCCCCACCACCAGCCCGAAGTCGAGTCCGGCGACGGTCAGGCCGACCGCATAGAGCGCGCCCAGGATCAGGCAGACCAGCCCCTGGCCGCGCACGAACCCGGCCAGCGTACGGTCGATGTCTGACACCACCTGCCGCACCGAAGGCGCGACGTCGCGCGGCAGCAGATTGTCGATCTGGGCGACGATCCGGTCCCAGTCGAGCAGCAGGTAGAACGCCACCAGCGGCGTGATCACCACCAGCGACAGCACGTTGAACAGGACGAAGCCGCCGGTGACGATCTGCTTCAGCACGTCGCCGAGCCAGCCGATCGCCTGCCCCATGTGTTCGCTGGCCAGCGAGCGCACCCGCTCGAAGATCTGGCGGCTGCTTTCCGAATCCGAGCGCTCCACGGCCTGCTGCACCTCGGCCTTGAGGGCAGCGACGTATTGCGGCATGCGGTCGACGAGCTTGGCGATCTGGTCCTGAAGGAGCGGCACCAGAACCACGATCAACGCGACCAGCGCGAGGACAAAGCCGGCCGTGACGAGGGTGGTCGCCACCGTTCGCGAACAGCCCCACTTCTCGAAGCGATCGGCGACCGGATCGAACAGGTACGCGACCAGCGCCCCGGCGACGAACGGCATCAGGATGCCGGACAAAACCGAAAGCAGCCAAACCGCGATCGCCAGGATCGCCGCCAGGACCAGCAGGCGCTTCTCGTTGGTCATCGCTGTACCATGGATTCCGCCCGCCTGGCCCACCTGACGACGTAGGCGCCGCCGGACAGCAGGGTGGTGAGCGCCACCCCGTAGGTGAAGGCCATCTCGGCCAGCGGCCAGCGGCTGTCGAGGCCGAGACCGCTCAGCACGATGGCGGCCAGGATGATCTGGGCGGTCGTGTTGACCTTGCTGACGAACAGCGTGCTCGGTTTGAAGGGACCGGCCAGGATGTGGATCAGAAAGGCGCCACCGATGATGATGAGGTCGCGGAACACCACCAGGATGACCAGCCAGGTGGCGATGTGCTCCTGGTAGCCCAGGGTCACGTAAACGGCGACGAGAAGCACCTTGTCGGCAAGGGGGTCGAGGAAGTCCCCGATCACCGAGCGCAGACCGAGCCGGCGCGCGACCAGCCCGTCCACGGCGTCGCTGACGCCGGCGGCAACGAACGTCCAGAACGCTCCTGCATAATGGCCGTCGAGCAGCAGCCAGACGATCAGCGGCACGAGGAGCAGACGTCCGAACGAGATCGCGTTTGGCAGGTTCAACGACGCTCTTCCGGATTCTAGCGGCCCGCGGCCGCAGCCTGTGACGGAACGATCAGCCAAGTATCGCCCTCTCCGCGGCTCAACCGCAAGTCTGCCTGCGCCATCGCCGTCTGGAGCTGGTCCAGCGTGCCGCTGAAGCGGAGATTCAAGCGCGCCTGGTCGCGCGACAGGACGATTCCCTCCATGCCGCCGACGAGGGCGACCCCGCCCAGGCGGTCTCTTACCGCCAGCCATTCGGCCAGGCTGTTCAGCGGCACAACCACCGGCAGCAGCGATGCGGCGCCGTGGCGGACGATGTTCTCCTTCTTCCAGTCGTCCTCGATCTGCAGCGTCACCTCGTTGGCGACGCGGGCCATCATGTCCTCGACCGACTCGCCCGGGTTGGCGTTGAAGGCGGAGATCCGGGTCGGGTAGGCCAGGATATCGCCGTAGCGGTTCAGCGACACCTGCAGCGCCGGCGATCCGCCCGACGAGGTCAGGGTTCCGAACGCGACCATGGCATCGCTGGCGCCGTAACGCTGGGCCAGCGCCCGCAAGCGGGCCGCATCCCCGGCCAGCGCCTGGTCGGCGCTGATCGCCGCCACGTCGGCAAGGTCGCCCAGCGGCAGCAGCGTCGGCACCAGGCCGATCACCAACGGGCGCCGCTCCCACGCCGCCCGCCAGGGGTTGGGCTCTTCCCACAGGAGGAAGCTGGACCCGTCCTTGAGCACCGGAAGGACGAGCACCGGCTTGCTCGGGGTCTCGGCGAACGGGATGTCGCTGTTGATCAGCAGCGCCCTCACCTCGCCAGGCTTGAAGCGATAGGCCAGCGCGGCGATGTAGCGCACGCTCGAGGTCTTTTCCTCGATCACCGAGAAGTCGCGCACCAACGCCTCGACCGTCTGCGCGCTGGGCGAAGGCAGGCGCGGCCAGTCGGCGCGCAGGGTCAGCCGCTTCAGCATCATCTCGTACGCCTTGCGCTGCCCCTCGGCGAGAGCCTGGGTGCGGGCGGCGGCGGCGTTCTCGGCGGTGACGTCGACACGGACGCCGCTGATGTCGAAAACGTCGAGGGCAAGCGCCGGCGAAGCCATGGCCGCCAGCCACAAGGCCGCTCCCAGGATGCCCGATCGAGCCATGCCGAACCCCCTCGCCCTGTCCGCTCTTCCGTGATTGCAAACGGCTCCGGAAAGCTTATCCTTCCGGCCTCGCTTCATATCTAATCTAGCACGTCGTTTGCGGGGAGGAAGGGATTAGCGGATTAAGCTACAAGAGCGCTGGGGTCGACATCGATGCCGGGGGCGCCCTGGTCGATGCCATCGCTCCTCATGCCAAGTCGACCACCCGGACCGGCGTGATGGCCGGGCTTGGCGGTTTCGGAGCCCTGTTCGACCTCAAGGCCGCCGGGTACAAGGACCCCGTGCTGGTCTCCGGCACCGACGGCGTCGGCACCAAGCTGAAAGTCGCCATCGCCGCCGGCAGGCACGACACCGTCGGCATCGACCTCGTCGCCATGAGCGTCAACGACCTCGTGGTCCAGGGGGCCGAGCCGCTGTTCTTCCTCGACTATTTCGCGGCCGGCCACCTCGATGTGGAGCAAGCCGCCACCGTCATCGCCGGCATCGCCGAGGGCTGCCGCCAGGCCGGCTGCGCGCTGGTCGGCGGCGAGACCGCCGAGATGCCCGGCATGTATGCCAAGGACGACTACGACCTCGCCGGCTTCGCGGTCGGCGCGGTCGAACGCAGCGAGCTGGTCACCGGCGACAGCGCGGCGCCCGGCGACGTCGTGCTCGGGCTCGCGTCCACGGGGCCGCACTCCAACGGGTACTCCCTGGTGCGCCGGATCGTCGAGAAGAGCGGCGTCACCTACGGCGCGCCCGCCCCCTTCGCCAACGGCCTCACCCTGGGCGAGGCGCTGCTTGTGCCGACCCGCATCTACGTCCGGAGCTGCCTTGCCGCGTTGAAGACCGGCGGCGTCAAGGCGCTCGCCCACATCACCGGCGGCGGCCTGGTCGAGAACATCCCGCGCGTCATCCCCGAGACCGCCAGCGTCGTCATCGACATGAAGGCGTGGCCGATGCCGGCCGTCTTCCGCTGGCTGGCGAGCGCGGGCGAGGTGGCGGCGGACGAAATGGTGCGCACCTTCAACTGCGGCATCGGCATGGTCGCCGTGGTGGCGCCCGAGCTGGCCGACGAGGCCGGGCGGGCGTTCGAGGCCGGTGGCGAGACGGTCTACCGCATCGGCAAGGTCGCCGAACGCCGCGGCGACGGGCCGAGCGTGGTGCTGCGGCACCTGGAGGAGACATGGCGCGCCTGAGGCTGGGCGTCCTCATCTCCGGACGCGGCAGCAACCTGCAGTCGATCATCGACGCCTGCGCCGCGCCCGGCTTCCCGGCCGAGGTGGCGCTGGTGCTGTCGAACGTGCCAGGCGTGTTCGGGCTGGATCGCGCGGCCAAGGCCGGCATCCCCTGCACCGTCGTCAACCACAAGGACTACGCCGACCGGCCGTCGTTCGAAGCGGTGGTCGACGCGGTCTTGTGCGAGGCGGGGGTCCAGCTGGTCTGCCTCGCCGGCTTTATGCGGCTCCTGACGGAAGGCTTCGTCAGCCGCTGGCATGACCGGCTCATCAACATCCACCCGGCGCTCCTGCCCGCCTTCCCCGGCCTGCACACCCACGAGCGCGCGCTGGCCGCCGGCGTCCGGTTCGCCGGCTGCACCGTGCACTTCGTTCGCTCCGGAACGGACGACGGCCCGATCATCGTCCAGGCCGCGGTGCCGGTGCTCGACGGCGACACCCCCGATGCCCTCGCCGCCCGCATCCTCGAGCAGGAGCACAGGATCTACCCCCACGCGATCCGCCTGTTCGCCGAGGGCCGCATCCGCGTTTCCGACGGCCGCGTCCACGTCGCCGGCGCCCGCCCCTGCACCGGCGCCCTGGTCAACCCGCCGCTGTGAGAACCCTAGTTCAGGGGACACTATACTTGGGTAGTTCGGGGGACACTATACTTAATTGCAAATTGTTGCTCGCAACCCGGCACATGCAATTAAGTATAGTGTCCCCCGAACTCCCCGAGTTGCGTGTCTCAGGCGAGGGGTGCAGTCCACCATAAGTATAGTGTCCCCCGAACTCCGAACTCCCCGAACTGCACCTTCAGCCGACGATTTCGGTCTCGGCGAAGAAGAAGGCGATCTCGCGGGCGGCGTTCTCGGAGGAGTCCGAGCCGTGCACCGAGTTCTGCTGGACGTCGCGGGCGAAGTCCTTGCGGATGGTGCCGGGCGCGGCGTTGGCGGGATTGGTCGAGCCCATCACCTCGCGGTTGCGGGCGATCGCGTTCTCGCCTTCCAGCACCTGCACCACCACCGGCCCCGAGGTCATGAAGTCGCAGAGATCGTCGTAGAACGCCCTGCTGGCGTGGACCGCATAGAACTGCTGGGCCTGCTCCCGCGTGAGGCGGAGGCGCTTCTGGGCGACGACGCGCAGCCCGCCCCCCTCGAGCCGGGCGACGATCTGCCCGGTCAGGTTCCGCTCGGTGGCGTCCGGCTTGATGATCGACAACGTGCGTTCGAGAGCCATTTTACCCCCTGCCCTCCGCGATTGTGGCTGGTTTTTTCGGCCGAGTTTTGCGACCCGACGGTAAATGGGGTGCGGGACCGCCGACCCCAAGAGCAGATGATCCTTTTAGACCCCTCCCTTGGTCGAGGCAACCTGCGGCTGCGTCCGCCGGCGAAGATCGTTTCCCCCGGATCACGGTCATGGTAAGACGCCGCCCATGCTCCAGATCGCCGACCTCACGTACCGCATCGGGGGGCGGGTCCTGTTCGACCGCGCCGGCGTCGTCGTGCCCGATGGCCACAAGGTCGGCCTGGTCGGGCGCAACGGATCCGGCAAGACGACCCTGTTCAACCTGATCACCGGAGAGCTGGCGCCGGAAAGCGGCTCGATCGCGGTGCGGCCGCGCGCCCGGGTCGGACGGGTCGCGCAGGAAGCTCCGGGCGGGCCGCAGAGCCTGCTCGAGACCGTGCTGGCCGCCGACGAGGAACGGACCGCCCTGCTGGCCGAGGCCGAGCATGCCGCCGATCCCCAGCGGATCGCCGAGGCCCACACCCGGCTCGCCGACATCGGCGCCCACGCGGCACCGGCCCGCGCCGCCACCATCCTCGCCGGCCTCGGCTTCGACGAGGCTGCGCAGCAGCGCCCCTGCGCCGAGTTCTCCGGCGGCTGGCGGATGCGCGTGGCGTTGGCCGCCGCACTGTTCGCAAGGCCCGACCTGCTGCTCCTCGACGAGCCGACCAACCACCTCGACCTCGAAGCGACGATGTGGCTGGAGTCGTACCTCGCCGGCTGGCGCGGCACGGTGATCGTGATCAGCCACGAGCGCGACCTCTTGAACAAGGCGGTGGAGGAGATCGTCCACCTCGAAGGCGGCAAGCTCGCCCGCTACGCCGGCGGCTACGACCGCTTCGAGCAGACCCGGCGCGAGCGCCTGTTGCTGCAGGAGAAGGCTCGCATCAAGCAGCAGGCGCAGCGCGAGCACATCCAGGCCTTCGTCGACCGTTTCCGCTACAAGGCGACCAAGGCGCGTCAGGCGCAGAGCCGGCTCAAGATGCTGGAGCGCATGGAGCCGATCGCGGCGGTGATGGAGGAATGGACGCCGTCGTTCGACTTCCCGGGCCCCGAGCCGCTGCCGTCTCCGCTTCTGACCATCGACGGCGCCAGCGTCGGCTACACGCCGGGAAGGCCCGTGCTGCGGCGGCTCGATCTGCGGCTCGACGCCGACGACCGGGTGGCGCTGGTCGGCGCCAACGGCAACGGCAAGTCGACCCTTGTCCGCCTCGTCGCCGGGCGTTTGCAGGCCGAGGCGGGCGAGGTCCGCCGCCCGGGCAAGCTGCGCGTCGGCTACTTCGCCCAGCACCAGACCGAGGAACTGGAACCGGACGCCACGCCGCTCGACCACATGGCCCGGCTGATGCCCGAGGCCCCCCCCGCCAAGGTGCGGGCGCACCTTGGCCGCTTCGGCTTCCAGGAGGAACGCGCGCTGACCCGGGTCCGCGACCTGTCCGGCGGCGAGAAGGCGCGTCTCCTGTTCGCCCTGATGACCCGGGACGCGCCGCACGTCCTGCTTCTCGACGAGCCGACCAACCATCTCGACATCGACGCCCGCGAGGCGCTGGTGCAGGCGCTCAACGCCTACGACGGCGCAGTGGTGCTGGTCAGCCACGACGCCCACCTGGTCGGCCTCGTCGCCGACCGCATCTGGCTGGTCGCCGACGGCACCTGCCGCGCCTTCGACGGCGATATGGACGACTACCGGCGCCTTCTGCTGGAGCAGCGCCGGCAGGAGCGGCGCAATGGCGACGCCACGGCCGGCGGCCGGGACGAGAAGAAGGAGCAGCGCCGCGCCCGCGCCAGCCTGCGGGCCGAGACGGCGCCCCTGCGGCAGGCGGTAAAGGTCGCCGAACGGCAGCTCGATTCGGCGCATGCCGCGTTCACGGCGCTCGAATCGCGGCTTGCCGACCCCAAGCTGTACGCCGGACCGAGCGAGCGGGTGACCGAACTGCGCAAGCAGCACGCCCAAGCCGCGCGGGCGGTGGAAGAAGCGGAAGAGGCCTGGCTCCAGGCTTCTGAGGCTCTCGAATCGGCCCTGGGCCGCAGCGACGCCGACACCTAGATCTAGTAGGGTCCGAGGCGGTGGAAAACTTCCTCTTGGCCCCGGCGGGGGCTTATGTCATATACGGGCTTTAATGAAAACATCACAAATTTGCCACGACCCCGGCATTTCCAATGCCGGACCGGCATCGGCCTCATGGATCGACAAGATCGCCATGAGGCCGATTCGTATGCGCGCCGTTCCGGATTCCAGGCCCGGGTCCCGCCACCGTCGAAACACAAGGGGGCCGTACCATGAGTAAGGAGAACTCGATCGTCCTTGACGTCGAACAGAGGCCCGCGCCGCCTCTGTGGCTGACGCTCAGCCTGCAGCACGTGTTCGCCATGTTCGGGGCGACCGTCCTGGTCCCGTACCTGACCGGACTCAATCCCGCGGTGGCCCTGGTCACCAGCGGCCTGGGCACGCTTCTCTACATCGTCATCACCGGCGGCAGGATCCCCGCCTACCTGGGATCGTCGTTCGCCTTCATCGGACCGATCATCGCCGCCAGCCAGGCAGGCGGCGCCGAGGGCGCATTGTGGGGATGCGCCGTCGCCGGACTCGTCTACGTGATGGTCGCCGCGGGAATCTGGAAGTTCGGCGTCCGCTGGCTGCTTGCCATGTTGCCGCCGATCGTCATCGGCCCGGTGATCATGGTGATCGGCCTCGGCCTGGCGAAGGTCGCGGTCGAGATGGCGACCGGCGTCGCCGCGACCAAGGCGTACCATCTCGACTACTTCCTGCTGGCCCTGATCACCCTGTTCATCGGCATCGCCATCGCCGTCTTCATGCGCGGCGTCTTCGCCCTGGTGCCGATCCTGTTCGCGGTGATCGGCGGCTACATCGTCGCAGCGGTCTTCGGGATGGTCGACTTCTCCCCCGTCGCCGCAGCGCCCTGGTTCGCTGTGCCCTCGTTCCTGGTCCCGAGCACCTCGGCCTTGAGCGTGGGCACCGTGTTGGCGATCGCGCCGGTCGCCTTCGTGACGATCGCCGAGCACATCGGCGACCAGACGGTGCTGAGCAAGATCTGCGGGCGGAACTTCCTGGAGAAGCCCGGCCTGCACCGCTCTCTGCTCGGCGACGGCCTGGCGACGACCCTCGCCGCCATGCTGGGGGGCCCGCCCAACACAACCTACGGCGAGAACATCGGCGTGATGGCGATTACCCGCGTCTTCAGCGTGTTCGTCATCGGCGGCGCCGCCTGCCTGGCGATCCTGTTCGGCTTCACCGGCAAGGTCGCGGCGTTCATCCAGACGGTGCCGACCCCGGTCATGGGCGGCGTATCGATCCTGCTGTTCGGCGTCATCGCCTCGTCGGGCCTGCGCATGCTGATCGACAAGCAGATCGATTTCGGCAGCAAGCGCAACCTGATCATCTCGTCGGTCATCCTGGTGATCGGCATCGGCGGGGCGGTGCTGGATTTCGGCGGCACCTTCAAGGTCTCGTCGATGGCGCTGGCGGCGGTCACCGGCATCCTCCTCAACCTGCTGCTGCCGGGCCGAGAGAAGGTCGAGGACACGGCAAGCCTGTTCGCGACCGGCCCGCAGGGGGCGGCCAGCCCGGCCGACTGACTCCATAGGTGGCCGGGCGCCGCCCGGCCACCTATCTATGCGGAACGGCGTGGCTGCCCGGACGGATCCGGGCGGCCACGCTTTTGTTTGTCGCTGACGGAGCCAAATCGTGGCGATCGCACTCACCAAGAAGCTCGTCGGGCGCTCGCGCCGCCTGTTCCCGGGGATCGTCGTCTGCCTGACGATCGCCGCCGCCGCCCGCTTCCTGTCGGACCACTACGGCGCCCCGCAGATGCTGTTCGCCCTGCTGCTGGGGCTTGCCTTCCATTTCCTGGCCGAGGAGGTCTCGTGCGTGCCGGGCATCGAGTTTGCCGCCTCGAAAATACTGCGAATCGGGGTTGCGCTGCTCGGCATGCGGATCACCTTCGAGCAGCTCCTGTCGCTGGGCGGCCTGTCGATCGGCTGGGTCGCCGCCGGGCTGGTGCTGACCATCCTGTTCGGCGTCACCGCGGCACGGGTGCTGGGGCAGGGCGGCGGCTTCGGCGTCCTCACCGGCGGCGCGGTCGGCATCTGCGGCGCCTCGGCGGCGCTGGCGATCGCCGCGGTCTTGCCACGCCACCCGGAAGCCGAGCGCAACGCCATCTTCGCCGTCGTCTCGGTGACCACGCTGTCGACGGTAGCGATGGTGGTCTATCCCATCATCGCCGTCCGTCTCGGCCTCGACGCCCATGCCACCGGCATGTTCCTGGGCGGCACCATCCATGACGTGGCGCAGGTGATCGGCGCCGGCTACAGCGTTTCCAACGAGGCCGGCGACATCTCGACGGTGGTCAAGCTGTTCCGGGTGGCGATGCTGGTGCCGGTGGTATTCGTGCTGTCCGTGATCCTTCGCCGCCGCGGCGGCCAGGCGGGCAAGCTGCCGGTGCCGGTGTTCGTGATCGCCTTCTGCCTGTTCGTCGCCATCAACAGCAGCGGCGTGGTACCTGCCGCCGCCGCCGACTGGCTCGTCGAGCTGTCGCGCTGGTGCCTGGTGGCGGCGATCGCCGCCTTGGGCGTCAAGACGTCGCTGCGCGCCCTGGCGCGGATCGGCATCCGACCGGTCAGCCTCGTCCTCGCCGAGACCCTCTTCATCGCCGGCTGGGTGCTGGCGGGGGCGACGTTCCTGGATTGACGCGCCCCCTGCCCTCATCCGGTCAGGGATGAGGGCGCCCAGGCGGGGCCTACTTGGTTCCGAACAGCCGGTCGCCGGCGTCGCCGAGGCCGGGCACGATATAGGCGCTGTCGTTGAGCCGCTCGTCGAGAGAGGCGACGTAGACCGGCACCCCGGGATGGGCCTTGCTGACCACGGCGACGCCCTCGGGCGCCGCCACCAGGGCCATCATGCGGATCGCCGAATCGGCGACCCCGTGCCGGTTGAGCACGTCGAGCGCGTGAACCGCCGAATAGCCGGTCGCCAGCATCGGGTCGGTAATGATGAAGGTGCGCCCCTCGACTTCCGGCAGCTTCACCAGATACTCCACGGGGCGTTTCGTCTCGTGATCGCGATAGAGGCCGATGTGCCCGACCCGCGCCGACGGCATCAGCTCCAGCAGGCCGTCGGCCATGCCCGTCCCGGCGCGCAGGATCGGCACCACCGCCACCTTCTTGCCGGCGATCACCGGCGCCCTCTCCATCGGTCCGACCGGAGTCTCGATGCCCTCGTAGGTGATCGGCAGGTCGCGCGTGATCTCGTAGCCCATCAGCAGCGAGATCTCCTTGAGCAGGGTGCGGAAGGTCTTGGTCGAGGTCTGCTTCTTCCGCATGTGGGTCAGCTTGTGGAGGATCAGCGGATGGTTGAGGACGTGCAGGTTGGGGTAGTTCGGGTGCTTGAGCATCATGCCTCTGGTTTCTGGAAGACGGCCGCCGTCGGCGGCAGTGCGGATGCCTCGTAGAGCGTGGATTCGGCCCCCCAGGCGTTGGCGATCTCCAACGCCTCCGCCATGGCGAGGCCACCGGCCAGGCCGTGGATGAGCCCGGCCGCGAACGAATCGCCGGCACCGGTGGTGTCGACCGGGCGCACCTTGGGAGCCGGTCTGGCGATGCTGCCCTCGGCGGAATGGGCGGTGGCCCCTCGCGCGCCGTCGGTCACGACCACCCAGCGGACGGTGTCGCCGCCGATCCGGCGGCCGGCGGCGAACGGCGCCGCCGCGAAGCCGTCGTCGATGTCCGAGCGCGACGTCACGATGACATGGCACGGCCGAGCTCCGTCCACGAGCGGCGGGGCGTGGGCGACCACCAGGCAGGTTCGCGCCTTCTCGCGCATCACCTCGGCGAGGTCGGGACTGCGGCTGCGCACGTAGACGACGTCGGCCGGCACCGGCAGCAGCCGGTGCGGCGGTCCGCATTCGGCAGCGCGGCCGAGATTCACGACCGTCCTCTCGCCGGCCTCGTCGATCATGATGAACGAGCGAGTCGAAGGACCGGGAAGGCGGACGATCGGCGCGATGTCGCAGCCCGCCTCCCGCAGCCGCGCGAGAATCCAGTCCGCCGTCGCGTCCTCGCCGACGGCGCTGACCAGCGAAACATGATGTCCGGCATGCACGAGCGCGGTGCCGGTGTTGGCAGCACCCCCGCCCAGCCGGCTCCCTCGCGAGACGGCCTCGAGATGCGCGCCTTCGCGGACGCGGCCCTCCACCAGGGCGACCTCGTCGACCGCCACCGACCCGACGACGACAATGCGGGCCATGAGCTCCTCTTCTTCCCTCACCCGCAAAGTACGCAAGGAGCGGGCGCCGCATCAAGCATTGTGCGCCGTCGCCGGGCGGGATACTGATCGGCGGGATCGCAACCCCCCGGGATGGGAGGCATGGGCGCAACACCTTCGGCGCTGGCATTCCGCTTGTCGCTGTTCTACGTCGCCTACTTCACGGTGGTGGGCGTCCACCTGCCGTTCTGGCCGGTGTGGCTGGCCGACCGCGGGCTGGACGCGCGCGCCATCGGCGACATCGTCACCGTCAGCATCGTCGCCCGCGTCTTCACCGCTCCCGTCATCGCCTCGTTCGCCGATCGCCGGGGCGAGCGCAAGCGGGTGATCGTCGCCCTGGCCGTGGCGTCCCTCGCCTGCTTCATGGCGTTCCGCTGGTCGCATGGCTTTCTTCCGATCCTTGCCGTCAGCCTGCTCTTCACCAGCGCCTGGGCAGGGCTGATGCCGCTGGGCGAGAACATGACGTTGAGCGCCGCCACCACCCGCGGCCTCGACTACGGACGGATCCGGCTGTGGGGCTCGGTCGCCTTCATCGCAGTGTCGGCCGCAACCGGGTCGTTGCTGGTCGGCCGCAACGCGGACACCATCTTCCTCTTGCTGGCGGCGGCATTGGTACTGCTCCTGCTCGTCACCCTGGCCTTGCCGACCCTGGAAGCGCCAAGGCCGCCGGCGCTCGCCCGCTCGCCGATGCGGGCGCTGCTGGGAGACCGCAGGTTCCTGCTCTTCCTTGCCGCCTGCGTCCTGGTCCAGAGCAGCCACGGGCTGTACTACGTGATGGGGACGCTGCATTGGGAATCGGTCGGACACTCGGCCGACGTGATCGGCGCCCTGTGGGCGGAAGGCGTGATCGCCGAGATCGTGCTCTTCCTGTTCGCGGCCCGGCTGCTCCGCGTCCTCGATCCGGCGTCGCTGGTCGTCCTCGGCGGGTTGGCCGGGGTCGTGCGCTGGATCGCGACCGGCGCCACCGACGATCTGCTGGTGCTCGCCCTGGTGCAGCCGCTGCACGGATTCACTTACGGGGCCGCCCACCTCGGCGCGATGCACTACATCTCGCGCACGGTGCCTGCCGCGATGGCGGTGACCGCGCAGAGCCTGTACGGCTCGGTGGCGATGGGCGCGGGAATGGGCCTCGCCACTTTCGCCTCGGGCCGGCTTTACGGGGCGGTGGGCGGCGACGCCTACCACGTCATGGCCGTGCTGTGCGGCCTCGGCGCCGCAGCGGCGCTCCTCCTCCGCCGCCAGCTCCGCGTATCGGCGGCGACCGGCCGTTGAGACCCTTCATCAGACTTGGTGCGCGACCGCTTCTCGATTAGTCTTACGGCCGTTCCGGCGGGGATGAGAGATGTTCGGTTTCGTCGAGTCTGTTCTGAATCTTTTCCACTTTACCGAATTCCAATACTACATTGCCGTTTTCTGCACGGTGATCTTCCTCGGCAACTTCCTGGGCGGCTTGATCTACGGCCTCATTCTGGCCTACGGCGGACCTATCAGGCCTCGCCGGCTGACGCACCGGATAGCCTTTCGCTGGTGCCTGTTCTCCGACCTCGTGCTGATCCTGTTCGCCCTCTACTACCACGCCGCGCTGATCCGGCTCCTCGAGCCGAGCCATGTCGTGTTCTGGCTGTTCTCGCTGATCGCGACCCCGATTCTCGCCTACATCAGCTCGGAGATCACCGGCCTCATCTTCCGCAAGAGGATCGCGGCGAACCGGCGCGAGTACCAGCGCCGGGTGGCAGCCGGCAAGGGGACCCGGGGTCGCGCCCGGCGCTGACGCCCGACAGACGCCCCGGCAGGACCACCGAACGAGAAAAGCAAACCCGGGCGCGGCGCCGCATCAAGAGGCAAGGTCGAGAACTCCGCGGCTGTTGATCCGACCCGAATAAGCCACATATGTCCAATGCTTACTGATCCCACCGCTCAGAAGAGTGGGAGGTCGTGCTTGGCATGGCACCGGTTCGGCGTCGCGCCCCGGTGTCCGGCAACGACAACCAGGGAGAAACGTCATGACGCAACGAAGCCTTGTCCGGGCCGTGGCGGTCGCGCTGATGCTTGCGACCGGACCGGCGATCGCAGCCGATTACCCCGTCAAGGACATCCGGATGATCGTCGCCTGGGGTGCCGGCGGCGGCACCGACGGCATCGTCAGGAAGATTTCGAGCATCGCCGAGAAATCGCTCCCGAAAGGGATCTTCGTCGAGAACATCGAGGGCGGCCTGAGCGCCACCGGGGTGATGGAGGTGGTGAAGGCCCGGCCGGACGGCTACACCCTGGGAAGCCTCACCTACGACAGCGTGATCACGGTGCCATGGCAGGGTCTGGTCCAAGGCTACGGCCTCGACAAGCTCCGGCTGATCAGCCGCATCACCGCCGAGCCCGACGCGATCATGGTCGCCAGCGGCACGCCGTACAAGACGCTGGACGATCTGGTCAAGGCGGCCAAGGCCGCTCCCGGCAAGATCAAGGTCGGCATCCAGGGGGTCGGCTCCCGCGTCCACATCGCGATGCTGCAGGTGCAGGACGCGACCGGTGCCAAGTTCAACCTCATCTCCTACCCGGGCGGGGCGGCGCCCCAGAAGGAGGCGATCCTGTCCGGCGAGGTCGAGGCCGTCGTCACCAGCCTGGGCGACTTCGCCCCCCTGCTGGAGGCGAACCAGGTCCGCGGCCTGGTCGAGCTGTCAGAGACGCGCAATCCCGCCTATCCCAACGTGCCCACCGCCAAGGAAAGCGGTGTCGATCTTCAGATCGGCAGCTTCATCGTCCTGGCCGCCCCGGCGGGGACTGCCGACGACATCGTCAAGACGGTCGAGAAGGCCTATTCCGACGCCTACCAGAGCCAGGAGTTCAAGGACTGGCTCACCAAGACCGGAGTGTCGCCGGCCTGGCTCGGCTCCGACAAGGTCACCGCCTGGGCCAAGGACACCCAGCAGCAGTTCTTCAAGATCATGCAGGATCTGGTCGACCAGGGAGTCCTGAAGAAGAAATAGTCGCGGCGGGGCCTTCCGTCCCGCCCGCGGGCGGAAGGCCCCCGCCTCCGGGAGCCTTGTGGCCGTGCGCCTCAGATCCAGCCTCCGTCCACCGGTCCTCGTTCCCACCGTGGTGATCGCGGTCACCCTTGGCTATCTGGCGACCGCCCTGTGGTCGGCACCGCCGATCGAGAACGACACGATCAGCGCCTCGTTCTTTCCCGTCGTGGTCTCGACGGTGATGCTGGTGGCGTGCGGATTCGCCCTTGTCGGCGGGGTCCGCGAGGCGAAGCCGGAGCGTGTCGGGCCACGGTCGATGAAGCCGGTACTAGTGGTCCTGCTGACCGGCGCCTACGTGGCCGCCTTCGACACAGTGGGCTATTTCGTCTCCACCACGGCCTACGCTCTCGGGCTGCTGTTCGTGCTCGAGTGCCGGTTCCGCAATCCGGTGCTGCGGATGGTCATCGCCGTGGCGATCGCCATCGCGTTCTATCTTTTCTACGCCGAGCTGTTCCGGCTGCGGCTGCCCACCCTGGGCGAGTTCCTGTGATGGACACGCTGCTCGGACTGCTCGACGGGTTCGCGGCCCTGGCGCAGCCGGAACCGCTGGCGGCGATGGTCGCCGGCTTTCTGGTCGGGGCCTTTTTCGGCGCCATGCCGGGGTTGACCGCGGTGCTGGCGATCTCGCTGCTCCTGCCGGTCACCTATACGCTCGAGGTCGTCACCTCCCTGGTGATGTGCGCCGCCATCTTCATGGCCGGCATGTACTCGGGCAGCATCACCGCCACCACCATCAACATTCCCGGTGCCCCGTCGTCGATGATGACGGCGATCGAAGGCTATCCGCTGATGAAACAGGGCCGCGGCGCCAATGCCCTCGGCCACGCGGCACTGGGCTCGATGATCGGCGGATCGGTGGGCGCGCTGATGCTGATGCTGGTCACCCCGCTGGCCGTCAAGCTCGCGCTGCTGATCCGCACCCCCGGCAAGTTCTCCCTGATCCTGTTCGCGCTGATCGTGATCGTCATCGCGCAGCGGAAATCGTACGCCAAGGGGGCGATCGCCACCTGCCTGGGCATCATGCTCGCCACCGTCGGCATCGACGTCATGGAGCCGGCGGCCCGCTTCACCTACGGGTCGGAGCTGCTGGTGCAGGGCATCAACATGATGCCGCTGATCATCGGCACCTTCGCCATCAGCGAGCTGCTGGTGCAGTCGGAAGAGGCCCACCGTGCCGCCCCCGCTCCCCACCTGTTCCGGATCCGCCGCAGGGACTTCCTTCCGAACCTTGCCGAGGTCCGCCGGATCGGCCCCTGGACCTATCTCAAGAGCGCCGTGATCGGCTTCTTCATCGGCGTGCTGCCCGGGGCCGGCGGCTCGATGGCCGCGTTCGTGTCGTACGCCGAGGCGATGCGCGCCTCGAAGCAGCCCGAACTCTTCGGCAAAGGATCGGTGGAAGGCATCGCCGCCGCGGAATCCGCCAACAACTCGATGTGCGGCGGCGCCTACGTCCCGATGCTGACCTTCGGCATTCCGGGCGACCCCACGACCGCGGTCATCCTCGGCGTGCTGATCATCAATGGCCTGCAGCCGGGGCCGCAGTTGTTCGACCGCCAGTTCGACCTGGTGGCGCCGATGTACGCGGCGTTGTTCGTCAGCGCTCTGGTGCTGGTCCCGCTGACGCTGTTCACGCTGGGCCCGTATTTCATCCGCATCGTCGGCATCGACCGGGCGATCCTGTACTCGTCGATCGCCGTGGTTGCCACGGTCGGCGGGTATGTGGCGACCTTCTCGATGTTCCAGATGGCGTTGACCCTGGCCTTCGGGGTGCTCGCTTATTTCCTGCGCAAGCAGGACTATCCGACCGTCTCGATGCTGCTAGGCTTCATCCTGGGACCCGACCTCGAGCAGTTCTTCCGCCGCGCGATGTCGCTGGAGGGCAACGACCCGACGATCTTCCTGCGCAGCCCGGACAGCCTCTTCTTCCTCGGCCTCACCCTGGTCTTCATCTACTTCTTCGTGATCAGGAAGCCCAAGGCGACGAAGACAGGGTGAGGCGGCTCAGGCCTTCCGCTCCCACTTCCCGGCCGCGGTCTGCTGCCAGTAGGTGAGGTTGTGCCCGGCCTGCTTGCAGGCGCTCCAGCGCCCGCGAGCAGCGGCGACCGCGCTCTCGTCGTTGCCGTCGAATAAATCGAAGCAGCGGTCGAACGCGGCCAGGCTGTCCGAGGTGGCGCCGTCGGTGAGGAACAGGAAGGTGGCGCCGTTCGGAACCTCGTCCTTGGTGGTAAGCCAGATCGGCTGGCGCTCGGCATTGCCGTCGCGCGACGAGCCGTGCGGCAGCCAGCTGTCCGGCTCGTAGGTCCACAAAAGCGCGTTCAGGGCCTCGACGCGTTCCTCCGAGCCGGCCACCACCACCGCCCGCTTGCCCGCCTGGAGCGTCTTCTCGAGCAGCTTCGGCAGCACATGCTCAAGCGGCAGACGTTGCAGGTGGTAGAAGGCGACGTCGGTCAAGGGCCCGTCACTCCGCCTCGTAGTAATCGGCCATCAGGCGGTCGAGCAGCCGCACGCCGAACGCGGTGCCCCCCTTGGGGACGGTCGGCTTGTCCTTCTTGGCCCAGGTCACCCCGGCGATGTCGAGATGCGCCCACGGCACGTCACCGACGAAGCGCTGCAGGAACTGGGCGGCGGTGATGCTGCCGGCGCCGCGGTTCTGCCCGATGTTCTGCATGTCGGCGACGTCCGACTTGATGAGCTTGTCATACTCCGGCGCCAGCGGCATCCGCCACAGCCCCTCGCCCACCGCCTCGCCGGCGTCGAACAGCCGCTTCGCCAGCTCGTCGTTGTTCGAGAACAGGCCCGCCTTCTCGTGGCCGAGGCAGATGATGATGGCGCCGGTCAAGGTGGCGAGATCGACCATCAGCTTGGGCTTGAAGCGCTCCTTGCAGTACCACAAGACGTCGGCGAGGACGAGCCTGCCTTCGGCGTCGGTGTTGAGGATCTCGATCGTCTGCCCGGACATCGACTTGACGATATCGCCGGGACGCTGCGCGGTCCCCGACGGCATGTTCTCGACCAGGCCGACGATGCCGACCGCGTTGACCTTGGCCTTGCGGCCCGCCAGCGCTTTCATCAGGCCGATCACCACGCCGGCGCCGCCCATGTCCCACTTCATGTCTTCCATGCTGGCGGACGGCTTGATCGAGATGCCCCCGGTGTCGAAGGTGACTCCCTTGCCGATGAAGGCGACCGGGGTCTTGCCCTTGGCAGCTTCTTCCGGAACGCCGTTCCATTGCATGACGACGAGCTGGGATTCCCGTGCACTGCCCTGGCCGACGCCGAGCAGCGCGTTCATTCCCATCTCGCGCATCTGGGCCTCGCCGAACACCTCGACGTCGACCCCGACCTCGCTCAACTCCTTGGCGCGTGCTGCCAGCGTCTCCGGATAGAGGACGTTGGCGGGCTCGGAGACGAGGTCCCGGGTCAGATGCACGCCTTCGGCGACCTTGGCGAGAACCTCGTAGCGCTCGGCCGCGCTCTGGTGCCCCTCGCAAAGGATCTCGAGCCCGGTCAGCGTGACATCGGCTGTCTCGCCGTTCTCCTCGTCCTCTCCGGGCTTCCGGGTCTTGTAGCGGTCGAACCGGTAAGCGCGCAGGATCGCCCCGTAGGCGAGGTGGGCGGCCATCTCCGCCGCCTCCATCCCGCTGCCCTGGCCACTCTCGACCCAGACCGTCGCGCTGCCCTCGACGCGGCGTCCGAGGGCAGAGGCGATGCGGCCGCCGACGGCCTGCATCTTCAGCGGGGAGAGTTCGTCTGGCTTGCCGAGACCTACCGCCAGGACCCGGTCAAGCTCGCTCCCCGCAGGAGCGAGCAGGGTGAGGACCTGGTCGGGCCTGCCCTTGAAGCGCTCGCCCTCGATCGCACGCCGCAAGCCGCCTCCGAGAACCCGGTCGAGCTCTTCGGCGCCGGCGCCCAGGTTGCCGTCCTGCGGCAGGCCGACCACCAGCGTACCCCGCTTCGGAAGCTCGGGCTTGGTGAACGTGATCTGCATGGGCGATCCTCCTTCAGCAGCTTCTGGTCCGGGCAGTCGCGGCGGGCGGCGACCGGTCTCAACATTGAGCAGGACCGGCGGAGAATCAAGAAGCTCTCAGGACGTTCCCTTGCCCGTCACGACACCGGCGGGCGGCACCACCTCGTGCCGCATCCCGTCGGCCAGCCACGCCACTCCGCCCGGCAGGCTCGTCACCGCGGAAATGAAGCCGAACATCAACGAGGCCACGGTCGCCCCCTCGTTGCTGATTCCGACCAGCGCGAAAATGGCGATCATCGACATCTCGCGCACGCCCCAGCCGGCGATCGAGATGGGGATGGTGGTCGCCAGCACGACCAGGGGAAACAGGCCGAGAACCGTCGTGTACGATACATCCTCGCCAAGGCCGAGCAGGAGCGCATAGATGACGACGCAGATGTTGGCATGGCCGACGATGGCCCAGGCAAGGACCCGGGCGGCGTTGCTGGGCCGCAGGAACACGCGCCGGGCGTCGGCGGCGATCACCGCCAGGCCGCGGACGAGCCGCCAGCGATGCAGAACCTGCGGGATCCGGTCCAGCGCCATCGCCATGCCCAGTCCCGCCGTCGACACGGCAAACAGCGCCAGCACGGCGGACGTGATCCACCCGGCATCGCCCGGCGGCACCTGCTCGACCAGGAACGGAAGCATGACGGTGACGACCAGGACCAGCGCATAGACCGTAGCGCCGCGTTCCAGGATGACGCCGCTGGCCGCCAGGTCGAGGCGGCCCCCGACCTTGTAGACCTTGTAGATGCGGACGGCATCGCCCCCCACGGAGGATGGGAGCGCCTGGTTGAAGAAGGCCCCGATCCAGAAGAACGTGAGCGCCTGTACGAAGGTCATCCGGGACCCGATCGCCATCACCACCGCCCGCCAACGCAGGGCGCAGATGGCAATCTGGACCACGAACATGGCGACCGAGAGCGCCAGTACCCAGAGCGGAATGTCGAACAGCCTCGCCCCCACCTCGTGCAGGTCGAGGTTGCGGAACGCCAGCCAGATGAGAAGAACGGACACCGCGACTTTGAGGCCGGGAATCAGGATCCTGGAGGTCATTGAGCGCTGCATGGCCAAGTCGACACGCGCGACACCATAACGCAACCACCCGCGGAGTAAAGCGCAGATGCCCTCATCCTCTCCGCTCGTACGCATCCGCGAGGGCGACGAAGTCGGCAACCGCAAGCTCCTCGGCGCGGGCCGCGGGATCGATGCCCACAGCCTCGGGATCCAGCCGCAGCGACTTCAACGCCCCCCGCAGCATCTTGCGACGCTGCGCAAATGCGGCCCGAGTCACGGCATCCATCGCCGCCCAGGACGGCCCCGCTGCCTCGCCGCCGCGGGGCGTCAGCGCGACCACCGTCGAAGCGACCTTCGGGGGCGGCGTGAAGTTCTCCTTGCCGAGATTGAACAGGGGCCGCACCTCGCACCGCCACTGCGTCAGGACGCTGACGCGGCCGTAGTCCTTGGTCCTCGGCCGGGCGGCGAGGCGATCGGCCACCTCCTTCTGGAACATCAGGGTGAATCCCGCAAACGGAGCGACATCCGCCAGCCATCCCATGACCAGGGGGACGGAGATGTTGTACGGCAGGTTGGCCACGATTCGCCTCGGGGCGGTGCCGATCTCCCCGGCGCGCACCGCCATCGCATCGCCGTCGATCAGCGTCAGCCGCCCGGGAAACGCCGCCGCCACGTCCGCCAGCGCGGCGATGCACCGCCGGTCCCGCTCGACCGCGACAAGATGGGCAGCCCCCGCCTCCAGGAGCGCGCGGGTCAAGCCGCCGGGACCGGGACCGATTTCGATCACGCACCCGGCCGTCAGGTCGCCGGCTGCACGCGCGATTTTGCGGCATACGTTCAAATCGAGCAGGAAATGCTGGCCCAGCGACTTCCGGGCACCAATCTCATGACGCGCGATGACCTCGCGCAGCGGCGGCAGGTCGGTCATCGCGGCCGTCAGTCCGCGGCGCGGCGGGCGGCGATCTCCCCGGCCATCGCGATCGCCGCCATCAGGCTTCTCGGGTTCGCCTCGCCGCGCCCGGCGATGCCCAGAGCGGTGCCGTGGTCGGGCGAGGTGCGCACGAACGGCAGCCCGAGCGTCACATTGACGCCGCCGTCGAAATCGATGGTCTTGATCGGGATCAAGGCCTGGTCGTGGTACATGCAGATCGCGACGTCGTAACCCGCCCGCGCAGCCGCGTGGAACATGGTGTCGGGCGGCAGGGGACCGAAGGCGCGGATGCCTTTCTCCTGCAGGATCCGGATCGCCGGCGCGACGACCGTGATCTCCTGGCGGCCCATGCTTCCCCCCTCCCCCGCATGGGGGTTGAGCCCGGCCACCGCCAGACGGGGCGAAGCGATGCCGAAGTCCCGTTCGAGTGCGCGCGCGGTAATCTCGGCGGTGGCGACGATCTCGGCGGTCGAAAGGTTTCTGACCGCATCCTCGAGCGCCACGTGGATGGTGACCGGCACCACCCGAAGCTCCGTGCAGGCGAGCATCATGACGGGGCGGTGGTCACCCCCCGCGAGAGCGGCCAGGAACTCGGTATGGCCGGGCCACGTGAAGCCGGCCTCGTACAGACACTTCTTGTGGATCGGGGTGGTGACGACCGCTCCCGCGCGTCCGGCAAGCGTCAGGCGCACCGCTTCCTCGATCGAGTGGCGGACGGCGGTTGCGTTGCGCACGTCGAGCTGCCCGGGCCGGGCGGGCACCGCCAGGGGAACCGGCAGCACCGGAAGCGCCCGCGGAAAAACATCCACGGCTTGCTCCGGGTCGGACACCGTCGCGACCGGCACCCCGAGACCAATACGGGCGGCCTCGGCGGCCAGGCGCGCAGGGTCGTCGAGCGCCACAAACCTGATCCGCCCGGCCGCCAACTGCGACCACGCCTTGAGAAGAACCTCGCCACCGATGCCGGCCGGCTCCCCCATGGTGATGGCGAGCGGTGGAACGACAGCGGTCATCGCCATCAGATCCTGATCTCGATGAACGCATCCCTGCGCAGGTCGCGCAGTTCCCGGCGTACCAGAAGATCGACCCGTTCCCTGACCAGCAGCGTGCGGACCCGCTGTCGCGGATCGACCTCCGCTTCGCCGCCTTCCCGGCCGCACACCATGTAGATGGTGGCGCCGTCCTGTGTCATCGTCGGCTTGCTCTTCTCGTTGACCCGCAAGCCCTGAACCACGTCGCGGATCTGCTGCGGCAGGTCTGTCAACGAGACCGTGCCGATGTCGCCGGACAGCCGCGATCCGGACTCCTTCGCCGCTTCCCGGAACGATCGGCAATCGCTGGCCTTCGCCGCCATAGTCTGCACGGCATTGATCGCATCCTCGGGACGGCCGGAAACCGGCACCACCATCTGGGTCAGGTCCAAACTGACCTTGGTGGCTGCATCGAGACCGCCGGCCGCCCGCCGCCCCCGCAACTGGTAGATCGAGATCCCGTTCGCGTTCTCGACCGGGCCGGCGAGCGCCCCCGGCTGCAGGTTCTTGAGCGCCTCGAAAACCGGGTCCTCGATCTGGCCTTTGGTTACCCAGCCCAGATCACCACCGGCGGCTGCCGATGGGGACTGCGAGAAATTCTGAGCGATCGAGGCAAAGTCCCCGCGCCGCGCCTGCTCCACCAGGCGGTCGGCAAGCGCCCTGACTTCCGACGCCCGCTTGGAGTCCTCGATCGGCAGGAAGATCTCCGAAACGCGCAACTCGATCATCCCCTTGGTCGCCTGGATGCGCGCGACCATGTCGCTGATCTCGTCCTCGCCGACCCGGACCTGCGGGCGCAGCCTGCGGGCGACGTAGCGGCTCCAGGCCAGATCGTTGCGGATCTTCTCCACCAGGCCGCCTTTCGGCAGGTTGCGGCTCGCCAGGAAGGCGTCCAACTGACCCGGCGGGACCTTGTTGTTGCGCTCGATCTCGGCCAGCGCCTCGTCGATGTCGGCCTGCTCGACAGTGATGCCCGCCCGCTCGGCCTCCTGACGCTTGAGTCTCTCGTCGATGAGGACCCGCAGGATCTGCGGCGCGACTCGCTTCACCACCTCGGGGGTATCCGGAAGGTTCGAGGTCGA
The DNA here is from genome assembly GCA_018432935.1 of Rhodospirillales bacterium. Classification (GTDB taxonomy): domain Bacteria; phylum Pseudomonadota; class Alphaproteobacteria; order Rhodospirillales; family Shumkoniaceae; genus JAHDSF01. The sequence goes on along the minus strand of JAHDSF010000006.1, from coordinate 313,208 downwards.
CATGACCAGCTGGATGCGTTCCGAAAGATCCTGGACCGAGATGATCTCGTCGTTGACGACTGCCGCGATCCTCAACACGCCCTGCGCACCTGCGGCGGACATCCCGCCGAGAACGACCGCGAACGCGACCACCAACACCTTGATCATGTTTCCATCCTGAGCTGCTTGGGCTCCGCCCGAGGTCGCGACACTAGAACTGGAAATCGCCCAGCGTCTTGAACGAGACCGTGAACAGGACGACGGTGTCCGGCTTGATCTCGCGATCTTCGTAGAAGTCGCGTCGGACCTCGGTCCCAAAAGCGAAGCATTCGTCCTCATAAGTGACGCGGCCGCCGATCGTTCGCCAGCCCGAATTCGCCTGCGTCAGTTCATGGGTCGCGGCGAGGGTCGTCCTCCAGTACCGGGTCAGGCGCGCGGAAAGGCCCAACGAGATCTGTTCCCGCTCCGGGAACTCGCTGGCCTCGAGAGCGTCAAAGAACGCGTATCCGAGGCTGGCGGAGAGCACGTTGGTGCCGCCGCTAGCAGAAACCTCGTTGCGGCGGGCTGCGAAGTCGTCCTTGTCGATCCGTGTACGGTAGTCGAGCACGAAGTTGCGCAGAGGGTGCACCTGAAGCATCGCCACATAGTCGGAGAGATTGTCCTCGAGCCCCGACCCTTCAGGCAGGCTGTCATCGGTGCGCAGCCGATAGCTCTGCCCGACCAGGGCCGACACGCTTCCTCCGTTATGGCCGTGGGCGGACCAGCGGATACCGTAGTTGGCGCGCGGTCCGGACTCGATACGATCGGTGCCGCTGAAGCGGTTGAAGCTGAACAGACTGGTGTCGTCGAATTCGAGATCGAGGCTATCCTCGTTGGGGATCTTGTCCGGGTTGCTCCCGTGAGGTGCGGCGATCAGCTGGACGATCGGCTCGACCACCTGGTCGACGCGCTCGCCGCTCCTCATCCATGGATAGCTCCATTTGAGGGCGATCTGGGGGAAAGCCCTCGCTGTCGTGCCGTCATACGTCGCGCCGTCCGGCAGCGCGTGGCGGTCGGTGTTGTAGAGATCAGTCTGGAAAGTGGCCGACAGCGTATAGAGATCGCCGATCGCCCCCGTGAAGGGCAGATGCCAGCCGGCGATCGCCGAGGCGCGGCGCGTCTCGCGGGCGTCGCCATAGCGTGTGAGCGAGAACGCGTTCGCGTCGAGGGTGGTGTAGCCCCCCATCCTGCCGGGCTCGCCGACATGGCTGTAGCTGGCCCACGGCAGCACGAAGGGCGTCTCCTCCGAGTCAGCCACGTCGCCCCGCAGGTTCTGGAAGGCAAGGCCCTCGATGCGGGCATAGCTGCGCCGCCTGAACCCTTCGGCAAACGCCCTGCTGGTCAGGGTCGTGCTCGAGTTGCCGAAGCGATAGCGGCGAAGGTAGGTGTCGTCGCTCGTCCGCTCGACGTCGAACCCGCCCCGCCACGTCCGCGTGAAATCGAAGCGCCCTTCCGAATCGATGTGGCCCTGGACCTCGTCTTCCGAATCCCGGGTGATGCTCGCCATCGTCCGGACGCGTCCATGCATGAAGCGCTGGCGGTGCTCGCCCGAAAGCACCGGCCCTTCGGAGGTCGTGATCATCGGCGTCAGCGTGACGTCCGTCTGCGGATCCACGGCGATGTAGTAGGGCACGCTAAGGAAGTAGCCGAGCGACGAAGACGCGCCGAACGAGGGCGCCAGCACCCCCGTCCTCCGCTTGACCGTCGGGTCGGGATGGGCAAGGTAGGGCGTGTAGGCGACGGGGATGCCGGCCAGCTCCAACCATGCGTCCTTGTACTCGATTTCCTTTCGTTCCTTGTCGTGAACGACGCGGACCGCCTTGACCTGCCACAACGGCGGCCGCTCCGGATCGGCGCGGCAGGTCTCGCAAGGCGAGTAGACCGCCTTGGCAAACTCGGACACGGTGCCCCCGGTCAGGCGCGCCCCGTTGGCGGCGATGCGCGACCGGTCGGTGAGGATCAGCCGCAGGTCCTGGGCGATACCGTTCTTGAGATCGCCGGTGACCTCGGCATATTCGGCGAACGTCACTTCCCCGGTCGGCTCCAACAGAATGACGTTGCCGGTCGCCGAGACGACGTCCTGGCCGCGGTTGTAGGAAATGCTGTCCGCGAACATCCAGCGGTCGCCGTACTGCACCTCGACGTTTCCGGACGCGGTGACGATGCCGAGCTGGTCGTCGTACTGCACCTGGTCGGCGCTGAAGTTGATGACCGGCTCCGCTCCCTCGGGGGAAGTCGGTTGCGCCCGGGCCGGACACGACCAGGCGGCAATCAAGGCGACGACCGGAAGAAACGCGAACCGCGCGCTACGCATCAGCCGTCCTCGAGATGGAACAACATCGCCGATCCAAGAAGCGTCGAGACTCCCGAAGGTGTCCATGCAGCCAGAACCACAGGGATACTATCCGAAAGACCAAGCGCGTACACCACGTCGGAGAAGAAATACAACAAAAACCCCGCGGCGACCCCGCCGGCGATGACGACCATCGAACTGCCCCGCCGGTTGTGGCGCAGCGTGAAGGTGGCGCCGATCAGCACCATGGCAGCCATCAGAAGCGGCGTCGCCAACAGGCTGTGCCAGTGCAGGCGGTGGCGGACCGCCGAGAATCCCGCCTTTTCGAGGGTCTGGATGAAGCCGCGCAAGGCCCAGAACGACAGGGTCTCCGGCGGCGAGAAGCTTTCCTGGATTTTGTTCAGCGTGAGGTCGGTGCTGAGCAGCAACTCGGGGATCTCGCGGGAGACCTGCTCGGGGGCGGAGCGCAGGACCCGCTGAAGTCGCCAGAAGCCGTTTTCGAGGCGGGCGAAATCGGCATCGAGTCGGTAATCGAACTCGTCCTGACCGCGGAAGACGAAGACGTTCACATCGTAGAGCTCAACTTCCGCGCGGTGCTGGATCACGCGGTCGGCATGGATCACCGACTGGCCCTCCGGCCCCGCCTGACGCAGCCAAAGCCCTCCGGCGGCGATCGAGAGCGCGCTGTCCTGGCCCTTGAAGTGAACCGCCTCCAATCGCTGGTACCGCGCCAGCATCGCCGAAGCCAGCGGATTGAGAGCCGCGATCTTGACGCCGCCGAGGAGCGCCGCGAGCAGGATCGCCGGCAACAGGAACTGCCACGCGGACATCCCCGCCGCCCGCGTCACCACCAACTCGTGGTTCCTGGTCAGGCGCCAGAACGCCGCCATGCCGCCGAACAGGACCCCGAACGGAAGCACCTCCTGGCTCATGTGGGGCAGTTTGAGGAAGGCCATCTTCGCCACGGTCCCGAACGTTACGTCCGGTCTTGACGCTGCGCGGCGCAGGAGCTCGATGGAATCAATCAGGTAGATGAGGACGAGAAAGACCGTCAGCATCACCAGAACGCTGCCCAGGAACTGCCTTCCGATGTAGAAGGACATGGTGCTCGATGTGCGCATGGGCTCATCCTGAGGCTGGAGGCGCCGCAGCCGCCGAGGGCCGCATGCGAGGCCCACGCAGCAGGTAGTACGCCCCCAGGGCGATCGGAAGCAGCGTGTTGAGGTACATCACGGCGGTCAGCGCCGGCTGCCGCGCACTCAGGTTTCGCAACCCGAGATCGGCGGCCTGAGCGGCGATCAGAAACAGCACCGCGAGCGTCACCCGATGCGGCTGGGAGCGCCGGGTGAAGGTGCCCGAAAGGATGGTAGCCAGGGCGATCAGCGCGAAACCCACCGCCTGAAGCGGCGTCAGCAGGCGGCGGTGTCCCTCCGTCCGAAAGCGCCCGATGTCCTTGGGGTTGAGAAGCGGATCGCTTTCGGGATGGAAAAGCTCGCTCAGGTGGCGCTCCTCGGCCTCACGATAGCGCGGTCCGCCGGCTTCGCCGGCGTGCGGCAGCTCAAGGGTGTAGCGGTCGAAATAGACGATCTTGAAGTCCTTGCTCTGGCGGTCGACCTCCTGACGATTGCCGTTGAAGACCACCACCCGCGTACCGCCGTCCTCGGTCCTCACCATGGCGCCCCGCTCTGCGATCAGGGTCGCCGGCCGCTTGGGGTCGCGGGAGTCGTGGACGATCATGCCAAGAAGCTGGCCGTCCTTGGTCCGCTCGCGGACGTAGACGGTGAAATTGCGCTCGATGACGTTGAAGGCGCCCTCCTGCAGCAGAACGTGGGAGAACCGGTCGCGGAACTCTGCCTGAAACTCACGGAACGTGCGGTACGATTCCGGCAGGAACTGCAGGTTGAGGGCATACGAGAAGCCCATGACCAGGAACGCGAGGACGAGAGCCGGGCTTGCCAGCCGCACCTGGCCGACGCCGGCGGCCCGCATCGCCACCAACTCGCGATCGGTGATCATCTTGCTGTAGGTGAAGACGATGATGGCGAACAGCGCGATCGGCAGGATCACCGTCAGGTAGCTCGGCAGCAGCAGCACGGTCATGTACAGGAACATGCCGGCGGTCAGGCCGCGATTGACGATCCAGTCGATGAAGCGCAGCGACTGTGTCAGCCAGATGACGCAGGTCAGCCCCGCGGTGACGAGAATCATCCCCACCGCGAGCTGAACCAGTATGTATCGCGAAAGCAGTCGCATGTTGCCCCGGAGCTTCGGCCGCGAAGGTGCGGGAAATCCTTGGAAAGATCAAGCGAAAGGGATTTGCTCGCCCGTGGTGCGCGCGACCCCGCCTACACGTCGATGACCTTGCCGGGATTCATCAGGTTGGCAGGATCGATGGCCTTCTTCACTGCCCGCATGAGCTCGATTTCGACCGGCGTCTTGTACAGCAGGAGCTCGTCCTTCTTGCGCCTGCCGATCCCGTGCTCGGCGCTGATGCTGCCGCCGAACTCCTCGACGATGTCGTGGACGATCCGGTTCATCCGGGCCCATTGCGCCATGAAGTCCTCGGCGGGCCAGCCTGCCGGTTGGGTCAGGTTGAAGTGGACATTGCCGTCGCCCATGTGGCCGAACGCCACCACGCGAACTCCGGGAATCTCCCGCTCCACCGCATCCGAAGCCTGTCGCACGAAGCCGACAATGCGGGAGACCGGCACCGAGACGTCGTGCTTGATGCTGACCCCCTCGGGCTTCTGGGCGTCGGGGACCGCTTCGCGCAAGGCCCACAGGCGGTTACGCTGCGCCACGCTGTCGGCGATCACCGCATCGGCGAGGATGCCGTCCCCGTGCCTGCGGGCAAGCACCTTCTCAAGCGGGCTACGCAGGTCTGCTTCGGGGATCGGGCTCGACAACTCGACCAGACCGTAGAAGGCATGGGGCGCCGAGAACGGATCGACAGCCCCCTGGGCATGGGCGAGCACGAACTCGAGCGCGATCCGCGGCATCATCTCGAAAGCCGTCAAGGCCTCACCGCACACGTCGCGCACGGCCGCGAAGACCTCGAACAGCGCCTCGAGAGAGGGCGCGGCCACGAGTGCCGTGACGATGGTCTCCGGCGCCGGATACAGCTTGAGGACGGCGGCGGTGATGACCCCCAACGTCCCCTCCGAGCCGATGAACAGGTGCTTGAGGTCGTAGCCGGTGTTGTCCTTGCGCAGCGCCCGCAGCCCGTCCCAGATCCGGCCGTCGGGAAGCACGACCTCGAGCCCCAGGACGAGATCGCGGGTGTTGCCATAGCGTACCACCTGGAGGCCGCCGGCGTTGCTGGCGATGTTACCGCCGATCTGACAGCTCCCCTCGGCCGCCAGGCTCAAAGGAAACAGGCAGCCGGCCTCGGCCGCCGCCGCCTGGATCGTCGCCAGCACGCAACCGGCTTCCGCGGTGAGGGTCAGATTGGCCGCATCGACCTCGCGTATCCGGTTGAGGCGGGTCGTACTGAGCAGAATGCCGCCGTCCGGCACCGCGCCGCCCTGGCGTCCCGTGTTACCGCCCTGCGGCACCAGGGGGAGTTTCGCCGCGGCGCACAGGCGTACCGTTTCCGCGACCTCGGCCACCGACGCGGGCCGCACCACCGCATCGCAGGCGCCCACATAGTAGTCGCGGGTCTCGCGAAGATAGGGAGCGACGTCGGCGGGGGCGTCGAGGAAGCCGGCCGGGCCGAGCGCCGCCTTCAACCTCTGCAACGCCTCGAGGCGATTCATGGCTCTTCTCGGGCCGCGGCGCCGCGCCGCAGGCGGTCGTTGATGGCCTGCCCGAGGCCGCGCTCGGGCACCGGCATCACCGCAATGCCGCGATGCGGCGCGCGGTCCAGCTCCCACAGCATGCCGAACAGATTGGCGGCTGCCTCGGCGAGATCGCCGCTGCGGCTGAGGTTGGCGGCGTCTTCCGGCGCCTCGGGACCGAAGCCCAGCAGGACCTCGCCAGGTCCCGCCTCGCGTGCGTCGAGCCGCAGCGGGATGGAGGGAGCGTAGTGCCGCTTCAGCATGCCCGGCGAGGTCGGGGCGGCATCCGCCGCCGGCCGTCCCGCCGGCCCCGCGACCTCCTCGATCTCTTCCAGCGGAACCCCGCCCGGCCGCAGCAGGATTGGAGCCGTGCCGGTGGCGTCGACCACGGTGGATTCGACCCCGACCGGGCAGGCGCCGCCATCGACGATGGCCGCCACCGCCGATCCCAGCGAGCGGAGGACGTGCTCGGCGGTGGTCGGGCTGATGGCGTTGGAGCGGTTGGCGCTTGGCGCCGCCACCGGGGCCCCGCAGACGGCGAGCAGAGCGTGGGCCACCGGATGCGACGGAACCCGAACCGCCAGCGTATCCAGTCCGGCGCTCAGCAGAGGCGAAACCCGCGTTCCCTCGCGCCGTCGCAGCACCAGGGTCAGCGGGCCCGGCCAGAACCGGGCCGCCAGCTTCGCCGCCAGCGGCGTCACCGTGACGTCGCGGGCGACGTCCGACGGATCGGCGTAGTGGGCGATCAGGGGATTGAAGCGCGGCCGGCCCTTGGCGGCGAAGATCGCGGCCACGGCGCGGCCGTCGGCCGCCAGCGCGCCCAGACCGTAGACGGTCTCGGTCGGGAACGCGACCAGCCTGCCCTCGCGCAGAAGGGCTGCGGCGCAGTCGAGATCGGAGCGAGAACTGCCAAGGCGAAGGGGAAGGGTCTGGCTCACCCGAATGTTCCATAAAATGAGAGCCGTGGGTCCCAGCCCTCCGGCTCTCATAACTCTCTTGCTCTGCTCACGGCGCGGACCATCCGCGGTAATGATCCGGCACTGCAGTCGTCACACGGGTTGTGACGGCTATTTCGTGACGCCGAAGCGCCACTACTTCACCTGAGAGTCTGCCCCGAATCGCCGGTTTCGTCAAGGTTTTCCGGTGCGCGTATGGGGTGCCCCAAAGGGTTTAGGACGGTCGGTCCCGACATCCATTCGGCATACGCGGGAGTGTCAGGCGACGTGTGTCCGGACGGGCCTGTACGAAGGCGTCATCCCGGCAGCGTCGACTTCAGATAGGTCTCGTACATCCACTCGCTCATACCGGCGTGGATGGCCGCATGCTCAAGGATCTGGGTCTTTGCGGCAGGCAGGTCGCCGCTCTCCACCGTGTCCACGATGCGCAAGTGATCGGCGAACGAACGGTCCAGCGTCTGGCGATCGTGCGACAGGCGGTTGCGAACTGCCTGCACCTTAGAGGCAATGGACCGGTAGCCCTCGGCCACATACTCGTTGCCGCAGTTCTCGAAGATTATCTGATGGAAGACGGCATCCTCGCGCACGTAGTCAGCCACCCTGCCGCCCTCCAGGTCGGCGCCCATGCGTTCCACCGAGCGCCGCAAGGAAGCCCCAAGCCGTTCGCCGTTGCGGTTCATGGCCAGTTCGACGGCGCTGGATTCCAGGATCCGTCGGTATTCGCCGATGCGCTCGATGTCGCGCCGCTCCAGACAGAAGACATAGGTGCCGATCCGCGGACGGATGTCGATGAGCCCCTCGTTCTTCAGCCGCAGCAACGCTTCGCGCACCGGGGTCTTGCTGATGCCCAACGCTGCCGACAGGTCCTTCTCCGACAGCTTGGCGCCCAACGCGATTGTTCCTTCAATGATCGCGTCGCGGATCTTTCCGGTCGCATAATCGGTCAACGACGGCGGGGGGCTCGAGCGGTCACCCGCCATCATGCCGTCCGCGGACATCTTTCCTCCGTTTGCCTCGTGCCGCCGGCAGGTCGATGCGTACGTCGCGCCGGCACTTCCATGAGAGAATAGCGCAAGGAGTGGTTTGACACCACGAGGATCTGGGGTCTAATATATCAGATATTAGATTTTACTCGGAGGAAACCCATGTGCACCTCGAATCGACGGCTCGCCTTGCGGGTCGGCCTTGCCGGCGCGGCGCTGCTGCTGGCCTGCGGCAACGGCCTAGCGGCGGACCCGGTGGTCATGAAGTTCGGCATCAACAATCCGGTCAAGGAATTCAACCAGGCCTGGACTTCCCACCTGGTGCTGAAAAACGAGATCGAGGCCCGAACCAGCGGCCGCATGAAAGTCGAGCTTTATCCCGGCAGCCAGCTCGGCAACATCGAATCGATGGTCAATCAGGTCCGCCGCGGCACCATCCAGGCCACCGATCCGGCCGACGGGCACTTCGCGACCACCTACCCCCTGATCCAGATCCTATCCATCCCCTACCTTTTCCCTTCCCGCGAGGTGGCGTGGAAGGTGCTGGACGGCTCTTTCGGCCAGAAGCTGATCGAGGACATGGCGAAGAAGACCGGGATGCGGCCCCTGTTCTGGCAGGAGAACGGCGGCTTCCGCCACTACACAAATAGCAAGCGCCCGATCCGCTCCCCTGCCGACATGAAAGGGCTGAAGATCCGTACCATGAACATCCCGCTCCACATGAAGATCGTGGAGGACCTGGGGGGATCGGCCACGCCAATCAACTGGAGCGAGGTCTACACGTCGCTGCAGACCGGAGTCGCCGACGGACAGGAGAACGCCGTTCCCACCTTCCTTCTGCCGAAGCTCGAGGAAGTGCAGAAGTACATGGTCCTCGACGGCCATGTGTACGGCGTGATGACCGTGGTCGTGAACGAGAAGTGGTACCAGGACTTGGCGCCGGAATTCAGGACTGCCATCCAGGGTGCCGTGCCGGTGGTCCTGGCCACCAATCGGGGCCTGAGCGTCGCCAACGAGGCGCAGGGCATCGAGTATCTGCAGAAGAAGGGGATGGAAATCTACGCCCCCACCCCGAAAGAACAGAAAATGTTCCGAGACGCAACCCAGGCATCGGCGGTGAAATGGCTCAAGAGCAACGTCGACCCGGCATGGGTGGACGAGCTGCTGGCTGCCGTCGCCAAGGCGGAAAGCGGGCGTTGACCGCTTGAACCGGCCGGGGGCATCCCCACGCTCCCGGCCCCCCTGTCTCGAACCGAGGTCGCAGACCATGCCTGCCCCCGTCACCCGCGCGCTCGATGCGATAGCCACCGCCTGCGGGTGGATCTCCAGGGTGTTGCTCGCGGCCATGACCGCAATGGTGCTGGCACAGGTCTGCACCCGCTACTTCTTCGGCTTTTCCTTCAAGTGGTCGGAAGAGGTCGCCCGCTACCTCATGGTCTGGATGGTCATGCTCTCCGCGTCGGTGGCCCTGCGCGACAATGCGCACATCCGGGTCGACTTCTTCACGCAGATGATGTCGCCTGGGCTGATGCATGCGCTCACTCTGCTGACGCGGACCGCAATCCTGGGCTACCTCGGCGTTCTCATCGCGCAGGGCTGGCAAACGGCCCGGTTCATGGAGGTCACGCGTTTCGCATCGATCGATGTCTCGATGTTCTGGGCCTATCTGGCGCTGCCGGTCGGCGGAAGCCTGATGATGGTGTTCGAGACGCTCAATCTCCTGCGTGATGCCGTCGCTCTGTTCCGCCGCACCTGAGACCTCCCCGCTCGCGAGAGATCATCCCATGGCTCTAGGTACCTGCGTCGCCCTGTTCTTTCTTTTGCTGTTCATCGGCGCCCCGATCGCCTTCGTCCTCGCCCTGTCGTCGCTGGCCTACCTGCTGATCAAGGGCGAGGACCTGTACCTGGTCGCCGAGCAGCTTTTCAACGGCATGAACGCCTTCGTGCTGATGGCCATTCCATTCTTCATCCTGGCCGGCGAGATCATGAACAAGGCCGGAATCTCGGAGCGCCTGATCGAATTCTCCAACCTGATCATCGGCCGCATCCGTGGCGGCCTGGCGCAGGTGAACGTTCTAGCCAGCATCCTGTTTGCGGGCATCACCGGGGTGGCGCTGGGCGAAGTCGCAGCGCTGGGACGGGTCTTCATTCCCAACATGGAAAGACAGGGCTACGACCGGCCGTTCGCCGCCGCGGTCACCGCATCGGCCTCGCTGATTGGTCCGATCATCCCACCCAGCACCATCATCGTCATCTACGCGGCGACCATGAACGTCTCGATCGGCACCATGTTCGTCGGCGCCATCATCCCCGGACTGCTGGTGGGGCTGACCGACATGGCCGTGGTCAAGATCCTGGCCGAGCGCCGGCGCTACCCTAAGCGTGAGGTTCCGGTGACCGCCCAGTTATTCCTGGGCCGGCTGCGGGACGCACTGCTCGCCCTTGTGATGCCGGTGCTGATCGTCGGCGGCATCCTCGGCGGCCTGTTCACGCCCACCGAAGCAGCCGCTGTCTCGGTGGGCTACGCCGTGATCGTCGGCACGCTCGTGTTCGGCACGCTACAGATGCGCCAACTTCCCGAGATCCTGGGCAACACCGCCTACGATTCCTCGAAGCTGTTCCTGATCATCGCCGGAGCCGCCCTGATCTCGTGGATCTTCGGGGTCGAGAACGTGCCGACCCTGGTCAAGCACGGCTTCAAGTCATTTTCCGACAATCCCTACGTCCTGACCTTCATGATCAACGCCTTCTTCGTGATCATGGGCATGTGGCTGGATCCGGCGGTGATGATCATCCTGTTTGCACCGACGATCGCGCCGCTGGCCTACGAGGTCGGCATGCATCCGATCCAGTTCGGCATCATGATGATTGTCAACGCCAACATCGGCTTCTGCACTCCGCCGGTCGGCAACGTGCTGTTCGCCGTCTGCGACGTGGCCAAGATCGGCATGTCCCAGTTGAGCCGAGCCATTTTGCCGTTCCTGGTCGCCAACTTCCTCCTGATCCTGGCGCTGGGGTATGTCCCCGCCATCTCCCTGACGCTGCCCCGCCTGTTCGGGCTGATCGACTGAGGCGCCAAATGGTGCGTTTTCCGGAATACGAGAGCTTCGACGCGGTGGGGCTGGCCAAACTGGTCCGCAACCGCCAGATCACGCCCCGCGAACTGGCTGCCGCCGCCATCGACCGCATCGAGCACCTGAACCCGGCCCTCAATGCAGTGATCTGCCGGTTCTATGACGATCCACGGTGGGAACCCCCGGCCCCGGTGCCGCAGGCGCCCCTGGCGGGCGTGCCCTATCTCGTCAAGGACCTTGGCGTTCACTGCGCCGGCTTTCCCACCACCGCCGCCAGCCGCTACCTGGCAGACTGGGTGGCACCCCGCGACAGTACAATCGTCACCCGCTGCCGCGTCGCGGGCATGACAATCCTCGGCAAGACCAACACCTGCGAAATGGGCCTGTGCGCGGCCACCGAGCCGGTGTTCACCGGGACGACCTTCAACCCCTGGCGCCGCGACCGCAGTGCCGGCGGCTCCAGCGGAGGCTCGGCGGTCGCCGTGGCGGCCGGCATGGTACCGGCAGCGGGAGCCAACGACGGCGGCGGCTCGATCCGTGTCCCGGCGGCCAACTGCGGGCTGTTCGGTCTCAAGCCGACGCGGGCACGCACCCCCGTGGGGCCGGACGTGGGAGAAGTGTGGAGCGGCCTTACTGCCTACCACGCGATCACCCGCACGGTCCGCGACAGCGCGGCCCTGCTCGACGTTACCTGCGGCGCGGCCCCGGGCGATCCGTATTGGGCGCCGCCCCCGGCCCGCCCCTTCGCCGCCGAGCCGGAGACCGATCCGGGCCGCCTGCGCATCGCGGTGACGACCCGGGCACCCGGCGGCTACCCGGTCCACGCCGAATGTAAGGAAGGTGTGGCGCGCGCAGCCAGGCTGTGCGAGTCCCTCGGCCACATCGTCGAGGAGACGTCCCCGGAATTCGACCTCGCCGGCCTGATGCCCCACTTCCGCACGTTGTGGGGAGTAAATCTTGCGGCCAACCTAGCTCAGCAGAGGCAGCTCGGGCTGCCGGCTCCGGGAGCGGACGACCTGGAGCCGATCACCCGGCTCCTGGCCGAGGAGGGAGCCCGCAGGACCGGCCGCGAATACCTCGAGGCGACGCGAGCCTTCCATTACGTCGCGCGCGGCTTCGCCCCGTTCTTCGAGACCTACGATGCGCTGATCACGCCCACCCTGACCCGGCCACCATGGCCCCTGGGGACCATCACCATGATGGACAAGGACCTCGACCGGTTCACCGAGACCCTGATGTCGGTGCAGGCCTTCACGCCGCAGTTCAACGTCACCGGCCAGCCTGCCGCATCGGTTCCCCTGCACTGGAGCGCCGAGGGCCTACCCATCGGCGTGCAGATCGCCGCCCGTTTCGGCGACGAGGCAACCCTCTTGCGTCTGAGCGGACAACTGGAAAAGGCGGCGCCCTGGAGCGGCCGCAGGCCACCGCGAGAACGGATATGACCGAGCCGCGTCGTCCGCCTACCGGTCCAGGAACACGAGCCTCCTGGACCGGCTGTTCCAGTAGACCCAGCTTATCCGGCCGACCAGGTTCTCCTCGGGGACGTACCCGACCTCCGAGAGCACGCGGCTGTCCATCGAGGAGTCGCGGCTGTCGCCCAGCACGAACCAGTGGCCGTCGGGGACAACGAAGGTCTCCGTGTTGTCGAGCGGCCCGGAATCGGTGGTTTCGGCGATGTCGTACCACCGCCCGTTGGGCAGGATCTCAATGTACTTTCGATATTGGCGGACTCCTCCCTCGCCGTCGGGCAAAGAAAACTCCCCGACTGCCTTGCGGTCGACCGGAACGCCGTTGATGTGCAGGACGCCGTTGCGCAACCGGACCTGTTCGCCGGGGCCGGCGACGATGCGCTTGACGAAGGCGACGTGCGGCTCCTTGGGGAGGCGGAAGACGACCACGTCGCCGGGCTCGGGTGCCTTGGCGAAGACCCGTCCGGCGAAGAGCGGAAGGTCGAAGGGCATCGAGTAACGGGAATACCCGTACGCCGCCTTCGCGACGAAGAAGGTGTCCCCCGGCATCAGCGTCGGCACCATCGAGGCGCTCGCAATGTCGAAGGGCTGCCAGGCGAAGGCCTTGAACAGCGTGGCCGCGGCCCAGGGGACGGCGATCATGGCGGCCAGCCAGTGCCAGCGGGCGAACCAGACCTCGGGGAGCCTTCCGGCCAGCCCTCGCGCCGCCTGCCAGGCGTGGACGATCCCGAACAGCCAGATGCCGAACCCCAGGACCGCGAACACGGGCTCGGGCCCGACCGGAAGAAGGCCGACGTGGATCAGCAGCAGCAGGGGCGGAAGCGGCAACAGCCCGGCCGCCAGGTAAACCAGCCAGGCACGTCCCTTGCCGAGGTACAGCATGGTTATGCCGGGGCCGAGAAGGACGGCAATCACGGTTGCCGCCCACGGCCGCCTGCACTTCAGCGCGGTGAACACTTCCCCTCCCCGGGCACCAATTCTTTGATGCTATCGCGACCGGGGCTCGCGGAGAAGGAGAAACGGGGATGCCGCCTACGCCGGGCGCGAGCGGGCGATGAAGTCGGGGTTCTCGAACCCGGGCTTGGCGTAGCGGAACTCGCTTCCGTCCACCAGCACCACCTCGCCACCGGCATGGCGCAGCACGGCGTGGCCGGCAGCGGTATCCCATTCCATGGTGCGGCCAAAGCGCGGGTAAAGGTCGGCCTTGCCCTCGGCGACCAGGCAGAACTTGATCGAGCTGCCGGCGCTGATCGATTCCGCGATGTCGAAACGGGCCAGATAGTCGTCGACCGCGGGGCTCCGGTGCGACCGGCTGGCGACCGCGATCAGCCCCTTCTCCGGGGTCGGGCGGCAGGCGATGGCGCGGGGTTCACCCTTGCCGCGACGCACGAAGGCGCCGAACGGGCTGCCGACGTAGGTCTCGCCCTTGGCCGGCACGTGGACCACACCCAGCACCGGGCGCCGCTCGTCGACCAGGGCGATGTTGACGGTGAACTCGTCGCGGTGGTTGATGAACTCCTTGGTGCCGTCCAGCGGGTCGACCAGCCAGAACGGGGTGCCGGCGACGTCGGGAATGCGGCCTTCAGAGACCGCCTCCTCGCCGACGATCGGGAAGGCATCGGTAGTCTGCAGGATGGCCCGGGTGATGAGGTCCTCGGCCGCACGGTCGGCGGCGGTGACGGGCGAGCGGTCGTCCTTCGATTCCACCGTGAAGCCGCTGTTGTAGATCTTCATGATCTCGTCGCCCGCCGCGACCGAGATCCTGACGATCTGCTCGACCAGATCGCGCGAAAGTCCGACTGTCAAGACTTGCCTCCGTTGCTGAGTCACTCGACTGACCGGGCGGCCGAACCGGCGCCCGCGCATCCTGACGTGGATCGGCGCAGCCGGCCCGGCCATGACGCAGATGGGGTAGTCACCCCGCGCCGGTCCAGATCGCGCCCGGATCGGGAAGATCGGCGGCGTAGATTTCCTCGGCGACGAACCGCCACGCCTGGAAACGCGGCGACCAGTGGTCGCGCGCCATCCCGGCCTTGGCCTTGAGATGCTCGAGGAACAGCGCCGGCTCGGGGATCTGCTCCCACACCACCGGCAGGAACAGCGCCCGCTTGTGGTCGTCCTCGATGATCAGGCCGTCGCGGCCCGGCCGCAGCTGGGCCAGCAGGTCGGCCTGGTCGGCGAAGCGCAGGGGACGGGCCGGGCTGAGCACCGAGATCGACAGCGCCACGTCGGGCAGCTCGCCGCGGGTCAGCGGCCTGAAGCGGGGATCGCGGAAGGCGGCGGCAAACCCGTTCTCGGCCGCGTCGACGACAAGCGGACGACGGGCGGCGAACGAGCCGATGCAGCCGCGCAGCCGGTCGCCCTTCTTCAGGGTCACGAACGAGGCGCCGTCCTCGCGCAGCTCCGGTGCGTGGTCGGCGAGCGCGACCGGCAGCGGCCTCCCCGACCCGAGCCCGTGCTCGATCGAGGCGGCGGCGACGTGCAGAAGCGTCGGACCGTGGCGGACCAGCAGCTCCCGGGTGCGTGCCTCGAACGCCGCCTCGCCCCCCGCCTCGACGAAGGCCCACGAGCCGTAGCCGACCACGCGGTCGCGCGGCCCCGCGGTATCGCCCGAGTTGCGCACGTCAAGGGTGGCGACCACGAGGCCGCGGCGGCGGGCGCTGAGCAGCAGGCCGGCGATCGGGATCCGGCCGCACGCCTGTTCGCGGCCAAGCGCCTTCCCGTCCAGGCTCTCGACGGCACGGGTGGTGGCCGCGTCGAGCTGTCGGCAGGCCTCGTAGTCGAGGTAATGGGAAAGGTCCGAGCTGACGACGATCAGCGTCTCGTCGCCGCCCCACAGGAGGTCCAGCACCTCGGCGACCTCGGCCGCCGAGGCGTCGCCCACCACCAGGGGCACCAGCGAGAAGTCCCCCAGCGCGACCTGGAGGAACGGCAGGTGCACTTCCAGGCTGTGTTCCGCCGTGTGGCCGGCCTCGAACGCCTTAACCTGCGGCAGCTTCAGGGCGGCGGCGACGGCATCCCGATCGATCGGCACCCGGCCGAGCGGCGTCTCGTACGAGCCGGCCTCGCTCGCCGCGAGGCCCCGCAGCGGCACCCGGTGCGAGGGGCCGAGCAGGATGATGCGCCGGACGCGCCCCTTGAGCGGAGCAACGCGGGCGTAGGCGGTCGCCGCCACCGGGCCCGAGTAGACATAGCCGGCATGGGGGGCGATGATTGCCTTCGGCGGAACTGCCCGAGGTGTCGAAGGGACCTCGCTCAGGTAGCGTCGCACCACGCTTTCCAGCTCGGCCGGATCGCTGGGGTAGAACGCGCCGGCCACCGCCGGGCGACGGACCGCGACCATGGTGCATGCCTCCTTTTCGCCTATCTCTAGAGTTAGAATCCGCTGCTTTCGCTGTAAAGGGACGAAACATGGACCTGCAGGAGACGCTGGCGGGCGCCCATCCCGGCCGCTTCTGGACCGATCTCGGCGACGGGCGCATCCGTTGCGACGTCTGCCCCCGCCACTGCAAGTTGCACGCCGGGCAACGGGGCTTGTGCTTCGTGCGGGCCAGCGACGGCCAATCGATAAGGCTGACCACCTACGGACGCTCGAGCGGCTTCTGCGTCGACCCGGTCGAAAAGAAGCCGCTGAACCACTTCCTGCCGGGAACGCCGATCCTGTCGTTCGGCACCGCCGGGTGCAACCTCACCTGCGCCTTCTGCCAGAACTGGGGGATCAGCAAGGCCCGCGAGTTCGACCGCCTGAGCGACCGGGCCTCGCCCGAGGCGATCGCGGAAGCCGCGATGCGGGCCGGCTGCCGCAGCGTCGCGTTCACCTACAACGATCCCGTCATTTTCCACGAGTACGCGGTCGACGTGGCCCAGGCCTGCCACGCGCTGGGGGTCCACACGGTGGCGGTAACCGCCGGCTATGTCTGCGCCGAGCCGCGGGTCGAGTTCTACCGCCACATGGACGCCGCCAACGTCGACCTCAAGGCGTTCACCGAGGCGTTCTACCGCAAGATCTGCACCGGAGCGCTGGAACCGGTGAAGGAGACGCTGGTCTATCTCAAGCGCGAGACGAACGTGTGGTTCGAGATCACCACCCTCCTGATCCCCGGCGAGAACGATTCCGAGGCCGAACTGGAAGAGCTCACGAGCTGGGTCGCCGGCGAGCTGGGCGCGGACGTGCCGGTCCACTTCTCGGCCTTCCACCCCGACTGGAAAATGACCGACAAGCCCCACACGCCGCCCGCCACCCTGCGCCGTGCCCGCGAGATCGCCCGCCGGAACGGCCTGCGCTACGCGTACGTGGGCAACGTCCACGACCCCGAGTACGACAGCACCTACTGCCACGCCTGCGGCGAGCTCCTGATCGGCCGCGACTGGTACCAGCTGTCGAGCTGGAATCTCGACGCCGAGGGTCGCTGCCGCCGCTGCGGCGCCCGGTGCGCGGGCGTCTTCGAGGCGCGGCCCGGGTCCTGGGGGCGTCGGCGGATGCCGGTGCGGATCGCCGCCTGACGTCGCCGACGCCCGAACCCTCAGCTCAGCAGCTTCATCGGCACCGTGATCAGCTGCGGGAACACGATGAACAGGATCAGGACCACCGCCTCGACCAGAAGGAACGGCCACATCCCGCGCACCACCTCGCCGATCTTCAGCTTGCTGACCGAGCACCCGACGTAGAGCACCGTCCCCACCGGCGGCGTGAGCAGGCCGATGCACAGGTTCAGGACCATCACGATCGCGAAGTAGTAGGGATCGATCTTCGCCGCCAGGATCAGCGGATAGATGACCGGGGCGAAGATCAGGATGATCGGAGTCAAATCCAGCACCATGCCGAGGAACAGGAGCATCACGTTGAGGGTGAGCAACAGGAGCAGCGGACTGCCCGTCAGGTCCTTGAACATGGCGATCAGCTGCTGCGGCACCTGGGCCATGGTGACCAGCCAGCCTATGGTGTAGGCCGTAGTCACGATGAACATGACGGTCGCCGCGCCCCGGGCCGCGTTGTAGAGGACGTCCAGCATCATCCGAAGCGACATCTCGCGATGGATAACCATTGCCACCGCGAAGGCGTAGACCGCGGCCACCGCGCCGCCCTCGGTCGGGGTGAAGTAGCCGAACCGGATGCCGAAGATAATGATTACGGGCATCATCATCGCGGGCACGGCATTGACGATGATCGGGACAACTTCCTCCTTCGGCACCCGCGCCGCCTGGGTGTAGCCGTCCTTCCGCACCATGATGAACCACACCGCCATCAGGCACAGCCCCAGGAACAGGCCGGGAAAGATGCCGGCCATGAAGAGCTTGCCGATCGAGAGTTCGACGGTGACGCCGAGCACAATCAGGGGCAGGCTGGGTGGGATGATGGGGGCCATGAGCGAGCTGGCGCAGACCAGGCCGGTCGAGCGGTCCTTGCGATAGCCGGCTGCCGCCATCAGCGGAATCAGGATGCTGCCGATGGCGGATACGTCCGCGATCGCCACCCCGGACAGCCCGGCGAACAGGATGCTGGCGAGGATGGTGACGTAGCCGAGGCCGCCGCGGGCGCTACCGACCACGAGCTCGGCGAACTTGACGAGGCGGGCCGAGATGCCGCCGTGATGCATGATCTCGCCGGCCAGGATGAAGAACGGAATCGCGGTCAGGATGTAGTTCGACGTGCCGTCGACCATCTGCTGGGCGAGGATCATGGTGTCGTCGAGACCCATGTAGCCCATCATGATGATGGCGCACAGCATCAGGGCCAGGGCGATCGGGATGCCGGTGAACAGCAGCGCGAACAAGGAGCCGAGGAAGACGAAGAATTCCATCAGCGCTTCTCCCGCCCCAGCAGCAGACCGGCCTGCTGGACCAGCTCGCACAGCATCAGGAAGCCCATCCCGAGGCAGGCGAAGACCAGCGAAAGGATGACCAGGTAGTAGGGAATTTTCAGCAACTCGCCGTATGTCCCGGCGTTGGCCTCGATGTAGACGAAGGCGCCGTCAAGGCAGAACCACAAGCCGTACAGCATGATCAGGTTCATCGCCGCGCTCAGGGCCGCCTTGCCCTTCGGCGGCAGGAGATCGACCAGCAGGGTGACGCGGATGTGGCTGTTGCTCTTGTAGGCGGCGACGATGCCGAGATACGACATCCAGACGAACAGGTAGCGCAGGGCCTCTTCCGTGAACGAGATCCCGGAATGGAAGAACTTGCGCAGGACGACGTTCACGAAGACGATCGTGACCATCGTGCCGAGCGTGGACGCGAGCAGGACCTTGTAGGCGTCGCCGGCCCGGTCGAGTACCGCTTTCATATCGAGCCCCGCATTGGATTCGCACTTGACGGAGGGCGGGGGCGGACCGCGAGGGCCCGCCCCCCGAATCACGTCACCTCGGAAGAGCTTCCATCTCGGCGATGATTTCTTTCGAGCCCGGAATCAGGTTGTAGTACCAGTCGTAGAACCCTTTCAGGGAATCCTTCATCTGCTGGCGCATCTGATCGCTCGGGACGATGATCTTGATGCCCTTCGATTCCATGAACTTCTTGGACTCGAGATCGTCCTCCTCGGAGATCTTCCAGTTGTAGTCGATCGCCTTGTCCACGTTGTCCATGAAGACCTTCTGGAGGTCGGCCGGCAGCCCGTCGAAGAACTTCTTGTTTACCAACCACGGGTTCGCCACGAACATGTGGCGCGACTCCAGGATGTACTTCTGAACCTCGAACCAGGCCGCCGCCTTGACGGTGGAGTATGGATTATCCTGGCCGTCCACCACCTTGGTCTCGAGGGCGGTGTAGATCTCGCCCATCGGCATCATGACCGTGGTGGTTCCGAAGCCCTCGAACATCTTGACGTAGATCTCGTTGGTGGGTACCCGGATCTTCATCTTCTTGAAATCGGCCATGCTCTCCAGCGGGAAGTTGCACGACACCTCGCGGAAGCCGTTGACCGAGTAGCCGACGATCATGACGCCGGTCTTCTTGGTGTAGTCGCCGACGATCTTCTTGCCGATCGGACCGGTATAGGCGGCTTTCACCTGCTTCCAAGTCTCGAACACGAACGGCGGCTCGACCAGGGCGAGCTTGATCTCGTCCTTCTTCACCAGCCCGCCCGAGACCGCCATCTGAACGATGCCACGCTTGATCGAGTCGATGAAGGTTTCCTCGTTGCCGAGCTGGCTGTTCGGGAACACCAGCACCTCGAGCTTGCCCTGGCTGTCCTTCTCGACGTTCGCCTTCAGGAACTCGAGGGTTTTGTGCGCAGGATGGCTGGGCGGGAAGTAGTGCGCGACGCGCATCGTGAACTTGTCCGCCGCCGCGGCGGTACCGCAGACGTATGCCGCCGCCAGGGCGGCCATGCAGATCAGCTTCTTCATTGAACGCTCCTCTTTCCGTGGCATTTCGAGTTTGCAGATCAGGAACCGGCGGAACCGCAGGCTGCCGGCCCCTGGGGTGGGACACGGTCGGCCTGCCTCTCCGCCGTGCCCCGAAGGCTTCAGCCTGGTGGTGCGGGCTCGAACGCCCCGTCCCCGGTGCCGTCGCGAACCCTCTGCTCCAGCGCCGCCAGGTGACCGTTCATGATCCTCGCCGCGATTTCGCCGTCGCCCTCGCGCACGGCGTCGAAGATGGCGACGTGTTCCCGATGGCCCGCCTTGTCGACGTTCGGGCGGTAGATGCCTCTACGCATCACCGCCAGCACCTTCTGCGCCAGCGACATCTGCAAGGAATGCAGGATGCCGCTGTGCGCGGCAGCGCCGAGGGCGGAATGGAAATCGAAGTCGAGCTTCGCGCGCTCCGGGCTGTCTTGCGCGCAGACCGCGAGGAGATCGAGCACCTGCCGCATCGCGGCCAAGTCCTCCTCGGTGCGGCGGACCGCCGCCAGCCGCGCCAGCTCGCATTCGATGCCGCGCCTCGCTTCGATGATCTCGATCGCCTCCTCCACCCGGCGCATGGGCACCAGCCGGATGGAGGCGCGCAAGATGGAGTTGTGGAGACGCTCGGCAACGTAGGTGCCACGGCCGCCGCGCCTCTCGAGCACCCCGGTGAAGACGAGGGCCTTCAAGCCTTCCCGCAGCGCGGGGCGGCTGACCTGGAACAGCTCGACCAGCTCGCGCTCGGTAGGGACCCGCTGCCCCGGCTTGAGGTCGCCAGCCTCGATCGCCGCCAGGATCTGATCGCGGATCGCCTCGCTTGCGGTGGATCGTTCGATCTTGTGGAACACCGGCACCACCCGCCCCAGAAAGCACACACGATGATTGTGGCTAAATCGCCCCGAGTCAACTTGTCTTATTGTCAGACCAAGGGTAGCAGGTCTTGACGCCGGTCAAGGCGGTGGCGTCGCGGCATCGCTAGCCTGCTCGGTGAAGGTCGCGGCAGCCGCGACAAGCCAAGGAGATGGACATGAAGAAGCCGCTGCAAGCCGGTCCGGTCAGCCTTGCGGAGCTCGTCCGCTACGAAGCGGGCTCGATCGTCAGCAACACGATCCACAAGGATGCCGCAGGCACGATCACCGCCTTCGCATTCGACGCCGGAGAGGAGCTCAGCGAGCACACGGCCCCTTTCGAGGCGTTCATCCAGGTGCTGGACGGCGCGGCGGAGATCACGGTCGGCGGCACCAAGCACGCGGTCGAGGCGGGCCAGATCGTCCGGCTGCCCGCCAACGTTCCGCATGCGGTGCGGGCCGCCGAACGCTTCAAGATGCTGTTGACGATGCTGCGGGCGCAATAGCGCCCCAAATCGATCGTTAACGAACAGAACATAAACGGACGACTATCATGCCCGCCCTTGCGGAGCGGCCGGCAGATGGCGACGACCTACCTGGACAGGCTCAATCCCGAACAGCGGCGGGCGGTCGAGCACGGAGCCGGCGACGGCGCCTGCGCCCCGGCAGCGCCGCTGCTCGTGATCGCCGGCGCCGGCTCGGGCAAGACCAGCACGCTGGCCCACCGGGTCGCCCACCTGATCGTCAATGGCGCCGACCCCCGCCGCATCCTCCTGATGACCTTCTCGCGCCGCGCCGCCGCCGAGATGACCAGACGGGTCGAGCGCATTGCCCGCGAGGTGATGGGCGAGACGGCCGCGATCATGAGCGGAGCGCTCGCCTGGGCCGGCACCTTCCACGGCATCGGCGCCCGCCTGCTGCGCGAGCACGCGGGCGAGATCGGGCTTGACGCCGACTTCACCATCCACGATCGCGAGGACAGCGCCGACCTGATGAACCTGGTCCGGCACGAGCTGGGCCTGTCGCGGGCCGAGACGCGTTTCCCGACGAAAGGGACCTGCCTTGCCATCTACTCGGCCTGCGTCAACGGCGCCGCGCTACTCGAAGAGGTGGTGAAGACGTCGTTCCCGTGGTGCGCCGGCCGGGAGGCGGAACTGAAGCGGCTGTTCGCCGGCTATGTCGCGGCCAAGCAGGGGCATGCCGTGCTCGACTACGACGACCTCCTGCTCTACTGGGCGCAAATGATGGAGGATCCGGCTCTCGCCGCCGCAACCGGCGGGCGCTTCGACCACGTCCTGGTCGACGAGTACCAGGACACCAACCGCCTGCAGGCGGCCATCCTGCTGGCCCTGAAGCCCGACGGGCGCGGCCTGACGGTGGTCGGCGACGATGCCCAGTCGATCTACGCGTTCCGCGCCGCCACCGTGCGCAACATCCTCGAATTCCCCTCGCACTTCGACCCGCCGGCCGCGATCGTCACCCTTGATCGCAACTACCGTTCGACCCAGCCGATCCTAGCCGCCGCCAACGGCGTCATCGCCCTTGCCGAAGAGCGCTTCACCAAGGACCTGTGGACCGACCGGGCCGACGACCGCCGACCACGACTGGTCGCCCTGCGCGACGAGGCCGACCAGGCCCGTTACGTCGCAGACTGCGTGCTGGAGGCGCGCGAGCGCGGGATGCTGCTGAAGCAGCAGGCGGTGCTGTTCCGCACCTCCCACCACAGCGGGCCCCTGGAGGTCGAGCTGACGCGGCGAAAGATCCCGTTCGTCAAGTACGGCGGGCTGAAGTTCCTCGACGCCAGCCACGTCAAGGACCTGCTGGCGCTGCTGCGTTTCGTCCACAACCCGCGCGACCGGGTGGCCGGGTTCCGCGTCCTCCTGCTCCTGCCCGGCGTCGGTCCGCGCACCGCCCAGGGCGTGCTGGACCGCATGGCCGAGGCGCAAAGCCCGCTGTCGGCGCTGACGACCCACCCGCAGCCGCCGCGGACGGGCGCCGCCTGGCCGGACTTCGTCCGGACGGTCGCCGCGCTGCGGGGCGGCGCCGGCTGGCCCGCCGAACTGGCGCTGGCGCGGCAGTGGTACGAACCGCACCTCGAGCGCGTCCACGAGGACGCGGCAATGCGGCTGGCGGACCTGTTCCAGCTCGAGCAGATCGCCGCGGGCTATCCGTCCCGGGAACGCTTCCTGACCGAGATCACCCTCGATCCCCCCGACGCCACCAGCGACGAGGCCGGCGTTCCCCTGCTCGACGAGGACTACCTGATCCTCTCGACCATCCATTCCGCCAAGGGCCAGGAGTGGCGCTCGGTGTTCGTGCTGAACGTGGTCGACGGCTGCATCCCCTCGGACATGGCGACCGGCAGCCGGGCAGAGGTCGAGGAGGAGCGGCGCCTGCTCTACGTCGCCATGACCCGGGCCCGGGAGGAGCTGCACCTGCTGGTGCCGCAGCGCTTCTACATCCATGCCCAAAGCGCCCGCGGCGACCGCCATGTCTACGCCGCGCGGACCCGCTTCCTGCCCAAGTTCCTGCTGCCATTGTTCGACCAGGTCGCATGGCCGCCGCCCGCGGCGACAGCCGGTAGCGCTCCCCAGGGCTTGCGTTCCGACGTTGCCGCCCGCGTCCGCGACATGTGGCGCTGAACGCGCCGGCCGCGGGTTAGGCGTACCGCCGCCGCGCCCGGTCTTTGGCCTTCTCCGCTTCCACGGAACGGTCGCGCGGCGGGCTTGCCGTCTGCAGCGAAGCGAGGAGCCGGTGGGCGGCCTCCGTCACCTCGTCGACGGCGCGAGCGAACGCCTCCTCGTTGGCCTTCGATGGGTGGCTGAAGCCGCTGAGCTTGCGTACGAACTGCAGCGCCGAGGCGCGGATCTCGTCCTCGCTAGCCGGCGGCTCGAAGTTGAACAGGGTGCGGATGTTGCGGCACATGCTTCCCTCTTGCTTCCCGGTGCAGGAACATCCAGGTGAGGCGATGCTGAACGTCCCGGAGTCCCCGATGCCTTCTTTCGATGCGGAACCCGTTGTCATTGCGGCCGGTGCGGCGAGCCGCGTCTCGGGGCTGCTGCTGGCCCCGCCCGGCGCCCGCGCCTGCTACGTCATGGCCCACGGCGCCGGGGCGGGCATGGCGCATCCGTTCCTGGGCGCCGTCGCAGCCGGACTCGCCGAGCGCGGCATCGCCACCCTGCGCTACCAGTTTCCTTACATGGAGGCCGGCGGCAGGAGGCCCGACCCCCCGAAGGTCGCCCATGGCGCGGTGCGGGCCGCCGTCGCCGAGGCGGCTCGACGGCTGCCGGACTTGCCGCTGGTCGCCGGCGGCAAGTCGTTCGGCGGCCGCATGACCTCCCAGGCCCAGGCGGCGGAACCGCTGCCCGGCGTCCGCGGCCTCGCCTTTCTCGGCTTTCCCCTGCACCCCGCCGGGCGGCCGTCGCAGGAGCGCGCCGCGCACCTCTCCGAGGTCCGCATCCCGATGCTGTTCCTGCAGGGGACCCGCGATGCCCTCGCCGAGTTGTCTCTGTTGCGGCAGGTGTGCGGCGAACTGGGGCAAACCGCCACCCTCGAGCTGTTCGAGGACGCCGATCACTCCTTTCACGTGCCGGCACGGAGCGGACGTACCGACGCCGCGGTGCGGTCGGCTCTGCTGGACACGCTCGCCGCCTGGATGGTCCGTATTCCCTGAGCCCTCAGGCTATTGGACCTCGCCGGGCACGATCACCATCCAGCCGACGCCGAAGCGGTCCTCGACCATGCCGAAGCTGGGCGAGAAGAAGGTCTTGCCCAGCGGCATCTGCACCTTGCCGCCGACGGCCAGCGCGTCGAAGGTCCGCTGCGCTGCGGCCTCGTCGTCGACCGTGATCGAGAGCGCGAAGCCTCCGAACGCAGGCTTTCCCCCGCAGTGGCCGTCCGAGGCCATCACCGTCGTCTCGCCGACGCGAAAGGCCGCATGCATCACCTTGTCGGCGCCCCCGGGCGGACAGGATTCGGGATCGGGGCTGTCCTTGAAATGCATCAGGAACGTCACCTCCGCGCCGAGTGCTGCGCCGTAGAACGCCATCGCCTCCTCGCAGCGGCCGTCGAAGAACAGGTAAGGCTGCACGAGCATCCGTCGCCCTCCTCAGGCTTGGGTCCTCTTTTCCCCGTATTGCCGCTCCAGCTTGCGGTGGCGCTCGATCGCCTGGCTCTCGCCGAAGTCTTCCAATTCGAACACCTGACGCAATTCGATATGGGTGTCTTTCCCCTCGCCGTGCGGGTTGGGTGCCCGCTTCGCCCACATGATCGCCTCGTCCCGCGACTTGACCTGGATCATCCAATAGCCGGCGATCAGCTCCTTGGATTCCGTGAACGGGCCGTCGACGACGGTGCGCTGGTCGCCGTGGAAGCGGATGCGAGCACCCTTCGAACTCGGCTGCAATCCGACGCCGTCAAGCAGCACGCCGGCGTTCGTCATCTCTTCGTTGTAGCGGGCCATCGCCGCCAGCATCTCCTCTTCCGGCATCTTGCCGGCCTCGGTGTCCTGGTTCGCCTTCACGATCATCATGAAACGCATGGCCACTCCCTTCGCCGTTGGTCCGCCGGCCGGCGCCGGCTCTGATATGACGACGAACGGTCGGGGTCGTAACCGACAGCGGGCGGGAACATTTTCGTGATCAGCGGGCCGGACGTGCGGGCCGGCGGGACCGCGTCGCTACGGCCGGGCGTCCCCGAGCGCCGGCTTGAACAGCCCGGCCGGCGACAGGGTGAAGATCTCGCATCCCGTCTCGGTGATGCCGATCGAATGCTCGCACTGCGCAGAGAGCGACCGGTCGCGCGTCACCGCGGTCCATCCGTCGGCGAGAATCTTCACATCCGGACGCCCGAGATTGATCATCGGCTCGATCGTGAAGATCATGCCCGGCAGCAACCGGAT
Source organism: Rhodospirillales bacterium (assembly GCA_018432935.1). GTDB lineage: Bacteria > Pseudomonadota > Alphaproteobacteria > Rhodospirillales > Shumkoniaceae > JAHDSF01. The sequence goes on along the minus strand of JAHDSF010000006.1, from coordinate 287,551 downwards.
GCCGGAACCAGGTTCGCCGAAATGGGGGATGTCCGGTGCGTCGTGGTAGACGCGCCCGACGCCGTGGCCAACGAAATCGCGGACCACGCTGGTGCGTCCGCGTTCGGCATAGGACTGGATCGCCGCTCCGATGTCGCCGGTGGTGTTGCCGGGTCTCGCAGCGGCAATGCCGCGCGCAAGGCTCTCGTAGGTGACCTCGATCAGCCGTTCCGCCTTGCGGGAAATCTCGCCCACGGCATACATGCGGCTGGTATCGCCATGCCAGCCGTCGACAATCAACGTGATATCGATGTTGAGAATGTCCCCCTCGCGCAATGCGCGTTCCGCCGGGATGCCGTGGCAGACGACATGGTTGATCGAGGTGCATAGTGTGTTCTGGTAGCCCTGGTAGCCGACGTTCGCCGGCCGCGCGCCATGATCCCCGGCGAACTCGAAGGCCAGCCGGTCGAGCGTGAGGGTGGTGACGCCGGGCCGCACTTCGCCCGCCAGCATGTCGAGGGCCATCGCACTGAGACGGCCCGCCCTGCGCATCCCTTCGAAGCCCTCTGGACCGTAAAGCGGGACGTCGCCGAGCCGGCCGATGATCGCACCGTCCTGAGACATCCGAACCACTGCCCCTTCGCGCGCCGACAGCGTTCGCCGGTCGGCCCTAGCGGCCGGCGCAGAGCTCGGAAACGAAGGCGAACAGCCCTTCCTGGCGCTGGTTGCGATGGCGCTCGGCAAGCAGGATCGACTGCACGCCGGCGATCGTCTCCTCAAGGTCGCGGTTGACGATCACGTAGTCGTACTCGGCCCAGTGGCTCATCTCGTCGGTCGCCTTGGCCATGCGGCCGCGGACGACCTCGTCGGAGTCCTGGGCGCGGGCGCGCAGGCGCTTTTCCAGTTCCTCGATCGAGGGCGGCAGCAGGAACACCGAGACCAGGTCCTTGGGCGCCCGCCCGCGCAGCTGCTGGGTGCCCTGCCAGTCGACGTCGAACAGGATGTCGCGACCCTGTTCCAGCGCTTCCATGACCGGCTGCGCAGGCGTGCCGTAGGAGTGGCCGAAGACGTGGGCATGCTCGAGGAATTCGTCCTTCTCGACCATCCCCTTGAACGTCTCAGCGGAGACGAAATGGTAGTCCTTGCCGTCCACCTCGCCTGGCCGCGGCTTGCGAGTGGTTGCCGAGACCGAGAGGGTCAGCGCCGGGTCCCGTTGCAGCAGCGCGCGCGCGACCGAGGTCTTGCCGGCCCCCGAAGGCGACGACAGCACCAGCATCAGGCCGCGGCGGCGGATGGTCGGGCTATTCAATGTTCTGCACCTGCTCGCGCAACTGGTCGACAGTGGCCTTGAGGTCGAGCCCGATCCTGGTCAGCGGGACGTCGGCCGACTTCGAGCACAGGGTGTTGGCCTCGCGATTGAACTCCTGGCACAAGAAGTCGAGCTTGCGGCCGACTCCGCCCGGCGCCGCCAGCAGCTCGCGGGCGGCCGCGACATGGGCGTCCAGCCGGTCCAGTTCCTCGCGCACGTCGGCCTTGACCGCCAGCAGCGCCACCTCCTGCAGGAGGCGCTCCTCCGTCAGCGACGGCGTCGCCTCGAGGATCTCGGCCAACTGCTGGCGGAGACGCTCGGCCATCGCCTGCGGCTGCGCCACCGCCAGGGTGCGGGCCTGCGCCGTGAGGTCGGCGATGGTCGTGACCAGGCCCAAGACCACCTCGGCCAGCCGCGCTCCTTCGGCGGCACGGTTCTCGGCCAGGGCGGCGAGCACGAGATCGAGGTCGGCCAGCACGGCGGCGGCCAACGCATCCTCCTGCTCCTCCGAAGGCGTCTCCTCCACCGCCTCCAACACGCCGCGCAGGGCCAGGATGCCGTCGAGGCGGGGCGGGGCGGCGTCGGGAATGCGGCTGCGCAACTCGGGCAGCATCGCCAGCACCTGGTCAAGGAGTTCGCGGTTGAGAACCACCGCGCCCTCCCGCCCCTGCCGCGTCAGCGACAGCGTGAGGGAGATGTTGCCGCGCTGGAAGGCCTGCGATGTGCGCTCGCGGACCACCGGCTCGATGCGCTCCAATCCGTTGGCGAGCCGGCAGCGAACCTCACGGCCGCGCCCGTTCACGCTGCGCGCCTCCCAGGTCCAGGCATAACGGGCGTCGCCGCCCTGACGGCGCGCGAACCCGGTCATCGACGATATCGGCAAGAGGCTCTCCTCGGCGGCTGCGATCTCGGTTTATACGCCCCCTTGCGCGCAGGCAACAAGCGCTATACCCGCAGGGGCGCCGCGGTTATAAGGGCCCCATGACCCGGGTGGCCACGCCCCTTTCCGTTCTCGTCACCGGCGCCTCCAGCGGCATCGGCGAGGCGCTGGCGCTGGCCTATGCCCGGCCGCACGCCACCTTGGCGCTGTCCGGCCGCGATCCGGAGCGCCTGGACGCAGTCGCCGATCTCTGCCGCGGCCGCGGCGCCGAGGTCGACCCCCGCATCATCGACGTCACCGATGCCGCCGCCATGAGCGCCTGGATCGCCGAGGCGGACGAGCGCGCCCCCCTCGATCTTGTGATCGCCAACGCCGGCATCTCATCGGGCACCAGCGGCCGCGACGAGGACGAGCCGCGGATCCGCGCCTTGTTCGCGGTCAACGTGGACGGCGTGCTCAACACCGTGCTGCCGGCGATCCCGCGCATGCGCCAACGCCGCCGCGGCCAGATCGCCCTGATCAGCTCGATCGCCGCATTCCGCGGCTTTGCTGGCGCCTCCGCCTACTGCGCGACCAAGGCGGCGGTGAAGGTGTTCGGCGAGGGCCTGCGGTTGGAGCTGGCCGAGCACGGCATCGCCGTGTCGGTGGTCTGTCCCGGCTACGTGACCAGCCGCATGACCGCGCGCAACACCTTTCCCATGCCGTTCCTGATGCCGGCGGAACGGGCGGCAGGCATCATCGTGCGCGGCCTCGCGAGGAACAAGGCGCGGATCGTCTTTCCGCTGCCCATGCATCTGTCGGTGTGGCTGGCTGGCGCCCTGCCGCCGGCGCTGCTGGATCCGATCCTGAAACGGCTGCCGAGAAAGGCCTGATCAGGCGGCGGGCAAGAGGGCGGCCCGGATCGCCGCCATGGTCGGGAAGCAACGCAAGGCCCCCGCCCGGAACAGCGTCGACGGCGCATCGGCGCCGCAATGGCGGCCGCCATGGAAGCCGAACACGGTCATCCCTGCGGCCCGCGCGGCCGTGATTCCGGTGCAGCTGTCCTCGATCACCAGGCAGCGTTCCGGCGCCACTCCGATCGACTTGGCCGCGAACAGGAACAGGTCGGGAGCCGGCTTCCCCCGTTCGACCATCTCGGCGCTGAAGACCCGCCCGTCGAAGCGCTCCGCCAAGCCGGTCGCCTCGAGGGCGCGGCGGATCCAGGCGACACCGCTGTTGGAGGCGACGCAGGCCGGCTGGACCAGGGATTCGACCAGGGCCCGCACGCCTTCGATGGGCGGCAGACCCGGTTCGCATAGGGCCGCCATCCCGGCCCGCACCCGGACCACGTAATCGTCGGGAAGCCTGGTGGAGAACTGCTGTTCGAGCATCGGCAACATCGCCGTTGTGGCGATGCCGACATAACGGAACGCCAGATCCTGGTCGTCCGCCGGCAGGCCAAGCTCGCGCAGGAGGTCGCCGTGGGCCTTCGCGGCCAGAAATTCGCTGTCCACCAGGACGCCGTCGCAGTCGAAGATGACGGCGTCAAAGATCATGGCATCGGTCATTGCGGCCTCGCCGGGGGAGCGGCTCTGCCCTGCTGCTGCAAGGCGCGCCACGCTGCCACGTTCTTGTTGTGCTCCTTGAGGGTGCGGGCGAAGGCGTGACCGCCGGTGCCGTCGGCGACGAAGTAGAGGTCCTCGGTCTCGGCAGGGCTCATCACCGCCGCGATCGCTGCCCGACCCGGATTGCAGATCGGGCCCGGCGGCAGCCCGTCGATCACGTAGGTGTTGTAGGGCGTCTCGCTCTTGAGGTCGTTGAGCGTCAGCGGCCGGTCGAGCGGCGCCGAGCCTCCCGCCAGCCCGTACAGCACCGTCGGATCAGATTGCAGTCGCATCCCCTTCTTCATGCGATTGACGAACACCGCCGCAATGCGGGCTCGTTCCTCGGGGAGCGCCGTCTCCTTCTCGACGATCGAGGCCAGCGTGATCGCCTCGCGCACCGATTGATAGGGCAGCCCGGGCGACCGGTTCTGCCACAACTCGTTGACCGTTTGCTGCATCGACTTGACCATGCGGTCGACGATGGCATTCCGGGAATCGCCGAACGAGAAGTGGTAGGTTTCGGGCATCAGCGTGCCCTCCCCCGGCCATTTCTCGATCTCGCCCGCCAGGCCCTCCACCTGCTCGAGGCGCAGCAGCACCTGGGCCGTGGTAAGTCCCTCCGGGACCGTCAGCCGGCGCACCACGGTCTCGCCGCTCATCAGAAGATCGACCACCTCGCGCGGCGAGGAACGGGCGCGGAAGACGTACTCGCCGGCCCGCAGCATCTTGTCCTTGCCTTCGACGCGGGCGCCGTAACGGAACACGAGCTGATTGGCGATCACGCCCAGCCGTTCAAGCTGGGCGGCGATCGCCTCGATGCCGGCGCCTTTCGGAATTACGGCGACGACGTTGGTCTCGGGACCGCCGGGCCGAACATATTGCGCATACCCCCACACGAAGACGCCCGCGGCGCCGCTCACCAGGAGGAAGGCTATCAACCCCAGAACGAAGGCGGCCCGTCGCATCCGCCTCGTCCGCTAGCGGACCGCGCGGAACACCAAGGATGCGTTGGTGCCACCAAATCCGAAGGAGTTCGAGAGCGCTGCCCTCACCTTACGCTCCTTTGCCCGATGGGGAACCAGATCGAGATCGCAGCCGTCCGAAGGATGATCGAGGTTAAGCGTCGGCGGCACGATACCGGTGTTGATGGCCAGGATCGAGAAGATCGCCTCTGCCGACCCCGCCGCCCCCAGCAGGTGGCCGATCGCCGACTTCGTCGACGACATCGACAGCTTGTAGGCGGCATCGCCGAACGCCCGCTTCACCGCGGCGTGCTCGATCTCGTCGCCGAGCGGCGTCGAGGTGCCGTGCGCGTTCACGTAATCGATCTCGTCCAGGGGCAATCCGGCCCGGCGCAGCGCCATCTGCATGCAACGGTAGGCACCGCTGCCTTCGGGATGCGGGGCGGTGATGTGGTACGCGTCGCCGGACATGCCGTAGCCCACCACCTCCGCGTAGATCTTGGCGCCGCGCTTCTTGGCGTGCTCGTATTCCTCGACCACCACGATGCCTGCGCCCTCGCCCATCACGAAACCGTCGCGGTCCTTGTCCCAGGGCCGCGACGCCTTCTCGGGCGTGTCGTTGAAGGCGGTCGACAGGGCGCCGGCACGGGCGAACCCGGCGAGGCCGACCCGGCAGAGCGCGGCCTCGGCGCCCCCGGCCACGACCACGTCGGCATCGTCGAGAGCGACCATGCGGGCGGCCTCGCCGATCGCATGGGCACCGGTCGAGCAGGCGGTCACCACGGCCGAGTTCGGGCCCTTGAAGCCGTACTTGATGGAGACGTGGCCGGAAACGAGGTTGATCAGCGATGACGGGATGAAGAACGGGCTGAGCTTGCGGACGTTGTGGCTCTCCACCAGCACCGAACCGTCGGCGATCGCGGGAAGACCGCCGATCCCGGAGCCGATTATCACGCCCGTGCGGCACTGGGACTCTTCGTCCTGCGGCTTCCAGCCAGAGTCCTCGATCGCCTGGATCGCCGCGGCGATGCCAAAGACGATGAAGGTGTCGACGCGCCGGACTTCCTTCGCGGGCATCCAGTCTTCCGCGTTGAAGCGGCCGACTGCGCCTTCCGCGGTAGGCACCTGCCCGCCGACCTTGCACGGCATGTCGGAAACGTCGAACGAGGTGATCGCATGGATCCCGGATTCCCCTGCGATCAAGCGGTCCCACGTGGTCTTCACGCCGCTACCGAGCGGGGTGACGAGACCCATTCCCGTTATGACTGCACGTCTCATGATGTCGATACCCAAGCCTACCCGAAGTCCCGTTGCGAGCCCGCCCGGAAGACCCGGGCGGCGCCCCTGTCAGCGTTCGCTCAACTGCCTAGGACTTCTGCGACTCGATGTACTCGATCGCATCGCGGATCGTCAGGATCTTCTCGGCGGCATCGTCAGGGATCTCGCAGCCGAACTCTTCCTCGAAGGCCATGACCAGCTCGACGGTGTCGAGGCTGTCTGCCCCCAGGTCGTCGATGAAGCTCGCAGTCTCGGTCACCTTGGATTCCTCAACCCCAAGATGCTCGACAACGATCTTCTTCACACGATCGGCGACGTCACTCATCTTTGATTCCTCGATTGGTTATTGGTGGATTCTCAAAAAAACTCAGCGTGGCGCCCCCGGTGGTGCGACCTCGGCGCGCATCGGTGGAGGCGGTGTCGTATCACACTTTTCCGCACTTGGCCAGAACCGTTGGACCGCCTCGCACACCCCTAGAACATAGCCATCCCGCCGTTCACGTGAAGGGTCTGGCCGGTCACGTAAGCGGCCTCCTCGCTGACCAGGAAGGCGACGCAATTGGCGACGTCCTGCGGCAACCCAAGCCGTCCGCTCGGGACGCCGGACACCAGCTTCGCCCTTTGTTCGTCGCTCAACGCATCGGTCATCGGGGTGGCGATGAAACCAGGCGCGACGCAGTTCACCGTGACGTTGCGCGACGCCACCTCCTGGGCCAGGCATTTCGACATCGCGACCATGCCGCCCTTCGAAGCGGCATAGTTGGCCTGCCCCGCGTTGCCGGTCGCGCCGACGATCGAGGCGATGCCTACGATGCGGCCCCAGCGCGCCTTCATCATCGTCCGCAGCACCGCCCGCGCCAGCCGGAAACCGGCGCTCAAATTGACGTTCAGAACCAAATCCCAGTCCTCGTCCTTGAGCCGCAGGGCGAGGTTGTCGCGGGTGATGCCGGCGTTGTTGACGAGGATCTCGATGCCACCCATCGCCGCCGCGGCGTCCTTGGCCAGGCTGTCGGCGGCGCCGGCGTCGGCGAGGTTGCCAACGAAGATATGGGCACGATCGCCAAGCTCGCCAGCCAGGGCCTGCAACGGCTCGGCTGCGACGTCCGCCAGCCCCACCGTCGCGCCCTGCCCGTGCAAAGTCTTGACGATCGCCCTTCCGATGCCTCCGGCGGCTCCGGTCACCAGCGCCCGCTTGCCTTCGAGGTTCAGCATCTCATCCTCCGCAAAAAGGGGTCAGAGTCATTTTTCGAGGGAACACCCCGGCGGATCAAGCCACCATTCGTGACCGAAAAATGACTCTGACCCCTTTTTTCCTTTTTGCCTCACAGGTTCTTAAGAAATCCCTCGATGTCCGCCGGACCATTGAGCGACACTGCCGCGAGATCGCGGTCGATACGCCGGGCCAGCGTGCCGAGGACCTTGCCCGCGCCCATCTCGACCACCAGGTGGACGCCCTGATCCTTCATGAACAGGATGCTTTCCCGCCAACGCACCGAGCCGGTAACCTGCTCGACCAGGGTATGGCGGATCTCGGCCACCGCGCTGACCACATTGGCGCGAACGTTGGCGACCACCGGGATCCGCGGCGAGCGCATCTCGACATTGGCCAGCGCCTCGGCCATCGCCTCGGCTGCAGGCGCCATCAGCGAGCAATGGAAGGGAGCGCTGACCGGCAGCATGACGCTGCGCTTGGCACCGCGCTCGGCGGCCAGGGCGATCGCCCGTTCGACCGCCGCCTTGGTGCCGCTGACCACCACCTGACCGGGCGCGTTGTCGTTCGCCGCCGTGCAGACGTCGTCGCCGGCCGCCGCCTCTGCGACCTCCCGCGCCGCCTCGATGTCGAGGCCGAGCAGGGCCGCCATGGCCCCTTCGCCCACCGGCACCGCTGCCTGCATGGCGCGGCCGCGCGTCTTCAGCAGCCGGGCGGTGTCGGCCAGCGAAAAGGTGCCGGCTGCGGCATGGGCCGAGTACTCTCCGAGCGAATGCCCTGCGACATGGCTGCACGCCTTGGCAAGGTCGACGCCGCCCTCGCGCTCGAGCACGCGGACCACCGCCATGCTGACCGCCATCAGCGCCGGCTGCGCGTTCTCGGTCAGCGTGAGGTCGCCCTCGGGCCCTTCGAACATCAGCCTGGTGAGCTTCTGCCCAAGGGCGTCGTCGACCTCCTGGAAGACCTCGCGGGCGCAGCCGAAGGCCTCCGCCAGCTCGCGTCCCATGCCGACCGCCTGCGATCCCTGTCCGGGAAAAACGAATGCCCTGCTCATCGCTTCCGATCCCATCCGCCTGAAGGCGCGCCAGTGATAGCGAGCCCGCGGGAGGAGTCAAGCGCCATGGCGGCATGGCGCCATTCCTGCCCAAGGGCAGTCGCCGCCGACCTCGAATCAGCCGCCAGCGACGCGACTGCGCCACCATTTCTCGACGCCGATCACCGGCAGGATGGCCGCTCCGACCACCACCGCCACCAGGATCTCGGGCGGATCCAGCGGTGCCGAGGAGAAAATGGCGTTCATGAACGGTGCGTAGATGAACAAGGCCTGCAGGGCGAGGATTGCCGCGATGCCGAGGAAAACCACCCGGTTGCTGAACACCCCGATGCGAAACACCGAGCCGCGCAGAGAACGGCAGTTGATCAGGTAGAAGACCTGGAACATGACGACGGTCGTGACGGCCATCGTCTGCGCCCGCGCCAGAGCCTCCGGCGCGGCTTCGCCCGCGGCCCCGAACTCGTAGAGGAAAAGCCCGATCGCACCCGCCGCCATCAGCACCGCAACGAGGAAGGTCCGGGTGACGATGAAACCGCTCAACACCGGGGCGTTCGGATCGCGCGGCGGACGGCTCATCACGTTCGGCTCCTTCGCCTCGAACGCGAGCGGAAGCGCCAGCGCGACGGCGGCAACCAGGTTGACCCACAGAAGCTGCGCCGGCCCCATCGGAAGCAGAAGTTCGCGTACGCCCTCCCCGGTGCCGGTCGCCTCGAAGGGAAAGAACGCCACGGCCCACGTCAGGATCAGAGCCAGGCCGAGATTGGTCGGCAGCACGAACGCCAGCGACTTGAGTAGATTATCATAGAAACGCCGTCCCTCCTCGACCGCCGCGGCGATCGAGGCGAAGTTGTCGTCGGTCAGGACAATGGCGGCCGATTCCTTGGCAACGCTGGTCCCCGTAATGCCCATCGCCACCCCGATGTTGGCCTGCTTGAGGGCCGGCGCATCGTTGACGCCGTCTCCGGTCATGGCAACGATCTGGTCCTGCCGCTGCAGGGCCGACACCAATCGGAGCTTGTGCTCCGGCGCCACGCGGGCAAAGACGTTGCACCTGCGGGCCGCCTCGCCGATTTCGCGATCCGACATCTCGGCGAGCTGCGTCCCGGCAATCGCCGGCGGCCCGTCCGTCGCCAGGATGCCGAGCTGACCGGCGATCGCCTGCGCGGTCGCCTTGTGATCGCCGGTGATCATCTTGACGGTGATTCCCGCGGCATGGCAGCGCCCGATCGCCTCGATCGCTTCCGGGCGCGGCGGGTCGATCATGCCCTGGAGGCCGAGGAACGTGAACCCGCTCTCGACGTCGGCCATGGCGATGCCGGATGCCCCCCGCGCCGTCCTTGCGGCAAAGGCGAGGACCCGCATGCCTTCGGCTGCCATCGCCTCGACTTCGCGCTTCACGGCCGCGGCATCGACCGCGGCGGGGTCGCAGCGCCGCAACACCGCCTCCGGCGCACCTTTGATAAAGACGCGGCCGCCGCCCTGCGCGTGCAGGGTGGCCATGAACTGGTTTTCCGATTCGAACGGAATGGCGTCCCGGCGCGCATAACGGGCCCGCAGATCCTCCACCTTCAGCCCGAGCTTCTCGGCCGCGGTCACGAGGGCACCTTCGGTGGGATCGCCGTGGATCTTCCACACGCCTTCGGAAAAGGCGAGGGAAGCGTCGTTGCAGAGCGCGCCCGCGGTCAGCAGCTCGGCGACGTCGTCCGGAACGGAGGAAACCTCGGCACTGTCGCGAAGCAGCGCGCCCTTGGGCTCGTAGCCGACGCCGGAAACGGCAAACGTGGCCGACCGGGGCGTCCACAGCGCTTGCACCGTCATCTCGTTGCGCGTGAGCGTGCCGGTCTTGTCGGAGCAGATCACCGTTGTCGAGCCGAGCGTCTCGACGGCTGGCAGCTTGCGCACGATGGCCCGTCGCGAGGCCATGCGCTGCACCCCGATCGCCAGCGCGATTGTGACGATGGCGGGCAGGCCCTCGGGGATCGCGCCGACCGCCAGGGCGACGGCGAACACCACCGTTTCGCGCAGGGCGGTGATCCAGTCGACACCCGTTTCCACGACGGCACGCCAAGTTCCGACGGCCAGCATGGCCAGCGCGACGGCGACGATCGCCACCGTAATGTACATGCCGATGCCCGCGAGCGCCTTGGTGAGCGGCGTCTGCAGGTCGGTGGTTTCCCGGAGCATGGTCGAGATGCGGCCGAGCTCCGTCTTGGCGCCGGTCTCGACCACGACCGCCGCGCCCGTTCCATAGGTTACAAGGGTGCCGCCGAAGACCATGCAGGTGCGGTCGCCGATCGCGGCGTCCCGCGCGGTCGCCGGAAGGCGTTTCTCGGTCGGCACCGATTCGCCGGTGAGCGCGGCCTCCTCGACCTGGAGGCCACGCAGACGGATCAGGCGCATGTCGGCGGGAACCTTGTCTCCACTGGCCAGCAGGACGATATCGCCGCGCACCAGATCCGCCGCCGAGATCGTCGTCGTCCGGCCGTCACGCAGGACGGAAGCGTTCTCCGGCACCATCCGGGACAGCGCCTCGATCGCCTTGCCCGCCTTGAACTCCTGCACGAAGCCGATAAGGGTGTTCAGCACCACCACGGCCAGGATCACCAGGCCGTTCTTGATGCCGTCCGTGGGGTCGACGGCCATTGCCACGACCGCCGAGACGATGAGCACCCAGATCAGCGGATTGTTGATCTGCCGCCACAGCAGCTCCAGAGGGGTATCGCCCCGACCCCGCGGGATCAGATTGGCTCCATGGTCTTGCAGTCGCCGCGCCGCTTCGGCCTCGGAAAGCCCTTCGGGACTGCTCCCGGCAGCGGCGACCACCTCCTCCGCGTCGAGGGCGTGCCACGGCAGCGATTCGGACGGATTCACGATTACCGCCTCGCGGCGCGCAGGGGTCGGGGAAGCCACGGCCATCCTCACCTCACGATCATCATATCAAGTCGGGGCGGCATGAACCGCCGGGGGAACGAACAGTTGACGACAGAACGAAGGCCGCCGGGACGGCCCTCGCGTCGAGCGACCGTCCCGGCGAAGTGAAGAGCAAGGACCTCTGGTACCGGTTGCGAACCTCTTTCCGCTCCGCCTGCTGCGCCTGGATCCGCGGAACCCTGCCCGAGGCGTGGACAGAGGCGCCACCACAACCATTGTGCTCTTGCACCGAAGCCAGAAAAAGCAGATAAATCGGCGTTCATAGTTCCAAAAAATCTGCGGGTCCAGCATGGCCGGCCGGCTCAATTACAAGCAACTGCACTACTTCTGGCGGGTGGCCAAGGCCGGCAGTATCGCACGCGCCGCCGAGCAGTTGCGGCTGGCGCCACAGACGATCAGCACCCAGATCGGCACCCTCGAAGAAACCCTCGGAACCGAGCTGTTCCGCCGTATCGGACGGCGGCTGGAGCTTACCGCGACCGGCGAGTTGACGGTCTCCTACGCCGACGAGATCTTCCAGATCGGCAGGGAACTCGAGGAGATGCTGCGCGACCGCCCCGGGCGCGGCGACGTCCTGTTCCGGGTGGGGGTGGCCGACGTGGTCCCGAAGACGATCGCCTACCGCCTGCTGGCGCCCGCCATGGCGATTCCCGCGCCTGTCCGCCTGGTCTGCCGGGAGGACAAGCTGGAGCGCCTGTTCGCCGAACTGGCGATTCACAAGCTGGACCTCGTCATCGCCGACCGCCCTCTCCCCACCGGGCTCGGGGTGAAAGGCTACAGCCACGCCCTGGGACGGGCGCCGGTCGCGTTCTATGCCGAAGCCGAGCTTGCCACCCGTCTGGCGAAGGGCTTTCCGCAATCTCTGCACGGCGCTCCCCTGCTGATGCCCGGCGACGGCGCCGTGATGCGGGGGTCCCTCGTGCGCTGGTTCAGCGAGCACGAGATCGTTCCCCGCATCGTCGGCGAATTCGACGACGCCGCCCTGATGAGCGCGTTCGGCAAGGCGGGAGCGGGCGCCTTTCCGGCACCCGTGGTTCTTGCCGACGAAATGCGCGCCCAGTACCGGGCCGAGATCATCGGTCACGCCGACAGCGTGGCCGTCCGCTACTACGCGATCTCGGTCGAACGCAAGCTGACCCACCCCGCCGTGGTGGCGGTCAGCGAAGCGGCACGCAAGCATCTGCTCGACCACGACGGCGGACGTCGGGAACCCGCCTGATTGCCCTCCGGCTTGGCCTCGAGGGACGGGGAAAGGGTCTCTCCTGGGTTGCCGCCGTCCGATCTCTTTGTCCGAGTTCGGAAACCGCTGGGCTCTCGCTTGCACCGCCGCGCCTTTCGTGTATAGTGCGCCGCTTCTCCGTGCCGGGATCGGCCCGGCTATACCCCGGGTATGCCCTGGGGTTGAGAAAAGCCATATGGAGACGAAAACATGGCGTTTTACGAGTGCGTGTACATTGCACGCCAGGATCTTTCCGTACCCCAGGCGGAGGCCTTGAACGAGCAGTTCGCCAAGGTCGTCACCGACAACGGCGGCAACGTCGCCAAGACGGAATACTGGGGTCTCCGCAATCTCTCCTTCCGCATCAAGAAGAACCGCAAGGGCCACTACACCCTGTTCAACCTCGATGCCCCGTCGGCAGCGGTCCAGGAGATGGAGCGTCAGATGCGCCTCCACGAGGACGTGCTGCGCTGCCTGACGGTCCGCGTCGAGGAACTCGAGGCAGGCCCTTCGGCGATGACCCAGAGCCGCGGCGGCGACCGGGGTCGTCCGCGCCGTCGTTCCGAAGGTTTTGAAGGTGGGGGTGGCTACCGGGATCGTGAAGCACGGGAGCCGCGGGAACCACGCGAGCCGCGGGAATCGCGGGAAGGAGTCGAGTGATGGCCGAGATCGAGACCAGCGAGGGCGATGCCCGGCAGGGCGGCGGCGGCCGCAGGCCGTTCATGCGGCGTCGCAAGTCTTGCCCCTTCTCGGGCAAGAACGCGCCCAAGATCGACTACAAGGATATCGGTCTCTTGCAGCGCTACGTTTCCGAGCGCGGCAAGATGGTGCCGAGCCGCATCACTGCGGTTTCGGCCAAGAAGCAGCGTGAACTTGCCCGCGCCATCAAGCGGGCCCGGTTCCTCGCCCTTCTGCCGTACGTATTGAAGTAGAGGCGCGCTGCGGCCCCGGCCGCGGCGGCAGGATCGGATACGACCGGCCGATGAACAGACTAGCCCTCATCGCCCTTGGCGGCGGGAGCGCGAGCGCCATGCTCTCCCTGAGCTTCATGGGAGGTTCGGCGTTCGGTCTCGTTCTCGGCTATGTGGCCCCCCTGCCGCTGTTCCTGGTCGGACTTGGCCTGGGCAGCACGTATGGGGCGGTCGGCGGCGTTTCCGGGTCGCTTCTGGCAGGGTTGGTCGGAGCGACCATGACGTCTGGGGGCGGCATGCTGACCGCCGCGGGGTTCCTCCTTGTCAACGCCCTGCCGGCTTGGCTGGCGATCCGGGCAGCCCTGCGATCGGTGACGGCCCCGGACGGCTCCGTCCACTGGCGCTCGCCGGGCTGGGCGCTGGCAGTCCTGTCGGCGTTCGGAACCGTCTGCCTGCTTGCCATAGCGCTGCTGTCGTGGAACGAAGGGGCGCTCCTCAGGACCGAGGTCGGGGCGTACCTCGACCAGGTCCTCCAGGTGATGGCCCCGAACCTGAGCCAGGAACAGGTGCAGGCGGTGGTCCAGGCGGTGACTCCGCTCTTCCCGGGGCTGGTCATCGCCTTGTGGGTCTTCATGCTGGCGGTCAACGGGATGGTGGCCCAGGCCATCCTGACCAGAGCGGGACGCAATGTCCGCCCGAGCGAGCGTCTGCGCGACCTGCGGCTGCCGGAATGGCTGTCGTGGGCCTTCGTCGGCACCGCTGCGGTGGCTCTGGTGTCCGGAGGGGACACGGACTACGTGGCGCGCAACGCGCTCGTCGTCCTTGCCGTCCCGTTCCTGTTCCTCGGCCTTGCCGTCGTCCACGTGGCGGTGCAGCGCACGCCGTGGCCGGGAGCGATCCTCGCCGTCTTCTACTTCGTCCTTGTGGTTTCCGGCTGGGCGGTCTTCGCCGTCGCCGGCATTGGCATGATCGAACAATGGGCCGGGCTGCGGCGGCGTCTCGCCGGGCCGCCGGGCACCCAGGAGAACTGACCATGGAAGTGATCTTGTTGGAACGTATCGAGCGTCTCGGCCAGATGGGCGACGTCGTGAAGGTCAAGCCCGGCTTCGCTCGCAACTTCTTGCTGCCCCAGAAGAAGGCCTTGCGCGCCACCGAGGAGAACCGCAAGCGGTTCGAATCGCAGCGCTCCCAGCTTGAGGTTGCGAACCTCGAGCGGCGTCAGGAGGCCGAGCAGGTGGCCGGAAAGATGCAGGGCCTGTCGGTGGTACTCATCCGCCAGGCCGGCGATGCCGGTCAGCTTTACGGCTCGGTCAACAGCCGCGACATCGCCCAGGCGGTCACCGACGCCGGATTCACCACCGAGCGCCGTCAGGTCCGCCTGGACACGCCGATCAAGGCACTCGGTCTCTACGACATCCGCCTCGACCTGCATCCGGAGGTGTCGCTGCAGGTGCGCATCAACGTGGCGCGCTCCGAGGAGGAGGCGGAGATCCAGGCCAAGACCGGCCATGCGGTGATTGCCGCCGAGGAGGAGCGCCGCGAGGCCGAAGAGGCGGCGGCGGCGGCCGAACAGGCCGCGCAGGAAGCTCCCGATCCTGCCGAGGTGGCGGCCGCCGAGGAGCCTGAAGAGGACCAGCAGGCCTGACGATTCGAGTTCGCGCGGGGAAACCCGCGTTGCTGTGCGAGGGGCCCTCTCCCGCCCGGGAGAGGGCCCTTGTTTTTGCGCCCTTTCTGCCGTCCGGACGCGCCGATTGCGGTCATGACGGCGCGGGAGGGACGTCCAGGTTGCACCCAGCGGGGGTATCGCCATATAGTCTTGGAGACTAGAACCGGGGGTACACAACCGGACCCGTTAAGGCGTAGGGCCGCGTAAACGTCCCTGTTCGAACCAGACGGGGTGCAAGATGTTGTTGGCGAGACTGCTTGACCGCCTCGTCGTGACCGGGCGGTTGAACGTGGTCGATGCCGATGGGCGCGTCCACGTCTTCGAGGGAGAACCGGGACCGGAGGTGACCATCCGGTTTCACGACCCCGCCGTGGCACGGGCTATCTTCTTGAACCCGACGCTGTGCCTTGGCGAGGCCTACATGGACGGCCGCATGACCGTCGAGAACGGCGCCCGGATCTATGATCTTCTCGACTTCTTCGGCCGCAACCTGGAGCGGCTCGGCCCCAACGGACTGAGCAGGCTCCGCATGCGCTGGGACCGTGCATTCCGGTTCCTGCAGCAATACAACCCGATCGGCCGCGCGCGCCGGAACGTCGCCCACCACTACGACCTTTCCAGCCAGTTCTACGGTCTGTTCCTGGACAAGGACCGGCAGTACTCGTGCGCCTACTTCCCGACCGGGGAGGAGACTCTCGAGCAGTCGCAGGAACTGAAGAAGCAGCACATTGCCGCCAAGCTGCGGATCCAGCCCGGACAGAAGGTGCTGGACATCGGCTGCGGCTGGGGCGGCCTCGGGCTTTACCTGGCGCGCGACCTCAAGGCCGACGTCGTCGGCGTGACGCTGTCGTCCGAGCAGGTGGAGTACGCCCGGGCCCGGGCCGCGCCCGCGCACCTGGGGCCGCGCCTTCAGTTCGATCTGCGCGACTATCGCCAGCAGCAAGGCACCTTCGACCGCATCGTGTCGATCGGCATGTTCGAGCATGTCGGCGTCTACCAGTACGACACCTTCTTCAACAAGATCCGCACCCTGCTGGCCGACAACGGGGTCGCGCTGCTTCATACCATCGGCCGTATGGAAGGCCCCGGCACCACCAATCCCTGGATCCGCAAGTACATCTTTCCGGGCGGCTATATTCCGGCCCTTTCGGAGGTGGTGCAGGCGGTCGAGAGGGCGGGGCTTTGGATCGCCGACGTCGAGGTGCTGCGCCTGCACTATGCGCAGACCTTGCGCCACTGGCGCGGCCGGTTCCTCGACCACTGGGCCGAAGCGGCCGCCATCTACGACGAGCGGTTCTGTCGGATGTGGGAGTTCTACCTCGGGGCCAGCGAGATCGCCTTCCGCTATCTGCGCAACTGCGTATTCCAGGTCCAGCTCGTCAAGCGACAGGACGCGGCGCCGCTGACCCGCGATTACATCGCCGACCTCGAACGCTCCTGGCAGCGCGAGGCGGCGCACCGGGCCGCTTGAGCCCGGACGGTTCGGGGAACGTCGCACATCACCCATTCGGGTGATGACACTGTTATGCAGATCGGTATCATACCAAGGCTGTGCGTCGTGCCCCCATGAGCAGTGGTGTGCCATGAACCGCGTGTTCCGCCGTCAAGACATCGACGAGATCCTCGAACAGTCGGCGCGCGACCTGCTTGACCGGCGCGGCCCGGGGGCGATCGAGTGGCTGAACGAGCGGATCCGCCAGCTCCAGAGCCCAAGCGAGATGCGCACACTCGACCTGACCTACCGCGTGCTGTCCCTGGTCGAACGGCAGTTGCACCAGGCCCCCCCGCGCTGATCGTCTGCGGCCTGGGCCGCTGATGCGGCGCCTCTTGTGCGCCGGCCCGCGCTGCCGTAAACCTCGCGCTGGAAACGGGGGACTTTCTTGGCGCGCACCGGTGTTCACTTCGTCTGCCAGGAGTGTGGAACCAGCCACCCCAAGTGGAGCGGCCGTTGCGATGCTTGCGGAGCCTGGAACAGCCTGGCCGAAGAGCCGGTCCCGGCTGCAGTCCCCAAGGGCCTGAAGGGGGCCAAGGGGCACCGCATCGCCTTCGTCGGGCTGGAAGGATCGGGCGGGCGGCCGCCGCGCAAGGCCTCGGGCATCGCCGAATTCGACCGCGTCTGTGGCGGCGGGCTGGTGCCCGGCTCGGCGGTGCTGGTTGGCGGCGATCCGGGAATCGGCAAATCGACCGTGCTGCTGCAGGTGGCTGCCGCCCTCTCCACCAGCTGCGCTTGCGCC
Organism: Rhodospirillales bacterium; assembly: GCA_018432935.1. Taxonomy (GTDB): domain Bacteria; phylum Pseudomonadota; class Alphaproteobacteria; order Rhodospirillales; family Shumkoniaceae; genus JAHDSF01. Next base: position 270,335 of record JAHDSF010000006.1, on the reverse strand, counting down.
TACATCTCGGGCGAGGAGGCGATCGAGCAGCTCCGGCTGAGAGCCGACCGGCTGGGCTTGTCGAAAGCCCCGGTGCGACTCGCCGCTGCCACCTCGGTGCGGGATATCGTCGCCACCCTCGAGGATGCCGACGCGCCCGAGGTGGTAGTCGTCGATTCGATTCAGACCATGTACATTGACGCCATCGATTCGGCGCCGGGAACGGTGGCCCAGGTCCGCGCCTCGGCCCAGGAGTTGATCCGCTCGGCCAAGCGGCGCGGCTTCTCGGTGCTGATGGTCGGCCACGTCACCAAGGAGGGCCTGATCGCCGGCCCCCGCGTGCTCGAGCACATGGTCGACACCGTGCTGTACTTCGAGGGCGAGCGGAACCACCAGTTCCGCATCCTGCGCACGGTCAAGAACCGTTTCGGTCCGACCGACGAGATCGGCGTCTTCGAAATGACCGACCGCGGGCTGGTCGAGGTCGCCAACCCGTCCGCCCTGTTTCTGGGCGAGCGTCAGGGCCAGATCAGCGGCGCCTGCGTGTTCGCCGGAATCGAGGGCTCGCGGCCGTTGCTGGTCGAGATCCAGTCCCTGCTCGCCCCCTCGCCGCTGGGCACGCCGCGCCGCGCCGTCGTGGGATGGGATTCCGGCCGGCTGGCGATGGTGATGGCGGTGCTGGAGGCGCGCTGCGGGTTGGCGCTGTCGGGCATGGACGTCTACCTCAACGTCGCAGGCGGGCTGAAAGTTGGCGAGCCGGCAGCGGATCTTGCCGTCGCCGCGGCGCTTGCCTCGGCTGCCGGCGGGGTACCGGTGCCGTCGGGCACGATCGTGTTCGGTGAGATCGGACTGTCGGGAGAGGTGCGGCCGGTCTCCCACCTCGACATCCGCCTCAAGGAAGCGGCCAAGCTCGGCTTCGGCCGCGCCATCGCACCTCCGCGTCGCGGCGGCGGCGAGCGGCGCAACGGTCCGAGCGGCATCGAAGTGGTCGAGATCGCCCATCTGAACGAATTATTGAGTCTTTTTCGCCAGCCTTCCATAGGACGCGCCGCCGCAGGCGCGCTCGAACGCGATCCCGGAAGCCGTCATGAGTAACCTCCCTCTCAACATGCTCGACATCGGCGTGATTGTTGTCCTCGTCGTGTCGGGCTTTCTCGCCTACATGCGCGGCCTGGTGCACGAACTGCTGGCGATCGGGGGATGGGTGGGAGCGATCCTGGCCACCATCTACGGCTTCCCCCATGTGCGTCCCTATGCCCGCCAGTTGATCCCGGTCGAGCTGGCAGCCGACGTCGCGGCCGGCGCCGTCGTTTTCGTCGCCGTCATGATCGTGCTGTCGCTGCTGACGCGGGCCATCTCGCGGCAGGTCCAGGAAAGCGCGCTCAACGTGGTCGACCGCTCGCTGGGCTTCGTGTTCGGTATCGTGCGGGGTGCATTCCTGGTCTGCCTCGCCTATATTGGGGTCTCCTGGTTCTGGGCGCCGGCCGAACAGCCGGAATGGATGCTGACGGCGCGCAGCATGCCGTTGATCGTCGTCGGCGCCGACCGATTGCGGGATGCGGTGCCGGGCGGAGTGCAGGAGCGCGCCTCGACCGCCGCCGACGAGGCCAAGGAGCGGGCGCGGTCGGCTGCGGAGGCCGAGCGGCTGTTGCGCGAGCTGGTCCGGCCGGCGGCCGAATCGGGCGCCGCCCGCGAAGAGCCGGGCTACGATCGCCGGCAGCGGCAGGGGTTGGAGCGCCTCATCGAAGGCGCTCAATAGCTTTTCCGAGGAGTCCCGTGATCACCAATCCGTTCGACGACGACAAGCTTCACGAAGAGTGCGGAATCTTCGGGATCTACGGCCACGACGAGGCGGCGGCGCACACCGCCCTGGGGCTCCACGCCCTGCAGCACCGGGGCCAGGAAGCGGCAGGGATCGTCAGCTACGACGGCGAGCACTTCCACAGCCACCGCGCCCTCGGCCACGTCGGCGACAACTTCGGCAACGAACCGGTGATCAAGAACCTGCCGGGCTCGCGCGCCATCGGGCACGTCCGCTATTCGACCACCGGCGACACCGTGCTGCGCAACGTGCAGCCGCTGTTCGCGGATTTCGAGTTCGGCGGCCTGGCGATCGCCCACAACGGCAACCTCACCAACGCCTACACCATCCGCAAGGCGCTGGTGAAGCGGGGTTGCCTGTTCCAGTCGACAAGCGACACCGAGATCATCGTCCAGCTGATCGCCATCAGTTCGTGCTCGACCGTCGTCGAGCGGATGATCGACGCCCTGAGCCAGGTCGAAGGAGCCTATTCGCTGGTGGCGCTCACCCGCTCGAAGCTGATCGGCGTGCGCGACCCCCTCGGAGTGCGGCCGCTGGTGCTGGGCCGGCTCGGCGACAAGATGCATATCTTCGCCTCCGAGACCTACGCTCTCGACATCATCGGTGCCCAGTTCGTGCGCGAGGTGGAACCGGGTGAGATCGTGGTCGTCGACGGCGACGGCGTGCACAGCATCAAGCCGTTCCGCAAGGTGCCGCAGCGGTTCTGCATCTTCGAGTACATCTACTTCTCGCGCCCCGACGCGCTGATCCAGAACCGCGACGTCTACTCGGTGCGCAAGCGGATCGGCGCCGAGCTCGCGCGCGAGAGCCACGTCTCCGCCGACATGGTCATCCCGGTCCCCGACTCCGGCGTTCCAGCCGCCATGGGCTACGCCGAGGAGGCAAGGATCCCGTTCGAACTCGGCATCATCCGCAACCACTACGTCGGCCGCACCTTCATCGAGCCGACCGAGCAGATCCGCCACCTTGGCGTCAAGCTGAAGCACAATGCCAACCCATCGTGCCTGAAGGGCAAGCGCGTCATCCTGGTCGATGATTCGATCGTGCGCGGCACCACCTCGACCAAGATCGTCGAGATGGTCCGGCGCGCCGGCGCGACCGAGGTGCACATGCGCATATCGAGCCCGCCCACCACCCATTCGTGCTTCTACGGCATCGACACACCGAAGCGCGAGAAGCTGCTTGCCGCCAGGCACGACGTCGAGGAGATCCGCCGCATCGTCGGTGTCGATTCGCTGGCCTACATCTCGATCGCCGGGCTCTATCGCGCGGTCGGCGAGACGGTGCGTGATCCGGCGCAGCCGCAATACTGCGACGCCTGCTTCACCGGCGACTACCCGATCCGCCTCACCGACCAGGAAGGCGGGCCGGTGCCAGAGCAGCTCTCGCTGCTCGCCGAGCGTGGCTGAGCCCCGCCGGCTCGCCGAGCGCGTCGCCCTGATCACCGGGGCTTCGCGAGGTATCGGCCGCGCGGTGGCCTTGCGCTTCGCGGCCGAAGGGGCGCATGTGGTCTGCGCCGGGCGCTCGCAGGCGGCGCTTGAGGAGTTGGACGACGCCGTCCGCGGCGCCGGCGGCAACGCGACCCTGGTCCCCGGCGACCTCCGCGAGCCGGGCCTGATAGACCGCATGGCGGCAGCGATCGCCGAACGCTGGCAACGGCTTGACATCCTGGTCGGCAACGCCGGCGTGCTGGGTGCCATGGGGCCGCTGGCCCACAGCATCACCCCCGACGGCTGGGACGAGGTGATCGCGGTCAACCTGACCGCCAACTGGCACCTGATCCGCGCTTGCGATCCCCTGTTGCGCGCCTCGCCTGCCGGGCGCGCCATCTTCGTCACCTCCGGAGCGGCGGCTGCGCCGCGCCCCTACTGGGGCCCCTATGCGGTCAGCAAGGCGGCGCTCGAAATGCTGGTCCTCACCTACGCGGCCGAAGTCGCCAGAACCCCGGTTCGCGTCAACCTGGTCGATCCCGCGCGCACCCGCACCCGGATGCGGGCCGCCGCCTATCCCGGCGAGGATCCGGCGACGGTAAAGCCGCCGGAGTCGGTCGCCGCGACATTCATCGATCTTGCCGCAGCCGACTGCGAGCGCCACGGCGAAACCGTTCGCTGCACGGGCTGATCCAATCAGACCGGGACCCGTCGCGACGCCACTGAATCGAGCACGCGGTCGGCGGGAAACCGCACCTGAACGGTGGTGCCCTCGCCGGGCGTGCTTTCGATCGCCAGCGAGCCGCCGTGCATCTCGGCCAGGCGCCTGCTGAGCGACAAGCCGAGCCCGGAGCCCTCCTGCGAGGTGACGGTCGGATTGGAAACCCGCCCGAATGGCGTCAGCACCAGCTCGATGTCCTGCGGGGCGATGCCGATGCCGGTGTCCGAGACCGCCAGGCAGCACGACCCGTCCTCGTCGCGGCGCACCCGCAACGTCACGGTGCCGCCGGCGGGGGTGAACTTCACGGCGTTGGATAGCAGGTTGAGAAGGATCTGACGCACCCGCCGCTCGTCCGCCAGCAGAACCGGGATGCGGTCGGGCAGCGCGGTCTGCAGGCGCACCGAGGCACGGGTGGCACGCTCTCGGATCAGCCGCATGCAGGACGCCACCACGGCGGCCAGATCGACCTTCCCCTCGCGCAGCGGAAAGCGCCCGGATTCGATCGCCGACAGATCGAGGATGTCATTGATCAACGCCAGCAGGTGCTGGCCCGAGATGTTGATGTCCTCGGCGTACTCGCGGTAGCGCCCGGCGCTGTGGGGCCCGAACATCTCGCCCTTGAGGATGTCCGAGAAGCCGATGATCGAGTTCAGCGGCGTCCGCAGCTCGTGGCTCATGCTGGCCAGGAACTCGCTCTTGGCCCGGCTGGCGAGTTCGGCTTCCTGGTTGGCGAGCCGCAGCTGCTCCTCGGCGCTCCTCCGCACCGTGACCTCGGCTTCCAGCTCCTTCGTGCGCTGCTGGAGAGCGTCGCGCGCCCGGCGCAGCTCGTCTTCGGTCTGCTTGAGCTCCGAGACGTCGACGATGATGCCGCGCAGGCCGACGGTCTCGTCTCCGCGCCTGATCGGCGTCGAGCGGATCATCACCGGCCAGCGCCGCCCGTCCTTCGTGACAGCGGTGTACTCGTTGGGTCCGGACAGATCACCCTTGAGCGCGCGCGCGATCATCTCGCCGGCCCGTTCGTAGTCCTCGGGCGCGATCAGCGCGAGGGCATGGAAGCCCTGATCCATGTCCTCCCGGCTGTACCCGGTGAGATCGAACGCCATGCTGTTGGCAAAGGTCAGGCGCCCTGCAAGATCGGTCTCGAACACGATCTCGGGCAGCAGCTCCGCCAGCTCCTTGAACCGCGCCTCGCTCTGCCGCAGCGCCTGCTCGCCCTCGGCACGGATGCGCTCGCGCTCCTCGCGCAGCCGCTGCATGCGCGCAAGGGCCGCGCGGTACATGTCCATGGCGCGCGCCAGATCGCCGATCTCGTCCATTCTCTCGAGATGCGGCACGTCGATTTCCCGGTCCCCCTGGGCGAGCCTCAGCATCCGGCGGCGGATATCCTCGATCGGCCTGGCAACGCCGAGGCTGAGGCCGAATGCCAGGCTGCTGGCCAACAGCGCGATGCCGGCGCCGACGGCCGCCACCACCAGGGCCTTCTGCCAGAACAGGCGCCGCACGTCGCCGATGTAGATGCCGGAACCGATGATCCATCCCCAATCGGGAAAGGCGGCGACGTAGCTCAGCTTGGGGACCGGAACGTCGGTCCCGGGCGCGGGCCAGTAGTAGGTGATGTAGCCCTGGCCGTCGCGTTGGACGGTCTGGAGCGCATTCTTCAAGAAAGCACTGCCTTCGACGTCCACGAGGTCGCCGACGTACTTGTTCTCAAGCTGGGGCCAATGGGGATGCATCAGCATCCGCGGCTCGTTGTCGAAGACCCAGAAGTAGTTGTCGCCGTAGTGCAGGCTGCGCATGGTCTCGAGCGCCTGCCTGCGCGCCTCCTCGCCGGTGATGGCGCCGCTCTTTTCCATCTCTACGAAGTGGGCGAGCAGCGAACTCGCCACCTGCACGGTGTTGCGGATCTCGTTCTGCCGCTCGTCGACCGCGTGGCGGTAAAACTCGCTGATCGCGAAGCCGCCGATGGCGACCATACCGATCACCGCGATGCCGACGATGATGAGATGACGCGTGACGATGCGAAGGTGACGGAACATCTAGGCTGGCACTCTCCGTTCCTCCTGGGACGTTATAGCACGAGGTTCACCCGCGGCGGGACCGCCTGCTCGAAGAATCCACTTGAATTGCGTGGCCTCCACCGATTTGCTGGAAGGATCCGTCGCCGAACGGAGGCTCCGATGCTGGAGACCGCGCTCGTCGCCTTCACCACGTTCTTCACCACCATCGATCCGCCAGGCTGCGCCTTCGTATTCGCCGGTCTGATGCAAACGGCCACCGAGGCCGAGCGCCGGGCCACCGCCGTCAAAGGCGTCCTGGTGGCGGGCGGCATCCTCTTCTTCTTTGCGTTGTTCGGAAAGGGCCTGCTGGGCTACCTGGCGATCACCCTGCCCGCGATGCGGACGGCCGGCGGCATCCTGCTGTTCCTGATCGCGATCGAGATGGTGTTTGCCCGCCCGTCCGGCATCTATCTTCCCACCGAGGACGAGGCGCACGAAGCCCGCTTGCGCACCGATGTCTCGGTGTTCCCCCTGGCGATGCCCCTGATCGCTGGGCCCGGGGCCATGGGTGCCGCGGTGCTGCTGACCGCACCGGAGGCCGAAGATCCGGCAAGCATCGCCATCGTCCTGTCGATGATGGTCGCCAACCTGCTGATCACCCTTGCGGCACTCCTCGCGGCGACGCGATTGAACAAGCTGTTCGGAGTGACCGGCATCAACGTGATCACCCGGGTGATGGGAATCCTGCTGGCCGCCTTGGCCGTCCAGTTCGTGTTCGACGGGATAGCCGCCAGCGGCCTTGCTTCCTGACGCTCTCATCATCTCGATGCCCATCGCTCGGCCCGCGTTTCCGCTTCGCGGATCTGCTGGCTGTTGAGACGCCCCGAAAGCCGCTCTCGCTCGGTTCGATCGGCAGCCGTCCCTCCATCGCGGCGGGATGCGACCAACAACCATTTGTAGGCTTCGACCCGATCGGCCTCGGTGCCCCAGCCCCGGTCGTACATCATCGCGAGAAGCGTCTGGGCAGCCGGCTCGCCACGCTCTGCCGCCGTGCGGACAAGGGTGAACCCCTCCAGCGGATCGTGGAGCACGCCGCGCCCGTAAAGGTGCATGCGACCGAGCGCAAGAAAGGCGCGAGGCGGACCGCCGAACGACACCGCCACCCGGTACCAGTCGGCGGCGCGATGGTAGTCCTGAGGCACGCCATCGCCGGTCTCGTACATCTCGCCCAGGGCGGCCGCCGCGGCGAGCGCGCCGCGCTGGGCGGCTTTGCGGTACCAGGACACGGCCGCCGCAGGATCCGGGGGGTCGGCCCGTCGCAGCCGATCGGCAAGCGCGATCTGGGATACCGGATCGCCCGCCTCGGCGGCCCGCTCGAGAACCGCAATTTCGCGCGCGGCCGCCTCCTTGCGGGCAGTCTCCTCGTGCTGCAGCCGCAACGCCCTTGCCGCAGCAAAGGCGGTGCCGACCAGGATCACCAGTGCCAGCAGGAGCAGGACGAGACGCTTCACGGGGCGGTCCTCCGGCCGTCTGGATCAACGGAGGCGGACGCTGCGGTTGTTCTGGCCGATTTCCTGCTGGCCCGGATATGGATCGGGATCGGCGTAGCAGTCGGGAGCCCCTATGGTGGGATAGCAGTGAACTTTGGGCGCCGGGTTGGGCTCGTCCTCGGCACAATAGCTCAGCCCCCGCTCCTTCCGCACCGACGAGCAATTCTTCTGCTTGTAGAATGAGATTGCGTGGTCGGCGAGGGTCTTCTCGGTAGCGATGATGCTGGCCCCGTCGGCCACGATCGCCTCCGAGCAGCCGGCCGGCATGATCGCGGCAACGAGCATCCCTATCACGAGCAGACAACGCATGGCGCCCTTCCCCCCAAGGGACGTGATCGCAGCGATGATCGGCGCACCGCCTTAAAGTCACGTTAAGACTGGATTGCGGCCCCCGGCGCGCCATCTTCAGGAAAACCCGGTCCGGAGGCACCAATGGCGGCGACCACCCCGATCTGCGATTTCGGCTGGAAGCCGACCGCCTTTCGGCTCAAGGCAACCGACGGACGAACCTACTCGCTCGAGGATGTGAGGGGCCCCCGCGGCACTCTTGTCGCCTTCATCTGCAACCACTGCCCCTACGTCAAGGCGGTGATCGAACGGCTGGTACGGGACGCCCGCCAGTTGCAGGGGCGCGGGATCGGGGTCGTCGCCGTCATGCCCAACGATCCGGTCCGCTATCCCGAGGATTCGTTCGACAACATGAAGGCGTTCGCCGAACGGCACGGCTTCCCCTTCCCGTACGTCATCGACGAGAGCCAGGACGTCGCGCGCGGCTGGGGAGCGGCCTGCACGCCCGACTTCTTCGGATTCAACGCCGCCCTCGAACTTCAGTACCGTGGGCGTCTCGACGCCTCGGGCAAAGGGCCCGCCGGCCCCGACACCCGGCGCGAGCTGTTCGAGGCGATGGTGCAGATCGCCGAGACCGGACACGGTCCCGCCGAGCAGACGCCGAGCATCGGCTGCTCGATCAAGTGGCGCGACGGCGACTGAGGCGCGCCAGCCGTCCCGTTTGCCTTCCTCGTCCGGCGCGGATATGGTAGCGGCCGGCCCCGCCAGGCGGGGATCCGGGGGGATTGACTCGCATCGGAGCGACGAGTGGCCGAAAAAGACATCATGCAGGACAGTCTCCTGCGCGAGATCGACGACGAGCTTCGCCAGGAGCGTTACGCGAAGCTTTGGAAGAAGTACGGCGCCTACGTCATCGCCGCAGCGGTCGCGCTGGTGGTCGCCGTAGCCGGCTACAAGGGCTGGCAGTATTGGGACCAGCAGACCAGGATGGCCCTTTCCGATCGATTCACGAACGCCTTGCTCGCCGCCGGCTCGGGCGATGCCGACCAGGCTCGCGAGGCGTTTCAGGCCCTCGCCCAGGAGGGCTCGGGCGGGTATGCCCTGCTGGCCCGCTTCCAGCAGGCAAGGCTGCTGGCCGACGAAGGCAAGAAGTCGGAAGCGCTTGCCGCCTACCGCGCCATCGGCGACGATTCCTCGGTCGAAGCCGCCTACCGCAACCTGGCCTTGCTGATGGCCGGGTACATGGCCGTCGATCTCGGCAGCTTTGCCGAGGTCGAGCCGGGCATCACCAGGCTGTCCCAGGAAAGCGGGCCGTGGCGGCCGCTGGCGCGCGAGGTCCTGGCGCTGGCCGCCTTCCAGCGCGGCGACTCCAAGGTGGCGCGCGACATCTATTCCGAACTCAGCAAGGATGCCGAGGCCCCCTCGGGCCTGCGAACCCGGGCGACGGAGATGCTGGACGTCCTGGGAGGCTGATCTGCTGCCGAACACAGACGCGGGGGCACTCATGCGACGGTTTTTCGGAATTGCACTGGCGGCAGCCGCGCCGCTGCTGATCGGTGCCTGCGAATCGCTGCCCTGGCTGGGTGGCGGCGAGGCGGCGCCGCTGCCGGGCGAGCGGATCTCGGTCCTGGTGCACGAGCGTACCCTCGTTCCCGATCCCGAGGCGGCAAAGACGCAGATCGTGTTGCCGCCGCCCTCCCCCACCGCCGAGTGGCCTCTGGCGGGCGGCTTCGCCAACCACGCGATGCACCATCTCGAAGTTAACGCCAACCTCAAGCGGGCCTGGGACTCCGATATCGGGGCCGGTGCCAGCGACACCGAACGACTGGTCGCGCCGCCGGTGGTCGCCGACGGCAAGGTATTCACCCTCGACACGGAGTCGACCGCGGCGGCATTCGATTTCGCCACCGGCCGCGAGCTGTGGGACGTCGACCTGACCCCCGACGACGAGGACGGCGAAGACATCGGCGGCGGCGTCGGCTTCGAGGACGGCCGGCTGTACGTGGCCACCGGCTTCGGCCACGTCGTGGCGCTCAATGCGAACGATGGCACGGAGGTCTGGCGGGTCGACCTCAAGGGGCCGATCCGGGTCCCGCCGACGGTGCGCGGCGGCCGCGTCTTCGTCGTCAGCGTCGACAACAAGCTGACCGCCCTCAACGGCCATTCCGGCGAGGTGCTCTGGACGTATCAGAGCATCGGCGAGGTGGCGAGCCTGCTGGGCGGGGCCAGCCCGGCCGAGGATGCGGGCGTCCTGGTGGTCGCCTTCTCGTCGGGGGAGATCGCCGCCCTGCGGGTAGAGAACGGACGGGTGCTGTGGACCGACTCGCTGGGGGCGATCCGCCGTACCGATGTCATCTCTGCGATGTCGCACATCCGAGGTCGGCCGGTGATCGACCGTGGCATGGTGTTCGCGCTCAGCAATGCCGGCATGATGGCAGCGATCGACCTGCGCACCGGCCGCCGGGTCTGGGACAAGGATGTCGGCGGCATCGAGAGCCCCTGGATTGCAGGGGACTATCTCTACATCCTGTCGAGCGATGCCGAGGTGATCTGCCTGTCGCGCATTGACGGCCGCGTGTTCTGGGTGACGCCGCTGCAGCGCTACGAAGACGAGGAGGATCGCGAGGACCCGATCCTGTGGACCGGGCCGGTGCTGGCCAGCGACAGACTTATCGTGGCCGGCTCGCATGGCGTGGCGGAGACGCTTTCCCCATATACGGGGCAGCTGCTCGGGTCCGAAGAGCTGCCGGACGGAGTGGCGAGCGCGCCGGTGATCGCCGATCGTTCGGTGATCTTCCTGTCCAACGACGGCACCTTGGCGCTCTACCGCTGATCGGCATCTGCATGGGCTTCACCGTCGCCATCGTCGGCCGACCCAACGTCGGCAAATCGACTCTGTTCAACCGTCTCGTCGGGAAACGGCTGGCGATCGTCGACGACACCCCCGGCGTCACCCGCGATCGTCGCGAGGGCGAAGGCAGGGTGGGCGATCTCACCTTCACCGTCATCGACACGGCGGGGCTCGAGGAGGCTGACGACAATACGCTGGAATCGCGGATGCAGGCGCAGACCGAGCGCGCGGTTCTGGATGCCGACGTCGCCCTGCTGCTGATCGACGCCCGATCCGGCCTGACGCCCATCGACGAGCACTTCGCCGCCTGGTTGCGCGGCAAGCCAACGTCGGTGATCCTGGTCGCCAACAAGTGCGAGGGGAGCGCCGGCGAAGCCGGGCTGTACGAGGCCTACCGCCTCGGCCTGGGCGACCCGGTGGCGATCTCGGCCGAGCACGGCGAGGGGCTTGCCGATCTCTACGCCGCCCTTCAGCCGTACGCCGGCGCGGCCACCCAGGGATCCGGCGAAACGCCGCTGCCGGCAGAAGACGACGACGACGCGTGGAAGACGCTGCCGCTGCAGATCGCGGTCGTCGGCCGCCCGAACGTGGGCAAGTCCACGCTCATCAACCAGTTGGTCGGCGAGGAACGTCTGCTGACCGGCCCCGAGGCCGGCATCACCCGCGACGCCATCACCGTCAGCTGGACCCACAAGGGGCGCGAGTTCCGCTTGGTCGACACCGCGGGCCTGCGCCGGAAGGCCCGGGTGACGGAACGGCTGGAGGGCCTTTCCACCGCCGATACCCTGCGCGCGATCCGCTTCGCCCACGTCGCGGTGCTGCTGCTCGATGCCCAGAACGGGCTGGAGCGCCAGGACCTCAACATCGCCCGCCTGGTGGTGGACGAAGGCCGCGCGCTGGTGCTGGTGGCCAACAAGTGGGACTCCGTGGCGGAGCCCCAGAAAGCGCTGGCGGACATTCGCCACCGGGTCGAGGAGTCTCTTCCCCAGGCCAAGGGGGTCACCGTGGTGTCCTGCTCGGCGCTGACCCGCCGCGGCCTCGACCGCGTGATGGACGCCGTGCTCGGCGCCTACGAGGTGTGGAACCGGCGCGTCTCGACCGGACGGCTGAACCGCTGGCTGCAGGCGGCGACCGAGGCCCACCCTCCGCCGGCTGTGGCGGGGCGCCGCCTGCGCATCCGCTACATCACCCAGGCCAAGACCCGGCCGCCCACCTTCGTCGCCTTCGTCAGCCGCCCCAAGGAGCTGCCCGAGGCCTACGTACGCTATCTCGTCAACGGCCTGCGCGACGCCTTCAACCTGCCCGGCGTCCCCGTCCGCATGCTGCTGCGCGGCGGGGACAACCCGTTCGTCGAGGAATAGGCTTTCCCGTCATGGCCGGGCTTGCCTCGGCCTTCTGCTTCCAAGACGCGGGTGCCCGGGACAGGCCCGGGCACCACGGCACGTCATAAGGGGGGCGAGGGCCGGCCGCTTCAGAACGCCAGCGGCTTGACCTGGACCACGTGCGGCAGCTTGCGGATCTTCTCCAGCACCTTCTCGGGTACCGGCTGGTCGACCTCGATCAGCACGATGGCGTCGCCGCCGGCCTCGAGACGGCCGAGGTTGAAGGTGGCGATGTTGATGCCGGCATCGCCCAGCGTGGTGCCGACCCGGCCGATGAAGCCGGGCTTGTCCTCGTTGGTGACGAACAGCATGTGGCGGCCGAGCATGGCGTCCATGCGGATGCCCTTGATCTCGACCACCCGCGGCTCGCCGTCGGTGCCCAGGGTGCCCGACACGCTGCGGGTCTGGCTTTCGGTGGTGACGATCAGGCGGATCAGGTTCTCGTGCCGGCTCGCCCGCTCGCGCTTGGCCTCGGAGACGCCGATGTTGCGCTGCTTGGCCACCGCCGGGGCGCTGACCATGTTCACCCCTTCGAGCTGCGGGCTGAGAAGGCCCTGCAGGACGACCGCGGTCAGCGGCCGCGTGTTGAGGGCTGCGACCGGACCTTCGTACTCGATCGTCACCTCCTTGATGGCGGTCTGGGTCAGCTGGCCCGCGAAGCCGCCGAGCTGCTCGGCGAGCTTCATGTACGGCCTCAGCTTGGGGGCCTCCTCGGCCGAGACCGAGGGCATGTTGAGCGCGTTGACCACCGCCCCCGTCAACAGGTAGTCGGCGATCTGCTCGGCGATCTGCACCGCTACCTTCTCCTGCGCCTCGGTGGTGGAGGCGCCGAGATGCGGGGTAGCGACGACCTTGGGGTGGCCGAACAGGACGTTCTCCTTGGCCGGCTCCTTCGGGAACACGTCGAGCGCCGCCCCCGCCACCTTGCCGCTGTCGAGAGCCGCCTTGAGGTCTTCCTCGACCACCAGGCCGCCGCGGGCGCAGTTGATGATGCGCACGCCGTCCTTCATCCTGGCGATGGCGTCCTTGTCGATGATGTTGCGGGTCTGGTCGGTGAGCGGAGTGTGCAGGCTGATGAAGTCGGCGCGCTCCAGCAGTTCGTCGAGGTCGACCTTCTCGACCCCCAGCTCGCCCGCCCGCTCGGGCGTCAGGTAGGGGTCGTAGGCGACCACCTTCATCTTCAGCCCCTGCGCCCGTTCCGCGGCCGCCGAGCCGATGTTGCCGCAGCCAATGATGCCGAGCGTCTTGCCCATCAGCTCGACGCCCATGAACTTCGACTTCTCCCACTTGCCGGCGTGGGTCGAGGCGTTGGCCTGAGGGATCGAACGGGCCAGCGCCATCATCATGGCGATCGCGTGCTCGGCGGTGGTGATCGAGTTGCCGAAGGGCGTGTTCATCACGACGACGCCCTTCTGGGTGGCGGCCGGGACGTCGACGTTGTCGACGCCGATGCCGGCGCGCCCGATCACCTTGAGGTTGGCGGCGGCGGCGATGATCTCGGCCGTCGCCTTGGTCTCGGAGCGGACGGCAAGGCCGTCGTAGGCGCCGATGCAGGATTTCAACTCGTCCGGGCTAAGGCCCGGCTTGACGTCGACGTCGACGCCGCGAGCCTGGAACACGCGCGCGGCGAGGGGGCTCATCTTGTCGGAGATGAGGACCTTCGGCATGGCGGACCTCCCTGGATCAGGCGGTTTTCGGCTGGCGGGCTTCGGCGAGGGCGGTTTGGAACGCCCAGTCGAGCCAGGGGAACAGCGCCTCGAGGTCGGATGTCTCGACCGTCGCGCCGGCCCAGATGCGCAGGCCGGCGGGCGCGTCGCGGTGGCCCGCGACGTCGTAGGCTGCGTTCTCCGCCTCGAGCAAAGCGGCCATCCGCTTGATGAAGGCGGCCTGCTCCTCGGCCGGCCGGGTGGCCAGCCAGGGATCGGCGACCTTCAGGCACACCGACGTGCAGGACCGGATGGTCGGGTCGGCGACCAGGAACTCGACCCACGGGGTCTTCGCCACCCAGGCCTCGACCGCCGCCAGGTTGGCTTCCGAACGGGCGATCAGCGCCTTCACGCCGCCCAGCGACTCGGCCCACTTGAGGCCGTCGAGGGCGTCTTCGACGACCAGCATCGAAGGGGTGTTGATGGTGTCGCCACGGAACACCTCCTCCATCAGCTTGCCGCCCTTGGTGAGGCGGAAGATCTTCGGCAGCGGCCACGCCGGCGTGTAGCTTTCGAGCCGGGCGACGGCGCGCGGGCTGAGGATGAGGACGCCGTGCGCCGCCTCGCCCCCCAGCACCTTCTGCCAGGAGTAGGTGACGACGTCGAGCTTGTCCCACGGCAGGTTCATCGCGAACACCGCCGAGGTGGCGTCGCAGATGGTCAGGCCTTCGCGGTCGGCCGGGATCCAGTGGCCGTCCGGCACCCGAACGCCCGAGGTGGTGCCGTTCCAAGTAAACACCACGTCGTGAGAGAAATCGACCTGCGAAAGATCGGGGATCTGGCCGTAGTCGGCCTTCAGGACGCGGGCGTCCTTGAGCTTGAGCTGCTTGACCACGTCGGTCACCCAGCCGAGCCCGAAGCTTTCCCATGCCAGCATGTCGACGGGGCGGGCGCCCAGGAGCGACCACAGCGCCATCTCGACGGCGCCGGTATCCGAGGCCGGCACGATGCCGATCCGCCATTCGGCGGGCACGCCGAGAACGACACGGGTGCGGTCGATGACCTCCCGCAGCTTGGCGCGGCCGAGCTTGCCGCGGTGCGAGCGGCCGAGCGCGGCGCCGGCGAGCGCGTTCAGCGTCCAGCCGGGACGCTTGGGGCAGGGACCTGAAGAGAAGCAGGGGTTTGCCGGACGGAGGCCCGGCGTGGCGAATTCTGGCATGGTTATCTCCCTTCCTTCCAGAAGGGCGGCGACCCGTTGGGAGGTCGTGGCCCACAGACCTTATACGGGTCGGAGCCGACGCCGTCAATCGAGTGCAGGAAGGCGGGAGAAGATGGCCTCGCCCTAACCCATGGTCGCGGGCAGCCACAACACGATGGCGGGGAAGACGGTGACCAGGGCAACGATCGTGAGGCAGGCCACGACGAACGGGATGGTGCCCGCGAAGATGTCGCCGAGCGGCACGTCGGGCGCGCTGCGGCGCATCACGAAGACGTTGAGCCCGATCGGCGGCGTGATCATGGCAAGCTCCATCATCATCGTCAGGTAGATCCCGAACCACACCGGGTCGAGACCCGCCGCCTTCACGATCGGGAAGACGAAGGGAAGCGTCAGGATCAGCATGCCGAAGGTGTCGAGGATGCAGCCCAGCACCAGGTACATGACGCTGAGCAGAAGGACCAGGAGGAGCGGATCGACCTGCATCGCCCCGATAAAGCCGACCAGGCGCGGCGTGACGTCGGTCTGCGCCAGGAACCGGCTCAGCAGCACGCCGCCGAACAGCATCATGTAGACCATCGCCGCGGTGATGCCGGTCTCGCGCAGGGCCCGGCGCAGGTTCGTCCAGGTCAGCCGGCCCATGCCGAGGGCGACCAGGGCGACCCCCGCGGCACCGACCGCGGAGGCCTCGGTCGGGCTCATGAAGCCGCCGTAGATGCCGCCCAGCACGCCGACGAAGACGATCCCCGCCGGCAGCAGCCCGCGCAGGGCGATCAGCCGCTCCCGCCGGGGGAATCGGGGGCCGGGCGGCCCCAATCCCGGCTTCAGGACGCAGGCCGCCAGGATCACCGCGCAGAACGCTGCCGACATCAAGAGGCCGGGCACGACCCCGGCGATGAACAGACGGCCGATCGAGGTCTCGGTCCACACCCCGTAGATCACCAGCGGGATGCTGGGCGGAATCAGGATGGCGAGCGTGCCCGCCGAGGCGAGGCTGCCGGTGGCAAGCCGCCGGTCGTAACCGTAGCGCCGCATCTCGGGCATGATCATGGTGCCCATGGTCGACACTGCGGCGACGCTGGAGCCCGTGACCGCGCCGAACCCGGCCGAGGTCAGGACGCCCGTGATGGCCAGCCCGCCCGGCATGCGCCCGAACCACTTGTAGACGAAATCGTAGAAATCGGTCGCGATCCCGGTATGGAAGGCGAGCTGCCCCATGAGGATGAACAAGGGCACCGCGACCAGCACGAAATTGGTGCCGTTCTCCCAGGCGGTGAGCTGCACCAGCACGGCCGTCTGGGGCAGGCCGAGAGTGATCAGGTTGCCGGCAATCCCGACCGCCGCCAGGGCGAAGGCGATCGGCACGCCGAGGAAGATCAGGCCCAGCATGACGACAATGGCGGACCAGCCGAAGAGCACGGGATCCATCACGGCTTCTCCCGCCCGAGGACGGCCGCCGCGACATCGGCAACGAAGCGCAACGCCATTGCGGCCGCGCAGATTCCCATGAAGGCAGTGAACGGCCAGTACGGAAGATCGATCATCTCCGCGCGCTCGCCGTACTCCAGCATCTCCGCGGTCGAGGCGAAAGCCTGGTAGGTGAGGAACGCCGAGACCCCCAACCCGGCCAAGCCGGTCAGCACGTCCGCCAGCCGCTGCCCGTTGCGCCCGAGGCGGTTGCGGATGAGGTCCATGCGAATGTGCCCGCCGGCGGCGGTGCACTCCGGCAGGCTGGCGAAGAAGACGACCAGCAGCATCAACGCGCTCACCTCGGCCCCCCACAACAGCGGGGCGTTCAGCACGTAACGCAGGACCACGTCTGCGGTGACGAGGATCACCAGCACCGGCATCACCACCAGGGTGCCGAAATCGTGGAGGCGCGCAGTGACGATGCCGAGGATGCGAGGTGCCATGGCGAACGTCCACATCGCTCATCGCTCCCGGACGTGTCCCGGACACCCGCGACGTTGCAGCCATGGCAGCAAGTCGTGGATGTCCGAGCCACGCCGGGACACGACGATCCCTCTAGAAGTCGATCCTTCCGCGCACCGGTTGGTTGACGATCAGCGAGAAGATCTCTTCGGGAGTGGCTTTCTCGTATTTCTTCGCCAACGCGTCGATGTCGGCAAGCAGCTGTTTGGCAGGCTTGCCATCGGCTTCGACCTTGGTCGCCCAGTTGTCGACCACCGGCTTCAGCGCCGCTTTCCAGCGAGCCAGTTCTTCAGCCGGCAGCGTGATCATCTCGACCCCGTTCTTCTTGTAGGTTTCGGCCGCCTCGGCGGAGAAGTCGACCGCCACCTTCTTGACGATCGCGTAGGCGATGCGGGTCTGGAAGTCGTAGAACGCCTGCTTGAGATCGGGCGGCATGCCGTCAAAGGTCTTCTTGGCGATGCAGGTGTCGATGTGCTGCGCCGACAGCCCCAGGGTGGTGTGGAACTTGGCAAGCTCGAACACCTTGTAAGGCACGAAGCCGGGATCGACCCACAGGACCGCGTCGACCATGCCCTGCTGCATGGCGGTGTAGATCTCTGGATACGGGATGTTGACCAGCACGAAGCCGAGCGCCTTCGCCGCCTCGGGGTCGAAGCCCTGGGCGATCACCTTCAGGCCCTTCATGTCCTCGAGTCTGCGGATCGGCTTCACGCTCATGATGTCGGAGGCGCCCATCAGGGCGATGGTGCCGTAGTAGGTGCCCTGCCGCTCGAACTCCGGCTTGAAGTACTTGGGCGCCAGCTCCTCGACCACGCGCACCGCGGCCAGCTTGTTGGTCGGCATGATGAACGGCAGTTCGAAGACCTTGGACAGCTCGAAGCCGCGTGCCTCGTGGGCGAACAGGCAGTAGGAGTAGTCCGAGATCCCGGAGCGGGCCGACTTGAAGCCGTCCTTGGCGCCGTGCAGGGTGCCGCCCGCGTACTCCTTGACCGCGAGCTTGCCGTTGGTCGCTTCTTCGAGCCACTTGAAGCCCGCCTGCCAGACCGGCGGCACCAGCGACGCGGGCGGCGACGGATGCGCAAACTTCAGGGTCAGGGGAGCCCCGGCATACGTCACCTTGGGCTCAGCCCCCGGGATCTTGTGCGCCAGCCAGTCGTCGACCGGCGCAGCCCAGGCGCCGCCCGAAGCGAACTGAGCAATCATCACTGCGGCAATGCCCGCACGCACGATACTCGTCATGGTGATTCCTCTTCCATGGCTAAACTCTTCCGACGGCAGCGCCGACCACCCATCATCTTGGGATCGCCCGATCACTTCACCACCGCGAAGAGCATGAAGTCCTTCGCCGTTTCCGGAGGCATCCGCACCGGGCGCAGCCACGGAGGAGGATCGCCCCGATAAAGCGCATCGAGCAGGGTTCCGGGCGTGCGGCTCTTGACGTCGTTCACGTTGCGGCAGAAGACGATGGCATCGACGCCGCGCCGCTCGATGATCCTACGCGCCACCTCCGGGTCGGCGGCCTCGAAGACGTCGATGGTGTCGAGGATCCCGGGAGCGCTGGCATACGGAGTAGCGACCACGTCCTTGCCGCTGCGGAAATGGACCTCCGGCCCGGCAAAGATCGTACTCATGACGATCAGCCTGCGGTCCTGAGGAAACTCCGGCCCCTGGAGGTCGGCGACGATGCTGTCCCAACGGCAAGGCGCCGACGGGCTCTTCGGCAGGAACGCGGCGCCAGCCGCCGCAATCATGCTGCCACCGAACAGCACCGCCAGCAGCGCGGCCAGGCTGGCAAACCGCAGCGGGCGGACCAGCGCGCGATCGAACCAGCCCTTCTCCACAAGACGCCAACCCAGCAGCGCCGCCGGAACCAGGGCGAGGTACTGGGGATAGATGGTCCAACGGATCTCGTAGCACGCCAGCGGCACGAACAGCCCGAAGGCCGCCAGCGTCACCGTCATCAGGCGTCGTTCCTGCCGGTCGCCGCGGGCCAAGCGCCAAGCCGCGAACGCGATGGCCGGCACCGCCAGCCCGAGGTGGACGGCGATGGTGGCGACCGTCTCCAGCGTGCTGTCGCCAACGATGCTCTGGAACTCGGCGATGGTGTCCAGCCACAGCGGGAACAGCCGCGGGTCCATCTCGGCGAACGGGCCCCGCAGCAGGCGCGGGAACACGATCGCCACGAACGCCACCGTCACCGCCGCCGCCGAGAGAGCGCCGCCGAGGCGCCAGCGAAGCTCCTGGCTGCGGGCGGATCCCAGGACCTGCTCGACGGTCGCCACCGAGGCGGCCAGCATCGCGAGGATGGCGACGTAGACGATCGAGATGCGGTCGAACTCAATGCGCAACCATTCGGCCGGGGGCCGTTCCACCAGCACGGCCGCCAGGGCGCCGATCGCGAGCGCCGTGGCAAACCGCCTCGCCGCCCGCCAGCTGTCCCCGTTCTCCCACAGCCAGAGGAGGCCAAGGCCCGCCAGCACGGCGGCGATACCGGCCATGGCCTCGATGCTGACCCACAGCCACAGCGCGGCAAACGCTCCGGCCGCGTAGGCGGCCGCCCGCGGACGGAAATCCTGCACCGCCCGCCAGATGCAGGCGAGCACCGCGGCGAACAGCGTGAGCTGCAGGCCGTGATGATCGGCCCGCCCCAGCATGAACTGATGCATCAGCGTCGGCTGGGTGGTGAAGACGACCGCGGCAAACACGATGCCGAGCGGCGGCAGGAAGGCGCGCGCCCCGCAGGCCAGCACGATGATCGTCAGGGCGGCCAGCAGGGGCCCGACGATGGTGCCGCCGACCAGGACCGCGGTCCTCTGGTCGGCGACCAGAGACACCGGCCAGGCAAGACCGAGAATGAGGACGTCCAGCGGACGCGTCCAGTGCAACTCCTCGCCGTACGGCGCATTGGTGTGCGGATAGACCGATTCGTACCAGCGGCCGGTCTGCCACAGCCGCTCGACCCGGGCCAACCGCATGAAGTCGTCGGGGTCGAGAAGAGTGAACGAGGCGGCGGTCGGAATCCTGCCCTGAGTGGGATTGAAGGGGTGCCGCATCTGCATGGCGGCGACGAACACGATTCCGAACACTACCGCCAGCCAGAATGCAGCCGCCCGTCTCGTCATCTCCGGCCATCCCTCCCCCCGCTTTGCCGGCCCTGCCGCAGGCCGGCAAGGCACGCTACCACAGGGGCGGATCCGCGGCCATCCTCAGAGCCCGAAGTACCACGGGGCGAACAGTGTGAACGCGCCCCACAGGACGAAGACCAGGGGCAGGCCGGCGACCGTGAAATCGGTGAAGCGGTAGTGACCCGGCCCCATCACCAGGAGGTTGGTCTGATAGCCGATGGGGGTGGCGAACGAGCAGTTGGCGCCGAACACGACCGCCATCGCGAACATCTCGACGCTGACGCCGAGCTCTTGCGCCAGCCCGACCCCGATCGGCGTGAACAGCACCGCACAGGCATTGTTGCTGATGACGTTGGTCAGGATGCCGATCAGCAGGAAGAACACGGACAGCACGGTAATCGTGCCATAGCCGTCGAGGGCGGCGATGATGCGGTGCGCCACGAAGCTGGCGCCTCCGGTTTCCTGCAGGGCGACGCTCATCGCCAGCGCCGCCCCGACCGCGGCCACCACCGCGGGATCGATGCTGCGCGCCGCCTGGCGCACGTTCAGCACGCCGGTGGCGACCATCGCCGCCGCTCCCACCAGGGCGGTGATGACGATCGGCAGCAGGCCGCTGGCGGCGACCAGGACGACGCCGGCGAAGATCAGCATGGCGCGGCCGGCGTGCTCGACCTCAGGCAAATCCTCGGCCGAGGCGGCGATCAGCACGAGGTCCCGTTCCGAGCGCAGCGCCGCGATCGCCGGCTTGGTGCCCTGGATCAGCAGCTCGTCCCCCGCCTCCAGCCGGATGTCGGCCATGCGGCCGCGCATCATCCGCGATCGCCGCTGTATCCCCAGCACGACGCAGCCGGTGGCGCGGCGGAAGCCGATCTGCGGAAGCGTCTGGCCGATCATCCGCGAGGCCGGCGCCACCATCACCTCGGCCAGGGTCCGCTCCCGTCGCTGCAGCAGACCGTAGGTGTCGAGATCGCCTTCCTCGAGGTCCTTGGGATCGGGAGTCAGCAGGTCCTGATCGGCCGCCAGGGCGTCGGTCAGCGCCTTGCGGGTAGCCGCCACGACGAAGATGTCGCCCGCCTGCACCCGGTAGCGCTCGAAGGGCGGCAGGATCGCCTCCTCGTCGCGCTGAATCAGGCGCACGGTGACCTCGCGCAGCTCGGGGAACAGGCCCGCCTTGGGTTCCACGCCGACCAGCTTGGAGCCGGCGCCGATCGTGATCTGAGCGATGAAGTGCCGGCCGCCGGAACCGCCGCGCAGCAGGGTGTCGGCAAGGGTCGCGCGCGCCCGCAGCAGGCGCGGCGCCACCAGCGCCACGTACACCAGCCCGGCGGCGGCGATCACCATGCCGGGGATCGAGAAGTCGAAGAACCGGAACGGCCGCTGACCCAGCTCGGTCAGGGCGCTGTTGACGAGCAGGTTGGTGCTGGAGCCGATCAGCGTCGTCATGCCGCCCAGCAGAGCGGCGAAGCTGAGCGGCATCATGACCTTACTGGGAGAGATGTTCAGCCGCCGCGCGACCGCCTGCATGATCGGGATGAAGATGACGACCAGCGGCGTGTTGTTGAGAAAGGCACTGAGAACCGCAACGGCAAGCATCAGCGTCGGCAGCAGCAGCAGGGTCATGCCGCCGGCGTGATCCATCGCCCATTGGGCAGAGCGTTCGAGGATGCCGGTGCGGACGATCCCCTGTCCGATCACCATCAAGGCCAGCACGGCCACCAGCGCCGGGTTGGCGAACCCCTGCAGCAGGCGGGCGGCATCGAGAAGGTTCTCGCCAGACGGACCGGGCCGGGGCACGATGTGGAACAGGACCAGCAGCGTGCAGACGACGCCGACCGAAGTCACCTCGATGGGCAGCCGCTCGGTAGCATAGAGCACCAGCGCGCCGACGACGATCGCAAGAGTTCCCCACATCTGCACCGCAGGCGCGATGCCTTCCAGGCCGTTCATGCGGCCGCCTCTCCTCGTCCCCGCCTCGCCGAGAGCGTCTCCGGAGCGATATGGGAACCGGCAACAGCGGCAGGAAGGGCTCCCGACTACTGCAGCGACTGGTTCCATCAACGCGAATACGCGGCGGGGAGCGGCAACGCGGCAACTCTTCTGGCGCGCTTGGAATAGAATGCTGCAATCCCCAGTTTCAAAGAAGCCCGGCCTTGCAGCGTTCGGGGGGAAAGCCTGTTGGTGCGCTTGGTCGCGTTCGTGCTCGAGGACTATCCATGCATGCCTGGGAGCCCGATCGAGCGGGAGATGCGGGCCATGGAAGCGCGTGGGCTGCGCATCTTGCCGGTTTCGCTGCGACGCCGCCGCAAGGTGCGGCTGGAGCCCTCGGCATCGCGCGGGCTGCCGGTGTACCTGCCGGGACCGTTCGAGCCGCGGCGGCTCCGGCACGCGTGGCGGACGTTGCGCGCCGAGCGCGGTTATGCCGACGCGCGCGAGGCCTGGCTCGCGGATTTCCGGATGGAGCCGCGATGGCGGCGGATCCTCGCCTTCCTCCAGGCCATGGCGCTCGCCTGCGAGCTGCCGGAGGAGTGCGAGCTGCTCCACGCGCAGAGCCTGAGCATCCCGGCCGACGTCGCGCGTTACGCCGCCGCGATCCGCCGCCTTCCATGGTCATGCTCGGCCCATGCCGAAGACATCTGGACCACCCCGGAGTGGGACAAGCGCACCAAGCTGGAGGACTGCCGCTGGCTGGTCGCCTGCACCGCGATCGACGCCCGCCACTTGCAGAACCTCTCGCCGGCGCCGGGCAGGGTCGAGCTCGTCTACCATGGGCTCGAACTGTCCGGGCTTCCGGAGCCGCCCTCGCGGCCTGCCCGCGACGGCAGCGACCCCGGGGCGCCGGTCATCCTGCTCGCCGTTGGCCCGGCCGAGGAGAAGGCCGGCCTATCGTACCTGCTCGATGCCCTGGGCGGATTGCGGCACCTGCATTGGCGGCTGGTCCACGTGGGCGGCGGTCCGCTGGTCGGGCGCCTGAAGCTGCGCGCCGTATGGCTGCGCATCTCGGGTCGGTTGACGTGGTTGCCGCCCCTCGACCAGGACCGGGTACGCGACCATTGTCGCACCGCGGACATCTTCACCCTGCCCTCCTGCGTCACCCACGGCGGCATCCGCGACGGCCTGCCGCAGACGCTCCTCGAAGCCCAGAGCCAGGGACTGGCCTGCGTCGCCACCTCTGTCGGCGGCATTCCCGAGCTGGTCACCGACGGCGAGACCGGCGTGCTGGTGCCGGAACGCGATGCCGAGGCCCTGCGTCTGGCGCTGGCCGAGTTGGTCGCCGACCCCGGGCGACGCGCCAGCCTGGGCGCCGCCGCCAATGAACGCGTGCGGACGCGCTTCGGCGCCGAGGGCGCATACGAGCGCCTCGCCGACCGCTTCGGATTGCCGAGCCTGGATCGCCTTTGATCGCGCTCAGTCGCGGTGGTAGGGATGGCCCGCAAGGATGCACTGGGCGCGGTAGACCTGCTCGGCGAGCATGCCGCGCACCAGCATGTGGGGCCAGGTCATAGCGCTCAGGGACAACAGCAGACCGGCCTGCTTTCGCACGCTTTCGTGCAGTCCATCGGCACCGCCGATGAGGAAGGCGACGTCGGCAACGCCGTCATCGCGCCATGAACCCAGCCGGCGGGCGAACTCGGCGCTGGACAGGCTGCGTCCTCGCTCGTCCAGGGCGACGATCATGGCGCCAGCCGGCGCGGCGCCGAGGAGAAGCGCCGCCTCGGCCATCATCCGCTGCTCGGGCGGCAAGGCCCTCTTCTCCGCCACCTCGACCAGCGTGACGGGGAAGGTGATCCGCTTCAGATAGTGCAGGTAAACGTCCTGTTCCGGCCCCGCCCTGGCGCGGCCGACAGCGACGATCGCAAGGCGCATGGCTCCTCGGGGCGTTCAGGTCATGGAGGGACCGCTACCCTTCCGTTCCGCTCGCCTGCGCCGGCGCGCCCCACATCTTCTCCAGGCCGTAGAAGGCTCGTACTTCGGGCCGGAAAAGATGGACGATGATGTCGCCGACATCGATCAGCACCCAATCGGCCTGGGACAGGCCTTCGACTGCCATGCCCTTGTGGCCCCTGTGCTTCAGCTTTTCCAGGATGTGATCGGCCATCGCGGCGACGTGGCGCTGCGAGGTTCCGGAGGCGACCACCATGTGGTCCGCGATGCTCGTCTTGCCTCCGAGGTCGATGACGACGGGATCAAGCGCCTTGTCGTCGTCCAGAGATGCAGCCACGAGCTCGAGCAGTTCCGCCCGGGGCTCCGGCTTCGCTTTACGTCTCGGTATCGCTCGGTCCTTTGCTTCTGCCTTCGTCACCGCCCTTCGCGCCGCTCGGCTGCGCGTCGGGCCCTGATGGCGGTCGCCGATCCGGCATGAAGCCGGCCCGGGAGAAACACCCATACCGGCGGCGCCATATCCACCAGCCGCCACGCCCGCCGTTGTGGGATGCGGGCGCCGGCAAAGCGTCGAGCAGCCTTGCCGTTGACGGCCATAATAGAATAGGTCGGGCGGTCGAAGACCGCAATGGGAACCAAGCGGAACAGGGTCCTCCAGCGCCGCCAGTGCGGCAGCTGCAGAAGGTTGTCGGCGCCCATCAGCCAGACGTAGCGATGGTGCGGAAAACGTCGTCGCAGCGCCCGCACCGTATCAACGGTGTACGTGGTGCCGAGCTCCGCCTCGATCGCAGTCGGGACGATCCGGGGCTCCACCGCCGCCACCGTGCGGGCGATTTCCAGCCGCTCGTTCAGTTCCGCCATACCTGCGGCCGCCTTCAAGGGATTCTGCGGCGACACCAGCCACCACACCCGGTCGAGGGCAAGTTCTTTCAGCGCCCGTCGGCTGACGTGCACGTGCCCTTCGTGCGCGGGATTGAAGGATCCCCCCAGCAGGCCGATGCGCATGCCTCCCCCACCTTTTCCCTCTCCCGCGGTGCGACAGAGGGGACTGCTACGGCCGGCACTGGCCGGTGCCGCGGACCACGTACTTGAAGCTGGTCAGCTGCTCGACCCCGACGGGCCCTCGGGCGTGCAGCTTGCCGGTCGAGATGCCGATCTCGGCGCCCATGCCGAATTCGCCACCGTCGGCAAACTGGGTCGAGGCGTTGACCATGACGATCGCGCTGTCGACCCGATCGAGAAAGCGCTGGGCGGCAGCCGCATCCTCGGTGAGGATCGATTCCGTGTGGTCGGAGCCGTTGGCCCGGATGTGCTCGATCGCCTCGTCGACGCCTTCGACGATGCGGATCGACAGGACGGCGTCGAGGTACTCGGTCTTCCAGTCCTCGTCCGTGGCCGGCTTGACGCGGGCATCGATCGCACGAGTGCGCGCGCACCCTCGCAACTCGCAGCCGGCGGCGATCAGCTCCTCGATCATCGGCGGCAGGAAGCGGGCCGCGATCGCCGCGTCGACCAGCAGCGTCTCGGTGGCGCCGCAGATGCCGGTGCGACGCATCTTGGCGTTGAAGGTGACCTTGCGTGCCATTTCGAGGTCGGCGGCGCGGTCGACATAGGTGTGACAGATGCCCTCGAGGTGCTTGAACAGGGGGATCCGGCTCTCCTCGGTGATGCGGGCGATCAGCGACTTGCCGCCGCGCGGCACGATGACGTCGATGAACTCGGTCATCTTCAGCATCTCGCCGACCGCGGCGCGGTCGATGGTCGGCACCAGCTGGATCGCTGCCGCCGGCAGGCCGGCCGCCGCCAGCCCTTCGCCCAGGCAGGCGGCGATCGCGCGCGACGAATGGAAGCTCTCGGAACCACCGCGCAGGATTGCGGCGTTGCCCGCCTTGAGGCACAGCGCGCCGGCATCCGCCGTCACGTTGGGCCGCGATTCGTAGATGATGCCGACGACGCCCAGCGGCACGCGCACCCGCTGAATGCGCAGGCCATTGGGACGTTGCCAATCGGCCAGCACGGTGCCGACCGGATCGGCCAGCCCCGCCACCTCCTCCAGTCCCCTGGCGGTCGCCTCGATCCGGGCGTCGTTGAGGAGCAGGCGGTCGAGCATCGCCTTGCTCAGACCTTTCGCCTCGCCGGCGCCCATGTCCCTTGCGTTGGCGGCCAGCACCTCTCCCTTGCGGGCCCGCAATGCGGCGGCGGCAGCGGCAAGCGCCTTGTCCTTGGTCGCGGTCGGAGCGATCGCCAGCGCGCGGGCGGCTTCCTTGGCGCGGACGCCGATCGCGCGCATGAGGTCGGCGACGGATTCGGTGGCGTTCATGGCGCTCCCTCCCGGATCACGACCAGATCGTCGCGATGGACGATCTCGTCGCGGCCACGGTAGCCGAGGATGTCCTCGATTTCACTGCTCTTGTGGCCGATGATCCGGCGCGCATCCTCGGACGAGTAGGCGGACAGGCCACGCGCCACCTCCCGACCGTCGAGCGCCAGCACGCTCACCGCGTCGCCGCGCGAGAAGGTGCCCTCGACCGTCCTTACGCCGGCGGGCAGCAGGCTGCGGCCGCGACGCAGCGCCGCGAGCGCCCCGTCGTCGAGGACAAGGCTCCCCATCGGGTGCAGCGAGCCGGCGATCCAGCGCTTGCGCGAGGTCTGGTGGCTGGAGGACGGCAGGAACCAGGTCGCCCGGCAGCCTTCCTCGATGCGCTTGAGGGGACGCAGCGGCGCGCCGTCGATCAGCACCATGCGGACGCCGGCGCCCATGCAGATCCGCGCCGCCGTCAGCTTGGTCGCCATGCCGCCCGAGCCGAAGCCACGCGCGCCCCCACCCATAGCCTCGATCTCCGGGGTGATCTCCTCGACCACCGGAATGTGGCGCGCGTCGGGGTTGTCGAACGGATTGGCGGTGTAGAGGCCGTCGACGTCGGACAACAGCACCAGCACGTCGGCGCTGATCATGTCGGCGACCCGGGCCGCCAGGCGGTCGTTGTCGCCGAAGCGGATCTCGTCGGTGGCCACGGTGTCGTTTTCGTTGATCAGCGGTACCGCCCCAAGCCTGAGCAGCGTGCCCAGGGTGCTGCGGCCGTTGAGGTAGCGGCGCCGGTTCTCGGTATCCTCCAGCGTCAGCAGCACCTGGGCGATGGTGATGCCGTGACGGCCCAGGATCTCCTGGTAGGCGTGGGCGAGCCGGACCATGCCGGTCGCCGCCGCCGCCTGCTTCTCCTCCAGGCGCAGCTCGCCGTCCTTGAAGCCGAGGTGCCGCCGCCCGACGGCGATCGCCCCCGAGCTGACCAGGGCTACTTCCTGCCCCCGTGCCCGGCAGGCGGCGACGTCGAGAGCAAGGGCCTCGAGCCACTGCCGGCGCACGGCCCCGGTCCTGCTTTCGGCAAGCAGCGAGGAGCCGATCTTGACGACGATCCGCTGCGCCCTGGTGATGGCGTCGGCGTGCGAGTCCATATTGCCCAGCGTTTCTTGTTGCGCGGCCGCCGTTTTAACGCATTTCCCCCTCCACCTTAAGGGGAAACGCGGAAAACGCGCCGGTCCCCACGCAGCGCGGCTAGTCCAGGAACTCGCAGCCGCGGTCGGCCAGGAGCCTGTCCACCCAGTCGCGATCCACCGTGCCGTTCTCGATCGCCGCCATCTGCTGCTCCTCCTCGCGGTGCTTGGCGCTGGCGATGACCAGAATCCGCTCGGCGGCTTCGCGCGGAACGGCGAGGACGCCGTCGATGTCGCCCAGGATCAGGTCGCCCGGCTGGATCACCATGCCGCCGAGGGAGATCGGAAAGCCGATCTCGCCGGGACCGTCCTTGTAGGGGCCGCGATGGGTGATGCCCAGCGCATAGACCGGAAGGTTCCGGTCGAGGAACGCCTGGCGGTCGCGGACGGCGCCGTTAAGAACGAAGCCCGCCACGCCGCGCCTGATCGCGTGCGCAAGCATGAGCTCGCCCATCAGCGCGCTGGTCAGCTCGCCGCCGGCGTCGCACACGATGACGTCGCCCGGCTCCGCCATATCGATCGCTTTGTGGAGCATGAGGTTGTCGCCGGGCCGCGAGCGCACGGTCAGCGCCGGCCCCGCCAGCACGCCGTCGCGGTGCATGGGCCGCAGACCGGCGCCGCCGGCATCCATCCGTGCCATGCAGTCGCTCACGTTGGCGACGGGGACCGGCCGGAAGCCATCGACCAGCGCCGCAGGAACCCGGCTCCAGCTTCGCTTGATGCGGAACCCTTCGCTCATTCGATATCCCCTTCCTGTCTCAGACCACGGCGGTTACTCCGCCCGTCCTTCGACGAGCGCCACCCATTCATCCTCGGTCAGCATCGTCACGCCGAGCTCCTCGGCTTTCGCCGCCTTCGAGCCGGCGTCGGCGCCGATCACCACGTAATCGGTCTTCTTCGAGACCGAGCCCGCCACCTTCGCGCCAAGGCTTTCGGCCCTCGCCTTGGCCTCGCTGCGGGTCATCGTGACAAGCGAACCGGTGAATACCACCGTCTTGCCGGCAACCATGGAATCGCGGGCCTGCGGTCGAGTGGCATCCTGGACCTGGAGCTCGCGCTCGAGGTCGTCGAGGACGGCCCGGTTATGCGCCTCGTGGAAGAAGCCGCAGATCGCATCGGCGACGCTCATGCCGATGCCCTCGACGTTGCACAGCTCGGCGTAGGCTTCGCCAACCTGCTCGGGCTTCCTGGCCTCGCCCTGCGACGCCCGCTCGGCCGCGGCGTGGTCCATCGCCTGCCGCCAGTTGGCGAGCGAGCCGTAAACCAGCGCTATGGTGCGGGCAGTCGCCTCCCCAACTTGCGGGATGCCAAGGGCGTAGATGAAACGCTCGAGCGGGATGCGCCGTCGGCTCTCGATCGCTGCCAGCAGCTTCTCGGTCGAACGTTCGCCCCAGCCTTCGCGGCTGCGGAGGGCGTCGGCCTTGTCGCGCAGGCGGAAGATGTCGCCGGGCTGGGCGACCAGGCCGTCCTGCCAGAAGGCGGCGGCGTTCTTCTCGCCCAGGCCCTCGATGTCGAAGGCGTTGCGGGAGGCGAAGTGGATCAGCCGCTCGACCGCCTGGGCCGGGCACACCAATCCGCCGGTGCAACGCCTTGCCGCCTCCCCTTCCAGGCGCACCGCCTCGCTGCCGCACTGGGGACAGACGTCCGGCATCTGGAACGGCTCCGTGCGCGGACGGTCCTCGGGCACCCGTCTGACCACCTGCGGGATCACGTCGCCCGCCCGTTGCACGACGACGGTATCCCCTTTCCGGATGTCCAGCTCGCGCACGTGGTCCTCGTTGTGCAGGGTGGCGCGCGACACCACCACCCCGCCGACTGTGACGGGGCGCAGGAAGGCGAACGGGGTCAGCACCCCGGTGCGGCCGACGCTGATCCCGATCTCCTCGACCACGGTGTTGACCTGCTCGGCGGGAAACTTGTGGGCGACCGCCCAGCGCGGCGCCCGACTCACCTGGCCCAGGCGGTCCTGCCAGTCGAGGCGATCGACCTTGTAGACGACGCCGTCGATGTCGAACGGAAGCTGGTGGCGGCGGGCACCGAGGTCGGCATAGACCCCCAGAGCCTCGTCCTCGCCCGTGCAGGCGCGGGCCTCGGGGTTCGGTGGCAGGCCCCAGTCCCGCAGCCGCTGCAAATACTCCCACTGGGTCTTCCAGGGACGGGGCGAGGCCTCGCCCCAGGTGTAGGCGATCAGTCGCAGCGGCCGCCGTGCGGTGACCGAAGGATCGAGCTGGCGGAGACTGCCGGCGGCGCCGTTGCGGGGGTTGGCGAACACCTTCTCGCCGCGCGCCGCCTGGTGCTCGTTCAGCGCCAGAAAATCGTCGCGTCGCATGTAGACCTCGCCGCGGATGTCGACGACCTCGGGCCAGCCAGTGCCGTGCAGCCGTTCCGGCACGTCGTCGAGGGTGCGCAGGTTGGCGGTGACGTCCTCGCCGACGGCACCGTCACCGCGGGTGGCGCCGCGCACGAAGACCCCGTTCTCGTATCGCAGCGACACCGACAGCCCGTCGATCTTGGCTTCCGCCACCAGGGCGACGGCCTCCTCGCCCGGCAGACCGAGAAAACGCCGGACGCGGGCGACGAACTCGCGCACGTCGTCTTCGCTCATGGCATTGTTGATCGACAGCATCGGCCGCGCGTGCACAATCTTGCCGAAACCCTCAACCGCCGGCGCGCCGACCCGCAACGAGGGGCTGTCGGGCCGTACCAGATGAGGAAAGCGCGCCTCGATCGCCGCGTTGCGCTGGCGCAGCGCGTCGTAATCGGCGTCGCTTACGGTCGGCGCATCCTCGCGGTAGTAGGCGCGGTCGTGGCGGGCGATCTCGGCCGCCAGCCAAGCCAGCTCGGAAGCCGCCTCCAGCTCCGTCAGTTGCTCGACCGGCGTCGCGCGATGCTCGGTGTTCATGTCCTTCCCTCGTCCCATGATCCCTCTCCCGCCCCGCGGGAGAGGGCGGGGCCCGCGTCCGAAGAGCGCGGGAGGGTGAGGAAGCAACAGGCTCGTTATATTCGCCGTCGTGACGAGAAAGGTGCGCTCGGCTCCATCACCCCTCCCGCCGTGGGCTACCCTTTACCGCAGTGCGGGCAAGGGGCTCAAGGCGTTGCCGCCTGCAGCAGGCTGTCGGCGGCAGCCCGGGCCTCGTCGGTGACACGCGCCCCGGCCAGCATGCGGGCGATCTCCTCCCGCCGCTCCTCGCTCGACAGCTCGCTGACCACCGTCTCCGCCGCTCCCGACCGCTGCACCTTGGCGACCCGCCAGTGGTGGGTCCCGACCGCCGCCACCTGCGGCGAATGGGTCACGACCAGAACCTGGAGGCCGCGCCCCAGGCGCGCAAGCCGCTCGCCCACCGCGGCGGCTATGGCGCCGCCGACCCCGGCGTCGACCTCGTCGAAGACGATCGTCGGCACCGGATCGGCGCGGGCCAGCACCACCTTGAGCGCCAGCATGAAGCGGGCGAGTTCGCCACCCGAGGCGATCTTGTGCAAGGGCCCCGGCTTGGCGCCGGGATTGGTGGCCACCCGGAACGAGACACTGTCGCCGCCGGTCTCCGACCACTCCGCGGGCTCGAGCTGCTCAACCGCGGTGCCGAAGGTGGCGCCGCCGAGCCGCAGGGGCTTGAGCTCGCCGGCCACCGCCTTGTCGAGCTCCGCGGCCGCCTGGCGCCGCGCCCGGAACAGGCGGATGCAGTGATCGGCGAAGGCGGCCCGCGCCGCCACCTCCTCGCGCTCCATGCGCTGCAGGGTATCGCTGCCGCCCTCCAGGGCAGTCAGCCTGTCCTCCAGCTCCGCCTGCAGCCCGGCCAGGGCATCGACGGCGACGCCGTGCTTGCGGGCCAGGCCGCGCAGGGCGAACAGCCTTTCCTCGAGCTGCTCGAGGTGCCGCGGATCGAGGTCGAGATCGGCGCTGACGCGCTCCAGCGCGCTTTCCGCGTCGGCGGCCTCGGACGCGGCGCGGTCGAGGGCGGCGATGATCGGATCCAACCGGCCCTCGGCCTGGGCGGAGACCCGTTCCAGGCGACGCGCCGCATGCTGCAGAAGAACCTCGACGCCGCGCCCCTCGGCCAGCGTCTCCATCGCCTCGTTCATGGCCTGGGCCAGCTTCTCGCCGTGCATCATGACGGTGCGGCGGGCGGCAAGTTCCGCCTCCTCTCCGCCCTTGGGAGCCAGCGCGGCGATTTCCTCGGCGGCATGGCGCAGGAAGTCCTCGTCGCGGCGAGCCCGCTCCATCTCCTCGGCCGCGGCGCGGCGCGCCTCGGCGGCAACGCGCCACCCGCGACAGGCGGCTGTGACTTCGGCCAGCAGTGCCTCGTGCCCGCCGAAGGCATCCAGCAGCGCGCGATGGCTGGCCGGATTCATCAGCTTCTGGCTTTCGAACTGGCCGTGGATCTCGACCAGGCTGTCGCCGACCTGCTTCAGCAGGTTGACCCCCACCGCGCGGTCGTTGACGAAGGCCCGCGAGCGGCCGTCGGCGGCCAGCGTACGCCGCAGCAGGATGATGCCATCCTCGCCCAGCAGATCCTGCTCGGCTAGAATTGCCAGGGCCGGATGCCCGTCGGGAACCTCGAATTCGGCGCTCACCACCGCCTGGGCAGCACCGGCACGGACCATGCGGGCCTCGGCCCGCGCGCCCAGCGCCAGCCCCAGCGCGTCGAGCAGGATCGACTTGCCGGCACCGGTTTCACCGGTCAGCACGCACAGCCCTTCGCGGAACGAGAGGTCGAGGCGGCCGATCAGGACCACGTCGCGGATGGACAGACTGTGCAGCATCCGGCCCGCCCCCCGGTCGGGATCACCAGAAGGCGTACCAGGCCTTCTTCTCCTCGGGCCTGATCTTTTCGCCCTGCACCAGCTCGTACGTATCGATGTACCACTCGCTGCCGGGGAAGTTGTGACCCAGCACGGCCGCCGCCTTGCGCGCCTCCTCGACCAGCCCGAGCGCCTCGTAGGCCTCGACCAGTCGGTGCAGCGCCTCCGGCACGTGAGTGGTCGTCTGGTACTTCTCGACCACCACCTTGAAGCGATTGATTGCCGCCAGATAGCTACCCTGCATGAGGTAGCGGCGGCCGATCGACATCTCCTTGCCGGCCAGATGGTCGCGGGTCAGGTCGAGCTTGAGCACGGCGTCGCGCGCGTACTTGCTTTCCGGATAGCGGCGGACCAGTTCCTCGAAGCTGGCCATCGCCTGCGCCGTCATGTTCTGGTCGCGCTGCACGTCCGAGATCTGCTCGTAGTAGCAGAGACCCTTCAGGTAATAGGCGTACGGCGTGTCCTTGTGCGACGGATGGAGCTGGATGAAGCGGTCGAGCGCGGCGATCGCGTCATCGTAGTGATTGCGCTGGTATTCCGAGTAGGCGGCCATGAGCTGAGCCTTGGTGGCCCAGGTCGAGTAGGGATGCTGACGCTCGACCTCGTCGAACAGCTTGGCGGCCGTCATGTAGTCGGTGGTCTGCAGGGCGTCCATCGCCTGATTGTAGAGCTCGTCGACCGGCCGCTCGACGTAGACCTCTTCGTCCGTGGAACAGGCAGTCAGGCCCAGCGCAGCCGCCACGGCCACGACTCGGAGAAATGGTGCTCTGCCCAGCATGAATGGAAGCCTTCTCGTCAGCCCTACCTCCGGCTTCGCCAACCGGCGTAGCCGCACGGACTATATCACGGGGAAGGGGGCGTGGTGCAAACCGAACGTCAGCCGTTGGCGACGAGAGCGACGTCCTGGTGCCAGCCCTGCATCGTCTCCGCGTCTTCTTCGGTCAGGACGTCGACCGTCCAGGCGCTTGCATCGGCAAACAGCGCACGCAGCAACTGGTTGTTGGCGGCATGGCCCGAGCGACGTCCCTCGAAACGACCGATGATCGGCAGGCCGGCGAGATAGAGGTCGCCGACCGCGTCCAGCGTCTTGTGACGGACCAGCTCGTCATCGAACCGCAGCCCTTCGGGGTTCAGAACCCGGCCGCCGTCGATGACGATCGCGTTCTCCAGCGAGCCGCCGCGGCCGAGGCCGAGCGAGCGGAGCTTCTCGACGTCCTGCAGGAAGCCGAAGGTGCGGGCGCGCGACAGTTCCTTCTTGAAGGTCCCGTTAACGAGGCCGAGGTCGATCCGCTGACGGCCGAGGCCGCGGGCCTCGTAATCCATCTCGTAGCTGACCGAGAATCCGCTGTCGGGGGAGAGGGCGACGGTGCAGCGATCGTCCTGATGGGACACCCGCTTGAGGATCCGCAGGCAGCGCTTCGCCGCGTCCTGGAAGCGGACGCCGGCACACTCCATCAGGAACACGAACGGCTCCGAGCTGCCGTCCATGACCGGGACTTCCGCCCCGTCCAAGGTGACGATTGCGTTATCGATGCCGAGGCCGGCGAAGGCGGCCATCAGGTGCTCGACGGTGCCGACGGTGACCCCGGCCTCGTTGCCGATCACGGTGCAGAGACGGGTGTCGACCACGCGGTCCCACTGCGCGGGAATGGTGGCGCAGCCGGCGTCGGTGCGCACGAAGACGATCCCCGAGTCCGGCTCCGCCGGCATCAGCGTCATGCGGACCTTGCGCCCCGAGTGGAGGGCGACGCCGGTACAATCGATGCTGGTGTTCAGGGTTTTTTGACGGAGGGGTATACTGTCGGTCCGGGAGCCGCGGGTGTCACCGTTCGCAGTATATCTTTCGATGCTGCCCATGAACTCCCTCTGGAACCGCGGCGCTCCGATTACGCGTCTGTGAGAGTTGTTGCAGAAACCACAGACCGGGCAAACCGGATCGCACATACCCACCGACCCTAAGTAACAAACGCCCTGATTCCCCTCAATTCAAACTTTGTTTCGGTTTGTTACGTTGGCGAAAAAGCAAAAAAGTGCCCTCTCCCCTGAGCAGGGGAGAGGGGGCACGAAGGTGAGGACGGAGCGGCCGCTCAGTTGGCTTGGCGACGCAGGAAGGTCGGGATATCGAGGAGATCGTCCTCGTGCTCGGCCGTCGCCCGCTCGGGGTTGGCCGCCGGATCGAGGCCGCGCTGCAGCGGCTGCGCCCGCAACGTAGGTTCGGGCTGGCGGGCACGTCCGGTTCCGGTCACGCGCTCGAACAGGCTTGGCCCCTTGGCCTGGCGGGGACGCGCCGACTCGCCGTTGGTCAACGCAGCGGCCGCGAACGGCTCGGGAGCCGCGGCGGTCTCTCGGGTGGCAGGACGCGGCGGCAGGAACACCGAGGGACGATTGGCGCTTTGCGTGACCGCGGGACGGGCCTCCTCGAGGTCTGGCTCGGCCACCGGTTGCGGAGCCGCGGCCACCGGAGCGGCGGCGACGGCGACGGCCGTCGGGGCAGGTCCGCTCTCGCGGGCCTTGGCTTCGACCTGCGGCACCACGTGCAGTGTCGACTGGCCCTGGTTGGCTTCCGATTCCATGCCCGTCGCCACCACCGAGATGCGGATCTTCCCGGCCAGCGATTCGTCGAAGGTCGAGCCGAAGATCACGAAGGCGTCGCCGTCGACTTCCGAGCGGATCCGGTTCGCGGCCTCGTCGACCTCGAACAGGGTGATGTCCATGCCGCCGGTGATGTTGATGAGGACGCCCTTGGCCCCCTTCATCGAAGCATCGTCCAGCAGCGGGTTGGCGATCGCGGCTTCGGCGGCGTCGAGCGCACGGCGCTCGCCGGAGGCCTCGCCGGTGCCCATCATCGCCCGCCCCATGTTCGCCATCACGGTGCGGATGTCGGCGAAGTCGAGATTGATGAGGCCCGACATGACCATCAGGTCGGTCACCCCGCGCACGCCCGAGTACAGCACGTCGTCGGCCATCTTAAAGGCATCCGCGAAGGTCGTCTTCTCGTTGGCGACGCGGAACAGGTTCTGGTTGGGGATGATGATCAGGGTGTCGACGTAGTCCTCCAGGGACTGGATGCCCGCTTCCGCGATCCGCATCCGGTGCACGCCCTCGAAATGGAACGGCTTGGTGACCACGCCGACGGTCAGGATGCCGGCCTCGCGGGCGGCCTTGGCGATCACCGGGGCGGCGCCGGTGCCGGTGCCGCCGCCCATGCCGCCGGTAATGAAGACCATGTTCGACCCGCCGAGGTGCGACATGATCTCGTCGATGGTCTCCTCGGCAGCCGCGCGCCCGACCTCGGGACGCGAGCCGGCGCCGAGGCCGCGGGTTGTGGTGGCACCCAGTTGGATCTTGCGATCCGCATGCGACAGGGCCAGGGCTTGCGAATCCGTGTTGGCCACCACGAACTCGACGCCCTCGAGCTGGGCGTGGATCATGTTGTTGACGGCATTGCATCCGGCGCCGCCGACGCCGAACACAGTGATGCGGGGCTTCATTTCTTGGTTCTCGTCGAAACCCGGAACGCTCAGCTTGATCGGCATGTTTCCCTCCGGATGCTCCTCTGGTCCTCGATCATCCATGTTCATCGCGTCCTCACCGGCTCGCGTGCCATCAGAAGTTCTCCCTGAACCATTGTCCGATCCGTCCCCAGCGACCGCTGGGCGGTTCGGCCATGCGCGACGAGCCGCCCAGGGAGATGGCGGTTTCGCTTTGCGCATGATTGAGTAGCCCGACGCAGGTCGAGAACGCCGGGCCGGTAGCGGCCTCGGCCAGCCCGGGCATGGCCCGCGGGCGGCCCAGCCGCACCTGCTTTTCGAGAATGCCGGCGGCAACCTCGCGCACACCGGAAAGCTGACTCGCCCCGCCCGTCAGCACGACGCGGCGACCGGCCACCTTTTCGAAGCCCGCGTGCTTGAGGGTCGCGCGCACCAGCTCGAAGGTCTCTTCGATCCGCGGCTTGATGATGCTGACCAGCATCGAGCGTGGCACCTGATTGCTCTCGCCGCCATCGTCCTCGCCGATCAGGGGAACGCGGATCACCTCGCGTTCGTCGGAAGCCGAGCTGATGGCGTTGCCGTACAGCGTCTTCATCCGTTCGGCGTGGTGGAGCGGCGTCGAGAGGCCGCGGGCAATGTCGTTGGTGACGTGAACGCCGCCCACCGAGACGCTGCCGACGTGAATCAGCTCACCGTCGAAGAAGACCGCGATGTCGGTGGTGCCGCCGCCCATGTCGAGCACCGTCACCCCCAGCTCGCGCTCATCGTCGACCAGGCACGCCAAGGCGGAGGCGAACGGCGCAGCCACCGCGCCGTCGACCTCGAGGTGGGCATGGCTGACGCAGGTGGCGACGTTGCGCAGTGCGCTGGTGGCAGCGGTGACCACGTGCATGTTGACGCCCAGCCGCCCGCCGCACATGCCGCGCGGATCGCGGATGCACTTGTCGTCGTCGATGCTGTAGCCGATCGGGATCGTGTGGACGATGGTGCGATCCGGCGTCTCGCCGCGCATCAGTTCGCTGGGGTCGAGAATCCGGCGCAGGTCGGCTTCGCCGATCTCGTGCCCGTCGATCGCCATCTCGTAGGCGATCAGGCGCGACCGCATGGTCGCCGCCGGCAGGTTGACGACGACCGAGCGGATCGTCTCGCCCGCCATCTGCTCGGCCGCCTCGACCGTCGCCCGCACCGCCGCCGCCGCCTCGTCCATGTCGACGATGGTGCCGGCCCGCAGCCCCTTGGAGGCCTGGTAGCCGACGCCGAGCACCTGAATTCCGCGCTCGCCGGCAATGCGCGCGATCAGGCAGGCGACCTTGGTCGTGCCGAGATCGAGGGCGGAAACCACCCCGCTGCGCACCTTGCCGTTGCGGACTCCTCGCGTCATCCTGCGATCCCCCGGGCCGTCTTCATGTCTCGCGGCCCTTTGCTCCCGTGGTCGCCGCGCTCGCCGGCGCCGTCTTGACGATCATCCTGTCCGGCAGCCTCAGGTCGAGAACCCGGATGTCGCGGGCCAGGATCCTGTGCGATCTCTCCAGCGCGGCCAGACGGGACCAGGCGGCGAGCGCGTCGTCTTCCGGCAGCCGCACGTCGACGCCGTTCTCGAGCCGGATGTTCCAGCGCCGGCCGCTGACGAATACCGCCGCCGAGACCCGCGCCATCAAGTCGGGCTGGCTTTCCAGAATCCGCAGCAGCTCGGGGACGTGCGGCGGCGCGGCGGCGCCGACCAC
This sequence comes from Rhodospirillales bacterium, assembly GCA_018432935.1. Classification (GTDB taxonomy): domain Bacteria; phylum Pseudomonadota; class Alphaproteobacteria; order Rhodospirillales; family Shumkoniaceae; genus JAHDSF01. The sequence goes on along the minus strand of JAHDSF010000006.1, from coordinate 233,010 downwards.
CAGCGGCAGCGTCGCGAAGTCGCCGATGCTGCCGCCTGGGATCACCGCCCCTTCGGTGTCGATCAGCGAGAAACGGTCCTCGTGCTGCCACAACGCCATCGGCCGCCGCTCGATGATGCGCAGGTAGACGGTGGAAGGCAGGCGCCGCTCGACCGCCGCCTCGCGCACCCAGGGCAACGCCTCGACGCGCTTGCGCACCTCCTCCGGCTCGAAGCCGAGGATCGGCATGCCGCGACGCAGACCGACCGCCTTGAACAGGTCGGCCCGCTGCGTCTGATCGCGGCCGATCACCAGAACCTCCTCGATCCGCAAGCCGGCCTGGGCCGAAGAGGTGATCGCCCAGGCGCGGACGCCGGCGATGGCGCTCTCGATCCTGCCCGTATCCCAGCTCCATGCGGCGGCGCCGGCGGCCGCCGCGACGACGAGCAGCGGAAGCCCCCACCGCAGCGTACGCCGCCGCCACGGAGCCGACCGCCGGCGCGGCCTGGAGGATTGCGTGTCGTGCCTTGCGCCCGTCATTCCTCGCACCCCGCGTTCTCGACCAGCCACTTGCACAGCTCGCCGAACGAGATCCCCACGTGCTTTGCCTGCTCGGGAACCAGCGAGGTTGGCGTCATGCCCGGCTGGGTGTTGACCTCGAGGATGAAGATCGTCTTGCCATCGAAGCGGAAGTCCGCCCGCGAGACGCCGCGGCAGCCGAGGGTCTGGTGGGCAAGCACCGCGTGCCGCATCGCTTCCCCGGCGACGGCGGGATCGATCTGGGCCGGCAGCACATGGAAGGAGCCGCCTTGCGCGTACTTGGCCTCGTAGTCGTAGAAGGCGTGGGCGGTGGTGATCTCGGTGACCGCCAGGGCGCGATCGCCCATGACCGCCACCGTCAGCTCGCGTCCCGGAACAAACCTCTCGACCATCACGCGGTCGCCGTAGGGCCAGCTCGATTCCTCGAGCGGCAACGCGTTGTCGCCTTCGCGCACGATATGGACGCCGACGCTCGATCCCTCGTTCAGCGGCTTGACGACGTAGGGGCGGGCCATGACGTCGCCCGCCAGCACCTCGGCGCGGGTGGCGATCACGTGCTCGGCGACCGGGATCCCGACGGCGGCGAACAGCTGCTTGGCCAGCGGCTTGTCCATCGCCATAGCGGAAGCCAGCAGCCCGGAATGCGTGTAGGGCACGCCGATCATGTTGAGGAGGCCCTGCATGCAGCCGTCCTCGCCGAAGCGCCCGTGCAGGGCATTGAACACCACGTCCGGCCGGGGGTAGAGCCGCGTCAGCAGCGCGCCCACGTCGCGCTGGACGTCGATCGCGGTGACGACGTAGCCCTGGTCCCGCAGCGCATTGACAACGGCGGCGCCGCTGACCAGCGAAACCTCGCGCTCGGAGGACCACCCGCCCATCAGAACGGCAACGTGCCTGGTCATGGCTTCACCTCTTGGTTTGCCGCGATGCCGATCCGCCGGATTTCCCACTCCAGCGTCACGCCCGTTACCTCCTGGACCCGGCGCCGCACTTCCTCCCCCAGGCGCTCGATGTCGGCGGCGCTGGCGCCACCTTCGTTGATCAGGAAGTTGCAGTGCTGCTCCGACACGACCGCACCGCCGATCCGCATGCCGCGGCAGCCGGCCCGCTCGATCAGCTCCCAGGCCTTGGCCCCCGGCGGGTTGGTGAAGGTGCTGCCGCCGGTGCGCGAACGGACCGGCTGGGTGCTCTGCCGTTCGGTCTTGATGGCGGCGATGCGGGCGGCGATTTCGGCCGGATCGCCCGGTTCGCCGCACAGACGGGCAGAGACGAAGATCCAGTCGGTGGGCACGCCGCAGCGGCGGTACGAAAAGCCCATTTCGGCAGCCTTCAGCGTGTGCAGGGTGCCGTCCGGAGAGACCGCCTGCGCCGACACCAGGAGTTGCGAGGTCTCGGCTCCGTAGGCTCCCGCGTTCATGCGCAGCGCGCCGCCGATGGTGCCGGGAATGCCGGCCAGGAACTCGAAGCCGCGGATGGCCGCGTCGCAGGCCGCCTGCGCGACGCTGCCGTCGAGCGCCGCCGCGCCGGCCCGGAGCTCGGCGCCGCGGATCTCGATGCCGGCGAACGGCCGGCCCAACCGGATCACCACCCCGGGAATGCCGCCGTCGCGGATCAGAAGGTTCGAGGTCGCGCCCAGCACCGTCACCGGCACATCGGCCGGCCGGCCGGCCAGGAACGTGCACAGGTCGGCAGCGTCCGCCGGCTTGAACAGCACCTCGGCCGATCCGCCGACGCGGAACCAGGTGGCGTCGCCCAGCGGCGCCTGCACGCGGTAGGCGCCGCGCACCTGCGGCAGGCGGTCGACGAGATGGCGCCGGTTCGCCGTCATCAGCGGTCTCCCCCGTAGCGGAGCCGGGTCAGGGCGTCGGGCAGCGCATGGGCCCAACCGGTGATGCTGCCGGCGCCCAGGAACACCACCAGGTCGCCCGGCCGCACCAGGTCGTTGACGATCGACGGGATGTCGGCCGGATCGAGAAGCGGCATCACCAGCCGATGGCCGCGAGCGCGCATGCCTTCGACCAGCGCGTCCCGGTCGACGCCCTCGATCGGGGCCTCGCCGGCCGGGTAGACGTCGGCGACCAGCACGGCGTCGGCATCGTTGAAGCACGAGCAGAAGCCTTCGAACAGGTCGCGCAGCCGGGTGTAGCGGTGCGGCTGCACCACCGCGACGACCTTGCCTTCGGTGGCCGTGCGGGCGGCCTTGAGGACGGCAGCGATCTCGACCGGATGGTGGCCGTAGTCGTCGATCACCTGGATGCCGTCGACCTCGCCGGTCTTGGTGAAGCGGCGGTTGACGCCGCCGAACCCGGCCAGCGCCTTGCGCAGGATTTCCTGGTCGAGAGCCATCTCGCCGGCGATCGCCACCACCGCCAGGCTGTTCTGAACGTTGTGGGCCCCGACCATCGGCAGGCTCAGGCGCTCGATCACCGAACTGGTCTCGGTCTTGCGGTCGGTGACGACTACGTCGAAGCGCGCCCCGGCGCTGGTCGTCTCGACGTTGACGGCGCGGACGTCGGCCTGCGGACTGAAGCCGTAGGTGACGATGCGTCGCGACACCTTCGGAATCAGCGCCTGCACCTCGGGGTGGTCGATGCAGAGAGCGGCGAAGCCATAGAACGGGATGTTCTCGACGAACGCCGCAAACGCCGCGCGCAACGCATCGTACGATCCGTAGTGGTCGAGGTGCTCGGGGTCGATGTTGGTGACCACGGCGATGGTCGCCGGCAGCCTCAGGAACGAGCCGTCGGACTCGTCGGCCTCGGCGACCAGCCATTCGCCCGAACCGCGGCGGGCGTTGGTACCCCAGGCGTTGATGATGCCGCCGTTGATGACGGTGGGATCGAGCCCGGCGGTCTCGAGCAGGGCCGCGACCAGCGAGGTAGTGGTCGTCTTGCCGTGGGTGCCGCCGACAGCGATCGACCACTTCAGGCGCATCAGCTCGGCCAGCATCTCGGCGCGGCGGACCACCGGCACCAGGCGCTTGCGGGCCGCCACCAGCTCGGGATTGTCCTGCTTCACCGCAGACGACATCACGACCACGCTGGCGTCGCCGAGGTTTTCCTCGCCATGGCCGACATGAACCGGGATTCCCAGCCCGCGCAGGCGCCGCACGTTTGCATTCTCGGCAACGTCGGAGCCCTGCACGGTGTAGCCGAGGTTGTGCAGCACCTCGGCGATGCCGCTCATGCCGATGCCGCCGATGCCGACGAAGTGGATGGTCCCGATATTCAAGGGAAGTCCCATCATGAGCCGGCCCTCCCGGTGCTGGCGACCTCGGGTGCGCTCTCGACCTTCAGGGCACATTCCATGACCACGTCGGCCAGCCGGGCGGCGGCGTCGGTGCGGGCGGCGGCACGCGCCGCGGAGGCCGCCTTCTCAAGCTGCGCCGGGGCGGCGGTCAGGGCGCCCAGGCGATCGGCGAGGCTGGCCGCCGAGAAGCTGTCCTGCGGCATCATCCAGCCGGCGCCCATGGCCTCGACCGCACGGGCGTTGGCGGTCTGGTGGTCGTCGGCGGCGAACGGATAAGGCACCAGGAGTGCCGGGCGGCCGACTGTCATCAGCTCGACGATGGTCGAGGCGCCGGCCCGCGCGATCAGCAGGTGGGCTGCGACGAGCCGCTCGGGCACGTCGTCGAAGAAGGCCGAAGTCTCGGCCGTCACGCCGAGCTTGTTGTACGCGGCAGCGACTTCGTCGAGGTCCTCGGCACGGCAGTGCTGGGCAATGCGGAGCCGCTTGCGCAGCCCCTCGGGAAGGACCGCGACCGCCTCGGGGATCACCTCCGAGAACACATGGGCGCCCTGGCTGCCGCCCAGCACCAGGATGCGCACCGGGCCATCCGCCTCGGGCGCGGCATAGGGCGATGTCCGCTTGGCGACGATGGCGGGCCGCGCCGGCATGCCGGTGTGCACGGCCTTGGCCGCCAGGGCGCCCTCGACGATGGCGGCGCCCAGCGATGTGGCGATGCGGTCGACCCGCGGCGCCAGGAAGCGGTTTGCACGGCCCAGCACCGCGTTCTGCTCGTGGATCACGGTCGGAATGCCGCGCCGGCTGGCGACGATCATCGTCGGCACCGATGGATAACCGCCGAAGCCCACCACCACCAGCGGCTTGAGCTCGCCCAGGACGGTGAACGCCTGGAGCGCGCCGAGGCCGAGCGAGGCCATGCTGCGCACCCGGCCCAGGGCGCCTTGGCCGGCAATCGCCCCGGCCCGCACGTAGCGGGTCTCGATCTCGGCCAGCGCGCCGCCGTAGGTGCCGCCGCGCTTGTCGGTGACCAGCACCGGGCGCTGGCCGCGCACCAGCAGCTCGCGGGCGAGCGCCTCGGCCGGGAAGACGTGACCTCCGGTGCCGCCGGCGGCAAGGACGATGGGGCGGGTCGCGGCGGTCATTGCGGCCAGCTCCTCTGTCCGGGCCTGCCGCGCGTCAGCGCCAGCACCATCCCGATGCCCAGCGCGAGCGCGAGGGTCGACGAGCCGCCGTACGAGATGAATGGCAGCGTCATTCCCTTAGGCGGCATCAGGTGCACCGTCGAGGCCATGTTGATCAGCGCCTGCAGGCCGAACATGACGAGCAGGCCGGAAGCCGCCAGCATCACGAACAGGTCGCTCTCTTGGTAGACGCGGGCGAAGCCGCGCAGCACGATGAAGGCGAACAAGGCGACGATGACGACGCAGATCAGGAGCCCGAACTCCTCGCCCGCCACCGCGAAGATGAAGTCGGCGTGGGCGTCGGGAAGCTGCGACTTGACCTGCCCCTCACCGGGCCCGCGGCCGAACAGGCCGCCGTTCTGGAACGCCTGCAGGGCTTTCTCGACCTGATAACCTTCCTTGGCCTCGGGATCGAGGAAGCGATCGACGCGGTACTGGACGTGGGCGAACGACATGTAGGCGCCGACCGCACCGCCGACGAACACCACCGCGATCAGCCCGACCAGGACCAGCGGCAGGCCGGCAAGGAAGAACTGCACACCCCACACGATCGCCACCACCACCGTCATGCCGACGTCGGGCTGCAGCAGCAGAAGCCCGCACACCAGCAGGAACAGGAGCGTCGCGATCAGGTTGCCGGGGAAGCGGTCGTCGAGGCGGCGCTCGGCGAACATCCAGGCGGCGACGACGATGAAGGTCGGCTTCAGGAACTCCGAGGGCTGCACCGAGAAGGCGCCGAGCTGGATCCACCGCACCGCGCCCTTGACCTCGGTGCCGAGCACCGGCACCGCCGCGGTCGCAACCAGCGCGGCAACGAAGCCGATCAGCGCCAGCCGCCGGATTCCCTTCGGCCCGAGCAGCGAGACCATGGTCGCCACGGCGACCGCGAGCGGCAGGAACACCAGCTGGCGGCGCACGAAATGGAACGGCTCCAGCCCGATCCGGATCGCCACCGGCGGCGAGGCAGCCAGTGTCATCACCGCGCCGATCGCGGCCAGGATGATCACCGCCGCCAGCGCCCAGCGGTCGACCGTCCACCACCAGCGGCCGAGGACGCTCGTATCGGTGCGCGCGAAGGCGGTCATGCGGCGACCTCCTGCGCAAGCGCGCGGACCAGGCTGCGGAAGGCGTCGCCGCGGGCCTCGAAATTGGGGAACTGGTCGAACGATGCGCAGGCCGGCGACAGCAGCACGGTGTCGCCCGGCGCGGCGGCGGCAAAGGCGCGGCGGGTTGCGGACGCGAGGTCGCCGCACAGCTCGAATGCGGGACCGCCCTGATGCTTCAGCCAATCGGCGAACTCGGGTGCCGCCTCGCCGATCAGGTAGGCCCTGACGACCCGGCCGAGGTAGGGCTCGACGCCTGCCAGCCCACCCTCCTTGGCGCGTCCGCCGATGATCCAGTGGATGCGCTCGCGGCAGGCCAGGGCGTAGACGGCGGCATCGGCGTTCGTGGCCTTGCTGTCGTTGACGAAGGCAACGCCGCGGATCTGGCCGACCAGCTCCTGGCGATGGGCCAGGCCGGGATAGCTGCGGATGCCGCGCACGATCGCCTCGGCCGGTACATCCAGGGCGCGGGCGGCGGCAAAGGCGCAAGCCGCGTTCTGCCAGTTGTGGATGCCCTGCAGGGTGGCCACCGCGCGTAGGTCCGCGACGGTGCGCGAAGCGCCTTCAGTGGCGTCCGCCAGGATGCCTCCGCACGCCGACACGCCGCCCGGGACGCTCGTGGCGGCGGAGATGCCGATCGTCCGCGCCCGCCCCGGGTTCCCTTCGGCGATCCGGCGCGACCACTCGTCATCGAGGCCGACGACTGCGGTCGAGCCTACCTTGCCGAAGATCTTCCGCTTGGCGGCGACGTAGCCCTCCATGCCGCCGTGACGCCCCAGGTGGTCGGGGCTGATGTTGATCAGGACGGCGACGTCGAACGGGGTGGAGGGCGTCAGCTCGAGCTGGTAGGAGGACATCTCGATCACGTAGACGCCGTCCTCGGCCAGAGGCGCCATGTCGAGCGCAGGCAGGCCCAGGTTGCCGCCCACCTGCACGGTGCGGCCCGCCTCGGCCAGGATGTGGCCGAGCAGCGAGGTGGTGGTCGACTTGCCGTTGGTCCCGGTGATGCCGACGTACCTCGCCCGAACTTGCGTTTGCGCCAGCAGCTCGATGTCGCCGATGATCGGCTTGCCGGCGGCACGGGCGGCGGCGGCAACCGGATGCGGCCGCGGGTGGGTGTGCGGGATGCCGGGGCTGATGACCAGGAAATCGGCCGCCTGCCAGTCGATCGCGGCGGGCTCGCGGACCGGGATGCCCTCCGCCGCCGCCTTTGTCCGAGCCGCCTCCGCATCGTCCCAGGTTGCCACGCTCGCCCCGCTCGCCAGCAGCGCCCGCGCGCAGGCCATCCCCGAGCGGCCGAGGCCGAGGATGACGGCGTTGCGGTCGGCGAAGGGGGCGAGGACGATCACGGGCGCTCTCCTCCTCACCGCAGCTTCAGGGTGGAAAGGCCGACCAGCGCCAGGATCCCGGCGATGATCCAGAAGCGGATGACGATCGTCGATTCCGCCCATCCCTTCTTCTCGAAGTGATGGTGCAGGGGCGCCATCCGGAACACCCGCTTGCCCGTCAGCTTGTAGGAGGCGACCTGGACGATCACCGAGGCGGTCTCGAGCACGAACAGGCCGCCGACGATCGCCAGCACCAGCTCGTGCTTGGTGATGACGCTGACCGCGCCCAGCGCGCCGCCCAGCGACAGCGACCCGGTGTCGCCCATAAAGACGCGGGCCGGCGGGGCGTTGAACCACAGGAAGCCGAGGCCGCCGCCGACCAGGGCGCCGGAGAACACCGCCAGCTCACCGCTGCCGGGGACGTGGTGGACCTGCAGGTAGTTGGCGAACACGACGTGGCCGACGATGTAGGCGATGAAGCCGAACACGCTGGCCGCGATCATCACCGGCACGATCGCCAGCCCGTCGAGACCGTCGGTGAGGTTGACCGCGTTCGAAGCGCCGACCATGACGAAGGTGCTGACCACGACGTAGAACAGCCCCATGTCGAGCAGCACGTTCTTGAACACCGGCACTGCGAGCGAGGTGGCGAGGGGGGCCGGCAGCTCGCGCATCACCCAGTAGGCGATCACCAGCGCCAGCGACACCTGCAGCGCCAGCTTCAGCTTGCCCGGCAGGCCCTTCGGGTTCTTCTTCGACACCTTCATGTAGTCGTCGAGAAATCCGATCGAGCCGAAGCCGATGGTCAGGGCCAGCGCCGCCCAGACGAATTCGTTGGTGAGGTCCGACCACAGCAGCGTCGCCAGCGTCATCGCCACCAGGATCAAGAGCCCGCCCATGGTCGGGGTGCCCTTCTTGGTCAGCAGGTGGCTTTCGGGACCGTCGGCGCGGATCGGCTGGCCGCCGCTCTGGTGGGCGCGCAGCCACTGGATCATCAGCGGGCCGACGACGAAGCTGACGATCAGCGCGGTCAGGATGGCGCCGGCGGTGCGGAACGTCAGGTAGCGGAAAACGTTGAAGAGGGTGATCTCGTCCGCCAGCGGGGTCAGCAGGTGGTACAGCATCAGCGTTCCCCCCCTTCCCCACCGCCCAGCGCACGCAAGGCGTTCACCACCAGATCCATCCGGCTGCCATGAGAGCCCTTGACCATCACCACGTCGCCGGCGGTGATGGCGTCGGAGACGCAGCCGGCCAGCTCGTCCGAGTTCTGGCACCAGGCGCCACGAAGGTTCTCGGGCAACGCGACCCAGAGGCGGGCCATGTTGGGACCGGAGGCGAACACGACGTCGACCCCCGCGTCGACCACATCCAGGGCGAGCCCGGCGTGCAGCGCCGGAGCGTCGTCGCCCAGTTCGAGCATGTCGCCCAGCACCGCCACCCGCCGTCCGCCGGCGCCGGGGGTCGAGCGGCCCAACGTCTGCAACGCCGCCCGCATCGAGGGCGGACTTGCGTTGTAGCTTTCGTCGACCAGTTCGAAGGCACCACCGGCCCGCCGGATCGTCTCGCGCCGACCGCGGCCGGGCGGCGGGGTGACGCCGGCCAGGGCGGCCGCCGCGGCTTCGACGTCGGCGCCCAGCGCCGCCGCCGCGGCCAGCACCGCCAGGCTGTTCATCACCCAGTGGCGGCCCGGCATGGCGAGCCGGTAATCGACCTTGAGACCGTCGACGAACGCGGTGACGCGCGAACCGTCGTCGCCAAGCTCGTGGTCGCCCAACCGGACCCTCGCCTGGGGCGCAGAGCCGAACTCGATCACCTCGGAAATGCCGCGGGTGGCGGCGGCGCGGCGCAGCCGGGCGGCGTGCGGGTTGTCGCCGTTGATGACGGCCGCGCCGCCCGGCTCGACCCCCGCGAAGATCTCGGCCTTGGCGTCGGCGATCGCCTCGACCCCGGAGAAGAATTCCAGGTGCACCGCCTCGACGTTGATGACGATCGCCACGTGCGGCCGCACCATGCCGACCAGAGGCTCTATCTCGCCGGCGTGGTTCATGCCGATCTCGAACACGCCGAACCGGGTCGCCTCCGGCATGCGGGCGAGGCTCAGCGGCACGCCCCAGTGATTGTTGAAGCTGCCTACGCTGCCGTGGGTGGCTCCCTGCTCGGAGAGCACCTGGGCAAGCGCGTTCTTGGTCCCGGTCTTGCCGACGCTGCCGGTCAGGGCGGCAATCCGCGCCCCGGTGCGGGCGCGGGCGGCGCGGCCGAGATCCTCGAGCGCCCGCAGGGTGTCGGCGACCAGCAGCAGCCGGCCGTCGTTCTCGAGCCCCGCCGGCACCGACGAGACGATCGCCGCCGCAGCCCCCTTGGCCAGGGCGTCGGCAGCGAACGCATGACCGTCGAAGGTAGGGCCCTTGAGCGCGACGAAGAGATCGCCGGCGGCGATCGCCCGGGAGTCGATCGCAACCCCGCAAGCCTCCCACTCGCCGGTGAGGACCCCTTTGGTCGCCGCGGCCGCCGCGGCGGCTTTCCAGAGGGCTGCGGGACCGCTCACGGCCTTGCCTCCCCGAGAAGCTCGCGGACGACGGCGGCGTCGTCGAACGGGTAGACGGTGGAGCCGACGATCTGACCGCTCTCGTGGCCCTTGCCGGCGACGAGCAGGAGATCGCCCGCCGAGAGCTCGGCGATCCCCTTGGCGATCGCGGCGCGGCGGTCGCCGATCTCCAGCGCGTCGGGGCAGGCGGCGCGGACGGCGCGGCGGATCGCCGCCGGGTCTTCCGAGCGGGGGTTGTCGTCGGTGACAATGACGCGGTCGGCCAGGGCGGCGGCGATGCGGCCCATCTCGGGACGCTTGCCGCGGTCGCGGTCGCCGCCGCAGCCGAACACGACGATGAGGTGTCCGCGCGCGTGCGGCCGCAGCGCCCGCAGCACGTTGTGCAAGGCGTCGGGGGTGTGGGCGAAGTCGACGAATACCGGCGCGCCCAGCGCGGTGGCGCCGACCTTCTGCATGCGACCAGGGACGGCGGCGAGACGGGCGAGGGCCTCCAGGCAAGCGTCGCGGTCCTCGCCGCAGGCAACGGCCAGGGCAAGCGCGCAGAGCGCGTTCTCGACCTGGAACTGACCGACCAGCGGAAGCTCTAGTCCGACCTGGCGCTGGAACACCCGGGCCAGGACCTTCTGGCCGCCGGGCGCGGGGTCGACCGCCTCGACGCGCACGTCGTCGCCGCGGCTGCCGTAGGAAACGACCCTCAGCCCGCGCCGGACCGAGACCGCATTGAAGGCGTCGAAGTAGGTGCTGTCGGCGTTCAGTACCGCCGCCCCGCCGTCCTGCACCAGATCGGCGAACAGGCGCAGCTTGGCGTCGAGGTAGCCTTCCATGCTGCCGTGGTAGTCGAGGTGATCTCGGGTCAGGTTGGTGAACGCGGCGGCAGCGATCCGGACGCCGTCCAGGCGATGCTGCGCCAACCCGTGGCTGGAGGCCTCCATCACCGCGCGGTCGACGCCGCAGTCGGCAAGCTCGGCCAGGGTGGAGTGCAGGCCGACCGGATCGGGCGTGGTCAGCTTGCCGGGAAGGTCGAACCCGGGCGCGTGGACGCCGAGGGTGCCCAGGCTGGCGGCGCGATGGCCGACATTGTCCCAGATCTGGCGCAGGAACCAGGCGATCGAGGTCTTGCCGTTGGTCCCGGTCACCGCCGCCATCAATGCGGGCTGGCGGCCATAGAATCGCGCCGCCATGAGGGCGAAGCGGCGGCGCGGGTTGGGATCGGCGATCAGCGGGACCTGACCATTGGTGGCGAGGTCAGTGCCCGGCGGCGCCAGCACCGCCACGGCGCCCCTCTGCAGCGCATCGTCGACGAACGTGCGGCCGTCGACCCGCAGGCCGGGGAGCGCTGCGAACAGAAACCCTGGCCGAACCTTCCGGGAATCCTCGGCGAGGCCCGCGACGTCGAGGTTCAGCGCCGCGGGGGCGATCCCCGGCCCTTCACCCCTGTCGTCGAGAAGGTCAGCGAGCCGCACGCGCGCCCTCCACCCGGTAGACTGCCTGGACCGGCGCCATCGCCTCGCGCTCGCGCTGCTCGGTGACCGGCTCGATGCCGACCAGCGGGGCCATCCGCGCGACGACCCGGCTGACCACCGGCGCCGCCACCCAGCCGCCGGTCGCGTAGCCCATCGACTGCGCGTTCGGCTTCGGCTCGTCGAGCGCAGCCAGGATCACGTACCGGGGCGCGTCGATCGGGAAGGCGCCGACGAACGACGAGAACAGCTTGTTGCCCTGATAGCGGCCGTTGACCTGCTTCTCCGCCGTCCCGGTCTTGCCGCCGACGAGATAGCCGGGGACGTCGGCATTCTTGCCGGTCCCCGCAACCACGACGAGACGCATCAGGGCCCGCATCCGTTGCGACGTCTTCTCGGACAGGACGCGGGTGCCTGCCGGCATCAACGAAGGTTCGTGCATCAGCACTGTCGGCTCGAAGCGGAAGCCGCCGTTCACGAGCGCTGCCACACCGGCCGTCATCTGGATCGGTGAAACGGCAATGCCGTGGCCGAACGCCACCGTCATTGTGTTGATCTCGCGCCATTGGGCGGGAACCAGCGGACTTGCGATCTCGGGAACCTCGACCGCCGCTGCCTCGAGCAGCCCCAGGCGCTTAAGGTAATCCTTCTGACGCTCGGTGCCGACGTCAAGTGCCATCTTGGCGGCACCGATATTCGACGAATAGACGAGGATCTCGCGGACCGAAAGCCAGCGCCGCTTGCCGTGGTAGTCGGTGATCGTGAACCGCGAGACCTGGATCGGATGGGTGGCGTCGTAGCCGCCTTCCAGCCCGACCTTCCCGGAATCGAGCGCCATCGCCGCGGTGAACAGCTTGAAGGTCGACCCCATCTCGTAGACGCCCTTGGTGGTCCGGTTGAAGCCGGTGTCGGCCACCATGGTAGCGGGATGATTGGGGTCGAAATCGGGCAGCGACACCATCGCGACGAGTTCGCCCGAGCGCACATCCATGATGACGCCGGCTCCGCCGATCGCGGAGAAGTCCCTGATCCCCTTGGCCAGTTCCTCCTCGAACAGCGACTGGACGCGAAGGTCGATCGACAGGCGCACCGCCTCGCCGGCACGCAACACCCGGTCCATCGACTTCTCCACCCCGGCGATGCCGCGGCCGTCGACGTCGGTCAGGCCCAGCACGTGGGCCGCCAGCCGGCCGTGCGGGTAGGTGCGCCGTTCGCCGCGCTGGAAATAGAGGCCGGGAATGCCGAGCCGGTTCACCTCGTACTGCTGGTCCGGGGTGAGGTTGCGCTTGATCCACACGAAATGCGACTTCGACGTCAGCCGTTCGACCAACCCTTCGGGGGCGAGCTCGGGGAACAAGCGGTTCAGCTTGGCGGCGGCCTCGGCCGCGTCGAGGACGTCGAACGGGTCGGCGTACAGAGAGGCGGTCGGCAGGCTGGTCGCCAGCACCATGCCGTTGCGGTCCACGATGTCGGCACGGGCCGCAGTCGAGCCGGTGACGCCCTCCGACTGCGCGACCCGCGGCTCCGAACCCTGCTCGAGGATGGTGATGTCGATCAGGCGCCCCGAAATCACGGCAAACGCCAGCACGAACATCACGCCGGTGACCAGCAGGCGGTTTCGCCCGGTGTCGAGGGCGGCTTTGCGAATGCCATCCAGCCGCACCCGGCGCGCCATGTCGCTGTCGAACGGATTGTTGCGTCGCTCGAGGGTCATCGCGCACCTTCCCGGGTGGTGATGACGGCGCGGTTGCCGGCGTCCGGAACCGGTTGCGGAGCCGTCGCCTGGGCGCGGTACGGGATGTCCTCGACGTTCCCGAACTGCGACGGCCGCATCGGCTTCAGGTCGAGGTGCCGCTGCGAGAGGTCGCGCAGGCGCGACGGTTCGTTGAGGTGGCTCCACTCCGCCTTCAGAACGTGAATGGCATCGCGGTCGGCGGCAATGCCGCGGTTGAGATCCTTGAGCTCGGACTCCAGGGCCTGCACCTCGTACTTCAGCGAGAACAGCACGCCGGCCAGACCGCCGGCCAGGAGCAGCGTGATGACCGTGGTATGGCGGATCAGCCAGAGCATTCTGCTCCCCCTCTCGTCGCGTCGGCTTCGACCCACGCCGGAGCCTCGGTACGCTCCGCCCAGCGCAGGCGCGCCGAGCGTGCTCTCGGATTATGCCTCATTTCTTCATCGCCGGGTGTGACGGTGCCACGCCTGATGATGCGAAACGTCGGCTCGGGGCCGCGTGAGCGGGCCTGCGGGAGGTGACGGGTCGGACGCGCCTCCTCGCCCGAACGAATCCGCAGGAAAGTCTTGACCCGCCGATCCTCGAGCGAGTGGAAGGACACCACCGCCAGCCGCCCGCCCGGCTTCAACACAGCCTCGGCCGCGCGCAGGCCGCGATCCAGCTCGCCCAACTCGTCGTTGACGCGGATCCGCAGGGCCTGAAAAGTGCGGGTGGCGGGATCGATGCCGTCGCGCGAGCGCGGCACGACGCGGCGCACGACGTCGGCGAGTTGCGCCGTGCGGGTGAACGGCGCGGCACGGCGGGCGGCAACGATGGCGCGGGCGATGCGGCGGGCCGCGCGCTCTTCGCCATAGCCGTGAATGATGTCGGCCAGTTCGGATTCAGGCAGGCGGTTGACGAGATCGGCGGCGGTCGCGCCGTCCGCCTCCATACGCATGTCCAGCGGCCCGTCTTCGCGGAACGAGAAGCCGCGCTCGGCACGGTCGATCTGCATCGAGGAGACGCCGAGGTCCAGCGCCACCCCGTCGGCCCTTTCGGCGCCGGACAGCACCTCGCCCATGTCGCCGAAGCGCCCCTGCGCCACCGTCAGACGCCCTGGGAATTCGCGGCACATTGCCTGGGCACCGGCCACCGCGTCGGGGTCGCGGTCGATGCCGACGACACGGCACGGTGCCGCCTCGAGCAGGGCGCGCGCGTAGCCGCCGGCGCCGAACGTTCCGTCGACGTAGACGGCGTCGCCACGCGGCTCGAGGGCGGCCAGCACCTCGCGCAGCAGGACGGGCACGTGGGGCAGGACGGCGGCGTTCATGCCGATACCTCCTGCCGCAGGGGCAAGGTCGCCTTGGTGTTGCGCAGACGGCCGAGCGCGGCGGCACTGTGCGCGGCGAAGACGTCGGGATTCCAGATCCGGAAGGTGGGGCGGTGGCCGCCACCGACGAACAGCGCCTGCTCGCCGATCTCGGCGTAGGTCAGAAGGTCCTTGGGCAGGACGACGCGGCCTTCGGGATCGAACGACAGAGGATGGGCGTTGCCGAGAATGACGGTGGCGAGATCGTCGTGCTCGTCGGAATACAGCGGTTTGTCGCTGAGGCTGCTGCTGATGCGGGTCATCTCGACCTCGCCGCACGCCTCGATGCTCGGATTCTTGTACGACGGGAATACGTAGATGCCCGAAAACTCCTGGTTCTCGACGGCGTCACGAAAGCTTTTGGGCACGGAGACCCGGCCCTTCTTGTCGATCCTGTTGACGAATCTGCCGATTAGCAGCGCCATCCCGCCCTCGCCGCCTCCGCGTCCCCTTTGCCCAAAGCATTGCCGATCCCAAGGGACGTGGGGCCTTATTGGGATAGCATGGGCCTAGATGGGAGTCAATGGGAGCGACTGGGATTTTACTTTGGTTTACAGGGACTCCCGAATGGGAGCGCGCACCTCGAAATCCATCTATTGTGTATCGACGAAGGTTGATCTCAATATGTTGTAGAGTGGATTCCGCACCTCTCTTCCCAAGACTTGTGTTCTACTTATGTTCTTCTGACGACTGCCAAGAAATCCGATCCGGCGACCAACAGCCTGCCGGACGGGTTGGATGACGGGAACGGCGCGAGCATACTGGTGCAGACAAGTAAAACTTTAATAAACGGTCAGACGGCCTGTAAGCCGGGTTCTGTCCCCGCCCTCGCGGGCGATGGATGGCCATTCATCTGGGACGCCCGTCGCCGGACGCCTCGCGCGACACACCCGGACGGCGGCGCGGAAACTCGCCTGCCGGCCGAAGCCGGCGTGCCATCCCTATTCGGTCTTGCTCCCGGTGGGGTTTACCATGCCACCTCCGTCGCCGGAGGTGCGGTGCGCTCTTACCGCACCCTTTCACCCTTGCCCCGCCGTGGCGGGGCGGTTTGCTTTCTGTGGCACTTTCCCTGGGGTCGCCCCCGCCGGGCGTTACCCGGCACCGTGTTCCCGTGGAGCCCGGACTTTCCTCCCCCCGCCGAAGCGGAGGGCGGCCATCCGGCCGTCTGACGCCTTCCAGGGTAGCCCAAGAAGCGTCCGAATCAAGGGTAGAGTCCGCGCACCGCGCGCAGCAGGTCCGCAGTGGCGGAATCCAGCCTGCCGTCGACCAGCCCGGGCCGGAAACGACGTTGGAATGCGGTCAGGGTGGCGTGCAGATCATCGGTCTCGTAGCCGATTTCCGACAGCAGGCCGGCGGCGCCGGCAACATCCATTGTGCCGCCGCAACCGGCGACCGCCGCTTGCGACGCCCACAGGCCGACCCCGCATCGGGCAAGCAGCGCCCATTCGAACAACTCGCCCGGGTCGCTTTTGCGCCGCGGCGCGATGTCGGCATGGCCGACCACATTCCAAGCGGGGATGCCGTAGCGTCGCACCAGATCGAGGCTCAACTCGACGACCGCCGCCATCTGCGCCGGGGGGAACGGCCGATACCCGAATTCGTGGCCCGGGTTGACGATCTCGATGCCAAGCGAGCGCGCATTGATGTCCCGGTTGCCCCGCCAGTACGAAACTCCCGCGTGCCAGGCGCGGCGCTCCTCGGCAACCAGACGGAGCACCGTGCCGTCCTCGCCGACAACGTAATGAGCGCTCACTTTCGACGCGGGGTCGCGCAGCCGGTCGATCGCCGCACAGGCGGTCTCCATGCCCGTGTAATGCAGCACCAGCATGTCGATTGCCGCGGACCGCGCATCGTGGTTCGCCGAGGGGGCGTCGGTGATTTCGCGCATGTTCTATTGTTGCACGGCCGTCCTTTACGACCAACAGCGAAGCAGCTAAACTCCGTAAGGGGGTATGTCTTCGGTCTAGGGGGAGACCACCGTGAAGCGATTTGTTGTCGTACAGCTCATCCTGGCAGGCGGGCTGGTGTGCTTTTCGGGCTCGGCGGTTGCCGCCGCACTCGAGGAAGAGCTCGCCGGGCTCCTCCAGACCCACCCTGGCATCATCGCGGCCGACAAGACGGTGGCCGCGGCCCACCAGGAGGTGGACCGTGCCAATGGTGGGTACCTGCCGCGGATCGACCTGCTCGGCGACCTCGGTCCCGAAACGGTCGACCTGCCGACGGACAAGAGGGACAGCCACGACAACATTCGCCAGACCGCAGGCATCGCGGCCCGCGAGAACCTGTTCAACGGCTTCCGCACCTCGTCGCAGGTCCGCCTGGCAGAGATCGGCGTCAATCGATCGGAATTCGAGCTCGCCCGTCAGACCCAGCAGTACCTGTTCGAGGGCATTCGCGCCTACGTCAACGTGCTGCGGGCGGTGCGCCTGATCGACCTGGCCCTCGGCAACGAGGAGAACATCAAGCACCAGCTCAACCTCGAGGACGAGCGGGTGCGCCGCGGCGCCGGCATTGCGGTGGACGTGCTGCAAGCGAAATCGCGACTCCAGTTCGCGAAGGAGCGGCGGGTTGCCTTCGAGGGCCAACTTGCCGAGGCGGCCGCGCGCTACCGGCAGGTGTACGGACACGGTCCCGATCTCGCCGCGATGGCCGACCCCATGCCGCCGCTCGGCGCCCTACCCGAAACCCTCGAGCAGGCGATCGAGATCGCCCTGCGCGAGAACCCGGCGGTGGTGAACGCTGCCGTAGCCGTCGACGAAGCCCGTGCCAAACAGGATCTGGTAAGGGCGGACTATTACCCGACACTCGATCTGGTCGGCTCGTGGAACCTGGAACGCAACAAAGAGGCGGTGGCCGGCACCCGACGCGACGCGGCGCTGCTTCTGCAGGCGCAGTGGAACATCTTCAACGGCTTCCAGACTCAGGCCAGCGAGACCCGCGCCATCATCGAACATTCGGCTTCCAAGGACAGGCGTCTGCAGAGTGCCCGCGCCGCCGAGGAAGACACCCGCATCGCCTGGGAAAGCCTGGTGACGAGCCGGGAGCGGGTCGCCCTTCTGGAGAATGCCGTGGACCTTGCCGCCGAGGTGTTTGACGCGCGTCGGCGTCTTCGCCAGGCCGGCAAGGAGACTGCCATCACCGTGCTCGACGCCGAAAACGAGGTCTACTCCCGGCGCATCGACTACACGGCGGCATCCTATGAGTCGCGGTTGGCGGTCTACCGGGTGCTGCTCGCGATCGGACGGCTGCAGCCAAAGGACCTCGGCCTGGGCGAGGGCTGAAGGCGACGAACGCGAACGGCGCTCTTGCGCGTCCTCCCGCTGTGGAAGGATGCGCTGGTTCGACGGAGGGTTCGGTCGATGGGGTGCAGGGTTCTCGCTGCGTCGTTGGCCATCACGGCCCTGTGTGCCTTTTCCGGCCCCGCACTTTCAGAGACCTCCGTTCTCGACCGCTTCCAGGTCGCCGGCTGGAATGGCGAGGTCTACGCCGACCAACGCGGTGAGTTCAGTCATTGCATCGTGACCGCCGGCTACAACTCGGGGATCGAACTCATGTTCGTCCTCGATCGTGGGTCCAAGTTTCGCGTCCGCCTGTTCGACCCACGCTGGGAGCTACCCCGGCACGAAGCATTCCCGGTCGACGTCTCGATCGACGGCCGCGACCTCGGCCGGCTCGATGCGGTCGCGATCTCCGTTGCCGCCATCGAGCGTGCCCCGACCGGCGCCTCCGACAAGACCCGCCAAGCGCTCGCCCGCTTCGCCGAAGCCGTCGCCGAGACCCTGGAGCGCCCCTAATACGGCATGGTCCCCCTCTCCCTCGCGGCGGGAGAGGGGACTCGAAGCGTTGCGACGGCCCGCCGATCTACTGCGCCGGTGCCTCGTCCGGCCGGCCCTGCCAAGCACATGTAGGGGCCGCCGCGATGATGGTTCCGGCGCTCTTCAAGGCATCGCGACGGCTGGCGACCACCGCTTCGGGCGGCAGACCGGCCAGTACCTTGAGACCCTGCAGCACCTGGCGCACCGGCGCCCGCAGGCCGACCAGCAGCGGCTCGGCCCCGGCCTGCCGCACCCGCGAGATGGCGTCTTCCAGCGCCAGCGCGACGCTGGTGTCGATGAGGGTGACGTTGGAGAGGTCGAGGATCACCACCTTGGCGGCACCGACCAGCGACATCTTCTCGGTGATCGCCTTCGCTGCGGCAAAGCTGAAGGGGCCGTCGAACTGGCACAGCATGACGCTCTCGCCGAACGAGGCCAGCAGCGCCTTCTCCTCGTCGGTGACGGCAACCTCGCCGCGGCCGCCGGTGGCGGTGCGGATGCTGGCCATCTGCAGCGCCTGCATGCGTTTGACGAACAGCATGCTGGAGGCCACCAGCCCGACCGCGACGGCGATGATGAGGTCGACGAAGACGGTAAGGCCGAGGGTCAGGAACATCACCATCACGCCCGGGCGCGGCGCATGCCAGGCGCGCCTCAGATAGCCCCAGTCGATGATGTCGATGCCGACCTTGATGAGAATGCCGGCCAGCACGGCGTGCGGGATGTGGGACGCGAGCGGACCAAGTCCGAGCGCAATCGCCAGCAGCACCAGGGCATGGACCATGCCGGAGACCGGGGTCGTCCCGCCGGTGCGGATGTTGATGACCGTGCGCATCGTCGCGCCTGCGCCGGGAATGCCGCCGAACAGGCCGGCCAGCGTGTTGCCGATGCCCTGCCCGATGAGCTCGCGGTTCGATTGGTGGAAGGTCCCGGTCATGCTGTCGGCCACCAGCGACGTCAGCAGGCTGTCGAGGGTGCCGAGCAGGGCCAGGACGAGGGCGGTTCCGATCACGTCGATGATCACGTCGGCCCGCAAGTGGGGGATCCGGAATTCGGGGAAGCCGGAGGGGATCGTGCCCAGCACCGGCACATCCGGCATGAAGTTCCAGACCAGGGCCGTGCCGACGGCGAGCGCCACCAGCGGAGCGGGAAGGATGCGGGTCAGGCGCGCCGGCATCAGCGAGACGAGAGCGAGCGACAGCGCTCCGACCGCGGCGGCCCCGGGATCCAGGCCGGCCACGATCCCGGGCAGTGCCATGACGGTCTCCAGGATCCCCGAAGGGGCGACGTGGCCGAGCAACGGCGGCAGTTGCAGCGTGATGATGATGACGCCGATGCCGCTCATGAAGCCCGAGATCACGGTGAACGGCACCAGGCTGATCAGGCTGCCCAGGCGCACCACGCCGAACAGGATCTGGAACAGTCCGCCCAGCACGACGACGCCGAACGCCAGAGCCGGATCGTTGGCATACTTGAGGATGACGGCAGCCATCACCACCGTCATCGGCCCGGTGGGACCCGACACCTGCGAAGGCGTCCCGCCGAACAGCGCGGCGAAAAAACCGACGAAGATTGCCCCATACAGGCCGGCGATCGGTCCCGCACCCGACGCGACGCCAAAGGCGAGCGCCAGCGGCAGGGCCACGACGGCGGCGGTCACGCCGCCGAACAGGTCGCCGCGAAGAGCCCCGCGACGGAAGCCATGCACGAGTTTCATAGCATGCATTAACGCACGCCCCCCCCTCCGGCGCGGCCGGCAAGGTCGACGTCGCCCCTTTCAGCATTCCAAACGTGAGCCCGGCCCCGCGGTCGCGAGGCTTTGGCGATGTGGACTGTGTTACTCGGCAACCTGCAAGTCAAACGCGATTTCGAAATTCTGCCATGCAGATTTGTATTGCCATCCGGGGATGGCGCGCCGATCAAGTGTGCCGGCTTCCATGTCCGGAAGAGGTATCCGCCCCGCCATGAACCGCTGGCTTGTCGTCTTCGGCGCCGTCCTCATCAACCTGAACCTGGGCTCGATCTTTGCCTGGTCGGTCTTCACCCCCGAACTCGCCGCGGCGGGCTGGAGCCGGATGGAGACCCAACTGGCGTTCGCCGTCGGGCTGGCCAGCTTCGCCTGCGCCATGGTCGCCGCGGGCCGCCAGATCGAGCGCCGGGGACCGAGAGCCCTGGCTTGGACCGGCGGCTTCGTGCTGGGAATCGGCTATCTCCTCGCCGGCCTGTTCGGCGGCACCGCGTTCTGGGCCATCGCGCTGCTGGTAGGGGTGGTCGGCGGGGCCGGCATCGGCATCGCCTACATGGTGCCGATCACGGTAGGCATGCGCTGGTTCCCGGACAAAAAGGGGCTGATCAGCGGCCTCGCAGTGGCAGGATTCGGGTTCGGGGCGCTGATCTGGGTCAAGCTTGCGGATTCCTGGGGCAACCTGCTCGCCAGCTACGGCCTGTCGGAAACCCTTGTGATCTATGGCGTCACATTCATGGCGCTGGTCTTTGTGGGCGGAGCCTTCATGGTGTTCCCGCCTGCGGGTTGGCAGGCGCCGGCCGGCGGCGGCGAGACCGCCGGGGCGGGAACGTCGGACGGCCAGGATTTCGCCACCGTCGAGATGCTGCGGACGCCCCAGTTCTATCTGATTGCCATCGCATTCTTCGTCTGCACCGGCGCCGGATTGATGTCGCTCGGCCTGATGAAGCTCTACCCGATGGAGGCGCTGCAGGCGACCGGCCACGAAGCCGCCGAGTCGAGCGTCATCGCCGGCACCGCGATGGCGGTATTCTTCAGTCCGGCCAACGGGCTGGGCCGGATCCTGTGGGGCTCGATCAGCGACCGCTTCGGGCGGCGGCGTCTGATCCAGATCATTACCGCCGGCCAAGCAGTCGCGCTGGTCGCCTTTACCTTCATGGCAGGCGACGAATACCTGCTCTATCTCGGGGCCGCCTGGATCGGGTTCAACTTCGGCGGCACTTTCTCGCTGTTTCCCGCCATCACCGCAGACGTTTTCGGCCTTCGCAACGTCGGCCAGAACTACCCGTTCGTATTCTTCTTCTACGGTGCCGGAGGCATCGTGTTTCCGGTGCTGGGCGGTCTGCTGGGCGACCTCGGCAACTTCCCCGTGGCCTTCGTCATCTGCGCCTTCGCCTGCCTCTGCGGGACGGTCGCCATCTCGCTCGTCCGGCCGGCGGAGAAAAAACGGCTGCTACCCACCGCTGTGACGGCTGCCCCCTGAGAAGTCGACCCGGCGGGACGGTCTTGTGCTGTGCTATGCCCGGAATCCCAATGCAATTAACATAGTCTGAGAGTCCAGTATTATTGGATGACCGTTTGGGAAGGACTTCAGGGGACGCGACCAATACTCTTGGCATCCTTGATCCCGCGGACAGGACAGCGTAAAAATTGTCGTAATGGAAGGCGGGGAGAAGCGGCGGCACGTGTCTGGGAGTGCCGAAGACCGCCCCTAAGGGAAAAGCTTTCCGAACATGACCCTGAAACGGGCGGCCGCGGCGTTGCGGCGTTCGGGAGTGCCGATACGTCCTGCCGGAAGGCCGTCCGAGGGCAACACGATGGGAGTCTTCGGATGCAAAAGACGAACGTTTCGAACCGTTGGTACGTAGTCCTCGGCGCCACGCTGATCCAGTTGTGCCTGGGCGCGATCTACGCCTGGTCGGTATTCACCCCGATTCTCGCCGCCGAGGGTTGGAGCAAGCTCCAGACCCAGGTGACCTTCACTGTCAGCCTGGTCAGCTTCGCCGCAGTCATGGTATGGGCCGGACGCAAGCTGACCGCCTATGGCCCGCGCAAGCTGACATTCCTCAGCGGCTTTGTTCTGGGTGGCGGCTATATTCTCGCCGGGCTGATCGGCGGAACCGACTTCTGGGCCCTGACGCTGCTGATCGGCCTCGTCGGGGGCGCCGGGATCGGCCTCGGCTATGTAGTTCCGATCGCGGTCTGCATCCGCTGGTTCCCCGACAAGAAGGGCCTGATCACCGGGCTCGCGGTCGCCGGCTTCGGGTTCGGCGCCATGGGGTGGGTCAAGTTCGCCGACTCCTGGGGGCAGCTGCTGCCGACCATCGGCATCTCGAACACGTTTGCCCTCTACGGCGCGGTGTTCATCGTCCTGATCTGCCTGGGCGGCATCTGGATGGTATTCCCGCCCGAAGGCTGGCGCCCTGCCAACTGGACGGCCGCCGAGACGGCCAAGGCCAGCGGCGAAGAGACGAACTTCAGCAGCGCCGAGATGCTGGCAACCCCGCAGTTCTATCTGATCTTCTTCACCTTCGTGGCGACGGCAAGCGCCGGGTTGATGGCGATCGGGCTGATGAAGCTCTACCCGATGGAGGCTCTGCAGGCGGCCGGCTATTCGCGGGAGGCGGCAAGCGGCATCGCCGGAACGGCGATGGGCGTGTTCTATGCGCTGGCCAACGGCCTCGGCCGCATTCTCTGGGGGGCGATCAGCGACCGACTGGGGCGCAAGCGTTCGATCCTCATCATGTCCGCCACCCAAGGGCTGTTCGCGATTGCGTTCACGATGATGGCCGGCAACGAATACCTGCTCTACCTCGGCGCCACCCTGATCGGCTTCAACTACGGCGGCATCTTCTCTCTGTTCCCGGCCATGACCGCCGACACCTTCGGAGCCAAGAACGTCGGGCAGAACTATCCCTACGTGTTCCTGGCCTATGGCACCGGCGCCATCGCCGGTCCCGTGCTGGGCGGCTTGCTGGGCGACATGGGGAACTTCCCGCTCGCCTTCACGATCTGCGGCATCGCCTGTCTGGTCAGCGCCGGTTGCATCGCCGTGGTGCAGCCGCCTGCGAAACGGCTGGCGATGGCGGCGTAAATCGCTCGGGGCGGGCCGCGCGGCGGCTCGCCCCCTCCCCCATAATCCGTCGCCGGCAGCGTTCCGCTTCGCGCGCGGCAATGCTATCGTGGCGGCGCCTGATCTCGGGGGAGACCATCGACCATGCCCGCGTCGCGCCTTGTCCAAGGCTTCCTGGGCGGCGTCGTTCTGTTGCTGTGGGCCGCCGTCGGCTCGGCCGGCTGGTACCAGGACGCGAACCGAAGCTTCTATATCGACCTGCCCGGGTCGTGGCTCGCCCGCGCCTGGGCTTCCGACAGCGAGCGCTTCCTCGCCGCGGCTGCGCCCGACGGGACGGCGGCGGTCCGCGTCCATGTGGCGCCGGCCGAGCCGGCCACCCGCGCCGAAACCCTGAAGGCCGCCTTCGAAAGCGCGGTGGCCCCCGGTGCCCGCCAGGTTTCCCCACCCGCTTCCGCGGGCCAGCAGACCATCGAAGCCCAGTACGCATGGTACGTCAATGGCGCCGCCTGGACCGTCAATGCACGGTTCCTGGTCGCCGAGAAACTCGGGCGGATGCAGGCCTACACGGTGTGGAGCATGCTCCGCGACGGCGCCCCGCCGCAGGCCGCGACGGAGGCACAGCGGATGCTGGAAAGCTTCAGTCTGCAGCAGCCGCGAGGCGCCCTCGACGCCATCACCAGCCTGCCGGAAACGACCCCCGGCCCGGCAACGGCATTCCTGCTCGGCGACCTCAGAGCCGAGCAAACTCCGGCTGCACCCTCTCCCGCCCCACCACAGCCCCAGCCTCAGCCGCAAGCGCCGCCACCGCCCCAGCCGCTGCCGCAAGCGCCGCTGCCGCCGCCGCTCCAGCCGCAGCCGGCAGACCAGCCGCAGCCGCCCCAGGCGCCGCCTTCGCCGCCGCCTCCGGCTCCGCTCGTGCCGGGTCAGCCGCCCCAGCAGCCGGAAGCGCCGGCCGAACGGCCCGAGGGGCCCTCGCGGTGCCTCGATGCCACCGATGCCACCGAGTGC
The DNA here is from genome assembly GCA_018432935.1 of Rhodospirillales bacterium. Taxonomy (GTDB): domain Bacteria; phylum Pseudomonadota; class Alphaproteobacteria; order Rhodospirillales; family Shumkoniaceae; genus JAHDSF01. The sequence continues at coordinate 208,905 of JAHDSF010000006.1, read as the reverse complement.
GGCTGCGCGGTCGGCGACTTGCGGCCCGCCTTCGCCGACCTCGAGCAGGCCTTCGTCAAGACGTCGCCGGCAAGCGGCGAACTGCGCAACGCCGCCGCCAGAATCCGCGACGAGACGGCAAACACCGGCGGCAACTGCCCGGCTCCCGTAGTCGCCAGAGCGACCGCCCTGGCCGAGCGCTTGGAGGCCCCGGAGGCGCGATGGATCGCGGAGCGGTTGGAGCTGCTGAAAATCTGTGCCGACCGTACGATCGCGCGGCTGGCGAGGGAACGGGGTCGTCCCGGCCTCAACCGCACCCTCGACGCCGCCATCGCCGAGACCCGGATGGTCAAGTACGACACCCTTCTGCTCTTGGCCGAGATCGAGCGCCTGCGGGCCGAACGCGACGATGCTACCGCGCTGGTCGGCGAGGTCCTTGCCGGTTGCCGCATCGTGCAGAACCGGTAACGGCGTCGCGCCGACGCCGCATCAGTCCGGCCAGCGCTTGTGGACCCAGAACCACTGCTCGGGGTGCTGGCGTATCCAGTCCTCGATGTGAGCGTTGACGCGGGCCATGGTGGCCGCCACGTCGGCGTGGTGGTCGCCGGAACGGAGCACCGGGAAGGGCGGCTCGATGACCATCCGGAACCGCGCCCCCCTTTCGCGGATCACGCGTGCCGGTATCACCGGGCAGTCGTAGCGCAGGGCGAATTCGGCCAGCGCCGGAGCGGTCATCGCATCGCGGCCGAAGAACGGCACCGGGATGCCGTCGTTCATCTTCTGGTCGACCAGCATGCCGAGATGCCGACCCGCCTTGAGCGCCGCGATCAGGTGGCGCGCTCCTTGCGGCCCCTTGCGATGAAGGCTGCCCTCGTGCGCCCGCCGCGCCCGCACGATGAGGCGATCGACCAGGGGGTTGTTGGCCGCGCGGTAGATCTCGTCCAGCGGCACGCCCCGCTGGATCGCCGCCAGGGTGGCAATCTCCCAGTTGCCGAAATGGGCGGTGAAGAAGATGCCGGCCTTGCCGTCGTCGCGCATCAGATCGACGTTCTCGACGCCCGAGACGGAGATGCGGCCACCCTCCTCATAGAAGCGGAATTCCGACAGATGCGGCCACTCGCCGAGCACGCGGCCGAGGTTGTCCCACATCCCGCGCAGGATGACCGCGATTTCGGCTTCGCCCTTCTCGGGGAAGGCGCGCTCAAGGTTGCGCCGCGCCAGGCGGTGGACCGGCAGCAGCGGCCCGATCGCACGGCCGAGGCAGCCGCCCAGCCACGAGGCCGCATCCAGGGGCAGCAGCCACAAGAATCCATAGACAAGAACCGCGGCCACCGCTTCCAGGGGATAGAGGACATGCCGCCGGAACGCCCCTCTCCGTCGCGCCGCCATCACGGCCTCCCCTGCAGCGGGGCCACGACCAACGAGGCGACTGCTGCCTCGTCTTCCCAGGCGACGCGAACCTTCACCGTCTGCACCTCGGCCCGGGCCTGCTCCGGCAGGCGGACGAGATCCTTCTCGGTCGTTACGGGAGTTGCCTGCAGCACCTGCGCCCGGCCGAAAATGCGGGTCAGATCCTTGCCGCGGTAGGGATGGTGGTCGGGATAGGCGAGATGACCCACGACCTCGGTCCCCAGCCCCTCCAGCGTGGCCAGGAACTTGGCCGGGTCGCCGATGCCGGCAAACGCGAACACGCGCCGGCCCCGCAGCGAGGACGCATCGCGATCCGCCTCCAGTCGCGCCCGCAACAGGGGCTTGCCGGCGACCGTCTCGGCCACGCCGCGACGGTCGTCCCCCATCAGCACCACCGCATCGGCCCGGGCCAGCCCTGCTGCCGCTGCCTCGCGCATGGGGCCGGCGGGAATGCCGAGGCCGTTGCCGAATCCCCGCCCGCCGTCGACGACGAGCAGCGACACGTGCTTTGCCACCGACGGGTCCTGAAATCCGTCGTCCATCACCAGGACCGATGCGCCGGCCGCCACCGCCGCCCTGGCCGCTGCAACCCGATCGCCGGAGATCCAGGTTGGAGCGGCGCGGCCCAGCAGGAGCGCCTCGTCGCCGACCTCATGGGCGCGGTGCCGTTCGACATCCACCCGCAGTGGGCCCCGTTCCGCCCCGCCGTAGCCGCGCGACAGGATGTGCGGCCGGAGACCTGCCTCCTGCAGCCGCGTGGCAAGGTCGATGACAACCGGCGTCTTGCCCGTCCCGCCGGCCGTCAGGTTGCCGACGCAGAGCACCGGGATGGGAGCGCGGTACGAGGCGCCGTGCCGCAGCCGCGCCGCCGTCGCCGCCATATAGCAACGCCCCAGCGGCGCCAGCGCACGGGCAAGCTGGGTCGGCGCCACGAGGTTCCAGAAGGCGGGAGCCTTCACGGCCGCCTCCCCTCGAGCGCGCCCAGGAAGGGCGCCAGCTCGGCCATCACGGCGTCCAGCACGCCGGCTTCGGCGTCGGCAAAGGCGCGAGCCGCAGCAGCGGCTTCGGCCCGCGCCTCGGGCTGGTCCAGCCAGCAGCCGACCAGCGCGGCCAGCGCCTCGTCGTCGGCTACCCGGGTCGCCGCCCCCCGCTCTTCCATGCGCCCGGTCATATCGGTGAAGTTGAAGGTGTGCGGTCCGAACGCCACTGCACAGCCCAGGCGCGCAGGCTCGAGCGGGTTCTGGCCGCCCATCGGCACCAGCGAGCGGCCGATGAAGGCGATGCCCGCCACGCGATAGAAAAGCCCGAGCTCGCCCAGGGTATCGGCGATGTAGATCTCGGTCTCCGCGACGAGCGGCTCGCCGGCGGCACGGCGCGCCACCTTGAAGCCGGCAGCCGCAAGCTCGGCCGCGATCTCGGCGCCGCGGTCGGGATGGCGCGGCACGATCATGGTGAGCAGGCCGGGCCGCTCGCGCGCCAGCGCCCGGTGGATGCCGGCGACGAGGATCTCCTCGCCCGCGTGGGTGCTGGCAGCCAGCCACCGGGGCCGGTCGCCAATGCACGTCGAGAGCTCGGCCAGCATCCCGGGGTCGGCGGGGAGCGGAGGGGCGGCAAACTTGATATTGCCGTGGCAGGCGGTCCGTGACGCGCCCAGCTCGACGAGGCGCCGCGTATCCTCCTCGGTCTGTCCGAGACAAAGGGTGAAGCCCGCCAGCAGGCGGCGGATCATCCGCCGCCGCTTGCGCCAAGCCTCCAGGGAGCGGTCCGAGACTCGGCCGTTGACGAGCACCATCGGCACCCCGCGGGCCGACGTCTCCAGGATCATGTTGGGCCAGAACTCGGATTCCAGCCATATCGCACAGCCGGGGCGCCAGTGGTCGAGGAACCGGCGGACGTAGGTGGTCCGGTCGACCGGCACGTACTGGTGGAACGCGCCCGGCGGCAGGCGCTCGGCCATGAGGCGGGCCGAGGTGACGGTACCGCTGGTGACCAGCACCGCAAGGGCGGGGTGACGCTCGCGGATGGCGGCGATCAGCGGCAGCGCCGAAAGGCATTCGCCGACGCTGGCGCCGTGCAGCCAAACCACCGGCGCTTCGGGGCGGGGCAGGCCGGTCACCCCCAGCCTTTCGGCGAAGCGCTGCCGATCCTCCTTCCCCCGCGCCATGCGGCGAGCGAGGTAGAGGCGGACCAACGGCCCTCCCAGCGCGGTGGCGACGCGGTAGAGGGAGAGCATCATGACAGCGCCCCCGCCGGCTCGGCCGGTTCCACCGGCGCCCGGCCGACCAGGCGGTCGGCCTCGGCGGTGATCGCGTTCAGCGCCTCCTCGATGCGCAGGCGGGCGGGCTCGACCTCGGCGTCGCGCGCCACCTCGATCGGCTCTCCCCAGACGAACGCGCCACTGGCGAAGGGCCAGGCGACGAGAAAGCGGTCCCAGGTCGACAGGACGCGGCCGCGGCCGATCGAAAAGGTGCAGGGGATGACCGGCACGCCCGACATCCTCGCGACCTGCACGATGCCTTCCGAGGCGCGCATGCGCGGGCCCCGCGGTCCGTCGGGGGTGATGCCGACCCATTCGCCCGCTTTCAAGGCTTTCAGCATGCTGCGCAAAGCCGCGGCGCCGCCGCGAGTGCTCGATCCGGCCACGGTGCGGATGCCGAAGTGGCCGACCGTCTTGGCGATGATCTGGCCGTCGCGGTGCTGCGAGATCAGCATGTGGATGGGAGCGGTCCGCTTCCAGCAGTAGGGCATCATCAACAGCCGCCCGTGCCAGAAGCAGAGGATGAAGGCCTTTCCGTCGCGCCAGAACGCCCGCGGCCCTTCGCCGCGCACCACGGTCCACCGCCCGGTCGCGAAAACGAGCCGGATGTACTGTGCCCCCAGCCAGCACAGCACGTCGCGCACGCCGTCGCTTTTCAGTATCGCTTTGAGCGGGCTCAACCCCACGTCCCCCGACCACGCCGCCCCCCAGGGGCGCGGGCGAAGTTAGCACGCGGGCGCGCCAGGTCCAACACGACTGGAAAGAACAGGTGCGACCAGGGGCCGGGGGCCCCGCGTGCGCAGAGAAACCGATGGCCCTCGTCAGTCCTTCGCCAGTTCCCCTGCCAGCGCCTTGCGGATCAGGGCGACGGTCTCGACCACGCCGAAGACGGCGATGAAGGTGCCCATGCGCGGGCCCTGGTCCTGGCCGAGCAGGATCTGGTAGAGGGCGGCAAACCAGCTCTTGAGGTCGGCGAACGGATGGCGCTTGCCGACCTCGTAGACCTCGGTCTGGATGTCCTCGGCCGAGGCGGACGCGGACAGGCTTTCGAGCACCTTGGCGAGGTCCTCGAGCGCGGCACGCTCGGCGTCGGTGGGTAGGCGATACCTTTTCGCCGGCCGCACGAAGTCCTGGTAGTAATTGACGGCGTAGCCCACCAGCAGGTCGGTCAAGGGTGCACTTTGCGGCGTCAGGCCCGGCTTGTAGCGGCCGATGTAGTGCCAGATCACATCCGGCCCCTCGGCATGGCAGACGCTGGCGAGGTTCAGCAGCACCGCGTAGGAGAGCCCGCTGTCCTCGCCCTCCGGCGGCTGACCGGCATGGATGTGCCAGGCCGGGTTGTCGAGCCGCTTGGCGACGTCCTGGCTGCCGGGGTAGGACGCGAGGTGGCTGAGGTACTCGTCCACCGTGCGCGGGATGACGTCGAAGAAGAGCCGCTTTGCCGTCTTCGGCTTCTGGTACATGAAGAGCGAAAGGCTTTCGGGCGGCGCATAGCGCAGCCATTCCTCGACCGCCAGGCCGTTGCCCTTGGACTTCGAGATCTTCTCGCCCTTGTCGTCGAGGAACAGCTCGTAGGTGAAGCCGCAGGGTGGCGTGCCGCCGAGGATGCGGCAGATCCTGCCCGACAGCCGGACGCTGTCGATCAGGTCCTTGCCCGACATCTCGTAATCGACGTCGAGGGCGAACCAGCGCATTGCCCAGTCGGCCTTCCACTGCAGCTTGCAGCGGCCGCCGGTCACCGGGGTCTCGACCAGGACGCCGTCCTCGTCCTTGTAGACGATGGTGCCCGCCTCGGCGTTGCGCTCGATGATCGGCACCTGGAGCACGCGGCCGCTCTTCGGACTGACCGGCAGGAACGGGCTGTAGGTCGCCTGCCGCTCCTCGCCGAGGGTCGGCAGCATCACCTCCATCACCTTGTCGTAGTGTCGCAGCACCGTCAGCAGGGCGGCGTCGAAGCGGCCCAAGCGGTAGGTCTCGGTCGAGCTGACGAATTCGTAGCTGAACCCGAAGGCGTCGAGGAACGAGCGCAGCATCGCGTTGTTGTGGTGGCCGAAACTCTCGTACTTGCCGAAGGGATCGGGGATCGCCGTCAGCGGCCGGCCCAGGTGCTCGCGCAGCATGTCCTTGTTGGGCACGTTGTCGGGCACCTTGCGCAGGCCGTCCATATCGTCCGAGAACGCGAACAGCCGGGTCGGGATGTCGGAAAGCTCGGCGAAGGCGCGCCGCACCATCGAGGTGCGAGCCACCTCGCCGAAGGTGCCGATGTGCGGCAGCCCCGAGGGGCCGTAGCCGGTCTCGAACAGGACGTAGCCCTTGGCCGGCGCCTTGCCGCCGACGCGCTTGAGCACCTCGCGGGCTTCCGCAAAGGGCCAGGCGTTGCTCGTCATGGCGATCTCGCGCGCATCGGACATGGCATTCATCCTCGATGAAGAATCGTCCGCGGGAGGCTAAGGACCGCGGCCGCCCCCGTCAATCGAACAGGAAGGACAGAAAAGGACGAAAAGGGGTCAGAGTCATTTTCGCGCGACAGCGATGCCGCTGGCGGTCGCATCTTGCGCGAAAATGACTCAGTAAGAAAAGGGGTCAGAGTCATTTTCGCACGACAGCGATGCCGCGGGCTCGTGCATATCGTCGCGAAAATGACTCTGACCCCTTTTCTGCCTGGTCCGGGGCTAACGGGCGCCCAGTTTGACCGCCTTCCTCTTTTCCGCGCTCTCATAGATGGCGAGGATGATCTCGACCGCCTTGCGCCCTTCCGCGGCGTCGACCAGGAGCGGCGCCTTGCCGTCGAGGGCCTCGACGAAGTTGCGGATCTGGGCCGCGTGCGGGCGGACGTCGATCGCCGCGGGGTCGGCAGCGCCGCCGCCGCTGCTGCCCGCCGCGCCGAGGCGCTGGCGGATGTCGTCGTCCTCCGGCTTCGCGTCGACGAAGGCCCAGGTCTTGATGGCCTCCTCCTCGAGCACGGCGCTGCCCTTGGTGCCGGAGATCTCGATCCGCTTCAGGAAGCCCGGGTGGATGGCGGTCGAGCCCTCGATCACGCCCATTGCGCCGTTGGCGAACTGGAGCGCCGCCACCGCGGTGTCCTCGACCTCGATCCGCTCGTGGCCGAGGATGCCTTTGAAGGCAGCGACCTCGGCAACCGGGCCCATCAGCCACTGCAGCAGGTCGATGGCGTGGATCGCCTGGTTCATCAGCGCGCCGCCGCCGTCCATCTTCATGGTGCCGCGCCACGGAATCGAGTCATAGTACTGCTGCGTGCGGTACCACTTGACGTAGGCATCGCCGACGGTGAGGCGGCCGAACCGGCCCTCCTCCACGGCCTTCTTGAGCGCCTGCGAGCCCGGCAGGGTGCGGGACTGGAAGATGCCGCCGGTGCGCACGCCTTTGCGCGCCGCCGCCTCGATGATGCGGTCGCAACGCTCGAGCGTCACCTCGATCGGCTTCTCGATGATGACATGGCGGCCGGCCTCGATCGCCTCCAACGCCGGCTCCAGGTGTGCCCCCGACGGAGTGCCGATGATGACGACGTCGACGTCGGGGTCCTTGAGCATGTCGGAGAGGGCGGGGAACGCCTTGCCGCCGTGCTGGCCGGCGAATTTCTCGAGCGCATCGGCGCGCAGGTCGGTGGCGCCGACGAACCGCGCCCCTTCGACCATGCCGATGGCGCGCGCATGGAAGCCGCCGATCAAGCCGGTACCGACGATTCCGAAGCCGTAAGCCATGGATTTCTCCTCTTCCCCTACTTGTTGAGTTCGCCCGGCCGGCGCCATACCGAGTAGGCGACCGAGATCACCGCCAGGACGTAGAAGGTGATCGCGATCGGCGAGTGGATCAACGTGGACCATTCGCCGTGCGCCGAGATGAGAGCACGTCCGAGATTCTCCTCCGCCAGCGGGCCCAGGATCACCCCCAGGATCACCGGCGCCGCCGGGAACTCGTTCTTGCGCATGACGTAGCCGATGACGCCGAAGATGAGCGCCACCAGCATGTGCCAGGCCGAATTGCCGAGCGAGTAGGCGCCGACGAAGCAGAGGGCGAGGATCGACGGATAGAGGATCGAGTTCGGCACCTTCAGCACCAGCGGCCATACCCGCAGGCACGAGAGCCCGATCACGCCCATCATGAAGTTGGCCACCATCATCCCGGCGAACACTGCGTTGATGACCTCCGGGCTCTCCTTGAACAGAAGCGGCCCCGGCCGCACGCCGATCAGCAGCAGCGCGCCCAGCATCACCGCCGTGACGACGTCGCCGGGAATGCCGAGCGTCAGCATGGGGACCAGCGCGCCGCCGGTGGTCCCGTTGTTGGCCGCCTCCGGGGCGGCGATCCCTTCGGGCTCTCCCTGGCCGAACCGTTCGGGATGGCGTGCGAACCGCTTGGCCTCGTTGTAGGCGAGGAACGACGCAATCGCGCCGCCGGTGCCCGGAATCACGCCGATGGCAACGCCGATCAGCGACGACGGCACGATGACCTTGATCAGCCCCGGCAGTTCCTTCAGCTTCGGCAGCAGCCTGGAGAGGTGCTGCAACACCGGCTTTGCGCTGAGGTTCTCGGCCTCCAACTGCACGAACACCTGAGAGATGGCGAACAGCCCGATCAGGATCGGCAGCAGGTTGAAGCCGACCATCAGGCTGGGAATATCCGCCGTGTAGCGCGAGTTGCCGCTCAAGGGATCGATGCCGATCAGCGAGATCCCAAGCCCGAAGGCGCCCGCGATCGCCCCCTTTACCATCGACTTGCCGGCGACGCTGGCGATGATCGTCAGGCCGAACACCATCAGCGCGAAGTACTCGACGGGTCCGAACAGCAGGCCTACGCGCGCCAACTGCGGCGCCAGGAAGATCAGGCACAGGCAGGAAATCAGGCCACCCGCCGAGGAGGCGATGGTGGAGATGCCGAGCGCCCTCCCCGCCTCGCCGCGCTGCGCCATCGGGTAGCCGTCGAGCAAGGTCGCCGCCGCCGATGGCGTTCCGGGCGTGCAGATGAGGATGGCCGACACCGAGCCGCCGTACATCGAGCCGCAGAAGACGCCGCACATCATGTTGAGCGCCATCGACGAATCCATGCCGATGACGAACGGCAGCAGAAGCACGATGCCGGTCGATCCGGAAAGACCCGGCAGGGCGCCGATGACGATGCCGGCGAACACGCTGATGACCAGGAGGAGGAAGTGGAGCGGCTGGAGGACGGTCGCGAAGCCGTCGAGAATCGAGGCGTCCATGGGTCCCTCAGAAGAGATCGAAGCGGGGCAGCGGGACGTCGAAGACGAGCCGGAACAGGCCGTAGAGGGCGACCCCTCCGACGATCCCGATCGCGGCCGCCACGGGCCGGCGCTTCTCGCCGTACATGACGACCGTCACCGCGATGTACAGAATGGTCGCGATCACGTACCCGACCGTCTCCATCGCGTAGATGTATGCGAACGAGATGGCGACCAGGACCGCGAGCATCCGATAGCGGACGACCAGGGCGCGCCAATCGATCCCGACGCGGGCCGCGCCCTGGCGCACCAGGGCAGGGACGGCGCGAACGAGCAGGACCGCCGAGAAGCCGAACAGGACCACCGCAACGAGACGCGGAAAGATCCGCGGCGACATGTAGCCGCTGACGTCCGAGAAATCCCACGTGCCGATGAAGAGCACCAAGGACAAGACAACCATCGCTGCTCCGGCGATGGTATCGCGGAAATGCATATCGTCCTCCCAAGGGCCGGGGCGGCGGTGAGGACGCCGCCCCGGAGGCTACGCTACTTGTACTTGTCGCCCAGCTTGTTTTCTTTGACGAGACTCTCGTAGAACTTGTCCTCGCCGGCGACCATCTTCTTGAAGTCTTCCGGGCCCATGTAGTCGATGATGACGCCCGCCTTCTCGGCAGCCGCGATGTACTCGGGGTCTTCCACCGTCTTCTTCACCGCGTCATGGAAAGCCTGGATCTTCTTGGGGTCGGTCCCCTTGAGGGCGGCGATGCCGCGCCACTGGCTGAGGCTGAACTTGATGCCCTGCTCGGTGGCGGTGGCGACATCCGGGAACTGCTTCAGACGCTTCTCGGAGAACACACCCAGGACCTTGAGGTCGCCGCCCTGCATCTGGGCCACGCCTTCCGGCGGGCTGGCAATGGCGGCGTCGACATGCCCGGCCACCGCCGCGACGATGGTGGGCCCGCCGCCGGCGTGCGGGACGTGGTTGAACTTGACCCCTGCCGTGTTCTCGAAGGCGAGCGCGATCATGTGGGTGCCGCCGCCGGCCCCGGCGTTACCCAGGTTCACCTTGCCGGGCCGCGCCTTGGCGTCGTTGACCAGATCGGTCAGGGTCTTGTAGGGCGAGTTCTTGGGAGCGAGGATCCAGCACGGCGAGGTGGCGACGTTCATCACCGGCACGAACGACTCGCCGGAGAACGGGGTCTTGCTCATGTGGGTCTTGGTCAGCGACGCGGTCGCCCAGGCCACGAGATAGTGGCCGTCGTTCTTCTTGGTCAGCGCCTCGACATAGCCCGGAACGGCGCCGCCGCCGGGAATGTTGACGATGATGAGCTGCTTCTTCAGATACTTCGGCAGCACCGGCATCATGGTGCGGAAGACGATGTCGGTCGCACCGCCCGCGCCCCACGGAACCATCAGCTCGACATCCCGCGAGGGATAGTCATCGGCCACGGCGATCGCGGGCAGTAGCCCCGCGAGCACGGCGGCCGCAACAGTGATGCGCTTCATTCCTGCTTCCTCCTTACGTCAGTCGACTGGCACGGCCTTCCGGCCCTAAAGCGTCAGAATGTCCGGGCGCCGGAACAGGCACCCCCCCGCCTCGACCTGGAGAACGGGGAACGTCACCGGAGGCGACAGCACCTCCGGACCCTGGCTGGTGGCCAGGATCGGGTCTTCGCTCTTGGAGCCCGTGATCGACGGGTTCCAGCAGAAGGCCTGATTCTCCTGCACGATCGCATCGGTCTCGAAATTGACGCGGTAGTCGCGACCCTCGTAGCCGATCGCGCCGCCCTGGTGATGGAGTTCGTACTCGCGCTCGAACCCGAGCTGCTTGTAAGCCTCGAGCCCGGCACGGAAGGCTTCGACCGCGGGACGACCCGGCTTGGTGGCCGCCATCATCGTGCAGTCGACCAGCACGTTGGCATCGTAGCGCCGCCTGATCTCGGCCGGCACCGGCCCGAACTGCACGAACCGGGTCAGCGAGATGATGAGGCCCCACTTGCGCGCGTTGACGCACAGCATGGCCCGCTTGTCGATCCGCTTCTCGGTCCCGATCGGGTGGCGGAAGCTGCCGATACGCTCGTCGGCGGCGCAGAAGGTGGTGATGTAGTCGAGCCCGTTCTCCCACAACAGCGCGGTGAGGCGGCCGATGACGGCGCATTCCTTGTCGCCGGGGCGGATGGTCCGGGCGGCGTCCTCGATCGCGCGTGCCGCCATGAAGCCGACCTCGCGGTAGCGCAGCACCTCCCAAGGCGTCAGCTGCCAGCGCAACTCCGCGATCTCGCCGCCAATCACCTTGAAGCCGGCGAACGGCACATCGCAGCCGACCGCCCCGCCGCCGGCCAGTTCCTTGATGACCGCCAGTTCGCGGTCCTGATACCAGGGATAGGAGCGGACCTCGTATCCGAGTTCCTCGACCCCCTCCTCCTGCGCGATGCGGGGCGCCTCGATCGTGTTGCAGACCACGTACTGGCGGTCGGCTGTGATGACAATCGGCGCCGCCCCCATCTCGGTCCCGATGCTGACGCAGTTGCGTCGCCCGGCGGTCGCCCAGGCGAAATTCGACTGCTTGCGCAGCACCACGGCATCGAGCTTCGAGCGCTGCATCAAAGCGCGGACGCGTTTCAGCTTTGTCTGGATCTCGTCGTGCACGGAACCTCTCCCCCGAACCGGCCCAGGGCGGCCGGCGCCATTCCCATAGCCGCCTGCCACGGCGACGAATTACCATACCAGTTGTGCAACAATGTCGCAACCGGCAGAACGGCGCGGTTCGACGTTTGGACGCTAACAAATTGATCTTTACTCGGTTTTCTTGTATGAAGAAAAGGACCCTCCAGGCTGCAGCAGATGGTGGGACCGTGAATATCACTGACCTGGCATACCAGTCTGCGTCATGCGCCCATGGCGTCCGGGTCTATCAGACGCTGCGGGACGGCATCATCAAAGGGCGTCTCGCCCCCGGTGCGGCGCTGTCGGAAAAGCGCCTGGCCGAGGAGTACGGCGTCAGCCGCACCCCGGTGCGCGAGGCCTTCATCAAGCTGGCCGAGGACGGGCTGGTGCGAATCGTGCCGCAAAGCGGCACCTTCGTCTCGCTGATCGACCTCGAGGCGGTGCTCGACAGCCAGCTCATCCGCGAGGCACTGGAGTGCGCGACCGTCTTCCTGGCGGCCCAACGCGCCGGCCCCGCCGAGGCGGAACAGCTGGCCGAGTTGCTTGATCGGCAGCGGCAGGCGGCGGCGGGCGGCGATCACGCCGGCTTCATCGCCGGCGACGACGCCCTGCACGCCTGCATCATCGAGATCAGCGGTCGGCCGGGCGTGCTGAAGGCGGTCGAGGCGGCCAAGATCCATCTCGACCGCATCCGCTACCTGACCGGCGAGGACGATTCCCACAAGGTCGACATCATCGGCCAGCACACGGCGATCGTGGAGCGCATCGTCGCCGGCGATGGCCGTGGCGCCCGCAAGCTGATGCGGGAGCATATCCGCATGCTGTTCGGCAAGCTCGACCAGCTCCGCCCGCTGGTGGTCAACGGTCCGATACCGTCGGGCCGGCGCCGGGCGACGTTCTGATCCCGTCCGCCGCAGTCGCAAACCGACGGTCTGCGGGTTACCTTTCGCTCAGCGCAGCAGCGAGGAGGATGCGATGCTTCGTGCAATGGTGGCGGCAGCGCTGCTTGTCCCGGCGGCCGCGTGGGCCGACGAGGTGGGCTGCGTCTCGACCGTGTTCAAGCTGATCGGTCCCGATCACAAGATCTGCATCGAGTCGTTCAAGGACCCCAAGGTCGACGGCGTCGTCTGCCACGTCAGCCGGGCCCGCACCGGCGGCATCAAGGGCGCGATCGGCGTCGCCGAGGACACCTCGGACGCCTCGATCGCCTGCCGGCAGGTGGGGCCGATCACCATCCGCGAGAAGCTCGAGGACGGCGAGGAGGTGTTCAAGGAGAGCCGCTCGCTGATCTTCAAGAGCCTGCAGGTCGTGCGCTTCTTCGACAAGCCCAACAACACGCTGGTCTATCTGACCTACTCCGACCGCGTCATCGAAGGCTCGCCCAAGAACGCCATCTCGACCGTGCCGATCATGCCGTGGGCCGCGCGCTAGAAGCACCGTGACGGCGTAGGGTCCTGAAGCGGCGCTTGACGATGCTTGGATGTGCACGTTATTACACGAACATGCACATTCAGGAGGCGATACCGATGTCCGAGACCCTTGCCCCCGCCTTCTCGCCCGAGGAACGCAAGCGCCACATCCTCGACCGGCTGCGCGCCGAGGGGCGGCTGGTGGCGGCCGAACTGGCGGAGGCGTTCGGCACCTCCGAGGACACGGTGCGGCGCGACCTGCGCGACCTGGCGGCGGCGGGACTGATCCGCCGTTTCCACGGCGGCGCCCTGCCGGCGTCGCCCGGGGTGGGATCGTTCGCCAGCCGTTCTCAGCGCAGCCCCGAGGCCAAGGCTGCCTTGGCGGCCAAGGCGGCAGCCCTGCTCCGCGAAGGGCAGACGGTCCTGTTCGACGGCGGCAGCACCACCCTGGCCGTCGCCCGCGCCCTGCCGGCCGGGCTTGCCATCACCGCGGTGACCCCCAGTCCGGCGATCGCGCTGGCCCTGGCCGACCACCCCCGCGCCGAGATCATCCTGATCGGCGGCCGCCTCGACAAGGCGAGCCAAGCCACCTGCGGCGCCGCGGCCTACGAGGCCGTCCGCGCCCTCCACGCCGATCTCTGCCTGCTCGGCGTCTGCGGCCTCGACGCCGAAGTGGGCGTCACCGCAAGCGATTACGAGGAGGCGCGCCTGAAGCGGGCCATGGTCGAGAACTCGGATGCCGTGGTCGCGGTCGTCACCGCCGACAAGCTGGGGACCGCCGCGCCCCACGTGGTGGGGCCGATCACGCTGCTCAACAAGCTGCTCACCGAACGATCGGCATCGGATCTGGTATGCGCCGCCATCGCCGGGCACGGCATCGCAGTGGTGCGGGCATGAGCGGGACCGGAAGTGCCTCGCACGCACGCCGGGCGAGGCTCGCGACCTCGGCCGTGTTCGCCATCAACGGCCTGGCGTTCGGAAGCTGGGCGCCGCATGTGCCGCTAGTCAAGGAGCGACTGGGACTGTCCAGCGACCTGCTCGGCCTCGCCCTGCTGGCGATCGCGGTCGGGGCAATGGCGGCGATGCCCGTTGCCGGTTTCCTGATCCCCCGCTACGGCAGCGCCGCCGTGACCCGCGTCAGCACCGCCATCCTGTGCGCCTGCCTGCCGCCGGTCGTGCTGGCGCCCAACCTGGGGCTCCTGATCGTCGCGCTGGCGGTGTTCGGCGGCGTCGCCGCGGCGATGGATGTGGCGATGAACGCCCAGGCGGTGGCCGTCGAGCAGGCCCTCGGCCGCCCGGTGATGTCGTCCTTCCACGGCGCCTGGAGCCTTGGCGGCATGTCCGGCTCGGCGGTCGGCGGCTTCCTGATCGCGGCGCTGTCGCCTTACGGTCACGCGCTGGCGGTGGCCCTGGTGCTGGCAGCGGCCGCGGCGATCGCCCTGCCGGGACTGCTGGGGGGCAGCATCGACAAGGCGGCGGGCCCGATCCTGGCCCGACCCTCGGCCGCGACCCTGGGGCTTGGCGCGCTCTGCTTCCTGGCGCTGCTGGGCGAGGGGGCGATGCTCGACTGGAGCGCGGTCTACCTGCGCACCGAGCTCGACGCGGGAACGACCTTTGCCGCCTTCGGCTACGCCGCCTTCTCGGCCGCGATGGCGGTCGGCCGCTTTCTCGGCGATGCCCTGCGCGCCCGCTTCGGCGCGGTCGGGCTGACCGCCTGCAGCGCCGGGCTGGCGGCAGCGGGCCTCGGACTGGCGCTGACCCTGGGAGAGAAGGAAACGGCCTTGCTCGGCTTCGCCTGCGCCGGGTTGGGGGTCTCCAACCTGGTGCCGATCCTGTTCGGCGCCGCCGGCCGGACGCCCGGGCAGACGCCCGGGGTGGCGATCGCTGCCGTCGCCACCATGGGCTACGCCGGCTTCATGGTCGGGCCGCCGCTGATCGGCTTCGTCGCCGAGGCGACCCGCCTGGCCTGGGGCCTCGGCCTGGTCGTGCTGTGCTACGGGGTGGTGGCGCTGTCGGCGCGGGCGGTGCGCGAGGCCGGTCGCCGGTGAACGTCTAGGCGCGGAGGGCGTGGCCGGCGGCTGATCCGCGCCATAAGGCCATCTCGGCAAGCCGGCTGGCGAGTCGGCCGAGATCGGCGGCCGCGCCGGCGTTCGCCACCAGCTCGGCGATCGGCCGTTCCGACGACAGCGCCAGGGTGATCCCGGCGTCGTAGAGGATGTCGACCAGCCAGACGAAACGCTGCGCCGTCCACGGATGGGCCATCGCGTGCGCCGTCGCGCCTGACAGGATCACGGTGTCGAAGCGGAGTGCAAGGTCGAGGTAGTCGCCGGAGGAACGGGCCTCGGCGCACAGGGCTTCGAACGAGGTCCACACGGCGCGGCGGCCGCACGCGGTCACCGCCAGCGGACGCCCGCCGAGATCGAGCGGCGGCTCCGGCGGCAACGGCAGCCGCATCCCCGGCTCGGCTTCCAGGAACAGCGCCAGCAGGCGGCGCTCGGCTGCCTCGCCGAGCGGATGGACGAACAGCTCGCCCTCGCCTTGTCCCCTGGTAGTCCGGTAATCGAACCCGCCGTCGACGCCGATCACCTCGAACCGGGTCTCGAGCAGGGAAAGCCCCTGGGCGAACCGCTGCCGGAAACGGGAATCGTCGAGCAGGCCGCCCGGCGGGTAGTTCGAGGTGAAGACAAGTCGCGCCGGCAAGGCGACGATCTCGGCCAGGAACGCCTGCAAGAGCATGGCGTCGGCAATATCGTGGACGTGGAACTCGTCGAAGCAGACGACCTTGCGGCCGGCGAAACGCTCGTGCACCGCCAGCCTGGCGGGTTCCGCGCTGCCGCGAAAGCGGGTGTGGAGGTCGCGGTACAACTCGCGGAAGAAGGCGAAGAAGTGGACCCGCGCCTTGGGCTCCGGCGCCGCCGCGTAGGCGCAGTCCATGACCAGGGTCTTGCCGCGCCCGGGAGGTCCCCACAGGTAGACGCCACGCCGGCCGGCCTGCTCCGCCTTGCGGCGACCCAGCGTCCAGCGCGAAGGCTCGGGCTGCCACGCCTCGCCGATCAGGCGGTCGAGGCGGGCAAGCGCCTCGGCCTGCGCGGCGTCGGCACGGATGCCACGCCGCACGGCCTGGTCGGAGGGCAGCGGGAACGTCACGTCAGCAGACCGTCCGGCACCGCTCGATGCACGTCTCGATGACCTTGTCCGGGTCTTCCGCCCACCAGCGGGAGGACAGGATCTCGACCTCGCAGAAGCCGTCGTAGCCGGTCTCTTCGACCCAGCTGCGGATCAGGGGGATGTCGATCACGCCGTCGCCCATCATGCCGCGGTCGGTCAGGAAGTCCTTGGTCGGCACCAGCCAATCGCAGACGTGGAACGCGACGATGCGACCGGGCACCTTGCCGGCGCGCTCGGTTTCCGCCTTCAGATTCGGGTCCCACCACAGGTGGTAGACGTCGTAGGTGATGCCGACGCCCTCGCCCAGTTCGTCGCAGATGTCGTTGGCCTGGGACAACAAGTTGATGCAGTTGCGGTCGGCCGCGTACATCGGGTGCAGGGGCTCGATCGCCATCTTCACCCCGGCGGCGCGGGCGTAGGGAAGCACCTCGCCCAGGCCGTCGACGAACATGCGGCGGGTCCCTGCGAGGTCCTTCGAGCCTTCGGGAATGCCGCCGCCCAGCAGCACCAGGCACTGGGCCTTGATTGCCGCCGCCTCGTCGATCGCCCGCTTGTTGTCGTCGATCGCCTTGCGCCGGCCTTCCGGAGTCGCGGCCGGGAACATCCCCGCCCGCAGATGGCCGGTCACCGTCAAGCCGTGGTCGGCGATGATTCTGGCGCCTTCCTGGATCCCGCATTCCTGGAGCTTGTCGCGCCAGGTGGCGATGCCGCGCACGCCATGGCGGGCGCACCCTTCGACCGCCTGCCGCAGGGACCAGCGATCCCGCATCGTCACCTGGTTGATGGAAAGCGGATACGCGTTGCTGCCCATTCCCGTTCAATCCCCCATCAAATCACCGCCTCGCGCGGCGGAACCCCATGCATACACTACCGGCCGCCGCCACTTCCCGTAAACTAGTAACCGGACGGTTCATTGGCAATGGGCATTTCCAGGCGGCGAAGATCCGCGCCCGGTGGCCGCGATCGCCGAGGCAAGATCGGAGCCGCGTCCTGCGACAGGCCCAGGATCAGGGCCCCGTCAGCGCACGCATTCGAACGTCGCGGTATAGGTGTCGCCGTCGACCCGCCGTGACCGCAAAGAGGCGCGGCTGTCGTAGCGATCCGCGCAGTACTCGGCGGCGTTGCGCATGGCGAGATCGGATTCTCCGGCCTCGTAACGGTAGGTCACCGTGGGCTCGGAAACGTCGACCCTGCGGGGCGTCTCGCAGCCGGCGACCACCAGGGCGGCGGCGACGAGGGAGAGCTTGGCGAGGACGGTCATGTCTTCCTCCGGCGAGCGATTTCAAGGTGCCTGATGGACGGCTAGGACAATCCCCCTATTCCTTCGTCCCCGCCGGGTTCCCGACGGACGGGCCAGACCCCATCTGCTGGAAATGCCTGATATCTTCGACGAGACGCTGTTCGACATCGCGGTGCGGCTCGGCCTGGCGACTTTGTTCGGGCTGGTCCTGGGGCTGGAACGGGAACTGATGGGCAAGCCGGCCGGGCTGCGCACCCACATGCTGGTCACCCTGGGCGCCGCCACCACCACGCTGGCGGCGCTCGGCCTCTACGATGACCTGGTGGCGCAGCACCCCGACACCAACGCCGACCCGCTTCGCGCCGTGGAGGGCGTGATCGCGGCCATCGGCTTCCTCGGCGCCGGCGTGATCATCCGCGGCGCGGACAACGACGTCCGCCACCTGACAACGGCGGCCAACGTGTGGCTCGCCGGGGCCATCGGGCTGACCTGCGGCGCCGGCCTGTTCAAGCTGGCCACCGCTGCATTCGTGCTGACCCTCGTCATCCTCACCCTGATGCGCTTCGTCGAGCGCGCCTTCCTGTCGGGCCGCGACAGCGGCTAAACGACCTGCCTGCGGAATATCGCACGCGCTTGTGGCGTCCCCCCATCCGCGGCATTCCCCCATCCGCGGCATTGGCGTGAGGGCCCCCCGTGACGATCGAGATCGCGATCACCTTTGTCATCATCGTGGGCATAATGGCGATGTTCATCTGGAACCGCCTCCGCTACGACCTGGTGGCGATGCTCGGCCTGGTGGTCGCCATCGCCTGCGGGGTGGTGCCTGCCGAGAAGGCCTTCACGGGCTTCGCCGACCAGGTGGTGATCATCGTCGCCTCGGCGCTGGTGGTCAGCGCCAGCATCGGCAAGTCGACGGTGATCGAGCGCATGGTCCGCCGCCTGCAGCCGTTGATGCTGACCACGGGGCGGCAGGTGGTGGTGCTGACCGTCTGCGTCACCGTGCTGTCATCGTTCATGAAGAACATCGGCGCACTGGCCATCTTCGTGCCGATCGCGGTTCAGGTCGCGCAGCGGACCGGCACCTCGGTCTCGAAGCTCCTGATGCCGATGGCCTTCGGCTCGCTGATCGGCGGCGTGGTGACGCTGATCGGTACCTCGCCCAACATCCTGGTGGCGCGGGTGCGCGACGAGATCCTGGGGCAGCCCTTCCGCATGTTCGATTTCACGCCGGTCGGCCTCGGCATCATGGCGGCCGGCCTCGTCTTCCTGGCGATCGGCTGGCGCCTGCTGCCGGGCGATCGCCGCGGCCGGGCTTCCGCCGAGGAAGCGTTCAAGATCGAGCCTTATGTGTTCGAGGCGCGGCTGCCCGCCGCTTCCCCGATCGCCGACAAGACGGTTGCCGACCTCGAGGCCCTCAGCGACGGCGAGATCGCGGTCACCGCGGTGGTCCGCGACAACGGCGAGACGCGCTACGTGCCGGCCGAGCACTGGGTGCTGTTCGCCGACGACCTGCTGGTCATCCAGGGCGACGCGCCGGCGCTGCGGCGGATCGTCGAGGCGGCGAAGCTGGAGATCGGCGGCAGCGAGACCGCCCATGAGGCGCCGGAGCACATCAGCGTGGTCGAGGCGGTGGTGATGGGGGATTCGCGGATGGTCGGCTCGTCGGCCGCCGAGTTGCGGTTGCGCACCCATTACGGCCTCAGCCTGCTGGCGATCAGCCGCCGCGGCCAGGACATCCGCACCCACCTGCGCCACGTCCGCTTCCGCCCCGGCGACGTGCTGGTCCTGCAGGGGGATTCCGAAGAAGTCCTGGAGAGCATGAAGACGCTCGGCTGCCTGCCCCTGGTCAACCGCGCGACTGGCCTCGGGCGCCGGCCGCAGGAATACCTGCCGCTGGGTTTGGTCGGGATTGCCATGCTGCTGGTCGCCTTCGAGGTGGTGCCGGTGACGGTCGCGTTCTTCGGCGCCGCCGTGCTGACGGTCGCCCTGCGGATCCTCAGCCTGGAGGAAGCCTACAACGCCCTCGACCTGCCGATCCTGGTGCTGCTCGCCTGCCTGATCCCGATCAGCGACGCGATCAGCGCCACCGGAGGCGCCGAGCTGATCGCGCGCGGCCTGGCGGTCGCCGCCGGCGCCCTGCCGCCGGTGGGGGCGATGACGATGGTCCTGGTGGCGGCAATGGCGCTCACCCCGTTCCTCAACAACGCCGCCACCGCGCTGATCATGGGACCGGTGGCGGCCAGCCTGGCCATCCAGCTCGGTCTCAGCGCCGAGCCGTTCCTGATGGCGGTGGCGATCGGCGCCGCCTGCGACTTCCTGACCCCGATCGGCCACCAGTGCAACACCCTGGTGATGGGTCCCGGCGGCTACCGCTTCGGCGACTACTGGAAGCTCGGCCTGCCACTGTCGATCATCGTCATCGTCGTCGGCACCATCCTGATCCCGATCGTTTGGCCGCTGCGGTAGGTCCGCATTCGGCAGACTTCGTTTGAGGACTTGCGCCGTCGCTTTGCGCATGCGGCCGATCAACGACAGATGGCGTGTCCTGGGCGGCCCCGGTTAGCAGCTGCGGATGTACTGAAGCGTGCTCGCGGCTCCCATCGCAAGGTAGCTAATGTCGTCGCCGCAGGAAATGAAGTCGATGCCCTTTCCCATCCAGAGCCTGATGTTCTCCCGGTCGGCCGGACCGATCGACACGCCACACGGCTTGCCGGCCGCGTTGCTGCGGGCAATCACGGTGTCGCAGAGCGCAAGCACGTCGGGGTGAGAGGCGTCGCCGAGACGTCCCATCGAGGCGGAGAGGTCGTTCGGTCCGATGATCACCGCATCGATCCCGGCAACCGAAAGAATCCCATCGATGTTCCGCACCGCCTCGACGTGTTCGATCTGCACCATCCTGAGAAAGGAAGAATCCGCTTTCGCCAAGTATTCGGCGGAGGAGATCACCCCGTACTTGTTCGCGCGCCGGGGCCCGAAACCGCGCACCCCCCTTGGCGGATAGCGGCAGGCCGCAACGGCCTGTTCCGCCTCCTTCCTGCTGCATACCATCGGGATGATGATGCCGTCGGGCCCCATCTCCAGAACCGGCTTGATCACAGCGGCATCGTTCGACACGACTCGCACGATCGCGGCAGATCCTCCTGCGTTCGCGAAAACGATGTGCGCAAGCAGACGTTCCTTGTCGAAGGGACCATGTTCCGCATCGATCCACACGAAATCATACCCGAACGACGCCATCGCCTCGGAAATCGACGGGTCCGTCAGGAAGACATGCCCTCCGATCGCCATTTCGCCGTTCTGGAACTTGGCCAGAAGGCCCCGAGCCCTATCCATGATCTTGAAACCCTTCCCGGAAGCCCCCGCCCCCGTCACCTCTGATGTTTCCTTCTTGCTCACATCAGCCCCAAGCTGCGCGGCAAGAAGAGCACCGTCCCCGGCAGGTACGTGATCACCACGAGCACGACGATCATGGCCACGATCGGCCATGCGATCTCGCGAACGATGTCGCTCAGCGGCGTCCCGGATATGCCGGACGTGATAAACAAGAGCATGCCAAACGGCGGAGTCGAAAGACCCACCATCATGTTGAACGTAACGACAAGACCAAAATGAACAAGATCGATGCCAAGTGCATTCGCAATAGGCAGAAGGATCGGGACGAATATGAGTTGAATGGTCGACGTATCGACGAACATCCCAAGCAACAGAATCGATACGTTCACCAACAAAAGGAAGAAGTATGGGTCCTTTGATATGCCCAAGATCCATTCGCCAAGATCCGCAGCAATCTGCTCACGCGCCACGATGAACGAGATCACCGACGCCGCGCCGATGATGATGCTGGTCGCACCGATCTCGCGAACCGAATCCGTGAGAACTCCCAGCAACTGCTTGGGCCCAAAGGCCCTATACGCAAAGACCGAGATGATGACCGCGTAAAGCCCGGCGATGGCTCCCGCCTCAGTCGGAGTCACCACGCCGGTGTAGATCCCGGTGAGAAGGATGACGGGCGTGAGAAGAGCGGGAATCGCCCTCAGCGTGAAAATCGCAAACGCCTTGAGCTCAATCCTTTCGCCGCGCGGATAGTTGCGCTTCCGCGATATCAAGGCCACGTAGATCATCAAGGCGATGGATAGCAGGATCGCCGGAACCATCCCCCCGAGAAATAATGCGCCGACCGATGTTCCAGAGAGCATCGCATAAATGACAAGAGGAATGCTCGGTGGGAAAATCGGTCCTATTGTCGCGGATGCCGCCGTAATACAACAGGAAAACGGAGGATCGAAACCGGATTCGTTCATCGCCTGAATTTCGATCTTGCCCAGACCGGCGGCGTCGGCAAGCGCCGATCCCGTCATGCCGGCAAAGATGAGCGACGCCAGGATGTTGACGTGGCCGAGGGCGCCACGTGCACCGCCGCAAAGACCATTGGCAAACCTGAAAATAATTGATGTGACAGCACCAGAATTCATGACATTTGCTGTAAAAATGAATAACGGAACTGCAATAATTACGTAGTTTGTATAATACGTATTGACAACATGATTGGTCACTATCGAAAGATCCCCTCCCTTGATCAGGAAGTAGCTCACAGCCGATGCGATCATGCCCAACGCCACGGGCATGCGCAGAATAAAAATTAAGACGAATACGACCGATGCAGCAATCAGTGCACTATTCATCACCTAGCCTCGGAGTGGGGGGCTATGCCTTTTGTCTTCCAAGAAGAACCCTAAAATCTTCAGCAATCTCGCATAATGTGTAGAAAATCATAGACGCCGAGAAGTACACGAACGGCATGAACAAGACCGTATATGGAATTCTTACTATCGCCGTCTTCTGGAATTCCTGAAAGATGGCGTAGTTGTACGACGGCATCAGAAGACATGCGAGAGTCGCGACGATCAGGATGTTCCCGATCATTCGAGTGGTGGCTGCCATGCGAGGGCTCAGATTGTCGTACACCAATGTGAATTTCACGTGCCATCTTCCTCGCATCGTGTAGCAGGATCCGAACATCACGATCCATACGAACGCGACGACGATGATTTCCTGGGTCCATGGCAACGGGTTGCG
This sequence comes from Rhodospirillales bacterium, assembly GCA_018432935.1. Lineage (GTDB taxonomy): Bacteria > Pseudomonadota > Alphaproteobacteria > Rhodospirillales > Shumkoniaceae > JAHDSF01. Next base: position 186,499 of record JAHDSF010000006.1, on the reverse strand, counting down.
CAACACATACCGGAAGAATACTTGCAGAACGAAGCATGAAAACATGACGACAAAAGCAAGTATTGGAACATAGAGTTCCAAGACGTCTCTGAAAATCCTGATGAGGTATTTCATCAATGATGCCGCGCTCGGTTCCAAAAACGGGAACGCCGGTTTTCGACGACGTTCCCGCAAGATGCCTTTGCCACAAGCTACTTGGCGAGCGCCTCGACTTTTTTGAACATTTCCATATCCCACGACTTGGCAAAGTCCGACTGGAGGTACTGGTCCAGAACGTGCTTTCTGAACGCGTCGACGTCCGCCTCATATACCTTTAGGCCGGCGTTCTTGAAGAACTGGACGAGCTCGGCTTCGGCCTTGAGATTGGTCTCGTCGCAGTACTTGATCCCCGCCTTGACGCCTTCCATCACCCAGGCCTTCTGGCTCGCGGAAAGGGATTGCCACTTCTGCTCGTTGATCGTCACCCACACGCTGTCGACCAGGTGATGGGTCAGGGTTATCGACTTCGTCACCTCGAAGAACTTTGCATTCTTCGTGCTTGGAAGCGGGTTGTCCTGTCCGTCCACGGTCCTGGTCTGCAACGCCATGTACAGTTCCGAGAACGAAATCGGCGTCGGGTTTGCGCCCAGGGCCTTCCCGAGGAACATCCACGAGTCGGAGTTCGGCATCCGAAGATTGACGCCTTTCAGGTCTGTGGGCGTTCTCACCTGCTTGTCGGCTACCAGGTTGATCTGCCGGGTGCCGAGATATTCCGCTCCCAGAGGACGGATTTTCTGCTCCTTGGCGATGCGTTCGAAGATGTCCTTGCCGATGTCGCCGTTGAGCACTTCCGTCATGTGGGAATAGCTCTTGAAAATGTAGCCCGCGCTGAACATGGAGACCCAGGGCGAGCCGTCGGTAAGCCACGGTGCCGCGGTTGCGGTGATGTCGGCTTGACCGGACCTGATGGCCGACACTTCCTGCTCCTGCTTGAACAGGGATGCGGAGTCGTAGGCGAGGACCTTGATATTGCCCGCGGAGGCCTTCTCGACGGTTTGCTTGAAGACTCTCATGGCCCCCGCGTGGGCATCGGTCGGCACCGCAGTCATGGTGTAGACGAGCTCTACCGGCTTGTCCTGCGCGGCAATGCTGCTGGACCCCACGACAAGGAATGCACCGCCTACAAGGAGCAACAGGGAAGAATATTGCGCTATCTTGGTCATGGCTGGACTACCCCCCAAAATGTTGGCGTAAGTGGACTTTATTCCGCGCCAAAGGCGTCCCGCATCATCGAGCTTTCATATCTTCCATTTCGTCGATGACACGGACGTTCTGCCTCGAGACACTCAGATGGTCGCGAATCGCCGCTTCGGCGATGTCAGGATTTCCCGTCTTGATCGACGCCAGTATCGCGGAGTGCCGCATCAGGCCGTCTTCGTTTCCTCCGGGGACCTGGATTCCCTTTCCAATGACGTCCTTAAGCAGCGTCGTCATTGTTTCGACAAACATGCCCAATAGCCTGTTCTTGCTTGCATGGGCGATTGCAATATGAAAATCGGCATCCAGTTTAATTCGGACCGGCAGATCGAGCTTCCTTTGCTCCATGTCCGACAAGATCTGGGCCAGTTCTTTCAGGTCCTCTGCGGTTGCGTTCTGGGCTGCAAGCCGGCAGGCAGCAACCTCGAGGATGATTCGCATGTGGTAGATGTCGTCGGCGCTTATGTTGTCCATCTGGACGATGCGGTGAACGGCGTTCGAAACCGTCTTCGAGGGCGGCCTCGTAATGTAAGACCTCTCTCCGTTCCGCAAATTGATGAGACCGCGTTCCTTGAGCAGCTTGAGCGCCTCTCGGATCACCGTGCGGCTGACGCCGAAGTTGCCGGCAAGCACCTGCTCGGAGGGAAGCTTCTCTTTGGTGCTTGGGTCGAGCCGGACGATCGCCTGCTCCAGCTTTTCCGCAATCTGTTCGCAGAGGTTGGTGCGGTCCGTCTTGTAGTCGATATGGTCCACGGCTGCTCCCTAGGGGTGCTACGGATACCTATATACCTGTATAATAGGTCATCAGGTAAATAGTCCTCCCGGTTGGGTACGCTGTCAACCCCGTTTGCGTCGGGCTCCAATCCGCCGCGAGCGGCGGCCGTCGGGCAACGAGCTGACGCGCAGGCCCGCGGCCTCGCGTTTGTCGTCCGTATCATCGGTGGGAGATTGCAGGCTCAGCGGAGCGTTGCGATCCTGACGTTGGGGCGAAAGGGAGTGCTGTCATCCGTCCGACGCACTCCCGTCTCACCCGTCAGAACGTCCCCGGGTACTTGCCGCCGTCGATCAGCAGGTTCTGGGCGGTGATGAAGGCGGCCCGGTCGCTGCACAGGAAGGCGCAGTAGTCGCCGAACTCGGCGGGTTCGCCGAAGCGGCCGGCGGCGATCCTGCCGAGGCGCATCCTGCGCATCTCGTCGTAGGGCTTGCCGCTCTTCTTGGCGAAGGCCTGGGTGTTCTGGACGTAGCGCTCGGTTTCGAAGTCGCCGGGCATCAGGTTGTTGATGGTGATGTTGTGCGGGGCGACCTCGCGCGACAACCCAGCGATGAAGCCGGTCAGCCCGGCGCGAGCCCCGTTCGACAGGCCGAGGATGCTGATCGGCGCCTTGACCGCACTGGAGGTGATGTTGACGATGCGGCCCCACTTGCGCCCGATCATGCCGTCGATGGTGTCGCGGATCATGAAGATCGCCGACAGCATGTTGTTGTTGAGGGCCGCCATCCAGGTCTCGCGGCTCCAGTCGCGGAAGTCGCCCGAAGGCGGCCCGCCCGAGTTGTTGACCAGAATGTCGGGATCAGGGCACGCCTGCAGCACCTTGGCCCGGCCCTCGTCGCTATTGAAGTCGGCCGCGACCGGGACCACCCGGGCGCCGGTCGCCTCGGCGATCTCCCTGGCTGCCGCCTCGATGCGCTCCGTCGTCCGCGAGACGATGACGACCTCGGCGCCCTCGCGCGCCAGCGACATCGCGCAGGCCTTGCCCAACCCCATGCTGGCGCCGCCCACGATCGCCTTCCTGCCCTTGATCCCCAGGTCCATCAATGACTCCTCTGGTTGGCTGCACCGGGAATTCCTCGAACAGAACCGGGCGCGAGTAAAGGGCGAACCGCGTCCCAACCCCATAATCGCCACCCGCCAGCCCATCGCCGACCGGCCGCATCCGATGCGCAGGCGGCATCGGAAGAAGCGGTCGGAAGCGAGGCTTCGCGGCGGCCGTCAGACTGATTGCTGTCTCAGGATCTTGTCGGGCAGCCCGAACCCGCCTGGCGGGAGGGCTGCGCGGAAGGACGGCCTGGCGGCCGTCGAGGGGCGGCAGGATCGCCGCCCGAAACCGTGCCGCCTAACGCGCCGGCCAGTATGCGGGCGCGTCGCCCTGACCCCGCCAGCCGCGCCGCGAGGTGCTGGCATAATCGAACGGACCGTGTCCACGCACCGGCTGGTCGCCAGCGATTTCGCTGAGTTCGGCGGCTGCCCGTTCCCGTGGCTCGCCCGTCTCGGCCGTCATGGACCAGGCCAGGATCGACGCGGCCGCCAGCAGGCCGACCTTCGGCAGAACTTTCGTCATGGTGTCCTCTTTTGAGCAGGATGGGGGGAATGCTTCCCGCCCAGTTCATGGTGAACTATTTAGTGAATTATGGGCCTGATGTCGCATCGAGATTGTGCATACCAGAGAAACGAGAACCGCTTGGCTCGCCCGCGCAACCCAGGCATGCGGAATCGATGAACCGGACGGAGCTGGATCGCCCGGCAAGAGTCCGCGTTGCGCACGTCTGTCGCGGATGACATGCTGTCGGCTCGAGAGCAACCGTGCCGGAAAATGTCGAGATTGCGATTCCTCGTCAGTGTCCTCGTCGCCTTGGCGATGGGCGGAATTCCGGGCGCTTCTCCCGGCACCGCGCAGACTCTTCCGCCCGGCATCCAGGCCGACGAGATCGTGATCGAGAAGGCCCGGCGCACCATGACGTTGAAGAGCGGCGGACAGGCGCTGCGCGTCTATGCGATTGCACTTGGTCGCGGTGGCCTGGAACCGAAACGGCATCGGGGCGACAACCTGACCCCCGAGGGCCGCTACCTGATTTCCGGCCGCAATCCCCAGAGCGCCTTCCATCTGTCGCTGCGCATCAGCTATCCCAGTCCGGGCGACGCTGCCGCCGCAGCCGCGCGCGGCGAGGACCCGGGCGGCGACATCATGATTCACGGCATCCGCAATGGCCTGGGCTGGGTCGGTCGCCTGCATCGGGCGGTCGACTGGACGGCCGGCTGCATCGCCGTCACTGACGAGGAAATCGAGGAGATCTGGCGCTTGGTCGCCGACGGAACTCCGGTCGAAATCCGGCCCTGACGGGAGGCTTCCGCCCCACCCCTGGGGATTGCCCGGGGTGGACACCAAATATATGGGCCGTATGGGGGGCATTCGGGGTAGCATCATGGCTCTGTGGGACCGGATTCGGCGCGGCGACGAGGTCGACACCTCGCCCAAAGTCGGCGACGAGGTGAAGACCACCACCTGCTACATGTGCGCCTGCCGCTGCGGCATCCGCGTCACCCTGCAGGACGGCAAGATCCGCTTCATCCAAGGCAACCCCGACCACCCCGTCAACCGCGGTGTGCTGTGCGCCAAGGGCTCGGCGGGGATCATGAACCACTACTCGCCGGCCCGCCTGCGGGCGCCCCTGAAGCGGGTCGGCCCGCGCGGATCGGGCGAGTTCCAGGAGATCTCGTGGGAGGAGGCGCTCGCCACCGCCACCGAGTGGCTGTCGGCGATCCGCAAGAGCGACCCGCGCAAGCTCGCCTTCTTCACCGGCCGCGACCAGAGCCAGGCGTTGACCGGCTGGTGGGCGAGCCAGTTCGGCACCCCCAACTACGCCGCCCACGGCGGCTTCTGCTCGGTCAACATGGCGGCCGCCGGGATGTACACGATCGGCGGCTCGTTCTGGGAATTCGGCGAGCCCGACTGGTCGCGCACCAGGTACTTCCTGATGTTCGGCGTCGCCGAGGACCACAGCTCGAACCCGATCAAGCTGGGGCTGGGAGAGCTCAAGGGGCGCGAGGGGACCAAGTTCGTCTCGGTCAACCCGGTGCGCACCGGCTACTCGGCGATTGCCGACGAATGGATCGGCATCCGTCCCGGCACCGACGGGCTGTTCGTTCTGTCGCTGGTGCACGAGCTTCTAGCCGCCGGCAAGGTCGATTTCGAGTACCTGGTCCGCTACACCAACGCGCCCTGGCTGGTGATCGAGGCTCCGGGAACGCCCGAGGACGGGCTGTTCGCCCGCGACTCCGACGGTTGTGTGCTGGCGTGGGACAGCGAGCGGGCGGCGCCGGCCGACGCCCAGGCGGCCGACATCGTCCCCGCCCTGGTCGGCCGCTTCACCCTGCCGGACGGGCGCACCGCGGTGCCGGTTTTCGAGCTGCTGGCGCGCCGCTACCTGGCCGAAGAGTACGCCCCGGACGCGGTCGCCGAGCGGACCGGCGTGCCCGCCGCCACGATCCGCCGCATCGCAGCCGAGCTTGCCCATGTCGCGTTCTCGCAGGCGATCACGCTGGACGTGCCGTGGACCGACTGGGCCGGACGCCGCCACGAGCAGATCGTCGGCCGCCCCGTCAGCGTCCACGCCATGCGCGGCATCTCGGCGCATTCCAACGGCTTCCACACCTGCCGCGCCATCCACATCCTGCAGATCCTGCTTGGCAGCATCGACTGCCCGGGCGGCTTCCGCTTCAAGCCGCCCTTCCCGAAGCCGGTGCCGGGCTACGGGAAGCCGGCCGGCCGTCCCGGCCAGGTCAGGCCGGGCGAGCCGTTGCCGGGCTCGCCCCTCGGTTACCCGATGGGGCCCGAGGACCTGCTGGTCGAGGCCGACGGCACCCCCTGCCGGATCGACAAGGCGTTCTCGTGGGAGCATCCGCTGGCCGCCCACGGCATGCTCCACATGGTGATCGCCAACGCCTGGAACCGCGATCCCTATCCGATCGACACCCTGTTCCTGTTCATGGCCAACATGGCCTGGAACTCGGCCATGAACACGTCGCGGACGATGGAGATGCTGGCCGACGTCGACGCCGAGACCGGCGAATACCGCATCCCCAGAATCATCTATGCCGACGCCTACTATTCCGAGACGGTGCCGTACGCCGATCTGGTGCTGCCCGACACCACCTATCTCGAGCGGCACGACTGCATCAGCCTGCTCGACCGCCCGATCTCCGACGCCGATGCCGCCGCCGATGCGATCCGCCGCCCCGTCGTCGAGCCGGACCGCGACGTGCGGCCGTTCCAGGACGTGCTGATCGAGCTGGGCGTGCGGCTGGGCCTGCCCGGCCTCGTCGAGGCGGACGGCAGGCCTCGCTATCCCGGCGGCTTCAAGGACTACATGGTCAGGCACGAACGGGCACCGGGGATCGGCATGCTCGCCGGCTGGCGGGGCGAGAGCGGCGACCGCCACGGCAAGGGCGCTCCCAATCCGCGCCAGCTCGAACGCTACATCGAGAATGGCTGCTTCTGGCACCACGCCTTTGCCGACGACGAGAGGTTCCTGCGCATGGCGAACCGGGGCTACCTGGAGCGGGCGGTTGCCATGGGCTTCCTCGACAAGGCGCAGCCGGTCGTCTTCCAGATCTATAGCGAGCCGCTGCAGAAATTCCGCCTCGCCGCCCGCGGCCACGGCGCGGTGCGGCCGCCGGCGCACCTGCGCGACCGCGTCGCCGCCTGCTTCGACCCGTTGCCGATCTGGTACCGCCCGTTCGAGGAGGACGCGGCGGACCCGGCGCGCTTCCCGCTGCACGCGATCACCCAGCGGCCGATGCAGATGTACCACGCCTGGCACTCGCAGAACGCCTGGCTGCGCCAGATCACCGGCTCCAACAAGCTGTACATGCACCCCGCGACCGCCCGGGCCCACGGGCTGGCCGAGGACGATTGGGTGTGGGTGGAGAGCCGCACCGGGCGCATCAAGGCCCAGGTCGGGGTGATGGAAGGGGTCAACCCCGACGTGGTGTGGACCTGGAACGCCATCGGCAAGCGCCGCGGCTCGTGGAACCTGGCGCCAGATTCTCCCGAGTTCACCAGGGGCTTCCTGCTCAACCACGTCATCTCCGAGGTGCTGCCGGCCGGCAGCGGCACACAGTCCAACTCCGATCCGGTCACCGGGCAGGCGGCCTGGTTCGACCTGCGGGTGCGCATCGAGAAGGCGCCGGCCGGCGAGCCGAAAACCTCGGCCCCGCAGTTCGAGGCAGTCGCCCCGGCCCCCGGCCACGAGACGCCCGCGGACGTGCTGCGCTACGGCGCCGCCTTCCGCGCCGAGCGCGACAAGGGGCGGCGATGACCAGCCTGCCTCCGGAGAGCCGCAAGAAGCTGGGCCTGGTGATCGACCTCGACACCTGCGTCGGCTGCCATGCCTGCGCCGTCAACTGCAAGGAGTGGAACACCGGCGGGCACATGGCGCCGCTGACCGACCTGCAGGCCTACGGCGCCAAGGCGACCGGCGTCTGGTTCAACCGCATCCACAGCTTCGAGGCGGGGACCGGAGAGAACGGGCGCACCGTCCACTTCCCCAAGTCCTGCCTGCACTGCGAGGACGCGCCCTGCGTCACGGTCTGTCCGACCGGCGCCTCGTTCAAGCGGGCCGAGGACGGTATCGTGCTGGTCAACGAGGACAAGTGCATCGGCTGCAAGCTGTGCAGCTGGGCCTGTCCCTACGGTGCGCGGGAATACGACGCCGACGCCGGCGTGATGAAGAAATGCACGCTGTGCATCGACCGCATCTACAACGAGAATCTTGCGCCCGAAGACCGGGTGCCGGCCTGCGTCTCCACCTGCCCGGCGCGGGCCCGCCACTACGGCGATCTCGGCGACCCGGATTCCGAGGTGTCGAAGCTGGTACGCGACCGCGGCGGCCAAGACCTGATGCCCGAGATGGGCTGCAAGCCGGTCAACAAGTATCTGCCGCCGCGTCCGCCCAAGACCCGAGCCGCCGCCATCGGCGCCCCCGAGGCGCTGGCGCCCGCCGCCAAGGTCGGCACCGCCATTCTCTCGTGGCTCGACAAGCGGCTGAAAAGGTAGGGGGAACGGCCGTGCATCCCGCTTTTTCCGTCATCCTGTTCACCACCTCGCACGGCGCCGGATACGGGCTGCTGGCGCTGGCGGGCGTCCTCGCGCCGCTGGGACTGCTGCCGCAGGACCCCTGGTTCGGCTTCGCGACCATGGCGCTCGCGCTGGGCGCGGCGACGCTCGGCCTGGCCGCCTCGACCTTCCACCTCGGCCATCCCGAGCGGGCATGGCGCGCCTATACGCAGTGGCGCTCGTCGTGGCTGTCGCGCGAAGGGGTGCTGGCCACCCTCACCTACCTTCCCGCCGGCCTGTTCGGCATCGGCTGGGTGTTCGCCGGCAGGCTGGACGGGGTCTGGGGCGCCTTCGGCGTGACGGCCGCCTTTCTGGCGATCGTGACGGTGTTCTCGACCGCCATGATCTACCGCAGCCTGCGCACCATCCACCAGTGGGCCAACGACTGGGTGCCGGTGATCTACCTCGCCAACGCGGTGCTGTCCGGCGCCATCTGGCTCAACATGCTGCTACTCCTGTTCGGGCGCCCGTGGCCGGGCTTCGCCTGGTTCGCGGCCGCCGCCATCGCGGCCGGCTGGGCGCTCAAGATCGCCTACTGGCGCTATATCGACACCACGCGTCATCCCAGCACGGCGGGAACCGCGACCTCGCTGGCGGCTTACGGCGAGGTCCGCCTGTTCGAGGCGCCGCACACCCAGGATAACTACCTGACCGAGGAGATGGGCTACCGCGCCCGGCCGACCTTCGTGAGGAGGCTGCGCATGTTCGTCCACCTCGCCCTGTTCGCGGTGCCGATCGCGCTCACGGCGGCCACCGCGATGCTGCCGCCCGCCATCGGCGGCGCCGTCATGGTGTTCGTGTTCGTGCTGTCGGGAGCCGGCATCCTCGCCGAGCGCTGGCTGTTCATGGCCGAGGCCAAGCACACGGTAATGCTCTACTACGGCCGCCGCCGCGTTTGATCGCGGATGCCGCTGGCGCGCCGCGCGCTCCGCCCTTACCCTGTAGCGGTGACGCGAACCGCCCGATGGACGATCGCCGGGGTTGCGCTGACGGTTCTCGTGGCCGCAGCGATCGGTGTTCTTATAGCCTACCGGGCGCCCCTGATCGAGGCGGCGGGCGAACGTTTTCTTGCCGCCCGAGGCTACTCCGGGATCGATCTCGCGGTCGAGCGGGTGGGGCTCACCTCGGCGGCGCTGGCGGTGCGTTCCCCGACCCCCGGCCTGCCTTCGATCGAGCGCATCGAGGTTCGCTTCCGGCCGCTGGAGATTCTCGGGGGACGGATCCGCGAGGTGGTGGTCGCCGGCCTGCGCTTCGACCTCGACATCGACAACCCACCCGCGATCGGCGAACTCGGGGGTGGCTCCGGCGGGGATGAGGCGGCCCCGCGTGTGGTGCTGGAGGACGCGAAGGCGACCATCCGCGGGCTCGCCCCGGTGCCGCTCGAAGTGGCGGCGGACGGCGTGTTGGACCTGGGGGCCGCGCCGCGCCGCGCCGAGATCGCCTTGCGGCTGACAACGCAAGAGCCGGGGCTGGAGGCCGCGGTGCGTATCGTCGTCGAAAGCGGCGCCTCCACCCATGCGCTGTGGCTGGCCGAGCCGTTGCGACTGTCCGTGGCTGAGCTTGGGATCGTGCGGCGCCTGGGCATCGACGGCGGGTGGATGTCGCGGTTGCAGGCGCCGATGCGCCTCACCGTGGCGGGCGCGAAGGACCGTCCGGCGGCGCGGGCGACCCCCGCCGAGGGCGGCTGGAAGCTCGATGCCGCGGTGACGGCCGAGGCCTCGTCGGGGGCGATGAGCGCCCGGCTGGATGCCCGGGCGTCGACCGATCTCGATCAGCAGTTCCGGCCCGTCGCGGGCGAGGTCCGCCTCCAGGAGGGCGCCTTGCACATCCCGCCCGTGGAGACGAGCGGGCTGGGGGGGCGTCTGCGGTTCGATGACGGAGCCTGGTCGGCCTCGCTGCAGGCGCGGCTGCGCCACGACGTTGCGGAGCCGGCGGTCGCCCCCTTCGATCTCAGCATCGACGCGACGGCAACGCCCGACCGTATCGAGGCAAGCGGAAGCGCCCGCTGGCACGAAAACGCGATGGTGCCCTTCAAGGCACGGTACAAGCTCCCGTCCGGCGACCTCGACGCGACGTTTGGCCCCGCCGCCTTTGTCTTCGGCGAGGGTTTCCAGCCGCGGGATCTGAGCCGGCTCGCTCCCGAGGTCGCGGCGACCGGCACGCTGGAGGCGGACGCCCGCGTCGCCTGGCGCCAGGGCGGCGAGCCCAAGGTCCAGGCTAGGCTCGCCGTGCGGGAGATGTCGTTGCAGACCCCGGATTTCGCCGTCAGCGGCCTGAACGGAAGCGTCGCGGCAACCCAGGTCGACCCCCTCCGGACCGCTCCGGGACAGATCGTCACCGCCGACAGGGTGGTGGCCGGAGTGCCGCTGGAGGAGGTGCTGGTCGAATTCCGCATCGCCGATGCCACCCTCCGCATTGCCGAGGCGACGGCAACGTTGGCGGGGGGCACGGTGGCGCTGGGCGAGACGGTGCTCGACCCGGCCGCAAGCGAGCACGCCTTCGACCTGCGGCTCCGGAATCTGTCGCTGGCGCAGGTGCTGGACAGCCTCGGCGTCGACGGCCTGGAGGGGGAAGGCACGCTGTCGGGCCGGCTGCCGCTGCGGCTCGGACCAAAGGGGCTTGGCGTCGCGGGGGGCGAGCTTGCCGACACCGGGGCCGGCGTCATCCGCCTCGACGTCGGCGCCGCCCGCCAGATGCTGGAAGGCCAGGGCGAGCAGGTCGCCCTGGTGGTCGACGCCTTGAAGAACTTCCACTACGACCGCTTGCAGCTCGGGATCGAGCGGCCGGCCGCCGAGGACCTCACCGTCAAGGTCCGCATGACCGGACAGAACCCCGACGTGCTTGAAGGCCATCCCTTCGACTTCAATATCTCGCTCAGCGGCAACCCCGACCCGATCCTCGACGCGATCAAGGAAGGACGCCGGCTGAGCGGCGACCTTCTCAAGGGGACGTTCGGTCAATAGGGGGCCGCGGTCATGCCAATGGCGGAGGACCGGACATGCAGGTGGGCATCGTGGGAACCGGCATGGTGGGCAGCACCGCCGCCTTCGCCATCGCCATGCAGGGAGCGGCGAACACGATCGTCCTGGTCGACGCCAACCCCAAGCGCGCGGCCGCCGAGGCCGAGGACATCCGTCACGCGACCCCGTTCGCCCATGGCACCCGCATCCGATCGGGCGGCTACGAGGAGCTTGCCGGCTGCCGGGTCGTCATCGTAGCCGCCGGGGTGCCGCAGAAGCCGGGCGAGAACCGCCTCGGCCTGCTGGAGCGCAACGCCGGCGTGTTCGCCGAGTCGATTCCGCGCATCGTCGCCGCCGCGCCCGACGCGGTGCTGGTGATCGCCACCAACCCGGTCGACATCATGACCCATGTGGCGGCGCGCATCTCCGGACTGCCGAGCGGCCGCGTCCTGGGCTCGGGCACCATCCTCGACACCGCCCGCTTTCGCACCCTTCTGGGGCTCCATCTCGGCATCTCGCCCAAATCGATCCACGCCTATGTGGTCGGCGAGCACGGCGACTCCGAAGTCCTGTGCTGGTCGTCGGCGGAAGCCGGCGGCATCGGCGTCGCGGCCCTGGCGCAGCAGGAGGGCCGACCGCTCGACGCAGCGGCCCGCCAGAGCATCGACGACGCGGTGCGGCGCGCCGCCTACCGGATCATCGAGGGCAAGGGCGCGACCTGGTTCGGGGTCGGTGGCGGCCTGGTCAGGATCGTGCAGTCGGTGGTCGGCAACTTCCGTTCGGTTCTGACCGTGTCGGCGCTGGAGGACGACTTCGCCGGCCTCGGGCCGGTTGCCCTCTCGCTGCCGCGGGTGGTCGGCGAGCAGGGCGTCGAGCGCACGCTGCACCAGGAGCTGGCCGAAGACGAGCGGGCAGCCCTGCAGCACAGCGCCGAGGTCCTCGCCAAGGCGTTCGCGGCGCTGTCCCTGTAGCGCCAGCGCCGCGCGCGAACCCGCTCAGGGCTCCGAACTCGGGTCAAGAGAGGGTTGACGGCGACCGAAAACCCCTCACCCCGCCCCTCTCCCCGCCGACGCGGGGCGAGGGGGCTCATGGTTCGGCCCCCCTCGCCCCCATGAAATGGGGGAGAGGGGCGGGGTGAGGGGGCGAGCGCAGCCCATCCGGGGGTATGGGCAGGCGTTGTTAACCTGAATTCGTTGCCCTGGGAACCCGCTACGCCGAGTTGTGGCGAGAGCGCGTCGACGCTATAGTCGTGGCATGCCTGCTGAAGCGCTGACTTCACCCCGCCGCCACCGGCCTTTCTTGTGGGCCGTCGTCCTGTTGCTGGGCGCCTGCCAGCCCACCGTGCGGGTCGAGCCGCCCCGGGAGCCGATCACCATCAACCTGAACGTCAAGGTCGACGCCGAGGTGCGGGTCAAGCTGGAGCAGCAGGCGCAAGAGGATATCAAGAAGAACGAGCAGATCTTCTAGCGGGAGATGGCATGGCAAAGGGGTACTGGATCGCCACGATCGACGTGAAGGATCCGGAAGCCTACCGGGCTTACGTCGCCGCCAACGCCCTGGCAATCCGCAGGCCGGTGGCGGACGGCGAGCTCGTCATTGTCGAGGGGTATGAAGGATGACGGTCCGGCGAAACCTTGCCTGTCTTGCGGCAGCCCTGTGCGCCATTTTTCTCCTGGCCTCGCCGGCGTCGGCCGCCGAACTTGACGAGCTGCGCCGATCGGGGGCGGTGGCGGAGCGATTCGACGGCTACGTCGAGGCCCGCGGCGCGGCCAGCGCCGAGACGCAGCGGGTGGTCGAGGCGGTCAACGCCCAGCGGCGACAGGTCTACCAGAAGCGGGCCGCCGAACAGAACGTGCCGGTCGCGGAGGTCGGCAAGATCTACTTCACCCAGATCCTCAACAACCTGCCCGGCGGCGCCTGGATCAAGCGCCCCGACGGCAGCTACGCGCAGAAATAGGTCCGGCGGGCGGAACTGGCTTGCCGGAGGCCGGGCTCCCGCTCCTCTTTCAGGACTTCGCCGGTCGCCCCCGCATGTACGTCTTCTCGGGGTGGTACCGCAGCCTTTTCAGAAGCACGGCCCGCCGCCGCAGGAAGTCGGCGAGGGCCTTCTTCAAGGCCTCGCCGAGCTGCTTGTCCGAGTCTTTCTCCGCCATCCCCGGCGCCCCCGCCTCGAGCACTCCTAACGGTGCAGGTGCACCCCCACGCCGCCCGAGAAGCACTCGGGGGTGCACAGGATGCGCGGGCTCTTGCCGACGAAGCGCTCGGCGTCCTTGAACGCTTCGGCCACGGTGGCGGTGGTGCGGTAGCCCATGCCGCGGGCATAGCCGGGCATCCTGGCCCCGACGACGTAGGCGGCCGAGGTCCATTTCTGGACCGTGCTCCCGCCCGAGATCATCGACATGGCATGGAACGGATGGTAGGCGAAGTGGTTCGAGTAGCGGAACCGGTAGTCGTTGTCGGTCGAGAGCCTCGACGCGTCCGCCGATTCCAGGAACTCGGCGGCGGTCGGGTAGGCCTGCATGGCCTGGTAGGTCTCCTCGTACGACGGGAACCAGTTCGGGTTGAACCAGCCGTCGCAGGGCGCCGCCGCGATCACCACGCAGCCGGGCCGCAACGCCCCCCAGCAGCGCGAGAGCTGCCCTCCGATCGCCAGGCTCATCAGGATCGGGTTGGTGCCCATCCCGGGACCGTAATGGAAGTCGCGCGGCAGCCCGATCAGGAGGACGTCGGCCGGCTCCTTCATGTCGAGGCGGACGTTGGTGCGCCGGTCGGCGAGCGGCCACGTCGCCGCTTCGACGGCGTCGAGGGTGCCGGCCTTGACGTCGAGCACCTGCGAACGCTGCCCGACCACCGCGTCGATGGCGAAGAACCGCTTGCCCGCCGCCCTTTCCACCGCCTCGCCGATCGAGCGGAACTGATGGCGCATGTGCTGCTTGGTGGTGGCGCCCAGCCAATCCTCGCGGTGCATGGTCTTGGGCGTGTGGTGGGAGGCGATCGAACGCCAGCCCGACAGCCCCGTGACCAGCATCTTGTAGCCGCCGGAATAGCCGCCGTACGGGTTCCCCGAGCAGTGGCCGATCAGGACCGGGATGTCGGCCTCGATGAAGCGCCGGTTCGACTGCACCACGTTGCCCATGGCGTCGCTGCCGAGGTCGGCCAGCTCGGGCCCTTCGGCGTCGTGGTTGGCGATGCGGTCGGGCCAGAAGCGGCGGACCAGGTCGGCACCAAGGTAGCCCGCCCACTCCTCGAGCGTGTTGTGGCGGTGCAGCCCGGGCGCGCACAAGAGCGTGATGTCCTCCTCGCGGCAGCCGCCGGCCAGCAGCTCGGCAATCGCCATCGGGATCGCAACCTTGCGGTGGGCCTTGGCATGGGCCCCGCCCTTGACCCGGTCGGGGAAGGCGATCACCGCCTTCTTCCCCGGCCCGGCCCACTCGCGCAGCGGCTTGACCCCGCCGACCGGCGCCGCCAGGGCGGCGCGGGTCAGATCGACGGGATCGCCCAGCGGATCCGGGTCCGTGTAGGTCTCGCCATAGCGGACGATGACCGCGGAATCCGGAACCTCGGCCCGCATCTTGGTCTGGCCGTAGTCGAGAAGCACCTCGCCCATGGCAGCAGCCTCCTACTTCTTCAGCATCGCCCGACAGACCTTGACGACGGCCGCCGTGTCCTCGGCGCCGAAGCCGGCCTCGCGGGCCTTGGCGTTGAGCTGCTGGTTCGCCTCCGAGACCAGGAAGCCGGCCCCGACCTCCTTGGCCATGGCGATGCCGAGCCGCATGTCCTTGTGGAGGTTGTCGACCGAGAACAGCACCGACCAGTCGTCATTGACGATCTTCGGTCCCAGCTCGCGGAACAGGTTGCTGACCGTTGCGGCGCCGCTGTCGGCGATGGTGCCGAACAGGAGCTTGGGCTCCATGCCGAGCTTGGCCGAAAGGGCGAAGACCTCGGAGGTGATCGAGTTGATCGCGCCGAACATCATGTTGTTCAGGAGCTTGACGATGTTGCCGTGGCCGGAGGGGCCGACCGGCAGGATCTTGCCGGCGACGTTGTCCAGGATCGGCTTCGCCTTGGGGAGGTGGCTGGCGTCGCCGCCGGTGGGCAGCGTCCACTTGCCGCAGCCCTGCGGCCGGCCGAGCACCGGACAGTCGAGGTAGCCGACTCCCTTCTCTTTCGCCTTCGCGGCGTTGCGCTGGGTCGAGAAGGCATCGACGGTCGAGAGGTCGACGATGACGGTGCCGGACGTGGCGGCGCTCAGGATGCCGTCGGCGCCCAGGACCACCTCTTCCACATCCTCGGGCAGCGGCAGCGAGAGCAGGATCACGTCGGCCTGTCTGGCCACCTCGGCCGGCGAACCGACCACCGTGCAGCCGATCTCGCGGGCTCGCGCCTCCGCTTCCGGCTTGATGTCGCGGGCGATCACCGCGTAGCCCGCCGGGACCAGCTTGCGGGCCATCTGGCTGCCCATGATGCCGACCCCGACCAGTCCGACTGTCTTGCTCATCCCATTCCTCCCTGCCCGTTCGTCACGCCCCTCCGTCCCTTCGGGAGAGAGGTAGCTACGCGCGGCCGCTGGCCCCGAAGACGCGGAGCTTGTGCACCGCGAGCTCGGTGATGGCGCGGCCGCCGATGTCCATCACTTCGAGCAGATCGGTATCGGGACGGGCGGTCAACGCCTCGCGCATCTTGCGCACGGCCGCCGCCTTGAGCGCCGTGTTGACGTTGATCTTGCGCACACCCTTGGTGATCGCCTGCCGGACCGCCTCGTCGGTGACGCCGCTGGCGCCGTGCAGCACCAGCGGTACGGGGATCGCCTGGCCCAGTTTTTCCAGCAGCGCCTGGTCGATGGCGAGCGACGCCTCGGTCATGCCGTGGACGGAGCCCAGCGAGACCGCCAGCAGGTCGACCCCGGTGAGACCCGCGAACTCGGTCGCCTGGCCGATGTCGGTGAGGCCGATCTCGCCGGGCTTGGCGCCCGGCTGCGGCACCACGCCGACCTCGCCCTCGACGCTGGCGCCGGCGTCGCGGGCCATCGCCACCACCTGGCGGGTCTTGGCGACGTTGTCCTCGAACGAGAGCGCCGAGCCGTCGAACATCACCGAGCTGAAGCCGCAGTCGAGCGCCTCGCGGACCCGTTCGAGCTCGCGCGCGTGGTCGAGGTGGATCGCCACCGGCACGTCCGCCTCCTCGGCCAGCACCCGCATTGCGGCGGCCAGCGCCTGCAGGCTGAAATACTTGGTCGACTGGTACCCGACCGCCAGGATCACCGGCGCCCGCTCGGCCCTGGCGGCCGCCAGCGCGGCACCCATCATCACCAGGTTGTGGGAGTTGAACTGGCCCACTGCCCAGTCCTTGGCCGGCGAGGATGCAAGCAGGTCGGTAATCGTACGGATCGACATCAAGTACTCCCTGGGTCAGTAGCCGGACTTCTCGAGAAACGCCTTCGTCGCCGCAAGGTCGGGAATGCCGGGGCGGCCGCCCGCCTTGGCGCATTTCAGGGCGGCCACCGCCGCCGAGAAGGTGACCGCCTCGTCAAGGTCGGCGCCGGCGCCGAACGCCACCGCCAGCGCTCCGTGGAAGACGTCGCCCGCTCCCGTGGTGTCGACGACCTCGACCTGGAAGGCCGGGAAATGACGGAATCGGCCCTCGTGCAGCCACAGGCTTCCCTTGGCCCCCAGGGTGACGGCGACGGTCCGCGCACCCATCGCGGCGGCAACCTCAAGGCCCGCTTCCGGATCCTTGCCGGGAGCGATGAAGTTGAGGCCGATCTGCGAGAATACCGCGTAATCGGTGACCGGCAGCATCCGCTCATAGGCCCCCGGCTCGGCGATCTCGCAGTCGAGCACCGAGGGGATGCCCTTTGCGCGGGCGGCGCCGAACAGCGCCTCGACCCCTTCCACCCAGCGGCAGTCGGCGACCACCGAATCGGCGGCGGCGACGTCGCCGAGCGGGAGCCACGAAGGATCGGCCGGCAACCCGGCGCCGCGGAAGTTGGCGATCATCCGCTCCCCCGCCGCGTCGACGAAGATGCCCGAGACCGAGGTCCGCTGGCCGGGGAAGAGGCGATAATGGGTGGTGTCGACGCCGTAGCGCTGGAGTTCGTCGCGGGTCGAGCGGCCGGCCTGATCCTCGCCGGCGCGCGACCAGAACGAGATGCGGGCGCCGAGGCGACCGCAGGCGCAGGCGGCCGTGGCGGCAAGCCCGCCCCCCATCTCGAAGAACTCGGTGGCGCGGATCTTGGTGTTGCCGACCGGCAGTTCGGGGACGTTCCAGACATAGTCCATGGCCGACATGCCGAGGCAGATCACCCGCGGGCTGCACTCATGCTTCAGAAAACGCATCGCCCGTCACCACCGGCGAAGACATGAGACCGCGCGGTATCGAACGAGAACCGGATCCGTTCGCCGGCATGGACGGGACGCTCGGGATCCAGCCGCGCCACATGGCGGCTGCCTTCGAAGTCGAAATAGCAGAGGGTGTCGGAGCCGAGCGGCTCGACCACGTTCACCGTCACCTCGAACGAGCCGTCCCCGCCCTGGGCCAGGCGCAGGTGCTCGGGCCGGACGCCGAGGACGACCTGCGCCTCGGACCTGCGGTCCAGTGCCGCCGCCTGCTTGCCTCCGATCGGGACCTTCGTCCCGTCGGCAAGCCGGAGGCCTCCGTCGCAGCGGGCCGCGGTGAAGAAGTTCATGGTGGGCGAGCCGATGAAGCCGGCCACGAACTGGTTGACCGGGTTGCGGTAGACCTCCTCGGGGCCGCCGACCTGCTGCACCATGCCGTCCTTGAGGATGACGATGCGGTCGGCCATGGTCATGGCCTCGACCTGGTCGTGGGTGACGAAGATCATCGTCGTCTGCAGGGTCTGCGACAGCGCCTTGATCTCCGTCCGCACCTCGGCGCGCAGCTTGGCGTCGAGGTTGGAAAGCGGCTCGTCGAACAGGAACACCTTCGGGTTGCGCACCATGGCGCGGCCCATCGCCACCCGCTGGCGCTGGCCGCCGGACAGCGCCTTCGGCTTGCGGTCCATGTAGGGCTCGATGTGCAGGATCTCGGCGGCGCGGCGGATGCGGGCGTCGACCTCGGCCTTGGGCATGCCCCGGCGTTCGAGGGCGAACGCCATGTTCTTGCGCACCGTCATGTGCGGATAGAGCGCGTAGTCCTGGAACACCATGGCGATGTCGCGCCGGGCGGCGGGCAGGTCGTTGACCCGCTCGTCGCCGATGTAGAGGTCGCCCTCGTTGACCTTTTCCAGCCCGGCGATGATGCGGAGCAGCGTCGACTTGCCGCAGCCCGACGGGCCGACGAAGACGACGAACTCCTTGTCCTGGATTTCGAGGTCGAGCCGGGGAATGACCGTGAGATCGCCGAACTTCTTGACGATCCCTTTCATGCGGATGGAGGCCATGGCCGCCCTCACGTGACCGAGAACAGGGGTTTGACGTGCTGGCCGGCGGCGAAGCGGGCGAAGCCTTCGGGGAAGGCGTCGAAACCGAACTCGGCGTCGACCAGGATGCGGAAACTCTCCTTCTCGCGGCGCAGGAGGTCGCAGTTGGCCTCGTGGTCGCGCATCGGGAAGTAGAACGTGCGGACCATGAAGAAGTCCTTGCGGCGGAACACGCGGTCCTCGTTGATCGTCCACGGCTGACTGTTCTCGCCGATCAGCACGATCGCGCCGCGCGGCAGGACGATCGGGATCGCCCCGTTGCGGGCGGCATGCGCCCCGCTGCACTCCATGATCAGCTTGAAGCGCTTGCCCTCGCCGGAGTGCGGTATGGCGCCGAAGCGCTGCGCCAGGGCGACGCGGTCGGGTTTGGGATCGAAGACGTGGATGTCCGAATAGCCGTGGTCACGGAGCGCGATGATGACCCCGAGGCCGACCGGGCCGGCGCCCATCACCAGCACCGGGCCAGGCCGCTCCGGCGGCACCACGGGGGCGATGAAACGCACCGCGTGCGCCGAGGTGCCGATGGTGTCGAGCAGCAGCGGCGCCAGCAGATCTTCGATGTCGTCGGGCACCGGCAGCAGGCAGGTCTCGGGAACGGCGAGCGCCTCGGCATAGCCGCCCGGCCGGTTCCAGCCGACCAGGACCGAGGTGTTGAGGCACATCTGGGTGTCGCCCTCGCGGCACGAATCGCAGTGGCCGCAGTGGACCGGGATGTAGACCACCTGGCGGGTGCCATGCAGGGCGTGTCCGGGTGCGTCGACCACGCCGAAGATCTCGTGGCCTGGCGTGATCTGGGCGCCGTCGCGCCACAGCCGGAGGTCGGAACCGCACAGCGCGGTGTGGCGGACCCGCACCACGACCTCGCCGGCCGCGGCCTGGGGCGCCGCGACGTCGGCGGTGGTGATGGTCTTGTTGCCGGGGAACACGGTGGTACGCAAAGCGGACTCTCCTTAGCCTTTCACCGCGCCCATCACCAGGCCGGACACCAGCCAGCGCTGGACCACGAACGCGAGGATGATCGGAGGGATGGCGATGATGGTGGCGGCGGCCATCAGGGCGCCCCAGTAGGTTGCCCCTTCGCCGATGAAGTTGAACGAAGCGGCGATCAGGGTCTTCGTGCTCTGGTTGGTCAGGATGAGGGCGAACAGGAAGTAGTTCCAAGAGAACACGAACGCCAGGATCGACGACACCACCAGACCCGGCAGCACCATCGGCAGGGCGATGCGCCACAGGATCTCGGGCACGTGGCAGCCGTCGACCTGGGCCGATTCGAGCACGCTGCGCGGCACGTTGTCGAAGTAGGGCAGCATCACCCAGATGATGACCGGCATGGTGATGACCGCGTGCGCCAGGATCATCGCCGAGTAGCTGCCGATCATGCCGAAGGTGCGGAACATGATGTACCACGGCAGCAGGAACAGTGCGCCCGGCGCCATCCGCGCCGCCAGCGTGACGGTCGCCGGCCAGTTGACCCGCGACCACGAGGTGGCGAACGCGCCCGGCACCCCGAACAGCAGCCCGAGCAGGGTCGAGCCGACGGTGATGACGATGCTGTTGACCAGGTAGGAGCCGAACGGCGTGGTCGAGAAGAGCTGCCGATAGTTGTCGAGCACCGGGGTGAAGATCAGGGTCGGTGGGTAGGCGGTGACCTGCGCCGACGGCTTGAACGACGAGACGACCATCCACACGATCGGCAGCAGGATGAGCGCGATCACCAGCAGAAGCTGGAACGCGTTGAGACGGCGGATCCAGGTCTCGCTCACTTCCACCCCCCGCGGGCAAAGCAAGAAAAGGGGTCAGAGTCATTTTTCACGCTCAGGGGGTGCGGTGCCCTGTGCGTTCTCCGCTTCGTGAAAAATGACTCTGACCCCTTTTCTTGCTTCTCTCTCATGGCTCACCAGTCGATCATGTTGCGGCCCTTGGTGATCAGCAGGACGGCGCCGAGCACGATGGTCGACAGCGTCACCATCAGGGCGCAGGCGTAGCCGATCTCGAAGAACTCGAAGCCGACCCGGAAGCCGTAGATGTTCAGCGTGTTGGAGGCGTTGCCGGGGCCGCCGCCGGTGGTGATGTAGATGATGTCGAAGAAGCGCAGCAGGTCGACCGAGCGCAGGATGGCGGCGGTAAGCAGAGTCGGCGCCAGCAGCGGCAGGGTGATGTAGCGGAACACCGCCCAGCGCGACACGCCGTCCACTTCGGCTGCCTCGTACACGCTGCCGGGCAGCGACTGCAAGCCCCCCAGCACGATCAGCGCCACGAACGGCGACCACTGCCAGGTGTCGACCAGCGCCACGGTGGCGATCACCCAGCGCGGCGACGCGAGCCACTCGGACGGTGGCAGCCCGAGCGACTGGAGGACGTAGTTGGCCACCCCGATCGCCGGATCGAGGATCACGATCCACATCATGCCGACCACCACCGGCGGCATCACGAACGGCGACAGCAGCGCCGAGCGGAGGAAGCCGACCATCCGCTTCGAGGCGTTGAGCAGGATCGCCAGATAGGTGCCGATGGCGAGCTGCGCGACCAGCGAGATCGCGTACAGCACGAACGTGACCCGGAGGCCGTTCCAGAACTCCGGGTCCTCGACCATGCGGACGTAGTTCTCGCCGCCGTTGAAGGTCGAGCCGCCGCCGAGCGAGAACGCCTGGAAGCTCAGCCACACCGAGTAGCCGACCGGAAAGGCGATCATGACGATGGTGAAGAGGACGGCCGGCGAGCACAGAAGCGCCAGCTGCCGTTCCACCGTCATCTGCGGTCTCATCGGCGCCGCCCTCAGCCGGCCAGGAAGCCGCCGTCGACCGGCAGCACCGTCCCGGTGATGTAGGCCGCCGCGGGCGTGCACAGGAAGACCACGCTGCCCGCGATGTCGTCGGGCTTGGCCCAGCGCTTCAGCGCCGTGCGGTCGGCAATCTTGTCGTAAAAGGCCTTGTCGGCGCGGCCTTTGGCGTTGATCCGGGTCTCGACGTAGCCGGGCGCGACCGCGTTGACGCGGATGCCGTCGTTCGCCCAGGCCAGCGACAGCGACTTGGTCAGCATCACCAGCCCGCCCTTGCTGGCGCAGTAGGCGGGAATGAAGGGCAATCCGGCAAAGGCGTTCATCGAGGCGATGTTGACGATCGAACCCTTGGCGGCGGCCAGCAGGTCGTGGAATGCCGAGCAGGTGCGGAAGGCGCCGATCAGGTTGACGTCCAGGACCTTCTTGAAGGTCTCGATCTCGTACTCCTGGAACCGGAACAGGATGCCGGCGCAGTTGACGAGGGCGTCGAGGCGGTCGAAGCCCTTGGCGAACGCAGCGACGGCAGCGTCGTCGGTGATGTCGAGAACACGCGCCTCGACGCCATCGACTGCCGCCAGCCCGCTCTGCGCGATCTCGGCATCGCTGTGGCCGGTGGCGACGACCCGGGCGCCGGCGCCGACGAAGGCCCGCGTGATGGCGCGCCCGATATCGCCGGCCCCGCCGATCACCGCGACCTGATAGTCCTGGGGAAGAGTGAACATTGCGCTGGTGCCCGTTAAGCTCTTCGTCATTCCCGCGAAAGCGGGAATCCAGTCTGCCTCACCGTCTGGATCCCCGCTTTCGCGGGGATGACCGGAAGGTGGAAGCGAGCGGGGCGAGGCCCCGCTCGCAACGCCTCGTCTACTTGTCTTGCGCGATCAGACGGTCGAGCTGGCGATCGGCTTCGGCACACGCCTCGTCGATCGACTTGTTGCCGAGGAAGACGTCCTGGACCGCCTGCCCCATGTACTCGCGGGACTGCGGGTTGGCGACGATCGGATATCCGATCTCGGAGGTGCCGATCTTCGCCATCTCGTTGACGACCTGGATCCAGGTCCCGCGCAGCGGCTCCTCGTCGAGCCACTTCTTGTACGCAGGATCGTTGATCGTGGAAGCACGCGGCGGAACGATGCCCTTGAGCGCCAGCTTGGCAACCACCGGCGGCGACGTCGCCCACTGCAGGAAGTACCAGGCGGCTTCCTTCTTCTTGCTGAAGTTGGAGACCGAGAGCCCCCAGCCGATCACGGTCGGATGCGAGCCGCCGGGACCCGCAGGCATGACCGCAATCGCGGTGTCCTTCAGGCGCGCGCCGCCCTCCATGACGCCGGAGAACTCGTTGGAGGCCTCGAAGGCGATCGCCGCCTTGCCCGCCTTGTAGAGCGAGGTGATCTGGTAGAAGCTGTAGTTGACCACGCCCGGAGGACCGTAGTCCTTCAGCAGCTTGGCGTAGAGATCGGTCGCAGCCTTGATCTCCTTGCTGCACATCTGGGACTTGCCGTTCTTCACGTAGGTGCCGCCCATGTTGTGGACGAACACGCTGTAGGTGTACGGCAGGGCCGGCTTGAGACCGCGCGAGACGAACGGGGTGACGTCGGGAGCGCAGGCCTTGAGCTTCTCGGCGACCGGCAGCAGCCCTTCGATCGTCTTCGGGAACTCGACGCCGCACTTGGCGAAGATGTCCTTGCGATAGTAGACGACCGGCCCTTCGAGGTTGAGGGGAAGGCTGGTCAGCTTGCCGCCGAAGGTGCCGCCGTCGAGCAGCGCCTTGCTGAGGTCGGCGAAGTTGTAGTCCGGCGCCACCGCATTCTTCGTGAAGGCGGTGAGATCGGCGTACCAGCCGGCCTTCGCGAACTGCGGTCCCTCGCGCGAAGGCAGGCTCATGAAGATGTCGATCTCGTCGCTGGCGGCGTTCATGACCGTGACCAGGCGCTGCCGCATCTGCTGCTCCTGGTAGACGTCGGTCTTCAGCGTTATCCCCGTCAGCTTCTCGAAATCGCCCTTCATCTCGACGATCGCGGCGCCCCACGGATTGTTGTTGACGAGGAAGGAGACCGTTTCGCCCTGGTGCTTCTTCCAGTCGAAATCGGCCGCCTGCGCCGGCAAGGCGATCAGCGCCAACAGTACTGCCTGGGAAACGAGCCTGTTCATATCTCCTCCTGTGATCATGGCGGCTGGCCCGCCGACGGCCCGGCTTATGGAACCGGTTTCATACGGAGTGCCTAGCACCCCGTGGTGGTAATGTCAACTCCATCGCAGCGGCACCGCCGCGTCTTGCGGAATATCGTGCGCAATGATAACAGTTGAACGTGTGGCGGGTTCCTCAAGAAACAGGAATGGAACCGGTTCGTGAACGGCAAGCGGCTCGGAATCCGTGACATCGCCCGCCTGGCAGGAGTGGCGCCGGCGACGGTCTCGCGGGTGCTCAACGGCCAGAAGCTGGTGAGCGAGGAGACGCGGCGCCGGGTCGAGGAGGTGATCCGCACGCTGGACTACGTCCCCGATGCGACCGCCCGCGCCCTCAGCGTCCGCCAGACCAAGACCATCGGGACCGTCGTTCCCACGGTCGACAATGCCTTCTACGCGAGCGGCATCTCGGCGGCCCAGAAGTACCTGGCGGCCAATGGCTACACGCTGCTCCTGGCGACCAGCGACTACGACCCCGAACTCGAGTTCGAGCAGGTCAGGAATCTGGTCGGGCGCAAGGTCGATGCCCTGATCCTGCGCGGCGCCGACCATTCGCCGGTGCTGCTGCAGTTCCTGGCCGGGCATGGGGTTCCCTGGGTGGCGGTGGGCAGCTACTCTCCGCAGTCGCCCTTCCCCTCGGTCGGCATCGACAACCATGCGGCGGGTTTCCGCGCCTGCACCCACCTGATCGATCTCGGCCACCGAAGGATCGGCCTGCTCGGCGCCCGCACCGGCAACAACGACCGCGCCCGCGGCCGCGTACGCGGGGCGAAGGATGCCCTGGCGGGAGCCGGCCTCCCCTTGCCCGAGCACTGGGTGTTCGAGGTCGGCGCCGGCCTCGACGACGCCCGCCAAACGGCGAAGGCCCTTCTGGCCGAACCGGCACGGCCGACCGCGGTGGTCTGCACGACCGACCTCATCGCTTTCGGCGTCGTCCTCGAATGCGCCCGCTCGGGACTGAGCATTCCCGAATCGCTCTCCGTGATCGGCATCGGCGACCTCGAGTGGAGCCGGCACATCCAGCCGGCGCTGACGACGATCTCGATTCCCACCAAAGAGGTGTGGCGCCGCGCCTGCGACTTCCTCGTCCACTCGCTGGCCGGCGGCAACGTCTGCCAGCATTTCGAGTGCGGTTTCGAACTGACCGTGCGCGAAACCACCGCCAGCCCTGCCATCGCCCGTTCGGCGTGAGCATAGGCTTCCCTCGCCCGCCCTGCGGGAGAGGGAGGGGCCCGGTGCCCGCAGCCCTCTCCCGCGATGCGGGAGGGCGTGACTTACCCGTTCACGTAGAGTTCGGCGAGGTAGTAGTCCTTCGGGTCCAGCGGCTTGTCGAGCTTGCCGAAACCGACGAACTGCTGGTTGAGCCCGGACAGCCACTTAGCGACGGTGCCGTCCTTGGTCATTGCCACCAGCTCGGCGCTGGTGAGGTACTTGCCGTTCTCGGACTCGGTGGCGAGCGGCGCCTCGGGCACGCCTAGGAACTTGGCGGTGATGGCGACCGACCGCTTGACGTCGGCGATACGGAAGTCGTTGGCCTCCTTCAGCACCGCGATCATCCTCTTCACCGTCTCCGGATCGGCTTCGGCCACCTCGTTGCGGCACACGAAGGCGCTCGGGAACGAGTTGGCGGGGAAGAAGTCGGCGCTCTTGGCGACCTCGACGAGGTCGGGAACGTGCTGCTTGATCACCGCCACCAGCGGGTACCAGATGCCGGCGCCGGCAACCTGCTTGGAGGCGAACGCCGAGACCACCGTGCTGGGGTCCATCTTCACCGCCTCGACGTCCTCGATCTTCATGCCCGCCTTGGCGAGCGCGAGGCGCAGCAGCATGTCCCCCGAGGTGCCCTCGGGCACCCCGACCTTCTTGCCCTTGAGGTCGGCCATCGTCTTGAACCCCGCCTGGGCGATCACGCGGTCGGCGAGGCCGAGCGTGTTCATGGCGATCACCTTCGCCTTGCCGCTGGCCGGCAGCCACAGCGCGCCCGGCCCGACATAGCCGAAGTCGAGGCTGCCGGCTCCGAGCGCCTGGATCTGGATCGGGCCGTTGGTGAAGACCTTGAGCTCGGGGTCAAGCCCGTGCTTGGCCCACAGCTTCTGGTCGCTCGCGATGGCGGTCAGGCTGGTCCCGAAATAGTCGGCGATGTAGCCGACGCGGATCTTCTTGGACTGGGCGCGCGCGCCGCCGGTTACGGCGAGGATGCTGGTGGCGGCGGAAGCGGCCAGGAAGCGGCGTCTGGAAATGGTCATGGATCCTCCCTCCTGTCACTGCTGGTTTCCGATTTCGGCTGGTGATAGACGGCGTGCCACACCCGGTTGCGGATCGTGGCGAACTCGGGCGAGAGGCGGATCTCCTCGCTGCGGGGATAGGGCAGGTCGACGGCCACGATCTCGTACAGCCGGCCCGGCCGCGTCGCCATGATGACGACCCGGTTGGCGAGGTACACCGCCTCGTCGACGTCGTGGGTGATGAACATCACGGTGCGCCGCTCGCGGCCCCAGGTGACCAGAAGCTGGTCCTGCATGACGACCCGGGTCAGCGCGTCCAGTGCCCCGAACGGCTCGTCCATCAGCAGCATGGTGGGATCGACCGCATAGGCGCGGGCGATGGCGCAGCGCTGCTTCATGCCGCCCGAAAGCGTCTTCGGCAACGCGTCGGCGAAGTCGGCGAGCCCGACCAGCTCGATGAAGCGGTCCGAGACCCGCCGCCGCTCGGCCTTCGACATACCGGCCACCTGCAACCCGAACTCGACGTTCTGGCGCACGGTAAGCCAAGGGAACAGCGCGTACTGCTGGAAGATCACGCCGCGGTCGGGGCCGGGGCCCTGCACCGGGCGGCCGTCGACCAGCACCTCGCCGTCGCTCGGCGCCAGCAGGCCGGCGGCGATGTTCATGGCCGTCGACTTGCCGCAGCCGGAGGGGCCGACGACGGTGACGAACTCGCCGTCGGCAATGTCGAGAGAGAAGCTGTCGAGGGCGAGAAAGCTTCGCTCGCCGGCCTCGAACCGCCGCGAAACCGCGCGGAACGAGATCTTGGGGTCGCTCATGCGCGCTCCTGCCACGAGGTCAGTCGGCGGTCGATCATCTGGACGATGCGGTCCATGATCAGGCCGAGAAGGCCGATGGTCACCAGGCTGACGAAGATGGTCGGCAGGTCATAGTAGAGCTGCGCCTGCTGCATGCGGAAGCCGAGGCCCCGCTGCGCCGCGATCAGCTCCGCAGCCACCACCGTCGCCCAGGCGGAGCCGAGGCCGATGCGCACCCCGACCAGGATGAACGGAACCGAGGCCGGCACCACCACCCGCGGGAAGATCATGGCATCGCTCGCGCCCAGCACGCGGGCGGCATTGATCAGGGTGGCGTCGACGCTGAGAACGCCCTGGTAGGTGGCGATGACGCTGGACAGGAACGAGGCGAGGAAGATCACGAACACCTTGGGCGTCTCGTCGATCCCCATCGTCACGATGGCCAGCGGGATCACCGCCAGCGGCGGGATCATGCGGAAGAACTGGATGTACGGCTCGATCAGGCTGCGGGCGATGCCGTACCAGCCCATCAGGAATCCGATCGGCACCGCAAGGGCAACCCCCAGGGTGAAGCCCATCAGAACCCGCTTCAGGCTGGCCAGGACGTCGAGCGGCAGCTGGCCCGTCTGGACCAGCTCGACGCCCCGCCAGAACACCGCGGCCGGCCCCGGCAGCACGACCGCGCCGGTCGACACTACCAACTCCCAGATCGCGATGCCGACGAGGAAGGCCGCCATGTTGAGGACGATCGGCGGCAGCTTCGACAGCCGCGACGAAAGACCCCCGCGTTCGCGGCGGCCGGCCGGCGGCCGGACGGTCGAACCGCTCATGGCAGCACCCCCGAGTAGAAGAACCGGTCCAGCGCGACCGCCGCTCCGCCGACCGCCCCGGCATCGGCGCCGAAGCCGGCGCGCTCGATGCGCAGCAGGCTCCGCATGTGCGGCATGACCCGGGGCGGCAGCTCGGCCCTGAGGCGGTCGAACAGGCTCTCGGGAGCCTGCCCGAGATGGCCGCCGAAGACGATCAGATCGGGCGCCAGCAGGTTGACGGCGCTGGCGAGCGCGGTGGTGAGGTGGCGCACCACCGCCTCCCAGGCCTGCCGGTTGGGCTCGACCCGGGCGAGCAGATTGTCCGGCGCGGCGCCGGCAAGGCCGGCGGCCTCCATCAGCGCCCGTTCGCTGACGAAGGTCTCGACGCAGCCGGTATTGCCGCAGGCGCACCTGGCGCCGTCGGACGAAATCTGTATGTGGCCGAGCTCGACCGCGCCGTGGCCGCCCGGCCGGAACGGCATGCCGTCGACCACCAGCCCCGCGCCGAGACCGGTGCGCAGGTAGACGTAAAGCAGCGCCGGGACGTGCCGGCCGATGCCGTACCGGTTTTCGGCGAGGGCCATTGCGGTCACGTTGTGCTCGACGACCGCCGGCAGGCCGAGCATCTCTTCGAGCAGCTCGGCGACGGGAACGTCGGTCCATCCCATGTTGATCGAGGCCAGCGCCCGGCGGCGGCCCGCGTCGACCGGACCCGGCACCCCGACGCCCACCCCCAGCAACCGCCGGGCGCCGGCCCGCACGGCCAGCTCTCCCACCCGCGACGCCGTCCTCTCGACGATGCTCTCCGGCGAGGACGAGCCCGAGTCGAAGGCAAAGGACGCGACCGCCTTGGGCGCCGCCTTGAGGTCGGTGATGGCGACGACCACCCCGCCCGCCCCGATATGGACCCCGGCGACCTGGCGCGCGTCATCGACCAGCCGGACCGCTTGCGCCGGTCGTCCGACGGAGGCGCTGCCGCCATTCTCCATCTCCGCCACCAACCCCTCGCTCAGGAGCTTGGCGGTGACGTGGGTGATGGTCGTGGCCGAGAGGCGGCTGCGCTTCGCCAGCACGCCCCGCGCCAGCGGTCCGTCGTCGCGCAGCATGCGCAGGACATGGCGCTGATGGACGTTCACTCTCCCGACCCCCTAATTATTTTCTAAAGTTTAGAAAATAATCCGCGGCGGGTCAAGCGAGTACGGGACGCGTCAGGACTGCGGACTGCCGCTGTCACAATATGGCAAAAGCGGGAAACCTCCGCCCCTGAGGGGCCGAGAGACGACGTGCGGCGCCGCCGAATCGGGAGCGGGATTGGGATCGGAGGTCAACGCGGCCCCTCCGGGGGCTTGGCGGGAGGGGCCGCGATTTCGATGCTAATCCATCGCCGTGCGGACGCTGAAGCTGTCGCCGTCGAAACCGAGCAGCCGGCCGGTGCCGTCGAGCCTGGTTTCCAGGTGCACCGGGCGCTGCCAGAGATCGTAGACGTAGCGCAAGGTGCGCTCGGCATACTCGAGCTGGAGCTCGCGGCCGTCGAAATAGTGGCGCATCAGGAGGTGCCGATTGCTCCGATAGTCGGTGTCGACGACCTTGATCACCGGCACCGAGTTCATGCCGGTGTTGCGGATCAGCGTCTCCTTGACCTGGCGCCAGCTGTCCTCGTCCGACACCTTGGAGACGACGACATCGCCGCCGCGCCCGGTCTTGTACTCGAACAGGTCGAGCTTGCGCATCAGCTCGGGGGTCAGGAAGCGGCGCAGGAACGAGACGTCGCGGTCGACCTCGCGCGACTGGAACATCGCCTCTGTCGGCGGCAGGAGATGCACCTCCTCGTCAGCGCCGTCCCGCCGGGCGATATCGTCCCAGATCGCCAGCCCCAGGTGGTAGGGGTTGATCTGTCCCTGGATCGGTCGCACGACCTGATTGTGGCGGACCAGAAACTCCATCCGCATGTCCTGCGGCAGATCGATCCTGTTCATGATGTAGCGGTGGGTGTAGCAGGCCCACCCCTCGTTCATGATCTTGGTCTCGATCTGCGGCAGGAAGTAGCGCATCCGCTGGCGCACGATGTCGAGGATGTCGCGTTCCCAGTCGTGCAGGCGCGGATTGTGGTCGCGGACCAGACCGAGCAAATCCTCTTCCGGCTCGAGCGGCTGGCGCTGCAGGTCGGGAGTCTGGACGCCGGGGCGCCGGTGAATGCTCTGGAACGCGTCCAGCTTCGGGCGCGATCTGCGGATCGCTTCCTCGACCTGCTCTTCGCGGCTTAGCTTGCGGATCCCCGGGTTGCGCTCGCACTGGAACGCCAGCGCATGGGCGGCATCGAGCACCCTCTCCACCGCCGTCCGTCCGATCGACGGGTCCTCGGTGTAGCCGCGAATGCGGTTGGCGTGGGCCTTGAACTGCTCGATCACCCGCGCGGCCTGGGTGAAGCCGAAGGTGAAGTTGTTCTTGAAGAAGTCGTTGTGTCCGTAGACGTGCGCGATGGTCAGCACCTGCAGCAGCAGCGAGTTGTCGCGCATCAGGTAGCCGAGGCACGGGTTCGAGTTGATGACCATCTCGTATGGCAGCCCCGAGACGCCGTAGTCATAGAACGTCTTCTGCTGTTCGAACGACTTGCCGAACGACCAGTGGGGATAATGCGACGGCATCCCCGAGTAGGCCATCAACCCCAGCATCTGCTCGTGGTCGCAGACCTCGAATTCCTGCGGATAGCAGTCCAGATTCATCCCGGCGACGACCTCGCGGATCGCCGCATCCCAGGTTTCCAGGTCCGACACGCTCCAGCTTCGGGCCATCTCGTCTACGCCTCTTCTCTCGACAGGAACTCCTTGAAGCAAGGCCAGATTTCGTCCCGGCCGTTGATGCCGAGGGCGCGGAAGTTCGGCTCCTCGATCGCCTCGAACTCGGACAGCAGCGAGCCGCTCCCCCAATCGGAGGCGCCGTCCGGCTTGATCTCGCCGAACCCGAACAGGTTGCACACCTGGCACAACTCACGGGCCAGCCTGATCGCGGTCTCGTTGTCCTGCGGGAAGTTGTCTCCGTCCGAGCAGTGGAACGCGTACACGTTCCACAGGCTGGGATGGTACCGTTCCTCGATGATCTCCAGCAGCTTCTGGTAGCCCGACGAGATCATGGTGCCGCCGGACTCTCCCTTGGCAAAGAACTCCTCTTCCGAGACTTCGCGGGCAGTGGTGTCGTGGGCGACGAACACGACGTCGACCTGGTCGTAGCGGCTGCGCACGAAGTGGTAGAGCAGGAAGAAGAAGCTGCGCGCCAGATACTTCTTCATGGTGTCCATCGAGCCCGAGGTGTCCATCAGGCAGAACACCACGGCATTGGACTCGAGCGCCTCATCGGGAATCCGCCGCCGGAAGCGCAAGTCCTCTCGGTGGTAGGGGAACCGCTCCTCCAGCCGATTGTCGTTGCCGGAAGGCGGAGGCGGCGGCTCGCTTTCGGCACGGCGCGCGTGCTCGCGAGCCAGCTTGCGGCGGATGCGGCTTTTGGCGGTCCGCACCTTGTCCATATGGACGCGGACGCCGACGTGCTTGTAGCCGCGCCGCCGCGTGGTCCGCTGCGCCAGCACCTGACGTAGCGCCTTCTGTTCGAGGTCGGGCAACTCGAGATCCTCGAACATCAGCTCGATCACCTCCTCGAGGCTGACGTCGGTCTCGTAATAGTCCTGGCCGGGAAGGTTGCCGCCGACGCCCTGCTGCCCCTGACCCGGCTTGTTGCCGCGCGCGAGCACATCGCCTTCCTGGGTGTCGCCGTCGCCCTCGCCGACCCCGGGCGTGTTGTCGCCGTAGACGAAACGGTACTCCTTGATGCCGCGGATCGGGATCTTGATGATGGTGTCGCCCGAGCGGCCGATGATCGCCTGCTCGGCGATCACGTCGGCGATGTTCTCGCGCAGGGCTTCGCGGATCTTCTCGCGGTGACGCGCCCGGTCTCCCGCGCTTCGATCGGAATGCAGCGATTCGGCGGGCGAGTACGGTCGGATCGTGGCACCCATAGCACTACCCCAGCTAGTCCTTCCACAGGTGATTGGCCGCGTACTTCAGGACCACCTCCGCCGAGTACTCGTTGTAGCCGCTTTCGAGCATGCTGCGCAGGAGCGCCTCGTACTTGTCGCGCTGGTCCTCGTCGCGGGTCCGCGCCTTGGTGATGATGCGGCTGATGTCGCGGACCGAGCCCATGAGCTTGCGCTCGACCGCTTCCTTGAGCGGCTCGTAGCTGCGGTACGACAGCTTCTCGCCGCGGCGGCCGGCGGCCCACAGGTAGGCGATCACTTCCTGGCGGAATCCCTCCGATGCAGGCCCCGAGATGCCGATCTGCTCCTCGATTGAGCGCAGGAAGTTTTCGTCCGGCTCCAGCTCCTCGCGGGTGTTGCGGTCCTTCAGCGTGGTCCGGTTGGCGAACGCCTCGGCGTGGTCGAGATAGTTCTGGAACAGGGTCTCCGCCTGCTCTTCGTACGCGTACACGAAGGCGCGCGTGATCTCCTTCTCAAGGATGTCCAGGTAGGCCTTGTGGATGTAGTCCTGCAGAAACTCCAGATAGCGACGCCGCGTGTCGTCAGGCAGCTCCGCCTCCTTCACCATCCTGACCAGCGTCTCGCGGATGTGAATCGGCGTGACCCCTTGCGGGCTCTGCGACAGCGCGTTGTCGATCGCCTTCATGATGAAGCGCGGGCTGACGCCCTCCATGCCTTCCGACGGTGCGTCCTCGCGCAGTTCCTGGAGGTCCATCTTCTTGGACGCCCCCTTCTCGACCACCTCCTCGCCGTTGTAGATCTTCATCTTGGTCATGATGTCGCATTTGGGCGAGGGCTGCAGGCGCGTCAGGATCGCGAACATCGAGGCGACCTCGATGGTATGGGGCGCGATCTGGGCCTGGAAGCCGGCCTTGCGCAGGATCTTGCGATAGATCTTGCTTTCCTCGGAAAGGCGCAGGTTGTACGGGATCTTGACCGTCACGATGCGGTCGAGGATCGCCTCGTTGGTGTGGTCGGCCCGGAACTTGCGCCATTCCGCCTCGTTGGAGTGGCCGATGATGACGGTATCCACGTAGACGGTCCCGTGGCGGCCGGGAGCCGGCACGAACTTCTCCTGGGTCGCCGTGATGATGGCGTGCAGGTATTCCGTTTCGTTCTTGAAGATCTCGATGAACTCGACGAGCCCGCGGTTGCCCGCGTTGAAGGCGCCGTTGAGGTCGAGCACGCGCGGGTCGCCCTCGGAGTAGCGGTCGAGCTTCGAGATATCCTCCGAACCGATCAACACCGAGGTGTCCTGATTGTTGGGATCGACCGGCGGCACCACCGCGATGCCGTGACGCTGCACCGCCGAGAATTGCATCACGGTGACCGGCATCTCCTCGTAGCGGCCTTGGTAGTCGTGCTCCAGGCGATAGCGGCAGATCGGGCACAGTTCGCCCTCGATCGGCACCCCCAGCATCTTCTCGAACTCGGGTCTCAGATGCTTCGGGATCAGGTGCAGCGGCTCCTCGTGGACCGGGCAGTCCTCGATCATGTAGATCGGGTCGGCCTGCTCGAGACCCTGCTTGAGCCGCTCCATCAGCGAACTCTTGCCGGCCCCGACCGGCCCCAGCAGATAGAGCACCTGCCGGCTTTCCTCGCCCTTCAAGGCAGCGGAGTGGAAATAGCGGACGATCCGCTCGAGCACGTCCTCGATGCCGAAGAAATCGTCCCTGAAGAAGTTGTAGATCTTGGGCGGTTCGTCGCCGAAGATCTTGGCCAGTCTCCCCGCTTCGTCACCCGACGGCTCCGCAAGTCCGGGACGCGTGATGACGTCGAACAGATGCGCGTGGGCGAGACGGCCGATCGACGGGTCCTCCTTGACCTTCTCGAGGTAGTCGATCAGCTTGCCCCGCCAGACCACGGACTGACGCGTCTCGTGGTCCTTGCGAATGATGTCCGCGAACGTCTGCTTCCCATGGGCCATGGTCGTGTCTCCGTCCATAGTCTTCGCCACGTCTCAGGTCCCCCTGGCGCTCCTCGCCTCTGCCTCCTTAGCGTCGCCGTCCCTGACGTAGGCGCCCCGGGGCGCGAGCCACGCAAGACAGCCGTCGTTCCGGAAGCTACCGAGCGGCTCCTTTCTCCGGCATCGCCGTGTTCTCCTTGCCTGCATCTTCGGTAGGTGGCGAAAACGCCCGAGAGCTTCGCCGCCTATCTTCACGTATGCCTCTGGAGTAAAGCTGCAAGTCACGCCCGTTTGAGCAATGCACGTGCCTGTTCGATCCACTGCTCGGGCTTCGCGCCGGGCGGCATGCGACCGAAGATCCCCCTTATTTCCGCCGGGCTTGCGCCCGCCAGCTTTTCGTAGGTCATGAAGCCGGCACCGTAGAGACGCTGCTGGGTCGCAGCTCCGATGCCCTTGATGACTGTCAGGTCGTCCTTGGCCGTCTTCTGCCGCGCCGGAGCTCGCGAAGCATTCTCCGTCTGCGGAGGCTGCTCCGCATTCTCGCGGTGATTGTCCTTCGCCTGCCCGGGCAAGAAGTAATTGCGCACCCGATTCAGCAACTGGTTCAGCATTTGTCGCAATCCCGTGAGACCTCTGCAGCTATGCCTCGAAATTCTTCGCCTATTTTTCTCAGGCATATGGGGAACGCTTCATGGCCCATCTAGCCGCATGGATGGCGCCGTCGCTTTTTCGCCATCGGGCGCATTTGGATGCACAAGAAAGAGGCCCCGTGTCGCCACGGGGCCTCGCCGAGGACCTTCGGAGATAGAGAAGGATCTACTCCGCCGCCTCCGCCGCCAGGCGCCGGGCCAGCGCGGGCTGCTGCAACGGCACCGGTGCGTCCGGCAGATCGCTGAGCTGCACCTCCCCCGCCAGTTCGGGGAACTTGCGCTGCTCCATCCTGCGGATGGCGACGTGCATCCAGACCGTGCTCACCAGCACGATCGCGAACAGCAGCATGAAGCAGCTCGTCCACACCCCGATCAGGTCGTTGAGGACGCCGAAGGCGATCGGCAGCACGAAGCCGCCGAGGCCGCCGATCATGCCCACCAGGCCGCCGACCGAGCCGACGTGGTGCGGGTAGTAGACGGGGATGTGCTTGTACACCGCCGCCTTGCCCAGTGACATCACGAAGCCGAGCACCACGGTAAGGGCGACGAACAGGGGCACCCCGACCCCGAACGAGAAGGCGATCGGGCCACGGATGCCGCGCACCACGTAGTCGGTGGCGGGATAGCTGAGGACGAACAGGCAGGCGAGCGAGACCAGGAAGGTCAGGTACATGACGAAGCGGGCACCCCACTTGTCCGACATCCAGCCGCCGAGGGCGCGGAACAGGGAACCGGGAGCCGAGTAGGCCGCCGCCAGCATGCCGGCGACCTCGAGCGGCAGGCCGTAGGCGCCGACGTAGTAGCGCGGCAGCCACGAGGCAAGCGCGACGAAGGCGCCGAAGACGAAGAAGTAGTAGGTGGCGAAGCGCCAGACCTGCGGGTTCTTCAGCGGCTCCAGCTGGGCACGGACCGATACCGGCCGGGCGCCCTTCTCCTTCCGCTCGCGGTGGGCCGGATCGTCCTTGGCGGCGAGGTAGAAGACGACCGCCACCGCCGCCAGCACGAGCGCATAGATCTGAGCCGTGGTCTGCCAGCCGAACGAGACCACCAGGAACGGGGCGCCGAAGTTGGTGACCGCGGCCCCGACGTTGCCGACGCCGAAGATGCCGAGCGCCCTCCCCTGCGCCTGCGTCGAATACCAGCGCGAGACGTAGGCGATGCCGACGATGAACGAGCCGCCCGCCAGGCCCAGCCCGAGGGCCGCCAGCACCAGCATGGGAAAGCTTCCGGCCTGCGACAGCGCCCAGGTCGCCGCCGCGGTGGTCAGCATCTGCAGCGGAAAGATCAGCCGGCCGCCATGCTGCTCGGTCCAGATGCCGAGGACGATGCGGCTCAGCGAGCCCGTCAGCACCGGGGTGGCGACGAGGATCCCGAACTCGGTCTCCGAGAGGCCCAACTCCTGCTTGATCCTGACCCCGATGATCGAAAAGATCGTCCACACGGCGAAACAGACCGTGAAGGCGAAGGTGCTGAGTCCCAGCATCTGGTGCGACGTCGCGCTCGAGTAGTAGCTGGCCTGGCGTCCCATGAATCGGCTCCCGCGTCCTGCTTGCGGGCGGCATCCCGCCCGTCATCAGGCTGCACTGTGCGCGAGCCCGCAGGCACGCGCCTTGACCGCGGTCAAGCGCCGTCGATAGCCACGGGAAAAGAAGGGGTATCCCTGCCCGGGGCAGCCCGGGGATCGGCGCTCGAGCGCTACGCCGCCGGATCCTCGGGT
Organism: Rhodospirillales bacterium; assembly: GCA_018432935.1. GTDB lineage: Bacteria > Pseudomonadota > Alphaproteobacteria > Rhodospirillales > Shumkoniaceae > JAHDSF01. Next base: position 150,881 of record JAHDSF010000006.1, on the reverse strand, counting down.
ATGCTGCCCAGGCTGCGGACCATCTCCCTCACGGCCTCGGCGGCGGCCTCGACGGCAGCCTCGTCGTAGCCGCGGCAGACCAGGCTGGCGCCCCCGCGGCCGAGCCGGAAGAAGGGATAGCTGCCGATCTCGACCTGCGGGTGGTCTCGCTGCACGACCGCCAGCGGCGCCGCCAGCTCGCCCTCGGGCAGGAAGGCGACCACCGTGCGCGACCGCATCGGCGGACCGCCGCGCAGGGTGTGGCGGATGCCGTCGAACATCCCCTGCATGATCTTCGGCACCCCGGCCATCACGTGGACGTTGCCGATCCGGAAGCCGGGCGCGGCGCTGACCGGGTTGTCGATCAGGGCGGCGCCCTCCGGCACCTCGGCCATCTTGAGGCGCGCCTCGGTCAGGTCCTCGGGCCTGGCGTAGTGGCGGCGCAGCCGCTCCACCGCATCGGGGTCGCGCCGCAGCGGCACCCCGAAGGCGCGGGCGATCGCGGCAGCGGTGATGTCGTCGTGGGTGGGGCCGATGCCGCCGGTCGTGAACACGTAGTCGAAGCGGTTGCGGACCTCGTTGAGGGTGGCGACGATCACGTCCTCGACGTCGGGAATGACCCGGGCCTCGGCAAGCCGGATGCCGACCTCGTTCAGCTTCTCACCCAGGTACTGGAGATTGGTGTCGCGGGTGCGCCCCGACAGGATCTCGTTGCCGATGACAAGGACGATGGCGGTCGGCGCCGCGCTTGCGTTCATGACGGTCTTCTCCTCACACGAGGTCCTGCACCAGGGGGACCAGCGGCACGTCGGCGGCGGGCATCGGCAGATCGCCCAGCCGGCTTGGCCGCACCCAACGGATCTCCTGCCCCTCGACCGGCCGCGGCTGACCCGACCAGACGCGACAGGCAAACAGCGGCATCAGCAGGTGGAAGCTGTCGTAGGCATGGGAGGCGAAGGTCAGCGGCGACAGGCACGTAGGGGCGACCTCGATATCGAGCTCTTCCTTCAGCTCGCGGACCAGCGCCGCCTCGGGGGTCTCGCCGTCCTTGACCTTGCCGCCAGGAAACTCCCACAAGCCCGCCATCGGCTTGCCGGGGGGCCGCCGCGCCATCAGGATGCGGCCCTCGTCGTCAATCAGCGCCACCGCGGCGACCAGCACCATCGGCCGGGGCCGGTGGCATCGTTCCCGCCAGTCGTCGCGCGACAGCGCGAAATCATCCAACGCCACCAGGCGGCCGCGCACCGGAGCCTCCTGGACACGCCGGCCAAGGCGGGCGAAGCCGCATTTTTCGAGCACCCGCTGCGACGCCGGGTTGTCGTCGAAGGCGCTGGCCTCGACGACGTCCAGACGCAAGCCCTCGAACAGCAGCGGCAGCAGGCTTGCCAAGGCTTCCGACATCAGTCCCTGGCCCCAGTGATCGCGGCCGAGCCAGTAGCCGACCTCGGCGCGGCTGCGGTCCTCCTTCCACTCGACGCCGATCATCCCGATCAGGGCGGAGGTCCGCTTCTCGACGACGGCGAGGACCAGAGCGCGTCCTCCCGCCATCCTGATCCGGCAGCCGGCGATGAACTCGGCCGCATCGGCGCTCGCCATCGGATGCGGGATGCTGAGGGTCCGGTTCGCGACCTCGGCGTCGCCGGCCAGCCGCAGCACTCCCTCGGCGTCCCCGCTCTCGACCGGCCTCAGGACAAGGCGGCTGGAATGAACCGGGATGGTCACCGCATCCGAGCAGGCGAACCTGGCGGTCATGGCGGTGCGGTTCAGGTCCGGTAATCGGCGTTGATGTCGATATAGGCGTGCGTCAGGTCGCAGGTCCACACCGTCGCAGTACCGCCGCCGATCCCGACCGCGGCCTCGATCTCGATCTCCCGCCCCTTCATGTGGGCGGCCACCGGGGCCTCGTCGTAGCCCGTGACGGCGGCCCCATTCTCGGCGACGCGAACGCCGCCGATGCGGATCGACAGCCGGTCGCGGTCGGCCTTCTCGCCGGATTTGCCGACCGCCATCACGATGCGGCCCCAGTTGGCGTCCTGACCGGCGATCGCCGTCTTGACCAGCGGCGAATTGGCGATCGAAAAGGCGATCCGCTTCGCCGCCCGGTCACTCTCGGCCCCGGTCACCCTGACGGTGACGAACTTGCTCGCGCCCTCGCCGTCCTTGACGATCTGCAGCGCGAGGTCGAGCGCGGCCTCGCCGAGCTTGGCGCGGAAGTCGGCCAGCAGGGGATCGTCGGCCGCGGCCGGCGTGGGGTGGGACGCCTTGCCGGTCGCGAACAGCAGCACCGTGTCGCTGGTCGAGGTGTCGCTGTCGACGGTGATGCAGTTGAACGAGCGCTCGGCCGCCTCGGCGATGAGCGGCTGCAGGATCGCGGCCGGCAGCCGGGCGTCGGTGAACAGGAAGCCGAACATGGTCGCCATGTCGGGAGCGATCATCCCCGAGCCCTTGGCGATGCCGGCGATCAGCACCTCGGCATCGCCGATGCGCGCGCGCCGGAAGGAACCCTTGTGGAAGGTGTCGGTGGTGGAGATCGCCGCCGCCGCGTCCTCCCAGCTTGCCGAACCGAGCGCGGCCGCCAAGGCGTCGGCCCTGGCGGTGATCCGCTCGGCCGGCAGCAACTCGCCGATGACGCCGGTGGATGCCGCGAACACCGTGGCGGGCTCGCAGGACAGCGCCGCCGCCACCGCCTTGACCATGCGTTCGTTGGCCTCGGCGCCGGCGCGCCCGGTGAAGGCGTTGGAGTTGCCCGAATTGGCGACCAGGCCGCGTGCCTGACCGCCCCGCAACGCCTGACGGCACCAGTCGACCGGCGCCGACGGACAGAGCGAACGGGTGAGAACGCCCCCGACCGTGGTGCCAGGCTCGAACGCCGCCACCAGCACGTCCGTGCGGTCCTTGTAGCGGACGCCGCACGCCGCGGTGGCCAGGCGGACGCCGGGCACCGGCGGCATGTCCGGAAACCGCTCGGGCGCCAACGGGGACTTCGCAACCATGTCTTGCCTCCTCCATGCGAAAGGCGGCGCTGCCGACCGGCTGCGCCGCCTTCGCCAAGCCGTGTCGGTGCGGACTTTACATCGGCGAGCCGTCGATGGCGAAGCGTTTGATGTCGGCCTGCGCGCGCAGGTCCTTCATCGCCGAGGCGACCACCTCGCGGGTCATCTCCTCGCGCAGCTGGTCGCGCACGCTTTCGAACGATTCGACCGCGTCCGCCCGCTTGTCCTCGACCATGATGACGTGCCAGCCGAACTGGGTCTCGACCGGGGTTTCCGTATAGCTGCCCGGCTGCAGGGCGAAGGCCGCCTCGGAAAACGGCTGCACCATCTCCTCGCGGGAGAAGTAACCGAGGTCGCCGCCCGATCCCGCCGAGGGATCCTGGGAACGTTCGCGCGCCAGTTTCTGGAAGTCGCCGCCGGCCTTGAGGTCCTTGACCACGGCGTCCGCCTCGTCCTTGGTCTTGACCAGGATGTGCCGGGCCTTGACCTGCTCCTGCCCCTCCATGCCGGCCGCCAGCTCGTCGTAGCGGGCCTTGACCTTCTCCTCGGTCAAAGTCTTGTCGATCTCCCTGCGCATCAGCGCCTGCTGAAGCACCCGGTCCTCCGTCTGCTTCAGGCTGCGCTTGACCTCGTCCGTCTCCAGCAGCCCCTGCTTGCGGGCCGCTGTTGCCGAGAGCTTCATGTCGATCAGCGCGTCGACCAGCGGATCGAACACCATCGGCAGCGGAAGACTGCGGTACTGGTCGGGCAGCATGGTGCGCGCTTCCTCGACGTCCGAGAGCTTGATCTCGGCCCCGTCGACTTTCGCCACCACCGGATCGGTCGCCGCGCCCGTCTGCGGGGCTTGCGCGGGAGCCTGCGTCGGCGCCTGGGCGAGTGCCGGAGCCGCCAGGCTCAGGGAGAACATCAGCGCGGCCATCCGCGCGAACGAGTAAGTCATGTGTCTGGCTTCCTCTTCAAGAGACGGCCGCCCGGGGGATCTCAGCGCTTCGCCTGGCCCGGAAGATGTGGCCGTCCACCCGCGGCCGCGGGTATAATCCTCGTATAGTTGGGTCGGCGTCCGGCGGCAACAAGAACACGCCGCCAAGGCAAGAGCCGCTGAACCGGGAGGAGCAGTGCCGTTCAGGAAGCGAGTCGTCGCTGGCCCGATTGCCGTCGCTCTCGTGTATGCGGCCTTTGGCGTGCTCTGGATCCTGTTCTCCGATCAGCTTACCCATATTCTCGTTGCCGACCCGGAGACCGAGCTGCGGGTCCAGACCGCCAAGGGATGGCTGTTCGTTCTGATCACTGCTGGACTGGTCTACCTGCTCGTGCGCGGCTACGGCGCCACCATCTCCAAGGCCGCCCTGCAGGCGGAGGACAGCGCCGCGCTGTCCCGGCTCGTCTTCCAGTCCATTCCCCATATGGCCGCCGTCGTCAAGGTCCCCGAGCTGCGCCTCACCACGGTCAACGACGAGTTCACCGCCATGCTCGGACACGTGCGGGCGGATGCGCTGGGCAGGACCCTCGACGAACTCGAGCTGTGGGAAGGTGAGGCGGAACGCGGCGCTGTCCTCGACCTGGTGGCCCGCAACAGCGATGGCGAGGCGGAGGTTCGGCTGCGCGGCAGGGACGGCAGGACGCTGTTCGCCCTGGTCTCGGTCCGCCCGCTGACCCTGCAAGAGCAACCCCATGCCGTGGTCGTGGCGCGCGACATCACCGCCGCCAAACTGGCCGACGAAGCGCGCCGGACCGCGATGGAGGAGATGGAAGCGGTCATCACCGAGCGGACCCGGGCGCTGCGCCAGGAGATCGCCGAGCGCCAGAGCGCCGAACGGGCCCTGCAGCAGGCAAACGAACAGCTCGAGGAGAGGGTGCGGGCGCGCACCCGCGAGCTCGAGCAGGAGATCGCCGAGCGCAGGCGGATCGAGGCCGAGGTGTTCGCCGCCAAGGAGCTGGCGGAACAGGCGAACCGCGCCAAGACGGTGTTCCTCGCCAACATGAGCCATGAGCTTCGCACGCCCCTGAACTCGATCATCGGCTTCACCGACCTGCTGAACCGGCAGGTGCTGGGGCCGCTCGGCTCGCCCAAGTACCTCGAGTACGTGAGGGACGTGAACGACGCCGGGCGGCACCTGCTGGAGCTGATCAACGACCTGCTCGACATCTCGCGGGTCGAGATCCAGGCCTTCCAACTCAACGAGTCGGACGTCGACGTCGGCCGCCTGCTGCGGGCCTGCGCGCGCATGACCTCGGACAAGACGCGGAACGCCTGCCTGGACCTCGAAATCGACGTACCCGGCACCCTGCCCGCCCTGCGGGGGGACGAGCGGAGGCTGCGCCAGATCGTGCTCAACCTGCTGTCGAACGCCCGCAAGTTCACGCCGTCGGGCGGCCGGATCCGGATGTCGGCGGCCATCGACGCCGACGACCGCCTGTCGTTCGCGGTCGCCGACACCGGGATCGGCATTGCCGCCAAGGACCTGGAGGTGGTGATGTCGATGTTCGGACAGGTCGACGACCATCTGACGCGGCGGCATCAGGGGGCCGGTCTTGGCCTGCCGCTAAGCCGGCGGCTGGCCGAACTGCACGGGGCAATCTTGTCGTTGCAAAGCGAGCCCGGCAAGGGAACGATGGTCAAGGTCACGTTCCCCTCCTCACGCACCGTGCGGCGGGAATGACGGCGATGGCTGGAAGGGCCGCGCGAGGCTGGCATCCCGCACGGAGCGTGCTTAAAGTGGGCGGCGTGTTCCACCAGGAGAGCCGCACGCCATGAGCGAACGTCCCGGGTTCGAGATCCCGGCGCTGGTCGAGTTCCCGCCCGACACCAAGGCGATGGTCATCAGCGCGCTCAAGCTCGTGCTGCGCCGCATGCACGAGGCCGGGCTCCTGGCCCGCGAGATCTCGTACGGCGACCTGCTCGGGACGCCACAGGCCCTGTACGACGTCATCCGCCTCTACAAGGAGCACCGCGAGATTGCGCGCGACATCGCGGTCGACGCCAGGGGCGAGCCGGTCGGGCACGACCGCGCCGAGCTGGTGTGCGGCATCACCCTGGCCCAGGTGGAGCGTCTGCTCGTCTTCACCTGCGCCAAGCGCGTGTTTGCAGCCGCCGGCCATGCCTGGCAGGGCGCCGTGCGGCCGGGCACCCTGGTTCCCGACGAGGTCAAGCGGATCCTCGCCTTCGACTGGCAACTCCCTCTCCTCGAGCTCTATCGCGACTCGATGACGGTGGAGCACTTCCGGGTCCTCGGCGACGCCGTCCTCACCCTGCGGACGCCCGATTCCGTGATCACCGTCGCCAGCCTCAACCCGGTCGACCTCGCCCGCCTCAAGGCGACGGTCGACAGCGATCTCGGACTTCTGTTCGCCAGCGAGACGACGGCGCCCGGGGCACCCCCGGCCGCGGAGGAGGCGCCGGCCGCGGCGGAGGATCCTGTGCCGGCCGCTGCCGCGACAACGTTTTCCTCGGGAACGGCGGATGGCCGGATCGAGGGCGAGATCGTCGACGAGCCGGCGATGCCCGGGCCAATGGCCGCCGAGCCGGAGAGCGCGCCGGCATCCGGCATGCCAGCGGAACCGGCGGCCACGCCCGAGCCTGCCGCCCCGCCGGAGCCCGGCGCAGCACCGGACCCGGTCGCGGAACCACAGGCCTTCACAGCGACGCCCGAGGCGCCGGTGCCCGCCGCGGCAGACCCGCTCGAGGACCTGCGGCCGAGCATCCGCGAGCCTCTGCTGTCCGGCTTCCGCGCCAGCTTCGGCGACGACAGCGAGCGCATCCTCGGCGACCCCGGGTTCGTCGCCGAGATCCTGCCCGGCGTCGTCGCCCAGGCCCGCCGCCATGCGGAAAGCGACGAGCGCGGCATTGAGGAATGGGCGCTGCGCGAATGGTTCCAGCTGAAGCCGCGCATCCTGCTATGGATGCGGGTCCGGACCGGACGCTGAGCCCGGGGAGAGCCGCGAGCCTGAACACAGAAGCCGCCAACGCCGCTGCCATCGAACTGACCGCCGTCCTCGTTGCGGTGACCGGCGAGGAACCGCGCGTGCTGACCATCCAGGACGGCCGCGCCCTGCCCTCTGGCCCCTTCGAATCCGCCCACCGCACCCTGCACATGGGGCTGCGGGCCTGGGTCGAGGTGCAGACCCATCATTCCCTGGGCTACATCGAGCAGCTCTACACCTTCGCCGACCGCGACCGCGCCTCGGACCGCCGGCTGATCTCGATCAGCTACCTCGGGCTGACGCGGGAGGCCCGCGCGACCGGCGAGGAGGCGCCGGCGTGGCGGAGCTGGTACCGCTACTTTCCGTGGGAGGACTGGCGAGCCGGGGCGCCGGCGTTGCTGGCGGCCGAGATCGTGCCGCGCCTGCATGCGTGGGCAACCGCGTGCGCCGATGGCAAGGCCCGGGCCGACCGCCTGCAGCGCATCGAGACCACCTTCGGCCTTACCGGGCGGACTTGGAACGAGGAGCTGGTGCTGCAGCGCTACGAGCTGCTCTACGAAGCCGGACTGGTGCCGGAGGCAACGGCGTCGCAGCCGGTGCCCGGCGCGCCGATGATGCACGACCATCGCCGCATCCTTGCCACCGGAATCGCCCGCCTGCGGGCCAAGATCAAGTACCGCCCGGTGGTGTTCGAGCTGATGGCCCCCTCGTTCACCCTGCTGCAGCTGCAGCGTGCCGTCGAGGCGCTGGCGGGGCGGCGGGTCCACAAGCAGAACTTCCGCCGCCTGATCGATCAGCGCGGCCTGGTCGAGGAGACCGGCGAGGTCTCGGCCGAGACCGGCGGCCGTCCCGCCAAGCTGTTCCGCTTCCGCCGCGAGATCCTGATCGAGCGGGCGGTGATCGGCACCAAGCTGCCGCTGGCGCGATCGGGATGAACCCGTCTCCTGCAGTGCGGGAGAGGAAAGGGCTCATATCCTACAATCGCGCTTGACAATCTTATGCTCATGCTTAGCATAAGGAGCTGACGGGCGACCGCCCGTCTTTATTGACTCCCATAATGCTCATAATGAGCATAAAGGCGAACATGAACTCTGGAACCCCCGCCACCACCGCCCGGTCCGCGCCGCTTTACGAACGGGTCAGCTCGGTCATTCCCGCCATCGAGTGGCCGGTGTTCGCGAAGGAGATCGACGCGATCATCGAGCTCAAGCGCATGCGCAACGCCGTCGTGCTGGCCCACAACTACCAGACCCCAGAGATCTTCCATTGCGTGGCCGATATCGTCGGCGACAGCCTGGCGCTGGCGCGCGAAGCGGCGAAGACCGACGCCGAGGTGATCGTGCTGGCCGGCGTCCATTTCATGGCCGAGACGGCCAAGCTCCTGAACCCCGACAAGACGGTGCTGATCCCCGATCCCGCGGCCGGCTGCTCGCTCGCCTCCTCGATCACCGCGGCCGATGTGCGGCTGATGCGCAAGCGCTATCCGGGCGCGCCGGTCGTCACCTACGTCAACACCTCGGCGGCGGTGAAGGCGGAATCCGACGTCTGCTGCACCTCTGGCAACGCCGCCAAGGTGGTGCGCTCGCTGGGCGAGCGGAAGATCATCATGCTGCCGGACGAGTACCTGGCCCGCAACGTCGCGGCCGAGACCGGCGCCGACATCGTCGCCTGGGCCGGCCACTGCGAGGTGCACGAGCGCTTCACCGCCGCCGAGGTCCGCGCCCTGCGCCAGCAGCATCCCGGCATCATCGTGCTGGCCCACCCCGAATGCCCGCCCGAGGTGGTGGCGGAGGCCGACTGCGCCGGCTCGACCGCCGGTCTTGCCGACTACGTCGCTCGCGAGCGGCCGGCGCGGGTGGTGCTGCTGACCGAATGCTCGATGAGCGACAACGTTGCCGTCCAGCACCCCGAGACCGAGTTCATCCGGCCGTGCAACCTGTGTCCGCACATGAAGCGGATCACGCTGGCGAAGATCCGCCGGGCACTGGAGAGCATGACCCATCCGGTGACCATCGATCCCGCGGTCGCCGGGCGCGCCCGCGCCGCGGTGGAGCGCATGCTGGCGCTCTAGCGCCGAGGAGGCATCTTGTCCCGCATTCCAGGCAACGCCGGGGACCGCCCGGTGGTGATCGGGGCCGGCCTCGCTGGCCTGATGTGTGCGCTGTACTTGGCGCCCCGGCCCGTCATCGTCCTCGCCAAGGCGCCCCTTGGGGCCGACGCCGCCAGCGACCGCGCTCAGGGCGGCCTTGCCGCGGCGCTCGGCGAGGACGACGGGCCCGAGCTGCACGCCACCGACACCATCGCCGCCGGCGACGGCTTGTGCGACGCAGCCGCGGTTGCCCGCATCACCGCCGCCGCCCCCGCGGCGATCGACGAGCTGATCCGCCGCGGCGCCGTCTTCGACCGCCTCGACAACGGCCGCCTCGCCCTCGGGCTGGAAGCGGCGCACGGCCGCCGCCGTATCGTCCATGCGCATGGCGACGGCACCGGTCACGAGATCATGCGGGCCCTGATCGACGCGGTCCGCCTCACCCCCTCGATCACGGTGGTGGAGAACGTCGAGGCGCGCCGGCTGGTGGTCGAGGACGGCGCGGTCGCCGGGGTGCTGGCGGCGGGACCATCGGGGCCGCTCGCCCTGCCCTGCTCGCGGGTGGTGGTCGCCACCGGCGGCATCGGCGCGCTGTTCCGCCACACCACCAGCCCGCTCGGCAGCGGCTGCGGCCTGGCGCTGGCCGCCCGCGCCGGCGCCCTGCTGGCCGACATGGAGTTCGTGCAGTTCCACCCCACCGCGCTGGACGTCGGTCTCGACCCGATGCCGCTGATCAGCGAGGCGGTACGCGGCGAGGGCGCGATCCTGGTCGACGAGACGGGCGAGCGGTTCATGGCCGGCCAGGGCCGCGCCGAGTTGGAGCCGCGCGACGTGGTGGCGCGGGCGGTATGGCGCCGGCTGGTGGAAGGCCGCCGCGTTTTTCTCGATGCCCGGAACGCCCTCGGCGACCGCTTCCCCGTGCGCTTCCCGGGGATCACCGAGCTCTGCCGCGCGGCCGGGGTCGACCCGGCGACGCAGCCGATCCCGGTGCGCCCCGCCGCCCACTACACGGTCGGCGGCGTCGCCGTCGACGGCGAGGGACGCAGCTCGCTCGCCGGCCTGTGGGCCTGCGGCGAGGCCGCCGCCACCGGCCTGCACGGCGCCAACCGGCTGGCCAGCAATTCTCTCCTCGAGGCCGCCGCCTGCGCCAGCTGGGTGGCCGAGAGCATCGCCGGCACGAGGGCGCGGCGGCTGCGCCCGGTCGCTGTCCGCCCGCTGCCGCAACCGATTGAACCGGAGCGCCTGCGCGAAGTGATGGACGAATGCCTGGGCGTGCTGCGCGACCGCGCCGGTTTGGAGCGCGCGATCGCGACCTTCCGTCCGCTCGCCGATGCCAGCGACGCCGCGGCGATCGGTCTGATGATCGCGGCGGCCGCCCTGCGCCGCGAGGAAAGCCGCGGCTGCCATTTCCGCACCGACTTCCCCGCCCATTCCCCCTCCTGGGCAAGGCGCCTGACCCTCAGCCTCACGGAGGCACAGGCGTTCCCCTCTCCGCCGTTCAGGGGGGAGGGCGAGGTGGGCTTCGCCGCGCGCACTGGAATCGCTCCCCTCTCCCCCCTGAAGGACGGAGAGGGAGCAAGACGCTGAACCTCACGGTGAATCAGGACCTCTGACCATGCCGATCCCTCCCCTGCCCACCCTCATGATCGAACCCTTGGTGCGCACCGCCCTGCTCGAGGACCTCGGGCGCGCCGGCGACGTCACCACCGATGCCGTGGTGCCGGCGGAGATGCGCGCAGCGACCGCCCTGGTGGCGCGCAAAGCCGGCGTCGTGGCCGGTCTCGACCTCGCGCTCATGGCCTTTCGGCTGATGGACCCGGCGATCGAGACGAAGGTCGAGCGGCCCGACGGCAGCCGGCTGGCGCCCGGCGACGTCATTGCCGCCGTGGCCGGACCGATGCGCGGCATCCTGAGCGCGGAGCGGGTGGCCCTGAACTTCCTCTGCCATCTCAGCGGCGTCGCCACGGCCACCGCGGCGCTGGTCGAGGCGGTGCGCGGGCACAAGGCGCGCATCACCTGCACGCGCAAGACGATGCCCGGCCTGCGCGCGGTGCAGAAGCACGCGGTGCGGCTGGGCGGCGGCGCCAACCACCGGTTCGGCCTCGACGACGCAGTGCTGATCAAGGACAACCACGTCGCCGCAGCCGGCGGGATCACGCAGGCGATCGCGCGCGCCCGAACCGGTGTCGGCCATCTCGTCAAGATCGAGGTCGAGGTTGACACCCTCGCCCAGCTCGAGGAGGCGCTCGGCGCGGGCATCGACGCCGTGCTGCTCGACAACATGGGCCCCGATACCCTGCGCCGCGCCGTCGCCATGGTCGGCGGCCGCGCCGTCACCGAGGCCTCGGGCGGCATCACGCTGGAGACCGCGCCCGCCGTCGCCGCCTCCGGCGTCGACCTGATCTCCGCCGGCTGGCTCACCCACAGCGCCCCCGCCCTCGACATCGGCCTCGACTGGCGCGGATAGCCCGACGACGATCTGGAGCCGGACTCCTGGATCTCGCCCGCCGACCAGGCCCGCGTCGACCGGGTCGCGGAGCAGGTCCGCAGCGCCCGAACGGCCGGCGATGCCGAGGCAATGCGCGAAGCAGTTTCGGAGGTCGGCATCCTCAACGGCTCGTACCCCACCCTGGCCCACCGCTTGCCCCAGGACGCGCGCGACGCCCACGATGCCTTCCGCAGGACCTACGAGGCCCTCGAACAGGAGTTCGCTTTGGGCCGGCTGCAGACCCTCAATCCGGAGGTCATAAGACGAGACCCTCAGGCGCTCTATCGCTCAAGCGTCGAAGACCGCGCGGAGATGGCGCGAAAGTCGGCAGCAAGCGCGCTTGATCTGCCCGACCAGTCTCGACCGAAGGAGAAACCCGACCAATCGGATTGGCGAGATCGATCTGAGCCGACCCAGTTCGGCGGCACGCGAACGTACCGGACAAGTGGCCCGATCCGCGTCGTCCACAGAACCGATTCGGTGCACCTCGACCGCCTCGCGTATGACGTCCGCTGGTATCCGTTGGACGAAGATGGACGGCGGCTGCCCCAGATCTTCGGCCCAGACGGACATCAGCCGGCACCGTTCACCCTCAATGGCCGACGTCATCCGAACGTCGATAGCGGGGCATGGACGCGTGCCGGCAGCAGTGCCCGCGTATTCGAGCCTCCCTTCCACAATGCGCATGGCTGGGAAGTCGATGTGATCATTCCCCCGCAGCGGCCGGAAAACGGCAATACGATGGGCAGCTATATCGACGCCTACCTCCCGCGGCGGTAGGCTCTTGCCCCTGATGAGCGGTCAGATTTCGGCTGCATGGGTATGACAAAGTGCTATTATAAGTAGATGAAAGTCAGTGCACGGTGCTACCTGACATTTTTCCTCTCGGTGTGGGCCAACCTCGGTTTGGCGGAACTGCCGTTCACCCAACGCGAGATCTTGGAATTCGACGCGCGGTACAGGCAGGCGGAGTGCTTCGTCAAGCTGGAGGCCGTCATCACGGATCGAGCCCGTACGCCGGACCTCAACGAAAGATCTTTGCGCAGCGCCATCATCGACACGCGACGCCGCGAGGTCCCTGACATCCTGCTGCCTTCGGTGAACCTCGTGCCATTTGACTGGGAATCCGCCATTGAAGTACGGAGGGGGTACTTCGCCTATCTCCATTACGCCACTGCGTGCGAACGCCGATTCGAGGCGACCGAGAAGATCGTCAGAACGATCAACCGCCTGATCAAGGGCATTTCGTTCCGTTTCCTCCATGACGCGCCGGCCGCGGAATCCGGCGCGGCCGACATCGACCTGCCATTCTGGACCGACAAGCCGAGCTACGAGCCGGATATTTGGCCGATCATGCATGGGGTCTGGAAAGGCCAACCGGCCGCGATGCTGGCCCTTGGCGAAAGGATGGCCGCCGAAAAGGAGTACATGGGCGCCTTTCGGATGTTCGCTCTCGCCGCCGAGCGGCTCCCCGACGGGCCGGACCGCAGCCGTGCGACGGCCGGCCGCGATCGGGCCTGGGCAGAGATACCACCCGACCGCCGCGACCGCGCCATTGCGGCGCTGGACCAGAACCGCAAGGAGCTGCCGCCCCACCGGCCGTAGTGCCGCCCGGCGTTCCCACCCTTCGTTGACAGACCCCCCCGGCGGCTCTATCTCTTGGCCGGACCGACGGGGGCGCGCCTCGCCGGGGTATTACCCTTATCCTTCGAGGACACCGCATGCTCGGCGCGATCGCCAAACGCCTCTTCGGGTCGGCCAACGACCGCTACATCAAGGGACTGCAAAGGACGGTCGAGGCCGTCAATGCGCTGGAGCCCGAGCTGGAGGCGCTGAGCGACGAGGAGCTCGCCGCCCGCACCCCGTGGCTGCGTGAGCGTCTGGCCAACGGCGAGGAGCTCGACGAGGTCCTGGTCGACGCCTTCGCCACCGTCCGCGAGGCGGCCAAGCGCACCCTCGGCCAGCGCCACTTCGACGTACAGATCGTCGGCGGCATGGTGCTGCACCGCGGCCAGATCGCCGAGATGAAGACGGGCGAAGGCAAGACCCTGGTGGCCACGCTGGCCGTCTACCTCAACGCCCTCTCCGGCAAGGGCGCTCATGTCGTCACCGTCAACGACTACCTGGCCAAGCGCGACTCCGAATGGATGGGCGCGATCTACAAGTTCCTCGGGCTCACCGTCGGCTGCATCGTGCACGGCCTGTCGGACGAGGAGCGCCGCGCCGCCTACGCCGCCGACGTCACCTACGGCACCAACAACGAGTTCGGCTTCGACTACCTGCGCGACAACATGAAGTTCCGTCTGGAAGACATGGTCCAGCGGGAGTTCAACTACGCAATCGTCGACGAGGTCGACTCGATCCTGATCGACGAGGCGCGCACGCCGCTGATCATTTCGGGCGCCGCCGAGGATTCCTCCGAGCTCTACCTCGCCGTCAACCGGCTGATCCCGAAGCTGTCGCCCGAGCATTACGAGAAGGACGAGAAGAACCGTTCGGTCAACTTCACCGAGGCCGGCACCGAGACTTACGAGACGCTGCTGCGCGAGGCGGGACTGCTGCGCGCCGGCGGGCTCTACGAGCTGGCCAACGTGTCGCTGGTCCACCACGGCAACCAGGCGCTGCGCGCCCACATCCTGTTCGAGAAAGATCGCGACTACATCGTCAAGGACGGCAAGGTCATCATCATCGACGAGTTCACCGGCCGCATGATGGAAGGCCGGCGCTACTCCGAGGGCCTGCACCAGGCGCTGGAAGCCAAGGAAGGCGTGCAGATCCAGGCCGAAAACCAGACGCTCGCCTCGATCACCTTCCAGAACTACTTCCGCCTCTATCCCAAGCTGGCCGGCATGACCGGCACCGCGATGACGGAGGCGGGCGAGTTCTCCGAGATCTACAAGCTCGAGGTGATCGACATTCCGACCAACGTGCCGTGCATCCGCGTCGACAACGACGACGAGATCTACCGCACCCTGGCCGAGAAGAACAACGCCATCATCGATCTCATCGAAGACTGCCAGAAGCGCAAGCAGCCGGTGCTGGTCGGCACGGTGTCGATCGAGAAGTCAGAGCACCTGTCGGGCCTCTTGAAGAAGCGCAAGATCCCGCACAACGTCCTGAACGCCCGCCACCACGAGCAGGAATCCTACATCGTCGCCGACGCCGGCGTGCCCGGCACCGTCACCATCGCCACCAACATGGCCGGCCGCGGCACCGACATCCAGCTCGGCGGCAACTTCGAGATGCGGGTGCGGCGCGAGCTGGCCGATGTCGCCGACCCCGACGAGCGAGCCCGCCGGATCGAGAAGATCAAGGCCGAGATCGCCGCCAACCGCGAGATCGTGCTGCAGGCCGGCGGCCTCTACATCATGGGCACCGAACGCCACGAAAGCCGGCGCATCGACAACCAGCTGCGCGGACGTTCCGGCCGCCAGGGCGACCCCGGCTGCTCGAAATTCTTCCTGTCGCTGGAAGACGACCTGATGCGCATCTTCGGCTCCGAACGCATCGACGGCATGCTGCGCAAGCTGGGCCTCCAGGACGGCGAGGCGATCGTCCATCCCTGGGTCAACAAGGCGCTGGAGAAGGCGCAGGAAAAGGTCGAGGCGCGCAACTTCGAGATCCGCAAGAGCCTGCTGCGCTTCGACAACGTGATGAACGACCAGCGCAAGGTCATCTACGAGCAGCGCAAGGACCTGATGCGCACCGACGACGTCGCCGCCGACGTCACGGCCATGCGGGCCCAGGTGATCGACGACGTCGTCGCCCGCCACATCCCCGAGCGCGCCTATGCCGAGCAGTGGAACGTGGACGGCCTCCGCAACGACGCGCTCCGCCTGCTCGCCCTCGACCTGCCCGTGCCCGACTGGGCCAAGGAGGAGGGCATCGCCGACGCCGAGATCAAGGAGCGCATCACCAACGCCTCCAAGCGCAGGATGGCGGAGAAGACGGCCCGCTACGGGGCCGACATGATGCGCGCGGTCGAGAAAAGCATCCTGCTGCAGCTCCTCGACCAGATCTGGAAAGAACACCTGCTGACCCTCGACTACCTGCGCCAGGGTATCGGCCTACGCGCGTACGGCCAGCGCGATCCTCTGCGGGAGTACCAGAACGAGGCCTTCAACCTGTTCGACGAGATGCTGTCGAGCCTGCGCGAGCGGGTCACCATGGTGCTGAGCCACCTCGAACTGCAGATGGCGCCGCCGCCCGAAGAGCTTTACATGAACCGGCCGGAGCCGCAGGGCATAGAAAGCCGCAGCGATCCCGCTCTGGCGGGGGCCGGCGCCGACGCCGCCGAGGACGGATCTACCGCCACGGTCCGCATGCGGCAGGCGGCCGATGCGGTCGACCCGCGCGATCCCTCCACCTGGGGCCGGATCTCGCGCAACGCCCCCTGCCCGTGCGGATCGGGCAAGAAGTTCAAGCATTGCCACGGCCAGGTGCACTGACAGTGGCTTCCTAACGGAGAGGACGCTAGCTCTCCCCGTCAATCGAGGGCGGGAGGTAAGGTTCGGCGTCGAGGTGAACGCAGTTGCGGCCGGCCCGTTTGCTCATGTAGAGCTGCCGGTCGGCACGCCGAATCAGCGACTCCCCGTCCTCGTCCGGCCTGACCACGGCACCTCCAAGCGACGCGCTGATGCGGAGCTTCCTCCCCTCGTGGTCCAGCCATGTGGTCTGGATCAGGGCGCGCAGCCGCTCGGCCACCACCGACAGCGCCTCGAGGCCCGCCTCGGGCAGGATGACAACGAACTCCTCGCCGCCCCACCGGCACGGAATGTCGAGTGGCCTGATGCCGTTGAGAATGGTCGCGGCCACCGCCCGCAGCACCGCATCCCCGGTGTTGTGGCCATAGGTATCGTTGATCCGCTTGAACCGGTCGAGGTCGAGCAGGAGAAGCCCGAACGGAACCGCCTCGCGGCGGAAAGACCGCAGGTGGTTGTCCAGGCTGATCTCGGCAAAGCGGCGGTTGCCCAGCTTTGTCAGGGCGTCCTGCAACGCCTCGTCCTGGAGCCGCTGCAGCAGTTCGTCGAGCTGCGATTCCCTGATGCTGGGAGCGAAGACCTCGACCGCGCCGACGAGGTCCCCGCCTTCGTGGACCGGCGCGGCACGCACGGTCACCGGGACCCGGTGACCTTCACGGTGGTGCAGGAACATCGAGCACTCGCGGGCCTCGCCGTCGAGCATGGTGCGAGCGAGCGGGCAGCCGTCGCCGCACAGATGTCGGCCGGCCTCGTCGACATGGCAGAGGATGCCGTCCCCACAGGCCTTGCCGACCACCTGTTCGGCGGAATAGCCGGTGATCCGCTCGGCCCCCTTGCTCCAGTAGGTGATGACCCGGTTGCGATCGACGAAGTAAACGCCCTCGTGCAGCGCTTCCAGCAGGCTCTTGTAGAACCCCGTTGCCATGGCGCCCCCCTCTCTTCATACATACTTACGCCACCTTAGAAGAGATGTGAATAGCAGCGCCGCAGGCAAGCGGCCCATCCGGTGGCTTGGGACCAGATGGGCGCTCCACTGGTTCCTGACCTCCTAAGGCTTGGCGACGCGCCAGACGCCGTTGACGCCCTCGCCCGTGGTGTCACCGGGCTTGCCGTCCTTGACCCAGCCGTACACCGGCAGGCCTTTGTAGGCCCACTGTCTGGAGCCGTCGTCGCGGGTGACGACGGACCACGGCCCCATCGCCTTGGCGTCGACGGAGGCCATCAGCGGCGGCCAGTTCACGGCGCATTGGCCGTTGCAGTTGGACTTGCCGGCCACGTCCTTGTCAAAGGTGTAGAGGGTCATGCCCTTGGAATCGGCGAGCACCTTGCCCATCGCAGTGTCGCGACTCATCGCCGGCTCGGTGGACTGGGAAGCGCAGCCGACGACAAAGGCGGCAGCGGCGACCCCGAGAAGCGTACGGATCATCGAGGGATCTCCTGTGGACGAACGAATGCCCCACCAACAGGCCCGAAGATGAGAATGTTTCTCAATCTAAAGTATTAAGCCTTTAGAGCAGGGACCCGGGGTTCCCGGCCTGGGGATCGGCCGCCTGTTGCAGCCGCGTCGCGGCGGTCCGGGCGGCATCGATGAGCAGCGCCCGCCGGCGGGCGGCGGCAAGGGGCTGCTCGGCGCTACGGCGCGCCACCGCGGCACCGTAGCCGTCGGCGATGATGAGGCCGGTATCGGTCGGCAGCATGTCGCGCGGAAAGCCGGCGGCAACCGCGAAGTAGAAGCTGTCGCCGTAGCCCAGGTAGTCGCGCCATTTGGCGTCGGCGCGGAAGTCGGCGGGCGAGGACTTGATTTCGACGATCAGGCAGCGGCCCCTGGCGTCGATCGCGAACACATCGGCGCGCCGGCCGTTCGGCAGCGGGAACTCCGGGATGCTGGCGTACCCCATGTCGGCCAGCAGGCGCAGCACGCCGCGGCAGAGATCGCGCGCGGTGAGAGCGGGGGCTTCCATGCCGGTCCTCCTCCAGCTACCCGGTCCGGACATCGAGCCGCCTTCGTCCGGCCTTTCAGCGGCGATGTCCCGGAACCTCGAGAAAGCTCAGCGCCTCCCCGGCAGGATCGCCCGCCAGGGCGCCGTCGCGGGCGACGACGCGGCCGCGGATCACGGTCGCCACCGGCCAGCCCTTCACCGTCATGCCGGCATAGGGCGTCCAGCCGCAGCGGCTGGCGATCCAGTGGTCGGCGATGGTGCGCGAGGCGGCGAGGTCGACGATCGTGAAGTCGGCGTCGTAGCCCTGGGCGATGCGGCCCTTGCCGGCGATGCCGAACACCCGCGCCGGCCCCGCCGAGGCGAGGTCGACGAAGCGCTGCAGCGACAGCCGCCCGGCATTGACGTGGTCGAGCATCAGCGGCACCAGCGTCTGCACGCCCGGCATGCCGGACGGAGCGCCGGGAAAGCCCTTCGCCTTCTCCTCGATCGTATGCGGGGCATGGTCCGACCCCAGAGTGTCCACCAGCCCCGAGCGCACCGCCTCCCACAGCGCGGCGACATGAGCGGCGTCGCGCACCGGCGGGTTGACGACCGCCCGCGTGCCGAGCCGCCGGTAGGCGTCCGGCGCGGTCAGGGTGAGGTGGTGCGGCGTGACTTCGACGGTGGCGATGTCGCGCGCCTGCGCCAGCAGGGTCATTTCGTCTGCGGTGCTGGCATGCGCCACGTGGACGCGCCGACCCTGGCCGCGAGCGAAGGCAAGCAGCCGCCGCACCGCCTGCGCCGCCGTCTCGGCGTCGCGCCAGTCCGCATGGCTCGCCGGTTCGGCACTCAGCATCCCCTTGCGGGCGCGCAGCCGGGCCTCATCCTCGGCGTGCACCATCAGCCGCCGCGAGCCGTTGCCGAGCACCGCGGCGAGGGTAGCATCGTCCTCGACCAGCAGGCTGCCGGTCGAACTGCCCATGAACAGCTTGACACCGGCGCAGGCGGGCTCCTGTTCCAGCCGCGCCAGTTCCTCGACATTGTCCGCCGTCGCGCCGACGAAGAAGGCTATGTCGCACCAGACCCGGCCCTTGGCCGCCCGGCACTTGCGGGCGAGATCGGCGACGCCGGTGACGGACGGGCTGGTGTTGGGCATGTCGAACACTGCCGTCACCCCGCCCAGCACGGCGGCGGCCGAGCCGGTCGCCAGGTCCTCCTTGTGCTCGCCGCCCGGCTCGCGGAAGTGGACGTGACTGTCGATGACCCCCGGCAACACGTGCAGGCCCCGCGCATCGAACACCTCGGCGGCGCGTCGCGGGTCCAAGGCTCCGATCGCGGCAATGCGGCCGCCGATCACGCCGACGTCGGCCTCCCCGATGCCGCTCGGGGTGACGCAGGAACCGCCGCGAATCAGAAGATCGAATGCGCCAGGCATGTTTTTCCTTTGCGGCAAGCGCGGGGATTATCGAGAATGCGGGACGTACCGTTTCTAGCAGGGAACCCCGTCATGGCCAAGGAAACCATCGTCGTCGGCAGCGACGGCGTCGGCTTTACGCTGAAATCCAAGATCAAGGAACTGCTGGCCGAGCTCGGCTACGACGTGCTCGACGTCGGCTGCCACTCGACCGAGATGGCCCATTATCCGGTCCACGCGAAGGCGCTGGCGATGGCGATCAGGGACGGCAAGGCGGAACGCGGCTTCCTGTTCTGCGGCAGCGGCGTCGGCGTCTGCATGATGGCCAACCGCTTCCCCTGGATTCGCGCCGCCCAGGTCTACAACCCGACCGTCGCCCGCCTGACGCGCGACCACAACAATGCCAACGTCGCCTGCTTCGGCGAGAACCTCAACGGTCTCTGGGTCGTGCAGGAGTCGGTCAAGGTGTTCCTCGACACGCCGTTCTGCAACGAGGGCCGGCACGTGCCGCGGCAGCGCATGCTTTCCGAACCGGAAGGGGACTTCTTCTGAGCGCGACCCGGCCCATGGAGCGAGCGGCTCTCGGCCCCCGTGCCCCCGCCATCGGTTCGGCGTGGCTCATGTGGGGCGTCACCTGCCTTCTGTTCTGCTACGGCTTCTTCGCCCGCGTCACTCCGAGCGTAATCGTCGACGACCTGATGCGGGACTTCGGGGTCGGCGCGGCGGTGGTCGGCAACCTGTCCGCCTTCTACTTCTACGCCTACGCGGGGATGCAGCTTCCGACCGGCGTCGCCCTCGACCGCTTCGGGGCGCGCCGGGTGATCGCGACCTCGGCTGCAGTGTGCGGGCTGGGCAGCCTGTTGTTCGCGGTGGCCGACACCCTTGCCGTCGCCTATGCCGGAAGGGTGCTGATCGGCGCAGGCGCCGCCTGCGCGATGATCGGCGCCCTCAAGCTGGCCTCGATCTGGTTCCCGCCCAACCGCTTCGCCCTCATCTTCGGATTGACGGCGACGATCGGCGCCTCGGGGGCTGTGCTTGGCCAGGGTCCGGCGGCGGCCCTGATCGCCGTCACCGGATGGCGCGGCATCCACATTGGCGGCGCCGTGTTCGTGTTCCTGCTGGTCGGACTGATCTGGCTGGTCGTCCGTGACGGCCCGCCGTCCGGCGCCGCCGCCCCGGCGGCGCGGCCGCGCCTCCTGCAAGGGCTGGCGGTGGTGCTGCGCAACCCGCAGTCCTGGTTCATCGCCCTTACCAACGCCACCATGGTGGCGCCCCTCCTATGCTTCGGTGCGCTGTGGGGGGTTCCCTACATGATGACCGCCTACGGGCTCGACCGCCCGGCGGCAGGACTTGCCTCCTCGATGATGCTGATGGGCCATACGGTGGGGCCGGCGCTGATAGGCTGGTATTCCGACCGCATCGGCCTGCGCAAACCGATCCTGACGGTGTGCGCCGTTCTCGGCGTCGCCAGCTTCGCGATCGTGCTCTACGTCCCCGGCCTGCCGTGGCTGCTCGTCTGCGGGCTGCTGATCCTGCACGGCGCAGTGGTCGGCGCCTCGTCCGTCAACTACGCCACGGTCAAGGAGAACAACCCGATCGCTTTCACCGGCGTCGCCTCCGGCTTCGTCAACATGACGACGATGGGCATCAGCGCCGTTCTTCAGTTCCTGCTCGGCTGGCTGCTCGACCTCCAGTGGGAGGGGGCGAGCGTGGCGGGTGCGCGCGTCTACTCGATGGCCGCCTACCAGTGGACGATGGCGGCGCTGGTCGCCGTCAGCGCCGCCGCCGTCGCCGTTTCGCTGTTGATCCGTGAAACCAGGTGCCGGAGCGTCGCCTGACCATGCGCACAGCCAGCGTCGCTTCCCGCCCGGCCGCCGATCGCCCAGCCTCGCCATGGGTCATGTGGGCGACTTGCGCCCTGTTCTTCGCTTACGGTTTCTTCGCCCGGGTCGCGCCCAGCGTCATGGTCGAGGACCTGATGCGCGATTACGCGGTTGGCGCCGCCATCGTCGGCACACTTTCCGCCCTCTACTTCTACGCCTATGCCGGCCTGCAGCTCCCGGCGGGGATCGGCCTCGACCGCTTCGGGCCGCGCCGCGTCATCAGCATCGCCGCGGTGATCTGCGGCGCCGGCAGCATCGTGTTCGGCGTTTCCGAGACCCTGCCGCCGGCCTACGTCGGACGGCTGCTGATCGGCGGCGGAGCCGCCTTCGCTTATGTCGGGACCCTCAAGCTGATCGTCGCCTGGTTTCCGCCCCGCCGCTTCGCCATGATGTTCGGCACCACCTCGGCGTTCGGCGTCGCCGCCGGGGCGCTGGCCCAGGGACCGCTGGCCAGCGTCATCGACCTGACCGGCTGGCGCGCGATCCAGGTCGGCGGAGGCATCCTCGCGTTTGCGATTGCCGCAGCGGTGTGGATGATCGTCCGCGACCGGCCGGAGAACCAACCCTCGCCGCCGCTGCCGCAAGGCCGTACCGGGGTGCTGTCCGGTCTGGCGTCGGTCGCGCGAAACCCGCAGTCCTGGCATCCCGCCGTGACCAACGCGGCGATCTCCGGGCCGCTGCTCTGCTTCGGCGGCCTGTGGGGGGTGTCGTACATGATGACCGCCTACGGCCTTGCGCGGCCCGAGGCGGCCTTCACCGCCTCGATCATGCTGATCGGACACGTCATCGGCGCGCCCCTCAACGGCTGGTGCTCGGATCGCCTGGGATTGCGCAAGCCGGTCATCCTGACCTGCGTGGCGGGGACCCTGGCCCTGTTCGCCGCGCTCGTCTACGTTCCCGGGCTGCCGTTGGCGGTCGTCTACTTGCTCCTGTTCCTGGTCGGCGTGACGACCGGCTGCTCTTCGGTCCACTATGCCACCATCAAGGAGCAGAACGATCCCGACCTCACGGGCACCTGCGTCGGCTTCGTCAACCTGATCACCATGGGCACCAGCGCCGTCCTCCAGTACCTGGTCGGCTGGATCCTCGATCTGCTGTGGGTCGAAGGCGCGATGGTCGCCGGCGCCCGGGTTTACACCCTCGAAGCCTACCGCTGGGCGATGGTGCCGTTGATCGTCGCCGGAGCGGCGGGCGTGGTCGCCGCGTTCGCCGTGCGCGAGACCTGCTGCCGGCCCGCCGGGGCTGCCCCGCGCTGACGCTTCGCCGTCACGCCAGGGTGAAGGCCTCGGTGACGGCGGACTGCACGGCGCCGCCGAGAACGGCGCCGCCGCCCGCCACGTAGATCCAGTCCTCGATCGCCGCCGCCGCCACCGCGTGGCGGGGAGTCGGCATCGCCGCATGATGCTGCCAGCTGTCGCGCTCGGGGTCGTAGCTTTCCATCTGGCCGAACACCTTGCCCTCGGTCAGCCGGCCGCCCTCGATCCGCCCCTGCTCGCCGCCCATGGCGAAGAAGCGGTCGCGGTAGACGACCAGCCCGTGGCCGGATCGCGGGGTCGGCAGCGGCGCCCGCTCGATCCAGGTATCCTGGTCCGGCAGGTAGACGTGGTGCAGGCCGGTGTTGTACTCGAAGGTGTTGAAGCGGCCGCCGATGAGGTGGACCTTGCCGTCGTAGGCGACGATCCCGGCATGGTCGCGCGCTCCCGGCAGCGGCTTCAGCGCGGTCCAGCGGTCGGCCTTGGGGTCGTAGGCCTCGTTCCAGCCGACGCTCGCCCTCTCCTTGGCCGGCTCCGAAGCGCCGCCGACAAGGTAGATCCTGCCGTTGACCGCCACCGCGGCGGCGGCACCGCGCGGCCGCGGCAGCGGGGCGATCGGCGCCCAGCGATCCTTCTCCGGGTCGTAGGCATAGGCGTTGCGGTCGGAGTGCTGGTTCTGCTCGACGAAGCCGCCGAAGGCGTAGACGCGATCGGCGTCGGCCGCCACTGCGACGTGGTTGGCGCCCCGCGGCAGCGGCGCCGCCTTCAGCCAGCGGTCCTTGACGGGGTCGTAGACGTGATGGTACGGCCGCGCCACCGCCCCCTCGCCGTAGCCCCCGATCACGTGCATGCGGCCGCCGAGGGCCGCCGCCCAGGCCATTTCGCTGCGCGGCACCGGCAGCGGCGCACGCGCCTCCCAGCGCCCGGCGGGACCCGCCGGGGCCGGGCTGTCGAACACCCGCTGGGCGAGCTGCTCGGCGTCAAGCTGCACCGGTTTGCCGTCGCGCAGCGAGGCGAACAGGCTGGACGATGATTCGGCCGCCTGCAGCGGCGCATCGCCCACCTGGCCCAGCGCCGCCCGGGCCGACAGGCCGGCGATCATCAGGCCACCCAGGAACTGCCTGCGGTTCATCCCCGTTCCTTCCTCAAGCCAGGGCGACCGGCCGCCGCTCGCGCGAAGACAAGAGCAGGGCATCGATCAGGCGGTGGGCCCGCAGCACGTCCTCGCCGCTGGCGCGCGGCCGGCGGTCGTTCTCGATCGCGTCCAGAAAATCCTCGATGCGCCGACGATGGAAGCTGTGGCTGAACGCCATCGGGTCCGCCCCGCCGGCGACCTCCTCCTCGGTGCCGGCGACCAGCTCGCGACCATCCTTGAAACAGACCCGCAGATGCGCGCCGTCGATGAACGCGGTCGCCAGCTCGCCGACCAGTTCGACACGTTCCGGCAGGCCGGGATAGCAGGCTGTGGTGGCGTCGACGACGCCGATCGCCCCATCGGCGAAGCGCAGGGCGGCGCCGCACACGTCCTCGACCTCGATGGCGTGCACCGGGGTGGTGCCGGCGAAGGCCGTCACCTCGGCGACCGGCGGCATGTAGCTGAGCAGCAGGTCGAGGGTATGGATGCCCTGGGTGATCAGCACGCCGCCGCCGTCCTGGGCGAACGTGCCCCGCCCCGGCTGGTCGTAGTAGCCGGCCTGCGGCCGCCACAGCGGGATGTAGGCGCCGGCCTTGACGACGCGGCCGATCTCGCCGCCGTCGATCAGGTCGCGCAGCGTCAGCGCGGCGATCTTGAATCGGTTCTGCACCATGATGGCGAGCTTGACCCCGGCCTCGCGGCAGACGCGGACCACCTGCTCGGCCTTGTCGGTGCTGACCTCGAGCGGCTTCTCCAGCAGCACGTGCTTGCCCGCGGCGGCGACCAGGCGGGTGATCTCGAGATGGGTGTTGGCGGGCGTGACGACGAACACGGCATCGATCGCCGGATCGTTGAGGATCGCCTCGAGATCGTCGGTGACCGGAAATCCGTAGGCGGCGCGGAAGGCATCGCGGCGCGCCGCCGTCCGCGAGTAGCCGGCGCACACCTCGACCCGGCCCTCATCCGCCAGCTCCCGCAGGCTGAGGGCGTGCGGCTTGATCCCCGTCCCGAGCCCGATGATGCCGATCCTGAGCATGCTTCGCCTCCCCTCCGATGCTCCATCAGATGGGGCCGAACGCAGCCGTTTCACGTCCGCATCGCGGGAAGAAAACGGTCAGCCGGCCGGAATCCCGCGGCCGCGGCGCCACAGGGGCCAGAGCTGGGCGGCCAGGAAGCCCGCCATCATCAGGATGCAGCCGAAGGCGGCGCGCGGGCTCAGCACCTCGCCCAGCAGGAGCCACCCAGTGAGCGCCGCGAACAGGGCCTCCAGGCTGAGGATGATCGAGGCGTGGGCCGGCGGGGCGTCCTTCTGGGCCACCACCTGGAGGGTGTAGGCGACCCCGACCGACATCAGGCCGCCGTAGAGGATGGGAATCGCGGCGCCGCGGATGCCTTCGATCGTCACCGTCTCGGTGAACGCCGCGACGAAGAAGCTGAGCGCGGAGCAGGTCGCGAACTGGATGCAGGAAAGCCGGATCGGGTTCATCCGCGGCGACAGCCAGCCGAGGATGAGAACATGACCCGCCCACAGGAAGGCGCCGAGAAACTCCAGCAGGTCGCCGTAGGCGATCGTGAATTCCTCGGTGACGCTGAGGAAATAGAGGCCGCCGGCCGCCAGAACCGCCCCGCCCCAGGTGCCGGCGTCGGGCCGCTGCCGCCAGAGCAGACCCAGCAGCGGCACGATCACCACGTAGAGCCCGGTGATGAACCCGGCCTTGCCGGCGGTCGTGTAGACGAGACCCACCTGCTGCAGGGTCGCGCCGCCGAACACGAAAAGGCCGGCCAGCAGCCCGCCGAACAGCGGGAACCATCGGCCGCGCGCGCGCTCGTCCTGCGCATAAAGCGGCGGACGGCGGCCGCTGTGCAACACCAGCGGCAGGAGCGCCACCGCCCCGAGAGCGAAGCGGATGCCGTTGAAGGTCAGCGGTCCGAGATGCTCCATGCCGACGCGCTGGGCGACGAACGCGGCCCCCCAGATCGCAGCCGTGAGCAACAGCAGGGCGTCCGCCCTGTAGACCGAAGCGCGCACGATGTCTCCTGATGACGGCGAGGAGTTGTCCGTGCTCGCCATAGCGAGCGCCGGGCGCGAGGTCAAGCAGTAGCTGCGGCGTGACGAACCTGGCCCTCGCGCCGCGAGCACGGCGCAACCATCTGCAGGGCATGCCCAGCAAGATCCTGCCGGCCCTCGCGGTCCTGCTCGCCGCCTTTTCCGCAACCGCCGCGCCCCTCGACGAGGCGGTCACCCGCGCATCACGCCTGGAGCGCCTGCATGCGCTGCTGGTTGCCCACGAGGGAGAGACCGTGGTCGAGCGCGTTTTTCGCGGCCCGCGCACGGACGTTCCCGTCAACATCAAGTCGGTCAGCAAATCGGTGATCGCCGCCCTGGTCGGCGCCGCCATCGACCGCGGGGTGCTGAAGGGGGTCGAGCAGAAGGTCGCGCCCCTGCTCGGCAACTGGATGCCGGCCGATCCCGATCCCCGCCTGCGCCGGATCACGGTCGGCCATCTGCTGGCGATGCAGGCCGGGCTGGAGCCGACCTCCGGCCCCAATTACGGGCGCTGGGTGACCAGCCGCGACTGGGTGCGTTTCGCCCTCGCCCGGCCGTTCGTAGCCGAGCCGGGCGGGCCGATGCTGTACTCCACCGGCAGCTACCACCTGCTGTCGGCCGTGCTGACCCGGGCCTCCGGCCGGAGCACGTACGATCTGGCCCGCGACTGGCTGGCCGAGCCTCTCGACATCACGATCCCGGCCTGGCAGCGCGGCCCCGAGGGCGTCTACCTGGGCGGCAACAACATGGCGCTGTCGCCCCGCGCGCTCTTGCGGTTCGGCGAGATGTACCGCCAGGGCGGCACCATCGACGGCAAGCGGGTGCTCTCCGAGGCCTGGGTCCGCGCGTCATGGACGCCGCAGGGGCGCTCGCCGTGGACCGGACACGACTACGGTTACGGCTGGGCGATCGCCGAGGAGCGCGGGCAAGCGGTCTATTACGCCCGCGGCTACGGCGGCCAGATGCTGTACGTGGTGCCGGGCCTGAGGCTGACCGCGGTGCTGATCTCGGACGGCGAGAGCCCGTCACGCTCGGGGGGCTATTTCGACGACCTGCACCGACTGGTGGTCGACGCGATAATGCCGTCGCTGGAACCCGTCGCCCGCGCTGCCGGACAACGTATCGCCCCTCGCGAGGCGGGAGGGTGAGGCGAGGGCTCCCCCCTCCACCCGAAAGGGCGGAGGGGGAGCAACAATCACGACTGCAGCGCCTGGACGATGCCTTCGGTCATCTTCTTGGCGTCGCCGAACAGCATCATGGTCTTGTCGCGGTAGAACAGGTCGTTGTCGAGGCCCGCGTAGCCCGACGCCAGCGAGCGCTTGATGAACAAGGTCGTGCCGGCCTTCTCGACGTCGAAGATCGGCATCCCGTAGATGGCGCAGCCGGGATCGGTCTTGGCTGCCGGGTTGGTGACGTCGTTGGCGCCGATCACGAAGGCGACGTCGGCGGTGGCGAACTCGTGGTTGATCTCCTCAAGCTCGAACACCTCCTCGTAGGGCACGTTGGCTTCGGCCAGCAGCACGTTCATGTGGCCGGGCATGCGGCCCGCCACCGGGTGGATGGCGTACTTGACCTCGACCCCGTCCTTCTTCAAGAGGTCGGCCATCTCGCGCAGCGCGTGCTGGGCCTGGGCGACCGCGAGGCCGTAGCCGGGCACCACGATGACCTTGGAGGCGTTCTTCATGATGAAGGCCGCGTCCTCGGCCGAGCCCGACTTCACCGACTTCTGCACCTTGCCGCCAGCGCCGGGGGCCACGCCCTCGCCGCCGAAGCCGCCCAGCAGCACGTTGAAGATCGAGCGGTTCATCCCCTTGCACATGATGTAGCTGAGGATGGCGCCCGACGAGCCGACCAGCGCGCCGGTGACGATCAGCGCCGGGTTGGAGAGCGTGAAGCCGATGCCTGCCGCCGCCCAGCCCGAATACGAGTTCAGCATCGACACCACCACCGGCATGTCGGCGCCGCCGATCGGGATGATGATGAGGAAGCCGATGACGAAGGCCAGGATGGTGACGAACCAGAACGCCGCCTGGGAATCGGTGACCACCAGCCAGACGACCCCGATCACGATCAGGATCCCCACGAGCGCATTGAGCTGGTGCTGGCCCTTGAAGACGATCGGGTTGCCGCTCATCACGCCCTGCAGCTTGGCGAAGGCGATCACCGAGCCCGAGAAGGTGATGGCGCCGATGGCGACGCCGAGCGACATCTCGACCAGGCTGCCTGCATGGATGTCGCCGAAGGTGCCGATGCCGTAGGCCTGCGGATTGTAGAAGGCCGCGGTGGCCACGAACACCGCCGCCAGGCCGACCAGCGAGTGGAAGGCGGCGACCAGCTGCGGCAGCGCCGTCATGTTGATGCGCATGGCGACCACGGTGCCGATCGCGCCGCCGATCAGCACGGCCAGAATGATCATGCCGTAGCTGACCACGCTGGGGTCAAGAAGGGTGGTGACGACGGCGATCGCCATGCCGGCGATGCCGAACATGTTGCCCTGGCGGGCGCTGGCCGGCGAGCTCAGCCCCCGCAGCGCGAGAATGAAGCAGACGGCGGCCGCCAGGTAGGCGAACCCTACGATTTGGCTGCTCATGGTGGTCCCCCCCTACTTCTTCTTCCGCTGGAACATCGACAGCATGCGCTGGGTGACGATGAACCCGCCGAAGATGTTCACCGAGGCCAGCATGATCGCCACGAAGCCCATCACCTTGGAGAAGCCGAGCCCGGCCGGGCCGGCAGCGATCAGGCCGCCGACCACGATCACCGACGAGATGGCGTTGGTAACGCTCATCAGCGGCGAGTGCAGGGCCGGCGTCACGCTCCACACCACATAGAAACCGATGAAGCAAGCCAGCACGAACACGGTGAACAGGAACAGGAAGGTGTCGGTGCCACCGCCCGCCATCTGCTGGGAGGCGACGGCGGTCGCCTGGTTGGCCAGCTCCGCCGCCTGATCGGCCAGGTTCTTGGCCGCGGTGGCGAGCTTGGCCGCGCTGTCCGCGAATTGCGTCGTGTCCATGATCAGCTCCCCTGGGCCAGCAGCGGATGCACGACCTTGCCGTCGCGCGTGACGAGGGTCCCCGAGATCGTCTCATCGTCCCACTTGAAGGCGAATTCCTTCTTCTCCTTGTCGACGTGGGGCGTGAGGAAGTTGAGGATGTTGCGGGCGAACAGGCTGCTGGCGTCGCGCGGCAGACGGCCAGGCACGTTGAGGTGGCCGACGATCTTGACCCCGTGCTTGACCACCACCTTGCCGGGCTCGGCGCATTCGCAGTTGCCGCCGGTTTCGACCGCAAGATCGACGATCACCGAGCCGGGCTTCATCCTCTTCACCATCTCCTCGGTGACGAGCCGCGGGGCCGGCTTGCCGGGGATCAGGGCGGTGGTGATGACGACGTCCTGCTTGGCGATGTGGTCGGCGATGACCTGCTGCTCCTTCTTCTTGTAGTCCTCGGTCATCTCCTTGGCGTAGCCGCCCTCGGTCTGGGCGTCCTTGGTCATCTCGGCGTCGACCACGACGAACTTGCCGCCCAGGCTCTCCACCTGCTCCTTGGTCACCGGGCGCACGTCGTAGCCGGTGACCACGGCGCCGAGGCGCTTGGCGGTGGCGATCGCCTGCAGGCCGGCGACTCCGGCGCCCATCACGAACACCTTGGCCGGGGCGATGGTGCCGGCCGCCGTCATCATCAGCGGAAAGGCGCTGCCGTACTCGGCGGCGGCATCGATGACCGCCTTGTAGCCGGCCAGGTTGCTCTGGCTCGACAGCACGTCCATCGACTGGGCACGCGAGATCCGCGGCATCAACTCCAGCGCGAAGGCAGTGATTCCGGCCGCCGCGTAGGCCTCGATCGCGGCGCGGTTCTGCAATGCCGCCAGATGGGCGACCAGGACGGTTCCGGGGCGGAACAGCGACAGCTCCCCTCCGGCGTCCTCCGCCTCGGTCAGCGGCGCGCGCACCTTCAGCACGACATCCGCCGACTTCAGCGCCGCGGCGGCGTCCTTCGCGATCGTCGCCCCCGCGTCCTTGTAGGCGGCATCCGAAAAGGAGGCCGCAAGGCCCGCGCCCTTCTCGACCACCACCTCGAATCCAAGCGCGACCCACTTCTTGACCGCCTCCGGAGTGGCGGCGACCCGCGTCTCTCCGGCCGACCGTTCCCTGGGTATGGCAATCTTCATTTTAGGGCAATCCCCCGCTTTCCCGTTGGGAAATGATCCGCATTTATGCTCGTACACAACCGTCGTGACAAGCGCAACCGGCTTCGGCGCACCCTGCACGCGATCGACAGCACCTTGATTTCCCCTGGCCTTCTCCTGAAGGGAGAGGCGTTGTCCTCTTTCTCCGGGCCTGTTGCGTCAGCCCAGTTTCACCGCGGTGCCGCTGGCGATCGCCATCAGCAGCGTCTTCTTGTCGCCGCCGATCACTTCGTAATCAAGGTCGACGCCGATGACGGCGTCGGCCTTCAGGTCCTCCGCCTGCTCGATCATGTCCTCGAGGGCGCCGTTCTTGGCGTTGCGGATCTCCTTCTCGTACGACCCCGAGCGGCCGCCGACGAAATCGCGCAGGCCCGCGAACATGTCGCGGAAAACGTTGGTGCCGACGATCGCCTCGCCGGTGACGATCCCGAGATACTGAACGACCGGCCGCCCTTCCACGTTCCCCGTCGTCGTCACGATCATGATTCCCTCCCCTGCTGTTCACCGGCCAAGCCGCAGCTCCGCAAGGCCGCCGCCTGGCGCTCCACGAGCGCCGCCTCGTCAAAGTCCTCGATGAGGCCGTGAAAGATCTCGTGCCAGTTCAGCTCGGCCTGCAGGTGCATGAAGACCGAGCCGAGCCCGATCGCCGCGCGGTCCATCAGCACGAACTCGCGGGGCGGCGTGATGCCGCCGATCTCGCGCAGCTCTCGGTGGACCTGGCTGGCGACGGAAGCGCCGTAGGTCGTCGACTGCTCGCCCTGGATGGTGCGGACCCGGTCCTCCATCAGCGGTCCATACAGGTAGCGGGCCCAGCGGTTGAGGACGTCGATGGTACGGCGGTCGCGAATGCTGAACCCCCAGGTCTCGTAAGCGCTCACCGCCAGATCCTCGTCGTCTTCCACCAGCGCCCGGTAAAGGTCGATCACCCCGCGCACGAACGGCGGCGGAAAGACGCGGATGCAGCCGAAATCGAGCAGGTTGATGCCGGCGTCGGGCCGCACCGAGTAGTTGCCGAGATGGGGATCGCCGTGAATCACGCCGTACTCGTAGAACGGCACGTACCAGGCGCGGAACATGGCGTTGGCGACGGCGTTGCGGACTTCGAGCGAAGCCGTCTTGACCGACAGCAGCGGTGCCCCGTCGACCCATGTCATCGTCAGCAGCCGCCTGGTGCTGAGCTCGCTCCACACCTCGGGGACGTGGACATGGTCCTCGCGCTCCAGCATCAGCCGGAACAGGCACGCATGCCTGGCTTCGCGCTCGTAGTCCAGTTCCTCGCGCAGCCGGTCCCCCAGTTCCTCGAGAATCTTGCTGGTATCGATGGTGCGATCGTAGCGGCGGTAGAGTGCCAGCGCGACCCGGAGCTGCGCGAGATCGGACTCGACGACGTCGCGCATGCTCGGGTACTGGAGCTTGCAGGCGAGCGGGGTGCCATCGTGGGCCAACGCCTTGTGCACCTGGCCCAGCGACGCCGCCGCCGCGGCGAGTTCGGGAAACGCCGCAAAGCGCGCCCGCCAGTCGGGGCCGAGCTCGCTCTGCATGCGGCGGCGCACGAACGCCGGCCCCATCGCCGGCGCGTTCGCCTGCAGCTGGATGAACTCGCGCGCGTACTCTTCCGGCAGCAGATCGGGCACCGTGGACAGGATCTGCGCCACCTTCATCAGCGGGCCTTTGAGCCCGCCCAGAGCGCCGCGCAGCTCGGCCGCGTGGCTGCCGCGATCGAGGCCGAGCACTCGTCCCCCGGCCAGCTTCACCGCCTGGCCTCCGACCGTCGCGCCGACCCGTGCGGCCCGCCGGAAGCGGCCGAACATGGAGCTGCCCTCGCGGTCGCGCTCGGAGGCCGCCATGCTACTCGAGGGCCTCGAGCTCGTCGATCAGCCCGCCCACAACCGCAAGCCCGCGGTGCCAGAACCCGGGATCGGTGGCGTCGAGGCCGAACGGCGCCAGCAGCTGTTTGTGCCGCTGGGTGCCGCCCGCCCGCAGCATCTCCAGGTACTTGCTCTGGAAATCCGGATGGCCGTCGCGGAACACTGCATAGAGCGAGTTCACCAGACAATCCCCGAACGCATAGGCGTAGACATAGAACGGGCTGTGAATGAAGTGTGGAATGTACGCCCAGTACACCCTGTAGTCATCATCGAAACGGATCGCCGGGCCGAGGCTCTGGCTCTGGATCTCCATCCAGATCTCGGCCAGGCGCTCCGAGCTCAGCTCGCCCTCGCGCCGCTCGGAATGCACCCGCCACTCGAACTGATGGAAGGCGATCTGGCGCACCACGGTGTTCAGCATGTCCTCGACTTTGGCGGCCAGCATCGAGCGGCGCCGCTTCGCATCCTGCTCGGCATCCAGCAGCGAGCGGAAGGTCAGCATCTCTCCGAACACCGACGCCGTCTCGGCCAGGGTCAAGGGGGTGTCGGAGAGAAGCGGCCCCTGCTGCGCCGCCAGGCACTGGTGAATGCCGTGGCCGAGCTCGTGGGCGAGCGTCATCACATCGCGCGCCTTGCCATGGAAGTTCAGCAGGATGTACGGATGCA
This sequence comes from Rhodospirillales bacterium, assembly GCA_018432935.1. Lineage (GTDB taxonomy): Bacteria > Pseudomonadota > Alphaproteobacteria > Rhodospirillales > Shumkoniaceae > JAHDSF01. The sequence goes on along the minus strand of JAHDSF010000006.1, from coordinate 118,554 downwards.
CCGCCGGCACCGTGGGATGGGCGAAGGCCCCCGACTGCTTTCCTGAGCGCAGCACGGCGTCGATCCAGCCGCCGTCGAAGAACCGCCTGGCGACCTTCGCCGCATCGGGCGAGAAGGCGTGATAGGCCCCCAGCACGACGTCGCGGGCCTGGTTCCAGGTGAAGCTGCGCTCGTCGGCATCGGGCAACGGGGCGTTGCGATCCCAGTAGTCGAGGGCCTCCACACCGAACCACTTTGCCTTCAAGCCGTAATAGCGGTGGCTGAGACGGGGATAGGACTCCTGGACCGCCGACACCAGGGCTTCGACGACCTCGTCCTCGACCTGGTTCGAGAGGTTGCGCGAGGTCAGCGGCGACGGGTATTTGCGCCACGTGTCCTCGATCTGCTTGTCCTTGGCCAGCGTATTGGTCACCAACGCAAACAGGCGTACGTTCGACTGCAGGGTCCGGCCCAGCGCCTTGGCAGCGTCACGCCGCACGTCCCGGTCGCGGTCGGACAGCCGGTTGAGCACCTCCGACAGGTTCAGCGTCTGGCCACCGATCTCAAACCGCAGCGCCGCCATCGTCTCGTCGAACAGACGGACCCAGGCCGCCCTTCCGGACACCCGCTTCTCGTGAAGCAGCTTCTCGAGTTCCTCGGACAGCTGATACGCGCGGAACAGGCGGACATCCCGGATCCAGGGTTCATAGCGGGCCGCCTGCGGCGAGCTGAGCTGCCCGTTCAGCACGTCATCCTCGACGCGGTTCAGCTCGAGGGTGAAGAACAGCAGCCCGGTGGTGATCCCGGTAACCCGCTCCTGCATGGTCTGCAGGAACCGCCCCGCCTCCTCGTTCGAAACGTCGGCCGCATAGCGGAGCTGGGCATAGCTCATGATACGGCCGATGATCTCCTCGATGCGCTCGTACTCGGCGATCGCGGCGCCGAGCTCGGTCCCGGCCAGGCCGGCGAGCTTGCCCTGGCACGTGACGGCGAAGCTGCGCGCCCGATCGGCGGCGGTGTTGAGATCGTTCTCGATGAGGGGTGAGTGCGGCGAGTCGTAAAGATCCGAAAGCGACCACTCCGGGAGAACGTTCCCGGTGTCCTCGCGGACGACGTCCGCGGCCGTACCTGTCATGGCGATACTCCTTTGTGCACCCGGCATATAGGGCTGGAATTCGCCGGGGACAACGATCATGATGGCGCGCCCTCGGGCTTGCGGGCTCTCTTGAAAAACGTCTCGAGACGACCGGCGGAGACAGTCCTCATGTCGTGCGATCGCTGGCCCAACCTTGTGGCGATGTTCTTCGAGCAGGCGGAGCGGCTGGGCGAGACTCCGTTCCTGTGGAGCAAGTCGCAGGGAAGCTATCGACCCTTGTCGTGGCGCGAGGCGGCCGACCGGGCCGCTGCCCTTGCCAGTTCCCTCAAGAAGCTCGGCGTCGCGCGCGGCGATCGGGTGGTGATCGTGTCCGAGAACCGCCCCGAGTGGCTGATTGCAGACATCGCGATCATGGCCTGCGGCGGCATCACCGCACCCGCGTATACCACCAACACGATCGCCGACCATGTCCACATCCTCGAGAACAGCGCCGCCAAGGGGGCGATCGTCTCGACCAGGCGGCTGGCGACCAGGTTCCTGCCGGCCGCCCACAAGGCGCCGAGCCTGTCGTTTGTGGTCGCCATCGAGGACCCGGCCCTGCAGCAGGACCTCGGCGTCGCGGTCCACCGCTGGGACGACCTGATCGCGACCGGCGGCAGCGCCCCCTGGCCCAAGGCGCGATGGAAGCGCGACGACGTCGCCTGCATCATCTACACCTCGGGCACGGGCGGGGCGCCCAAGGGCGTGATGCTGTCGCACGGCGCCCTTCTCCACAACTGCGCCGGCGCCACGGAAGCGCTGCTCGAGATCGGGCTGGAGCACGAGGTTTTTCTGTCGTTCCTGCCCCTCTCCCACTCCTACGAGCATACCGCGGGCCAGTTCTTTCCGATCGCGATCGGGGCCCAGATCTACTACGCCGAGGGGGTCGAGACCCTGGCGGCGAACCTGATCGAGGCACGGCCGACGATCATGGTCTCGGTGCCGCGGCTCTACGACACCCTGCGCGGCCGCATCCTGCGCGGCATCGAGAAGAAGGGCGGCCTCTCCGAGAAGCTGTTCAAGAAGACGGTCTCCATCGGCGAGAGGCGCTATCGGGACCCCAAGTCCCTCGCCTTGTGGGAGCGCGCCGCCGACCCCCTGCTGACGCTGCTGGTGCGACGCAAGGCGATGGCGCGGTTCGGCGGGCGGCTCAAGGCCATGGTTTCGGGCGGGGGGCCCCTCAATCCCGAGGTCGGGCTGTTCTTCCAGGCCCTCGGCCTGCGCATCCTGCAGGGCTACGGCCAGACCGAATCGGGCCCGGTCGTCAGCGTCAACCCGCCGAGCAGGCCGAAGCTCCATACCGTCGGACCGCCGATCCGGAACACCGAGGTCAGGATCGCCGAGGACGGCGAGATCCTGGTTCGCGGCGAGCTGGTCATGAAGGGCTATTGGCAGGACCCCGCGCTGACCGAGCGTACGATCATCGACGGCTGGCTGCACACCGGCGACGTCGGCGTGATCGATGGCGACGGACACCTGCAGATCACCGACCGCAAGAAGGACATCATCGTCAACTCGGGCGGCGACAACATCTCGCCGCAGCGGGTCGAAGGCATGCTGTCGCTGGAGCCGGAGATCGCGCAGGCGATGGTGATGGGCGACCGGAGACCGCACCTGGTCGGGCTGCTTGTGCCGGATGCCGCCTGGCTGGCTTCCTGGGCCGCCGCCAACGGCAAGTCGGGGACCGCGCTGCCCGAGCTTCGCGACGATCCCGATCTGCACAAGGTCCTGTACGACGTGATCCAGCGCGTCAACCGCAACCTCTCCAGCATCGAGAGGGTGCGCCGCTTCGCCGTCGCCGCCGAGCCGTTCACCATCGAGAACGGCCAGATGACCCCGACCCTCAAGGTCAGGCGCCATGCCGTATGCGCCGTCTATGGCAAAATCCTGGAAGATCTCTATAACTGAAGCTCTTCCGTTTCTCGCCGTCTGCTTCGAAGGCCTCCGCGTCCACCTCCCCCCCCCACCATCACCCCGCCAGGAAGAGAGATCATGAAGTCCGTCCGCTGGAACAATCTTGTCAGCATGTTCTTTGCCCAGGCCCAACGGCTGGGCGATGCGCCGTTCCTGTGGCACAAGCGCGACGGAGCCTACCGTCCGCTGAGCTGGCGCGACACGGCGCGTCAGGTGAGGGAACTGGCGGGGGGGCTGGCAGCGCGTGGAATCGTCGCCGGCGACCGGGTGGTGGTGGTGTCCGAGAACCGGCCGGAATGGCTGATCTCCGACATGGCCATCATGAGCCTGGGCGCGATCACGACCCCGGCGTACATCACCAACACGGCCGACGACCACCACCACATCCTGACCAACAGCGGCGCCAAGGGAGCGATCGTGTCGTCGCGTCGCTTCCTCGGCAGCCTGCTGCCGGCGGCCGCCCGTGCCTCCGATCTGCAGTTCGTGATCGGCATCGAGGAGACGGAGGATCGCAAGGGCTACGCGGGGCCCCTGCTGCGGTGGAACGACGTGCTGGAGAGCGGGACGAGCAACGCCGGCTCGGTCGAATGGAAACGCGACCAGGTGGCCTGCATCATCTACACCTCGGGCACCGGCGGGAAGCCCAAGGGCGTGATGCTCCATCATGGCGCCATGCTGCACAACTGCGAGGGCTTCTTCGAAAACCTGCAGGAGCTCGGCCTGGAGAACGAGGTGTTCCTGTCGTTCCTGCCGCTGTCGCACTCGTATGAGCACACGCTGGGTCAGTTCTTCCCGGTCTTCATCGGCGCCCAGATCTACTACGTCGACGGCGTGCAGAACCTGGTTGCCAACCTGCCGGAAGCGCGCCCGACCATGCTCATCTCGGTGCCGCGCCTCTACGAGATGATGCGCGAGCGCATCCTGCGCGACGTCCGCAGGGAGCGGGGAGAGATGGTGTTCGATGTCGCTACCAGGGCCAAGGCAGCCGCCCTTTTCGGCGGCCGCACCAAGGCAATGATCGCAGGCGGCGCTCCACTCAACCCCGACGTCGGCGCCTTCTTCGAGAAGCTGGGGCTGCAGATCCTGCAGGGCTACGGGCAGACCGAGTCGGGTCCCCTGATCAGCGTCAACCGACCACGCGGCGTCAAGCATCATACGGTGGGGCTGCCGGTACCGCACACCGACATCGTGATCGCCGGCGACGGCGAGGTCCTGGTCCGCGGCGAGCTGGTCATGAAGGGCTATTGGCAGGATCCCGAGCGGACGGCGGCCACGGTGATCGACGGCTGGCTGCACACCGGCGACGTCGGGCTTATCGATGCCGACGGACACCTTCAGATCACCGACCGCAAGAAGGACATCATCGTCAACTCGGGCGGCGACAACATCTCGCCGCAGCGGGTCGAGGGCATTCTCACCCTGGCGCCCGAGATCCTGCAGGCGATGGTCTACGGCGACCGCCGGCCCCACCTGGTGGGCCTGCTGGTGCCCGACCCTGCCTGGCTGCAGGCGTGGGCCGCCGAGCGCGGCAAACCCGCCGACTTGGCCGTTCTGAGGGACGATCCGGAGCTGCGCAAGGCCCTCGCCGAGGTGATGGGACGCATCAACGCCTCGCTGTCGAACATCGAGAAGGTGCGCCGGTTCGTCATCGCCGATGCCCCGTTCTCGATCGAGAACAGCCAGCTGACGCCGACCTCGAAGGTGCGCCGCAATGCCGTGATCGCGGTCTACAAGGACAGGCTGGAGGGCTTGTACGCGTCCTGAACGGGGTTCAGACGCCGTAGAACTCCTTGTACCAGGCGACGAACCGCGGGATGCCCTCGCCGATCGTCGTCCTGGGCTCGAAGCCGAAATCGCGCTTGCTCTCGCGGATGTCGGCGTAGGTCTCCTGGATGTCGCCGGGCTGCATCGGCTTGAAGTCGAGGTTCGCCTTGCGCCCCAGGGCCTGTTCGAGAACGGCGATGAAGTCGAGCAGCCTTTCGGTCCGGTTGTTGCCCAAGTTGTAGATCCGGAAGGGCGGCACCAGAGCAGCGTCGAACGGCACCGCATCGAGGCAGCCGATGACGCCGGCGACGATGTCGTCGATGTAGGTGAAGTCGCGCCGCATCTCGCCGTGGTTGAAGACCGGAATCGGCTCCCCCGCCAGGATCTTGCGGGTGAACAGGAAAGCCGCCATGTCGGGCCGGCCCCACGGGCCGTAGACGGTGAAGAAGCGCAGACCGGAGGTCGGCACCCCGTACAGGTGGGCATAGACGTGGGCGGTACCCTCGGTGGCCTTCTTGGTCGCGGCGTAGAACGACGCCGGGGCGTCGGTGCGGTCGCCGACCGAGAACGGCACCGTGGTGTTCAGCCCGTAGACCGACGACGAGGAGGCGAACACGAAGTGTTCGAGCGCCGGCAGACGACGCGCCGCTTCCAGCAGCGCCAGAACGCCGCCGACGTTGGCGCGGGCATAGCTGAACGGGTTGACCAGCGAGTAGCGGACGCCGGCCTGGGCCGCCAGATGAACGATGCGGACGACGTCGCGGTGCCGTGCGAGCATGGCCGCAACCGCCTCGGCATCGGCAACGTCCATGCGCTCGAACGTAAAGCCGGGATGCTCGCGCAGCCGCGCCAGGCGAGCCTCCTTGAGCGAGACCTCGTAGTAGGCGTTCAGGTCGTCGATGCCGACGACCTCGTCGCCTCGCGCCAGCAACGTCGCAGCCGTGTGATAGCCAATGAACCCTGCCGCCCCCGTCACCAACACCTTCATCAGCCGCTCCACCGTTGCCTTGCCGCGGCATGTTATACCGGCTGATCACGATGAAATCACGTCTCTTTTCTCGCACTATTAACCAACTGGGGAATCGCGCCTTCCGCTGCCCGCCACTCAGGACTTCCGAATACTTGAAGTCTGTAGTCAAATTTAGCAACTTTCTTGAAATGAGCACGCTTTCCAGCTATGAATGAAAACGCATTCATCGTGGGAGGGCATCCATGGTTCAGGCAGCTCAAGTCAACACCGTTTCCACGGCTCAGGAGGTTGCTACGATCGATTCCGAGATCGACGCCCCCGAGCCGTGGGAGCCTTTCGAGACACAGCTTGTCTCCTGGAGCATCGGGCTCGGCATTGCCGGCCTTGTGGTCCTGGGAACGCTCGTGAATCTCTTCTTGTTGCCCTGATCCCGTGCGGTCACCGCACGGGCGTAAGGTCGTCGCGCCATGAAATCCGACCTCGACCTTAAAGTCAGCCACGACGGACTGAGATGGATCGCCGCCAACGGCGATATTTCGGCAAGCGGCCGCAGCCTGCCCGAGCTCGACGCAGATCTGGCGGGCGCTCTTCGCCGTGCCGGCTATTCGGCCGGCACGCGTCTGCGTGTCTTCATGGGGTTTGACATGACGACGCTGCCGGAATGGACACGGCAATATGCTCCCCATTACTTCAACCGTTGCGTGGATGTCGAGGTCTGATCGGCGCGGCGCCCCCAAAGGGTCCAAGCATTTCTGACAGGGGATACAGAAAAATGAATGGCGTGAACCGGAAATGGTATTCCGGGATGACGACTCAGGAGGACTGGTGGGCCGTATGGCTGGGCCTTTTCATGTTCACCCTGGGTCTTCTCTCGGTATCGGGCATCGATGCCGTCGGCTGGCAGATGAAGGTGTCGATGTGGTCCGACATCAGCAAGGGCATCGTGCCGTCGGGTAAGGCCTACGCCGGCCTCGGACCATGGGGCTCGCTCTTCGCGACCTATGTGGTGTGGGGCGTGCTGTTCGGCGTCGGGGCCAGCTTTATGGGCCAGAACGTCGTGAAGTTCCTCATCGGCTTCACGGTCATCTGGGGCATCGCGGTGTTCTCGTGGGTCGTCGGCGAGGCGGCGGTGATCGGCGCGCCGGCCAGCGCGTGGAAGAAGTACGGGATCACCTGGGGCCTGCAGCTCGGCGAGGCTTCTTACATCCTGTGCCTGGTCTTCGGCCTGATCATCGGCAACTTCATCAAGCCGCTTGCCGAGTTCCTGAAGGACGCAGCCAAGCCCGAGTGGTTCATCAAGACCGCGATCGTCTACCTCGGCATCAAGATCGGCGAAATGTCGCTGAACGCTGCCGGCTACGCCTTGGACATCGCGATCGCCGGCGCGTGCGCCACCTTCGTCGCCTATCTCCTGTTCTGGCCGATCATCTACGTGATCGCGCGCAGGTGGTTCAGCCTGCCGCGGCAGTGGGCGGCCGTGCTGTGCTCCGGCATCTCGATCTGCGGCGTCTCGGCCGCCATCGCGACCGCCGGCGCCATCCGCGCCAAGCCGATCATTCCCGCGATGATCTCGATCCTGATCATCATCTACGCGATGGTCGAGCTTGTCGTTCTGCCCGGCTTCTACACCTGGGTTGCGCCGCATGACCCGGTCGTCAACGGCGCCGCCATGGGCATGACCGTGAAGACCGACGGCGCCGACGCTGCCGCCGGCGCGGTGCTCGACTCGATGATGCGGGCGCTTCCGCATGGTCAGAACTGGGTGGAAGGCTCGATTCTCGCCGCGTCGATCATGACCAAGATCTGGATCGACATCTTCATCGGCGTGTGGGCGTTCATCCTGGCCCTGATCTGGGTCTACAAGGTCGAGCGTCAGCCCGGCCAGAGCCACGTCCCGGTCTCCGAGGTGTGGTTCCGGTTCCCGAAGTTCGTCATCGGCTACCTGTTCTGCTGGTTCTTCATCATGGCGTTCGGCGCCATCGTGCCCGACCTGGTGAAGCCCGCGATGGCCGGCTGGAAGGTGGTCAGCGGCCCGATGCGGAACATGCTGTTCATGATGTGCTTCGTCGCCATGGGCTGCATCACCGACTTCAGCAAACTGCGTGGCCTCGGCCGCCTGGCGCTCCTGTATGCCATCGGCCTGGTGTTCGTGATCGCGCCGATCGCGTACTTCGTCGCCTGGCTGTTCCACCACGGCATGATGCCGCCGACCGTCTCCTGACGCGGACCGGCATCGCACACGACGAACGCCCCCGGCCATGCCGGGGGCGTTCCCGTCTGGAGGGCTTACAGGCCGGCCTGGCGCAGGAAGAACCACATCAGCGCCGGCAACAGCGCGAACCCCAGCAGCGTCGAGATCACCACAAGTCCGGCGACATTCTCGGCTGCATTGCCGAAACGTTTGGCGAACAGGAAGTTGAACACCGCCACCGGCATCGAGGACTGCAGGATGATGACGCCGCGGGCGATTCCCGACATCCCAAGCAGTTCGGCGACGCCGAGCCCGATGCCGATGCCGATCGCAAAGCGCAGCAGCGACAGCAGAAGGCTTCGCTTGAGTCCCGCCACCCGCAGCCGGGCGAGCGAGATGCCGAGGGTGATGAGCAGAAGCGGAATCACCATGCCCCCCAGCATCCGGGTCGTGTTGGCCAGCCATTCGGGCGGCCTGGTGCCGGTGAAAACGAAGATCAGGGCGAGCGCCGCCGCATACAGCATCGGCACCTGGAGAACATGGCGCAGCCGCACCGCGCCGGCCGCCACCGCCGCCCCGACCGTATGGTTCAGCACCGAGGCGATGGCGAAGTAGGTGATGGCGAACGCAAGCCCGGTCTCGCCGAAGGCCAGCAGGCTGAGCGGCAGGCCCATGTTGCCGGAATTGCCGAACACCATCGACGGCAGGAAGGCGCGCACCGACTGCCGAAAGAGCGTGAGCGTGGCGAGCGCCAGCACCGCGCTGCAGGCGAGCACCAGCAACGCGCCGCCGGCCATCGACGCCACCGCCTCGGGCTCGATCCTGACCCCTGACAAGATCGAGAAGACGAGGCAAGGGGTGCCGATCCAGTAGGCGAGCGAGGTCACCAGCTCGGCATCGTAGGGGCGCCCGAGCCTGGCCCAGGCGAAGCCGATGCCGGCGGCAATGAAGATCGGGGTGACGATCGAAAGCAGCTCTGCAAGCATGGGCCTGGTCTTCCAGCCGGTTTCCCCGGAGCGCCCGGCTGCGGGGTCAGCTGCCGATGCGGGTGATGCGCAGCGTGTTCGTGGTTCCCGGAGTACCGAAAGGCACGCCCGCCGTCATCACGAGGCGGTCGTCGACCTTCGCGAATCCTTCCCGCACCGCGACCTCGGTCGCCACCTCGACCATCTCGGATACCCGCGAGACGCTGCGCACCTGGACCGGATGGACGCCCCAGGCAAGCGCGAGCCGGCGCGCGATCTCGACGTACGGGGTCAGACCGAGGATCGGTGCCCCAGGCCGCTCCCGGGCGGCGCGCAGAGTCGTCGAGCCGGTCGAGGTCAGGGTGGCGATCGCCGCCGCCGAAAGGGTGTGGGCGGCCTGGGCGGCGGCAGCGGTGATCGCGTCCGCCGTGGTCGGCATGATCTCGTGCGGCTCGGCATGCAGCAGGCGCGCGTAGTACGGGTCCTTCTCGACCCGGGCGATGATGCGGCTCATCATCTCGACCGCCTCGACGGGGTACTTGCCGACCGCGGTCTCGGCCGAGAGCATCACGGCATCGACGCCGTCATAGACCGCAGTGGCCACGTCGGAGGCCTCGGCGCGGGTCGGCATCGGCGCACTGACCATCGAATCCAGCATCTGGGTCGCCACGACCACCGGACGCCCGGCCCGCCGGCAGGCGCGCACGATCGCCTTCTGAAGGCTGGGGACGTCCTCGGCCGGAACCTCGACCCCGAGATCGCCGCGCGCCACCATGATGGCGTCCGAGGTCTCGACGATCCGCTCCAGGGTATCGACCGCCGACGGCTTCTCGAGCTTGGCCAGGATCCCGGCGCGCCCGCCGGCCAGAGCCCGCGCCTCCGCGACGTCCTCGGGTCGCTGCACGAACGATAGCGCAATCCAGTCCACGCCCTGGTCGAGCGCGAAGGCGAGGTCGCTGCGGTCCTTCTCGGTCAGCGCCGACATCTCCATCACGGCGCGCGGCACGTTGACGCCCTTGTGGTCGGAAAGCGGCCCACCGGTCACCACCCGGGTGGTGGCGAAATCCGCGCCGCAGGCCTCGACCCGGAGGCGGATCTTGCCGTCGTCGAGAAGCAGGTCGGTGTCGGGCGAGAGGGCCCGGAAGATCTCAGGATGGGGCAGTGGCGCCCGCCGCTCGTCCCCCGGCTGCGGCGACAGGTCGAGGCGGAACTCCTGCCCCGCCTCGAGTCGGGTCGCGCCGCCTTCGAAGCGGCCGACGCGAAGCTTCGGCCCCTGCAGATCGGCGATGATGCCGATCACCTGGCCGAACCGCGCCTCGACGCTGCGGATGGCGGCAATCCGGCGCGCGTGCTCGGCCTGGGTGCCGTGGCTGAAGTTGACCCGAAATACGTCGACCCCGGCCTGGAACAGCGCGGCGATCCGTTCCTCGCCGGCCGTCTCGGGGCCCAGGGTCGCAATGATTTTTGCCTGTCTTTTCCTCTGCATGGCGGCCATTCATAAGGCCAAAGCGGCGCCCGGTCCAGCCTGCTCGCAGCGGGACGTCTTGCGCTCGCGTCGCGAGCGCCTACGTGGTGTTAAGCACACGCTCACAGGGGCTAATCATGTTCGACGGCTTCGACGCCGTGATGCTTGCACGCATCCAGTTCGCCTTCACGATTTCGTTCCACATCGTGCTTCCCGCATTCACGATCGGCTTGGCCAGCTACCTGGCGGTGCTGGAAGGGTTGTGGCTGACCACCAAGCGCGACGTTTTCCTCCAGCTGTTCCGCTTCTGGATGCGCATCTTCGCGGTCGCCTTCGGGATGGGCGTCGTGTCGGGGATCGTGATGAGCTACCAGTTCGGCACCAACTGGAGCGTGTTTTCCGACAAGGCCGGACCCGTCCTGGGGCCGCTGATGGGCTACGAGGTGCTGACCGCCTTCTTCCTCGAGGCGGGGTTCCTCGGCATCATGCTGTTCGGCATGGAGCGGGTCGGCAAGGGCCTGCATTTCGTCGCCACCCTGATGGTGGCTATTGGCACCGCCCTTTCCGCCTTCTGGATCCTGTCCGCCAACAGCTGGATGCAGACACCGGCCGGCCATGCCATCAACGACGTCGGCCAGTTCGTACCGGTCGACTGGCTGGCGGTGATCTTCAACCCGTCCTTCCCCTACCGGTTCGTCCACATGGTGATAGCCGCCTACCTGACCACCGCGTTCGTGGTCGCGGCGGTCGGTGCCTACCATCTGCTGCGCGACAACCGCAACGAGATGTCGCGCATCATGTTTTCGATGGCGATGTGGATGGCGGCACTGGTGACGCCGCTGCAGATCGTCGCCGGCGATCTCCATGGCGTGAACAGCTTCGAGCACCAGCCGGCCAAGGTCGCCGCCATCGAGGGCCACTTCGAGACCCGCGAGGGCGCGCCGCTGATCCTGTTCGGCATGCCCGACATGGCCGAGGAGAGGACCAAGTACGAGATCTCGATCCCCTACGCCGGCAGCCTGATCCTGACCCATTCCGTGGACGGCCGGGTGCGCGGCCTCAAGGAATGGCCACCCGAGGACCGCCCCTACGCGCCGCTGGTCTTCTGGAGCTTCCGGGTCATGGTGGGGATCGGGCTGCTCATGCTGGCGGTCGGCATCGCCAGCCTGGTCCTGCGCTACCGCCGCCGCCTCTACGTGGTGCGCTGGTTCCACCAGGTCTCGCTGCTGATGGGCCCGAGCGGCTTCGTCGCCGTGCTGGCGGGCTGGATCGTCACCGAGGTCGGGCGCCAGCCATGGACCGTTCAGGGCCTGCTGCGGACCGCCGACTCCGCCTCTCCGGTCGCCGCCCCCGCAGTCGGCACCTCGCTGCTCGCCTTCATCGTCGTCTATTTCATCGTCTTCGGGGCCGGCTTCTTCTACATCGTGCGCCTGATGGGCCGGATGCCGATACCCGGCGACGAGGCGATGGCGTCGGGACGGCCGACCCGCGCCGCCGGGCGCAAGGCGGTCAACGTCGCCGTCGACGAAAGCGGGAGGATGGAGCCATGATCGACATCGCCATCATCTGGGCCGCGATCATCGCTTTCGGGGTGCTCGCCTACGTTGCCCTCGACGGCTTCGACCTCGGCATTGGCGTCCTGTTCCCGTTCATGCGGAAGGAGGCCGACCGCGACACCATGGTCAACGCGGTGGCGCCGGTCTGGGACGGCAACGAGACCTGGCTGGTGCTGGGGGGCGGCGGGCTGATGGCCGCCTTCCCACTCGCCTTCTCGATCCTGATGCCGGCCCTGTATGCGCCCATCATCGCCATGCTGCTGGGCCTGATCTTCCGGGGCGTCGCCTTCGAGTTCCGCTTCCGCACCCGGCGCGGCAAGATCTGGTGGGACGTCGCCTTCGCGGTCGGCTCGATCGTCGCCACCTTCGCCCAGGGCGTGGTGCTCGGCGCCTTCGTCCAGGGCATCGCGGTCGAGGGGCGGCAGTATGCCGGCGGCTGGTTCGACTGGCTCAGCGCTTTCAGCCTGTTCACCGGCGCCGCACTGGTCGCCGGCTATGCCCTGCTCGGCGCCGGCTGGCTGGTGCTGAAGACGGAGGGCGAGCTGCAGGAACGGATGTTCCGCGCCGTCACCCCGCTTACCGCGGTGGTGCTGCTGTTCATCCTGGGGGTCAGCCTGTGGACCCCGCTGATCGACACCGCAATCGCGCATCGCTGGTTCTCGTGGCCGAACATGCTGTTCCTCGCCCCGGTGCCGATGCTGGTCGCCGCCTGCGGCGTCGGCCTGTTCACGGCGGCGCAGAACCGCAACGAGACCTGGCCCTTGCCCCTGGCGCTGGGGCTGTTCGTGCTGTCCTACCTGGGCCTCGGCATCAGCCTGTTCCCGTACGTGGTGCCGCGCTCGGTGACGATCTGGGACGCCGCCGCGCCGCCGGAAAGCCTGCTGTTCCTGCTGATCGGCGGCCTCATCCTGCTGCCGATCATCCTCATCTACACCGGCTATGCCTACTGGGTGTTCCGGGGCAAGGTGCGCGAAGGGGAAGGCTACCACTGATGCGCGAGCCAATGATGCGGCTGTTGTGGTTCGTCGGCCTGTGGGCGTTGGGCGTCGCTACCGTCGCAGCTGTGGGATTTCTGCTGCGCCTGGTGCTGGTCTGAGTATCAGGTGTCGTCGGCGGGGCGGCTCCGCTCCTCGCCGGCGAGGAGGGCGGGCAGGTCGGCCCAACCGTAGCCGACCGCCTCGACCGGCTGGCCGCCGACGGGGATCTGCCGTTGCAGCACCAGCCTGCCGCCCATCCTCTCATAGAAGAAACGGGACGGATTCGCGCGCACGACCCACACCAGGGCCGACCGCAGGCGCTGCTGCACCAGCCGCTCGAACAGCGCCAGAAGCAGCTTGCGACCGATGTCCATCCCCTGGGCATCGGGCAGGACGTAGAGCATGTAGATCTCGCCCTCGTAGCCCAGCGTCCCGTCGCGCTGGCGGCCGCAATGGCCGAAGCCGAGCAGCCTCTTCCTCTCTTCCTCGTATACCAGCACCGAGCCCGGCGCGCCCCGAATGTGATGACTCCATCGCCGGGCCAGCCGCTCAACCGACATGGTCAGCAGCACGTCGTCGGCGAGAATCCCGGCGTAGGTCGCCCGCCACGTCTCGAGTTCGACGAGGGCGATCGACTGCGCGTCGCCGGCACGGGCCTGCCTGATCCTGCTCATGCTCCCTCCACGCGCCACTCGTCCTAACGTGGGGCCGCGCCGCCACCGTTTCAGCGCCACCCGTTCGGTCGGCTACCGCAATCCCGAGTATCGTGGTAGAATATGTCTTGGACCGGCTCCGGTCCGGGAAGGAGGATGTCATGCCACGCTGGGTGATGACGAACTCTGAGCCGCTGGCCGTCCTCGCCGTCCTGCTCGCGATCATCATCGTTGGCGCCTTCTGAGAAGGCGCGTCGCGTCAGGCGCCTGAGGTCAGCTTCCGCGCCGCCGCGGAAGCGGGGGGATCCGCAGGCCTCTCGGTCCCGGAGGGGTCCAGCCGGCCCCACAGGTCGTACTCCTCCGCATGCTCGATGCGGACCGCGACGAGATCGCCGGGGACGAGATCGACCGCACCCTCGATGAACACGTTGCCGTCGATCTCGGGAGCGTCGGCCTGGGAGCGGGCGATCGCGCCCTCCTCGTCGACCTCGTCGACGATCGCCGGCAGCACACGGCCGACCTTAGCCTGCATGCGGGCCTCGCTGACCCGCTGCTGCACCTCCATCAGGCGCTCCCAGCGGACCTGCTTCTCCTCGTCCTCGACCTGGTCGGGCAGCGCATTCGAGGCGGCGCCCCGGACGTCCTCGTAGCGGAAGCATCCGACGCGGTCGAGCTGGGCCTCCTCGAGCCAGTCGAGCAGGAACTCGAAGTCCTCCTCGGTCTCGCCGGGGAAACCGACGATAAAGGTGGAGCGGATGGCGAGGTCGGGACACACCCGGCGCCACGCGCGGATGCGCTCCAGCGTCTTCTCCTGGTGGGCCGGGCGGCGCATCGCCTTCAGCACCCGCGGACTGGCGTGCTGGAACGGGATGTCGAGGTAGGGCACCAGCCGGCCCTCGGCCATCAGCGGCAGGATCTCGTCGACGTGCGGGTACGGGTAGACGTAGTGGAGGCGCACCCAGACGCCGAGTTCCCCCAGGGCGCGACAGAGGTCGGCCATCCGGGCGCGCACCGGGGCGCCCCGCCACTCGCTTTCGGCATAGCCCGCATCGAGACCGTAGGCGCTGGTGTCCTGCGAGATCACCAACAGCTCCCTGACCCCGGCCGCCGCCAGGCGCTCCGCCTCGCGCAGGATGTCCCCGGCCGGCCGGCTGGCCAGCCGGCCGCGCAAGGCGGGGATGATGCAGAAGCTGCACGCGTTGTTGCAGCCCTCGGAAATCTTCAGGTAGGCGTAGTGGCGCGGGGTCAGCCGGATCCCTTGCGGCGGCACCAGGTCGAGGAAGGGGTCGTGCAGCGGCGGCACCGCCTGGTGCACCGCGCCCACCACCGCCTCGTACTGCTGCGGGCCCGTCACCGCCAGCACCTTGGGGTGAGCGCCGCGGATGGCGGCCTCGTCCTTGCCCAGGCAGCCGGTGACGATGACGCGTCCGTTCTCGGCCACCGCCTCGCCGATGGCGGCCAGGGATTCGTCACGCGCGCTGTCGAGGAAGCCGCAGGTGTTGACGATCACCACGTCGGCCCCGGCATAGCTGCCCGAGATCTCGTAGCCTTCGGCGCGCAGCTTGGTGAGGATGCGCTCGGAATCCACCAGCGCCTTGGGACAGCCGAGGCTGACGATGCCGACCTTGGGAATATGCCGCCGTGCCATGGCGGCGGATATAAGGCGCGGCACGCTGCGAAGCCAGCGCAATTTCCGCGGCTCTTCCTCTATCCCCTGACCAGCCTTCTGACCGTGAACGTTTGATTTCAGAGGTGTCCGGCGATATGGTCCGATGTTCAATCACCTGAACGGGGAGATGGGGAAGTGCGTAGGAACCTTCTGGCGCTCGTTGCGGGCGCGGTCGTGGCGGGCATGGTGGCGATGCCGGCTGCGGCAAAACCGTTGATCAACGGGATCGATGCGGCGTTTCCGCCGTTCGCCTACGTCGACAAGAGCGGCCAGCCGGCCGGCTTCGACGTCGACGCGGTGAACTGGATCGCCGAGAAGATGGGCTTCGAGGTCCAGCACCAGGCGGTCGCATGGGAAGGCATCATCCCCAGCCTGCTGGCCAAGAAGATTGACTTCATCTGCTCCGGCATGACGGTGACGGCCGAGCGCAAGCAGAAGGTCAACTTCACCGACGCGTACTGGGAGCACCGCAACCAGTTCGTGGCCAAGAAGGACAGCAAGCTGACGACCGACGACGTCTACAAGAAGGACATCACGGTCGGCGTCCAGCAGGGCACCTCGGAATACAAGTGGCTGCAGGAGCAGCGCAAGGCGAAGGACTGGAAGTTCAAGTTCCGCGTCTACGACAGCGCCCCGATGGCGGCCGAGGACGTGCTGAACGGCCGCATCGAGGTGGCGGCGATGAACGATGCGCCGGCCAAGCAGCTGACCGAGCAGAAGCCGCTCCGCATCGTCGGGGCGTTCGGCGACCCCGACATCTACGGCTGCGCGGTCCGCAAGGAAGACGCCGATCTCTACAAGAAGCTCAACGAAGGCTACAAGCTGCTGCGCAAGGATGCCTACTGGAACGAACTTCTGAAGAAGTACAATCCGTAGAGCGTTGGTGAAAACGCACGTCATGCCCGGACTTGATCCGGGCATGACGTTTTATGGAGGGGCACGTTTCCCCAAGTCATGTCTGAAGACCTGCTGACCATCATCATCGAGGCCGTGCCCTACCTTCTCGGCGGCGTAGGAATGACCGTCGCGTGCGTGGTCGGCGCAATGCTGTTCGGGCTCGCCCTCGGCGTGCCGATGGCGGTCGGGCAGGTCTACGGCTCGTGGGCGGTGCGCCGCTTGGTCGGGCTTTACGTCTGGTTCTTCCGCGGCGTGCCGATCCTGGTGCTGCTGTTCCTGTTCTATTTCGGCCTGTTCCAAATCATCGGCCTGAACCTGAGCGCCCTGGCCGCCTCGACCCTGGTGCTGGGAATGGCCAGCGCGGCCTACCAGTCGCAGATTTTCCGCGGCTCGATGCTGGCGCTGTCGCGCGGACAGTTCCGCGCCGCCAGCGCGCTGGGGATGAGCGACGGCGAGACCATCCGTTCGATCATCCTGCCGCAGGCGCTGCGCCTGTCGCTGCCCGGGTGGTCGAACGAGTATTCGATCCTGCTCAAGGATTCCGCCCTGGCGTTCGTACTGGGCACCACCGAGATCATGGCCCGCACCCACTTCGTGGCGACCCGCACCTACCAGCGGCTGCCGCTCTACCTGGTGGCCTGCGTGCTGTTCTTCATCCTGACCTGGATCGGCATCAGGTGCCTGCGCTGGCTGGAGCGCAAGGTCGCCATCCCCGGCTACGGCAACGCGTGAGAGAGCATGGTCAAAGGCGGCAACACGGTCCTGCGCGTCGAAGGCATCTGCAAGTCGTTCTCGGGCAAGCCGATCCTCCGCTCGGTCAGCGTCGGCCTGAGCAAGGGCGAGCTCAAGGTGCTGATCGGCCCTTCGGGCGGCGGCAAGAGCACGCTTCTGCAGTGCATGAACCACCTGATCCCGCCTGACGCCGGGCAGATCTTCCTCGAGGAGAAGCCGGTCGACACGCGATCGAAAAAAGCGCTCTACGCGCTGCGCCAGCAGGTCGGCATGATCTTTCAGGATTTCAATCTGTTCGACCACCTGAACGCGCTCGACAACGTCTCGATCGCGCTGCGCAAGGTCAAGGGTCTGCCGCGCAGCGAGGCGCACGAGCGGGCGGCGGCCGAACTCGAGCGGGTCGGGCTGGCCGACAAGATCCGCCACTATCCGGCCGAGCTGTCCGGGGGCCAGAAGCAGCGGGTCTCGATCGCCCGCGCGCTTGCCATGGACCCCAAGGCAATCCTGCTCGACGAGCCGACCAGCGCGCTCGACCCCGAGATCACCGGCGAGGTGCTGGCGGTGATCCGGGCGCTGGCTCAGGCCGGCATGACGATGATGATGGCAACCCACCAGGTCGGCTTTGCCCGCACCGTGGCCGACGAGATCCTGTTCATGCAGGACGGCGTGGTCATCGAACAGGGGACCCCGGCCGAGCTGCTGGCGCCGGATTCAGGCACCCGCACCCTGTTCTTCTGCAGCCACCTTTCCGGCCTTGAGGCCGCAGGCTGACCGGCATGGACACCCTTCCCTTCCTGACCGGCGAAGTGATGCCGATGCTGAACGAAGGGCTGGTGATGAGCCTCAAGATCATCATCCCGTCCGCCACCTTGGGCCTGCTGCTGGGGATCGTCCTCGGCACTGTCCGCACCTATGGCAGTCCCTGGATGCGGCGGCTCGGCAACGGCTATGCCGCCGCGATCCGGGGCACTCCCCTGGTCTGTCAGTTGTTCATCCTCTACTTCGGCCTGCCTCACATCGGCATCTATCTGGAGCCCTACCAGGCTGCGGTACTGGGCTTCGTCCTGTGCAACGGGGCCTACCATTCGGAGTACATCCGCGGCGGCCTGCTGGCGACCCGGCGCGGCCAACACCTGGCAGCCCAGGCGCTCGGCTTCTCCAGCTTCGGCTCGATGCTGTGGATCGTGGTGCCGCAGGCGGTGCGCCGTTCCCTGCCGGGGTGCGGCAACGAGATCATCTATCTCATCAAATACTCGTCCCTGGCATACGTGGTCACGGTCATGGAGTTGACCGGCATGGCCAAACAGATCGCCTCCGACACGTTCCGCTTCACAGAGGTGTTCCTGGCCGTCGGCGCCTACTACCTGGCCCTGGTGACGATCGCCACCTTCGTGCTGAAGAAGCTGGAGGAGCGCTTCCGCATCCCCGGGTTCGGGGTGTCGTGAGATCTTGCGGTCCCGGATTCCCGCTTTCGCGGCGATGACGGAGAGGGCATAACAGAGCGATCCGGCACCTTCGGCTGCCGGCATCCCCGCATGAGGGCCCGCTGCCATGACCGACGCTCCCCTCCCCGACCGTTTCGCCGACGTCGACCACCTGGAGGCCTTCATGGCCGAGCCGACCGACGCCCTGGTCCAAGACCTTGCGGCGCTGGAAGGCGACATCCTGGTGCTGGGCGTCGGCGGCAAGATGGGGCCGACCTTGGCCCGATTGGCCCGCAACGCGGCGCCGGGAAAGCGGGTGATCGGGGTGGCGCGGTTCTCGGAAGGCGGGCTCCGGGAGAGGTTGAGGGGTTGGGGCGTCGAGACCGTCGAGGCCGACCTCCTGGATGAGGACGCGGTGGCCCGCCTGCCGAAGGCAGCCAACGTCGTTTTCATGGCCGGCCGCAAGTTCGGATCGAGCGGTGCCGAGGAGCTGACCTGGGCGATGAACGCCTACGTGCCGGCCTTGGTGGCGCGCACGTTCAAGGATTCCCGCGTCGTCGCCTTCTCGACCGGCTGCGTGTACGCCTTCGTCCCGGTGATCGGCCAGGGGGCAGACGAGGACACGCCGCTGACCCCACCCGGCGAGTACGCGAACTCGTGCATCGGGCGCGAGCGGATCTTCCAGCACTTCTCGAAGAAGCACGGCACGCCGGGCCGGCTGATCCGTCTCAACTATGCGATCGACATGCGCTACGGAGTGTTGCGGGACATCGCCGACAAGGTGCTGTCCGGCGCCCCGGTCGACCTTGCGGCCGGCCACGTCAACGTGATCTGGCAGGGCGACGCCAACGCCCAGATCCTTCGCGCCCTGCACCACGTCACCACCCCCACCTCGCCCCTCAACGTCAGCGGGCCCGAGATCATCTCGGTGCGCTGGCTGGCCGAGGAGTTCGGCCGCCGCTTCGAACGCAAGCCGCAGTTCACCGGGCAGGAAGCGGCTACGGGCTGGCTTGTCAACAGCGCCCGCGCCGCAGCTCTGATGGGCTATCCCCGGGTGCCGCTGGCGCGCATGATCGACTGGGTGGCCGACTGGGCCGCCCGCGGGATGGGTTCGCTGGGCAAGCCGACCCATTTCGAGGCCCGCGATGGGACGTTCTGAGCCTCCACTGCAGCCGGTACCGCTGGTCGCGGCCAGCATCGGCGAGGCGCTTGCGCTTTCGACCGAAGCCGGCTGGAACCAGAGCGCCGCCGACTGGGGACTGATGCTCGAAGCCGGCCGCGGCTTCGGCTACCAAGCTCCGGATGGCCGTCTCGTCGCCACCGGCGTCATCGTGCCCTTCGGCCACCGCTTCGGCTGGATCAGCATGCTGCTGGTCAGCCGCGATTGGCGCCGGCGCGGTCTTGGCACCCGGTTGCTGGGAGCTGCCGTCGAGGGGCTGGAGCGGCAGCGCATGGTGCCCTGCCTGGACGCCACCCCCGAGGGCCAGAAGATCTACCGCGGCGCCGGGTTCACTGCCCTCTATTCGATGACGCGCTGGGAAAAGGCGGGCGACCCGCCGCCCGAACCGATGCCGCCGCGGGAAGATCTGCCCGCCACGGTGGAAGCGCTCGACCGCGCGGCCTTCGGCGGGGACCGCGGCGTGATCCTGCGCCGACTGTGGCAGCGGGCGGGCGGGGTCGCCCGGGTCGCCGAAGGCCGGGGGTTCCTGCTCGCCCGCAACGGAAGGCGCGCCGTCCAGCTCGGTCCTCTGTGCGCCACCGACGCCGTCTGGGCGGTGGAAACGCTGGAGGAGGCGTTGGACCGGATTCCCGGAGCGGTGTTCGTCGACGTGCCGGACCGCCAGCAAGCAGTTCGCGATCTCCTCGTCCGTCGCGGCTTCCAAGTCCAGCGGCCATTCCTCCGGATGGCGAAAGGCGATATGAAGGGGGTCGGGGATCCTGCCCGCCTCTTCGTTGCGGGGGGACCGGAGATTGGCTGATCGAGGCAAGCACATGGGACTGCAGTGGACGGACTGGCCGAGTGGCGTTCTTGAGCACCTCCGTTCAGGGGTCGCGATCCCCGCCTCGCCGCTTGCCCTCGACGGCAAGCGGAAGTTCGATCCGCGGCGCCAGCGTGCCCTGATCCGCTATTACATCGACGCCGGGGCCGGCGGCATCGCCGTCGGCGTCCACGCGACCCAGTTCGCCATCCGCGAAGTCGGGCTTTACGAGCCCGTCTTGCGCACCGCCGCCGAAACTGCCGACTCTTGGACCACCCGACCGCTGGTCAAGATCGCCGGACTGGCCGGCCCGACCCGGCAGGCGGTGAAGGAAGCGAAGCTGGCGCGCGCCCTCGGCTACCATGCCGGCCTGCTGAGCCTGATCGCGGTCAAGGGAGCCTCCGAAGACGAGATGATCGCCCACTGCCGGGCGGTGGCGGGCGAGATTCCCCTGATCGGCTTCTACCTTCAGGCCTCGGTCGGCGGCATGGTGTTGCCGGAAAGCTTCTGGCGCCGCTTCGCCGGGATCGAGAACGTGGTCGCCATCAAGATGGCGCCGTTCAACCGCTACAGGACCCTTGACGTGGTTCGCGGGGTGGCGCAGGCCCGAGCCGAAAGCCGCGTCACCCTGTACACCGGCAACGACGATCACATCGTGCTCGACCTGGTGACGCCGTTCACGGTGCGCCGCGACGACGGCAGCGCCGTCACTCTGCGGATCCGCGGCGGTCTTCTCGGCCACTGGTCGGTATGGACGCGGTCCGCCGTGCAGCTCCTGGAACGCTGCAAGCTCGCCGCCCAGAAGGGCCCGATCGACGCCGAAGTCCTGGCCCTCGACAGCATGGTCACCGACTGCAACGCGGCCTTCTTCGACGTCGCCAATGACTTCAAGGGCTGCATTGCCGGCTGTCACGAGGTGCTGCGCCGCCAGGGCCTGCTGGAAGGCGTGTGGCTGCTGGATCCCGAAGAAGGCCTGAGCCCGGGGCAGGTCGAGGCGATCGACCGTGTCTACGCCACCTATCCCGAGTTCAGCGACGACGGCTTCGTCCACCTCAACCTGGACCGCTGGCTGCGCGCGTGATCAGAGGCGCGGGGCCGGCCGGCTCCGACCGACGATGTGCGCGATCCGGGGCAGGATGGCCGCGACCGGGACCGCGACGTTGGTGCGGACGCCGTTCCAGCGCGCCACCACGCCTTTGGTCTCGCCGCGGCTTCCGGTCAGAACGGCGATCGCGTGCAAGCGGCCGCCGTCGCGGTAGAACACCGGTCCTCCCGAAGCTCCTCGCCGTGTCGCGCAGTCGGTGGGCCACGCGCTCCAGATCAGCGGCGATCTGAGGATCCGGCAGTTCGGGTCCAGCATCAGTCGGGTTCCGCCCCGCTGCACGTCCTCCGGAAAGCCGAGGCTCATCACCCGGAAGCCGTCGCGGGCCGCCGTCCGGTCCTCGATCGCCTGCAACTCGAACCAGCCGTAGCGCTGCCCGAGGGGCCGGTCGAGCTCGAGCAGGGCCCAGTCCTCGCTGTCCCGGTATTCCGCCGGATTATAGTTCCCCCAGGCGACCGGCGTTGCCCGAGCCCCGGCATGCCGCCCCGCCCAGAAGCGCGACCTGTGGTGCGGCCCAAGCGCCCGAAGGTCGGCGGCGAACGCGAGGTGGGCACTGGTGAGGATGTGCCGCGCGCCGACCAGAAACGCAGTGCCGCCCTTGAAGCAGCCATCCTCCCGCCGGTGTCCTGTTCCCTCGCACATCGCGAAGGGAACCCGGACCTGAAGATAGCCGACGGCGGAATAGTCCGACCCCCGGCCCTGCGCGACCTCGATGCGATCGTCGGCGATGAAGATGTTGGCGGGTGTCAGAACGGGGAAGTCCGCTGCGAAGGCGAAGCCAGGCAGCAGGACGAGGAGGAGACCGACGATGTGCGCGCGCATGGCTCTCCCGTAACCAGAGCGGGGTTCCTCCCGCTGCGGAGTGGGTTCAGGCTTTCAGCCGGATCGGAGCTACGCGGCGGCAACGCTCGACGCAGCAAAGGAAAGATGGCGATGGCGGATGACGTTCCCAACCCGCCCTGCGGGCATAGCCTGGAGGGTCACCGGGTACCATGGCGAGCATGACGGATCGGCTCTGGGAACCTGGCCGTCAGGCCGCACGGAACGGGCATTCCACACAAAAGAAAGCGGCGCGCGGGATATCCCGCGCGCCGCCACTCAGAGAAACGAGCTTGCCGTCTACTCGGCGGCTTCCGCCTTGGTCGGGCCGATGCTGAGCTCGGCCAGCTTCTCGTACACCGCGCGACGACGCTTGAAGTCCGCCTCGGCGAACTTGACCAGCGCGGCGTACCGCTCCGGATCGCGGCGAGCGACCTGGCGGAAGCGGTTCTCCGCATCCAGGAAGTCCGTCAGCGGCTTGGTCGGCTTGCTGTCGAGCACCAGGGCCGGCTCGCCCGTGCCGAGACGACGCGGGTCGTAGCGATAGAGCGGCCAGTAGCCGGTCTCCACCGCCAGCTTCTGGTGATCGAGGCCGGTCGCCAGCGTGAAGCCGTGCTCGTTGCAGGGCGAGTACGCGATGATCAGCGACGCGCCGTCATACGATTCGGCTTCGGCGAAGGCCCGCACCGTCTGGGCATCCTTGGCGCCGAGGGCGACCGAGGCGACGTAGACGTTGCCGTAGGCGATCGCCATCAGGCCCAGGTCCTTCTTGGGCTGCGCCTTGCCGGCGGTGGCGAACTTCGCCGCCGCGGCCAAGCCGGTCGCCTTCGAGGCCTGACCACCGGTGTTGGAGTACACTTCGGTGTCGAGGACCAGCAGGTTGACGTTGTTGCCGGTGGCGATCACGTGGTCGAGACCGCCGTAGCCGATGTCATAGGCCCAGCCGTCGCCGCCGACGATCCACACGCTCTTCTTGGCCAGGTAATCGGCAAGTTCGGCCAGCCACTTGGCGCGCGGGGTGTCGAGCTGGAGCAGCTTCTCCTTCAGCTTCGTGATCCGGTCGCGCTGGGCGAAGATCCCGGATTCCTCGACCTGGGAGGCGGCGATGATCTCTTTCACGAGATCCTGGCCGATGTCGTTCTTCAACTCCTCGACCAGCTCACGGGCCTGCTCGGTGAACTTGTCGATTGCCAGACGGAAGCCGAGGCCGAACTCGGCGTTGTCCTCGAACAGCGAGTTCGCCCATGCCGGGCCACGGCCGTCGCAGTTGGTGCGATAGGGCGTGGTCGGCAGGTTGCCGCCGTAGATCGACGAGCACCCGGTGGTGTTGGCGATCATGGTGCGGTCGCCGAACATCTGGGTGATCAGCTTCACGTACGGGGTCTCGCCGCACGCCGCGCAGGCGCCCGAGAACTCGAACAAGGGCTCGGCGAACTGCACCATCTTGACGTTCGGCTTGATCTTCGAGCGGTCGACCTCGGGCAGCTCCAGGAAGTATTCCCAGTTCTCCCGCTCCTTCTCGCGCAGCGGCATCTGCGGCTCCATCCGCAGCGCACGGCGCTCGGGATTCTTCTTGTCGACGCCGATGCAGGCTTCCATGCAGAGCGTGCAGCCGGTGCAATCCTCGGGAGCGACCTGGATGGTGTAGAGCGCCTCGCCGAACTCCTTGCCCTTGTAGGGCATCTTCTTGAACGTCGCAGGCGCGTTCTTGAGCTCGGACGGCGAGTACACCTTCACGCGGATGGCGGCGTGCGGGCACACCAGGGCGCACTTGTTGCACTGGATGCAGAGGTCCTGCTCCCACACCGGGATTTCGAGCGCGATGTTGCGCTTTTCCCACTGGGTGGTGCCGACCGGCCAGGTGCCGTCGGCCGGGAAGGCGCTGACCGGGATGATGTCGCCATCGCCCTTCATCATCATGGCGGTGACCGCCTTGACGAAATCGGGCGCCTCGTCCGGAACGACCGGCGGACGGTCGAAGTTCGACGACACCTGTTCGGGCAGCTTCACCTCGTTCAGGTTCGCCAGGGTGTGGTCGACCGCCTTGAAGTTGAGGTCGACGATCTCCTGACCCTTGTTGCCGTAGGTCTTCTTGATCGACTTCTTGATCTGGGCGATCGCCTCGTCACGCGGCAGGACGCCCGAGATGGCGAAGTAGCACGTCTGCATGATGGTGTTGATGCGACGGCCCATGCCGGTCTCTTGCGCCACGTGGTCGGCGTCGATCACGTAGAACTTGACCTTCTTGGCGATCATGTCGCGCTGCAGGGCGCGCGGCAGCTTGTCCCAGATCTTCTCGGGCCCGAACGGCGCGTTGAGCAGCACCGTGGCGCCCGGCTTCGCATACTTCAGGAAGTCGACCTTCTCGACGAACGAGAACTGGTGGCAGGCCACGAATTCCGCTTCGTCGATCAGGTACGGGCACTGCAGGGGCTCGGGACCGAAGCGCAGATGCGAGATCGTCATCGCACCGGCCTTCTTCGAGTCGTAGACGAAGTAGCCCTGGGCGTTGAACTCGGTGTTGTCGGCGATGATCTTGATCGAGTTCTTGTTGGCGCCGACGGTGCCGTCAGAGCCGAGCCCGAAGAACACCGCCTGCTTGGTCGACCCCGGCAGGGTGCGGAACTTGGGATCGTACTTGAGCGACAGGTTGGTGACATCGTCGATGATGCCGACCGTGAAGTGCAGCTTCGGCTGGCTCTTCGCGAGTTCGTCGTACACGGCCTTGACCATGGCCGGCGTGAACTCCTTCGACGACAGGCCGTAGCGGCCGCCGACCACGATCGGATCGACGCCGCCCGCCCGCAGGCCCGACAGCTTCGCCTCGGCCAGCGCCGCGACGACGTCGAGGTAGAGCGGCTCGCCGAGGGCGCCGTGCTCCTTGGTGCGGTCCATCACCGCAATCTTGCGCACGCTGGTGGGCAGTGCCGCGATGAAGTGGTCGACCGAGAACGGACGGTACAGACGGACCTTGACCAGGCCGACCTTCTCGCCCTTCGCGACCAGGTACTTCACCGCCTCGTGCGCCGTCTCGGCGCCCGAGCCCATGATGATGATCACGCGCTCGGCCTCGGGATGGCCGTAATAGTCGAACAGCTTGTAGGACCGGCCGGCGATGCCGGCGAACTGGTCCATCACCGCCTGGACGATGCCCGGGGTCGCCAGATGGTAGGGGTTGCGGGCCTCCTGCATCTGGAAGAAGGTATCGGGGTTCTGGGCCGTGCCGCGCACCACCGGATGATCCGGCGACAGCGAGCGGCGCCGCAGGTCGGCGATCTTGTCCTCGTCCATCAGGGCGAGCAGGTCTTCGTTGGTCAGCTCCTCGAACTTGGTCACCTCGTGGGAGGTGCGGAAGCCGTCGAAGAAGTGCAGGAAGGGCACCCGCGAGCGAAGAGTCGCGGCCTGACCGATGGCGGCCATGTCGTGCGCTTCCTGGCCCGAGCCGGAAGCGAGCATGGCGAAGCCGGTCTGCCGGCAGGCCATCACGTCGGAGTGGTCGCCGAAGATCGACAGCGCGTGGGTGGCCACGGTGCGCGCCGATACATGCATGCAGAAGGCCGCCAGCTCACCGGCGATCTTGTACATGTTCGGGATCATCAGGAGCAGGCCCTGCGAGGCCGTGAAAGTGGTCGTCAGCGCACCGCTCTGCAGCGAGCCGTGCACGGCACCGGCGGCACCGGCTTCGGACTGCATCTCGACGACCTTGGGGACGGTACCCCAGATGTTCTTGCGGCCCTGAGCCGACCACGCGTCCGAGATCTCGCCCATGGGCGACGACGGCGTGATCGGGTAGATCGCGATCACTTCGTTCGTGCGATGGGCTACCGAGGCGACGGCCTCATTGCCGTCGACCGTGATCATTCGCCTTTGAGACATAGGAAGCGGTGTCCTTCTACTGAGCTATTTGCGTCTCTGAAAACCCGCGCCACGGGCAATGAGGTCGACGTTCGTTGTCAAACGCGGCGAGACGCTGCATTGTTTCAATTGTGG
This sequence comes from Rhodospirillales bacterium, assembly GCA_018432935.1. Lineage (GTDB taxonomy): Bacteria > Pseudomonadota > Alphaproteobacteria > Rhodospirillales > Shumkoniaceae > JAHDSF01. Next base: position 92,373 of record JAHDSF010000006.1, on the reverse strand, counting down.
CGCTGTTGCGGGGCGCAGAATAAAGGACCGGGTATGAAACGGCAAGCCAAATAAAGGATACCGTCCGACCGGCGAGATGGCCGCTGAAAAGCCGATTGGAACACTCGGAAACAGTTGAAGGCCAAGCCCTTGTTTTGGTTTTCGAGTTTCACCGGGGCGCCAGGAAGCCCCTGTCGTCACGCCACCTTCCTGAGCGTCCGCGGCCCCTCGGCGGCGCCGCGGCAACGTGCCAGGAATCGCTCCTTCAGCATGAGGGCGGACGGCGTGACTACCAGGGTAAGGACAGTCGCGAAAGTAAGGCCGAAGGCGATCGCCGTCGAGAGCTGCACCCACCACTGGGCGGAAGGGGCGTTGTAGACCACCTCGCGACTCAGGAAATCGATGTTGAGGCGGGTCACCATCGGCATCAGGCCGAGCACCGTGGTGCCGGTGGTCAGCAGCACCGGGCGCAGGCGCTGGCCGCCGGTCCGCAGGATCGCCTCCAGGGGGGGCTGCCCCTCCTCCCTCAGGCGGTCGAAGGTGTCGATCAGAATGATGTTGTTGTTGACGACGATCCCCGCCAGCGAGATCACCCCCACTCCGGCCATCACGATGCCGAACGGCTGGTTCATCAGCAACAATCCGAGGAAGACTCCGATCGTCGACATGACGACCGCGGTCAGGATCAGCGCCGCCGAATAGAAGCTGTTGAACTGGGTCACCAGGATGATGGCGATCAGGAAGATGGCGACGAAGAACGCCTTGCTGAGGAAGTCCTGCGCCTTCTGCTGCTCTTCGTTCTCGCCCTTGAAGGTGCTGCGCACGTCCCCCGGCAGTCCGGCCTGCCGGAGGCGGGACTCGATGGCATGCACCTTGGCGTCGACGTTGGCCCCTTCGACGACGTCGGCCATGACCGTCATCACCCGCCTGCCGTCCGACCGCTTGATGGTGCCGACCCGCGGCTTCGCCACCCGCTCGACGAAGGTGCTGATCGGCACCGCCCCTTGGGCCGTCGAGATGCGGACCTCCGCCAGCTCGTCGATGGTACGATACTGCAACGGGTAGCGGGCCCGGATGTCGAGTTCGTCGTCGCTGTCGTCGGGGCGGTACTCGCCCAGTTTGACGCCGGTCGTCACCATCTGCAGGGCATTGCCCACGGTGTTCACGTCGAGGCCGAACTTGGCCGCCTGCGAGCGGTCGACCCTCATTTCCCAGTCGATACCGGGCAGCGGCAGACTGTCCTCGATGTTGGTCAGGCCCTCGGTCTCCTCGAAAATGCCCCTGACCTTGATGACCGCCTGTTTGAGGACTTCGGGATCGCGGGATGCGAGCTGGACGTGCACCGGCTTGCCGACCGGCGGCCCCTCCTCCTCCTTGCGCACATCGACGAACAGCCCCGGGATGTGATCGGTCCGGGACCGGATCTCGGCAAGGATCGCCTCGGCCTTGCGGCGCTGGCGCCAGTCGACCAGCTCGATGCTGATCGAACCGATGATGTCCTCCGCATCCTGGCTCCTGGTCGCTTCTCCGGTGCGCGCGTAGACGGTCTGGAATTCGCCGCGGTCGGGCAGACGCGCCTCGACGTCGCGAACGAGGACGTCCTTTTCCCACACCGACAGATTGCCGCGGGCGCGGATCTGCAGCTTCAGGAACTTGGGCTCCACGTCGGGGAAGAACTCGACGCCGTGGCCGAACACGGCATAGCTGCCGATCGCGGCCACCAGGGCGACGAGCGCGCTCGCCACGATCTTGGCGGGATGACGCACGGCGCCCCGCAGGACCTTGAGGTATAGACCGGTGAAGCCGCCGATTGCCTCCAGGTCGGCCATCGTGCTTCTGGCGTCCAACGCCTTCATGGTGGCGGGGTTCGCATCGCCCGGCTTGCCGACCAGCCGGCCCAGGCTCGGCACGAACACCAGCGCCATCGCCAGCGAGGCGGCCAGAACGGCGACCAGCGTGATGGGCAGGTACTTCATGAACTCGCCGACAATCCCCGGCCAGAACAGGAGGGGCAGGAACGCCGCCAGGGTGGTCAGGGTGGATGCCGCCACCGGCCATGACATGCGCTGGGCGGCCAGGTGGTAGGCGTCCGACCGCGTCTCGCCCTCGGCCATCTTGCGATCGGCGTACTCGGTGACCACGATCGCCCCGTCGACCAGCATGCCGACAGCCAGGATCAGAGAGAACAGGACCACCATGTTGATGGTCAGTCCCATCGCGTGGATGACCAGGATGCCGGCCAGGAACGAGCCGGGAATCGAGAACAGGACAAGCAGCCCGCTGCGCGTGCCGAGAAAGCCGATCACCACGATCATGACCAGAATGATCGCCATGATGACGTTGTTCTCGAGGTCGGCCAGCATGATCCGGATGTCGTCGGACTTGTCCTGGGCGATGTCGGTGCGCACCGCATCCCGCAGCCCCTCCGGCCAAGTCGCGCGTTCGGTCTCCACGGCCTTGCGCACCGCATCGATGGTCTCGATGATGTTCTCGCCGCTGCGCTTCGAGACTTCGAGGGTCACCGCCGGCTTGCCGTCGACCCGCGCGAAGCTCTGGGGATCCTTGAAGGTGCGCCGCACCTGGGCGACGTCCTTGAGGCGCACCACCGCATCCCCCTGCACCTTGACCGGCAGGTCCATGATGTCGGAGACGTTCTCGATCAGCCCCGGCACCTTGATCGTGAAACGACCTTTGCCCGTGTCCTGGGCGCCGGCGGCCACCAGCAGATTGCTGCGGGCGATGGCGGCGGTCGTCTCCTGGGGCGAGATGCCGTAGCTCTCGACCCGCACCGGATCGATCAGGACCTCGACCATTTCCTCGCGGTCGCCGATGATCTCCGCCTTCAGGACCGCCGCGATCCCCTCGACCGCGTCCTGAAGGTCGCGGGCCAGCTTGACCAGCGTGCGTTCCGGCACGTCCCCCGACAGGATCACGAGGACGATCGGGAACAGGCTGAAGTTGACCTCGTGGACGGTCGGCTCGTCGGTTTCCTGCGGCAGCTCGGGCTTGGCGAGATCGACCTTCTCGCGCACGTCGGCGATCGCCTGGTCGGCATCGAAGCCGGCGTCGAACTCGAGGACGATGCTGGCGCCGCCCTCGTAGGCGGTGGAGCGCATTTCCTTCACGCCCTCAATCGTCTTCAACTCCTGCTCCATCGGTCGCACCAGCAGGCGCTCGGCGTCTTCCGGAGAGATCCCCTCGTGCGGAATGCTGACGTAGATGATCGGGATGTTGATGTCGGGCTCCGACTCCTTCGGGATCGTGACATACGAGTGGGCGCCGGCGATCAGAATGAGCAGGAAGCTCAGGAGCGTCATCCGGGTGTGGCTGAGGGCAAAGTCGATGATCGTCCTCATGGACGCTCCTCCACCGCCTCGACGCTGTCACCCTCGCGCACGAATTCCTGGCCCAGGGTGATCAGTCTCAGCCGATCGGGCAGGCCACCGATCATCATCCCCTGCTTGAGGTCGGCGACGATCTCGACCGGATGGAAGACGACGCGCCCACCCTCGTCGACCGCCTTGATCCCGACCACCCCCTCGTCGGACAGGGTGAGTACCGCGGGCGACACCCGGTGCGCCTTCCTGACCCCTGTCCGCAGGCGAAGCTCGGCCGTCATGCCGTGGGCGAAGCAGCCGTCGGGGTTCGGCATCTCGACTTCGACCCGGAACGTGCGGGTTGCCTCGCCAGCGCTGCGCGATATGTAGCGGACCCTGCCCGCTGCCCGCTCGCCGGTGACCAGGACGGCGAGCGCCGGCTGCCCCACCGCAAGCTTGCCGATCTCCTTCTCCGCCACCTCGCCGGCCACCACGATGGGGTCGAGGTCGAGGATCTCGGCCACGACGTCGCCGACTCTGGCGTAGTCCCCGACCTCGAGCGGCAGGCGTTCGACCGTGCCGGCGAAAGGCGCCTCGATCACGGTGCGGGCGATGTCGAGCTTCACCTCCTCCAGTTCCGCCTTCGCCCGCTCGAGGTCGGCCCGGGTTTCCGCCACCTGGACCGCAGAGCGAAAACTCTTCTGCGACAGCGTGCTCGCGGCCTCGTGGGCCAGCGCGGCATGATCGAGGGTGGCCTTGGCCCGATCGAGCCTGGCGTTGCGATCCTCGATCGCCAGCGACAGCAGGCGTCCGCCCTTGTCGATCCGCTCGCCCTTGCGTACGAAGTGCTTGATGACCTGGCCGCTGGTTTCGGCACGCAGCGAGACCTTCCGGTCGACCTCGGTGCGGCCGAACAGCACGATCTCGTCCGTCCACTCCTCGGCGGCGAGGTCGCGGACCCGCACTGCAATCCTCGGCTTGCCCTGGAGGGGGGCGCTCGGCGGGGCCGCCGCGGCGGGAAGATCCGTTTCCTGCCAATGCACCTGGCCGGAGAGGATCCAGGCCGCGACGGCCACCGCGACTCCCGCGGCGACGAGAGCGGAGCGGTTCATTTCACGGCCTCGCCGCCGCTCCACGCCGTGGATTCCTCGATCGACGGAGAAAGCAGCCGGTCGCGGTTCCTGTCGATGTAGTCGACGGCCGCCCGGTACACCGCCAGCCCGAGACCGTGCACGAAACGGGCGCCTTCGGGCACTCCCGTCAGGTCGCCCTTCATGCGGCCGATCAGGTCGCGGTACAGGGCACCGTACTCGTCGATGAGGCGCGCCCGCGTCGGCGCATCCAGAAGCTCGGCGAAGAAGAGCTTGAACAGGTAGTCCGAGCGGTAGCGGTCGCGCGCCGTGTCGCCGAGCAGGGAGCGGGCGAATGTGATCCGTCCGGCGGGCGTGATGCTGTACACCTTCTTGGCGGGGCGACCGGGCTGGACCACTTCCTGGCAGGTGACCTGTCCGGCCCGGCTCAACGCCCGCAAGGCGGGGTAGATCGAGCCGAACCCGGCCTCCTGAAAATGGGGAAACGGCCCCTCCTCCAGCATCTTGCGGATCTCGTAGCCGCTCGCGTCCCCGAACATGAGGACACCGAGGCAGACGGTCTTGACGTCCATGGCAGACCTTCCGGAAGCGGATGCACAGAATTGTTATATTATATTCCGATATATATCGGCGCGCTATAGGGTTTCTGCGGGCAGGCTCCGCTCCGGGGTGGCAAAAGCCCCGGAATCATCGTAGGATTCCGATGGGGAGAGGGTGGCGGGATCCATAAGCGTCGCGGGAGAACACGATGGCGCAGAAACCAAAGGTCGATGTGCAGGGGCTTCAGGAGCGCCTGAGGGTGCGGCGCGACGAATTGATCAAGGCGAAGGAGCAGGCGGGCAATCCGCACCGGGCCGTCAACGTCGACCAGTCGCAGGTGGGGAGGCTCAACCGCATCGAAGCGATCCAGGAGCAGGCGATGGCGATCGAAGCCGAGCGCCGCCGCCAGACGGAGCTGGGCCACATCGAGGCGGCCCTGAAGAGGATCGAGAACGGCAGCTACGGCTATTGCGTCACCTGCGGCGAACGTATCGCCCCCAAGCGCCTCGAGCACGACCCCGCCGTCCGGCAGTGCATCAACTGCGCCCGCGGCACCGCCTGATCACACCGCGAAGCCTTCGAAATGGATCACGTTCGCGCCGGGATCACGCCCTGCCCGAAGACGCCTGCCGCACCACCAGGTGGAAGCGCCCGGCCTGCGCCGCCAGCGACGCCACGCTGGCGATCAGGATGGCCTCGAACAGCCCGGCCACGCCGTGGCCCATCGGGAAGGCGAGCAGCCAGCCCGCCGGAATCATCAGGGCAATGTAGGTCAGCGCGTAGAGCAGGGTCGGAACCCAGGTCTCGCCGCACCCTCTCAGGGCGGTGCCCATCACCCCCTGGCCGCCGTCGAGAAGGGTGATGGCGGCGAAGTAGGCGAGCGCCGCTGCCGCCAGGGGAACGACAGCGGCGTCCCGCGTATAGGCGCCGGCAACCTCGCCGGCGAACGCCGAGATCGCCGTCCCGACCACCAGCATGCAAACGGAATTGGCGGCCAACCCGGTCCAGCCGGCCAGCGCCGCTTCGCTGCGGTCCCCCCGGCCCAGGGCGTGCCCCACCCGCACCGCGGTAGCAGCGCCGATCCCGACCGCGATCATGAAGACGAGCGACAGCGCGTTGATGCCGATGGCGTAGGCGGCCGCCGCGGCGACTCCCAGCCATCCAGACATCTGGTTGAGGACCGCGAAGCTGCCGGATTCGACGAACAGACTGAGGCCGGCGGCAAAGCCGATCCGCCTTTGCGCGCGCCCCGCCCGCCAGCCGCCGACGGCGCGCTCGCGAATCCCGAATGCCTCGTGATCGCGCAGGTTCCACACCATCAGCAGACCGCCCAGCCCGAGGAACGCGCGGGCCAACGTGGTTGCCCAGGCCGAGCCCACCGCACCGCCCGCCGGCAGGCCGAGATGACCGAACACGAGAACCCAGTTGAGGAGCGCGTTCACGAGGTTTGCGACGATCATCAGGATCATGCCGGGCAGCGGCCGCTTGATGCCTTCCAGGAAGAACGTGCAGGCGAGGAACAACAGGTACGGGGGAAGGCCAAGCCCGAGCACCAGCACCACTCGCCCGCCTTCCCGCGCCAGCAGCGGTTCCTGGCCTGCCGCGAGCAGGATCTCCTCGCCGAACCAGCACACGACGACCGAGATGGCTCCGAGGCCGCAGGCAAGCGGCAGCGCCCGCCTCCAGGCCGCCCCGCATTCCTTCAGCCGGCCGCCGCCATACGCCTGCGCAGCTGCCACCATGGTGCCCATCAGAAGGCCCAACGCCGTCAGCATCACGACCCCGATCGGCGACAGCGCCAGCCCGAGGTAGGCAAGGTCGGCCGCACCGTAGTGGCCCACCATCAGAGTGTTGACGAGAGCCATCGCCATCACCCCGAAGCGCGCCGCGATGACGGGCGCCGCCAGCCGCGCAAGCTCCCTCACGTGGCCGCGGACACGCGCCCCGAAGCCCGGCTTGGCCAGCGCCTCCTTCATGGTTCCCTCCCTCCAGCGGCCGGAGTGTAGCGATACCGCGCGAGCGGTGGAACTTCGGTGGAACTGAAACTGCTGTCCCTTGCACGCCGGGCGGGACTCCGTTACGAAGACCTTGTTGTGAATGCAATCGAGGTCGTGCGGCAATGATCGTCTTCAACCTGAAGTGCGCCAACGGTCATATCTTCGAGGAATGGTTCCGCAGCAGCTCCGACTACGAAGACCGTCGCGACGCTCACGACATTGCCTGTCCGACCTGCGGCGATCACACGGTGGAGAAGGCCGTGATGGCGCCGCGACTCGGCTCGTCCGCACCCTCGGAACCTGCCTGCGCCGCCACCTGTCCCCACGGGCCCGGCTGCCCCCACATGCACTGAACCCCGCCCGGCGGGACCTGCGCGGAGTACGCGCTAGCCAATCGGCCATGCGCGCATCGCTTGTCGGGATCTTTCCCTGGGGAGGCCCGCAACCGCGCGTTACTCCTCCTGAGCCCGCTTGAAAGCCCTTTAAGCCCACCGCCCGCTGCACCAACTGCTAGCGACAACAACGCGGCTGGCCCTGAAGGGAGCCGAAAGGGGAGTGGAGCGCGTCCTTTTTCTGATCGATCGCCTCAGCACGTGGGCAGGCAAGCTGTTCGCGTGGGCCGTGCTCGTCCTGACTTTCACCGTCAGCTACGAAGTCTTCATGCGCTACGTCATGGGGCAGCCCACCGCGTGGGCCTACGACAGCGCGTACATCCTTTACGGCGCCCTGTTCATCATGGCCGGCGCCTATACCCTGTCCCAGAACGGACATGTCCGCGGCGACGTCGTCTACCGCCTGTGGCCGGTCCGGGTGCAGGCCGGCATCGACCTCGTGCTTTACCTGCTGTTCTTCTTTCCGGGCATCATCGCGCTGGTCTATTCGGGGTACGGGTTCGCCAAGCTGTCGTGGCTGGTCCAAGAACGCAGCTCGTTCAGTCCTGACGGACCGCCGCTCTACCATTTCAAATCGCTGATCCCGATCGCCGGGGCGCTCCTGCTGCTGCAGGGGCTGGCCGAACTGGCGCGCGCCGCGATCGCATTGAAGACGGGCAGATGGCCGCGGCGGCTGCACGATGTCCATGAGGTCGAAGTGCACGGACGCGTCGGCGAAGGGATCGCGGAATGACGAACCCGGAAGTCGGCGTCCTCATGCTGGGGCTGTTCATCGTTTTCATCCTGCTTGGATTCCCGATCGCCTTCACGCTCCTGGCCATGGGCGTGGGGTTCGGCTACTTCGCGATCGGCGATTCGATTTTTCCGCTGCTGGTGCAGCGCACCTACGGCGTGATGTCCAACGATGTCCTGATCGCGGTGCCCCTGTTCCTGTTCATGGGCTATGTGGTCGAGCGGGCCAACATCCTCGACCGCCTTTTCCAGACGCTCCAGCTGGCGGCGCGGAACGTGCCCGGCTCGCTGGCGGTGGCCAGCCTGATCACCTGCGCCCTGTTCGCCACCGCGACCGGGATCGTCGGCGCCGTCGTCACCCTGATGGGCCTGCTTGCGTTCCCTGCGATGTTGAAGGCCGGCTACGACCGGCGGCTAGCGAGCGGCGTGATCTGCGCAGGCGGCTGCCTGGGCATCCTGATCCCGCCCTCGATCATGCTGATCCTGTACGGCGCGATGGCCGGGGTATCGGTGGTCCGTCTCTACGCCGCGGCCCTGTTCCCGGGCTTTCTGCTGGCCGGGCTCTATATCGTCTACGTGGTGATGCGTGCGATCCTCAATCCCAAGGTCGCGCCGCCTCTGCCGCGGGAGGTGGCCGACGTTCCCTACACCCGCGTCGCGGTCATGCTGCTGACCTCGTTCTTCCCGCTTGCCATCCTGATCCTGGCGGTTCTGGGCGCGATCCTGTTCGGGCTGGCGACACCGCACGAGGCGGCCGGCATCGGTGCTCTCGGCGCGCTCCTGCTGGCCGGAGCCTACCGTGGCCTGTCGTGGCCGCGCTTCAAGGAGGCCGTGTTCCTCACCGCCAAGGCGACCGCGATGGTGTGCTGGCTGTTCGTCGGCTCGTGGACCTTCTCGTCGGTGTTCTCGCTGCTGGGAGGCCATACCGTCGTCGAGCATTGGGTGACCAGCCTCGACTTGACGCCGCTGCAGTTCATGCTGCTGGCCCAGGTGATCATTTTCCTGCTCGGCTGGCCGCTGGAATGGACCGAAATCATCATCATCTTCGTTCCGATATTCCTTCCGCTTCTGGATGTATTCCAGATCGATCCGCTGCTTTTCGGCGTCATGGTGGCGCTGAATATCCAGACTTCGTTCCTGACCCCGCCCATGGCAATGTCCTGTTATTACCTGAAAGGAATCGCCCCTCCCTACATTCAACTGACCGACATTTTCAAGGGAGTCATGCCATTCCTGGGCATGGTCTTCCTTTCCATGGCGCTATTCTACGCGTACCCGCAGATCGGGCTGTGGCTGCCCGAGTTCATTTACAAATGAAAAACAGCAAAGAGGAGGAGTCGTATGTCAACGGAGACGAAGAAGACTGGCCGCAACGCGCGGCGCAAATTCCTGAAGAAGGCTGCCCTCGGGGTTGCCGCGACGACTGCCGGCGCTTTGGCGATGCCAAACGTGTCACGGGCACAGACCGTGAACTGGAAGTTCCAGAGCACCTGGCCGTCGCGCGACATCTTTCACGAGTTCGCCGCCGACTACGTCAAGATCGTCAACGACATGTCCGGGGGCCGGCTGAAGCTGGACCTGCTGCCGGCAGGATCGGTCGTCGGCGCCCTGCAGATGCAGGACGCAGTGATCGCCGGCGCCCTCGACGGCGGCCATGGCGTGGTCGCCTATTGGTACGGCAAGCACAAGGCCTATTCGCTGTTCGGCACCCCGCCGGCCTGGGGCTGGGATGCCGACCAGATGCTGGCCTGGATCCACTATGGCGGCGGCCAGGACCTTTATGACGAGCTGGTGCAGAAGATCCTCAACCTCAACCTGGTCGGATTCCTGACCGGCCCGATGCCGAGCCAGCCGCTCGGCTGGTTCAAGAGGCCGGTCGAGACGGCCGAGGACCTGAAGAACCTGAAGTACCGTACCGTCGGGCTCGCCGCCGATCTCTACAAGGAGATGGGAGCGGCCGTGACCATCATGGGCGGCGGCGACATCGTGCCGGCGATGGACCGGGGCCTGCTCGATGCGGCCGAGTTCAACAACCCGTCCTCCGACGTCGCGCTCGGCTTCCCCGACGTCAGCAAGGTCTACATGCTGGGCAGCTACCATCAGGATTGCGAGAACTTCGAGATCATCTTCAACAAGGCCAAGTACGACGCCTTGCCAACGGAACTGCAGGCAATCCTGAAGCACGGGTCGACTGCAGCATCGTCGGACATGTACTGGAAGGCGATGAAGCGTTATCCCGAGGACCTTGAGAAGATCCGCGCCCAGGGCGTCAAGACCTACCAGACGCCGGAATCCATCCTGCAGGCGCAGCTGGACGCCTGGGACAAGGTAATCGCCGAGCAGTCGAAGGACCCCTTCTTCAAGAGGGTTATCGACTCGCAGAAGGAGTTCGCCCGCAAGGTGGTGGCCTTCGATCGCGAGTGGAACACGCCGAAGGAACTCGCCTACAAGCACTTCTTCGGTCGCGCCTGACGTTGGCGGGGCGGCGGACGAAACCCCGCCGCCTCCCTGACGCTCGACCTGGCTCGCCACCAAACCTTCACGCGAACGCGGTTGCAGCGCGCCCGCCACAGGCTCACATCTGAGCCGACGAACACGGAAGGTGGTAGGCGCATGCAACGGAAATCGATCGTCCTCGTCGCCCACGATGCGAAGAAGCTCGAGCTGCTCCGCTGGGTGATGTACAACCGCAAGGTCCTGGACGGCCACGTCATCTTCGCCACCGGCACCACCGGCAGCCTGATCGACCAGGAGTGTCCCGACCTCCATGTGATCCGGCTGAAAAGCGGCCCCCTCGGCGGCGACCAGCAGATCGGCGCCATGATCGCCGAGAACAAGGTCGATCTCCTGATCTTCTTCACCGACCCGATGAGCGCGCAGCCGCACGACGTCGACGTCAAGGCGCTGACGCGTCTGTCGGTTCTGTACAACCTGCCGATGGCCTGCAACAAGGCGACCGCCGACTACATCATCGCCAGCCCCCTGTTCTTCGACGCCACGTACCACCGCGAAATCCCCGAATACGCCAGCTACGCCGAGCGCGTGGTGACGCGGATCGAGGAGGTGGCGGGCGCCGACGCTTCGTCATGACGGCGAGCACCTTTTCCGCTTGATCGCCGGGGCGATCACGACCACGTGAGCAGTGGGCGTCGTGGAGTTCGGCAGACGAACCGGACGCTCTTTCGACCACATGAAACAGCGGCCAGATGGCGGACCGGATGCGACGGGCCTCCAGAACGGATGCTGTCGCTCTCAGCCATAGGGAAACCCCGCCCATGTTCATGCACAACAAGAAGCTGATGCATACGGTCCGCGTAGCCGAACCCAATCCAGCGCTCGCCAACTTCATGCTCGAGCAGTTCGGCGGCCCCCAGGGCGAGCTGGCGGCGGCGATGCGCTACTTCACCCAGGCGCTGGCCGACGACGACGCCGGCCGCAAGGACATGCTGTACGACATCGCCACCGAGGAGCTGAGCCACCTTGAGGTCATCGGCTCGATCGTCGTCATGCTCAACAAGGGCGTGAAGGGCAAAGTGGCAGAGGGTTTGAACAAGGAGGGCGAGCTGTTCCGTCAGCTCAACGCCGGCGGCGACAGCCACACCACCGGGCTGCTCTACGGCGGCGGGGTGGCCCTGACCAACTCGGCCGGCGTGCCGTGGACGGCCGCCTATGTCGACACCATCGGCGACCCCACCTGCGATCTGCGCTCGAACATCGCCGCCGAGGCGCGGGCGAAGATCATCTACGAGCGCCTTATCAACGCCACCGACGACGTCGGGATCAAGGACTCGCTCGGCTTCCTGATGACCCGCGAGATCGCCCACCAGAAGTCGTTCGAGAAGGCGCTGTACGCGATCTCGGCCAACTTCCCGCCCGGTAAACTGCCCGGCGACAAGCACTTCGCCGACAAGTACTACGACATGTCGCAGGGCGAGGACGAGCAGCGGGGCCCGTGGAACGAGGGCGACCAGTGGGAATTCGTCTCCGACCGCGAGCAGCAGTCGGCGGTCGACGGCGGCGACGGCATGGCTTCGGTCGAGCTTTCTGCCGAGGAACGGCAGCTCCTTTCCAAGGTGCTGACGAGGACGGCGTCCGCCAACGGCGGCAACCCGACCACCGGGGCCGACCTCGGCGCCGGCCCGGGTGCGGGCAAGACGAAGAAGAAGTAGGCATATCGGTATGGGGCTCCCCCGGGGGAGCCCCATACCCCGTTGCGCCAGCCGCCGCCGCGGCCATGCGGCGTTCCGTCATCCCCTGAATCGTCGTGGGAGCGGCTTGCCAAGGCCGCTACGATGGTTGCGGGAGGTGGCGATGATCCATCGTTTCCTGGTTGTCGCGGCGGCCCTCGGGCTGTTGCTGCCGAATCCCGCCGTCGCGCAGACGATCGAAGGTCCGATGACGGCGATCAGCGGCGATGCCCTGCTGGCGCCCGACGGGACCACCATCCTGCGCCTGTTCGGAATCGACGCCCCCGAGCTCGACACCGTCGAAGGCTGGGGCGCCAAGATGGTGCTCGACGGCCTGGTCCGGGGCGGCGTGGTGCAGTGCACGCCCGTGATCGGCAACCAGCCTCGGCCCGCCGCCGCGGTGCAGCGGACTGCCGCGATCTGCAGCGCGACCCAGGCCGGAGCGACGGCCGACGTCGCCCTCGCCATGCTGCAGGGCGGATGGGCGACCGCGCAACGCCCGTCGCTGCGCGGCTTCTCACGCGAGAGTGTCTACCTCGATGCGGAGCGGACCGCTTTCGAGGCTTGTTCCGGCTTCTTCGCGGGCAAGCCCTGGTGCCCGATCGTCCCGTGACGGATTTGCGGTATGCGCGGCCGCACGTTGCCAGCGGCCGGCGTCCGTGCGATGGTGCCGCAGGCAGCTTGCGAGGGCACCGATGATTCGCATTGCGCTTCTGGCGGGCCTTTTGGCCCTGGCCGCCCCGGCCGCCTCTGCCGGCGAGGTCGTCGACGTCGACAGCGCAGGGCTGCAGCGGCTGATCCTGTCCGGGGTGCCGGTGGTCGACTTGCGCCGGCAGGACGAGTGGCGCGAGACCGGCATCGTCGCCGGCAGCCACCGCGTCACCCTGGTCGATGCCGCGGGACGGCTGAACCCGGCCTTCGGAGCCGAGCTCTCGCGTGCCGTCAAGCCGGGCCAGCCGGTGGCCCTGATCTGCCGCACCGGCAACCGCTCGGCGGCCGCTGCCCACATGCTGGCCGAACAACTCGGCTTTGCCCGCGTCTACAACGTGCGCGAAGGCATCACCCGCTGGATTACGGAAGGCCGGCCGGTGATCTCGTGCGGCAAGTGCTGAACCCGCGGGCGATCTGGCCCAGATCGAGCATTGGGCGCCGCCCCGCTTTCACGGCCCGCGCTTTCGAGTGCCTCTCTCCCGGTTATTGAAAATCCGATGACCGCGCTTCCGCCGCTGGAGTAGGATGGCGGCCGTTGCCGACCAGCCTTCGCGGGGTTCCTCCGTCGTGCCAGAAGATTCGTCGAGTATCCGAGCCGCCGGGCTCGCGCGGGATGGCGCGTGGCGGCCGTGGGCGATCTGGGCCATCGGCGCCGCCTTCTTCTTCCTCAGCTTCTTCACCCGGGTGGCGCCGAGCGTCATGGTCGGCGAGCTGATGCGCGATTTCGCGGTCGGCGCCGCGGTGCTCGGCAACATCTCGGCATTCTACCTGTACGCCTATGCCGGAATGCAGATCCCGGTCGGCATGACGCTCGACCGCTTCGGCCCCCGTCGCATGATGACACTGGCGGCGGCGACCGCCGCGGTGGGCTGCCTCACCTTCGGCCTGGCGCCGACCGTGCCGGTCGCGGGGATCGGCCGCACCTTGATCGGTCTCGGCTGCTCGTTCGCCTGGATCGGGTCGATGAAGCTGATCGCGATCTGGTTCCCGCCCGAGCGATTCGCCCAGGTGATGGGCATGACTTCGATGATCGGCATGCTCGGCGGAGCGGCCGGGCAATCGCCGGTGGCGGCCGCCGTCGACGCCTTCGGCTGGCGCGCCACCCAGGTCGGGGCGGCGCTGGCGACGGCGGCGGTCGCCGTCGTGCTGTGGCTTGTCGTACGCGACCGCCGGGCCGGAGGCGCTCCTGCCGTCCAGAACCGGTTTTCGTTCCGGGCCGCCGCCGGGGTGGTGCGGATGCCCCAGACCTGGATTGCCGGGGTGGTGATCGCCACCTCGGGAGCGGTCAGCATGGCCTTCGTCGGCCTGTGGAGCGTGCCTTTCCTGGTCGAAGCCTACGGCATGCCCCGCACCACGGCGGCTTTCGCCAGTTCGCTCTACCTGATCGGCTGGGCTTTCGGAGCCCCGGTGGTCGGCTGGTTATCCGACCACTTCCGGACCCGCCGGATCCCGATCCTGGCCGGCGGCTTCCTTTGCTTCGCCTCGGTGCTCACTCTGGTTTACGTGCCCGGCCTCCCGGCGTGGGCGGTCTATCCGTTGCTGCTCAGCTGCGGGGTCGGTGGCTGCGGCTCGATCATCGGCTTCGCCGTCATCCGCGAGATCAACCGGGCGGAAGACGCCGCAACCGCCATGGGCGTGGCCAACCTGCTGCCGATGGCCCTGTCGGCCCTCCTGCAGCCGGTGATCGGCTGGATTCTCGACACCCAGTGGACCGGACGCTGGAGCGATGGCGCCAAGGTCTACGACGCAGCCGCCTTCCGGTTCGCCTTTCTGACGCTGGTTGCCTGCGCCGTCGCCACCGTCGTCTGCGGCCTTCTCATCCGCGAAACCCACGCCCGCTCGCAGGTGCGCGACTAGCGGAAAACGCGTATTCCGGTCACCGTCTCCGGAAAGCCACGACGGCCACAAAATTGCAGCGATGACCTTCCGCGGCCGCTTGACAGGGCTCGCTCCGCCCCTGCATCATCCGGACCTCATGTTGCTATTGCTGCAGTAAAGTGACAGTCGTGTCCGGTCAGAGTATGCTCTCCCGCTGGTTGTGCACCAGCGCCCTCTCGGCCCTGTTCCTTCTTCCCCATCCCGCCGCCGCCGACGAGTTCACCGACCCCGAGGTCGACATCCAGGACGATTGGCTGGGAGCAGAGGTTTCGGCCAAGTTCGGGGACGAGCCCGCGGTTCATGACCGCGACGGCGTCATCACGACCTTTTCGGGCACCTACATGCGCGGTCCCGACACGGCCGGTGACGGGTCGCTGTCGGCCAGTGTGATCGGCAACGGCAGCGGCGTTGTGCGCAGCAAGACCGGCCTCTATTACCACATGGAGGAGGGCGGCAACCTCGGAACCTCGTCGCAGTCGTTGAAGCCCTTCGTTGTGCAGGGCTCCGGGACGGTCTCGACCTCGATCGCCATTCATTTCGACGGCCTGCTGGTCGTCAACGAACAGAGCGGCAGCAGCAGCGCCTGGTCGCAGGCGGTGGTCGAATACCTGGCCGAGATCCAGACCGTCGATCCGGCGTCCGGCACCCGGGTGACGGTCGGCAACAATACGTTCGATGGCCACGCCAACGTCAAGCAGGTCGGCGGCGGAGCGGCCCCGGTGGTAAACGTGCCAGAGGAGATTACCGAGAACGACGCCGAGGACGGTCCCAGCCCCAATTCCTGGCACAACAACAGTGGGTTGGTGATCCGGAAAGTCGTGACGGCGGACGCCGCCACGGGCCAGATCGATGTCGGGACACTGACCGGAGAAACGAAGACCCGGGCGCAGGAGCACCTCGACGCCGGGCGCAAGGTGTACTTCCTGGTCTACGACCAGACCTTCGCCTTCGACGCCACCGGGGGGCAGACCTACTTCGTCCACATGGACCTGTTCACGGCCGTCAACTCGTCGACCGGGGCCTACAGCAACACCGCCTACGCCGTATCCGACTTCTCCAACACGGTTACCTACGCGCTGAGCGGCGGCAGCGGTATCACCACTGCGATGATGATCGACGGAGCTCAGAACGTCGGCGGCGACGATGCCTTCGGGGGCCTCAGCTCGCAGGTGACGCTGGACGGCGCCACGCTGACGCTGACCAACGATGCCGGCCTTGCCGAGAACTACATCCTGCAGCGTGGCACGACGAATACCGTGAATACCGGCGGCCATGCCGGCGCGATGTCCGGGGTCGTCTCGGGGGCGGGCTCGCTGGTCAAGGCCGGGCTGGGCACCCTCACCCTCGCCGGCGCCAACACCTACACCGGCGGCACGACGGTTTCCGGCGGCACGCTTCAACTCGCAAGTGCGGGGGCGCTGCCGGGCGGAGGCGCCGTTTCCGTGGCGGCCGGTGCGACCCTGGATCTGGATGGCCATGCGCAGTCGATCGGCACGCTGTCCGGCGCCGGCACGATCGCCCTCGGCAATGCCACGTTGAGCGCAGGCGACGCCGATTCGAGCACCTTCTCGGGCGTCATCGGCGGCACCGGCGGGCTGACCAAGGCCGGCAGCGGCACCCTCACCCTGGCCGGCGCCAATACCTACACCGGCGTCACCACCGTCGGCGCCGGAACGCTTGCGGTGACCGGCTCCCTGGCCTCGCCGGTGACGGTGCAGTCCGGCGGCAGGCTGCAAGGCAGCGGCACCGTCGCCAGTCTGACCGCCAACGCGGCGGGAACCATCGGGCCGGGAAACTCGATCGGCACCCTGACCGTCGACGGAGCGGCGGCTTTCGGCGCAGGCTCCGTCTACCAGGCGGAGGTTGCCCCGGCCACCGCCGACCGCATCAACGCCGGGACCGCCACCATCGACAGCGGCGCCGCCGTGCAGGTGGTGGCCGCCAACGGCACCTACGCGCCGACCACCAGCTACACGATCCTGAACGCCGCGGGCGGGATCACCGGAACGTTCGGCAGCGTCACTTCCAGCATGCCTTTCCTGGCTCCCTCGCTCAGCTATGACGCGAACAACGTGACGCTGACCCTGACGCGCGACTTCGGCAGCTTCGCCCGCGAGACCGGTCACGGCACCCTCGGCGGCGCGCTGGACCGGGCCAGCGCCGATCCCGGCCGCAGCGCCGACATGGATACCGTCGCCACCCTGCTGGCCGGCCTGACGACATCCCAGGCGAGCACCGCGTTGCAGAGCATGAGCGGCGAGACCACCCTGTCGGCGGGCAGCGCCGCCCATGGCGGCACCACCCGCGCGATGGGGGTCGTCGCCGGACGCACCGCCGCCTTGCGGTCCGGCTCCGCCGCCGCCGGCGGCCGTTCCCACACGGCACTGGCACCGGACACCTGGCTGGGCTTGATGAAAGGCCAGCCCGCTGCCGCCGAAGAGCAGGCGGTCCGCTCACCGATCCGTCGCAGCATCTCGGGCCCGATGCTGGACGATACCGGGGCGGCCGAGATCGACGGCCCGCTATTCCTCGGTCTCGGCAATGGCGCCGGGGCGGAAAGCAGCTGGGGGGCGTGGACGCGCGGCTTCGGCCTGCTGACGAGCCACGACGGGGCGACCGACGCCAACGACTACCGCTACACCCAGGCCGGCTTCCTGACCGGCCTGGACTACAAGATTGCGGACTCGCTGGTCGTCGGCCTCTCCGGCGGCCTCAGCCAGGGCAAGGTCGACCACGACTCGATCGCCGACGAGACCGACATCCGCTCGTATTACCTGGGCGTCTACGGCGGCTGGGCCGACGCCGGGTGGTACGTCGACGGGCAGATCAACTACGCCCTGCATCGCAACCAGAGCAGCCGCGATGTCCTTCTCGGCGCTGTCACCCGCAAGGCGGAGGCGGACTTCGACTCCAGCGACTCGTCGGCCTACCTCGAGGCCGGCCGCTCGTTCGCCCTGTCCGGCGGCTGGAGCGTCACGCCCTTCGTCTCCGCCGAGGTCCGGCGAAGCCACCAGGAGGCCTACGAAGAACGGGGCGCCGGCGCGGTGGGGCTGCAGGTCGATAGCGCAACGTCCCACTCCGGCCGCGGCGGTATCGGGACCCTGGTCGCGTACGAGATGACGGCCGGCGACGGCAGCACCTACAGCCCGTTCGTCCAGGCCCGGTGGCTGCACGGCTTCGGCGACCGCTCCGTCTCGACGGACGCCCGCTTCACCGGCTCGCCCGCCGGGACCTTCGCCATGGCCGGCGAGGAGGCACCGCTCAACTCGGCGGTGCTCGGCGCCGGCTTCGACATGGCGATGGAAAACGGGGTCACTCTGCGCGCCGGCTACGACCTCACGCTCAGCGACGACGACGCGGGCCACGCCCTTACGCTGGGACTGCGGTTCGAGTTCTGAGCAGTGCTCAGCGCCAGTGGCTCGCCAGCGGCCCGTCCTCGCCGAACACGGGATCGCGGGCGGGCACCGGCACGCGTGCGATCGAGGCCACCGCTCGGTCGTGCGCAGCAGCGTCGGCGAAGATGGTCTGGTAGTCCTGGCCTCCGGGATAGGCGCCGATCACCAGGAGATCGGACGAGGCGTCCTCGCGCTTGTGCCCGGTGCCGGCCGGCAGCACCGCGACGTCACCCGCCCCCAGTTCGACGGCGCGGCCGCGCGCCCCCCCGAACAGCACCGTGGCGCGGCCGCTCACGATCCCCAGCACCTCGTGGGAGTCCGGGTGGTAATGGTGCCTGGCGAAGATGCCGTTGCGCCAGCCTCCGCTCCAGCCGTTGGCGGCGAACAGCGCCTCGCAGGCCTCGGGGCTCACCGAATCGGGGTTGAGCGCACCGCGGTAGAGCAGCAGCGGCAGACGCGGGTTGTTGGGGACCTTGCCGTCGTCCTCGAAGGACAGGACCAGCACGTCGGCCGGATCGGCGGGCATCGGCACCTCCATCGCTGCGGTTGATGTGGGCCGCGGCGGCCGCGCCTACCAGCCCTGGATCACCAGCATCGCCCCGGAGACCACCAGCAACGCCAGCACGATGCGGCGGAAGGCCTGCTCGCTGATGCCGATGTAGATGCGGGCGCCGGCCCAGGCCCCGAACAGGGTCGCCGGCAGGCAGAGGGCGGCGGTGCGCAGGACATCGCCGTCGATGGCGCCCGAGATCCCCATGCCGACGCTCGCCATCGCCAGCACGATCAGGTTGAACGGCTGATAGGCGGCGCGCTGGCTGGCCGACGGTCCGCCGCGCATCTGCAGCCAGATCACCGGCAGCGGTCCGGAAAGTCCGGCGAAGCCGCCGAGGAAGCCGCCCGCCGCCCCGACCGCGCCGTCGGCCTGCCGGCCGCCCCAATGCGGCACCGCGAAACGGGCCGCCCCGACCAGCTGGATCGCCGCGTACACGACCAGGAAGACGCCGACCGAGAACCGCAGCGAGGCCGGCGAAGCCTGCTCCAGCGCCAGCACGCCCAGCGGCACGCCGGCCACCGCCCCGGCCAGGTACGGCGTCGCCCGCCCCCAGGCGAACGCCTTGCGCACCGCGGCCAGGCCGACCAGCTGCGCCGCCACCGAGGCCATCGCCACCAGCGGCGGCACGACCGGAGCCGGCAACGCGTGGTACCACAAACCCGACGCCACCAGCCCGGTGCCGAAGCCGGCGAAGCCTGTCGTGAAACCGGCGACCAGGGCGCCAAGAAGGACGAAGACGAGCTGCGGGAGGTCGGAGAAATCGGGCATCGCGGGGTTCGGGATCGGCCTCGGCTGGCGCCGGAACGGCGGGCGGGAGGCTCAGTCTCCCACCTTGCGGTGGTCGCTGTCCAGGGCACGGGGGTGCGCCGCCAGGATCTGCCGGGTGGCTTCGGCCTCGGCGTCGCGGAACGCGGCGCGCAGCGCCGCGGCGTCGACGGTCTTTCCGCGGGCCGTCAGCTCGGCGGCCACGTGGGCAGCCAGCGCCTCGTCGTCGCGCAGGTCGAGGGCGCGCCGTACCACATCGAGGGCGTAGTCCGCCGCCTCCGTCGGTTCGAGGCCGATCTGCGCCGCTGCCCAGACGCCGAACAGCTTGTTGCGGCGGGCGCGGATCTTGAACCGCAACTCCTCGTTCAGCTTGTAGCGCGCCTCCTCGGCGTCCTTGCGGTCGCGGATGTTGTCGGCCATGCCCTGCCTCGCACGATCGCCATGCTCACTTGTCGAAGATCGCATGGGGCAGCCACAGCGCCAAGGCTGGAAATGCCATCACCAGCGCGAGGCCGACCACCTGCAGGGCCACGAAAGGAATGATGCCCTGGTACAGGTCTTCCATCCTCAGGCTCTTGGGCGCGACCCCCATCATGCAGAACAGCGAGAACCCGAACGGCGGCGTCAGGAACGACGTCTGCAGGTTGACCGCGATCACGATCGCGAACCAGAGGTAAACGTCCTGGCCGGTGACATGGCTGCCGAAATCGAGGATGCCGATGATCGGATACATGATCGGCAACATGATGAGCGTGATTTCCAGCCACTCGAAGAAGAAGCCGAGAAGGAAGATGATCGCCATCAACATGAACAGGACGCCCCACGAGCCGATGTCGAGGCCTTTCACGAAGCTGACGATGATGTCGTCGCCGCCCAGCGATCGGAAGATGTAGGCGAAGGCGGTAGCGCCGATGACGATGCCGAATACCATGCCGATCGTCAGCGTCGATTCGCGGGTCACCTCCTTGATCATGGACCAGGTGATGCGGCCCGAGGTCAGCATCAGGAACAGCGCCCCCGCGGCCCCGACGCCGGCCGCCTCGGTCGGGGTTGCCCAGCCGAAGATGATCGAGCCCAGCACCAGGAACATGAGAAACACCGGCGGCAGGAACGAGCGCATCAGCATCCGGACCCAGGCGCTTGCCGATTTGGGCCCCATCTCGGCCCCGAGCGGAGGCGCCATCCGCGGCGACAGGGTGGCGAGGATCAGGATGAAGGCGATGAACAGCGCCGACAGCACCAGGCCGGGGATCAGGGCCCCCATGAACAGGTGGCCGACCGACAGCCGCATCATGTCGCCGAAGAATACCAGCATGATCGAGGGCGGGATCAGAATGCCCAGCGTCCCCGAGGCGCAGATGGCGCCGCCCGCCAGCCGCTTGTCGTAGCCGCGGTCGACCATGTTCTGGAACGCCAGCACGGTCATCAGCACGACCGAAGCGGCGACGATGCCGGTGGCCGCCGCCATGATGGTGCCGATCGCGGTGATCGAGACCGCCAGCCCCCCGGGGACCCTGCGCAGCAGAACCTGGAACGCGGCCAGCAGGTCCTCGGCGATCCGGCTCCGCTCGAGAGTGGTGCCCATGAAGATGAACAGGGGAATGGCGACGAAGATCGGGTTCTCGCAGGCCGTTCCCCACACCCGTCCGGCGATGTTGAAGAACTCGATGAACGAGAAGACGTCGAACAGGTAGCCCAGCAGCCCGAACAGCACCGCCGTCCCACCCAGGACCAGCGGCACCGGGAAGCCGCTGAACAACAGGCCGACGAGGCTGACGAACATGATGATCGCGAGATTGTCGATGATCCAGTCCAGCACGGTCGCCCACTCCCTGATGACGGGTTCTCAGCGGAAGTTCGGATCGGCCGCCGCGGCAGCCCTGTCTTCCATCGCCGAACGGAGGTTCGGCGGCCCCCACAGGAACAGGCAGGTGCGGATCAGGACGCCGAGCCCGCCGGCCAGCAGGAAAGCGGCGCCGAACGGCACGAAGGCCTTGATCGCCCAGCGGTTGGTCAAACCCATTCCCGACGACGATACCTCGTGTTGCATCCACGACTGCAGAGAGTAGCGGTAGCCGTAGTAGACGAGGATCAGAGTGAACGGGGCCAGGAAGACGAGGCAGCCGACCAGCTCGATCCAGGCCTGCGTGCGCGGGCTCCAGCGGCTGCGGAAGATGTCGATCCTGACGTGGCGGTTGCGCAGATAGGTGTAGCCGAGCGCCATCATCACCACCACCGTGTGCAGGTGCCACTCGGCCTCCTGAAGGTAGGTGGAGCCGAGGACGAAGAAGCGCCGGCTGACGACGTCGAAGACGGTGATCGCGATCAGCGGATACATCAGCCAGCCGGCCAGATAGCCGACATGGCTGACGAGAGAGTCCGCCCCGCGGTACAGGCGAGCAAGGAAGGGCATCGGAGTTCCGTCGGCTGGAGAGCGGCGACGGTGGGCCGCCGAAAGCGGCCCACCGTGCTCAAGAGTCGCAGAGGCCCCCCTGCCTTACGGCATTGCCAGCTGCTTCCAGGTCGCGTACTTGGCGCGGAACGCGTTGAGCGAATCCCACACCTTGGCGAAGGTCGCGTCGCTCTTGTAGTACTCGGCCGCGACCTCGTTCCAGGACTTCTCGAAAGCCGCCAGGATTTCGGGCGGCCACTTGTGGATCTGCGTCCCGTAGGCCTTGAACTTCTCGATCGCCGCGGCGTTGCCGGCCTCACCCTGGGTGATGAAGCGCATCGTCTCGAAGTCGCACACGGTCTCCCACAGCATTTTCCAGCGCGGCTCGAGGGCGTCCCACTTCGGCCGGTTGATCAGCACCTGGACGGTCGAGTACGGCTGGTGCCAGCCAGGGAAGTAGTAGTGCTTGGCGATTTCGTGGAACTTGTAGTCCCAGTCCATCATCGGCATCGAGAACTCGGCCGAGTCGATGACGCCCCGCTCCAGCGCTGCGTAGATGTCGCCGGCCGCGGTGAGCTGGGAATTGACGCCCAGCTTCTCGAGCGTCTTGCCGCCGAGGCCGAAGATTCGCATCTTCATGCCCTTGAACTGGTCCAGGCTCGTGATCTCCTGGCGGAACCAGCCTGAAGCCTCGGGCGAGTGGGTGCCGCAGATGAGGATCTTGAGGTTGTGCTTCTTGGCGACCTCGTCCAGCAACTCGTTGCCGCCGCCGTGCTTGTACCAGGCATTGTATTCGATGGCGTCGGGGCCGAACGGGTAGGCGTTGAACAACGCGAACGACGGCTCCTTGCCGGGCCAGAAGCCGAGCGGGGAATAGGAGCTGTCGATCGAGCCCGCAGAGACGGCATCGAAGATCTCCATCGCGGGGACCAACGCTCCGGGCTCGTAGCCTTTGAGCTCGAACTCGCCTCCCGACAGCGTCTCGATCCGCATCGGGATGTCTTTCTCGCTGTCACCGTGGCCGGTCAGCGCCGAGGTGTACGCCCACGCCATTTTCCAGCGGACCTTGGCGGAAGCGTCGGTGGTGCCGGCCAGCACGGTGGCGCCGGCGATCACCGCCATGGACAAGGCAGAAATCAGACTGCGCGATATCTTCATCGTTTCTCTCCCGGTTGATGTTTGGGGTCGCGACGGTGGCCCGCAGTTTCGGGCTCCGTAATGGCAGCCAAGGGGGCCTTTTCGGTCGACCTCCCCGCCGGCAGTCCTGCGCTGGTGCGCGCCGCCGGCGACCATGTCGCGACTGCTTCTATGATTACCACACAATTATTGGTAGCGCTATCGCGTTCTCGCCCCGGCGTCTATCGCCTGCGGCAACGCGGGATCGATCTGACCCGACAATCAGGCGCTCTCTCCGACCAGCAGGCGGAAACCCAGGTCGCGGCGCAACGCGTCGACCGCCCGGCCGGCCAAGCGCTCGACCACCATCTCGGCCGCCTGGCGGCCGATCTCTCGGCGTGGAGTGACGATGGTCGTCAGCCGCGGCCGGATCTCGCTTGCGAACTCCAGTCCGTTGAAGCCGGCGATCGCCAATTGTTCCGGCACGGCGATGCCGCGGCGGGAACACTCCTGGACCGCGCCGACGGCGAGGTCGTCGTTGGCGAAGAACACGGCGTCGACGTCCGGCCGTTCAGCGACGACGCGGACGACCGCCTCGGCGCCGAGCCGCCATGAGGAGCGGTCTTCGTAGAGAAGCTCGGCGGTCGGCTCAAGGTCGCGGGCGGCGAGGGCCTCGCGCAGACCGGCCAGCCGGCGCAACGCCCGCTGATCGCGCGGGCACAGCGGAGCGACCAGGGCGATGCGGCGGTAGCCGCGCCCGAGCAGGTAGGTGCCCATCGCCTTGCCCGCCTCGACATGCGAGAAACCGATGTTCATGTCGATCGGATCGTCCGCGATGTCGATGATCTCGGCCACCGGGATCCCCGAACTCGCCAGCATCGCCCGAGTCCGTTCGGTATGATCGGTGCCGGCGATGATGATGCCGTCTGGCGACCAGCTGAGGAAGGTGGCGGCCAGCGCCTCCTCCTCTTCCAGCGAATAGCGGGTGTTGCCCAGCAGCATCTGCAGATTGTGGGCCTGCAGCACGCCCGAGATGCCGTCGACGATGTCGGGAAAGACGTTGTTGGACAGCGACGGGATGATGACGGGGACTGTCCCGGTGCGGGATGAAGCCAGCCCGCCGGCGAGCCGGTTGGGAACATAGCCAAGCGCCGCCACTGCCTCGTCGATGCGCGCGCGCAGGTCGGAGGAGACGCTCTCCGGGTTGCGGAAGGCCCGCGACACGGTCATCGTACCGACGCCCGCCCGCAACGCGACCTCGCGCGCAGTGACCCGGCTCTTGCGCCGCCGCTTCCTGCTCTGCCCGGTTGTTCCGATGTCCGACATGCCCGCCTCGATCGGCCCATTGTGCCCGAGGCGCCGAGGCTGCGCCAGACCTCTTATGGTAGCGGTACCCTCGGTCCCATGCTATACCGGACGGCGCGTGCGGAAGATGCCGCTTCCCGGCGCTCTCATTCCAGGCGCGTGAACAGGAGGAGACCATGTCCGCAGTCAAGACCGTCGGCGTCATCGGACTCGGCGCCATTGGCATGGGCACCGCGAAGAGCCTGCTTCGCGGCGGAATCGAGACCTACGGCTGCGACGTCCGCCACGAGGCTCTCGACGCGTTCGCCGCCGCCGGCGGCAAGACCGTCGCGACGGCCGCCGACCTCGGTCGAGTGGCCCAGGTGGTGATCGTGATGGTGGTCAACGGAGAGCAGGCGCGCGAAGCCCTGTTCGGCAAGGCCGGGCTGGCGACCACGATGCCCAGGGGCGGGATCGTGATCTCGGCCGTCACCATGGCGCCGCAGGACGCCGTCGATATCGGCGAGCGGCTGAAGGCTCAGGGCCTGCGCATGATCGACGCCCCGTCCAGCGGGGGCGCCGCGCGGGCCGAGCAGGGTAAGACCAAGTTCATGGCGTCGGGCGATCCCGCCGACATCGAGGCGGTTAAGGACGTCTTTGCCGCCACCGCCGAGCACGTCTACCGGGTCGGCGACGCGATCGGCCAGGGCTCGACCGTGAAGACGGTCCATCAACTGATGGCCGGGGTCCACATCGCCGTCGGCATGGAAGCCCTCGCCCTGGGGATCAGGCTGGGGGTCGATCCCAAGCTCGTCTACGAGGTCGTCACCGGCTGCGCCGGCAACTCGTGGATGTTCGAGAACCGCGCCCCGCGCGTGCTGGCAGGCGACTGCACCCCGGTCAGCGCGGTCGACATCTTCGTCAAGGACCTCGGGCTGGCGCTCGACGCCGCCCGCGCGCTGCGCTTCCCGCTGCCGATCTGCGCCGCCGCCCACCAGCAGTACCTTGCGGCCAGCGGCGCCGGCTACGGCAAGGAGGACGACAGCAGCGTCATCAAGGTCTACCGCGATCTTGCCAAAATTGCGCTGCCCAAGGGTCCGAACCCGGGCAAGTAGGGTCGTGAAAAGGACCACAGAGGCACAGTGTCTCTGTGAACTTCGTTCACTGAGGAGCATTCACCATGTCCGTCCTTCTCGGCTGCGTCGGTGACGATTCCACCGGCTCCACCGATCTCGCCAACACCCTGGTCAAGAACGGCTTTCGCACCGTCCAGCTGATCGGCGTGCCGGGCCCGGACCTCGAGGTGCCGGAGGCCGATGCCATTGTCGTCGCGCTGAAGTCGCGCACTGCCCCGGTCGAGGACGCGGTCGCCGAATCGCTGCAGGCCATGCAGTGGCTGAAGCAGGCGGGAGCGAAGCAGTTCTTCTTCAAGTACTGCTCGACCTTCGATTCCACCGAGAAGGGCAACATCGGCCCGGTGGCCGAGGCGATGCTGGAGGCCTGCGGCGGCGACTTGACCATCGCCTGCTCGTCCTTCCCCGAGGCCGGGCGCACCATCTACCAGGGCCACCTGTTCATCTGGGACGCGCTGCTGTCCGACACCCACATGCGCACCCATCCGCTGACGCCGATGACGGATTCCAACCTGGTCCGCTTCCTCGGCAAGCAGACGAAGCTGCCGGTGGGCCTGGTCAACGTCTTCGCCGTCGAGAAGGGGCCCGAGGCGATCCGCGAAGCCTTCGCCAGGCTCAAGGCCGAGGGCAAGAAGATCGCCGTCGTCGATGCCCTGAGCGACAGACATCTCTACGACATCGGCACCGCCTGCGCGGACATGGCGCTGCTCACCGGCGGCTCGGGACTGGCCATGGGGCTGCCCGAGAATTTCCGCCGCACCGGCCTGGCGAAGACGCTGGAGGCCGCCGACCTGCCGTCGATCAAGGGCCCGGAGGCGGTGATCTCCGGTTCGTGCTCGGCCGCCACCCTGGGTCAGGTGCAGGCGATGGAAGGCAAGCGGCCGATCTATCGGGTCGACCCGCTGGACATCGCCAAGGGCCGCGACGTCGTTGCGGAAATCCTGGCCTGGGCGGCGCCTTTCATCGGCCGGCAGTGCCCGATCATCGCCTCCTCCGCGGCGCCCGAGAAGGTGAAGGCGGTGCAGGAGAAGCTGGGCCGCATGCAGGCCGGCGACATGGTCGAAAAGGCGTTCGCCGCGCTCGCCGTGAAGCTGGTCGAGCGGGGCGTGCGCCGTCTCGTCGTGGCCGGCGGCGAGACCTCGGGCGCGGTGGTCAAGGCGCTCGGCGTCAAGCGCCTGCGGATCGGTGCCGAGATTGCCCCCGGCGTGCCGTGCACGGTCAGCCTGGAGGAGCCGAACCTGGCGCTGGCGCTGAAGTCCGGCAACTTCGGCGGCCCCGACTTCTTCGAGAAGGCGTTCCAGGTGATGCCGTAGGGCTTGATCTCGCGGTCTGGTGGAATTCGCGATCGGATTGAGCCGCCTCAACCGTCACCCCCACGAAGGCGGGGGTCCGGAGGCAGCCTGGATTCCCGCTTGCGCGGGAATGACGGTCCTGGATGAGGCGCGCTTTCCCCTGCCGGGTCAGGGATCCTTCCTGGCCGTCCGGATCATCTCCGCGTACCAGCGCGCCGAGTCTTTGAGCGTGCGCTTTTGCGTTTCGCGGTCGACGTGGACGATGCCGAACTTGGGGCCGTAGCCGTTTCCCCACTCGAAGCAGTCGAGCAGCGACCACAGGAAGTAGCCGCGCACGTCGGCGCCGGCGGCCATCGCGTCCCGCATCGCCTGGACGTAGAGCTTGAGGTAGAGGATGCGTCGCGGGTCGTGGACTTCACCGTTCGCGTCCGGGGCGTCGTCGGTGTTGCAGCCGTTCTCGGTGACGACGATCGGCAGCCGGTAGCGGCGTGCGATCAGGGTGAGTTCATCGCGGAACGCCTCGGGGAAGATCGGCCAGCCGAAGCCGTGGTCGGGCGAGCCCTCCGGCGGCGAGCCCCAGCCGTAGCCCCACACGAAGTTCGGGTCGGCCTTGGCGAAGATCGGACCGTAGTGGTTGAGGCCGAACCAGTCGACCGGGCGGCGGATGCGCGCCATGTCGCCGGCCTTCACGTAAGGCTCGATCGCAGCCGCGGTGCGCGGCGGGTAGAAGCCCAGGATCTGCGGGTCGGGGAACACCAGGTTCCAGTGCTCGTCCAGGAGCGCGGCCGGCTCCCTGTTTTCCTCGAGGTCTCCCTCCGGGATCACGATCTGGCGGTTGTGGATGGCGCCGATCGAAGCGCCCGGCACCAGGGCGCGCACCACGTCCACCGCGGCGCCGTGGGCGAGGTTGACGTGATGGACCGCCTTGAGGTGGGCGGCGCGGTCGGTCACCCCCGGCGCCGCCCAGGGAATGGCGTAGCCGAACAGGGTGAAGACCGAGAACTCGTTGAAGGTGATGAAGCGCTTGACGCGGTCGCCGTAGCGGCCGGCCACCAGCGCGGCGTAGTCGGCGAACCAGCCGGCGCAGTCGCGGCTGGTCCAGCCGCCCAGGTCGTCCAGCGCCTGCGGCAGGTCCCAGTGGTAGAGGGTCAGCCAAGGCTCGATCCCGGCCTCGAGCAGGGCGTCGATCAGCCGGTCGTAGAAGGCGAGCCCCGCCTCGTTGGCGGCGCCTCGGCCTCGCGGCAGCACCCGAGGCCAGCCGACCGAGAAGCGGTATGCGCCGACCCCGATCGCGCGCAGCAAGGCGACGTCCTCGCGCCAGCGGTGGTAGTGGTCGCAGGCGACGTCGCCGCTGGAGCCGTCGCTCACCCCGCCCTTGGTCCGGCAGCGGGTGTCCCAGATCGACGGGCCGCGGCCGTCCTCGGCGACCGCGCCTTCAATCTGGTAGGCGGCGGTCGAGACGCCCCAGACGAAGTCGCGGGCCGTCACGGAATCACGCCTCGACCAGGGGCCGCGGCGGCGCCGCCGTCGCCTCTTCGCGCATGGTCGTCGATTCCCCCGTCCGCTCGAGCACGAACTTGCGGCGGTGATGCCTCTCCAGTCCCGCGTGGGAGCCGATGGTGACCAGGGTCGCCTTGGGGAACTCCCGGTCGATCAGGTTCATCATCTCTTCCTCGCTCACCGGATCGAGGGCATCGGTAGCGGACTCCGACAGGATCCAGTCCGGCCGCCGCAGCAGCAGCCGGGCGAAGCCCAGGCGCTGCTGCTCGGCCAGGGCCAGGGTTTCCTTCCAGCGGTCGCTCTCGTCCAGTCGGCCCGCCAGGTGGCCCATGCCGACCTGCTGCAGCGCGGCGCGGATCGCCTCGTCGTTGTACTGGTCTCGCGGGGCGGGATAGCTGATCGCGTCGCGCAGCGTTCCCGAGGGGAAGTACGGGTGCTGGGGCATGAAGAAGACGCGGCTGTGGCAGGGCAGGCGGATCATTCCGCTCCCCCAAGGCCAGGCCCGTGCGACCGCCTTGAACAGCTTGACCGCCGCCCCCGGATCGCCGACGATCAGTACCCGCTCGCCGGGCTTGATCTCGGCGCTGAAGCGGTCGATCTCGGGCTGGCCGTGAGGCTCGTCGACGACGAGATCGAGCAGTTTGAGTGTCTGCTCGCTCTCCACCCGCTCGACGACGATCCGCTTGGCGCCCTCCGAGATGTCGCCGTCGAGCCGGTCAAGCGCCCTGCGCAGCCCGAACACGCGCTCCACCGAGGCCCTCCATTCGGCCACCCGGCCGAGGTTGTCGATCGGCCACGACAGGCCGGAGACCGTCTGCTGGAAGGCCTGCGCCGTCTGCATCAGCACGCCGAGCGTAATCGCGCCGCCGATGTAGCGCGGCGCCGCGATCATCAGCGGGAATGCGGTCGACAGCACCGACCAGCCGGCGCCGAACATCATGATGTTGGCAAGCGCCATCGTCTGGGCATTCCAGGCCGCCTTCAGGACGTCGACCAACTGGTGGATGCGGCCCCGTTCCGTCCTTTCCGCGTGCAGAAGGGTGATGGCAGAGCCGTTCTCGCGCACCCGGGCGAGCCCGAACCGGAGGTCCGCCTCGCGCCCCTGGCGCGCGTTGGTGGAGCGCACCAGCGGCCGGCCGAGCAGCAGCGCGATTCCGGTGCCGGCGCCGGCGTAGGCGACGGCGACGTAGACCAGGTATCCCGGGACGGCGAAGGTGAGATCGCCAAGGGTGACCTCGGGAGCGCCGGAGATCGCCCACAGGATCTGGGTGAAGCTGACCAGGAGGACGAGGCAGTAGAACAGCGAATGGACAAGATCGACGGCGTACTCGGTCGAGATCCGGATGTCCTCGGTGATGCGGCCGTCCGGGTTGTCGTGATCGCCGGCAAGATAGGTGATCTGGTGATGGCGGCCGCGCCACAGCCAGTTGTTCACGACTTCCGCCGTCAGCCATTCGCGCCAGCCGTACTGCAGCCGCCGCTTGACCCACATGTGCAGGCTCTGGACCAGCATGTTGCCGGCGATGATCAGGACGATCAGCCCGACCATCGCCATGAACCGGTCCATCGAGCGCTGCTCGAGAGCGTCGAAGAAGCGCTGGCTCCAGAAGTTGACGGCGACCGGAACCACGATCTGGCACAAGGTGAGGACCACCAGGGCGGCGGTGAGCGTCCATGCTTCGAGCCGGCGCCCGCCGCTCCAGAACCCTCCGGCCAGACCGACGAACGACCGCATGAAGCCGCCGGAGATCGGCCTGCCGCTGCCCCCCTGTTCCATGCCCGCCGCAGCCCCCTGCTGATCCCACCGCAACGCGGCGCTGCCCTTATAGCCATAAAAAGTATATAAACAATTATGAGCTTTTCTTGGCTGGGAGCAAAGGATGGTTGAGAAGAGCACGAAGATTGTCTTTCTCGGTGCCGGCAGCATGTCTTTCGGCATCAGCATGTTCAGCGACGTCTTCTCCGATCCCGATCTGGCCGGCGCGACGCTCACGCTGGTCGACACCAACCCGGATATCCTGCAACGGATGGCCGACCTGGCGCGTTTCCTGAACCGTAAGACAGGCGGCCGGGTGAAGGTCGAGCAGACGGTCGACCGCCGCGCCGCGCTTGACGGCGCCTCGTTCGTGCTGAACGCCATCGCGATCGACCGCAACCGGCTGTGGAAGCTGGATTTCGAGGTGCCGAAGAAGCACGGCATCCGCCACACCCTGGGCGAGAACGGCGGACCGGGCGGGCTGTTCTTCACCCTGCGGACCCTGCCGTTGATCTTCGACATCGCCCGCGACATCGAGGAGCTCTGCCCGCACGCCCTCTTCATCAACCTCTCGAACCCCGAGAGCCGGATCATCCTGGCGCTCGGCAAGCATACCCGCGTGCAGGCGGTCGG
Source organism: Rhodospirillales bacterium (assembly GCA_018432935.1). Taxonomy (GTDB): domain Bacteria; phylum Pseudomonadota; class Alphaproteobacteria; order Rhodospirillales; family Shumkoniaceae; genus JAHDSF01. The sequence continues at coordinate 61,730 of JAHDSF010000006.1, read as the reverse complement.
CTTCTGCCACGGCATCTTCATGGGCCAGGGCGCGGTCGCCAACGTGATGGGGCTGCCGTTCGAGGACGTCGAGGTGTGGGGCGCCGGGCTCAACCACTTCCAGTGCCTGATGCAGGTCCGCCACCGCAGGACGGGGCAGGACCTCTACCCGCTGCTGCGCGAGAAGGAGAAGGGCTTCGACCCCGCCTTCCATCCGCTCACCCGCAAGCTGTTCCGCGCCTTCGGCTACTGGATGACCTGCAGCGACGACCATCTGGGAGAGCACATCGCCTACGGCTGGGAAGGCGGCGAGCACGGCTACGACTTCGCCGGCGACGAGCGCGGCCGCGACGGGCTGAAGGAGATGATCGAGCAGATCCTCGCCGGCACGCGGCCCGAGCCCGAGCACTGGACCAGGCCGTCCGGCGAACGGGCGGTGGCGATGATCATGGGCGTGCTGATGAACCGGCACAGCTTCGTCGAGGCGGGCGTCGTCTACAACCGCGGCGCCATCCCCAACCTGCCCTCCGACCTCGCCGTCGAGACGCCGGTAGTGGCCGACGCCGCCGGCATCCACCCCGTCTCCCTGGGCCCGCTGCCCGACCCGGTGGCCAAGCTGCTGATGCCGGCGGCCGGCGTCCAGCAGCTCGCCGTCGAGGCCGCCGTGCACGCCTCGAAAGAGCTGGCGCTGCAGGCCCTGCTGATTGACCCGGTGGTCAACTCCAGCGACGCCGCGGCCAAGATTCTCGACGAACTGTGGCCCGTCAACGCCCCCTACATCCGCAAGTGCGTCTGACGCTACAAGCCCGCCTCACACCCGGTTGAAGCCTTCGTCCGCCTACCCTGAACGGGCCTCTCGCCGCTCGGCGCGTCGCGGCGGCGAAACCCGTGCCGGCATTCCTGCTTGACGTCCCGAATGAGGATACAGTATATCGGATACTATATACTGTCATCGTTCGGGGAGGGGCTTATGAGTCTCATCGATAACGCTGGAAAATCCTTGCTGCCGCTGGCCCTGTTGGCCGCTGCGATGTCGACGGCCGTCCCGGCGCAGGCCGCGGACAAGGAGATCATCAGGCTGCGCATCGGCGCCGGTCATACGCCGGAGAGCGGGCAGTGGATCAAGACGGTGAACGATTTCTTCATGCCCGAGGTCAACAAGCGACTGGCCGGCACGAAGTACGAGATCAAGTGGGTGCCGGGCTGGGGCGGCTCGATCGCGAAGCTGGGCGAGGTCCTGGAGGCGATCGAGACCAACCTTCTCGACGTCGGGTACATCGTGCTGGTGTTCGAGCCGGCGAAGCTGATGCTGCAGGGCATGACCTACCGCATGCCCTTCCAGTCGGGCGACCCGATGCTCGTCAGCAAGGCGACGGCGTACATGTACGGGAAGTACCCGCAGTTCAAGGAAGACTTCCACAAGTACAACCAGATCGCTCTGGCGATCTCGGTTTCGGACCCGTACAACATGTTCTCCAAGACGCCGGTCACCAGCCACAAGGATCTTGCGAACATTAAGGTCGGCGCCGCCGGTGCCAACCTGAGCTGGCTCAAGAACACCGGCGCCATCCCGGTCCAGAGCAATCTCAACGAGTGCTACACCTCGCTGCAGACCGGCGTCTACGAAGCCACCATCCAGCCGACCGGCGCCTCCTACAAGCTGAAGATCGCCGAAGTCGCGCCCTACATGGTCGAGGCCCACTTCGGGGTGCAGTCGTTCGGCGCGCTCTCCGTCAACAAGAAGAAGTTCGAATCCCTGCCCGCCGAGGTCCAGAAGGCGATGCAGGACGTCGCGGCCGAGTTCCCGACCAAGGCGGCGGAATACATCGTCGAGCGCTATGAAGCCGACAAGAAAGGCATGCTGGCGAACGGCACCAAGATCTACACGCTGCCGTCCGAAGCGCGCAAGGCCTGGGCGGCATCGCTGCCGAACGTTGTCGGCGAGCTCGTCAAGGAGCTCGAGGCCAAGGGCTATCCGGGCAAGCAGATCGTGGCCGACTACTACAAATTCCTGCAGGACAACGGCTACGAGATGATCCGCAACTGGGATCTGAACTGAACGCCGGTTTCCTCACCATGCGCCGGGGTCCTCCCCGGCGCATGCCTTCGGCCGCCAGCGAACATGGTGCGCGATGCGACTTTTCTCCAAGCTCGACGCCCTTCACCGGGGGTTCCTCTCGGTCGCCAACAGCATCGGCTCGGCCTGGATCTTCGTGCTGATGGCGATCATCGTCTGGGACGTCGTCGGCAGGGTCATCTTCAACGCGCCCCTCAAGGGCACGCCGGAGCTCGTCAGCAACTCGATCATCATCATAACCTTTCTGCAGATCCCGTACGTGCTGCACAAGAAACAGCACCTGCGTTCCACGATGCTGTTCGACAGACTGCCGACCCCGGCCCGCAACCTTATCGACGTTGCGATCGCGATCGTCGGGATCGCGCTGTTTCTCCTGCTCATCACGTCCAGCTGGGGACACTTCGTCGTTGCCGTCAGGATCGGTGAGTTCGAGGGCGAGGGGGCCCTGCGGGTGCCGACAGCTCCGGGACGGTTCGCGCTCATCTTCGGGTCGACGCTGATGATCATGGAGTTCGCGTTTTCCATCCTTCGCATCGTTCTGGGCTGCGGAACCGCCAACCGGAGCGCGACGTCATGAGCCCGGAAGTCATCGCCCTGGTCACGCTGGCCGTCCTGATCTCGCTGATCCTGGTGGGCTTCCACATCGGCATTTCGCTGATGGTGGTCAGCATCCTGGGGATCTACCTCGCGGTCGGGAGCTTCGAGACCGCAATCAGCGTCCTCGACGCGACTGCCTACAGCTCGATTCGCGAATACATCTTCGGGGTCATTCCCCTGTTCGTGCTGGTCGGGCTTCTGGCGAACCTCTCGGGCGCCTCGCAGGAGCTGTACAATGCCGCCAACGAGCTTCTGAAGCGGGTCCGGGGCGGTGTCGGCATCGCCACCATTCTCGCCAACGCCGTCTTCGCCGCCATCACCGGGGTCAGCATCGCCTCCGCCGCGGTCTTTACCAAGATCGCGGTGCCGCAGATGAACCGGCTCGGCTACCGCAAGCGGCTTTCGGTCGGCACGGTTGCCGGCAGCTCGATCCTGGGTATGCTGATCCCGCCCAGCATCCTGATGATCGTCTACGGAACGCTCGCCGAGCAGTCTGTGGGCAGGCTGTTCATCGCCGCGATCATCCCCGGCATCCTGATGACGCTCGCCTTCATCGTGACCCTTTTCCTCTACCTCGCGATCTGGCCGGACAGCACGTCGGCCGAGGCGGCGAAGGGCTCCTCCGAGCCGATCGACTGGTCGATCGCCCTCAAGCCGGTAGCGATCATCGTCCTCATCTTCCTCACTCTCGGTGGCATCTGGCTCGGCTGGTTCACGCCGACGGAGGCCGGCGGCGTCGGCTCGTTCGGCGCCCTCTTGATCGTCATCGCCAAGGGCCGGTTCACCTGGAGGGGCCTGTGGGAGACCCTGCTGGCAACCGGGGCCACTACCGGCAGCGTCCTGTTCCTGCTGATCGCGGCGCAGATGTACTCGCGGTCGCTGGCCATCAGCGGCGTGGTCGGCTCGATCGAGGACATCGTGCACGCCCTCGATATCTCGAACCTCGCCGTGATCGCGATGTTCATGGTCATCCTCATGGCGCTCGGCTGCATGCTGGACTCGACGTCGATCCTGCTGTTGACGATGCCCGTCATGGTGCCGATCGTCGCCTCGTTCGACATGGACCTGGTCTGGTTCGGCATCGTCTCCATCGTCGCCATCGAGACCGGTCTTCTCACGCCTCCGTTCGGGCTTTCCGTCTTCACCGTCAAGGCATCGCTCGCGGGGGTGGAGGGAGCGGGCAACATCACCGTCGAGGACGTCTTCGCCGGCTCGGTGCCCTTCCTCGTCGCGATGATGACCGTGCTGATCATCCTGGTCGTGTTCCCGCAATGGGCTCTCTGGCTTTTCTGAATTTGCAAGGACCCGAGTGAAAGATGTCGAACCTGAAAATAAGACCAATCAATACCGGTTTCGTCACCACGATCCCGAAGGAATACCTGTTCCATCATTCGGTCGTAAAATACGTGCCCAACATCCCCGACCACAGAATCGAGATGCCCGTCTTCACGTTCCTGGTGGAAGGCGGGGAAAAGCTGCTGCTGGTCGATACCGGAATGGCCTGGACGGAGCGGGCGAACACCTATCACCACCCGGAATCCCGCCAGCCAGAGGGGATGGCGATCCACGAGCAACTGGCCAAGATCGGCTATCGACCGGAAGACGTCGATATCGTCGTGTTCACCCACATGCACTGGGACCATGTCTTCTACATGGACAAGTTCGTCAACGCGCAGTTCATCGCCCATGAGCGGGAGATCGACTTCGCCTTCGATCCCATTGCGCTGTACTACAAGTCCTACGAGCATCCAGCGCTCGGCATTACGCGGCCGTTCGAAGGCGCCGAGTTCACCCGCGTCCGCGGCGAGACCGACATTATGCCCGGCGTCCGCGTCTTCGAAACCTTCGGCCATTCGCCAGGGCACATGTCGGTGGAAGTCGACACGCGGGAGGGCCGTTACATCTGCGCGGGCGATTCCGTATTCGTGCTGCAGAACCTCGACCCGGTCCCGGAAATGCACTACGAGATCACCCCTCCCGGCCGCTTCTACAACATCGTCGAGACCTGGAACAGCATCGTGAAGCAGAAGGCGCGCGCCAAGGACAAGAGCTTCATCCTCTGCACTCACGACGCCGGATTGATCCAGAGAACGGAGACCACGCCCGTCATCGGCTGACGTTGCGGGACGCCTGCGACCATGAAGACCATCGCACTTCTGGGATGCCTCGACACCAAGGAGTCGGAGTTCCGATACGCTGCGGCTGAAATCGAGAAGCGGGGCGTAAGAACCCTGATCATCGACGTCAGCACCAGCCAGGGCCACCACTCGACGGCGGACTACTCGCGGTCCGACGTCAGCCGCGAGGCAGGCGTCGAGTGGGGCGAGGTGGAGGGCGGCGACCAGCACAAGCTCCTCGATCTCATGGCCAGGGGATCCCGCTCGCTGCTCTGCAGGCTTTTCGCGCAGGGAACGGTCCACGGAGTGTTCTCGTGCGGCGGCCTGCAGAACACGACCATCGCTGCCCATGCGATGCAGGGCCTTCCGATCGGCATCCCGAAGCTCATCCTGTCGACGGTGGCCAGCGGGCAGCGGACGTTCGATTCCGTGGTCGGCGCCAGGGACATCGTCACCATGCCGTCGATCTCGGACTTCGCCGGGCTGAACGTGGTCAGCCGGACGGTGCTGGACAACGCCATCGCCGCCCTGGTCGGGATGGTCGCGACCGCCGGCCGCGAGATCCCGCGCACCACCTCGACCTTGATCGGCGCCACCCTGATGGGCGCCACAAACGACGGCGTGGTCAATGCCATCAACCTGGTCAAGGCGCGGGGATACGAGGTCGTCAGCTTCCACTCCACCGGGGCCGGCGGCCGCTGCCTCGAGGACCTGATCCGCGCTGGCGTGGTGACGGCCGCGATGGACCTGACGCTGCACGAGGTGGTCTACGAATACTTCGGGCACGGCTTCGGCTACGGCCCGCGCGACCGCCTGTTGGCCGCGATCGAGAACCGGATCCCCCTCCTCGTCTGCCCCGCCGGCATCGATTTCATATGCCAGTGGCGGGGCCAGTTGTTCGCTGATGCCGATCGCCGGAAGATCCACTGGCACAACAAGAACCTGGCCCACGTGAGGCTGAACGCGACGGAAATTTCGAACATCGCCCGCATCGTCGTGGGACGCCTGAACCAGGCCAGGGGCAACCTCAAGATCCTCGTGCCGATCCGGGGCTTCCGCAACTACTCCCGCCCGGGCGAGGCTCTGTATGATCCGGATTTGGACCGGCTGATCGTGGACATCTTCCGCAGCGAGCTGCGCGACGATATCCCGATCCGGCTGACCGACTGCAACTTCATGGACCGGGAGTTCTCGGAAGCCGCGGCGGACGAGATGGTCTCCCTGATAAGGACGGCGTCCCATGCTTGAAACGCTTCAGCGCCAGCTCCAGGTCTGCGCCCGCTCGCTGCACCGCCAGCAGATGCAGGCCAGCGACGGCGGCAATCTCAGCCTGCGCCTGGAACGGGAGCGGATGCTGATCAAGGGCAGCCGCTCGTCCTTCGGCTCGTGCACCGCCCGCGATTTCGTGGTGGCGGACTTCGACGGCCGTCCCACCTCCGGCGACAGCCCGCCCTCCAAGGAGAGCCCGCTGCACGGCGCCATCTATCGCAGGTTTTCCGCCGCCGGAGCGATCGTGCATTGCCACAGCCCCTACGCGACGGCCTGCGCGGCGGTCATGGACGAGCTCGTATTCTCGACCTACCATTCCGAGATCAAGCTCAAGGCGCCGGTGCGCGTATTCGACACCGGCAGTTATGCTGTCGCCCCCGAGGACGCCGCGCGGATCATGGCTGGCTACGACGCCGACAGCCCGTTTGTCGCTTTCCTGCTGCGAGCCCACGGATTGGTCGCCGCGGGAAAGGACTTGCGGCAGGCCCAGAACATTGCCGAACTGATCGAGGAAACGGCAAAAATCCACGTGCTCAGCCGGATCGCGGGGTAGGCCGCGAGCAAGACCGCCGAAAGACGAGTGTCTGTTGAGATTTTCCGACGTCTAGGGCATGATGAGATAATGAGAATACTGGGATGAATATTTTCGACGACGACAACACCGATTTGAAGGTTAAGCCGCAGACACTGTCTGGAATGGCCTACGACAAGCTGTTGGACATGATCATGTCCAGCGCCGTCAGGCCGGATGCGCATCTCAACGTCGACGAACTGGCGAAGACGTTCGGCGTCAGCAAGACCCCCCTGCGCGAGGCCCTGAAGTCGCTCGAGAAGACCGGACTGGTATCTTTCAGGCCCTACGCCGGATACTCGATCAAGACCTTCACCGCCAAGGAGATCGGAGAGCTTTACGAGCTTCGTATACTGCTGGAGGCCTTTGCCGTCGACCAGATCATTAAGGTCGTTCGGGACGAGCATGTCGATTCGTTAAAGTCAATCCAGTTATATATCGAGCGTAATCTTGACGTGAGCCGGGTCAAGCTCTTCAAGATGAACCGGGTATTCCATGACTACTTTTACAGCGTTTCCGATTGTCCGAAGCTGTGCGAGATGATCGGGTTGTTGTGGGACAACCTCGCCTTCTTCCGGATGCTGCTCATCCAGGAGGACAACTACGTCGCGAACATGAAGTCCGAGCACTGGGAATACATCGACGCTCTGGAAAAAAGGCAGAGCGAGCGTCTGAAATCCCTGGTGACCACGAACCTGCGCAAGCACGCCGAGCAGGTCCCCCGCCTGGTCGACGAGCACTACCGCTACCAATCGGGGACGCGCCCCGCAGCGTCTACAGCGTTCCGCTCTTCGCCACCTGGCTGAGGAAGCGGTAGCTGTCCTTGGGCGTCCGCTTCAGGGTGTCGTAATCGACCCGCACGATGCCGAAGCGTTTGGAGAGGCCGTACGCCCATTCGAAGTTGTCGAGCAGGCTCCACACCAGGTAGCCCTTGACGTTGCAGCCGTCCTTGAGCGCCCGGGCGACGGATTCCAGGTGGTCGCGAATGTACTGCACGCGATCGGAATCGCGCACCGAGCCGTCGGCCTCGACCTTGTCGTCGTAGGCGGCGCCGTTCTCGGACACGAAAACTGCGGGGTTGCCGTAGTTGTCCTTGAAGTCCATCAGCTGCTGGTAGAGCCCCTCCGGCTGCACGGGCCAGCCCATGAAGGTGCGGCGGTCGCAGCGGGGGTCGCCCCAACCACACTCGAACTGGGCGCCGGGATCGTGCTTCATGGTATTGGGCGAGTAGTAGTTGATGCCGAACAGGTCGATCGGATAGCGGATCGCCTGCTCGTCGCCTGGCTGGACGAAGCCGCTCATGCGGTCGATCAGCAGGCCGGGAATGGTGCCGCGCATGATCCCGTCCAGGGCGACCCGGTTCCACACCGCGTCCCACAGCGCCGCCGCCGCCACGTCCTCGCGCTTGTCGCTCTCGGCGCGGCAGGGCTGGATGTTGACCACCGTGCCCAGGGTCAGCCTTCTGTGCTCGGCCGCGATGGCGCGCAGCGCCGCGCCCTGCGCCAGGTTCTGGTGGTGCAGCGCGCGCAGGATGCCGTCCTCGCCCAAAGTACTGCCGGGGGCGTGGGCGCCCTGGCCGTAGCCGAAGATGGCGACGATGTTCGGCTCGTTGAGCATCATCCAGTCCTTGACCCGGTCTGCCAGCCGGGCGGCGCACACCCTGGCGTACTCGGCGAACGGACCGATGCAGGCGCGGCCCTGCCAGCCGCCCTTGTCCTCGAGCGCCTGCGGCAGGTCCCAGTGGAACAGGCAGGCCATCGGGCGGATGCCGGCTTCGAGCAGGCCGTCGACCAGACGGTCGTAGAAGGCGAGCCCCTTCTCGTTCGGCCTCCCCTCGCCGGTCGCGAAGATGCGCGGCCAGGCGATCGAGAAGCGGTAGGTGTCGAACCCCGCCTGCGTGAGAAGCGCCACATCCTCGGGCCAGCGGTGGTAGTGGTCGCAGGCGACCGCTGCGCTGCTGCCGTCCATGATCCGGCCGGCGGCGGCAAACGTGTCCCACACGCAGGGACCGCGGCCGTCGGCCTCGAGCGCGCCTTCGATCTGGTAGGCGGCCGTCGACGCGCCCCAGAAGAAGTCCCGGGGAAAGGTGAAAGACGCCATGCTCGCCCCCTCCGCATCAGATGAGACGGACAGCATGACCCAGGATTGCTTAACGAGCCGCCAACGACCGCTACCGCACCTTCTGGGCGTGGAACGTGCGCGGTGGCGCCACCAGCTCGTCCTGGGCGGCGACGAGCTGCAGCTCGCGGGTCCCCAGCCGGTGGGTGGCGGCGAACACCGCATAGATGGCCGCCGCCGCCTGCTCCAGCGCGGCGCAGGCGTCGAAGGCCTTCAGGTAATGGGCGAGGAACAGCGCCGCCACCGCGTCGCCGGCGCCGTTGGGGGGCGGGTCGAGCGGCAGGCGGGGCGTCGCCACCAGCCACGAACCCGCGGCGGTGTCGGCCAGCATCTCGATGCTCTCGGCGGCGGCGTCCCGGCGCGTCAGGCTGGTCACCAGGACCACCTTCGGCCCCAGCGCCCGCAAGGCGGCAGCGGCGTCCAGCGCACCCTCCAGTGTCTCGACCCGGCGGTCGGCAAGGTACTCCAGCTCGAACTGGTTGGGTGTAATCACGTCGGCGGCGGGAACCGCCTGCGCCCGCATGAATTCGGGGATGCCCGGCCGCACGAAGAAGCCGCGGCCGACGTCGCCCATCACCGGGTCGCAGCAATAGACTGCCTTCGGGTTGGCAGCCTTGACCCGCGCCGCCGTCTCGACCACGACCCGGCCCAGCGCGGCGTCGCCCATGTAGCCGGACAGCACCGCGTCGCAGCGCCCGAGCCCGGTCCGCTCGTCGACGCCCGCCAGCACGTCGGCGATGTGCTCGGGCGTGAACACCTGCCCGGTCCACTGGCCGTAGCCGGTGTGGTTGGAGAACTGGACCGTGTTGACGACGATAACCTCGTGCCCCAGCCGCTGCAGCGGGAATGCCGCCGCCCGGTTGCCGACGTAGCCGAAGGCGACGTGGGACTGGATTGAAAGCACGGTTTTCATGGCCGCCAAGCCCGGATTGCCAGGGATCATGGAAGGTTCACCCTGCCCCCGCTCACCACCAGGGTCTGGCCGGTGGTGTAGCTGGAACGGTCGGAGAGCAGGTAGACGACGGCGTCGGCGATCTCCTCGGGGCGGCCGATGCGCCCCGCAGGCGTGGCGCGGATCAGGGCGTCGCGGTCGACGGTAGCGGCCAGCTCGGTCTCGATCAGCCCCGGGGCGACGCAATTGATGCGCACGTGCGGGGCGAAGCTTTCCGAGCAGCTCCGCGCAAACGCGATCACCGCCGCCTTGGCGGCGCTGTAGGCGGCCAGCCGGGGCCGCGGCCGCAGCGCTGCGATCGAGGCGATGCAGACGATCCGCCCATAGCCGCGCCCGACCATCCCCGGCCCGACCGCCGCCACCGGGATGAAGACGCCGTCGGCGTTGACGCGGAACATCCGCCGCCAGTTGTCGAGCGAGAAGGCGAGCGGCTCCTCGGGCACCGAGGTGCCGGCGTTGGCCACCAGGAGGTCGACTGGGCCGAGATCGGCCTCGATCTGCGCGACCATGGCCCGCACCGCCGCCTCGTCACCGACGTCGGCCCGGTAGGCGCGCGCCGTGCCGCCCGCCGCGACGACCAGGCGCAGCGTCTCGTCGGCCGCCTTCGAGTCGGAGACGTAGTTGACCGCCACCCGCACCCCCTCGCAGGCCAGGGCGACGCACACCGCCCGCCCGATGCCGCGCGAGCCGCCCGTGACGAGGGCCGTCTTGCCGGAAAGCCCGGTTTCCATCACCTTCTCCCCGCGATTGCCGAACGGTCTAGATCATGAGCAAAAGATAAAGCCGGAACAAGAGCTTGGAAGTTATCCCCGCTTCTACCATGTTCCACCGCGTTTCCGGATTCACATACCGGCGCGTCGGACGTACTCTCCTTCGTTCCTGACCAGAAGGGTCTCATGCCGCCCACCTACGCAGCCACCAAGACCGAAATCGTCGGCGTCAACGAGAACGGCCCCCACTACCGTTCGCTGCCCCACAACATCGAAGCGGAGAAGGCGCTGCTGGGCGCCATCTTCGTCGACAACCGGGCTTTCGAGAAAGTCTCGGAGTACCTGCGGCCGGAGCATTTCGCCCTGGCCGCCCACGGCCGCATCTTCGAGGCTTGCATGCGCCTGCTGGAAGGCGGCCGCATCGCCGATCCCGTGGTGCTGTCGACCTATCTGGCGCAGGACGAGGCGCTAGCCCAGCTGGGCGGCACCGACTACCTGGCCGAGCTGGCGGCCTCGGCGGTGACCGTCGTCAACGCCGGCGAGTACGGCCGCGTCATCTTCGACCTCCATATCAAGCGCGAGCTGATCGCGCTCGGCCAGGAGGTGGTCAACAAGGCCTACGACGCCGAGGTCGGGGAGGACGGCAAGGTCCAGATCGAGATGGCCGAAGCCTCGCTCTACAAGCTGGCTACGGTGGGCGAGTTCGAAGGGGGGTTTTGTTCGTTCCGCGACGCCGTGGTCGAGGCGGTCGGCGCCGCCGAGGCCGCGCACCGGCGCGACGGGGGCCTGGCCGGCGTCGGCACCGGACTGATCGATCTCGACAAGTTGCTGGGCGGCCTGCACCACTCCGACCTCATCATCCTCGCCGGCCGGCCCTCGATGGGCAAGACGGCGCTGGCCACCAACATCGCCTACAACGCCGCCTACGACCACGCCGGCTCGGGCGGCAAGGAAGGGGCGGTGGTGGGCTTCTTCTCGCTGGAAATGTCGGCCGAGCAGCTGGCCGCCCGCATCCTGTCGGAGCAGACCGAGATCTCGTCCGACCGCATGCGCAAGGGCGAGCTCTCGAACGAGGAGTTCCAGCGCCTAGTCGCCTGCAGCCAGACCCTCTACAAGCTGCCGATCTTCATCGACGACACCCCGGCGCTGTCGGTCAGCGCGCTTCGCACCCGGGCGCGGCGGCTGAAGCGCCAGCACGGCCTGGGGCTGATCGTCGTCGACTACCTGCAGCTGATCGCCCCCTCGCCCGGCTCGCGCCATGACAACCGGGTGCAGGAGGTGTCCGAGATCACCCGCGGGCTGAAGACCCTGGCCAAGGAACTGGACGTGCCGGTGCTGGCGCTGTCGCAGCTGTCGCGCGCGGTCGAGCAGCGCGAGGACAAGCGGCCGCAGCTCGCCGACCTGCGCGAATCGGGGTCGATCGAGCAGGACTCCGACGTCGTCAGCTTCGTGTTCCGGCAGGAGTACTACCTCGAGCGCGACCAGCCGGCGCAGCGCGCCGACGAGAAGGACGACGCCTTCCACACCCGGATGGAACGCTGGGAGCGCCTGCGCGAGGAAAGCCGCGGCATCGCCGAAGTGATCATTGCCAAGCAGCGCCACGGTCCGATCGGCACCGTCAAGCTGCTGTTCCAGGGAGAATTCACCCGCTTCTCCAACCTCGACCGCGACCACGGCGGCGGCTACTAGGGCGACGCCCGGCCAGACCGCACCGCCGCCCCGGCGGGGTTGTGTCGCAACCGCCGCTTCCCATCTGCCGACCAGAGAGGAAACGGAGGCGGCAATGGCCAAGGTGGTGGGTCCGAACGACGCGGCGGCAGGCTTTCTCGGCACCATCGGCGTGCGCTTCATGATCGACGGGGCGGCGGCCGGCGGCCGCTTCTCGCTGGTCGAGCACCCGATGGCGCCGCACGTCCTGGCGGCGCCGATGCACCGCCATGCCAGGGAGGACGAGTACAGCTTCGTCCTCGCCGGCCGGATGGGCGCCCTGCTCGGCGACGAGGTGGTGTTCGCCACCCCCGGCGATCTCGTCTTCAAGCCCCGCAGCCAGTGGCACACGTTCTGGAACGCGGGCGACGAGCCGTGCCGGATCCTCGAGATCATCTCCCCCGCCGGGTTCGAGGACTTTTTCCGCGAGGTCTCGGAACGGGGCGGCGTGACCCAGATCCCGCCCGCGGACCTCACCGACCTGTGCGGCAGGTATGAGCTCGACATGGACCTGGGCAGCGTGCCCGCCCTGGTCGAGCGGTTCGGGGTGCGCTTCCCCGGCCAGCCCGTCGAGCCGGTCTCCGCCGGCTGGCCGGGAGGGGCGTAGACATCGCCGCCTCTCGGACCTGATTCGCCCCACGTGGGGAAGACGGGACGGCGCTTCCGCTTGTCGTGGCGGCCGCAGCACGATAAGAGATTCCCGCAGACCTTGCGGAGATGCCGCCATGCCCACCCTGGCCCATGCGGGCGCCGTGCTGACCGTCGACCTCGACGCCATCGCCGGAAACTGGAAGCGGATGAAGGCCTGCTTCCACGGCGGCGAGGTGGCCGGCGTGGTCAAGGCCGACGCCTACGGCACCGGTGCCGAGCGGGTCGCACCGGCGCTGTGGAACGCCGGCTGCCGGACCTTCTTCGTCGCCCTGGTCGAGGAGGCGGTCGCCGTGCGCGAGGCGCTGCCCGATGCCGAGATCCACGTGCTGGGCGGCTGCCTGCCCGGCGCCGAGCAGACCTTCGAGGCCTTCCGGCTGGTCCCGGTCCTCAACGGCCTCGGCGACATCGAGCGCTGGTCCGCCCACTGCCGCAGCCGGGGCACCCCTCGCCCTGCCGACGTCCACGTCGACACCGGGATGTCGCGCCTCGGCCTGTCGCCGGAGGAGCTCGATACGCTGGCCGACGAGCCCGACCGCCTCCGCGGCATCGACGTCCGCCTGGTGATGAGCCATCTCGCCTGCGCCGACGAACCCGGGCACGAGGCCAACGGCCGCCAGCTCGCCGCCTTCCGCCACGCGCGCGAGCGGCTGCCGATGGGCCGTGCCTCGTTCGCCAACTCGGCCGGCATCCTGCTGGGGCCCGACTACCACTACGATCTCGCCCGCCCCGGGATCGCCCTCTATGGTGGCGCGCCGCTTTCGCCGATGCCGTTCGAACTGGCGCAAGTGGTTCGTCTGCAAGCGAAAATCCTGCAGGTGCGCGAGATTGACTCGCCCCAGACCGTTGGTTATGGTGCGACCCACCGCGCCGCCGGTCCCACGCGCATCGCGACCATAGCCGTCGGATACGCCGATGGTTATCTGCGGTCCGCCAGCGGCCGGGGCAGTGCGATCGTGGGGGGCATGCCGGTGCCGATCGTCGGTCGGGTTTCCATGGATCTCATCACGCTCGACGTGACCGAAGTTCCGGAGCGGGAAGCGCATCCGGGAACCGTCGTCGACCTCATCGGGCCGGGGCTCGGCATCGATCAGGTCGCTACCGCTGCCGGCACAATTTCGTACGAGATCCTGACCGGGCTCGGCCGCCGCTACCACCGCGTCTATCAGGGCGACGGAACCGGCGGATGAAGCTGCTTCAGATCATCGGCCGGGTCTTCATCGCCTTTCTCGCGACTACCGGGCGGCTCGCCATCTTCGCCGTCAGCGCCCTATCGCACTGCGTGCGACCGCCCTTCTACCCGCGCATCATCCTGCGCCAGATGATCGAGGTCGGCTATTTCTCGCTGCCGGTGGTGGGGCTCACCGCCGTCTTTGCCGGCATGGTGATGGCGCTGCAGACCTATACCGGCACCTCGCGCTTCTCGGCCGAGAGCGCGGTCGCCAACATCGTCGTGCTGGCCCTGACCCGCGAGCTGGGACCGGTGCTGGCCGGGCTGATGGTGGCGGGACGGGTCGGCGCCGCCATGGCGGCCGAGATCGGGACCATGCGGGTGACGGAGCAGATCGACGCGCTGACCACGCTGTCGACCAACCCGATGAAGTACATGGTCGCGCCGCGCATCATGGCGGGCATCCTGATGCTGCCCATCATGGTCTTCATCGCCGACATCATCGGCGTCTTCGGCGGCTACATCGTCGGCGTCTACAGCCTCGGCTTCAACCCGTCGAACTACCTGCAGAGCACCTGGGACTTCCTGGAGGTGGAGGATGTCGTCTCGGGCCTAGTGAAGGCGGCCGCGTTCGGCTTCATCGTCACCCTGATGGGATGCTTCCACGGCTACCAGTCGCGGGGCGGCGCCCAGGGCGTCGGCGCTGCCACCACCAACGCCGTGGTCTCGGCCTCGATCCTGATCCTGTCGTTCGACTACGTCCTGACGGAGATGTTCTTCGCCAAATGAGCGAAACGCCGAAGATCCGGGTTCGCAACCTGAAGAAGGCGTTCGGCCGCAAGGTCGTGCTGGACGGCCTCGACGTCGACGTCGGGGTCAGCGAATCCCTGGTGGTGATCGGCGGCTCGGGGACCGGCAAGTCGGTCCTCATCAAGTGCATCCTCGGCATCCTCAAGCCCGACGAGGGCTCGATCCAGATCGACGGCGAGGAGGTCGTCGGCATGCCGGCGCGCGAGCGCGAGCGCGTCAACCGCAAGTTCGGCATGCTGTTCCAGGGCGGCGCCCTGTTCGACTCGCTGCCGGTGTGGGAGAACGTCGGTTTCGGCCTGATCGCCGCCAAGCACGCCACCCGGCCCAAGGCCAAGGAAATCGCCATCGCCAAGCTGGCCCAGGTGGGGCTCGGCCCCGAAGTGGCGGACCTGTTCCCCTCCGAGCTGTCGGGCGGCATGCAGAAGAGGGTGGCGCTGGCCCGCGCCATCGCCGCCGACCCCGAGATCATCTTTTTCGACGAGCCGACCACCGGCCTCGACCCGATCATGGCCGACGTCATCAACGACCTGATCGTCAAGATCACCGGCGAGGTCGGCGCCACCGGGCTGTCGATCACCCACGACATGGCGAGCGCGCGCAAGATCGCCGACCGCATCGCCATGCTCTACCAGGGCAGGATCATCTGGGCCGGCCCGACCGGCGAGATCGACCGTTCCGGCAACCCCTACGTCGAGCAGTTCATCCACGGCCGCGCCGAAGGCCCGATCAAGATGGCGGTGCAGGTGTAGGGCCTACAGCCCGAAGATCGTCGCCAGCCCGGCCCGCTCGGACATCGCCGTCATCGCCGCCTCGTCGGGGCGGCTGCGGAACGCGGCCGCGGCTTTCAACACCCGGGGCAGCAGGTCGACGTCGCCGGGAGCGATCATGAAGACGTCGCCGCGGCCCAGCACCCAATGGGTCGCCGCTTCGATATCGGCTTCGTCCTCGAGCGGCTGGTACCAGGTGTCCCGGTTGCGCTCCGCGCCCGCCGCCCAGGGGCCGCGGGCCAGCCCCTTGATGGTCTGCACCGCGACGCCGCGCTCGCGGCACAGCCGCACCGTTTCCTCGAAGTCCTTGGGGTAGCTGACATGACCGGCAGCGAACCAGTTCCACGGCATCAGCACCGAATCGAAGTCGAACCGCTCCAGGCTGCGGCGATGCATGGCCGCCACCGTCCAGCCGTGGCCGGTGACGCCGAGGAAGCGCGCCAGCCCCTGCTCGCGGGCCTCCACCAGGGCCTCCAGCGCCCCGCCCGGCGCGAACGCCTGCTCCCATTCATCGGGGTGGTAGAGGGCGTGCATCTGCAGGAGGTCAACGTGATCGGTGCGCAGGCGGTCGAGCGAGCGCCGGATCTGATCGCGCGCCCCGGCGTAGCTGCGCTCGCCGGTCTTGGTGGCGAGGAAGAAGTCGTTGCGGCGACTCGGCATCCAGGCGCCGACCCGCAGTTCCGCATCGCCGTAGGCTGCCGCCACGTCGAGGTGGTTGACGCCGAACTCGTCGAGCAGGTCGAGCACGCGGTCGGCCGTGCCCTGGTCCGCGGCCCGCAGACCGGCGCCGCCGAAGATCAGCACCGAACTCGCGTGGCCGGTGCGCCCGAAGTGCCGCTTTTCAATTGCCATCGTCACCTCCCCTTCGTCCTGCATGTGGTGCGCCCTGCGCCGCCGGAAAGGGCTGCCTTCCCGCCTCACGGCTCGACCCGGTTGTTGCCGACGCTGACCCGCCATTCGTCAAGGAAGCGCGCGTGCTTGAGCTTGTCGAGGTAGACGAGCAGGCCGGGCCCGACGGTGATCGGGCGGAGCGGCCCCTCGGCCTTGCGCCTCAGTTCGGCTGCGGTCGACGGGCCGTCGAGATCGGGGTGAACGGGGTAGAGGTGAGATTCCCGCGCCAGCACCTCCTGCCCCTTCCGTGACAACAGGTAATCGAGGAAGGCCTTCGCCGCCTTCGGATTGGGGGCGTCGCGGTGGATGAGGGCGACCCGCGACATCACCAGCGTGTAGTCCTTGGGCAGGACCATGGCAAGCGAGGCGCCGCCTTCGATCCGCAGCTTGGTGTAGGAACCCAGGACATTGTAGCCGATCAGGACCTGCCCGGCCTCGATGGCGTCCAGGACATCGGACGAGCAGCACGAGAGCCGGACGGCGTTGCGGCCGAACCCTTCGATCAGCCGCCCGAAGGTATGGGCATGCAGGGCATCCTGGGTGGCGAACAGGTATCCGATGCCGCTCTCGGCGATGTCGTAGGTGCCGATCCGTCCCTGGTAGAGGTCCGTTTTCTCTCGCAGCAGGCGCACCAGGTCGAACCGGGTCGTCGGCACGTCCGCGGCCGGCAGGCGCTTCGGGTCGTAGACCATCACTGCCGGCTCGAACGAAAACCCGAACGCCTGGTCCCGCCAGTTCGCCCATCCCGGCAAGGCCGCCGTCTGCGGCGATACGTGAGTCTGCGCATAGCCGTCATTGACCAGCTTGACCTGGAGGTCCATCGCCGACGATGCGATCACATCAGGCCGCAGCCCTTGCCAAGAGCCGGGTCCGATGACCGTCTCGTAGATCTCCTTCGTCAGGGACTCGACATAGTCGATGGCGACGCCCGGATTGGCAGCTTGGAAGCTCTCGAGAAGCGGCCGGATGGCCACAAAATCGGTAGTGCTGTAGATCACGAGGCCGGTGCGCTCTTCCCCGACAGCGGCGAAATGGGTCCGCTCCATCGCCCCGGCGCAGGACGCCCGGGCAAGCAGCAGCATACAGACGAGAGACCCCACCACTCTCATGCCGTCAGCTCCCTTTTCCGCACCTCCAGCCGGGCGATCAGCCCTCCTCCCGGCCGATCGACGAGGCGGACGGCACCGTGGCTCTCGGCCACCCGCAGGACGATCGCCAAGCCCAGGCCGTAGCCTTCGGCGCCGCGCGGCGGCAGCCGCTCGAAGCGGCGGAACACGCGCTCCTTGTCGGCGTCGGGAATCCCCGGGCCGCGATCTGCGACCTCGACCACGAAGAGGTCGGCGTTGTCGGCGCCGCGCAAGGCGATGTCGACGGCGGCGCCAGGAGGTCCGTACTTGATGGCGTTGTCGATCAGGTTGCGCAGGGCCTCGCGCAGGGCGACCCGGTCTCCCCACACCGCGGCATCGCTGCCGTCGTCGTCGACCACGAACTCTACCCCCTTCTCCCCGGCGGCGAATTCCGCCTGCGCCATGACCTCGCCGACGATGTCGCGAAGATCGACGGTGGCGAACGGGACCGCATCGGCGCGGTGGACCACGGTGGCATGGCTGAGGAGCTGACCGGT
This sequence comes from Rhodospirillales bacterium, assembly GCA_018432935.1. Taxonomy (GTDB): domain Bacteria; phylum Pseudomonadota; class Alphaproteobacteria; order Rhodospirillales; family Shumkoniaceae; genus JAHDSF01. Next base: position 43,722 of record JAHDSF010000006.1, on the reverse strand, counting down.
GAGGCGGCTCGTCAGGGCGGCGTTGCGCTGTGCCTTGGCGAGGAGCTCGCGCAGCACCGCCGGGTCGTTCTCCTCGGCCGCCAGGTCGACCTGCGCCCGCAGGCTGGCAAGCGGGGTCCGGATCTGATGCGCCGCCTCGCCGATGAAGCTCTGCATGTGGTCGAAGCTGGCCCGCAGCCGTTCCAGAAAATGGTTGATCGCCACCACCAGGTGCCGGACCTCGCGGGGGACCGACATGCGCAGCGGACGCAGGTCGGTCGGAGCGCGGCCGCCAAGGTTGCGTTCGATCAGCGCCAGCGGCCGCAGCGCGACGTTGATGCCGACCCAGACGCAGCCCAGCGCCAGCGCCATCAGCACCAGGATTGGCGCCAGCGCGCTGACGGCGATGTCGCGCGCCAGGTCCTGGCGCTCGATCCGGGACTGGCCGACCTGTACCGTCGCCCAGCCCTGCATTCCGGGCTCCGAGACCAGTCTGCCAAGGACGACGAAGCGGACCTTGTCGGTACGGTATGGGGCATCGAAGAATCGGGGGGTGGCGGTGGCGACCGTCTTCGGCAACGGCAGGTCCTCGTAGCCGGTAACCGTGTCGCCGTCCGGCCCGGCCACCCGGTAGAACACGCGATCGCGCCGGGCGAAGGCCAGCATCTCGAGCGACGAATATGGCAGGTTGACGGTAATCACGCCGTCGACGGCATAGACCTGGTCGGCGATCGCCAGGGCGGAGGCGGCGAGCAGACGGTCGTAGGCCTTGTCGGCGGCACGGCGCCCGTATTCCTCGGCGGCGAAAAACAGCACGACGGTGGCGATCAGGAACACTCCGCCGATGGCGACGATCAGTCGGCGCCGCAACGAGTAGTCGGCCCTAAGCGACCAGTTCAGCCACATAGCCGAGGCCCCGCCGGGTTCGGATCGCCAGCGACGATCCCTGGAGCTTCTTGCGCAGCCGCGCGACGTAGAGCTCGATCGCGTTGGGACCCGGCGCGTCGTCGAAGCCGTACACCTGCGACACGATCTCGGCCTTGGTGAGGACGCGGCCGAGATTGCCGAGGAAGACTTCGAGCACCCGGAACTCCCGGTTCGGCAGCACCATGGTCCGGTCCGCGACGGTGATCTTGGCCCCGGCGCGATCGAATGTCAGGTTGCCATGCACGGTCGCCCCCGAGGCGATCCCCTGGCGGCGGCGCAGCAACGCGCGGGCACGCGCCTCGAGCTCTCGGAAATCGAAGGGCTTCACCACGTAGTCGTCGGCCCCGTAGTCGAGCGCCGAGATGCGGTCCTCGATCTCGGCACGGGCGGTCAGCACCAGGACCGGGGTGGTAATCCCCGCAGCACGGATACCCCGCAGCACGGTGAATCCGTCCTTGTCGGGCAGGTTGATGTCGAGGATCAACAGATCGTATTCCTGGTGCCGGACGTAATCCTCGGCCTCCGCTGCGCTGGCGGCGTGGTCGAGCGCGTGCCCGGTACGGCCGAAGCGCATCATGATCGCCTCGGCAAGATCGACCGCATCCTCCACCACGAGAATTCGCATCGACGTTCCCCCGGCGTCCCACCTCTGACAGGGTGGTGACAGGTTGGCCTGCTATGCTAGCGCAAAATGGAACCGCCTCACAAGAAAGGGGCCGGACGCGCCGGGAGGACCTGCAAGACGCCATCACGACGCATTTGATTGCGTGCCTCGGCGGCCGAGCAGTACGGCCGGGGCCAGGGTTATCCTCCCATCGAAAAGCGTTCAGCCACCGGCGGCCATTGCCAGGTGACTGTCCCGAGGCACCAACTGCGGGAATGAGAACCGCGCTTGCAAGGAGGAAGCCCATGAACACCAAGTGGATACTGCTGAGCGGTCTTGCGGCATCGGTGATGGCGTTCGACTATCCGGGCACCGCGCTCGCCGCCGACTGGAAGCCGACCCGGCCGATCGAGATCGTCGCCCCCGCCGGCCCCGGCGGCGGATGGGACCTGCTGGCCCGAACCGTGCAGCAGGCGCTGACCCAGGAAAAGCTGGTCGGCCAGCCTGTCCTGGTGACGAACAAGCCCGGCGGCGGCGGCTCCGCCGGCTGGACCTATCTGAAGGGCAAGGCGGGCCAGGGCGAATTCCTGGCCGCCAACTCGCCGCTGATCCTGCAGAACAACATCCTCGGCTCCAGCCAGCTCACCTACAAGGACTTCTTCATGCTGGCCAACCTGATGACCGAGTGGGAAGTGGTGGCGGTCAAGGCCGACGCGCCGTGGAAGGGCGGGAAGGACTTCTTCGCAGAGATGAAGAAGGATCCGACCAAGATGAACATCGGTGTCGGACCCGCGCTGGGCAACGACGACCACATCCAGTTCCTGACCCTGACCAAGGCCTACGGCGCCGATCCCAAGGCGGTCAAGTTCGTGGTCTATCCCAACACGGCGGCGGAGCAGATCCCGGCCCTGCTGGGCGGCCACATCCAGGCCATCACCATCAGCATGGCCGAGACCCTCGAGCAGGTGAAGGCTGGCAAGGTCCGGCTGCTGGGCGTCAGCTCGGCAGAGCGCATCCCCGAGATCAAGGATGTCGCCACCTGGAAGGAGCAGGGCGTCGACTTCGTGTTCCCCCACTGGCGCGGCGTGATGGCGGCTCCCGGGCTTTCGGCCGAGCAGCAGAAGTTCTGGTCGGACACCATGGACAAGATGGTCAAGACGGAAACCTGGAAGAAGGCGCTCAAGAACCTCAACTGGGAAGCCTTCTACCAGCCGACCAAGGAGTACACCGAATTCCTGGCCAAGCAGGACATCCTGATGCGGGAGAGCCTCAAGGAAGTCGGGCTCATCAAGTAGCTTCAAGCTGACCTCGCCCGCGCGGGCGGGACAAGGGCCACCTTGTCCCGCCCGTCGGTCATGGCCACGCCAGGGAGCGAACACATGGCAGAGAACCGGTTCACGAAAGACACGATCACGGGCGCCCTTTCCATCGCGCTGGGTGCCGTGTACCTGGCCTCGGCGACGACCATTCCGGTCACCACGGCCGGTGACCGCGTGGGTCCCAGGGCTTTCCCCTATCTGGTCGCCGCGCTGGTCATCTGCTGCGGCCTCTGGCTGCTCCTCAAGGAATTCCTCAACAAGAACCCGCAGCCGTTCTCGTGGGGATTCCGGCGCGACCGTGCGGTCTGGATCCGCATCATACTCACGATGGCCGCCGGGATCTGTTACGGGCTCGTCCTCGATTGGCTCGGATACCTCATCGCGACGATCCTGTTCGTGATGTTCGTGAGCGAGCTCATCAACGTCGGGAGACATCGCCAGAACCTGCTGATCGCCGTCATCTTCTCCGCCACCACCTTCATCGCCTTCGCCCTTGTCCTGAAGCTCAGCCTGCCCAGGGGCATCCTCGGCGCCGTGCTGCCGTTCTGACGGAGAGCGAACCATGGACGACGTCTTCCACAATCTGCTCCTCGGCCTCTCCGTCTCCGCGTCGGCCACCAACCTGATGTGGGTGTTCATCGGCGGCCTGCTGGGCACGATCATCGGCATGCTGCCGGGCCTCGGCCCGGCCACCGGGGTGGCGATTCTGATTCCGATCACCTACGGCATGAATCCCGCCACCGCGCTGATCACCATGTGCGCGGTCTACTACGGCGCCATGTTCGGCGGCTCGCGCGCCTCGATCATGATCAACACGCCAGGCGACGCCTCGGCCATCGTGTCGTGCTTCGACGGCTATCCGATGGCCAAGAGCGGCCGGGCAGGCACGGCGCTCGCCACCTCGGCGATCGCCTCCTTCATCGGCGGCATCATCGGCATGGCCTTCCTCATCTTCCTGACCGAGCCGGTTGCCGCAGCCGCCCTGGAGTTCGGCCCGGCCGAGAAGTTCTCGCTGATGCTGTTCGCCCTGACCGCCACCATCACCCTTTCCGAAGGCAGCATCATCAAGGGATTCCTGGCGATGGGGCTGGGGTTCATGCTGGCGACGATCGGCATCGACGGCCAATCGGGCGCGATCCGCTTCACGATGGGTATCATCGATCTGCAGGACGGGATCGATTTCCTGGTCGTCATGATCGGCCTCTACGCGGTCACCGAGGTGTTCAAGAACTACAAGGCGATCAACGTTGTGTTCGACGTCGATCACAGGATGATCGGCCGGGTCTGGATGTCGGGCGCCGAGTTCAAGCAGACCCTGCTGCCGATGCTGCGATCCAGCCCCCTCGGGTTCGTGGTCGGCGTCCTGCCCGGCGCCGGCGGCACCATCGCCACCTTCCTCTCCTACGCGGTGGAGAAGTCGATCAGCAAGAAGCCGGAGCGTTTCGGCAAGGGGGCGATCGAGGGCCTGGCCGCCCCCGAGGCGGCCAACAATGCCTGCTCGTGCGGGGCGCTGGTGCCGCTGCTGACCCTCGGCATCCCCGGCTCGGGCACCACCGCCGTCATGCTGGGGGCGCTGATGATGCTGGGCGTGCGGCCGGGGCCGGTGCTGTTCCAGCAGCACCCCGAGATCGCATGGGGCGTCATCGCCTCGATGCTGGTCGGCAACGTCATGCTGCTGCTGATCAACCTGCCGCTGGCGGTGCCGCTGGTCAGGCTGCTGAAGATCCCGCCGCGGATCATGCTGCCGCTGATCCTCGGCATGGGCTACATGGGGACCTACTTCCTGAACTACAGCGCGTTCGACTTCACGCTGGTGTCGCTGTTCGCGCTGGCCGGCTACATCATGAGCATGCTGTCGATCCCGGTCCCGCCACTGGTGCTGGCGCTGATCCTTGGCGGCATGACGGAACAGGCGTACCGCAACGCCCTCACCATTTCGAACGGAACCCTGGCCATCTTCTACGAAAAGCCGATCTCGCTGGCCTTCCTGATCCTGGCCGCGGTTTCGCTGGCCTATGGCCTGCTTCGCCACCGCAAGCTGACGCAAAAATAGGCGCGCCGGCGCACCCCCGGAACTCGGCCCGGGGGTGCGGCCTTCGTGCGGCGGATCAGCAGCCCTTGGTCATCATGTCGATGCGGTGCTGGTGCCGGACGCCGCCCGAGAACGGCGTCTGCAGGAACACCCGCACGCAGTCGCGGATCTGCAGCGAGCCCATGTGCTGGCCGCCGAAGCAGGCGACGTTGGCGTCGTTGTGGTCGCGCGTGTAAAGGGCGATCGTCGCGTTGTAGACGGTGGCGGCACGGATCCACGGATACCGGTTGGCGGCGATGCAGATGCCGATGCCGCTGCCGCAGAACAGCAGCCCGCGATTCGCTTTCCCGTCCCTGATGGCCAGCGCCAGCTTGCTGGCGAATTCCGGGTAATGGACCGAATCGGTGGCGTTGTCGCAGCCGACATCGAGCACCTCGAACCCCAGTTCGCCGAGATAGCCGATCACGTCCTGCTTGGCGTCATAGCCGGCATGGTCGCTGCCGACGACGATCGTTTCCTTGGGCATCTGACCTCCGATGGAAGACGTCCCGAACGGACGCCCGCAGCTTACAGCAGGAATGCGTGCTCTTCACCCCTTTCGAGGCCGAATCCGCGCCCGCAAAAGCTCTGCCCGCGCGAAGTCGGCCGGCAGTCCGGCGCGCGGCATGACCGATTAAGGCTCGCCGAATGAGCCTATCGTGTCGCGACGGCGGCCCTGCATAGAATGGTGTGGAACGCGGATCGCGGAAGGCTAGGATGGCAGCTGTCCCGACGATCATCACCCGTGAGTTCCCATGACCGACCCCTCCCCGAATCGCGCCGACAATCCGGATGCCGTCCCCGAGCACGCCGTCGTCGCCGCGCTGCTCGAGGCCACCGACGAAGGCGTCTTCGCCGTTTCGCACCGCGGAATTTGCCTGTTCGCCAACGCGGCTGCGGCCCGCCTGCTGGGGTATCCCGCACCCGGCATGATGGCCGGTCTCTCCCTCCACGACCTCATCCATGGCGGCCAGGAAGGCGACGAATGCGCGGCTTGCCGCGCCATCTGCCGGGGCGACGGCGGGGACCGCGAGGAGTTCCGGCGCCGCGACGGCGCCAAGTTGACAGTCCGCTTCCGCTCTCACCCCATGGGCGGCGGCAAGGGGGCCGATGCGGGGTTCCTGGTGACGTTCTTCGACGTCTCGGAGCGGAACTCGACCGAACGCTCGCTCATGGAGTCGGAGCTGCGTTTCCGACGCCTGCACGAGAACCTGCGGGATGGTTGGGTGTCATGCGATTCCGAAGGGCGAATCCGGGAGACGAACAAGCGCTTTCTCGAGATCGTCGGCTACGACGCCGACCGGATCCGCGGCATGCACCATCTCGACATCGTAGCCGAGCACTGCCGCCACCACGACGAGACTGTCACCCTTCCCGAAGTCCTCGGCCAGGGTTACTCCAGCCTGTACGAAAAGGAATACGTCCGTGCCGACGGCAGTCTGGTTCCGGTCGAGGTCCAGGTCTACGCGTCCCGCGACGGCGACGGCGCGTTGACGGGTTTCTGGAGCCTGATCCGCGACATCACCGTCCGCAAGAAGCGCGAGGCCGAGATCCGGAAGCTCTCATTGGTCGTCGAGCAGAACAGCGCGATCGTCCTCATCACCAACACCGAGGGTCGGATCGAGTACGTAAACCCCAGGTTCGAAACGGTGACCGGCTGGTCCCAGGATGAGGTTCTTGGCCGGACCCCGGCCCTCATCAAGTCCGGGAAGGTTGCGCCCGAGGTCTACGAGGCAATGTGGACGGCGCTTGCCGCAGGTCGGGAATGGAGCGGGGAGCTGCTGAACCGCCGCAAGGACGGCTCGCTCTACTGGGAGCACGCGCGCATCTATCCGCTCCGCGGAGAGTCCGGCGCGGTCACGCACTACGTCGCCGTGAAGGAGGACATCACCGAGCGCAAGGCGATCGAGGACGAGCTGTATCGCCAGTCGCGCTACGACAGGCTGACCGGCCTTCCCAACCGGCACCGGGCGTTCGAGCTGTTGGCCGAGTGGATCGACCGCGCGCGCCTAGAGAATCGTCGGCTGGGGGTTCTCGTAGTGGGCATCGCCGGCTTCTCGCGGGTGAACTCCGAAATCGGCCTCGGCGCGGGCGACCATGTGCTGGTGCAGGCGGCGGACCGACTTTCGGAAGCCGTCGACGGACACTCGGCCATGCTGGCGCGGATCGGCGGCGACCGCTTTCTCCTGGCGATCGAAGGGTTCGCCTCGAGCGCAGCCCTCGAGGTCGTCGCGCGCAGCATCCTGGTCCTGTTGCGGCGGCCGTTCAGGGTCGGCGACAACCGCGAGATCCTGCTGTCGGGTGAAATCGGGATCGCCATCTTCCCCAACGACGCGGACAGCCCCGAAAGCCTGCTGCGCAACGCCGAGGCCGCCGTCTACCGCGCGCGCAGCTTCGGACGCGACACCTACCGGTTCTTCGTCAATGCCAAAAGCCATGAGCGTTCGCTGAGGGTCGACCTGCTGCTGCAGGGAGCTCTCGAACGCGGCGAGCTTTTCCTCGAGTACCAGCCGATTATCGCCACCGGCAGCCGGCGCTGCGCCGGGGCCGAAGCGCTGATCCGCTGGCAGAACCCCGAGCTGGGCCGGGTTTCCCCCGCCGAGTTCGTGCCGTTCTTCGAGGAGTGCGAACTCGCCCACGTGATCGGCGAGTGGATTCTCAAGGAAGCTGTCTCGATCGCTGCCGCCTGGAGGGCGACCGCGGGCGACATGTTCATGACCGTGAACGTAAGTCCCCGGCAGCTGCGCCGGATTGACTTCGTGGAGACCGTGGCCGCCGTATTGCGCGAGCGGAACCTGCCGCCGGGGTCCCTGAAGCTCGAGATCACCGAGCGCCTGTTCGTCGAGAGCTGTCCGAATGTCCTGGGCGTCCTGGAAGCCCTCGACGAGCTGGGCGTGGTCCTCACGCTCGACGATTTCGGGACGGGCTACTCCGCGCTGGGTTCCCTCCACAAGCTGCCGATCCGCTGCCTGAAGATCGATCGCAGCTTCGTCGAGGGCATGGGCCTAGACCATCGGGAAGCCGCAATCGTGCAGAGCATAGGCAGCCTCTGCCGCACGCTTGGTGTGCGGACCGTGGCGGAAGGCGTCGAGACGCCGTCCCAGGTGGACAGCCTGTCCCGGGTCGGCATCGACTACATGCAGGGCTTTCATTTTTCCCGCCCGCTTCCGGCAAAAGACCTGCTGGAAGGCAGGATGGCCCCGCTCGCGCGGGACCAGGAACGACGGCTTTCCGCCGTCTAGCGGGTCCGCAAATGGGCGAAGTGCGGGCGCCCCCGAAGGGGCGCCCGCGTCGGCCATCTACTGGTTGTATTCGGGAAGCTGCTCGGCCTCGTCCTGAGTCATCTGGACCTGGAGCATGTCCCCCTGAAGGGTGATCCGGTCCACGGGGATGGCGACCCGCTTCTCTCCCATGCCAAGGAAGCCGCCGATGTCGACCAGCACCGACTCGACGTTATCGCCCTGCATGACGACGTCCTCGACCTCGCCGAAATTCTCGCCGGAAGCGCCGCGGATCTCCTTGCCGACGACATCGTCCCGGCTGAGCGAAAGGGCGGCCGACTGCTGATCGCCGGCCTGGCTCTGGCCGGCCGTGGCCGTTTGCTGCTGGTCCTGCTGCTGGTCCTGCTGCTGGTCCTGCTGCTGGTCTCCGGAGGCCGCCTGCTGGCCGTCCTGCGGGTTCCGAACCTGGACGTCAGCGCCCTGCTCGCGCTGGACCTCGACCTGAGCCTGACCCTGGCGCTCGACGTTGACGTCCGGCTTCGCCTGGTCAACGGTTACCTGCGGCTCCGGCTGCTTCACCGTCACCTCGGGCTTCTGCTGGGTGATGGTGACTTCCGGCTGCGGCTGCGTCACCGTCACCTTTGGCTCGGGCTGCTGCACCTGGACCTGGGCCGGGCTCTGCTGCACCTGGACCTGCGTCTTGTCCTGCGATTGGCCAGCCTGGTCGCCAGCGGAACCCGCGCTGCCGAGCTGATCGCGGACATCCAGCGCAAACTCCTCGACCTTCTGGAGCGACTCTGCGACCTGGTCCGGATTGTCGGTGGCCGCGTCGAGATCCGTCGTCGCCTGCTCGATGCCGCTCTTCAGGCTGTTGATGGCATCCTGCGCCTTCTGCTGGGCCTGGCTGTCCAGCTGCGAAATCCCGTCGTCGATCTGGCTGAGGGCGTCCTCTGCCTGCTGGCGGGCTTCCGCCATGTCGCCGCCGGCGTCCTGCCGGAAGGACTCGATCGCCTGCCTGAGCTGCTGCAGGGCCTGGTCCATGGCGCCCTGCGACTGCCCCGACTGACTTGCCGGGGACTGCTGGGTCTGAGTCGCCTGGGCAGGCTGCGACTGCTGGGCCAGTGACGTGTCCGGCATCGCAATGCAAAGGACGGATGCGGCCACCAGGGTTCCGGCAATCGGCAGCCGGCGGATGGCACGATGCGCAATACTCCTCATAAGCGCTCTCCTCACTCTGTCGGTTTCCGATGGGGAAGTCCGAATCTGGAACCGTTCCGTGGCGCCGTCCCCGATCGGGACAGGCGCACGAACGAAGGGCACTACCCCCGGTTCCTGCCGCTCCGCAGCGGCGATCGGCCGCTTCCGTCACATACGGCGAGGATCGAGTATTGAAAGGGGCCTTACCGCGATGAACCCGACCGTCGTCGGGGCAAGTGGCCGTTTCCCCCTGCCGGTCCGGCGGCAGCGGCTGCCTGTCCCTCGATCGGGGCAAAGCCCTACCGAATTCGGGACCGCTCGGCCCCGATCAGGCGGAGCGCGGCCACCGCCAGCGCGATCACCGCCAGGCCCGCGTTGTAGAGGATCGCGCCGATGCCGCCCGTCACCATCGCGCCAAAAGCGAACCAGCGACGGCCGCCGAACCACGAGGCAACCGCGATCGGCACGGCGACGGCGGTCAGGACCGGGCCGGCACCGTAGACGGCGGCGATGCCGGTGCCCATCGCCGCGGCCGCCGACGGCGACGGCGCCAGCCCCTGCGGCACCAGCAGGAGATAGAGCAGGATCAGCACCATCCCGAGCACGGCGGCGACCAGCGAGCCCCATCGCGCCCAGCCCCCGTCGCCGGCCCACGCCGCGACGGCAAGCGCGACCGTCAGCCAGCGTCCCGGCAGGGTCTGCACCGCCATGATGAGAGCCTGGCGCGGCCCGCACCACAGCGGCGGATCCGCGGTCTCGTTGCAGACGATGCCGCGAATATCCGGCTCGATGACGACGTAGCGCAGCACGTAGCCGAGGGCGAACGCCAACGCCGCAACCATCACCGCGCCCAGGATCGGAACTTCGATGAAAAGCCGTCGCGTCGTCATCGTCTGCCCCCCATGACCGTCGTCGCGGGCGTACCACATCGCCCGCGCTCCGGCAACTGGGGCCGCGACAGGTGCAAGGGCCGGATCACTCCGGAGCCAGGCATTCCGCCCGTCAGCTTCCTTCGCCGTAGGCCCGCAGCGCCGCGACGTCGGCAATGCGGACCTCGCTGCTTCGCACCGTCAGCAGCCCTTGCCTGGTCAGCTTGGCGAAGTTGCGCGACAGCGTCTCGGGCCGCATGGCAAGACGTCCGGCGATCAGGCTCTTGTCGAGCGGCAGATGGACGACATCCGGCCCCGCCTCGACACGGCTCAGGCGGGCGATGAAGGCGGCAAGGCGCTCGGCCGAGGATCGCAGGTTCAGCTGTTCGACGTGCTGGACCATGTAGCGCAGGTGGCGGGACATTGCGCCCATGATGTTGATTGCGAGGTCCGGTTCCTCGCGCAGCCGCGCCGTGAACGGCCCGGCGGGCACCGCCAGCACCCGGGAAGCCTCGATGGCGTCCGCACCCACCGGGAACAGCTTGGAGCCGAAGATCGCGGCCTCGGCGAAGGACTCGCCGCGGGTGAACACGGCGATCACGATCTGGCCGCCGTCCTCGCCGATCCGGAATAGCCGGATCCAACCGTCCAGCACGACGAAGAAGGCGTCGGCGGGGTCATCCTGGAGAAATAGCGTTCCCTCGCGCGCAAGGTTGCGCACGGTCGCACCGCGCAGCAGCCGGCCCAGGGCTGCCGGTGGCATGTTGCTGAACAGCGGCAGCCGCGAGATCAGCGGCACCTCGTCGGCAGCCAGCCCGGGAATCGCGAGCGGTCCGGGCGGCGGCGGGGTCACCGTGCAGACCAGAACTCACCCCCTCCTCGCCTTGCCGGGACGATGGGCGTACCCAGCGGGTGGGAATCGTCGCGGTATTTGATCGCCGTCAAGTCGCTCCCCAGAAGCCTGCGCTATCCATGCCTCATGCCGCCCCGGTCCGCAAGGTGCGCGGACCTCTCCAGAGGGAGTAAACCATGGACGTGATGCCCGAAATGCCCGACGCCGCCAAGCAGGAGATGCTGAAGTCGATCATCCGCGATCTCCACGCCGGGGTCTCGCGCCAGGAGATCAAGAGAAGATTCCGCGCGTTGGTCCGCGACGTCTCCGCCGACGAGATCGGCCGCATGGAGCAGGCCCTGATCCGCGAGGGCATGCCGGAAAGCGAGATCAAAGGCATGTGCGACGTCCACGTCGAGGTGTTCAGGGAATCGCTTGCCGGCGCCCCCCGGCTACAGGTCCCCGAAGGTCATCCCGTCGCCGACCTGATGGCCGAGAACCGGGCTGCCGAGGCGCTGGCGGGCGAGGTGCTGGCCGTGCTCGAGAAGGCGGCCGGCGCGCTGGCCCCGGTGGCCCGACACCTCGACGGGCTGCTGGCGACGCTGGCGAAGATCGACCTTCATTATCTCAAGAAGGAGAACGAGCTGTTTCCGGTGCTGGAATCTCTCGGCATCTCCGGCCCGCCCAAGGTGATGTGGGCCCACCACGACGACATCCGCGCCCTGGTCAAGGCCGCCCGCGCCCACCTCGCCGAGAGCCAGGAGGTGCGCGCGGAGGGGGCGGCGAAGGACGCCTGCTACAAGATTCGCGACATGGTGTTCAAGGAAGAGCACATCCTGTTCCCGATGGCGCTGAGCCGCTTCTCGGAGGCGGACTGGATGCGCGTCGCCCGCGGCTGCCGCGAGATCGGCTACGCCTGGATCGAACCCTCCCGCGGCTTCCTTCCCGAGGACAGCTCGCCGCCCCCGAGCACCGCCGCCGATGGGGGAATCCTGAACCTCGGCACCGGCCGGCTGACTCCCGAGCTGGTCGACCTCCTGCTGCGCCACCTCCCCTTCGACGTTTCGTTCGTCGATGCCGAGGACCGGGTGCAGTACTACTCGGAAGGCAAGGAACGCATCTTCCCCCGCAGCCCGGGCGTGATCGGCCGCAACGTCGAGAACTGCCATCCGCCGAAAAGTGTCCACATGGTTCGCGAGATCCTCTCCCGCTTCCGTTCCGGCGAACGCGACGTCGCCGAGTTCTGGATCGAGCTGGGCGGCAAGTTCCTCCACATCCGCTATTTCGCGGTGCGCGACGCGGCAGGCGACTACAAGGGCTGCCTCGAGGTGATGCAGGACGTCACCCGGATCCGCGCCCTCGAAGGGCAGCGGCGGCTGCTGGAATGGGCCTGACTTCTCGATCCCAGTTCGTCAAACCATCGATCGGTCGGCACCCTCGTCCTTCGACGGGCTCAGGACGAGGGTGAAGTCCGAGCCGGGCCCGTCACATCACGACGACCTTGCTTTCGCTCATCTCGCGGATTGCGATCCGCACCCCTTCGCGGCCCAGCCCGCTGGCCTTGACGCCGCCGAAGGGAACGTGCTCGAGGCGGAAATCGGGGCCTTCGTTGACCATCACGCCGCCAACCCGAAGTTCGCGGCCGAACCGCATCACCAGTCGGTGGTCGTTGGTGTAGACGCCGGCCTGCAGCCCGTACCTGCCGGCATTGACCTCGGTGATCACGGAGCCGGGATCGGTGAATGGCCGCACGCTCAGCACCGGACCGAACGTCTCTTCGCGGACGATCTCGGCATCGGCCGGGACCTGGTCGAGCACGGTCGGCACGACCATCGTCCCCTTCCGCGTGCCGCCGGCCAGCAGCTTCGCACCCGCCGCAACCGCGTCGTCGACCCGGCGCAGCACCTCGGCCGCCGCGCCCTCGCTGATGACCGGCCCCATGTCGGTGCTTTCGTCCAGGGGATCCCCGGTTCGCAGGGCGGCGACGCGGGCCAGGATGCGCTCCAGAACGGCCCGCTTGATGTCGGCATGGAGATAGAGCCGCTTGACCGCGGCGCAGCTCTGGCCGGCGATCTCGAAGCGGTGGCGGACGGCAGTGTCCGCGGCGGCGTCGAGGTCGGCGTCGGGCATCACGATCAGCGGGTCGTTGCCGCCCAGTTCCATCAGGCAGCGCTTCAGACCTGCCGCGCGGTGCAGGGCAAGTCCCGCTTCCGTGCCTCCGGTCAGGCTGAGGATGTCGATGTCGGCGCAGGCGAGCGCGGAGGCGATCTCGCCGCCGGCACCGCAGACGACCTGGAACAGCTCGGCCGGCCAGCCGCACGAGCGGGCCAGATCCTGCAGCCGCAGCGCCGCCAGGGGCGCCTTCGTGGCGGGTTTGGCAACCACGGTGTTGCCGGCGCCGATCGCGGGGCCCAGTTTGTGGCAGAGCAGGTTAAGCGGATAGTTGAAGGGCGTGATCGCGCCGACCACCCCGGCAGCCTCGTAGGTGACGTAGGCCGTCTTGTCGGGGGCGCCTTCGAGCACGCCGCCGTTTATCACCTCGCCGTCGAGGAAGGTTGCGGCATCTCCCGACAGGCGCAGCGTGTTCTGGGCGCGGCGCACTTCGTTGCGCGCTTCGCGGATCGTCTTGCCCATTTCGAGCGCGATCGTGCGAGCCATTGCCTCGGCATCCTCGGCAATGGCCGCGGCAAGCCGGTAGAGCAGAGCCTTGCGATCGCCGACCGTGGTGCGGCGGAAGGATTCCGAAGCCGCCCGAGCCCGGGCGACCGCCGCCGTCACGTCCGCAGGCGTTCCGGCGGGGGCGGTACCAACGACGCTGCCGTCGAACGGACTGCGAACGGTGATCCCCTGGTCCCTGCTCATGACCTCGCCTCCTGTGAAAAGTCCCCCTACACCGAAGGATGGGCTTCCCGCGCCGACGTTCCATAGAAGATAGGCGGGGCAAGTTATCCGGTTTCTTATAACTCGCTTCTCCGCTAGGATAGTCGCGCCGACGGACAAGGGGGATTTCTTGGGCGGGCTCAGTCTCGACCACCTGCAGACGTTCTACCTGGTCGCCAAGTACGGCTCCTTCTCGGCGGCTGCGCGGGCGCTGCACATCTCGTATCAGTCGGCCGCCAATCATATCCGCCGCCTGGAGCAGCTCCTGGCCGGCCCCCTGGTGGTGGCCGAGCGGGGCAGCCGCTCGGTGACGCTGACGCCGCGCGGGCGCTCGCTCTACCGCCTGCTCGCCCCTGAGCTCGACATCATGCTCGAACGGTTGGCCGAGGTCGTGGAGCGGCAACGGCCGGTATTGCGCATCGGGCTGCCGCAGGCAGTGCTCTATCACCTCTTTCCCGGGGTGCTGCAGGATTTCCAGACCCGCTGCCCGGAGGTGCGCCTGCAGATGCTCGAGCGGGACACCGCGCTGGCCGAGCTGCTGGCGGACGGCAGCCTGGACGTCGCCATCAGCGAACGCTTCTTCGGCGACCCCGCGATCGTGCAGCGGCTGATCGGCACCTACCGCCTGGTGCTCATCCATCCCGCGGCATGGACGCCGCCGGCGGCGCTGGAAGAGATCCCGGCGTGGGCGGCCGGGCGGCCGTTCGTGACCTACGAGCCGGGGCAAACGCTGCGCACGCTGGCGATGGATTACCTGGCCCTGGACGGAAAGGTGCCGGACGTGGTCCTCAGCGCCTCGAGCACGGGCTGCGTGCAGCGCTTCGTGCGGGCCGGGGTCGGCTTCTCGATCGTCCCGGCGTGGACCGTCGACCCCCGCTGGACCGAGATGCGTGCTCTCACCCTCGCCCACATCTCGGAGGTCAAGCTCTACTTCTGCCAACTCCAGTTCCTGGAGGGTAACGCCTACGTCAAGGCGCTGTTCGCAGCGTGCGCGTCGATGCTGCAGGATCGCCCCGAAGCGGCGGGCGGCCCGGTGCAGGCAAGCGTTCTGGGGTGACGCTTCCCTGGACCCGGGCTAGGCGAACGCGGCGCCGAAGCGGTTGGCGAGGAAATCGGACAGCGCCACGTCCTCCTGGCGAACGTAGCCGCTGGCCGGCAGCTTGCCCTGGCGCAGCAGGTCGACCATGGCGCAGACGGCGGCAGCCGAGGCGGTCTGGATGGCGCTCTGCTTCCGGTTCATGACGTCGCCGTTGTAGATCTTCTTGACGTAGTTCTCCTCGGTCAGCCGGCCGCCCCGGGTGCCGGTAACCGTGATGAAGATCAGGACCACGTCCTGCTCGGTGACCGGCAAGCCGTTCTCCAGCACCGTCTTGAAGAGGTCGCGGCGGCGGCGCATCCCGAGATCGTCCATCAGGAACCGGATCATCTCAAGGTGGCCGGGATAGCGGATGGTCTTGAAGGTGACGCTGCGCGCCTTGCCGACGAAGCTCTCGCACAGCGAGCCGAGCCCGCCCGCGGTGTTGAAGGCCTCGTAGTCCTCGCCGTCGAGCGAGAACGTTTCCAGCCCCTCGAGCGGCTCCAGGGTGGCGAGACGGCCGTCCCGCAACGCCTCGCACGGGCCGGTATACTCGGCATAGAGCCCGTCGACGTTCCAGGTCACGTTGTACTTGAGGCGGTTGGACGGGTAAAGCGGCAGGAAGCCGACCCGAGCCTTGACGTCGAGCGGCGCATTCAGGCGCCGCGCCAGCTCCTGGACGGCAATGGCGACGAAGCCCGGCGACACCCCGCATTGCGGCACGCATGCCGCCTTGCCGTCAGCCATCGCGGCGACCACCTCGCGGGTCGTCCCGGCATCCTCGCTGAGATCGAAGTAGTGGACGCCCAGCGCCGCCGCGACCCGGGCGATCGCCGGCCCGACATAGTTGGGGCAGGCGTTCAGCACGACGTCGAAGCCCCTCATGGTCTTCTCGAGCGCCTCGGCATCGGTGGCGTCGAGCTCGATGGTCGGCACCCCCAGCCCATGCGGCACCGCCAGTCGGCGATGGTCGCAGTCTGCAGCCAGCACCGTGTAGTCGCCGGCGCCCGCAAGCATGTCGGCAACGGTTTCGCCGACGCGCCCGATCCCCAGCAGCAGCACCTTCATCGCGGCTCTCCCTGGCCAACCCGCGGGCATGAATGACTCGCCGCCGATGGGCGGTCAAGCGCGGCGACGTTCCCACCGCGCTGCGGCACCCCCCTCCCCGCCGACGGACCAGTCTCATTTTCCTGCATCGGCGCTGGAAAAACCGATGTATAATCGGGCAGCTGTCACTGCTGGCGGACACAGATGCCTTCGGCCGGGCGCCGTTATCGGAACCGGGACCCGCGGACACTGGTGGGGACCTTATCCGGTCTTTGGGTGCTTGGCGTCTTCCTCGTGCTGGCGCTGGGCGCGCCGGATGTCGCCCATCGCTCCGCCGCAGCTCCCGTTACATGGTCGATCGGCGCCGCCGAAAGCGTGGCCGCCCCGTGGCTCGACCCACGGGCGCGGCTGCCGAAGACCCTCCCCCCGTCCTATCTGGCCCATGCGTTCGACCGCGCCGCCCTGCGACGGCCGGCGACGCCGGTCCAGGAGGTGCCGCTCGGTCTCGCTCCACCAGTTGCGGAGCCCCCGACGGGCCTGGTGCGGCCGGACCGGACCTTCCGTGCCCGCCGCACGCCGATCGATCGTATTCCCCCCCGCGCCTTCGAAGCGCGTGCCCCTCCGGCCCTGGCCTGATCCCACCGCCGCCACGGCGGCAAACCCTTTCGTGAGTGATCATTCCCGCGCATCGGCGGCTGCGGTCGCCATGAGATATGCGCAAGGTCGGAAAAGGCAGAAGACAATGAGTGAAGTGAGCAACGTGAAGGACACCGCCGACTGGCGGAACACCTCGACCCTGGCCCTGGGCGTTTGGCTTTTCATCTCCCCGGGCTTCCTCGACTTCAATACGCTCCAGGCCGCGACGGCCAACACCGCCGCGCTGGGCGCGATCCTGACGGTCCTCGGCGGCATCGCGATGCGCATCCCGCGCAAGTGGGTGCTGTGGTCGATCATCGCCTGCGGCGCGTGGCTGGTCGTGGCGCCGTTCGCCCTCGGCTTCCAGGGCGAGTCCACCCCGATGTGGAACAGCGTCGCCTGCGGCCTCGCCGGCGCGGCCCTGGCCGGCTGGCAGTTCTTCGCTCCGCAGTTGGGCAAGCCGGCTGCGGTGAGCTGACCGTCCGCGACCAACTCCGTCTTGAACTTGCTCCCGGGGGCGTCACGAGCCCCCGGTTTTTTTTGCCTCGCCCTCCCCTCCGAAGAGAATCCGAATCTCCGCAGGCGGGTACATCCGATGCGTGTCCCCGCTCCCGCCTTACGAACAGCGGCCCTTTCCGGGCGAGCAGATGTCTATCGCGCTTTTGCCGCGCCGCGGGCCTTCGGCCGACCCCATTTCTGCAGCGGCACTCCGGAGTCCGGAGCGTCGGAACCCTTGAGGCTGGGCGAACCGGACCGGACGAGATGCACTCATTTCCGTTCTACCTTTTTCTTCTCGTCGCTGGAGCCCTGACCTGGGTTCTTGGCATCTTCTCGCGCACCGTGAAGAGGGTCATCGCCCCGCCGTTGTTGATGATGCTGGCGGGGATCCTCCTCGGTTTCGTCATCCCGCAGCCGCAGGCGATGCTGCTGGACTACCTCGAAGTGCTGTCGTGGGCGGCTGTTGGGTTCGGCGCGACCAGCATAGCGTTGCGCTTCCAGCCGCAGGATCTCCGCCGGATCTGGCGGCCGGGCGCCGTGGTGACGGGCATCGCCATGCTCGGCATGTGGGCTGCATCCGGGTTCGTGATCTGGCTTGCCTTGGACGTGCCGTTCACCTTCGCAATGGTGATCGGCGCGGTGATCACGCCGACGGACCCCGTGGTCGCCTCCACCATCGTGACCGGGCCGTTCGCCGAAAAGCTGATCCCGACCCGTCTGCGGTACATGCTGTCGTTCGAATCCGGCACCAATGACGGGCTGGGTCTCGCTTTCCTCTTCCTGCCCCTGCTCCTGATCGAGAACGGTCCCTCGGGGGTGGTCGAATGGCTCTACAGCACGCTCTTGTGGAAGGTCGCCGCCGCCGGTCTTCTGGGCGTGATCGTCGGATGGGCGTTCGGCACCATCGTCAAGTCGGCGCTCGCGCGAGGAATAATCCGGGAGCGGGCTCTGCTGCTAGCCAGCATGACGATGACGATCACCCTCCTCGCCCTGATGAAGGTGCTGCATATGGACAGCATCTGGGGCACGTTCATCGCCGTCATCGTCTTCTCCGGCCTGCTGCCGACCGGCCAGCGTCAGTCCGCCGATGAGTTTCAGGAGGCCGGAACCTACATCACCATGGTGCCCGCGCTTCTCGTTTTTGGAATGGCGCTGCCGTGGAGCGACTGGCAGACCTACGGCCCGAGTCTGCTCGTGGCCGTCGTCGCGGTGCTTCTTTTCCGCAGGCTGCCGATCGTGGCGCTGTTGTACGGCGCGATGCGCCGCCGCGATGCTCGGCGGGGGGAGGATGCCCTGCGGCGCCCGTTCAGCAGCCCGCGAGACTTCTGGTTCTATGGTTGGTTCGGTCCGATCGGGCTGTCGGCCATCTACTACGTCACCACCGCGCACCGCCACCTTGGCGACCCGCAGGTCTGGGACATCGGCAGCATCTTCATCTTGGCTTCGATCGTGGTGCACGGCGTAACCGCGTCGCCGTTCACGCGGTGGTACGCCAAGGCGGGCGGGTGAACCGACTAGGCGCGCCGGCTTTCGCGATGTGGGGTGACGGCGGGAACCGCCGTGTCGGCGGCATGAAGATGCGTCCGCATGGCGGCACGCGCACCTTGTGCGTCCCGCCTGGCCACCGCCTGCAGCAGCATCAGGCAGGCGGCGCCATCGAGCCGCGACGCCGGTTCCGGTCCCCCCCAGAGCTGGCGCACCACCGCGGCCAGGACGGCGTTTCGCGTCGTCTCTGCAAGGAGCACGTGGAAGCGGCGGTTCCAGTGCGTCCCCCGCCGGCCATCGTCGGCCTCATCGGCGGCCTGCTCCGCCGCCTCCCGCAACTCCACGAGATCGGACTCGGTCCGGTTCTCGGCGGCAAGGGCCGCGATCTCGCATTCGATCACGGTGCGGGCGAGACAGAGATCGGCCGGTTCGCTTCCGCCGCCAACGTTTGCAACGAAGGTCCCAGACCCCAGGCGAACGGTGACGAGGCCGTCCATCTCGAGGGCCACCATCGCCTCCCGCACCACGTTGCGGCTGACGCCGAAGGTCTTCGCCAGGTCGCGCTCGGGCGGCAGGCGTTGACCCGGAATGAATTCGCCGGCACGAATCATATCGGCGATCTGCGCAGCGATCCGCTGGTAGATCCGTTGCGGCGCGATGGTTTTCAGCGGCATCGGTCTTCGTCCTCGGACAACAGATATACGGCAGGCCGAGCGTCCGTTCATCATTTTCTGCAAACGTTCGCAACCCCGTGCCATCCTCTTTTGTCCCATGTCTTAGGGGTCGGAGTACCGCGTAAGCTTGCTAACGGAGGAAAACATGGCCCGCCACCCGCATCCCCCGTTCCTGCCTCTTCTGTGCGCCATCGCGGTGGCGGCCTTCGCCCAGCCCGCCCGCGCCGACTGGGATGCGATCCGCGACCAGGCGCGCGGCCAGACGGTCCACTTCAACGCCTGGGCCGGGGACGAGCGCATCAACGGCTTCATCCAGTGGGCCGCCGACCGGGTGCGTCAACTGCACGGCGTCGAGTTGCGCCACGTCAAGGTCGCCGATATCGCCGAGACGGTCGGCCGCGTGCTGGCCGAAAAGGCGGCCGGGCGGCTGCAAGGAGGATCGGCCGACCTGGTATGGATCAACGGCGAGAACTTCGCGCGGATGAAAGCGGCCGGGCTCCTGTTCGGACCTTTCGCCGAGGAGCTGCCCAATTTCCGCCTGGTCGACACTCGCGGCAAGCCGACCACCCTGGTCGATTTCACGGTCCCTACCGAGGGTTACGAATCGCCCTGGGGCATGTCGCAGATCGTCTTCATGCACGACACCGCGATCGTGCCGGATCCGCCCCGCAGCATGCGGGCGTTCCTGGCCTGGGCCGGCGAGCATCCTGGCCGCCTCACCTATCCGCAGCCGCCCGACTTCGTCGGCACCACCTTCCTCAAGCAGGCGCTGATCGAGCTCGCCCCCGACCCGGGGGTGCTGTCCCGACCGGCCACGGAAGAGGCCTTCGCGACGGCGACGCGGCCGCTGTGGGCGTGGCTCGACGCGCTCCATCCCTCCCTGTGGCGTGACGGCAGGGCCTTCCCCCGCAACGGGCCGGCAGCGCGCCAGCTGTTCGCCGACAGCGAGACCGATTTCGCAATCTCGTTCCACCCCGCCGAGGCGTCGTCGCTGATCTCCCAGGGCCTGCTGCCGGAGACGGTTCGCACGTTCGTGCTGGAGGGCGGCACCATCGGCAATACACATTTCGTCGCCATCCCGTTCAACGCCGCCGCCAGGGAGGGCGCCATGGTGGTGGCGGACTTTTTGCTCTCTCCTGAAGCCCAGGCGCGCAAGCTGGATCCCGCCCATTGGGGCGACATGACGGTGCTCGACGTGGCCGCTCTTGCGCCCGAGCAAAAGGCGTTGTTCGCGGCGGTTCCGCGCGGCGAGGCGACCCTGAGCGACGCCGAACTGGGTACCCCCCTGGCCGAGCCGCACCCCTCGTGGACCACCGGCCTCGAGCAGGCCTGGAGAAGGCGCTACGAGCGTTGACGCGTCACGGACAGATCGTCACATCCCATGCCGGCGCAGGCGGCTGACCAGCATGCCGGCGAGCGGCCAGAACAGCAGCAGCAGAGCCAGCGCCATGATGGTGCTGACAAGGCCATTGGAGAAGAAGATGCCGAGGCCGCCCTTGGACATGATCATCGACTGCTGGAAGGCTCCTTCCGCCTTGTCCCCCAGCACCATCGCCAACACCAGCGGCGCGATCGGATAGTCCAGCTTCTTGAAGGCGTAACCGGCGACGCCGAACGCGAGCACGAACCAGAGATCGGTGGTCGAGCTGGCGACCGTGTAGGCGCCGATGAAGCAGACGATCACGATCACCGGCCCGATGATCGCCAGCGGGATGCGAAGGATGGCGGCGAACAGGGGCACCGTCGACAACACCAGGACCACGGCGACGACGTTGCCGAGATACATGCTGGCGATCAGGCCCCACACGAAATCCGGCCGCTCGATGAACAGCATCGGCCCCGGATTGAGGCCCCAGATCATCAGGCCGCCCATCATCACCGCTGCGGTGGCCGAGCCCGGCACTCCCAGCGCCATCATCGGCAGGATGGCGCAGGTGCCGGCCGAATGATCGGCGGCCTCGGGCGCCACCACGCCGGCGGGCTCGCCGCTGCCGAAGCCTTCCTTGCGGCGCGAGAACCGCTTGGCCAGCCCGTAGCTCATGAACGAGGCGGCGGTCGGACCGCCGGGCGTGATGCCCATCCATGACCCGACGATGCAGCTGCGCAGCAACGTCACCCAGTGGCGAGGCATGCGGGCGATGGTGTGCAGCACGTCGCGCGGTGTCACCTTGGCGCGGATCCCTTCGAACCGCAGCCCCTCTTCCATGGTGACGATCAACTCGCCGATGCCGAACAGGCCGATCACCGCGACCAGGAAGCTGATGCCCTTGATCAGGTCGGTGAAGCCGAAGGTCAGGCGCAGGCTGCCCGAGACGGTATCCATGCCGACCGTGGCGAAGGCGAACCCGAGCATCATCGAAACCAGCGTCTTGAACGGAGACGCGCTGCCCATGCCGATGAAGCTGGCAAAGGTCAGGAAGTAGACTGCGAAGTACTCGGGCGAGCTGAACTTGAGCGCGAATTCGGCGACCCACCCCGACAATGCGGTGATGACGACGACGCCGAACAGGGCGCCGGTGGCGGCCGACAGGAAAGCCAGCGTCAGGGCCCGCCCGGCCTCGCCCTTCTTGGCCATCGGATAGCCGTCGAAGGTGGTGGCGACCGAGGACGGCTCGCCCGGGATGTTGAAGAGAATGGACGTCGTCGAGCCGCCGAACAGCGCGCCCCAGTACATGCTGGTGAGCAGAATGATGGCCGAGACCGGGTCCATGGTGAACGTGAGGGGCAGCAGCAGCGACACTCCGTTGGGCGCACCAAGGCCGGGCAGCACGCCGACCAGGATTCCCATCAGCACGCCAGCGACCATCAGGGCCACATGGTAGCCCGACAGCGCGATGACGAAGCCGTCCATCAGATTGCCGAAATTGCCCATCGCCGTTCCTTCCCGAGAGGCGCCTTCTTGTCGTTGGACCGGGTCAGTAGATGCCCAGCCAGTTCAGGATCGGCCCCTTGAGGAGAGGCACCTGGAACCAGACGTCGAAAATGAAGTAGAAGCCGACCGCGGTCCCGACCGCGACCACGGTCGCAAAGCCGGTCTTGTAGCCGCCCTGCCACCGCATGACGCCGAACAGATAGAGGGCCGTGGCCACGTAGAGGCCAAGCGTGGAGGCGACGATCACGAACGCCAGCATGGGCCCGCAGAAGATGGCGACCCGACGCGCCTGTTCCGCGTCGAGGAAGATGCGCTGCTCGCGCTGGCGGCGAACCAGGGTGGCGACGATCGTGCCGAGGCTGCCGATAACGATGAGGATGCCGATGTAGAACGGAAAGTAACCCGGCTCGGGTCCGGCAACGCCCCAGCCGGTGCCGAATTCCCGGGCGCCCGCCACGACCACCGCGCCGATCAACCCGGTGGCGCCGGCGACGACCAGCTCCATGGCGAACCGCGTGAGGCCTGCGCTGCGAGGCATGGGCCGAACCTCCCCAGTAGGCGGACCGTCTTCCGCCCCGGACGACGGGACGGAAGACGGCCGTTTCGACGAAGCTTATTGGGCCAACCAACCCTCGCGCTTGAACACCGCGACGGTCTTGGCTTCTTCGTCCTTGGCGAACTTCGCAAGCTCCGACGGGGACATGAAGACTTCAGTCTGCGAAGTGCGCTCGATGTACTGCTTCCACTCCTCGGTCTGGCGCACCTTGGCGAGGAGGTCGATGTACCACTTCACCGCGTCCTCGGGAACGCCGGCCGGCAGCCACTGGGTGCGCGGCATCTGGTAGGTCTCGACCGGGATGCCGGCCTCCTTGCAGGTCGGAATATCGGACCAGGCCATGTCGCCGGAGACCTTCGGCCCCTTGGCCATGCGCTTGGGGCTGAACACGCACAGCGGCCGCACCATGCCGGCCTTGAACTGGCCGATGTTCTCGTTGGGGTTGTTCACGTTGGCGTCGATATGGGCGCCGGCAAGCTGGACCGCCGCCTCGCCGCCGCTCTTGAAGGGGATGTAGGTGAACTTCGCCCCGGTGGCCTCGCTGATGATGCTGACCAGGGTCTGATCGGTATCCTTGGACTGGCTGCCGCCGAACTTGATGCTCTCGGGATTCGCTTTCGCGGCCTCAATGAAGCTCTTGGCGTCTTTGTACGGGGAATCCTTGTGGACCCAGATCAGGAACTCGTCGAGCGCCATCGCGGCGACCGGCACCAGATCGGTGGACTTGAAGCCGAGCTTCGCCACGTAGGGCAGCAGGTACTCGTTGTTGGTGCCGAAGGTGAACTTGTAGGGGTCGCCCTTGGCCATCGCGCTGTAGACGAAGCCCTCGGCGCCGCTTCCGCCGCCCTTGTTGGTGACGATGATGTTGGCGTCGGTCAGCTTGTTCTTCTGGATGGCGGCCTGGATGGTGCGGGCGATGTTGTCGGTGCCGCCGCCGGCGCCTGAAGTGACGACGAACTCGATCGGCCGCTCGGGCTTCCAGGCGGCTTCCGCCGCGACGACCCCGAGGGCGCTGGCGAGCATGACGAATGTGAAGGTGGTCTTCTTGAGCATTTCGGTTCCTCCCGGTGTGTGGTCCTGGTCAACTCAACTCGGTGGCTTTCGCGAAGCCATGCGCACGGCAAGAAAGAAGGCGTGGCGGCTGGCGCCGAGGTTGGCGATGCCCTTGCCCGCGATGTCGTAGGCGGTTCCGTGCGCCGGCGTGCAGATCGGGAACGGAAAGCCGCCCATCAGCGTCACTCCGCGGTCAAAGCCCATCAGCTTCATCGCGATCTGGCCCTGGTCGTGGTACATGGTCAGTATCGCGTCGAAGGCACCGTTCTTGGCGCGCACGAAGATGGTGTCGGCCGGATAGGGGCCGTCGGCGTTGATGCCCCGGGCCACGGCCGTCTTGACGGCGGGCCCTATGATCTCGATTTCCTCGCGGCCGAAGTTGCCGCCGTCCCCGGCATGCGGATTCAGCCCGGCGACGCCGATGCGCGGCTTTTCGAACCCTGCGGCGCGCAACATCCGGTCGGTCAGTTCGAGCTCCGAAACGATGGTCTCCTGCTTGAGGGTGGAGGCGACCGCCGACATCGGGATGTGCGAGGTGACACGGGCGTTCCACAACTCCTCGAGCACGTTGAACTCGCGGGTGTGGCCCGTGAAGCCGATGACGTCGGAGACGAACCGGATCTCGTCGTCGTAGGCGGGATAGGCGTACCGCATCGCCTTCTTGTTGAAGGGCGTGAAGTACACCGCATCGGCGCGACCTGCAGCGGCGAGTCGCAAGGCTTGGCGAAAATTCTCGGTTGCGAAGGCGCCGCCCGCAGGGGTTGCCTCGCCCATCGCGACCTCGGCAGGATCCAGGTTGCCGAGGTCGACCAGCACCGGCTTGGCGGGGTTGCCGGGCAACGCCGAGTCCGGGGAAACGACGTAGAGATCGAGCGGGACGTTGGCCACCCGCGCTCCCTCTTCGATGACGCGGCGGTCGCCGTAGACGATGATCGCCGCGGCGGCACGGACGTCCTCCTGGGACAGAAGCCGGGCCGCCAGTTCGGAACTTATGCCGGCCGGGTCACCCATCGCCATTGCAATTGTCGGCCGCTCCGCCGAGCCCGCCTGCGCTGCCACGAGGATCCCTCCCTGCAAAACTCCGCCATGGAAAGGGTTATCATAGAGGTCATTCAGCATCAAGCATTCTGAATTCAGCATTAAGAACGTATGACGTTGATTGACGGTGGGCGTGCGGCGGCGCATCCTGGCGGGAAGCGACACAACGGATTTGCGCATGAACGCGAACGGGACGGCGAATGGGAGCCCTGTGGGGGAGCTCGGCGAGAGAGAAGAGGATCAGGGACGGATCACGCGCCACACGCTGCACGATGCGGTGGTGAGCCGTGTCCGCGACATGATCACCGAGGGAACGCTCGCCGCCGGCGAGCGCATCCACGAGGGCCAGCTCTGCGAGCATCTCGGGGTGTCGCGCACTCCACTGCGCGAATCCCTCAAGGTTCTGGCGCGCGAAGGGCTTGTCGAACTGGTGCCGAGCCGCGGCGCCGTGGTCCGCCGCTTCACCCCCAAGGACGTTCGCGACAGTCTGACCGTTCTCGCCAACCTCGAGGAGCTGGCCGGAAGGCTGGCGTGCGAGGCCGCCGCAGAGGATGGCATCCGGCAGGTCCGCCGGCTCCATGACGAGATGCTGCGCTGCTATGCCGCAAAGGACCGACTGACCTACTTCAAGCTGAACCAGGAAATCCACCTGGCGATCATCCAGCTTTCCGGCAACGAATGGCTGGCCTACGTCCACGGAATGCTGCAGGCTCGCCTCAAGCGGATCCGCTTCATCGGCAACGAAGGGCCGGCCAAGTGGGCAGCCGCCGTCGCCGACCACGAGGAGATGATCCAGGCGCTCGAGGCCCGCGACGCCCTCCGCCTCAGCGCCGCGCTCCGCCACCACCTCGAGGAGACCTGGCACCGCGTCAAGGACGCGTTGTAGCAGTCCCCCGCCCCCCCACGGGCGAGGAGCATGCGTCAAGCGTTCCCGGGGCGGGCAAGGTTCCCGCTCCACCAGTCCACCCGCGTCGTAAGGAGCACGACCACCGAGAGGACGGCATGACGGAAGCCGAACAGGCCGCCGAGCATGAAGGCGAAGACGAGTGCCTGGCGTGTGCGGCGGAAGATCGCCGGGGTCGTCGGCGCAGAATCCACACGGGACATCCGCCGCCGCCCGTGTAACATGCGGTTGGGTCAACGCACGGGGTGGCGGATGCGACCGACGGGTGTGCTGCGCTTGGCGCCGGCGCTCACGGTGGCGGTGTTCCTGGGTCCCGTCGCGGCGGGGATGCTGGGAACCCTGCTGCCGGCCTTCGGCTATTTCCCCGCGCTCGGCGGCGCGGCGTTCTCGCTTGAACCCTGGCGCATGCTGCTGGCCGATCCCGCCATGCCGGCGGCCCTGCGCCTGACGGCGGGAACCGGCCTCGCCGCCACACTCATCTCGCTGGGGCTGAGCGTCGCCGTATTCGCCTGGTGGCACTCGCATCCCCGGTTCGGGGCGCTGCAGCGCCTGCTCTCGCCCTTCCTGGCGGTGCCGCACGCGGCGGTCGCGCTGGGTCTCGCCTTCCTGATAGCGCCTAGCGGCTGGGTCCTGCGCCTGCTGTCGCCGTGGGCAACGGGGCTGGCGCGCCCGCCAGACCTGCCGCTGGCGCCAGACCCCTACGGCATCGCGCTGGTCGCCGGACTGGTCATGAAGGAGCTGCCGTTCCTGCTCCTGATGACTCTCGCCGCACTGCCCCAGACTCGCCCTGCCGAAACCCTGGCGGTGGCCCGCTCCCTCGGCTACGCCCCAGCCATCGCATGGCTGAAGGCAGTGCTGCCGCGCGTCTACCCGCAGATCCGGCTGCCCGTCTACGCCGTGCTCGCCTACTCGCTCAGCACGGTCGACATGGCCCTGGTGCTGGCACCGACCACGCCGCCCCCCCTGGCGGTGCTGGTACTGCGCTGGTTCAGCGACCCCGACCTCGCACTGCGCTTCCAGGCGGCCGCGGGCGCCGCCCTCCAGACCGGCCTGGTGGCGGCTGCGATCGCCGGTTGGCGGCTCGCGGAGATGGCGGTCGCTCTGGCCGCGGCGGCGTGGACGACCGGCGGCCGGCGGGGCTCCGGCGGAAGCGGGATCCGCTTCTCGATCGGCGCCGCCGCGGGCACGCTGATCGCCGCGGCAGCCGCGGGGATCGTCGGCATGCTGCTGTGGTCGGTAGCCCGGGTCTGGCGCTGGCCGGACGCCCTTCCCTCCCGGTGGACATGGGATGGCTGGACCGCCGGCTTCGGCGAGGTGGCACTGCCGTTCGGCAACGCCCTCACACTGGGCGCAGCGAGCGGATTGGGCGCCCTGGCGCTGGCGCTCGCCTGTCTCGAGAACGAGGATAGAACCGGCCGGCGACCCGGCGGCGGCGTCCTGTGGCTGCTGTACGTGCCATTGCTGGTGCCGCAGATCGGGTTTCTGTTCGGGGTTCAGGTGCTGCTGGTCGCCACCGCGCTGGACGGCTCGTGGCTGGCGGTGGCGTGGAGCCATCTGTTGTTCGTGCTGCCGTACGTGTTCCTCGCCCTCGCCGACCCCTTCCGCGCCGCCGATCCCCGCTTCGCCCTGGTGTCGCGCTGCCTGGGCGCGGGCCCCGATGCCACCTTCTGGCGGGTCAAGCTGCCGATGCTGGGACGCGCTGCGGCGATTGCGCTGGCAATCGGCTTCGCGGTCAGCGTCGCCCAGTACCTACCGACCGTCTTCGCCGGCGCCGGCCGGGTGCCCACCCTGACCACCGAGGCGGTGGCCCTGGCGGCGGGGGCCAACCGGCGGGTGGTCGGCGTCCACGTGGTCCTGCAGACGGCGCTGCCGCTGCTGGCGTTCGCCGCCGCGGCAGCCCCCTTCCCGCGGCGGCGGAGGGAGGGCCGGTCATGACCGCGCAGCGGTTGTTGGCGCCGCTCATCCTCGAAGGCGTCTCGCTGGCCCTGGGCCGGCTCCGCTTGATCGCCGACTTCAGGCTCGCCGTTCCACCGGGCGAGGTGGTGACGGTGATGGGCCCGAGCGGCAGCGGCAAGTCGTCGCTGCTCGCCTTCGTGGCCGGTGCCCTTCCGGCCGCCTTCACCGCCGGCGGGCGGGTTGTCGTGGGGAGTCGGGACGTCACGGCGGAGCCGCCGGAGGTCCGCCGCTTCGGGCTGCTGTTCCAGGATCCGCTGCTGTTCCCCCATCTCTCGGTCGCCGGCAACCTCGCTTTCGGGGTGCCCTCCGCGGTACGCGGCGAGGAACGCCGGCGCCGGGTCGAGGCGGCGCTCGCCGAGGCCGACCTCGCCGGCTACGGTCCCCGCGACCCGGCCACCCTCTCGGGCGGCCAGCAGGCACGAGTCGCGCTGATGCGGACGCTCCTGGCCGAGCCCCGTGCCCTGCTCCTCGACGAGCCGTTTGCCAAGCTCGACGCCGAGCTGAAGGACCGCATCCGCGCCTTCGTGTTCGACCACGCCAAGGCGCGCGGACTGCCGGTGCTGCTGGTCACCCACGATCCCGCCGACGCCGAGGCGGCGGGCGGACCGGTGATCCGGCTGCGGAACGGTTCCTGACCGTCGCGCTTGCACGGCGGGACCGCCCGACCATATCCCCGGAGACCCCTTCCTCGCCGGAGGCACCATGCGCCCGTTCGTCCGCCTTCCCGCCATTCTGGCCGTCCTGGTCGGCCTCGCCCCGCTGCCCTCGCTGGCCAAGGTCTTCAGCCCCACCGTCTACACTCTGGACAACGGACTGAAGGTCGTGGTGGTCGAGAACCACCGGGCGCCGGTGGTCAGCCACATGGTCTGGTACAAGGTGGGAGCGATCGACGAGCCGCTCGGCAAGTCGGGAATCGCCCACTTCCTCGAGCATCTGATGTTCAAGGGCACCGAGAAGATGCCCGAGGGCACCTTCTCGCGCCTGATCTCTCAGGTCGGCGGCACCGAGAACGCCTTCACCAGTTATGACTACACGGCCTACTACCAGATCGTCGCCAAGGAGCATCTGGCCAAGGTGATGGAAGGCGAAGCCGACCGCATGACCAACCTTATCCTGTCGCAGGAGCAGGTCGATACCGAACGCCAGGTCATCCTAGAGGAGCGCAGCCAGCGCACCGACAACGACCCCGCATCGATCCTCTCCGAGCACAGTTCGGCGACGCTGTTTCTCAACCACCCCTACCGCAAGCCGGTGATCGGCTGGGAGCACGAGATCAGGGGTCTGTCGCGCCAGGACATCCTCGCCTTCTACCGCGCCTTCTACGCTCCCAACAACGCAGTGCTGGTGGTCTCGGGCGATGTCATGCCCGATGAGGTGCGCAAGCTGGCCGAGACCCACTACGGCTCGATTCCCCCTTCCGAAAAGATCAACCGCCTCGACATCAAGGAGCCGCCCCAGAAGGCACCGCGGGAGGTCTCGTTGAAGGACCCTCGCGTGCAGCAAGCGCGCTGGGGACGCACCTACGTCGCGCCCAGCTACGTTTACGGCGAGACCCGGCACGCCTACCCGCTGCAGGTGCTTTCCAGCATGCTCGGCGAAGGGGCGACCAGCCGGCTCTACCAGGAGCTGGTGGTGAAGCGCGGGATCGCCACCGCGGCCGGCTCGTGGTACGGCGCGACCAGCCGGGGCCCCGGCCGCTTCGGCCTCTATGCCACGCCGAAGCCCGGCGTGACGATGGAGCAGGTCGCCGCCGCGGTGATGGAAGTGGTCGACGAGGCCAAGGCCCACGGCTTCACCGATGCCGAGATCGCCCAGGCCAAGAACGAGGCCAAGGTGCAGGCCGTGTATGCCCGGGATTCGGTGCGCACCGGGGCCCAGGTGCTGGGCGCCGCGCTGGCCGTCGGACTCGATGTCGAGGACGTCGAGAACGAGCCGGACCGGATCGCCGCGGTCACTCCCGAGATGATCGCCGAGGCGATGACCTACGTGCTCGATCCCGGGCAGTCGGTGACCTCGGTCCTGCTGCCCGCCGATCGGCCCGAAGGCAAGGAAGGAGGACGGTCATGACGCGACCGGCCCCGATGAGAGCGGCTCGGCGGTTGCATCTCCTCCTGGCCGCCTCGTTCCTGTTCCTGCTGCCGATCGATTCCGCCCAGGCCGTGCAGGTGCAGCGGGTGGTCAGCGACAAGGGCATCGAGGCGTGGCTGGTCGAGGACCACAGCAATCCGGTCATCTCGATGCGCGTTGTCTTCCGCGGCGGCGCGGCGCTGGACCCTGCCGGCAAGGAGGGGCTTGCCGACATGGCGAGCTCGCTGCTCGACGAAGGCGCGGGCTCGATGACCGCCGAAGCGTTCCAGAGGCGGCTCAAGGAGCTGGGGGTCGAGCTCGGGTTCGACAGGGGTCTCGACACCTTCGGCGGCGGCCTGCGAACCTTGAGCGAGCATGCCGACGAGGCGTTCCGGCTGCTGAGCCTGGCGCTGACCGAGCCCCGTTTCGATCCCGACGCCGTCGAGCGGATCCGCAACGCGCTGCTGGCCAACCTGCGGCGCTCCAGCGAACGGCCCGGCACCAAGGCCTGGCATCGCATGCAGGAGAGTTTCTTCCCCGATCACCCGTACGGCCGGCGTAGCGAGGGCACCCCGGAATCGATCGCCGCCATCACCATCGACGACCTCAAGCATTTCGCCGCCACCCGCTTCGGCCGCGACAACATCGCGATCGGCGTCTCGGGCGACGTCACGCCGGAGGCGCTGAAGCGCCTGCTGGACAGCGCGTTCGCGGCGCTGCCGGCCAACGCGGCTTCGTGGCAGGTGCCCGAGGTGGCCCCGCAGACCGGCGGCCAGACGACGGTCATCGAGGAGAGCATCCCGCAGAGCGTGATCCTGTTCGGCCAGCAGGGACTGAAGCGCGACCACCCGGACTACTACACCGCGACGGTGATGAACCACATCCTGGGCGGCGGCACCTTCACCTCCGAGCTGTTCTCCGAGGTGCGGGAGAAGCGCGGGCTCGCCTACTCGGTCGATTCCTACCTGCAGCCGCTCGACCACGCCGCCCTCATCCTCGGCAACGCGGGCACGGCGAACGATCGCGCCGGCCAGACCATCGCTGTGGTGCGCGAGGTGTGGCGCCGCATGGCCGAGCAGGGGGCCACCCCGGACGACGTCTCTAAGGCCAAGGAGTATCTGATCGGCAGCTTTCCCTTGCGCCTGGACTCCAGCGGCAAGGTGGCCGGCATCCTGGCGGCGATGCAGATCGAGCGCCTCGGCATCGATTACCTCGAGCGCCGCAACGACTACATCGCGGCGGTGACGGCCGACGGCGTCAACGCGCTGGCCAAGCGCCTGCTGCATCCCGGCCAGCTCAGCTTCTTCGTGGTCGGCAAGCCGAACCTCGACCCCACGCCTAGGGCAGGAACCCCGGCGCTCCCTGCTCCGGCGGCAGCGCCTCCCCACCACTGACGGCGGGCGCCGCGCGCGAGATGTCGAGCCCGCGCCGGCGCCCCTCTTCCCGATAGCTGCCGTGGGACAGGCGCAGCGCGCCGTCGGGCGCCACCACGATCGCCCCGCCGCCTTCCGTCGGGCACGCGTTCTCGCAGCGCCCGCAGCCGGTGCAGCGTCCGGCCACCACCAGCGGCACCGCCACCGAGACGCCCGGCACGGTCTCGAAGCGAATGGCGTCGAAGGGGCACACCTCGTCGCACACCATACAGCGCTCGCGGTCCTCCCAGGCCAGGCACAGCGGCTTGTCGATCACCGCCGTCCCCGTCTTCGCCCATAACCGCTCCTCGATTTCCAGGGGCCGGATCGCCTCGGTCGGACAGACCTGGCCGCAACGGTTGCAGTCTGGGTCGCAGTAGCCGATCCGCGGCTCCAGCACCGGGCTGAACGCGCCCAGCACCCCGGCCTGGAACCAGGTCGGCTGCACGGCGTTGGTCGGACACGCCGCCATGCAGGCGCCGCAGCGCAGGCAGCGGGCCAGGAAGTCCGGCTCGGGCCGGGCGCCGGGCGGCCGCACCGCCGCCGACGCCGGAACCGGGATCGCCGCAGCGACCGCCAGCCCGGCCAAACCCGCTGCTCCTGTCGCCACCAGCCGCCGCCGCGCCGGCGAGAAGCGCGGCCTCGCCCAGCCGAAGCGGGCCGCACCGCGCGGGCATCTTCCCTCGCAGGTGCGGCAGACGATGCACTCGGCAGGGTCGGTCGCGCGCCCGTCCGGAGAGATCGCCCCGGTCGGGCAGGTGGCGGCGCACAGGCCGCAGCCCGTGCAGTCCTCGCCGACCCGGCGCCGCCATGCCGGCGCGATCGAGGTCAGGGCCAGCAGCGCCCCGGCCGGGCACAGGGCGCGGCACCACAGCCGCGGCGCCGCCAGCGCCAGGCCCATCACCAGGGCCAAGAAGCCGACGACGAATCCCTGAGTGGCGTAGGCGGGGGTACGGACCGCCCAGAACGCCGCCTCGCCTTCGAGGAGCGGGCGCAGCGCATCGAGGCCGAGGTCCGCCCCGGCCGCGGCCAGCGGCTGCACCACGAGCGCGAACAGGCGGGACGCCAGCGGCAACGGCGCGGCCAGGAACACCCACGCAACGCCAGCGGCCCCGGCGCCCAGCGCCAGCCCCAGAAGGGCGTACTTGGCGGTCGCCGGGACCCGCCTCGGCTGCGGCTTTGCGCAGGCATCCGCCCCGTCGATCAGGGTTCCCAGCGGGCAGACGTAGCCGCAGAAGACGCGCCCCCACGCCGCCGTCGCGGCGACAAGAAGCGCCGCCAGCGCCAGGGACAGCGGCAACGCCCGCCCCGCAACCGCGCTCGCCAGTGCCCCCACCGGGTCGGCGCCGACCAGCCAGGCGACTAGCCGCGGCGGCACCGCCTGCCATGCCGCGAGCCCGGTGACGAGGGCGAACGCCGCCAGGCTGGCCAGCTGGATGACCCGGCGGAGGGACATGTCACGCCTTCTTTCCCTCTCCGCCCTCAGGGGGGAGAGGAGAGGCTCGGCCAGGGTTCCTCAAGGATCACAGCTCCACCGTCCGCACCGTGAGGTTCTCGACGTCCATGCGACCGAGGCCGCGCTCGTGGGCGCGCTTGATGTGGCTGACCTGGTCGGCGCGGCAGCGGCGGCCGTACCAGGGGAAGGCCTGCACGGTCCAGGCGTCGGCCGCCACCGGGTCGCGCGAGGCTACCACGGTCTTCGCGTGCTCCACCTTGCCCGGACCGTGGGGGCCGTTGGTGGTCAGGACGTAGGTGGCGTCGACGACGGTGAGGTGCGGCTTCAGGGTCGCGCAGAGGTCGGCGATCGTCTCGTCGAGGCCCTTGCGGTGCATGACGTTGCGGTCGGCGACCAGGCCCATCATGCCCTTCAGCGACAGGCTGACGCCGGTCGAGGAGTGCGCCTTGGCGGTCGGGGCGGCGATCAGCACGTCGGCCCGGAGGGCCTCGGTGGCGATCTCGTTGCGGGTCATCACGCGAGCCCCGGCAAGCGCCGTGTCGCGGTAGAAATCGCCGTCGTTGATGGTGAACACCGCCTTGGTGCCGAGCGCCTGGTTGACCATCACCTCGATCCCCGAGCGCTCGCGGCAGGCGGCCGGCGGGGCAAGCGTGTTGTCCAGCACGAGGACGCTCGCCGCCCCTGCCTCCATGCACATGAAGGCGAGGGTCTGCACCACCAGCGGGTGGGTGTTGGTGCCCTCCTCGGGCCCGTGCGGGAAGCTCATGTTGGGCTTGACGAGGACCCGGGCTCCCTTCTTCACGAAGGCCTTCATGCCGCCCAGCAGTTCGACCGCAGCCCGGGTGTTGGCCGCGGGGTCGCTGCCCCTGGCGACGGCGAGGTCGGGTTCGGCGAGGGCGAGGACGGGACGCGGCAAAAGGCCCGCCCCGGCGACCAGGGCCGCTCCACCCAGATGGCGAACGATGAACGTACGGCGATCCATGGTCGTTTCCCCGCGGCCGCACCATATGCGCACCCAGTATAGGCGTATTGCCGGACCGCGCACCCTGGAATCGTTCAAGCGTAGGGCCTCTCCCCACCCTTGAGGGTCGCAGCGGCGTGGCCGGCGAGTGCGGAAGTTGTTACTATCCAACCGCCCGTTCCCCAAGCCAGACCGGAGGAAACCGATGCCTTCCCTCAAGAAGTCGTCCGCGTGGAGCGCCCTCAAGAGCCACTTCGGCGCCGTCGAGAGCCTGGTCATGCGCGACCTCTTCGCCGAGGACCCGATGCGCTTCGACAAGATGTCGCTGCGGCTGGGCGATCTCTTCCTCGACTACTCCAAGAACCGGGTCACCGGGGAGACGATGGCGCTCCTGTTCGCGCTGGCCCGCGAATCCGAGGTCGAGGCCTGGCGCGACCGCATGTTCGCGGGCGAGGCGATCAACTTCACCGAAAAGCGCCCCGTCCTCCACATCGCCCTGCGCAACCGCGCCAACCGGCCGATCGCGGTCGAGGGCCGCGACGTGATGGAAGACGTGAACGGCGTGCTGGCCCACATGCGCGCCTTCTCGGACGCAGTACGCAAGGGCGAGTGGCGCGGCCACACCGGGCGACGCATCACCGACGTCGTCAACGTCGGCATCGGCGGCTCCGACCTCGGGCCGGTGATGGCGTCCGAGGCGCTGCGCCCCTACTGGCAGAAGGGGCTGCGGCTGCACTACGTCTCGAACGTCGACGGCACCGCGATCGCCGAGACGCTGCGCGACCTCGATCCCGCGCGGACGCTGTTCATCGTCGCCTCCAAGACCTTCACCACCCAGGAGACCCTGACCAACGCCGGGACGGCGCGGGCGTGGCTGGTGGCCCAGCTCGGCGAGGCGGCGGTCGCCAAGCACTTCGTGGCGCTGTCGACCAACGAGGCCGAAGTCCGCAAGTTCGGCATCGACACCGCCAACATGTTCGCGTTCTGGGACTGGGTCGGCGGCCGCTATTCGATGTGGTCGGCGATCGGGCTGTCGCTGGCGATCGCCATCGGCATGGACCGGTTCGAGGAGATGCTGGCCGGCGGCCACGCGATGGACGAGCATTTCCGCTCCGCGCCCCTGGAAGAGAACATGCCGGCGATCCTGGCCCTGCTGGGGGTCTGGTACACGGATTTCTTCGGCTGCCAGGTCCACGCCGTGCTGCCCTACGACCAGTACCTGCACCGCCTGCCCGCCTACCTGCAGCAGCTCGAGATGGAGAGCAACGGCAAGACGGCGACGCGCGACGGCAAGCGCGCCAAGTACCCCACCGGGCCGGTCATCTTCGGCGAGCCGGGCACCAACGGACAGCACTCGTTCTACCAGCTCATCCACCAGGGGCCGCGGCTGGTGCCCGCCGACTTCATGGCCTCGGTCGAGACCGCCAACGCGCTCGGCCCCCACCACCCGATCCTGCTCTCCAACTTTTTCGCCCAGACCGAGGCGCTGATGGTCGGCCGCAGCGACAAGGAGGTGCGCAAGGAGCTTGAGAAGGCGAAACTCTCCAAGGACGAGATCGACGACTTGACGCCGCACAAGGCCTTCGAGGGCAACCGGCCGACCAACTCGATCCTGGTGCGCCGCTTCGATCCCCGCACCCTGGGCATGCTGATCGCCCTCTACGAGCACAAGGTGTTCGTGCAGGGCGTCATCTGGCGCATCAACTCGTTCGACCAGTGGGGCGTCGAACTGGGCAAGCAGCTCGCCAAGAGCATCCTGCCCGAGCTGGAGGGATCGGAGCCGGTCGCCAGCCACGACCCCTCGACCAACGGCCTCATCAACACCTACAAAGCCTGGCGCGATGGCCAAGCCTGAGCCGCGCAAGAAGCCGTGCGAACGCGGCGACGACTGCTGCATGATGAAGCCGTGCCAACGCAAGAAGCTGAAGAAGAAGGAGAAAAAGAAGAGAAAGAAGGACTGATGCTGCCGAGCCTTCCCGGCGGTCCTTGTCGTCACCCCCGCGAAGGCAGGGGACGGCAAGGCAGTCCGATTCCCGCTTCCGCGGGAATGGCGAGCCTCTTCACCGGCTACTCAGGCACGGATCCCGCGCGGCCCGATATGCTCTCAGCCGTGGGCCGCTGTGCCGGTCTTCCGCACCGCCGCGATGAACCGGGCGACCGCCTGGGTTAGGCTTTCCGAGAGAGAGGACAGGTCCGCGGTGGCCGTGACGATGTGATGGGCGGCCCGACCGGTCTCCTGCGCGGCGGAGGAAACGGCATCGACGTGACCAACGAAGGCCGCAGCGCCGTCGGAGGCCACCGCGGTGCTGCGGGCGATCTCGCGGGTCGCCTGGTCCTGCTCCTCGATCGAGGCGGCGACGGCTCCGGTCAGCTCGCTGATCCTGCCGACCGTGCCGGCAATCGCGCCGATGCCTTCGACCGCTGACGCCGTGGTCTGCTGGATGCTCGAGACGTGGCCGCCGATCTCATCGGTCGCCCTGGCCGTCTGCTTGGCGAGGTTCTTGACCTCGGAAGCGACCACCGCGAAGCCTTTGCCCGCGTCTCCGGCCCGTGCCGCCTCGATGGTGGCGTTCAGGGCCAGGAGATTGGTCTGGCTGGCGATCGCGGTGATGATGTCCTTGACGTCGCCGATGCGCTGCGCGGCTTCCGCCAGGCTCTTGAAGGTCACCTCGGTGCGCCCCGCCTCCTCGACCGCCGCGGCGGCGATCTCCGAAGACTGGCCGACCCGGCCGGAGATCTCTGAAAGGGTGCTGGAAAGCTCTTCCGTGGCCGCGGCGGTGGCCTGGACGCTACCGCTGGTGGTGGCGGCAGCCTCGGCCATCGCCGAGGCGCGCTGCCGTGTCGCGTCGGCGGTTCCCGTCATCGCTTCCGCGGTACGGCTGAGCTCGGCCGCCGCCGCGGCGACGACGTCGACCATCGACTTGATCTCGCCCTCGAAGGTGCGCGCGAAGGCATCGATCTGCTCGCTCGCGCGCTCGTTCGCAGCGTCGAGATAGCATTCGATCACAAGGTCCATGTCGAGGTTCACGGCGCGGACCACCGCATCGATAGTGGCCTTGATGGCGTCGGGATGGCGTCGGTGCGTGTCGACGACCAGCGCGCAGATCTCCCCCAACACGTGGGTGTAGGCGCCGATGTACCAGCGCGGCGCCAGACCGGCGTCCATGTGCGCCCTGCCGATTCGCGCCACCCGCTCCATGTAGGCGTCGTCGAGTCGAGCCGCGAACACGTGCTCCAGCCAGTGCTGGCGCTGCGCGGCACGGGCGCAGGCGAAGGAGCGCTCGTCCGCGAACATGCGCCGTGTCTCGGGATGGCGGCGGAGGTGTTCGTAGAGGCGTTCGAGGATGCCGTCGATGTGGCGTTCGAGGACGGGGCGGAAGGCGCGAATCTGGGCGATCGCCTTCTCGTCAAGCTTGAGGAAGGCGGTGCGACCCCGACGATCGTGGTCCTTCGTCATAGTGCTGCCGGACATAATTCAGTTGCATACGTAGTAAAAGACATTTTGCGGATCCTGCGCCGTTCCTATCAACAGGAAGATTCTCGTTGCCGGCAGGGCCGGCGCTTGAACAACCGCGCCCGGCAACCGACAATGTGCCCCATGCTGATCCGACTGCTGCCGCCCGACCTAGTCAACCGCATCGCCGCCGGCGAGGTGGTCGAGCGGCCGGCCTCCGCCGTCAAGGAGCTGGTCGAGAACGCACTGGACGCCGGGGCGCGGGCCGTTGACGTCACCGTCAAGGACGGCGGCCGGACCCTGATCGCGGTCACCGACGACGGCTGCGGCATGGGGCCGGAGGAGCTGGCGCTGGCGGTCGAGCGCCACGCCACCTCCAAGCTGCCGGGCGACGACCTCGTCCACATCCGCACCCTGGGCTTTCGCGGCGAGGCGCTGCCCTCGATCGCCGCGGTCAGCCGGCTTTCCCTGACCAGCCGGACGGCGGCTGCGGATTCCGCATGGACCATCGCGGTCGAGGGCGGCGCCAAGGGTCAGCCACAGCCGGCGGCGCACCCGCCCGGCACCCGGGTCGAGGTGCGCGACCTCTTCTTCGCCACCCCGGCGCGGCTCAAGTTCCTGAAGTCCGAACGCTCCGAGATGGGCCACGTGACGGAGACGATCAACCGCCTCGCCATGGCCCACGCCGAGGTCGCCTTCACCTTGCGCGACGGCAGCCGCACGGTTCTCGGCTACCCCGCCACCCAGGGGCACCTGTTCGCGGCAAGGCTGGAGCGCCTCGGCGCCGTCATGGGCCGCGATTTCCGCGACAATTCCCTGCCGGTCGACGCGGCCCGCGAAGGCGTGCGGCTGACCGGCTACGTCGGGCTGCCGACCCTCGCCCGCTCGACCTCGGCGCAGCAGTTCCTGTTCGTCAACGGCCGCCCGGTGCGGGACAAGCTCTTGTACGGGGCGGTGCGCGGCGCCTACGCCGACGTGCTGGCCTCCGACCGCCACGCCATGCTGGCCCTCTTCCTCGAGCTGCCGCCGGAGGAGGTCGACGTCAACGTCCACCCCGCCAAGACCGAGGTGCGCTTCCGCGACGCCGCACTGATCCGCGGCCTGATCGTCGGCGCGCTCCGGGCGGCGCTGACCGGGGCCGGCCACCGCGCGGCGGTCACCGGGGCCACGCTGGAGGCGGTGCGCCCCCCCGGCGGGCCGCACGGCTGGGGCGGCAGCCATCCCGTCCGGCCGGTGCCTTCCGGCCTGCGTGAGACCGCGCTCGCCTACCAGGCGCCGCTTGCCGGCCTCGCCGCGCCGCCCCAGAGCCGGGCGGCCGAGCCGGCGCCGGCCGCCGCCGACGAGCCCGCCTACCCGCTCGGCGCCGCCCGCGCCCAGGTCCACCGCACCTACATCGTCAGCCAGACCGCGGACGGCATCGTCATCGTCGACCAGCACGCGGCCCACGAGCGCCTGGTCCACGAGAAAGTGAGTGCCGCCTTCGCCGCCTCCGGCCGGGTCGCCGGCCAGGGCCTCTTGATCCCGGCGGTGGTCGAGCTCGACCCCGCGGCCGCCGACCGCGTCGCCGCGAGGGCGGAGGAGCTGAAAGCGTTCGGCCTCGTCGTCGAGCCGTTCGGGCCCGGCGCGGTGGTGGTGCGCGAGACCCCGGCGCTGCTGGGCGAGGTCGACTGCGCAAGGCTGATCCGCGATCTCGCCGACGACCTGGCGGAATTCGGCGACGCCGCCTCGCTGAAGGACCGCCTCTCCGAGGTCTGCGCGACGCTCGCCTGCCACGGCAGCGTGCGGGCGGGACGCGCCCTCAATGCGGCCGAGATGAACGCGCTGTTGCGCGAGATGGAGGCCACGCCCCTCTCCGGCCAGTGCAGCCACGGCCGCCCCACCTACGTCGAGCTCAAGCTCGCCGACATCGAGAAGCTGTTCGGGCGGCGGTGAGGCCCTCGCCGCGAGGCCGGGAGAGGAAAAGCGAGCGGGCCGACGCACCCGTTGCCTGTGCATCCTTTCCGGGCTATATTCCATTTAGTATGCTACCAATACGGGATTACGTCGATGCTGCGCTGGCTGATGGCCACCTTGCCGGCCCTAGTGTCCCTGGCATCGCCCTCCTGGGCGGAGGACCCGGCCCCCTCCTGGCAGCCCGGCCAGGTCTTCCGCGACTGCCCCACCTGCCCGGAGATGGTCGTGATCCCCGCCGGGGAGTTCGACATGGGCAAGGGGGACGAAGAGGAAGCGAGGCGGGAGGACGCGGTGCCCCTGCACCGGGAGTCCATCCCCCACCCCTTCGCCATCGGCAAGTTCGAGGTCACGGTCGCGGAGTTTGCGCGGTTTGTCGCTGAGGCGAGCCACAGGTCCGACTTCCCGTGCCACATCCAGGGCATCGGCGTCGACCACGACGATCCCAACACCTGGAGGAACCCGGGGTTCGAGCGTTACGATCCGTGGTTCTGGCAGCAGCCGACTCACCCCGTCGTGTGCGTGAGTTACGCCGATGCCGTGGCCTTCACGGAATGGCTGTCGAAGCGAACCGGGCACTCCTATCGCCTCCCGGGCGAGTCCGAGTGGGAATACGCGTACCGTGCCGGAACCACCAGCGCGTACTACTGGGGCGACGAACCGAGCCGTGCGCAGGCCAACTACGGCAGGACCGAAAGTGTCGACGAAGAGGCCGCGCCCAGCCATTTCACCGCCCCTGTCGGCAGCTTCCCTCCAAATCCGTTCGGCCTTTACGACATGGCCGGGAACGCGGCGGAGTGGGTCGACGAATGTGATATGGAGGGAGACAGTGACACACCCTGTCTCGCGTGGGTCAGCCGCGGCGGCAGTTGGGATTCTTGGTACTCACAGTTGGAGGGCACGCGCCGAACGCCCTCTCCACACGGGATGCGGCCACCGAGCACCTGGAACGACATCGGCTTCCGTGTTGTGCGAGACATCTTCCCCCGCGCAGAACGGGCCGAGGTTCCGCTACCTCCTCCTGACGAGGATGACGCAGCCTCAGCCCGCGACAATACGGCAGACGAACGGAGGGAGGTCCAAAGGCAGCAGTCGGAGACCCGCCTGAAGCAGTCCTATCAATCCGTCATCCTCAAGACGCCTGCCGACCAAAGGTCGCCCCTTGAAGCGGCCCAGCGGGCTTGGGCGGCCTATCGCGACGCCCAGTGCGCTTGGCAGACCCACGACTTGGCCGCCGACTGCCTTGCAGAGATGAACATGGCCCGTGCCGCCCTGCTCGAAGACGCTGTCAGGTTGAAAGAGGCAGGAATGGGCTCCCCGGTTGCATGGAGCGTCAGACACGGGAAGCTTGGCCATTTGAGCCAGTTCGCCGGGAGTTTCCGGCATGATGCAGTCCTGCGCGACCCGGAGGTCGCGCGCGCGGTCGAGGACCTGACCGGCAAGGAGGGTGCCAAGCTCATCCAGCGCGACATGAAAGATGCCGCCCTCATCGAATTGCGAGGCACAGTTCTGGTCCTCAGAGGTCACCAGGCCCATTTGGGCATGGAGCAGGAAGCTCTGGTCCTTATCGATCTCGAGGACGGGACCATCCGAGCGGCCGTCATCGATTCGGAGAAGTCGACAATCTACGCCCGGGACGAGAAGTACAGCTGGATTCCCGGGGCGCTGCGATATTTCGCCCGCTGGCCGACCATCCCGGAGGAGCAACGGGAGCACAGCCCTCCGGAGGAGACGGGGCCGCCCGAGGGCGTGACGTGGGTCCGGTAGACTTCCCCCTTTCCTCCAGAAGTTCAAAGGATGACTTGACCGCCGGTCAATGATCGAGCCAGAGGCGACAGGGGATTCCTGCGAGTTCGCGAAGGCGGGTCTCCACAGCAAGGAAGCGGATCTTTGCGGGTCTCTTGGGATCTCTCTCCTTGTACTTTTTCTTGATCGCTTCGCTGATGTTGTCGAAGTTGCTCGTCCAGCCGTTGCGCTGTTGGTGCTCCAGGTAGTCCTTCAGCACTTCCTGACCCTCTCTGTGAGCAGCCCCTAACAGCCCCGCCTCGGTGATCGTGAACTTGGCGAGCTTCCCGTCGATATCGCGGCCGAGGTGCTCGTAAGCGCCCGCGTCGCGGACGTTCTTCTCCATCTTGTCCAAATATTCCCGAACCGCTACCTCCTGGGCCCGAGGGTTGCCGAGAAGGTCGTCATAGCTGTGAATGCCGCGCTTGGCCGCGGTCTCGGTCCACCTGGTGCATGTCGAGATATCCGATCTACCGCAAGGCGATGCGTGTGAGCTGGTACTTCCCGGCTGCCTTATTCTCCCCTAAGGCTCGGGTCGCCTCCTCTTCGGATTTGCCATTGCTCTCCAAGTTCCAAATCTTCGTGAGGAAGGCAGGGTTGACGGCGGTTTCCGGCTCGGGTGTGGAGGCCGGCTTCTTGACTGGCGCAGGCGACAGGGCGGGAGTTGGACTCACGCGGCGCGCCGGCGCCGGCTTGGGAGCGGGCGTCTTCCCGCCGCGGGCTTTCGCCAATATCGGCCCCTCCGGAGAACGATCCGGCACGGCCGACCCTTGCGGGCCGGCGAGGCTGGCGTACTGGTTCGGGGCGGCACGATAGTCGGCGGTCCGATCGCTTGGTTGGGTCGCCGGTTCGGTCCGCTTCGGTTGCTGTTTCCTCATGCTGGGGTAGAAGTCGTCGACCCAGATCGCCTGCTTCTCCTGCTTGGCGACGGCGAAAAAACTCTCCGAGGGCTGCGCCTGGCCCCGGTCGGGGCTGTTCATGTTGCCGTAGACGACGTCGGCGGCGGCCTTCGGGTTCGCGGGCTCGGCTTCGCGCTGGTCCTTGTAGAGGCTGCCGAACGGCCGGTTCCATGACCCGGGGCCAGTGGCCTGGTCGTTGAGCTCTTGGTCGTATGGGTTGTAGGGAATGCGGGCCATGGGGATCTCCGGAGGGCAAGAGGCAGCTCGATGATATTTTCAAAATATCACATAGTTTTTAAAATCTCAACACTCGTGAAGTCGCGTGACACGCCGCCCGTCCGGGCGTATAGAGGATTCCATGCACAGCTACCTCGCCCTGCGACGTCGCGCGATCCGAGTCTTCCGCCTTCCGGCGGGGCCGTGGGAGATGCGCGCGCGTTAGGCGACGAGTGCAGAGCGATCCACGAAGGCCCCCGCCGGCAGCGACGGGGGCCTTCTTCATTTCGGGGACGGCCCCCTGCCCCGGCCCGACAGGAGAGAGAAAGCATGAGCCAGACCATCCCCGAGCCCGTCCCGCCCTCCGGCGGCTTTTCCTTCGATGCCCTGATGGAGATCACCAGCCGCCCCGACGTCGTGTTCGTCGAGGGCCACGGCTCGTGGCTGCGCGACCACACCGGCAAGGAGTACCTGGACTTCGTGCAGGGCTGGGCGGTCAACTGCCTGGGCCACTGCCCGCCGGTGATCGCCGATGCCTTGCGGCGGCAGGCGGCGACCCTGATCAACTGCAGCCCCGCCTTCTACAACGCGCCGATGATCGCGCTGGCGGAGCTGATCGTCCGCCACAGCGGGCTGGAAAAAGTGTTCTTCACCAACTGCGGCGCCGAGGCCAACGAGGGGGCGATCAAGCTGGCCCGCAAGTGGGGCGCCCTGCACCGTGGCGGCGCCTACGAGATCGTCACCATGAGCCACGCCTTCCACGGCCGAACGCTGGCCACCATGTCGGCCTCGGACAAGGCGCCGTGGAAGGACCTGTTCGAGCCCAAGGTCGCCGGCTTCCCCAAGGCCGAGATGAACGACATCGCCGGCGTCGAGCGCCTGATCACGGAGAAGACCGTGGCCGTCATGCTGGAACCGATCCAGGGCGAATCCGGCGTCATCCCCGCCTCGCTCGACTTCCTCAAGGAGGTCCGCGCGCTGACAAAGAAGGCCGGCCTGCTGATGATCCTGGACGAGGTGCAGACCGGCATCGGCCGCACCGGCACCATGTTCGCCTACGAGCAGGCGGGCATCAGGCCCGACATCCTGACGCTGGCCAAGGGCCTGGGCGGCGGGGTGCCGATCGGCGCCCTGGTGGCGGCCGCCGACGTCTGCTGCTTCGCCCACGGCGACCAGGGCGGCACCTTCAACGGCAACGCGCTGGTGACCGCGGTCGGCCTCGCCATCCTGGAGGAGGTCGGCAGGCCGGAGTTCCTCCAGAACGTGCGGACGACCGGCGCCTACCTGGCCCAATGCCTGCGGGCGCTGTCCAAGAAGCACGGCCTGGGCGAGGTGCGCGGCCAGGGCCTCCTGCTCGCCCTCGACCTCGGCGCCGAGATCGCGACCGACGTCGCCGCCAAGTGCTTCGCCCGCGGCCTCCTCCTCAACGCGCCCAGGCCGACCATCCTCCGCTTCATGCCCGCCCTCAACGTGACGCGGGAGGAGATCGACACCATGATCGAGGTGCTGGACGGGGTGCTGGGCGGCGAGAAGGGAAGGTAGGTCACAGAGACCACCGAGGGGGCACAGAGTTCACAAAGGAAAGCCCACGAGAGGAAGTCGTGGCCAGGCTAGACCCGGCCGTCCGCGAGTTCGCTTTCGGTGGCACAAAGACATCGGTGCCCGGGACGAGTCGGGCCTGACGGTTGTGTAGCGAGCGCGTCAAGTTGACCGGTTTTTGTAGCGCATCAATTGACCGCTTCTGTGGTGGTTGCGGCTGTGGGTAAGCCGGAGGCTTATCCACAGCCGTTGCCGGTCGCCGAAGCGGCTCAGGCGGCCAGGGCATGGGG